>NZ_KZ984448.1 GCF_003569915.1 Comamonas testosteroni | reverse complement strand
TGAATTTAAAGTCTTTCGACTGCTCACTCACTTGACGGAATCAAGAAGAATAAATTCTTCCTCATTACTGTTTTTGTGAGCGCTTGATTACTCCGAAGAGTTTGTTCCGAAGAACTGGCTGCTTGGCTATCAAACGCCCACGCTTATCGGCTGTATTTTTTTAAGGAACCGAACTCTAAAAACTTGCTTTAAATGACTTAAAGGCGCTTTAGATTTCATCTGCTTGCTGCGATCAGCGAAGCTTTGTAGTGTATCACAACTTTTGTCGATCAACTTCTTTTCTTTGAAAATTTTTTCTTCTCAGAAGAATCTTCAAAGAAAAGACGCTTTTGCGAGCGTCTTTTGCATCCTGGCGGAAACGGAGTCCGCCGGAATCGAATTTCTGAACCTTTCCAATTCTCCCCTAGTATTCCTCTAAGTTAGCGTCACTCAAGGGGAAAACACCAAAAACATATCTCCAATCGTTTACAAGAATCTACCCTCTAGCGTAAAATTTTGGGCGGGTGTTTGGGCGGGTAGCCATACACCCCGCTGCAATCAATTGCAGAACTCGCAATGCGACTCCCAAGCAGGGATTCACACGCAAGCCAAGATCAACGCACGGAAGGGGCAGGCATGCCAAAGGTAGCCAAGGAACTGTCAGCATTGGAAGTGAAGAACCTTCCCCCCGGAGCGCATGCCGTGGGCGGGGTAGCTGGCCTGATTCTGGAAGTCAGCAGCACAGGCGGGAAGACGTGGATTCTTCGCGTCAGAACAGGCAGCAAGCGCCGGGAAATCGGTTTGGGGGGCTACCCCTCAATCTCCCTTAGCGAAGCCCGCAACAAGGCCAGAGACACGCGGGAAGCCATCGGCAAAGGGGTTGACCCCGTAGCAGAAAAGCAGGCAGCAAAGGCCGCGCTACTTGCCCAGCAGGCCAGCATGAAGACCTTTGCATGGTGCGCTACAACCTACGTAGCTGAACGCAAGGGCGAATGGAAGAACGCGAAACATCAAGCCCAATGGCTTGCCACGCTGGAAACCTACGCCTTCCCGATCATCGGCAAACTGTCCGTGCAATCGGTTGCACTGCCTCACGTCCTTGACGTGCTGAACCAGCCGCAAGCCGACAAGGGCAACGCCCCGCTATGGGACGCAAAGACCGAAACGGCAAGCCGGTTGCGGGGGCGGGTTGAATCCGTGCTGAATTGGGCATCCGTTCACGGTTACCGCGATGGCCTCAACCCGGCACGCTGGAAAGGCCACCTAGACGCCATCCTGAAGGCCCCGAACAAGATTCAAAAATCCGAGCACCACAAGGCCATCCCCTACGCTGAAATGAACCCCTTCATGCAGGCGCTGCGCCAGCAGGACGGCACGGGAGCCCGCGCCCTTGAATTCACCATCCTATGCGCCAGCCGTAGCGGGGAAGTACGCGGGGCAACGTGGGAAGAATTCGACCTGAAGAAAGGACTATGGACTATCCCCGGAGAACGCATGAAGGCAGGCAAGCCGCACACCGTTCCGCTGTCAAAGCAGGCCCTGCAACTGATTGCAGCAATCGAGCCCACGGCAGGCACTAACCTTGTTTTCCCATCCCCACGCGGCAAGGTGCTTTCCGACATGACCCTGACCGCAGTTATGCGCCGCATGCAGCTTGAAGCCGTGCCCCATGGGTTCCGGTCAACCTTCAGGACGTGGGGCGGGGAGCAAACCGCCTACCCCCGCGACCTGCTGGAAACAGCCCTTGCCCACACGCTGGAAAGCAAGGTTGAAGCCGCCTACATGCACGGCACCCAAATTGAAAAGCGCAGAAAACTAATGCAGGATTGGGCGGATTATGTGGAATTGGAAAAATCACAGGGAGAAAATGTTATCCCGCTTAAATCCGTGAATGCGTGACTATTGACGCCAGTAGAGCACTCGATATAATTAGCTCAACCTCATAAGTCAATGGAGTGCCGAGGGAAGCTGTAGGGCTTCCGCGCACTCCTTTTTTGTGCCTGAAGCCCTGCAATCAGATTTTGATTGTATGAGGCAGAAAAATGGCACTGAAGATTATCAAGAAGGGCGATGCACCCGCGCCCCAAGCAACCGCAGCAGCGGTTAGCGTAGCCGCTACCCCAGCGGCACCACTCCCCACGCCAGAGAAACCTAAAAAAGGGCAAGCGAAGCGCCTTCCTGTTGACGGCATCCGCCTTGACCTTCCAATGCGCTTACGCACGGGTCATATGCTGTCATTGTTTGGCGTGTCTGGTGCGCAATTCTACAAACTACGCAAGCTGGGGAAAATCCCAAAACCAGCAGGCCACATAGGCACA
This sequence comes from Comamonas testosteroni, assembly GCF_003569915.1. Lineage (GTDB taxonomy): Bacteria > Pseudomonadota > Gammaproteobacteria > Burkholderiales > Burkholderiaceae_C > Comamonas > Comamonas testosteroni_D. Next base: position 163,968 of record NZ_KZ984448.1, on the reverse strand, counting down.
GGCGAACGCCCCGCGCCCTATTGGATCACCACCGAGATTGCGCCCTTCATATTTTCCTCGCAATAGGGGGCGTAATGGCTAACAGCACTTCCCGGCTAGGGCAACGCCCATTCAAAAGTCTATTGCGTGAATGCAATGCATGGCTTGCTGATAGTGGGCTTCGCGTAGTCGATTGGTCAAATGGCGATCTCGACATACCACCCAGCAAGCGTTTCTATCTGGAAACGATAGACGCGGATGATTGGGACGCCATCCCTTGCCTGCGCACTTTCCATAAAGAAATGCGCCAGCAAAATGCACCCGACCCCGCAGAAACAGAAAGCGCATAGGCAAAAAAAATCCCCCGCATACTGGCAGGCATGCAGGAGAAATTCTCTGAGCAAGAGAAGGAATGAGCCTTCATTATAACAGCCAGCCACTGGCAATAAAAATACCCCATTCTTGAATCTCCCCGTCCTCTAGTAAGGGGGTTTAGGGAAGATGAAAGAGAGAAAGAAGGGGTAAAAAGAAGAGCATGGAATGAATGAAAGGGTCAGCAATGACCGTAGTCATAGAGCAGAGAAGAAAGATAGACAGAATGAAAATCACTGTCCCCCTCAACCCAGATCAGTACAGCGTAGCCCTTTCCATCTTGCACGGCATTGCGGATGTAGCAGAGTCCAAAAATATCAAGCATTGGAGGAAGCCGTATAGGTCAGGCTTGATGCTGAAGAGTGGCCCGCAATCAATTGCACAGATCACCACAGGCATAAGCAAAACTCAATACCGTTATTGGCAGTGGGAGCTATGGCCGGATCACATTAACCGGCCTGAATACTCTCCAGTATGGAAGGATTTTCAATCCCTATTCCATATCCTTGCCGCAGATCATGATCCGGTTTACAGCCTGGATCACGCAATGAATGAAGGCAAGGTTTCTTATCTTGAGATTGCCCGTGATTTTGTGGGGGTGGATAAGCAAGACTTGTTACCGTGGACAAGCCACACAAAAAAGGGCGATATTTGGCAAAAAGGAATTAAAAAGGGTTCAATTTACGTGGGCAGCAAAGATAGCCCCCGACAATTCTGCATATACGACAAACGCCTGAAATTGATTGCAAAGGGTCAGCCCTGCCCCCAGTCTTCATTACTCAGAGTAGAAGCCAGATTGAGACATCCCGGAATTCTGACAAGAGACTTAGACCAGCTTGAAGACCCATTCCAAGCATTGCACATTGCCAGTTTGTCAAAGGCCCGTGCTTTGTCAAAAGAAAAACAGTGGCAGTCTTTCATTCAGAATGCATCAAATAATTCTTCATCAATGGCATTCTCTCAACTATCCAAGCATTACAGAAAAATCTACCGAGAGCGATTAACGGAGTGTGCGGTCAAATGGTGGAATTAAATCAATGGATCATATAAAATGCAATCATGGATATTATCTAAAGGATTGAATCATGAAAATAAAGACCATTGCCAGAGAACTGAAAAATGCTGATGTTCGTTTTATTAGTCTTGTTTCTCGTGGCGCAAACCGCATCCCATTTCGTATTCTCAAGAAATCTTCTGAAGGGGAAAATAAAATGATCGACCTGACCACACTGCGCCCCGTTTTGAAGGGCGAGAAAATCCCAGCGCCCGTCAAAAAAAGTGCAAATCTTCCCGGTTTTGCGCAGATTTTGGGGGCGAGCGTTTCCCGTGACATTGGGGACGCACCACCCAAAGCAACGATTGCCCCCGCAAAGTCCGTGCAATCAATTGCAGGGACGATCCCCGAGAGTACGCACGCACAGGCCAGCGGGGGCAAACCTATCCGGCATGCATTCAACACGCCCAAACAGCCCGCCAGCGCGTTGCCAGCGGCAAGCCGTGACAACCCCGTGACCTACGCCAGTTTGCAGGCCGCAATTGATGCCGCCCTTGGCAAGCAACGCGATGAAGCCAAGGCCGCAGCATTCAATGCAGGCCGTAGCGCCTTTGCGCGAATCCACAAGTCCACGGCACCCGATGCCCACAGCGGCACGGGGAATGCCCACGCGCTGCGGAATTTCGGGGGGCGCATGGCCGCTGCCATTTTGGGCGGTACAGCACGCAAAGATGAAGGCCACAGCCTGCCCCATAACACCGGGTTTCGTGCCGTGTCTGGTGCCAGCTTGAAGGGTTAACCGGCCATCCTGCAATTGATTGCAGCAACGCCAGCAAGCCCCCGCCCCTTCACCAATGTTCAGGAATGTTCAGCCCCATGGAGCAAGCACCAGCTATCGACAAGCAGCCTACCGGCCTATCTGCAAAGCAGGTTCAGGCCGTGTATGCGCTGGCAGCGGGGGCAAGCAGGAAAGCCACTGCAAAGGCGCTGGGGATGGAGCCCCACACCCTCACGCGCTGGGGTCAGCTACCGGCCTTCCGTGCCTTGCTTGGGCAGGTGACAGCCAGCATAGAAGCCGACTCCCTCTATGCCGTGAAGGTGCAACGCTTGAAGGCGCTGGATACCTTGTCCGACCTCATGGACGAACAACACCCCGCACAGGTGCGATTGTCAGCAGCACGGGCCGCGCTGGATTTACCAACCCCCGCACTCACGCCAGTGGAAGACGCGAACGCACTTTTTGAAGGCGTGATGAAACACTTCAAGAAACAGGAAGAAGCCCATGGAATCGGCCCCAAACACTAGCCCGCGCCTCAAGCCAGCCGCGCCGTACAGCAGCGACCCCAGAGAGCGTTTTGAAGCCCAGCGCATGGAAGGCGATTGCAAGGGCCATAGCCCAGCTACACGCGCCGCCATGGCATGGATCATTGCTGCCACCGTACCGGATGCCCGCGCATCCCAGCTTGCAACGTGGACGGATGCCCAGCTATGGCAGGCAGTGAAAGCAGCGCACAAGGCGAACCCTGAAGCCCTCCACACGCTGCCCGCCAGCATCCTGCAATCAATTGCATGGGGGGAAGCAGTAGCCCTGCAATGGGGCTTGCGCGGTCAGACGGAAGACCTACCGACAGGCCCCGACCTTTTCGCCATCATCAATGCGGCATCCCCCGGTTTTGGCGATGCAATCAAAGTGCTTGTCTATGAAGCTGACTTGCCACCTTTCAATGACTTGCGCTGGAAGCTGCAAAGTTACATTGAAGACCCGTTCAAGCCCGTTTTCACCAACTGGGTTTGCCTGCCGTGGTGGCCGGATCAGGGGCTGAAAGCGAACGACCTTGAAGAGTAGCCAAGAATCTCATTCAATGCGGGAGCTTGTCTAAAATTTCACGATTGGCACGCAAATGCGCGTCAATGCGAGACAGGCGCACATCATATTCGCTTGCTACTCGCTTTGGATCATTGGGCGGAAGTTTGACTTTACGAAAGACAAAAAAAGGCAGCACGAATAAAGTTGCCACCCAAGCCAAACTAATCACAGTTTGAATCGCAGGCTTCGCAGTGACGGAGCCATTAATCATCCCGCCAATAAAAAATACTGCCACAAAAATGATGGCGGTCAATTTGAATCGTCCACTGCGTGCCCTCGCGAGGCTTTCTGCATGTGCCTTCAACGCGGCGGCACGCTCCTGAAGAACTTCGTCACGCTCTCGCGTGAGCCGTGGAATCGCTAGCTCTGCCGCTGTGCGATCCGTGCCACGCTGAACAGCGTTGATGGCGCTCTCCACTTTCTTGAGGGACACTGTGCCGCCCTTGCGTTCAAGGATTTGAGCGCTTCCACAATAGGCGCAGGTAAATCGTTCGGTGTCGCCATCAATTTCCAATGGTGCAGAACAATTAGCGCATGACAAGCTGAGTATCGGCAAGGTTCCCTCCTGATTTTTTAAGCAAATCTAGCACAGCTTGTGGGTAGGTGGGCGGTCAAAGCGCCGCTACTTTTTGAGGATGCTTCTTGCCTTCAACTTGAAGCCGCGTTCGCATTGACTAACGCAACTGGAACTGAGTTCGCCCACCTCTTTTTCACACCCTTGGGCCATGACATCCGATGCCATGAGATTGTTTTGGGCCATGAGTCGGAAGTTTGCGATGTACACGGTGGCCAGACGTTCACCGGCCCCGTAGCAGAGGTCAATACAGCTTTTATCAGCTTGGCACGCGGCCCATTGTTTCTTCAAGTCCGCTGCCTGCTGGCTTTTGCGATCCGCTTCCGCTTTCTGTTCCTGAACGATCTTTTCCCGCTGGCGATGATCGCGGTCATCAAGGGCTTTCTGTGCGCCCGTAGCGCAGGGGCTTTCCTGATAGACCGTTTTGCCATCGGCACCCGTGCAACGGAACACGTCCGCATGAGCCGAGCCCACACCCCAGGCCATGGCCGCAGCGACAAAGAAGATTTTCACGTTCACGTCTGAACCTCCATTTTTGAACGCCTTAGATTTTGCCGCATATATACGGCATTTCAGGCACGTCCAAGGCCGAACCTTGCTCAATATTTTGAGCAAGCAACTTGGAACCAGATCAGGCATTCGGGCAGGCACTGCGGCATGCACGCACAAAGCGGAAATGGACGCAAACGGACTTGGCGTTGCGGGCCGGGGTTGACCGCAACTATGTATCCCTGATTGAGCTTGGCCGCAACAGTCCAAGCGTGCGCCTGATGTTCCGGCTATGTGACGCACTCGACATCACGCCATCGGACTTGCTCAAGGATGTAGAGCGCCGGATGCTCGTACAAGCGAAGGGCCGTTTATCGCCGCAAGCATGATCGAACGCGGTTCCCTGACCCGTGCAATCAAGTGCAGACACCCCACACAACACGACTAGCCTACCGGGTTGACTTTGGGCGGGTGTTTGGGCGGGGAGACAGGCCACAAAAGAAAAAACCCTAAGTGAATCAATCACTTAGGGTTAATCTTGGCGGAAACGGAGGGATTCGAACCCTCGATGAGGCTCTACACCCCATACTCCCTTAGCAGGGGAGCACCTTCGGCCACTCGGTCACGTTTCCGGAATGACGTTATTGTAAACAGCTTTTTCGGTCGTTTTGGGAAAGTCGCGAAAATTATTCGCTCTTGTCCAAACCGAAGGCTGTGTGCAGGGCGCGCACGGCCAGTTCCAGGTACTTTTCGTCGATCACGACGGAGGTCTTGATTTCGGAGGTGGAGATCATCTGGATGTTCACGCCTTCCTTGCTCAGGGTACGGAACATGGTGGAGGCCACGCCGACGTGGCTGCGCATGCCGATACCGACGATGCTGACCTTGGCGATGTTGGGGTTGCCCACGACTTCGGTTGCGCCCAGAGCAGGCACAACCTTTTCACGCAGCAGATCCAGAGCGCGCTGGTAGTCGCCCTGGCTGACTGTGAAGGAGAAGTCTGTCTTGCCGTCCTTGGAGATGTTCTGGATGATCACATCGACTTCGATGTTGGCATCAGCCACAGGACCCAGGATGGCAGCTGCCACGCCGGGGGTGTCAGGCACGCCGAGCACGGAGATCTTGGCTTCGCCACGGTTGAAAGCGATGCCGGATACGACAGCCTTTTCCATTTTTTCGTCTTCCTCAAAAGTAATCAGCGTGCCGGACTTGGCTTCTTCTTCCAGATCGATGTCCCAGGGCGTGAAGCTCGAGAGCACGCGCATGGGAACCTTGTACTTGCCCGCAAATTCCACGGAACGGATTTGCAGCACCTTGGAGCCGAGGCTGGCCATTTCCAGCATTTCCTCGAAGCTCACGGTACCCAGACGCTTGGCCGCAGGCACAACGCGGGGGTCGGTGGTGTAGACGCCATCCACATCGGTATAGATCAGGCATTCGTCCGCCTTCATGGCAGCGGCCACAGCCACAGCCGAGGTGTCGGAGCCGCCACGACCCAGAGTCGTGATGTTGCCGTCAGGATCGATACCCTGGAAACCGGTGACGATGACCACACGACCAGCTTCAAGATCGCCGCGCACGCGCTTGTCGTCAATGGATTCGATGCGAGCCTTGGTGTAGCTGTTGTCGGTGCGCACGGGCACTTGCCAGCCGGCGTAGCTCACGGACTCCATGCCTTCGCTTTGCAGCGCAATGGCCAGCAGAGCCGAGGAGGCCTGCTCACCGGTCGCAGCCAGCATGTCGAGTTCGCGGTAGTACGAAGTCTTGGCGTGGCTGGGAGCCAGTTCACTGGCAAGACCCAGCAAACGGTTGGTTTCGCCACTCATGGCGCTGGGCACAACCACCATCTGGTGACCTGCCCGAGCCCACTTGGCCACGCGCTTGGCGACGTTGCGGATGCGCTCTGTCGAGCCCATCGAGGTGCCGCCGTATTTATGAACGATCAGTGCCATTGGATACTAAAGGGTGACGAAACTGCAGCCACGGCGCAGATCACAAAGGTTTTGGCGCGCCGGCGGTTTTCGTACAAATAAAAAACCAAAACCTAGGAATTGTACCAATCGAGAATTGTCCCCCGGCGCTCGACAAAACCGCGACCCACCTTGATGTGGATGCGGTGCCCTCGCGTAGTGCATGCACCGAGCTGCGCAATGAGCTGTGCCAGCTGCGCCGCCGTGGGCGTGGTGGCATGCACGCTGCGCAGCCAGTGACGCAGAACATTGGCCTGGCGCTCTACCGTCAGCACCTGCAAATCCTTGATACGGGGCGGCTTCCCAACGGATTGCAAATCGGCTGAGGCCAGTTCTTCCAGCAGATCAGAGGCCTGCGCACAATTGGCACTGCTGCGTGCAAACGTGCTGCGAAACTGCGGAAAGACCTGCTCCAGCACCGGCAGCAGTTGCGCACGGATGCGGTTGCGGGTGTAGCCCTGGTCGGTATTGGTTGGGTCTTCGACCCAGCTCACGCCCCGCTCTATCAGCCAGTCCCGGAGCACCTGCCCGGGCACAGACAGCAAGGGCCTGAACCAGTCCAGCCCAGCACGCTGCCAGTGCGAAGGCATAGCAGCCAGACCTGCAACGCCCGCACCGCGTGAAAGTGCCAGCAACAAGGTTTCCACCTGGTCGTCAGCATGCTGTGCCAAAGCGATGGAGCGCACTGGCGGCTGAAGCTGAGCCTCTGCACTGAACCAGTCCTGCGCAGCCGCCTGAATCAAGGCCTCATAACGCCCCTGGCGGGCCGCATCTTCAGGACTCTGGCCGGGTGCATGGCGCGCATCAATGCGGCAGACTTTGAGCGCAATGCTGTGCTGGGCGCACAGTTGCTCGCAATGCGCCTGAAAGCCGTCCGCCGCTGCCTGCAGGCCATGGTGCACATGAATCGCCCTCACCTGCCCCGGCCAGCGCGCATGACAAGCCAGCAGCAGTGCCGTGGAGTCCGCACCACCGCTGAAAGCAACGACCAGCGGCAGCGGCGGATTGAAAGCGGCAAGCGCCTTATCCAACTGGGCCGCAGCGTCGCTTTTTACCCTTTCATCGGGCTTGGCCTGCATCTCAGAGAACCTCTCGAATCATCAAAATTGATAGCTATCAGCCTATATATTGATTGGACTTGGAGCTATTTTTTCTTCAAATTCACCCCATACAAATGCAAATGGCTCCCCAGGGAGCCATTGTGTGCATGCGGCAAATACCAGTGAATCAGCGGTTGTCCGCCTTGGTGTCGGCAAACTTGCCATAGCTCTGGATGCGCTCGTAACGGCGATCCTGCAGCTCCTTGGGCTTGAGGTCCGACAGCTGACGCAATGCATCACCCAGCGCACGCTTGAGGAAAGCGCCCATCTGCTTAGGATCGCGGTGTGCGCCACCCACAGGTTCGTTCACGATCTTGTCGACCAGGCCCAGTGCCTTCAAACGGTGTGCGGTAATGCCCATGGCGTCAGCGGCTTCCTGCGCCTTCTCGCCCGTCTTCCACAGAATGGAAGCGCAGCCTTCGGGGCTGATGACCGAGTACACGGAGTACTGCAGCATCAGCACCTGATCGGCCACGGCAATGGCCAGCGCGCCGCCGGAGCCGCCTTCACCAATGATGGTGGTGATGATGGGGGTCTGCAGCTGAGCCATCTCAAAGATGTTGCGACCAATGGCTTCGGACTGGCCGCGCTCTTCAGCGTCGATACCGGGGAAGGCACCGGGCGTGTCCACAAAGGTGAACACGGGCAGTTTGAACTTCTCGGCCGTCTTCATCAGGCGCAAAGCCTTGCGATAGCCTTCGGGGCGGGTCATGCCGAAGTTGCGCAGCGTGCGCTCCTTGGTGTCGCGGCCCTTCTGATGACCGATCACCATGCAGGGCTGGCCGTTGAAGCGAGCCAGACCGCCGACGATGGACTGGTCATCTGCAAAGTGACGATCGCCGTGCATTTCGACAAAGTCGGTAAAGCACTCGCGCACATAGTCCAGCGTGTAGGGACGCTCGATATGACGGGCAATCTTGGTGATCTGCCAGGGGGTCAGATCGCTGTAAATATCCTTGGTCAGCTGCAGGCTTTTCTTGCTGAGCTGATCGATTTCTTCCGAGATATCGACTGCGCTTTCAGTCTGAACATAACGCAGTTCTTCGATTTTGGTTTCGAGTTCAGCAATGGGCTGCTCAAAATCCAGAAAGTTCTTTTTCGCCAACGTATTTCTCCTTGTGCCAGCCTGTTGCAACGCTTGCAATCGGCCAGTGGACAGATGTCATCAAGCCACAGGCTGCGCCTCGAGCGAGCGCCAAATATACCAAGTTGCAACCGTGCACCACGGTTTCCAAGCCTCGGCGACCTCACGGGCATCACTGCGACTGACAGGATCACCCGAAAAATAATTAAGAGAGATGCCCTGTATCAAACCAGCATCATCAAGCGGCAGCACATTGGGCCGCGCCAGGTAGTAAATCAGGAAGTTTTCGGCCGTCCAGCGGCTCAGACCACGGATGGACATGAGCTCGGCAATGATCTGCTCATCGAGCATCTCGACCCACTCATCCATGCGCAGACGGTTTTCGGTGAAGTGCAGCGCCAGGTCCACCAGATAGTCCACCTTGCGCGCGGACAGACCAGCAGCGCGCATATCGTCCACCTTGAGCTTGAGCACCAGCTCGGGCGTCATCTCGGCAGGCAGCTTGGCAAACTTGTTCCACAGCGTCTTGGCAGACTTCACGGCAATCTGCTGGCCCACGATGGAACGCGCCAGCGTGGCAAAAGCTTCATCGCGGCACTGCACGCGCGGCAGCAGCGCCTGGCTGCTGAGCTGGGGAATCAGGCGCTTGAGCACGCGGTCACGGCGCATGAGCTGGCGGCAAGCCTCGGCCCAGTACGCAGGCACGCCTTCAGGCAGAGCCAGATTGACTTTGGGCGCAGCAGCCGCCTTGCCAGACGCTGCGACTTTGGTAGCAGCCGCTGCAGAATCCGACTGGGCTGCAGCACCCAGCGGCGCCACAGGCAGGGGCGCCTTGGGGCCGACGAGCACGGGCAGATCAGCCACCAGCGGCAGCTGTTCAAACTCCATGGTATCCAGGTGCTTGACCGCGCTCATGGACGGCTCTCCGCACTGCATACGCAGTTCATGGGAATGTGCATGAAGCCTTCAACCCTTGGCCGCAGCTTCCCAGGTCGTGCCTGAGGCGGAGTCCTTGAGCACAATGCCCTGCTCCAGCAATTCCTTGCGAATACGGTCCGCCTCTGCCCAGTTCTTGGCGGCCTTGGCTGCGGCACGGGCGGCAATCTGCGCTTCGATGGCACCAGCGTCCATGCCTTCGGTGCCGGCCTGCAGAAACTTCTGTGGATCATCCTGCAGCAAGCCCAGCACACCGCCCAGTGCCTTGAGCAAGCCTGCCACTTCGGGCGACTTGCTGCGATTGACCTCGGCAGCCAGTTCAAACAGCACGGCCACGGCTTCGGGCGTTCCGAAGTCTTCGTCCATGGCAGCTTTGAAGCGGGCGGCGTAGGCGTTGCTCCAGTCGATCTGCACCTCGGCGGGGGCCACCAGACTCAGTGCCGTGTACAGGCGCTTGAGCGCTCCACGTGCATCATCGAGGTGCACGTTCGAGTAGTTCAGCGGGCTGCGGTAGTGGCTGCGCACGACGAAGAAACGCACGGTTTCGGCGTCGTATTCCTTGAGCACATCACGGATGGTGAAAAAGTTGCCCAGCGACTTGGACATCTTCTCGTTGTCCACATTGATAAAGCCGTTGTGCATCCAGGTGCGGGCAAACTGCTTGCCGGTCGCACCTTCGCTTTGTGCGATTTCGTTTTCGTGGTGGGGGAACTGCAGGTCCGCACCACCGCCGTGGATGTCAAAGCTCTCACCCAGCAGCGCGCAGCCCATGGCCGAGCATTCAATATGCCAGCCGGGGCGGCCTTCGCCAAACGGGCTGGCCCATTTCACATCGGCAGGTTCTTCGGGCTTGGAGGACTTCCACAGCACAAAATCCAGCGGGTCCAGCTTGCCGTCGGCCACAGCCACGCGCTCGCCCGCGTTCAGTTCGTCCAGCGACTTGCCCGACAGCTTGCCGTAGCCAGGGAACTTGCGCACGGCATAGTTCACATCGCCATTGCCAGCCTGATAGGCCAGACCACGGCCTTGCAGCGTACCGATCATGGTCAGCATCTGGGGCACGTATTCGGTGGCGCGCGGCTCGTGCGAGGGGCGCTCGATGCCCAGCGCATCGGCGTCTTCGTGCAGCGCGTCGATCATGCGATCGGTCAGGCTGCGGATGGTTTCGCCGTTTTCCACCGCACGTTTGATGATCTTGTCGTCAATGTCGGTGATGTTGCGCACATAGGTCACGCGCAGGCCGCTGGCGCGCAGCCAGCGCTGCACCACATCAAAAGCCACCATGGAGCGCGCGTGGCCCAGGTGGCAGTAATCGTACACCGTCATGCCGCACACATACATGCGCACATGGCCCGGCTCGATCGGCGAAAACGCTTCCAATGCACGCGACAGCGTGTTGTAGATACGCAAACTCATGAATCTTGAAATAGGGAGAGAGGGTGGCGACCAGCAGCACCGGTTTCACTTGCATGCATGAACCGTGCCTGCCATACCCTGAGGCTGAAAAATGGACGCAAGCATCCAGACACATTCCCGTCTGGACAGACTCCCTGGCTCCGCACACCCCTCAGCTACAATTCCTACCAGTATAAGCCCGCGTCGCAGAGCTCTCTTGCGGCGCACAGAAAGCACCTACATGCCTGTACGCAACTTGTTTAGTTCGGCAGCACGGGTGGCAGCAGTCGCTGTCATGCTGGCTGCCGGTAGCGCCTACGCTGACGATTACGCAGATGTTGCCCAGTTGCTCAAGACTGGCAAAGCCCAGCAAGCCCTGCAAAAGGCCGACGCCTATCTGGCCAAGAATTCCCGCGATCCGCAAATGCGTTTCTTGCGCGCCATTGCGCTGACCAATGACAACAAGACGGAAGACGCAATTGCCGCCTTTCGCCTGCTGACCGAGGAATACCCCGAGCTGCCCGAGCCCTATAACAATCTGGCCGTGATCTACGCACGCCAGGGCGAGCTGGACAAGGCTCGCGGCGCGCTGGAGTCTGCGGTGCGCAACAACCCGAACTACGCCGTCGCCCACGAGAACCTGGGCGATATCTATGCGCGCCTGGCCTATCAGTCCTATGCGCAGTCTCTGGCCAAGGGCGGCCGCCCTGCCGCGCTGAACCCCAAGCTCAAGCAGCTCAAGGAGTTGCTGCAGCCTGCTGCGGCTTCCACTCCTGCACCAGCTACCGAGCAGCGCTAAGCCCTCCCTGCATTTTCAAGCCCGCCTCTTGCAGAACCGGCGGGCGCCCTCAGCTCAGAGCCTGTCCGCCCGCACCCGGTGCGGCGCCCAGGCTTTCCAACCCAGGATGAACCCATGCTGAAAATTCGTCGAAACAGCCTCAAAGTCCTGTCAGCATTTGCGCTGACAGCTACTATTTTTGCAGCACCCGGCTTGGCGCAAGCCCAGTCCAAAGTGCAACTCAAGACCAGCATGGGCGACATCGTGGTGGAGCTGAACGACGCCAAGGCCCCCAAGAGCGCCGCCAACTTTCTGCAGTATGTGCGCGACAAGCACTATGACGGCACGGTGTTCCACCGCGTCATCGACGGCTTCATGATCCAGGGCGGTGGCATGGACGCCAACATGAGCGAGAAGCCCACGCGCGCCCCGATTCCGCTGGAAGCCAGCAATGGCCTCAAGAACGACCGCGGCACGATTGCCATGGCACGCACCGGCAACCCCAACTCGGCCACTTCACAGTTTTTCATCAACGTGGTGAACAACGACATGCTCAATGCTCCCAAGCCTGATGGCTATGGCTACACGGTCTTCGGCAAGGTCATCAAGGGCATGGATGTGGTGGACAAAATCCGCGCCGTCGCTACGGGCAACCGTGGCATGCACCAGAATGTACCCACCACGCCGGTGACGATTCTCTCGGCCACCGAAGTCAAGTAAACACCGCTGCCGCGCTGCACCCGCCTGCAGCGCCAGCCCCCTCTCAAACCTCAAGAAAGTACCGATATGAGCAACCCCCAAGTCGAACTGCACGTGACCATCAACGTGGCTGACACCGCTACCCAAGGCGTGATCACGCTGGAGCTGGACGCTGTGAACGCACCCAAGTCCACCGAAAACTTCCTGAACTATGTCAAGAAGGGCGCGTACGACGGCACCATCTTCCACCGCGTGATCAAGAACTTCATGATCCAGGGCGGCGGCTTCACTCCCGACATGAAGCAAAAGGGTACCGATGACCCTATCGAGAACGAAGCCAAGAACGGCCTGAAGAACGACAAGTACACCATCGCCATGGCTCGCACCAGCGACCCCCACAGCGCTACCGCTCAGTTCTTCATCAACACCGTGGACAACGCTTTCCTGAACCACACTGCACCTACCGGCCAGGGCTGGGGTTACGCCGTGTTCGGCAAGGTGGTCAAGGGTGAAGAAGTCGTGGACGCCATCAAGAAGGTGCGCACCACTCGCAAGGGCTTCCATGACGACGTGCCTTTTGATGCTGTGGTGATCGACAAGGCGATTGCGATCTAATCACCCCCTGAGGCGCAACGCGCCTTCCCCCTCTCTGCTTCGCGGAGGGGGACGACGGCCTCGCTGCGGGGCGGCCCTTGCTTGCCGTCCCTCGCTCGAGGCCGTTATTGTTTTGAGGCTCTGCTCCTTTCACTCATGATCGATCCCTCAGATCCCCGATCTACCGCACCTTTTTTGGCACGCCTGCAAGGCGATGCCAATTGGCGCGTTATCGATTTCATCTCCGATCTGCATCTGCAGCCTTCGGAGCCGCAGACTGTGCAAGCCTGGCGTGACTATCTGCAGCGCAGCTCGGCGGATGCCATCTTTATGCTGGGTGATCTGTTTGAAGTCTGGGTGGGCGATGACGCACTCGACGAGCCGGGCAGCTTTGAAGCCGAATGTGCGGCATGGCTACATGAAGCCGCACAAAAGCGCCCGCTGTTCTTTATGGTCGGCAACCGCGACTTTCTGGCGGGGGACGAGTTTCTGCGCCGCAGCGGCATGACGGGTCTGGCGGACCCCACGGCGCTGCACTGGGCCGGGCCCCATATTCTGCTCAGCCATGGTGATGCGCTGTGCCTGGACGATGTGGAGTACCAGCAGTTTCGCGCCGTCTCGCGCTCTGCCGCATGGCAGCAGCAGTTGCTCAGCCAGCCGCTGGCCGTGCGCCGCGCGATTGGCAAGTCAGCGCGCAGCGAAAGCGAGCAGCGCAAGCAAAGCGGCGCGCCGTATGCCGATGCCGATGCACAAATGACCGGAACCTGGATGCAGGCCGCGCAAGCACCCTGGCTGATTCATGGCCACACCCACCAACCTGCCGACCATGCGCTTGAGGCAGATCAATGGCGCATTGTGCTCAGCGACTGGCATATCGAAGACTCTACCCGCCGCGCCGAAGTGCTGCGCGTCACGCCGCAAGGCTGGCAGCGCCTTGCACCTGAGCAGGCTTGATTAACTATCAAAAAGATAGCTACGTGCCTATATTATTCATAGACATTCATTGGTTTTTACTGGAAATCTATGAATATTCTGCACAAACGACCTTCCTCATAGAAAAAGCCCGGCGTCATCGACACCGGGCTTTTGTCATTCAATGGTGATCAGGAAGAGATGGCCGAGGCAGAACCCGCCTGCTTGCGCAGCTCAAACTTCTGAATCTTGCCCGTGCTGGTCTTGGGCAACTCGCCAAACACCACATTGCGCGGCACCTTGTAGCCGGCCAGATGCTTTTTGCAGTGGGCAATGATGTCTTCGGCCGTGGTCTCCGCACCAGCTTTCAGCTCTACAAAGGCGCAGGGGGTCTCGCCCCATTTCGGGTCGGGCTTGGCTACCACGGCGGCGGCCAGCACGGCGGGGTGGCGATAGAGCACATCCTCCACCTCGATGGAGGAGATGTTTTCGCCGCCCGAGATGATGATGTCCTTGCTGCGGTCCTTGATCTGGATATAGCCATCGGGGTGCTGCACGGCCAGATCGCCACTGTGGAACCAGCCGCCACGGAAGGCTTCGTCCGTCGCCTGCGGGTTCTTGAGGTAGCCCTTCATGGCGATATTGCCCTGGAACATGATCTCGCCCATGGTCTGGCCGTCATGCGGCACAGGCTGCATAGTCTCGGGGTCCAGCACGGCGGCAGAGCGCTGCAGGTGGTAGCGCACCCCCTGGCGCGAGTTCAGGCGCGCGCGCTCGCCGATATCGAGTTCATTCCAGCTCTCATGCTTGGCGCAGACCGTGGCCGGGCCATAGGTTTCCGTCAGGCCATAGACATGGGTGATATCAAAGCCCATGGCTTCCATGCCTTCGATCATCGACGCCGGTGGCGCAGCACCGGCCACCATGGCCTTGACTCCGGCAGGCACGCCTTCCTTCATGGCTGCGGGCGCATTGACCAACAAGCTGTGCACGATGGGCGCGCCGCAGTAATGCGTGACGCCATGATTGCGGATGGCATCGAAAATCGCCTGCGGCTCCACACGGCGCAGGCAGACGTTCACCGCCGCACGTGCCGCCACCGTCCAGGGGAAGCACCAGCCGTTGCAGTGGAACATGGGCAGCGTCCACAGATAGACGGCGTGCTTGGGCATATCCCACTCCAGCACATTGCTGATGGCATTGATATGCGCGCCGCGGTGGTGGTAGACCACGCCCTTGGGGTTGCCTGTGGTGCCGCTGGTGTAGTTCAGCGCAATCGCATCCCACTCGTTGGCCGGCAGTTGCCAGTCAAAGTGGGCATCGCCCTGGGCTACAAAGCTTTCGTAGTCTGTGGCACCAATCTGCTCGGCGGCCTCGCCATAGACGGCGTCTTCGACCTGAATCACATAAAGCGGTGCCGTGCTCTTGCGCAGCTTGATCGCCTTGGCCATGACGCCCGCGAACTCGGGGTCCACGATCAGCACCTTGGCTTCACCGTGATCGAGCATGAAGGCCAGCGTCTCCGCATCCAGGCGCGTGTTGAGCGTGTTGAGCACCGCGCCCGACATGGGCACGCCAAAGTGGGCCTCCACCATGGGCGGGGTGTTGGGCAGCATCACAGCCACGGTGTCATTTTTGCCAATGCCAATTTTCTGCAGACTGCTGGCCAGTTGGCGGCAGCGCGCATAGGTCTGACCCCAGTTCTGGCGCAGGTCGCCATGAACAATGGCCAGACGCTCGGGGTAGACCTCGGCCGTGCGGGCGATAAAGGTCAGCGGGCTCAGCGCTGCGTAGTTGGCGGTATTGGGGTCCAGATGTTGGTCGTATGAACTTGTCATGGTTTGTCTCCTGCAGCTTTTCTAACGCAATTTGCTGAACACCAGGCTTACAACCGGGCCCTCTTCATGCCTGTTCGCTGGCAACTGGCTTACGACTGATCTGCATCAAGCCTGCAGCCACACCCGATTGTCAACACCCCGACGGCATCACTCCCATGCAAACAAAACCAAAGTAAGGCACAGGGATATTAGGGATTAACGGCTTTTTCAGCAAGTTCTGAAACAGCATTAATTTATTTAAAAACAATGATTTGCATCAAAAATATTTGACCAGCTTCATAAACAGCAGCCGCAGCATTCATGCAAGTCATCTATAAGACATCATTTATCTGACTGAGCTATCACCGAGCCGTCAAATCGCTTTTAGAATGCGCACATGTCTTGAGACGATGGCTGCCAACGCCGGCAGGCATGTCGCGCCTCCCTCCCCGCACGGAGGGCGACCTGAATCCCTCAAGACGGTGTGGAGGAGGAGACTTTTTAGAGGAGAGTCTGGACAAGAGCCAGACAACCGGAGACCAGGCCTGCACCCATGGGTGCAGGCTTTTTTTTGCCCAGCGCCCAGGGCTTTGACGGCGAGGCAAAATACACGGGTGGCCATTCCCCAATCGTTTATCCAAGAGTTGCTCTCCCGCGTCGATGTCGTTGACATCGTGGGGCGCTACGTGCAACTCAAAAAGGGCGGCGCCAACTTCATGGGCCTGTGCCCGTTTCATGGTGAGAAGTCGCCCTCGTTCACAGTCAGCCCCAGCAAGCAGTTCTATCACTGCTTTGGCTGCGGCAAAAACGGCAATGCCATCGGTTTTCTGATGGAACATGCCGGCATGGGCTTTGTCGAAGCCGTGCAGGAGCTTGCCAACCAGTGCGGCCTGCAGGTGCCGCAAGATGACATCAGCCCCGCAGAACGCCAGCGCCAGGCCCAGCAAAAGCAGAAAGCCGAAACCCTGAGCGATTTGCTGGAAAAAGCCGGAGAGTCTTACCGCAAGCATCTCAGAGCAGCCCCCAAGGCCATCGAGTACTTGAAGAAGCGCGGCGTCTCCGGCGAGGTCTCCAAGCGCTTTGGTCTGGGTTACGCGCCACCAGGCTGGCACGGCCTGGCCAGCGTGTTTGCCGAATATGACAGCCCGCAGCTTGAAGAATGCGGCCTAGTCATCGTCAGCGAGGAAGACAGCCGCCGCTATGACCGCTTTCGCGACCGGCTCATGTTCCCGATTCGCAATGTCAAGGGCGAATGCATCGGTTTTGGCGGACGCGTGTTTGGCGATGAAAAGCCCAAATACCTGAACTCCCCCGAAACCCCGGTCTTTCACAAGGGCCGCGAGCTGTATGGCCTGTTCGAGGCCCGTCAGGCCCTGCGCGACATGGGCTACGCCCTGGTCACCGAAGGCTATATGGACGTGGTGGCGCTGGCCCAGCTGGGCTTTGCCAATGCCGTGGCCACGCTGGGCACAGCCTGCACGCCAGAGCATGTGCAAAAGCTGTTTCGCTTTACCGATGCCGTGGTCTTCAGCTTTGACGGCGACGGCGCAGGCCGCCGCGCTGCGCGCAAGGCGCTCGATGCTGCCCTGCCACTGGCGACGGACACACGCTCCATCAAATTTCTGTTTCTGCCGTCCGAGCATGACCCGGACAGCTTTATCCGCGAATTCGGGCCCGAGGCTTTCTCCCGCTATGTGGGAGACGCCACGCCGCTGAGCCGTTTTTTGATCGAAGCGGCCAGCGAAGGCTGCGACCTGGGCCAGACCGAAGGCCGCGCTCATATGGCCAGCAATGCGCGCCCCCTGTGGTCGCAGCTGCCTGATGGCGCACTCAAGCGCCAGTTGCTGGCCGAAATTGCGTCTCTGGCGCAGTTGAACACCCACGACCTCACCGACATCTGGGCGCAGGAAGCAGCGCGCACCGCCCCTATCGCAAGACGTGCGCCAGCAGCGCCCAGCAACACTGCGCCAGAGTGGGACGCCCCGCCACCAAGCTGGGACAGCGCCCCCGAATGGGATGCCCCCAGCGCCCCACCCGCCACCTATGTGCCGCAGGACGGCGGCAACTGGCGCGGTCGCCGCGAGTTTGGCAACCGCCAGCGCAAGCCCTGGGGCAAGAAGGGTGATGACTGGAACCCTCCACCACTGGGCCCCCGCCCCACACCGGTCAGCCGTGAAGACCAGGCGGCACGCCTCTTGATGTGTCACATGGAGTTCATGGAAGAAATGACCCATGAGGACTTTGATGCGCTGGCCAGTTGCAACAGCAGTCATGCACCCTTGTTTCGCTGGCTGGAGGCCCAATTTACAGAATCGGGCCCCCGCTCCTGGGCGGTGCTGCGCGAGCAGATGCAGGGCCTACCCTGTGAAGCGCTGGCCAGCAAGCTGATGAACGGATCGCACGCCAACCCTGAGGGCGAGATTGCCGAGTTGCGCCGCGAATTGCGCGGTACGCTGAACCTGATCTTGGTGGAACACCTGAAGCGCGAAGAGGGCAAAGCTCTCAAAGAGATAGCTACAGATCCAACTGCAGCAAGGCGTTACATTGAATTTCAAGAGCGACGAAAAAAATTATCTGTAATTATGAGTGCCAGCTCTTGACATCTGATTAAAAGGTATAATTTAAAGGTTACTGGCAAGAGCGACAGCAGCACCTCCGACCCGGGCCCCGTGAATGAATCACGTGACAGCAGCAACTGCATGGCCCATTTTTCGCAAGGACTGCACACCAAATGATCGCCCCAACATCTTGCCAAGGAGCTTTTTGCTCTCTTTGATCAGGCTTGGCCTGATTGCGCGCCAGCATGCGTGGCGTTTGTTTGCATATTCCGTTTTCCTTTGTGTGTTTGTGTGTGTTCGTACCGTGAGAGGTGTTCATGCCCGTTTCAAAGTCCGTGAAGTCCAAGCAGGCCCCCGAAGCTTCCGCGAAGCCCAAGACCTCTAAAACTTCCACTTCCGCCGCAGAGACCCCAAAGGCCAGTGCCAGCAAGCCTGCCGCGAAGAAGAGTGCCGCAACTGCGGCCGAAGCCAAGAAAGACACCACAGTGGTTACCAAGTCACAAGCCGAACTCAAAGCCATGGCCGATGCGCTGCTGGCCCAGGCAACACCCAAGCGCGGTCGCAAGAAGGCCGAAGACGACGACGCCAGCGATGCGCCTGCGGCCAAGAAGCCCGCAGCCAAGAAGGCTCCTGCCGCCAAGAAGGCCGCAGCCGTCAAGGCCCCTGCTGCCAGCGCCGACGCAAGCAAGGCTCCCGCCAAGCGCGGTCGCAAGCCCAAGGCCAAGGAAGCCGACGAGGACATGGACGATGCAGACCTGTCGGACATCGACAGCGATCTGGAAGGCGAAGTCGAAGAGACGGCAGAGGTCGAGACTTCTGCGACTCCGACCGAAAAGGCCAAGCCTCTGCGCATGAAGATCAGCAAGGCGAAGGAACGCGCCTTGATGAAGGAATTCGGTCTGGACGAAACCGTCCTGACCGAAGAGGAAATGAATACCCGCCGTCAGCGTCTGAAGATGCTGATCAAGCTGGGCAAGACCCGCGGCTACCTGACGCACGCCGAAATCAACGACCACCTGCCCGACAAGCTGGTCGATGCCGAAACGCTGGAAGTCGTGATCTCCATGTTGAACGACATGGGCGTGGCGGTGTACGAGCAGACTCCCGATGCGGAAACCCTGCTGCTGAACAACACCGGTCAATCGGCCACCACCGAGGAAGAAGCGGAAGAAGAAGCGGAAGCCGCTTTGTCCACCGTGGACTCCGAATTCGGCCGCACCACCGACCCCGTGCGCATGTACATGCGTGAAATGGGCACGGTCGAGCTGCTGACCCGCGAAGGCGAAATCGAAATCGCCAAGCGCATCGAAGGCGGCCTGATGGACATGATGGAAGCCATCTCGGCTTCGCCTGCCACCATCGCCGAGATTCTCACCATGGGTGAAGAAATCCGCGAAGGCAAGGTTGTCATCTCCACCGTGGTGGACGGTTTCGTCAACGCCGACGAAAACGATGACTACGTGGCCGAAGAAGACTTCGACGAATATGACGAAGAAGACGACGATGACGGCAAGGGCGGCTCCAAGGCGCTGACCAAGAAGCTGGAAGAGCTCAAGAACGAAGCGCTGAGCCGCTTCGACTCCATGCGCGAGCTCTTCGACAAGATGCACAAGGTGTATGACAAGGACGGCTACGGCTCCGAGGCATACATGAAGGTGCAGAAGTCCATCACCGAGCAGCTGATGACCATCCGCTTCACGGCCAAGACGATTGAAAAGCTGTGCGATCTGGTGCGCGCCCAGGTGGACGACGTGCGCAAGAAGGAACGCGAGCTGCGCAAGATCATCGTGGACAAGTGCGGCATGTCGCAGGAACAGTTCATCAAGGACTTCCCGCCCAACCTGCTGAACCTGGACTGGGTCATCAAGCACGCCAATGCCGGCAAGCCCTACAGCTCGGTGCTGGAGCGCAACATTCCACCCGTGCAAGAGTTGCAGCAGAACCTGATCGACCTGCAGGCCCGCGTGGTCGTTCCTCTGGACGAGCTCAAGAGCATCAACAAGCGCATGAACAGCGGCGAGCGCGCCAGCCGTGATGCCAAGAAGGAAATGATCGAGGCCAACCTGCGTCTCGTGATCTCCATCGCCAAGAAGTACACGAACCGTGGTCTGCAGTTCCTGGACCTGATCCAGGAAGGCAACATCGGCCTGATGAAGGCCGTGGACAAGTTCGAATACCGCCGCGGCTACAAGTTCTCGACCTATGCCACCTGGTGGATTCGCCAGGCCATCACGCGCTCCATCGCTGACCAGGCCCGCACGATCCGTATTCCGGTGCACATGATCGAAACCATCAACAAGATGAACCGCATCTCGCGCCAGCACTTGCAAGAGTTTGGCTTCGAGCCCGATGCGTCCATCCTGGCCGCCAAGATGGAGATCCCCGAGGACAAGATCCGCAAGATCATGAAGATCGCCAAGGAGCCGATCTCGATGGAAACCCCCATCGGCGACGACGACGATTCGCACCTGGGCGACTTCATCGAGGACGGCAACAACACGGCGCCTATCGATGCCGCCATGCAAGCCGGCCTGCGCGATGTGGTCAAGGACATCCTCGATGGCCTGACTCCCCGCGAAGCCAAGGTGCTGCGCATGCGCTTCGGTATTGAAATGTCCACCGACCACACGCTGGAAGAAGTGGGCAAACAGTTTGACGTGACGCGCGAGCGTATCCGTCAGATCGAAGCCAAGGCGCTGCGCAAGTTGAAGCACCCTTCGCGCTCTGACAAGCTGCGCAGCTTCATCGACTCGCTGTAAAAGCCGTCTTGTCCGCCCCTGTGGCGGATAGCGCTCTCAAAAGCCCTGACTTTGATCAAAAGTCAGGGCTTTTTTACGTAGAAACCATCATGACTTTGACAGCCAGATGACAGCGCCAAGGAAGAATATCGTCTGTAACAAAAATACCGAATGAGACACCCCATGACCGCCTGCCCCATCACCCGTCGCCAATGGCTTGGCGCCGCGCTGGCCGCCCCTCTGACCGCATCTTTGGCCCTGCCTGCACTGGCGGCACCCGCGCAAAAGCTGGGCTCCCAGTTGCGCATCGTGATCCCTGCCAACCCCGGCGGCGGCTGGGACCAGACAGGCCGTGCGCTGGGCACAGCTCTCTCCAGCAGCGGCATGGTGGACAAGGTGGTCTACGAAAACATCGGCGGCAAGGGCGGCACCCTGGGCCTGGCCGAATACCTCAAGCGCTATGACCAGGACCCGGACAGTCTGCTGATTGGCGGCATGGTCATGGTCGGCGCACTGGCGCTGAACAAGGCCTCTGACCAGCTCAAGCAGGTTCAGCCCTTGACCAAGCTGACCAGCGACTATCTGGTCGTGGCCGTGCCTGCCGACTCCCCCATCTACAACCCACAGGCGCTGATCAAGGCCATGCGCGAGGACCTTTCAGCTCTGGCGATTGCTGGTGGCTCTGCCGGTGGTGTGGACCATATGTATGCCGGCATGCTGGCCCGCATTGCCAAAGCCAACCCCGAGCAATTGCAGTACAAGCCCTTCCCCGGCGGCAATGATGTGGTCAATGCCCTGCAGCAAAAGCAGGTGCAGGTCGGAATCTCCGGCTATAGCGAGTTTCGCGATGCGCTGCGGGCGGGCAAGCTGCGCGCATTGGGTATCTCTTCGCGCCGAACGTTGTTTGGCATTGCGTCCATGCGCGACCAGGGCGTGGATGCCGAAATGTCCAACTGGCGTGCCGTCTTTACAGGCAAAAACATCCCTGCAGTCCGCGCACAACAAATGCTGGCAGCTATCGAATATGCAGCAAGCCAGGACAGCTGGAAGTCCAGCCTGAGCAGCAATAACTGGAACGCCTCGCTGCAAAGCGGCAAGAATTTGCAGGATTTTCTGGAGATAGAGACCTCCACCGCGCAGATCATGAGCCATCTGCTCAAACTCAAAGCCTGACAGCCAGCGAGGCCCGAACAAGGCAATGCAAGGCTATGCTTGAGGGATGAGCTCTCAACCCCACCCCTTGTCCATTGCCGTCATGGGCGCAGGCTCCGTCGGCTGCTATTTCGGCGCACTGCTCGCCCGTGCAGGCCATCAGGTCACGCTGATCGGCCGCCAGTCCCATGTGCAGGCCATTGCCCAGCACGGCTTACGGCTGCAGACAGCCACGCAAGACCTGTACATCCCCATCAACGCCAGCACCGATGCCGCCAACGTGGCCGCCGCTGATGTGGTGCTGTTCTGCGTCAAATCTACCGACACCGAAGCCGCCGCTGCGCAGATCAAGCCCCATCTGGCGGCGCATGCCCAGGTGCTGAGCCTGCAAAACGGCGTGGACAACGACGAACGCCTGCGCAAGGTTCTGGGCACGCAGCCGGTGGCCGCCACCGTGGTCTATGTGGCCACAGGCATGGCCGGCGCAGGCCATGTACGCCACTTTGGCCGAGGCGAGCTGGTGATTGCCCCCTGCCCCATGGGCGATGAAATTGCGCGCCAGTTCAGTGCCGCAGGTATTCCCACCGAGGTCTCGGACAGCGTACGTGCCGCCCTCTGGCAAAAGCTCATCATCAACTGCGTCTACAACGCCTTGTCGGCGCTGACCCAACAGCCCTATGGCTGGCTGGTGGCGCAGGACGGTGCTGATGCCGTCATGCAGGACATTGCTGCCGAATGCAAGGCTGTGGCCCAGGCCGACGGCGTGGCGCTGCCTGCAGGCGTCGATGCCGCCGTGGCCGCCATTGCCCGCACCATGCCGGGCCAGCTTTCGTCCACCGCCCAAGACCTGGCGCGCGGCAAACCCACGGAGATTGACCATCTCAACGGCTATGTGGTGCAGCCCGGTCAAGCGCTGGGCATTGCCACACCTGCCAACCGCCTGCTGCAGTTGCTGGTGCAGATGAAGCAGGCCAGCGCGGACTCCACCATCCCGTCGTGAGAACTATGATTTCAATAGCTGCAAGCGTATATGGCTTCTGGACCAGGGGCCAAAATCACTGATTTTTAGATAAAAGCCAGTGCTCGCACCGCCTGCAACACCCGCCAAAAGCGCGCCGGGCACGCAAAAAACCTCTGCACACTGCTACAAACCCTGAAGCAGGCCGCAAAAGCGCCCAGTTTCGTGGCAACCCTGCAACACTTGCACGCAGTTTGTCGCCTTTATCACCTCAAGGCGTTGCAGTTGCAGATTTGGAGCTACTAAACTTGTAGCAAAATAATTTAACCGCTATAGTCAACAGACATGGCACTGCGCGCACACCGCAAGTGCGACAGGCTTTACAACACATTGCGCAAGGAGAAGCGTCCATGAGCTCCAAGGAAAACGCCGCCATCAACCAGCTGTTCGAAAAGCTCGAATGCCGCTATGCGCTGCGCGTGCTGTGGGCTCTGCGGGATGGCCATCCCCAGACCTTCCGTCTGCTGCAAGACAGCGTGGGCGGCATCACCCCCAACACCTTGAACACCCGTATCAAGGAGCTGCGCGAGTGCGGCCTGCTGGAGCACGGCAGCGACGGCTACACCGTCACACTGGCCGGTCAGGACCTGCTCAAGCGCCTGTCTGACGTGCAAGCCTTTGCCAACCGCTGGGTTGCTGCGCGCGCCAAGAAATAATCCCCGCCGCTGACGCGGCTTGAAAGACGGGCGCCTTGCCGCCACTTTCATATCATCCAAGGGCCCCAAGCATGCTTGGCTGGCCCTTTTTCCATCGCCTTTTTCTGCTCTAAGCTGAAGGAAACCATCATGGCTTTCAACACCACTGCCTCTGGCCTGCAATACGAAGACACCGTTGTGGGCGAAGGCGCCGAAGCCCAGGCCGGCAAGAACGTGACCGTGCACTACACGGGCTGGCTCTACAACAACGGCGTGCAAGGCGCCAAGTTCGACTCCAGCAAGGACCGCAATGACCCCTTCGTCTTCCCCCTGGGCGCCGGCATGGTGATCAAGGGCTGGGACGAAGGCGTGCAAGGCATGAAGGTGGGCGGTCAGCGCACACTGCTGATTCCGGCCGCTCTGGGCTATGGCGCACGTGGTGCAGGCGGTGTGATCCCCCCCAACGCCACGCTGAAGTTCGACGTGGAACTGCTGGCTGTCTGATCGACGCCCTGCCCTCACGGCAAAACAAAAAAAGCGGCTTGATAGCCGCTTTTTTCATGGCGACAACCGCCGCTCAGTCGTCCTCGTCTTCAAACAAGGCCTTGTGCAGCGGCTCGTATGCCTTGTTACCCGCCGCATCGCGGATGCGAGGAGCCAGCTCCACCAATTGCTCATAGCCCATGGCAGCCTCTACCGCCAGATTGAGCCTGAAGCCCTTGAGACCCAGACTGCCGGTAATGCTCACTGCCATCGGATAGGCCTTGCGGTAGCGCTGCGCCACGCTTTGCGGGTCAACCTCGGCCGGCGCCAGCGCCGGTGCGCTCTTTCCTGCGTCGGCAGCAGGCTGCGCTGCTGCTGCGACTTCACCGCCTTCCGCATCCTTGACGGCCAGCCAGCCCTTGGGAATCAGCGCCAGGATATCGTCCTTGCTGACGCCCAGCGCCGAGGTGGCCTCCACCACCTGCGCCAGGCTGCGGCTGCCATCAAACAGCAAAAATGCCGAGCGCAGCCTCTGGCTCAGATCAGGGTGACGTTCCTTGAAAGCCTGCTGTCCCTCAGGCGTTTTGATCAGATACATGGGCGCACTTATCTCCTTGATGCCGCCAGACTGACAGGACTGCAAAAACCTGCAAAGCGGGTTTACGTGCAGCCAGCAACCCAAAAATTGCTGCGGCGCAAGAAATTCAAGAAAAATCAGGCTCCAGCCTATTCACCTCATAGGCTGACAGCTATCAATTCAGGACTTTTATCAGGCCTTTGAATAGCGTCTATCCCACCAGCTGACCAGCAGCGTGGCAGCAAAACCTGCGGGCACGCCAAACACGCCGGCAGAGATAGGCTGTATGCCCCACCACAGCTGATTGCTGCGCAAGGCATTGGGCAGCACGCCTTGCAGGCCGGGCACATGGGCCAGCATGTAATACAGCGTCACCGCCAGCCCCAGCAGCATGCCCGCCACGGCGCCGCGGCGCGTGGTGCCGCGCCAGAAGATGCCCATCACCATGGCAGGCACAAAGGCCGATGCCGCCAGCGAGAACGATGCCGAGACCATGGGCAAAATGTCCGAGGAGCGACGTGCCGCCACAAAGGCTGCCGACAGCGCCACCAGCAGCAGCGCGAACTTGGACAGAATCACGCGCTGCTCGGGCGAGATGCGGCGCTTGCGCGTTTCCAGGCGCTGGCGCTCCTGGTAGTAAAGGTCGCGCACCAGCGCGTTGCTGATGGTCAGCAGCAGCCCATCCGCCGTGGACAGCGCTGCCGCCAGCCCGCCCGCCGCCACCAGACCTGAAACCACATAGGGCATGCCGCCCAGCTCAGGCGTGGCCAGCATGATGAGGTCGGCGCCCATGCGGATTTCGCCAAACTGCAAAATGCCGTCGCCATTGATGTCTTCGACCGACAGCAGCGAACCATCGACCCGCGCCCATTGGGCAATCCAGTTGGGCAAGGCATCGAAATGCGTGCCCACGAGGTTGTTCATGACCTCGTACTTGACCATCACGGCCAACGCTGGCGCACTCATGTACAGCAGACCGATAAAGAATAGCGACCAGGCCACCGAGCTGCGTGCGGCCGAGACCGAGGGCGCGGTGTAGTAGCGCGTGAGCAGATGCGGTAGGCCGGCCGTGCCCACCATCAGGCAGAACATCAGCGCCAGAAAGTTGCGGCGGCTGACCTCGTAGGCCTGCCGTTCCTCGGGCGTGCCATGGGGATCGCCCGCAAACGGCTGGCTTTGCAGCGGAATGCCGCCCAGCGGTTTGGCGCGGTCATAGGTTTCGCGCAGCTCGCGCGTCCAGCGCTCACGCGCTGCTGCCTCGTCCTTGGGCATGGATGCCAGCTCGCGGCTGGCCGCCATGATGGCGCCGATATTGCCACTGCTGGTGCGCAGTTCGCGAATATGTTCGGCCAGCGCCTGACGCTCTGCCGCCAGCACATGGGGCACATCCCGCAACTTGGACTGCAGCACCTGCGCACGCGTGCGGTAGGCCTCCAGCACGGACTGCTCGGCTTCGGAGGCCAGCAGCTCCTGCTCCAGCTGCGCGATCTTGCCCAGTTGCTGCCCATAGGCAGCAGGAGCCCAGGGCGTACCCATCTGCTTGTAAGCCAACCAGGACACGGGCAGCATGAAAGCCAGCAAGATCACCACATACTGCGCCACCTGCGTCCAGGTAATCGCGCGCATCCCCCCCAGAAACGAGCACAGCAGCACGCCCCCCAGACCGAGCATGATGCCGATCTCGAACTGCACCCCCGTCAGCCGCGCCGCGATCAGGCCCACACCATAGATCTGCGCCACCACGTAGGTGAACGAGCAGGTGATTGCTGCCAAAGCCGCAATGATGCGCGGCCAGCGCCCGCCATAGCGGGCCTGGAAAAAATCCGGCACCGTGTAGAGCTTCATGGCCCGCAGATAGGGGGCGATCAGCATGCCAACCAGGCAAAAGCCTCCGGTCCAGCCCAGCACATAGGCCAGGCCGCCGGGCTGCGTGCCAGAGCCCGAAAACCCCTGCAGATACAGCGCGCCCGAGAGGCTGATGAACGAGGCCGCGCTCATCCAGTCCGCCGCCGCTGCCATGCCGTTGTAGAACGGCGGAATGCGCCGACCCGCGACAAAGTATTCCTCGGCATCGCTGGTGCGTGAATACACGCCAATGCCCGCATACACCATCACGGTGCAAAACAGAAAGATGGGTCCTATCCAGTGCCGCGACAGGCCGTGCTCTTCGGCCCAGAACATGGCGCCCAGAAAACCCAGCACACCGAGCACATAGAGAAACAGAATGCGGTGCAAGCGCCAATGGTAGGCGCGGCTGAGCTGGGGGTGCTCAGACATGGAAGTTGGCTGTGGAGGAGGATTGTGCCGCTGCCCGCGCGGCATCGGCCTGGGTTTGCTTGCGCTCGAAATGGTCCATGGCCACGCAGTAGATCACGATGATCAGCAAAAACACAAGCACCGCGCCCTGTGCAGCCATCCAGTAGGCCGCAGGCCAGCCCGGTATCAGCCCCTGCAGATCGCGCGCGAAATAGCTGATGCCAAATGAAAACACCACCCAGACCGCCAGCAGCAAGGCTTTGAGTCTCAGGTGGTGCATATCGTGCAGATCCGGCGGAAAGGCGACTTCCCGCGGTCTGCCAAAAGCGTCGAACAACGCGTCCGACGCAGCATCGTCATGCATGGGCGCTGGAGGCGTCTGCATGGCGATGCGCAGGCTTATTCAGCCAGCTTCTGCCAGGTGGAGACCACGCTGTCAGGGTTCAGGGAGATCGACGAGATACCTTCGTCAGCCAGCCACTTGGCGAAGTCGGGGTGGTCCGAAGGGCCTTGGCCGCAGATGCCCACGTACTTGTTCTGGTCGCGGCAGGCCTTGATGGCGCGCGACAGCATCTTCTTGACGGCAGGATCGCGCTCGTCGAAGTCGGCAGCCAGCAGCTCCAGACCGGAGTCACGGTCCAGACCCAGCGTCAGCTGGGTCAGGTCGTTGGAGCCGACCGAGAAGCCGTCGAAGTACTCGAGGAACTCGTCCGCCAGGATGGCGTTGGAAGGCACTTCGCACATCATGATCAGCTGCAGACCATTCTCACCGCGCTTCAAGCCATTTTCGGCCAGCAGCTCGGTCACGCGCTTGGCCTGACCCAGCGTACGCACGAACGGAATCATGATCTTGATGTTGGTCAGACCCATGTCCTCGCGCACGCGGCGCAGGGCTTCGCATTCCATCTTGAAGGCTTCACCGAATTCGGCCGAGATGTAGCGCGCTGCACCACGGAAGCCCAGCATGGGGTTCTCTTCCTCAGGCTCATAGCGGCTACCACCAATCAGCTTGCGGTATTCATTGGACTTGAAGTCCGACATGCGCACGATGACGGGCTTGGGCCAGAAAGCAGCGGCAATGGTTGCCACACCTTCGGTCACCTTGTCCACGTAGAAAGCACGGGGCGATGCATGACCACGGGCCACGGATTCCACAGCCTTCTTCAGGTCAGGAGCCACGGCGGGGTAGTCCAGGATGGCCTTGGGGTGCACGCCGATGTTGTTGTTGATGATGAATTCCAGACGGGCCAGACCCACGCCTTCGTTGGGCAGTTGGGCAAAGTCAAACGCCAGCTGGGGGTTGCCCACGTTCATCATGATCTTGGTCGGGATGGCGGGCATTTCGCCGCGCTTGACCTCGGTCACTTCGGTCTCGATCAGGCCGTCATAAATCTTGCCGGTATCGCCTTCTGCGCAGGACACGGTCACCAGAGTGTCGGCCTTGAGCAGGTCAGTCGCGTTGCCGCAGCCCACCACCGCAGGAATACCCAGTTCACGCGCAATGATGGCGGCGTGGCAGGTACGGCCACCACGGTTGGTGACAATGGCCGAAGCCTTCTTCATGACGGGTTCCCAGTTGGGGTCGGTCATGTCGGTCACCAGCACGTCGCCAGCTTGCACCTGGTCCATCTGCGAGATGTCGGACACCAGACGCACAGGGCCGGTGCCGATCTTCTGGCCAATGGCACGGCCTTCGGCCAGCACATTACCAGTACCCTTGAGCTTGTAGCGCAGTTCGGCCTGGCCCTTGGACTGGCTCTTCACCGTCTCGGGACGGGCCTGCAGGATGTAGAGCTGGCCGTCGGTGCCGTCCTTGCCCCACTCGATGTCCATGGGGCGGCCGTAGTGCTGCTCGATCACCAGAGCGTAGTGCGCCAGTTGTTGCACTTCTTCATCGGTCAGCGAGTAACGGTTACGCAGCTCGTGAGCCACGTCCACCGTCTTGACCAGCTTGCCGTCGGCAGCCTTCTCTTCGGGAGTGGCGAAGATCATCTGGATCAGCTTGGAGCCCAGATTGCGGCGGATCAGCGCCTTATTGCCCGCCTTGAGCATGGGCTTGTGCACATAGAACTCGTCGGGGTTCACGGCGCCCTGCACCACGGTCTCGCCCAGGCCATAGCTGGAAGTGATGAACACCACTTCCTCAAAGCCGGATTCGGTGTCGATGGTGAACATCACGCCGGCCGCGCCCTTGTCGGAGCGCACCATGCGTTGCACGCCAGCGGACAAAGCCACCACATCGTGCTCAAAGCCCTTGTGCACGCGGTAGGAGATGGCGCGGTCGTTGTACAGCGACGCGAACACTTCCTTCATCTTGTGCAGCACGTCTTCGATGCCGACCACGTTCAGGAAAGTCTCTTGCTGACCCGCAAACGATGCATCAGGCAAGTCTTCGGCCGTGGCCGACGAACGCACGGCGAATGAGGCTTGGTCATTGCCGCCTTGCAGACGGGCAAATTCTTCGCGGATGGCGGCTTCCAGATCGGCGGGGAAAGGCTGGTTTTCCACCATGGCACGGATTTCGGCACCGACAGCGGCCAAAGCGCGGACATCGTCCACATCCAGAGCGGCCAGCTTGGCAGAAATCTTGTCAGCCAGACCTTCATAGGCCAGGAAATCGCGGAATGCGTGGGCCGTGGTCGCAAAACCGGTGGGCACGCGCACGCCTTCAGGCAGTTGCGAGATCATTTCGCCGAGCGAGGCGTTCTTGCCGCCTACGGACTCGACATCGGACATTCTCAGTTTTTCAAACGGAACGACCAGTGCGGTCGCCTCGAACAGTTGAGACATGGGGAAGCTCCAAAGTTAAAAACCGGTACGCAGGCGTCCTGCGGGCTGAATGGCCGCAGGCACGCAAACCCATGCTGCATGAATGCAGTGCTTTGCTGTTCTGGATGTCGACCGTCAACGAGCATGGGTGGAATTTGGGAATAATGGGCGCCATTGTAGGCCGAGCTTGCGAGCTTCGCGTGGCTCAAACCTGTTTCAGAGTACAGGGCATGGCATTGCCGCCCTGCTCATTACCTAATCACTGCGCGCTCCATGCATACCCATACCATTTTTGTCATTTCTGACGGCACAGGCATCACGGCCGAGACCTTCGGCACGGCCATCATGGCCCAGTTCGACACCAAGCCCCGCATCGTGCGCATCCCCTTTGTGGACTCCATGGACAAGGTGCACCAGGCCATTCGCCAGATCAACCATGTGGCAACGCTGGAGAGCAAAAAGCCCATCGTTTTCACGACACTGGTCAATCAGGAGTACCTGGAGCTGATCGAGACCACCTGCAAGGGCAAGGTTTTTGACATGTTCGGCACTTTTGTGCGCCCACTGGAGATCGAGCTGGGTCAGAAGTCGCTGCACCGCGTGGGCCGTTTTGCCGATATCAGCGAGAGCAAGGAATATCTGGAGCGCATGGAGGCCATCAACTACACGCTGGCCCACGACGATGGCCAGACCAATACCGATCTGACCGGCGCTGATGTGATTCTGGTGGGCGTAAGCCGCTCCGGCAAAACGCCAACCAGCTTGTATCTGGCCATGCAGTTTGGTCTGAAGGTAGCCAATTACCCGCTGATCCCCGAAGACTTTGACCGCAAGCAGCTGCCCCCGGCGCTGGAGCCTTTCCGCAAAAAGCTGTTTGGCCTGACGATTGACCCGGCCCGCCTGTCGTCGATTCGCAACGAACGCCGCCCCGATTCCAAATACGCCAGCCTGCAGAACTGCCGTTATGAGGTGGCCGAAGCCGAAGCCATGATGCGCCGCAGCGGTATCGAGTGGCTGTCCAGCACCACCAAGTCGATTGAGGAAATCGCTACGACGATCTTGCAGGAAGTGCTGCCGCAGCACTTGGGGCATTGATTGGATTACACCCCCTGAGGCGCTTACGCGCCTTCCCCCTCTCTCGCTTTGCTTCGCAATGCAGGAGGGGGACGACACCCTCGCTGCGGGACGGCCCTTGCTCGGTGTCTCTTGCTTGGGTTGCGCTAATTGCGTAGGCCAAGCGCTACTCAAAGCTCCGTCTGCTGCTGCGGCAGCGCCTCGACCAGATAGTCCACCAGCGCCCTCACCTTGGCGGGCACATATTGGCGGTCTCTAAAGCAGGCAAAAAAATCCAGTGGCTCTTCGGCAAACTCCAGCTGTCCTTTGCGCGCAGGCTTGATGCTGATCGGCACCAGCCGCCCGTCGCGCACATGTTCGTGCACGATAAAGCCACCCGCCCAGGTAATGCCACCGCCCGCGACGGCGTATTCGACCAGCGCGTCGATATCGGTGCCAATCAGTGCCATGCGCTGGGGCGGGTCGGCTCTTTGGCCATCGCGCTGAAACGGCCAGCGCATCAAACGGCCATCGCGCTCGCGGCGGTAGAGCAAACAGGCGTGGCTGAGCAAATCTTCTGCCGTCTGCGGTGTGCCATGCTGCTCTAGATACTGGGGTGAGGCAAACAAAATGCGCGGCATGGATGCGAGCTGGCGCACGGACATGCCGGGCTCCAGCACATCGCGGTAGCGCACGCTGATATCTATATCCTCCTTGAGCACATCGACATAGCGGTCGGTAATCAGCAGCTCCAGCTCCAGCCTGGGGTGCTGCGCAGCAAACGCGGGCAGCAGCGGAGCCAGCACATGGCGACCAAAGGCTGCCATGCAGGCAATGCGCAAGCGCCCTTGCAGCTCGCCATGGATCAGCGAGAGATCGGACTGGGCTTTTTCCAATTCACCAAGCACAGGGGCCACGCGGGCCAGATAACGCTCGCCCGCTTCCGTCAACGCCATGGAACGTGTGGTGCGGGTGATGAGCCGCGTGCCCAGCTCGCGCTCCAGCCGCGCGATGTTCTGGCTGGCTGCTGCGGGCGATATGCCCAGCTGGCGCGCTGCGGAAGCGATGGAGCCGCCCTCCAGTGCTTTGACAAAGGTTTCTATGGCTCGAAGATTCGGCATGAATATGAATGTATCTGTAAATCAATTCGATTGTTTGACTTACGAGTGCAACAAGCTCCAAACCTCTACCGCCAAATGGCCGTGAACTTTAAAGTTCAGCCTTGTTTTCAAGAGGACCGTCAGCCTCTAAGCCTTTCAGCGAAAGCGCAAAGCGCTATGAATCTGATTGCAAACCTCCTTCAGAATCTATGAACACCTCCACCAAATCTTTCACGTCCAAGCTGCACAAGCGCTACACGCCTTTTGTCTTTGCGTTTTTCATGTCGGGCATCATGGCGTTTTTGATGTGCTGCACCATCGTCGCCGCCAACAGCGGCATTGACGCCGGTTATCCGGGCCGCGTGCTCAGCGCCTATGCGCTGGCCATGCCCGTGGCTTTTGTCTGCGTGGTGATGGTGCGACCTCTGGTGCTCAAGCTGGTGGCGCTGACGGTGCACCCGCACTAAGAGCTTTTCGCTATTGAATCTGAAGCAGTATGTCTTTGCTTTGTATTGGTTTCAGGCAGCAATGATCTTGAATATCAATCAATCACTGCGGCATCCGCTACAAAAATATATTGCAGAGCGCCGTCGCTGCTGCGCACCGAGTCACACTGCATGCCCCAGACCTGTCGTACCAGCGCAGGCTGCAGCACATCGAGCACAAGGCCGTGGTGCACACCGGCCTCACCGCCAACCGTTCCTCCGAGCACAAGCACATCATCGGCATAGCGCAGTGCCAGGTTCAGGTCATGAATCACGGCCACCACGCCTGCGCCCTGCTCCCGCGCCCATTGGCGCAGCAAGCGCATGGCATGGTGCTGGTGGGCCAGATCCAGCGCGGCTGTGGGTTCATCGAGCAGCAGCCAGCGCGCGCTGCCGTCTGCGGGTGCATGCCAGATCTGCGCCAGGGCCCGCGCCAGATGGGTGCGGGCGCGCTCGCCGCCAGACAAGGTGTTGATGCTGCGCTGGGCCAGATGATCCACACCGGTCAGCGCCATGGCTGCGGCCACAATCTGTGCTTCATCGTTTGCAGGCTGGTTGCGGTGCGGGTAGCGCCCCAGTTCCACCACTTCCTGCGCCGTAAAGTCAAAAGCCACGCTGCAGTCCTGGGGCATGACGGAGCGGCGCTGCGCCAGCTTTGCCATGTCATGGTTTGCCAGCGGATGACCATCGAGCAGCACTTGCCCGCTTTGAGGCGCTCGCTCGCCCACCAGCATGCTCATGAGCGTGGATTTGCCCGCGCCATTGGGGCCAAGAATGGCCGTAAAGCGCCCTGCAGCAATCTGCACATCCACCGTTGCCAGACGCGGCCCTTTGGCAACGCCTACGCCCAAATTACGGCATTCGATTTGAGAGGCCGTTCTCATACCTTGCTCCTGAACTGGCGCAGCATGGCCAAAAACAATGGCACGCCGATAAAGGCGGTGAGCACGCCCAGCGGCAGCTCAGCAGGTTTGACAACCGTGCGCGCCACGGCATCGGCGCTGACGACCAGCGCCGCGCCCAATAAGGCAGAGCCCGGCAGCACCACGCGGTGATCTGGCCCGGCCATCAAGCGCACCCAGTGCGGTGCAACAAGGCCAATAAAGCCAATGATGCCCGTGGTCGCAGTCACCGCGCCCACCGCCAGCGCAGCCACCATCACGGCGCGGCGCTTGGTTTTTTCCACGGCCACGCCCAGCAGATGGGCCTGCGCCTCTCCCAGCGCAATCGCGTTCAGCGGCCTTGCCAGCGCCAGCGCGCCTGCCATGCTGATGGCCACCGCCACAGCCACCAGTGCCACCGCGCTCCAGCGCGATGCCCCCAGACTGCCCAGCAACCACATCTGCAGATTGCGCAATTGCTCATCGGTGGAGACAAAACTCAAAAAACCCAGGCCCGCGCCCGCCAGCGCATTGATGGCAATGCCAGCCAGCAGCATCAGGCCGATACGGGTTGTGCCCTGCACCTGACCCAGCACATAGACCACCGCCGTGACGGCCAGACCGCCGCCAAACGCCATGGCCACCAGTGCCCAGCTGCCCAGATGACGCGGCAGCCAGGGCAGATACATGCCGCCCAGCACAATGGTGATGCCTGCGGCCAAGGCTGCGCCACTGCTCACGCCAATCAGGCCGGGGTCGGCCAGCGGGTTGCGAAACAGACCTTGCATCAAAGCCCCCGCCAGACCCAGCCCCGCACCGGCAGCCACGCCCATCAAGAGGCGCGGCAGGCGGATATTGAGAAACACCAGATGCTCGGCGCTGTTTTCAACCGTGCCACCTAGCAAGTTGCGTAGCCCGTCCCAAGCAATGCCCGGCAGCTGCGCAGGCGCAATCGCAAAAGCTCCGCTGGCTGCGCCCCAGACCATGGACAGCAATACCAGCACCGCACCCAGCGCCAGCGCGGCGCTGCGGCTCAAGCGCCCCGCGGGTGTACGCCAGCGCGAGGCTATAGGCAGAGCCACGGGTTTAGCGGCCAGGCTGCTCATCAGGCCACCCATTGCAGGCTGCGCATATGCAGCGCCTGCACGGCAGTGGGCAGACGCGGGCCAAAGCCCAGCAAATGGCTGGCTTCCAGCGTGACCAGCGCCTTCTTGGCAAAGGCGGGAGTCAGCGCCAGCTCGGGCCGCTTCCAGAACGCGGCCTCCCCACCCAGCGCTTCAATGCCTTGCGTGGTGTTGATGATGACTTCCGGCGCGGCGCTGGCCATGGCCTCGGCCGTCAGCGGCTTGTAGCCATCGAACTGGTCAATGGCGTTGACGCAACCTGCGTACTGCATCAGCGCATTGGCGGCCGTGCCCTTGCCTGCTACCTGCGGGCTGCCGCTGTGCGACATGACAAACAGCACGCGCGGCTTGCGCTGGGCTTTGGCAACCTGGGCCTGAATGCTGCTCCACTGCCCGTCGAGCTGAGCGAGCAGCTTGTCGGCATCTGCGCTGCGGCCTGTTTCGCGCCCCACTACTTTGATTTTTTCCTGCACCTCGGCCCAGTTGTGCTGGGCTTTGACCAGCGCTACCCGCACACCGGCCTGCCGAATCTGATCCAGCACCACGGGCGGGCCTGCATCGCTGGTGCCAATCACCGCATCAGGCCTGAGCGAAAGCAGACCTTCTGCCGACAACTGGCGCACATAGCCGACCTTGGCTGTTTTCTGCGCCGCTTCGGGGTAGAGGCTGGTCGTATCCGTGCCCACCAGCAGATTCTGCGCATTGAGCAGATAGACAATTTCAGTCAGCGCGCCGCTGAGCGACACCAGCCTGCGCGCGGGCGCTGCGGTCTGCGCCTGTGCTGGCAGGGCCGCCGCGAGAGCCGCACCGCCCAGCCATTGCAGGCTGGCGCGCCGTGAAAGCTGTGCGTTCATGCAACCTCCGCCGTGGCGTTCAGGCGCGGCAGGCTGGCCGCAAGTTCTCGCCAGCTTTGCAGCTCGGGCTGGCCGGGCTTGCGCTCACCAAAAAACATTGCCATGTTGTTGCCCTCATGGTCAAAGACTTCGACCGAGGTCACGATGCCGTCGCTGGTGGGCTTTTGCACCAGCCAGACCTTGTCAATCATGTCGGTGCGCAGATGCAGGTTGAAGCCCTTGTCCAGCACATTGATCCAGCGCACGCCATCTTTGCCATCCATGGGCTGAATGTTGGAGACAGGGCCGGTGTGAATCTGAATGCAGCCGCTGCTGCCCACAAACACCATGATGGAGACGCCATCCACCGCCGCATTGCCCAGCAACTGGGTCACAGCATCCGCCAGCAAAGGTTGGCAGAACTGCGGCACCAGACGGAAGGCCTGCTGACGCTCTGCGCCATGCTTGCGCAGCATCTCGAAAAACTCGTGCGTGTCCTTCATATCAGCCCAGGACTGCGCGAGCGCAGGCACATCGATTTCGCTATCGGGCTTGATAGCGGGCTTGGCCGCAGGGGCGCGGAAAACAAAGCCCGCCGCAGGCTCGGCAAAGCGCGCGACCAGTGCGTTCCACGCGCTCATATCGGTGGCTTCACGCGCAAACACCTTGTGCACGGCGCGGCCTGCAGCGTCGTAGAACTGCAGGCTGTGCATGGAGGGGCGGTTGCCGTTGGCGGACTCTTCGGTCACGGCAAAACCGGCATGCCAGTGCATGAAGAACAGGCGCAGATCGATCTCGCGGCTCAACGCCAGACCGATGGGACCCTGGGCCGACAGGTTCTGGTAGATACCGTCTTTTTCATGCACGGTGGATTCGTTGCGCGTCAGCGCCATCACGGTGCCGCAGTCTTCGAGACCTTTAAGAATCTCCAGCCACTCGGCGCGCAGCGCCACGGCTTTGAGCGGGCGTTCATGCTCGCCGCCATGCGCTGCAATCACCGCGCCTTCGCTAAGCTGCAGCGCCTCGGCCGCATCCTTGGCGCGCAGACCCAGTGCGCGCTGGGCGGCGAACTGTTCGCGGATGTGGACGGCATCCATGACGGTGTTTTCTGTGGTCGATAAAGCGTTCATTGCAAAGTCTCCGGGCTGTGATGCCAGTGGGCGTGGGGATGGGAAAAATCGTCTTGCGCGGGCTGCTCCAGCGCCTGAGACACTCGGCCCCAGCGCTGGCCAAGCCGCAGCAGAAAGTCACGCATATCGCTGGAGAGCTCAGCGCCATGCGCCATATGCAAAAGCTGCTCGGCCACGCGCTGCGCCATGGGTGCGCGATGGACGGCGCAGCAACCCTGGCCAAAACCCGTCATCAGCGCCAGCACCGTGGCCAGCTGGGCTTCGTTTTCGCTCAGCAGATATTCCTCGTCCGTACCGCTGGCAGCGTTCTGGACATTGGCAGAGTTTTCTTGAACAGACATGGCTCACTCCTGCATTTTTTGAATCAAAAAGGCTTCATGCCTATGAATTACATAGGCTTTCAGCTATCAAATCAGAAGTCCTGCACCAGGGACACGCGCACATAGCGGCCCGGCTGGCTGTAGGCGTCGGCAATCTGTGTGGTACCGGCCAGGCCGCGCACATCGCTCCAACGCCAGTACTTTTTGTCGGTCAGGTTGTAGACGCCCACGTTCAAACGCGTGCCGGGGCGAATGCGCCATTGCGCGCTCAGGTCCAGCACCGTGGCGCTGGGGCTGAGCCAGGCAGCCGTTGCCGCGTCGCTGGCTTTCTTGCCAGACCAGTGCGAGGCATTGAACTGCACGCCCACATTCGAGCGCTCGTAACGCACGCCCAGCACCAGTTGCTGCGGCGAGATGGTGTCCACGGGCTTGTTGCTGCTCTTGTCCGTGCCCTTGGTGTAGCCATAGGCGGCATTGGTGCGCCAGTTACCACCTGCGAACTGGCCCCAGTCGTAGTCGGCCTTGAGTTCAAAGCCGTGAATATTCACGCGGCCCAGGTTCACCGACTGGAAGGTGGCTGGGTTATTGCGGTCGCCATACTGGCCCGCGACCTGCACCTGATCCTGAATAAAGTCCTTGTAGCGCCCGGTGAAGACCGCCGCATCCAGGCGCAGCGCATTCATGCGGCCACGCAGGCCCAGCTCGAAGGTGTTGCTCTTTTCAGGCTTGAGATTCGGGTTGGGAATGCTTTTGTAGAAGGCCAGCGGGTTCTCGAAGAAGGCATTGATCTGCCCTGCATTCGGAGCGCGGAAGCCCGCTGCGTAATTGCCATAGACCGACCAGGCATCCGTCATCTGGAACATGGCACCCAGCTTGGGCGAGATGGCCGAATCCGAATTGCTGACCGCCGTGCCACCAAAGCCTGCCTGCTTGGGCTTGATGCTGTAGTGCTCGGCACGCACGCCGGGCGTCACACTCAAGTTGCCATAGTACAGCTCGGCCTGGGCGAACAGCGCGGTTGATGTCTCAGTCGTATCAGGGAAGCGCTTGAGCGGGAAGCTCTCGCCCGCAGGCGGCGTAATGCCGTTTTGCTCATTGACCACCTTGCCACGCAAATAGTCCACGCCATACGTGAACTTGCCGCTGGCACTGCCGCCCCAGCGCAGCGTCTTGCCCGCTTGCGCATGCAGTTGCAGCGCGTCTTCGTCATAAGTCACATCGCGCTCGCGATAGGCCAGCGGCGGGGTGCGGGTTTCGGTGACGAACTCACGCGAATTCGAGCTTTGATAGCTGGCCATCAGCTTGAGCTCATCGGCCAGCGCCGTATCCAACTGCTGCCACTGGCCCTGCCAGCTGGCGCGCCAGCGCTTCATGGAGGTATTGGACTTGGAGTCTGTCACCGTCGCGCTGCGCGCGCTCAGCAAATCGTAGTCGGCGCGCTTGTCCACGCCTTCAAGCGTGAACACATGTTTTTGCACGGCAGATGGCGTGTAGACCAGACGGCCCAGCAAGGACGTGCTTTTGTCTTTTTCAGGATTGGGCGCAGTACGGTTGGCACCCGCCGTCTTGTTGGTCCCCATGCTCTCGAGCTCATTGGAGCGGCCCACACCCGCAGCAATCAACCAGCTCCACTCAGGGCTGGCACGGCCTGCCAGCGTGGCCCCCACACGCTTGCCGTTGTCCGAGCCGTCATAACTGGCCGACACGCGCCCGCCCAGCGTCTTGCCGTCTTTGAGAAAATCATCGGGCTGCACGGTGATGAAGTTGACCAGCCCGCCCATGCCGTCCGAGCCATAGAGCGCAGGCACAGCGCCGCGCAAAATCTCCACGCGCTGCACCAAGCCCAGATCCAGATAGTCGCGGCCAAAAGCATTGGCGCTGAAGGAATAGCTGCGCGGCAGGCGCACGCCATCCACCAGCATCAGCACGCGGTTGCCTTCCAGACCGCGAATATTGAAGCTGCTGTTCTGCTCACGCCCGGTGGACAAGCCTGCCAGCGAAAAGCGCGCCGGGCTGCGCGGCACATCGACGTTGGGCAGCTTGTCGGCCAGCTCGCGGATATCGCTGATCTGCCCTTCTTCCATCTGCTTGGCGTCGATGACATCGATGCTCATGGGCAGGCTGTCGGCGTCCTGCTCATCACGCGATGCGCTGACCACCACGTCTTTCATGACGGGTGCATTGCGGTCCGCATGGGCGGCAGCGACGCGAACGACGCCGGTGCTGTCAGTTGTCTGCTGGGCCTGTGCGGCAAAGGATGCGCAAGTCAGCGCACAAGCCAGGGCCAGGGGGTGAAACGGAGAAAGCGGCGCACGAGAGGCGCAGGAATGCATAGTGGCGGCGGATGCCATACCAGAAACCCTCTTGATTCATTGAATGGATAAGAGCTGGCTTGTGGATGGCTGAACGGAAACATGTCCGCCGCTGGCACTGCATTTGCTGGCTGATTGGCCTCCAGTATATGCGAATAATTCTCAATAGCAAACAAAAGCACTTTGCACCAAAGTGAAAAGCAGCTTTTGCAAACAGCATCTGCCAACAAAAAAGGACTGCCGAAGCAGTCCTGATTTGATAGCAAACAGCGCAAATAACTTAAAGACTTGCGTGCTGTTTGATGCTTAGTGGCGGATCAGATGATCAAAAGCCGACAGCGCAGCCGTAGCACCGGCACCTGCGGCAATGATGATCTGCTTGAACGGCACATTGGTGCAGTCACCGGCCGCAAACACGCCGGGCAAATTGGTCTCGCCCTTGGCGTTGATCATGATTTCGCCAAAGCGAGTCAGCTCCACCGTGCCCTTGAGCCAGTCGGTATTGGGCAGCAGACCGATCTGCACAAAAATGCCTTCCAGCGCGACTTGCTTGATCTCGTCATTGGTACGGTCCTTGTAACTCAGGCCCGTGACCTTCTTGCCGTCGCCAAGCACTTCAGTGGTCTGGGCGTTCAGGATCACCTTCACATTGGGCAGAGAAGCCAACTTCTTTTGCAGCACGGCATCGGCCTTCAGCTCACCAGCAAATTCCAGCACCGTGACGCTCTTGACCAGACCGGCCAGATCGATCGCAGCTTCAATGCCCGAGTTACCGCCACCAATCACGGCCACGTCCTTGCCCTTGAACAGGGGGCCGTCGCAGTGAGGGCAGTAAGTCACGCCCTTGGTGCGGTACTGGTCTTCACCGGGCACATTCATATTGCGCCAGCGGGCACCGGTGGACAGGATCACGGTCTTGGCCTTGAGCGTAGCGCCGCTTTCGGTCTGCACTTCAATCAGGCCGCCTTCGGTCGCAGCGGGAATCAGCTTGGCTGCGCGCTGCTGGCCCATGATGTCCACTTCGTAGTCACGAATATGGTTTTCCATGGCGGCCGACAGCTTGGGGCCTTCAGTCTTGTTGACCGAAATGAAGTTTTCGATGTCCACGGTGTCCAGCATCTGGCCGCCAATGCGGTCAGCAGCAATACCAGTGCGGATGCCCTTGCGCGCTGCATAGATGGCAGCTGCGGCACCAGCAGGACCACCGCCCACAACCAGCACATCAAACGCATCCTTGGCAGAAATCTTTTCAGCTTCACGCGCTGCAGCGCCGGTATCGACCTTGGCCACAATCTCGGCCAGCTCCATGCGGCCTTGGCCAAAACGTTCACCGTTCACAAACACGGTGGGCACACCCATGACTTCACGCGCTTCCACTTCCTTCTGGAACAGGCCACCGTCAATCGCGGTGTGCGTGATCTTGGGGTTGAGCACGGACATCAGGTTCAGTGCCTGCACCACGTCCGGGCAGTTATGGCAGGACAGCGAGTAATAGGTCTCGAAGTGCAGCGGTGTATCAATGTTCTTGACCTGCTCCAGCAGATCCGCCGATTCCTTGGAAGGATGGCCACCCACTTGCAGCAGCGCCAGCACCAACGATGTGAACTCATGACCCAGAGGCACGCCGGCAAAGCGCACGCCGGTATCCACGCCGGGGTTGGTGATCAGGAACGATGGCTTACGCACATCTGCATCGTTCTTTTCAACGACAGTGATCTTGTCGCTGAGTTCCTTGATTTCCTGCAGCAGCTCCTTGAGCTCGGCAGCACCCTTGCTGTCATCCAGCGAAGCCACCAGCTCCACCGGACGCTGCAGACGCTCCAGATAGGCTTTCAATTGGGCTTTCAGGTTGTTGTCAAGCATGAGTCACTCCTTCAGGAAACACGAAAAACGCAAAATTTTGGATAAAAAAAGCCCGGGCGCCAGGCACCCGGGCGTCTTCAACAGTTCAACTGTGAATAGTGGCTAGCTTAGATCTTACCGACCAGGTCCAGGGAAGGAGCCAGAGTAGCTTCGCCTTCTTTCCACTTGGCGGGGCAAACTTCACCGGGGTGAGAAGCCACGTACTGAGCAGCCTTGACCTTGCGCAGCAGGTCTTCAGCGTTGCGGCCAATGCCTTCGGCAGTGATTTCCATAGCCTGGATCACGCCCTGGGGGTCAACGATGAAGGTAGCGCGGTCTGCCAGACCCTGGCCTTCGCGCAGGCAGTCGAAGTTCTGGCTGATTTGCCATGTGGGGTCGCCCAGCATGGTGTACTGGATCTTGGCGATGGTGTCGGAAGTGTCGTGCCATGCCTTGTGCACGAAGTGCGTGTCGGTGGACACGGAATAGACTTCCACGCCCAGCTTTTGCAGTTCAGCGTAGTGGTCAGCCACGTCGCCCAGTTCTGTGGGGCACACGAAGGTGAAGTCAGCGGGGTAGAAGAAGAACACGGCCCACTTGCCCAGGACGTCCTTCTCGGTCACTTCGATGAACTTGCCGCCCTTGAAGGCTTGAGTGGAGAAAGGCTTGATTTTGGTGTTGAGCACGGACATTGCTGTTTCCTTGTGGTTAGTGATTGAAGACAGGAGAAAGTTTAGGCTTTATTGATAGATCAATCCAATCAATTGATTGCATATCATCGATTGTCAAAAGCTATAAATCTCTGGTGTCAGAAATCCTGGATTCAAGCTGCACTCTCTCGTGCAGCTCAACCTCCTATTTTGGGGCGAATTCCTGATTTTCAAGAATGACATGCTTAATCACGTTCATAGTTTTTGTTGTCATCACCTTGTCAATCTGAGAGTTCAATGCATGCTTGCTACGCCCCAACAGTACGTAAGCTAAACGAGAACGCGCATCAGATGCAGCCAATCCGCCAAGGCATGGACTTTGTTTGATTTGCCTCATAAAGCATGGACAATTGACGCCAACAACAACTGCCCGAGAAGGAGTCCCACCATGAAAGGTGACGCACAAGTCATTTCCTGGCTGCAAGCCCAGCTCAAGAACGAACTGACCGCCATCAACCAGTACTTTCTGCACTACCGCATGTACAAGCACTGGGGCTTCGACAAGCTGGCCAAGAAGGAATACGAAGAATCCATCGGCGAGATGAAGCACGCCGACTGGCTGATGGACCGCATCTTCATGCTCGACGGCCTGCCCAATCTGCAGGACCTGGGCAAGCTGCAGATCGGTGAGGACGTGCCAGAAGCGCTGGCCTGCGACCTGCGCCTGGAGCAAGCTGCGCAGCAAACCATCAAGGACGGCATTGCCCACTGCGAATCCGTGCGTGACTATGTCTCGCGCGATCTGCTGCAAAAGATTCTGGACGATACCGAAGAGCACATCGACTTCCTGGAAACCCAGATCGATCTGATCGACAAGGTGGGCACGCAGAACTATCTGCAGTCGCTGATGGGCGAGATCGAATAATTCGGCAACACTGCCCCTAAAGCAAAGCGGTCCCTTGAGGACCGCTTTTGTTTTAGTAGCAACGTACTCAGCTTGGCATCAGGAAGTCGTGACTAATGCCTGAGCCCAGGTCGTTGATGCGGTCGAGAAACTGCGTCAGGTAGGCATGCAGGCCCGTGGTCAGAATCTCGTCGATGCGGCCATATTGCAGATCCGCCAGCAGGCGCCCCGCCTTGCGCAAGGTTTCGTCGGAGTGGTCGTTGCTTACCCGCTCCAGGTTCTTGACCACCTCGCGCATGCTGGCCAGCAGCGAACGCGGCATATCCCCGCGCAGCATCAGCAGCTCCGCCACGCGCTCGGGCGTGATCACATCGCGGTAGACCTTGCGGTAGACCTCGAAGGCCGAGACGCTGCGCAGCAGCGCGCTCCAGTGGTAGAAGTCAAAGTTCATCATGGCACGGCCACGCGGTGTACCGT
Source organism: Comamonas testosteroni (assembly GCF_003569915.1). Classification (GTDB taxonomy): domain Bacteria; phylum Pseudomonadota; class Gammaproteobacteria; order Burkholderiales; family Burkholderiaceae_C; genus Comamonas; species Comamonas testosteroni_D. Next base: position 121,111 of record NZ_KZ984448.1, on the reverse strand, counting down.
GGTAGTCGCGCTCGATGGAATGGAACTTCACATCGAGCAGCCGCGCCGTGTTGTCGGCCCGCTCGACAAACGTGCCCAGGCGCACAAAGTGCAACGCCTCGTCCTTGAGCATGGTGCCCAGTGACACACCACGCCACAGATGCGAGCGGTACTTGACCCATTCGAAGAACTGCGCGGGGTCCTTCTTCCAGGCATCCTTGCCAAAGTTGCGCTGCAGCGCCAGCCAAGTCTGGTTCTGCGTCTCCCAGGACTCGGTGGTCAGCGCTCCGCGCACGGCTCGCGCGTTCTCCCGCGCGGCCTTCAGGCAGGTAAAGATGGAAGAGGGGTTACCTTCATCGGACACCATGAACTCCAGCACCGAATCACGGTCCACCTCGGAGTAGCGCGCATTGAAGGCCGGTATCAGCTCGCTGATGGACAGCACGCTGTGCCAGCCGCGCTGCGGCGCATGAATGGCCTGCGGCAGCATGGCGGTTTCATAGGACACGCTGAGCATGCGGGCGGTGTTCTCCGCGCGCTCGGTATAGCGAGACATCCAGTACAAATGGTCTGCGGTACGTGACAGCATCAGCGGCCTCCCCCTTGATCTTCTTCGTCTTCCAGCACCCAGGTATCCTTGGTTCCCCCGCCCTGGGATGAATTCACCACCAGCGAGCCTTCCTTGAGCGCCACGCGCGTCAGGCCACCGGCGACCATATTGACTTCGGTGCCTGTGAGCACAAACGGCCGCAGATCAATATGGCGCGGCGCAATGCCCGACTCCACCATGGTCGGGCAGCTGGACAGCGAGAGCGTGGGCTGGGCGATGTAGCCCGAAGGATTGGCCAGCAGCACGCGGCGGAAGTCTTCGATTTCGGCCTTGGTGGCCGCAGGCCCGATCAGCATGCCGTAGCCGCCCGCGCCATGCACTTCCTTGATGACCAGCTCGTGCATGTGATCGAGCACGTATTTGAAATCGTCTTCCTTGCGGCACAGCCAGGTCGGCACGTTCTGCAAGATGGGCTCTTCGCCCAGATAGAAGCGAATCATCTCCGGCACATAGGGGTAGACGGATTTATCGTCCGCCAAGCCCGTGCCCACCGCATTGCAGATATTGACGTTACCGGCGCGGTAGGCGCGCATCAGGCCCTTGCAGCCCAGTGTGGAGGTGGGACGGAACACTTCGGGGTCAAGGAAGTCATCATCCACGCGGCGGTAGATCACATCCACGCGCTGCAGGCCTTGCGTGGTGCGCATGTAGACCACGTCTTTGTCCACCACCAGGTCCTGCCCCTCGACCAGCTCCACACCCATTTGCTGGGCCAGGAAGGCGTGCTCGAAGTAGGCGCTGTTGTACATGCCGGGCGTGAGCACCACCACCGTGGGCTGCACCACGCCCTGCGGCGCGCTGGCGCGCAATGTGTCCAGCAGCATATCGGGATAGTGGGCCACAGGCGCGACCGAATGCTTGCTGAATAGGTCGGGGAAGAGCCGCATCATCATGCGGCGGTTTTCCAGCATATATGACACGCCAGACGGCACGCGCAGATTGTCTTCGAGCACGTAGTACACGCCCTCGCCCGTGGTGCTGCCAGGCGCCGGGGCGCGCACGATGTCGATGCCGGCGATATTGGCATAGACATCGTTGGGCACCTTGATGCCTTCCATCTCGGGGCGATACTGGCTGTTGCCCTTGACCAGTTCCTGCGGGATCAGCCCGGCGCGCACCATGTCCTGACCGTGATAGGCGTCGCGAATAAAGCAGTTCAGAGCCTTCACGCGCTGGGCCAGGCCCGCCTGCATCTGCGTCCACTCATGGGCGGGAATGATGCGCGGGATCAGGTCGAACGGAATCAGCCGCTCCGTGCCAGCGCCGCTCTCGTCCTTGTCGCCATAGACCGCAAAGGTGATGCCCACGCGGCGAAAGACGATCTCCGCCTCCGCGCTGCGTGTGCGCAGATAGTCCTGCGACTGCTTGCTTAGCCACTGCGCATAGTCCCGATAGTGGTCTCGCACCGCACCATCGGGTGCAGCGGGGTTCAGATACATCTCATCGAATGTGCGCATCCTGTCCTCTCTTTTTTGCACGGCCCGAGCCATGCTTGTTTCAGTTTAGCCATGCCCCGCAGGGCCTGGACTCTGCAGATACCGGCCAACAGCGCATGTGCGCGTCCGCCGAACGACTACACCACGGCATGGGATTCATGCAAACCCCATGCCAACTTCCTATCGCGGGTCTGCAGAAGCAGCATGTACATCCCAATAATGCGCCCGAATCTGCCGCTCGCATTGCAAACTTTGTGGCCGCGCCGAATTCCACAGCGCAGCGCCGCAGCGCTCCTGCATCACCACCTGACTGCCCGCCGCGTGATAGCGCTCAATCACGGATGGCACCGGGTGGCCAAAGCGGTTCAGATACCCGGCCTGCACCATGGCCCAGCGCGGCTGCAGCGCCTGCACCCAGGGCACCGTCGATGAGGTCTTGCTGCCATGGTGCGGCACCAGCAGCCAGTCCACCGGAGCATTCAGACCGGCCTGCAGCAACTGCTGCTCCTGCGCGGCTTCGATATCACCGGCCAGAATGGCCACGCGCCCGCTGGCCGAGCGAATGCGCAGCACACAGCTGCCGAAGTTGGGCTTGGCCTTGCGCCCATTCAGCCATTCGTCGCCGGGCGGTGGGTGCAGAACCTCAAAATCCACGCCAGCCCATTGCCAGCGTTGGCCTTGCGTGCAACGCTGCACGGGAGCGAGCGCCACGAGCTTGGGGTCTTCCATGACCGAATCAGAACCCCAGACCTGCATGCCCTGTTGAGCCGCTTTGACGGCCAAAGCTCCGCCGGTATGGTCAATATCGCTGTGGCTAAGCATCATGGCGCTCAGCCGCATGCCCTGCGCGGCCAGCAGCGGCAGCAGCACGCGTTCCCCGGCATCGCTGCGCAAGCTGTATTGCGGCCCTGCGTCATACAGCATGCGATGAGCCGCCGTGCTGATGATGACGGCATTGCCTTGGCCGATATCAGCTGCCAGCAGTTCAAACTCGCCCCATCTCGGCCAACTCAAAGGCCAGAGCAGAGCCGGCAAGGCAAACAGTGCCGCCACCAGCCTGAGCCGCATAGGCAGTGGAGCGATCAGCAGCAAACCCGCGGCGATGGCCAGCACACTGGCCCACCAGGCGGGCTGCGGCAAAGCCCATACCGCCCAAGGCATGGTGGCCAGCCATTGCAAAAGCGCCATCAAGGGCAGCATGGCCAGCGCCGCCGCAGCGGCAGCCATGGGCACAAGCGCGGCCAGCAAAGCCAGCGGAGTGACCACCAGCGTGACCCAGGGTATGGCGACCAGATTGGCCAGCAGACCCACGATGGAGACTTGCCCGAACAGCAGCAAGCCGAGCGGCGCCAGGGCCAGCGAGATCAGCCATTGCTCTCGCCCCAAAGCATGCAGTTTTGAGAGAAATCGGCCGTTAGTCCTTTCATATTTTACGCTGGTAGCTCCTGAATCCGTAGCAAGCAACACACCTACCGCGACAAAACTGAGCCAGAAACCGGCCTGCCACAGCGCCCATGGATCCAGCACCACCACAACCGCCAGCGCCAGCAACCAGACACTGGCCCAGGGCCAGCGCACACCAAGCCATTGCAGAACGGCAACCACCGCCAGCATGCAGACCGTGCGCTGCGCGGGCAGGCCCCAGCCGCTGAACAAGGCATAGGCAGTGGCCAGCGCAACACCCGCCAGCAAAGCCGCACGCGGCGCAGGCCAGATGCGGCAGGCACGGGCGCTCAAGCGCCAAAGCCGTCCCACGATCAGTGCCGCGAGCCACGCAAACATCGTGATATGCAAACCTGAGATGCTGACGAGGTGGGCGACGCCCGTCTGGCGAAACACCGTCCAGTCCGCGCGCTCAATGGCTTGCTGGTCGCCCACGGCCAGAGCGGCAATCACGCCCAGCGCGGCCTGCTGCCGGTCTGCCGATATGCCAGGCCACCAGCTTTGCAAACGCCCTGCCTCATTGCGAATGCGATCCCGCAGCCACTGGCGGGCACGCTGCACCGGGTATTGCGTGGTGACTTCCAGCAACTGCGGCGCAGGCTGATCACGCACATAGCCCGTGGCCTGCACACCTTGCTCAAAAGCCTGCAACTCATAGTCAAACCCATGCGGATTGCGCGCGCCGTGAGGCCGCTTGATGCGCACGGTAAAGCGCCAACGCTGGCTAGGGCTGAGCGCCATGCCGCCGCTCCACGCGGGCAGCAATAGCTGGCTGGCATCAAGTTCCTGCCCATAGGGGCCGTACCAGGACAGCTCCAGCAAGTGCGGCACGCCCGGCGGCGCACTCGATGGCGCACTATCGACCACAAAGCGCCAGCGCTGGCCGTTGACGCTGTTTTGCAGCATCGATGCCACCGTGCCTTCGACTTGCAAATCCACAGACTCCAGCGCCTTGGGCAAGGTGTTGGCCAGATAGGCATGCGCGCGCCAGCCGGTAAGCGCGGCCACGCAGCAGGCGGCTGCGGCCATGAGCATCAGCCAGCTCAACCACGGTTTGCGGCACAGCAGAGCAACCAGCAGGCACAGCGCCAGACCCAGCCCCATCAAGGCCAGATAGGCAGACTGGCTCCACAGCCGCGCCTGCGTCACCTGCCACGCAGCGCCCAGCACGCAGCCCCATAGCGGCGCCATCCATGAAAGGCGCACCGGTGGTGAAATAGGGTTGCGGCGGGGCAGCATCACGCCATGCTAGAGGTGAGCGCCCGCTGTGCAGATTGCGACTATCCCTGCCCCATCATTTCAGATCAAAACAGCCTCTAGTCCTTATTCAATATAGGCTATCAGCTATCAATTTGAGACTTCAAATTTTCAGCCTGCGGCAGCTGTGTCACACTCGCTGCTCTTTATTCCTCGCACTTTCGGAGTCCGCGTCATGAGCGTCAACGACAAACTCAAAGCCCTGAACATCACCCTGCCCGAAGTGGCCCTGCCCGCTGCCGCCTATCTGCCCTATATGCAGACCGGCAATCTGGTCTTCCTGAGCGGCCATATCGCCAAAAAGAATGGCCAGCCCTGGGTGGGCAAGCTGGGCGAGAACCTGACGACCGAAGAAGGCAAGCTGGCGGCACGCGCCGTGGCGATTGACCTGATGGGCACGCTGCAGCATGCCTGCGGCGGCGATCTGGGCCGCGTCAAACGCATCGTCAAGGTGATGAGCCTGGTCAACTCCAGCACCAGCTATACCGAGCAACATCTGGTCACCAATGGCTGCAGCGAATTGCTGGGCGAAGTGTTTGGCGAAGCCGGCAAGCACGCCCGCAGCGCGTTTGGCGTGGCGCAGATCCCCCTGGGCTGCTGTGTGGAAATCGAGCTGATCGCAGAACTGGCCGACTGACAGGGCCAAACTCGGGGTAGTTCCATTTGATCGCCCGCTTGAAAGCATTGTCATGACAACTCCCCCTCTTGTGCTCAGCATCCAGTCCCATGTCGCCTACGGCCATGTGGGCAATGACGCGGCCATGCTGCCGCTGCAGCTGCTGGGCATCGAGCCTGTGGCCATCCATACCGTGCAGTTCTCCAACCACACGGGTTATGGCGAATTCAAAGGCCAGGTCTTCCCCCCCGCCCATGTGCAGGACGTGCTGGACGGCCTGCGCGCACGCGGCGTGCTGGCGCGCTGCACGGCGGTGCTCTCGGGCTATCTGGGCGATGCGGGTGTAGGCGAGGTGATTCTGTCTGCCGTGCAGGAAGTGCGCGCTGCCCACCCCAAAGCCCATTACCTGTGCGACCCCGTGATGGGCGATGTGGGGCGCGGCCTGTTTGTGCGCCCCGGCATCCCGGACTTTCTACGCAAGCGCGCCTTGTCGCAGGCCAGCGTCATCACGCCCAATCACTATGAGTTTGAACTGCTGTGCGGCGGACAACCGCTGACCACGGTGGATGCCGCCATCACCGCCGCGCGCGGCATGCTGGCGCACATGCATGACAGCAAGACCGCGCTGATTGCCATTACCAGCCTGCGCACCAGCGACCTGCCCGCCGACCAACTGGCCACGCTGGCCGTAACGGCCGACAGCGCCTGGCTGGTGCAAACGCCTTATGTGGACCTGCAACCGCTGCCCAATGGCATGGGCGATGTGTTCTCGGCCGTGCTGCTGGGCCATTTGATTCAGGGCCGCAGCGTGCCCGATGCTGTTTCCAGCGCAGTCAGCACGCTTTATGCACTGGTGTCACGCACCGAATCGGGGCAGCGCGACCTGCCCTTGGTTGCCAGCCGCGATCAGATCAACCACCCGGCGCAGACTTTTGCGGCCGTGCCGGTGGCCGGCTGATCACGCCTCCTGCAGCAATGCTGCCTGACGCGGTGCGGGCATGGCAGCTTTGACCTCGGCCCTGACCGCCGGAACGCTAGCTGCTGCAAAAGATGAAGCACTCTGCCCATGCTGTCTCATGGCCCAGGCATCATCCATGCGGAACATGCCCACGGTCTGCGTCAGTTGCTGGGCCTGCTCACGCAGGCTTTGCGCCGCAGCGGCAGACTCTTCGACCAGGGCCGCATTCTGCTGCGTCATCTGGTCAAGCTGGCCTATGGCCTGATTGACCTGGGTCACGCCTGCGCTTTGCTGCACCGAGGCTTCCGTCACCTCGGCAATCATGGTGCTGGCGCTTTGCACCGATTTGACGATCTCGTCCATGGATGCACCCACATCACGCACCAGACGGGTGCCGTTTTGCACGCGCTCTTCCGAAGCGCCGATCAAGGCGCGGATTTCCTTGGCCGCGTCACCGCTGCGCTGGGCCAGGGAGCGCACCTCGCTGGCCACCACGGCAAAGCCGCGCCCCTGCTCACCCGCGCGGGCTGCTTCCACCGCCGCATTGAGCGCCAGGATATTGGTCTGAAATGCAATGCTGTCAATCACGCCAATGATGTCGCCAATCTTCTGGCTGCTGTGGCGAATCTCATCCATAGTCACCACCATGGAGCCCACCACTTCGCCGCCACGGCGGGCCAGCCCTGCGGCGGCGGTTGCGGTTTCACGCGCCTGACCTGCACTGCTGGCACTGTGCTGGATGGTGCTGGTGAACTCTTCCATGGCGGCAGCCGTTTCTTGCAGATTGCTGGAAGTCTGCTCCGTGCGCGCCGACAGGTCCTGATTGCCGCCCGCAATCTGCGCACTGGCCGTGGCAATACTGTCAGCGCTGTGGCGCACGCGGGCCACCATCTCGTTGAGCGACTCACACATGGCCTGCTGGGTGCGCAGCAAGTCGCCAAACTCATCGCCACGCGTGACCTTGGCGCCCACGGTCAGATCCCCCTGGGCGATGCGTTCGGCAATTTCCTGTGCCTGCTGAAGCGGAACCTGCATGCTGCGAATCAGCCCGTATGCTCCTGCGGCGATAGCAAGCAGCAAAACAAATACGGCGACTCCAGCCAATTTCACGGTATCCATGCGCAAGCTGGCCATGGCTTTCTGGCTTTCCTCGGCATGCAGTTTTTGCTGCTGCACAAAGTCTTTCAAGGTCTGCAGATAGGCGGACAGCGCAGGCTTATAGGCCTTGTCCGCCAGCGCCACGCCTTCCATGAACTGACCGGATTGCTTGAGCTGGCTGGCCTGGTTGCGTATTGCAATCATGGCGGTGCGCGCTGCTGCAATCTTTTGCATCTGGGCCTTGTCCGCCTCGGTCAGATGCAGGGCTTCAATGCGCTTTTGCACCTGGGTGATCTGGGCCGATGTGCCTTCGATCGTGCCCTTGAAAGCGTCTTCCACAGTCAGGTCCGAGCTGAGAATCACGCCCAGCGTGCGTGCGCCATTGGTCTCGGTCAGTCCCATCCATTCAATCGCCAACTCCACGCGGTTTCGTGTTTCCAGCGCTGCCGCATCCGAGATGGCCTGCGTCTTGGCCGAGCGGTAGGCAGAAAATCCCACCACTGCCATCAAAGCCAGCACCAGCAAGATCACCGCCGCCCACAGCTTGTGTGCCATCCGAAGTCGCTGCATAAAACCTTTGCTCCTCAATCCATGAATGAAACAAAAGGTATCTGATTTGAAATGACTGCGGCAGCCGGATATTCCCTTTAAACATTGCGTCCCATCAAACAACGCATGAGGGGCAACCATGAAAAAAGCCGCGCCAGAATCAATCCAGCGCGGCTTCAGACGGGGCAGGCTGTTGGTTTATTCCACGCGGGTCACCGTCTGTGGCTTGAAGCCCAGGTCCGCCGCCTTGCCCTTGCGCCCGCGGTTGCCGCGTGCGTTGTTGAGGCTGCGAATCTCCAGTGTCTCGCTCCTGGCCTTGCCACCACGGCCCACGCCGTCCAGACGGATGCTGCGCGTATAGGCGGCGGCGCCTGCCAACGTATCCTTGTCTTCCAGGCTGATGAGCATGAGGCCACGGCCACCCTTGGGCATGGCCTTGAGTTCGCTGATCTCGAAAGTCAGAATGCGGCCACCGGTCGATGCGCAGATCACATGGCTTGCAGCGTCCAGCAAACCCGCGCCCTGCTCGCCGCCTTCGACAAACTCGGCACGCGCATTCATGGGCACTCCATGCACGACAGAAGGCGTGCACAGTGTCTCGCCCTCGCCCAGCGTGACAAAGGCCTTGCCCGCCTTCTGGCGCGAGACCATGTCGCCCACCGTGGCCGTGAAGCCGTAGGCTCCCGAGCCGGACAGCAGCAATTGCGTGCTCTCGGCTCCGGCAAAGTAATACAGCAGCTGCGTGCCCGCTTCCAGCTCGATCAGCGTGGTCACAGGCTGGCCATCGCCACGCCCGCCCGGCAAGGCAGACACGGGCACGGAGTACACCCGGCCGTTGCTGCCAAAGGCCAGCAACTGGTCCACCGTGCGGCATTCAAACGTGCCGTACAGGCTATCGCCGGCCTTGAAGCTCGGCGTGCCAGCCTCCACGCCATGGCCGTGGCGCGTGCGCACCCAGCCCTTTTCGGAAATGATGACGGTGGCCGGTTCATCCACCACCTTGACCTCGGCCACGACTTTCTTTTCTTCGTGGATCAATGTGCGGCGCGCATCGCCAAAGGTCTTGGCATCGGCTTCGATTTCCTTGCAGATCAGGCGGCGCAGCGTGGATTCACTGCCCAGAATGTCTTCGAGCTTGCCCTGCTCGGAGCGCAGTTCCTTGAGCTCCTGTTCGATCTTGATCGCTTCAAGGCGCGCCAATTGACGCAGGCGAATTTCCAGAATGTCCTCGGCCTGACGCTCGGACAGGTTGAACTCGTCGATCAAGGCCTGCTTGGGCTCATCGCTGGCGCGGATGATGGCAATGACCTTGTCGATATTGAGCAGAACGGCCTGACGACCTTCCAGAATATGGATGCGGTCCAGCACCTTGGCCAGGCGATGCTGGCTGCGACGCGTGACGGTGGCAAAGCGGAAGCTGATCCACTCTTCCAGCATCTGGCGCAGCGACTTCTGCACCGGGCGGCCATCCAGACCAATGCTGGTCAGGTTGATGGAGCTGGACGACTCCAGGCTGGTGTGGGCCAGCAGCGCTGTAATCAGCTCGGCCTGCGGAACCTTGCCGGTCTTGGGCTCAAAGACGATACGCACCGGCGCGTCCTTGCTGGACTCGTCGCGCACGCCATCGAGCACGGCCAGCATGCTGGCCTTGAGCTGGGTCTGCTCCTGCGTCAGCGCCTTCTTGCCCGTCTTGACCTTGGGGTTGGTGATGTCCTCGATCTCTTCGAGCACCTTCTGCGCGGAAACACCCGGGGGCAGTTCGGTCACCACCATCTGCCACTGACCGCGTGCCAGCTCCTCGATCTTCCAGCGCGCGCGCACCTTGAGGCTGCCACGTCCCGTGCGATAGGCATCGGCAATATCGCTGCTGGACGAGATGATCTGCCCCCCGCCCGGATAGTCGGGGCCGGGAATCAGCGCCAGCAGTTCTTCTTCGGGCAGATGGGGCTTTTTGATCAGCGCCACACAGGCTGCCGCGACTTCGGGCAGGTTGTGGCTGGGAATTTCAGTGGCCAGGCCCACGGCAATACCGCTGGCACCATTGAGCAGCGAAAACGGCAGGCGGGCTGGCAACTGCCGGGGCTCCTCGGTGCTGCCGTCGTAATTGGGCACAAAGTCCACCGTGCCCATGTCAATTTCGTCGAGCAGCAGGCTGGTGATCTTGGACAAACGCGCTTCGGTGTAACGCATGGCCGCAGCGCCATCGCCGTCGCGGCTGCCGAAGTTGCCCTGGCCGTCCACCAGCGGATAGCGCTGGTTGAAGTCCTGCGCCATGCGCACCAGTGCGTCGTAGGCGGACTGGTCACCATGCGGGTGAAAGCGGCCCAGCACATCACCGACCACGCGCGCGCTCTTGACGGGCTTGGCCGCCGTGTTGCCGTTGGCTCCGCCATAGCTCAGACCCATGCGGTCCATCGCATAGAGAATGCGGCGCTGCACAGGTTTCAGGCCATCGCTGACATCGGGAAGGGCACGCCCCTTGACCACCGACAGTGCATATTCAAGATAGGCGCGCTGGGCATATTGCCCCAGATCCAATGCGTCGCCCGAGGCCTGTCCGGCCAAATCCAAAGTGCTCTGATCGCTCATGAAAAATTGCTGATTTCAAATTCTTGTAATGCAAAGCCTTTGCCACGGCGCTCCCTGCGCCCAACACGGCAAAGGCCCGGCCTCATTCGGTCACGCCGGGAAGTGTCATGCGCACGCGCCCTGCACTGATGCTGTCTGCAACCGCACTGCTGCGGCCTCTGGCCGGTAGCTTGACCGACTGCAGCTGCTCATAGATTCCAGTGACGGCCTTGACGTATTTGCGGGTTTCTTCAAACGGGGGAATCGCCTGCCCCGCTTTTCTGACCGCCCCTTCGCCCGCGTTATAGGCCGCCAGCACCAGATCCAGCCGCCCCGGGAACAGACCCATGAGATAGCTGAGATAGCGTGCACCCGCAGGAATATTGACCGCCGGATCGACCAGCTTTTGCTGCACCGTCTGCTTGGGGCTGGAGCTGACGCCAAAGCGCTCGGCGGTGGCTGGCATCAGTTGCATCAGCCCCACAGCGCCTTTGGGTGAGACGGCTCCCGCATCAAAGCCCGACTCCACGGCAATCACGGCCTTGAGCAGGTCATAGTCCACGCCGGTTTTCTCGGCCGCTTTTTGCAGATGGGGGCGCACGCTTTTGTACTGCGGCGAGACTTCAAAGAAGCTCGCCGTACGCGTGCGCGCCTTCAGGCCTTTTTCCGCAGATGCCTGCCCGGGCTTGAGTCCTTCTTCGCGGCTGTCATAGACATCGCCCTTGAAGTAGAGCTTGAAGCGGTCATCGAGCGCATCAGCGGCGAAATGGGTGGTGCCCAGATCGTCCACATAGGCCCAGAGATCGGCATGCGCCAATGGCGCACTGCAAACGGCGGCAGCAGCCAAAGCCAGTCTGAGCACGGCTGAGCGCAGACGAGCGGCAGGCACCGTGGTGCTTGCAACTGGCAGCGTGTTCAACAGTTTCTTCATAGCTTCAACTCCTGAAATTCAGCCCTGAATGCCCGGTAGTCTTTACCGAACATAGGCAGGCTGCTATCAAATATCTAGCTCCACTGCGTCGCCGTGCAACTCCATCAGCTCGCGGCGCGCGGCGGCCTCGCCCTTGCCCATGAGCTTGGTGACCACGGCCTCGGCCTGTGCAAAGTCCAGATTCATGAACTGCACGGGCAGCAGGCGGCGCGTGTCGGGGTTCAGCGTGGTTTCCCACAACTGCTCGGCATTCATCTCGCCCAGGCCCTTGAAGCGGCTGACCTGGCATTTCTCGCGCGGCACGCCATCCTTGGCGCATTTTTCGAGGATGGCGTCCAGCTCGCCGGCGTCCAGCGCATAAACCTTGATGGCGGGCTTTTTGCCACGCGCAGGTACATCCACACGGAACAGCGGTGGCAACGCCACGTGGATATGACCAGCCTCGATGAGCTTGGGGAAATGCCGGAAGAACAGGGTCAACAGCAAAACCTGGATGTGGGAGCCATCCACGTCCGCATCCGACAGGATACAAATCTTGCCGTAACGCAGGCCGGACAAATCCGGCTCGTCATTGGGGCCATGCGGGTCCACGCCAATCGCCACCGAAATATCGTGAATTTCGTTGTTGGCAAACAGGCGGTCGCGGTCCACTTCCCAGGTGTTGAGCACCTTGCCGCGCAGCGGCAGCACGGCCTGGGTTTCCTTGTCGCGGCCCATCTTGGCGCTGCCGCCAGCAGAATCCCCTTCCACCAGAAACACTTCGTTGACGCTGGTGTCCTTGCTCTCGCAATCGGTCAGCTTGCCCGGCAACACGGCCACACCGCTGCCCTTGCGCTTTTCGACTTTTTGACCGGCCTTCTGGCGGGTCTGGGCAGCCTTGATGGCCAGTTCGGCCAGCTTCTTGCCCCATTCCACATGCTCGTTGAGCCACAGCTCCATCACAGGGCGGGCAAAGCCGGAGACCAGACGCACGGCATCGCGCGAGTTCAGACGCTCCTTGATCTGGCCCTGGAACTGCGGGTCCAGCACCTTGGCGTTGAGCACATAGCTGGCGCGCGCGAACACATCGTCCGGCATGAGCTTGACGCCCTTGGGCAGCAGCGAGTGCATGTCGATGAACGCCTTGACGGCCTGAAACAGACCATCGCGCAGGCCGCTGTCATGCGTGCCGCCCGCCGTGGTGGGGATCAGGTTCACATAGCTTTCGCGCAGTGGCGCACCTTCCTCGGTAAAGGCCACGCACCAGGCGGCGCCTTCGCCTTCGGCAAAGTTGTCGTTGTGCTTGTCGGCAAAACCCTCGCCCTCGAACAAAGGGATGACAGGCTCGCCATGCAGGCTTTGCGCCAGATAGTCGCGCAGGCCGCCCTTGAACTGCCAGGTCTGGGTGTCGCGCGTTTTTTCGTTGACCAGCGAGACGGCCACGCCGGGCATGAGCACGGCCTTGCTGCGCAGCAGATGAACCAGCTCGCCCATAGGCAGGGCCGAGGATTCAAAGTATTTGGCATCGGGCCAGGCACGCACCGTGGTGCCATGCTTGCGCTCGCCAGCCTGCAGATCGCGCACCTGCAGCGGCTCGATCACATCGCCCCCCGAGAACACCAGCGTGGCCACCTGACCGTCGCGGTGCACCTGCACTTCCAGGCGGGTAGCCAGTGCATTAGTCACCGACACGCCCACGCCGTGCAGACCGCCGGAGAAGCTGTACGCCCCGCCATTGCCCTTGTCGAACTTGCCGCCTGCGTGCAAACGGGTGAAGACCAGCTCTACCACAGGAGCGTTTTCTTCAGGGTGCAGACCAAAGGGAATGCCGCGACCATCATCTTCCACGCTGTACGAGCCATCGGCGTGCATGGTGAATTTGATCTTTTTGCCATAGCCGGCAAGCGCCTCGTCGGCCGCGTTGTCGATCACCTCCTGCAGGATGTGCAGGGGGTTATCGGTACGCGTATACATACCAGGACGCTGTTTGACAGGCTCCAGACCCTTGAGAACACGGATCGAGCCTTCGGAATATTCGTTGGACGGTTTAACTGCCATGGGGGCGGATTGTAGTGGCCTCTCCAGATTTGAGCTGGATAAATTCACAGTTGTTAGCTTTCAATACTTTGGCACAAACCCTGATCTTCTGTCTTGAGCAAGGTCTGACCTCGCCATCTGACAATACAGCCTGCCTCGTACGCGACGACCAGCCTGCACCTAAAACAACTTGTTTCGTTAAAGTTGCGCTCTGACCGCATTTGCTCAAACGACATGACAACAAAGACAACACCACAGCCCATGTCCATGGCCCAGATTCTTCTGTGCGGTGGGGCCATCGTCACCCTCTCCATGGGCATACGCCACGGCTTCGGCCTGTGGCTGCAGCCCATCACGCAGGAAATGGGCTGGACGCGCGAGAGCTTTTCTCTGGCCATTGCCATTCAAAACCTGTCCTGGGGCGTGCTGGGCATTTTTGTCGGCATGCTGGCGGACCGCATCGGTGCCTTCAAGGTGCTGATCGGCGGCTCCATCCTCTATGCGCTGGGTCTGGCGGGCATGGCCATGGCGCCCACCACCACGCTGTTCATCCTGTCAGCAGGCGTGCTGATTGGCGCCGCACAAGCCGGCACCACCTATGCGGTGATCTACGGTGTGCTGGGGCGGCAAATTCCCGTGGCGCGACGCGGCTGGGCCATGGGGGTCACGGCTGCGGCTGGCTCTTTCGGCCAGTTTTTCATGGTGCCGGTGGAGGGGCGTTTGATCGCCCAGTTCGGCTGGTCCAATGCGCTGCTGGTTCTGGCCCTGTTCGCCTTGCTGATCGTCGCCCTGGCCTTCGGCCTGCGCGAGCCCGGTTTCTCCAGCGGCGCGCCCATGAAGCGGGACCAGACCATCGGCCAGGCGCTCAAGGAGGCCTGGAGCTACCCCAGCTTTGTGCTGCTGACTGCGGGCTATTTTGTCTGCGGCTTTCAGGTCATGTTCATTGGGGTGCACATGCCCAGCTACCTCAAGGACTTCGGCATGGCGCCCCAGGTTGCGAGCACGTCACTGGCACTGGTGGGTTTGTTCAATATCTTTGGCACCTATCTGGCAGGCAACCTGGGCCAGAAGATGCCCAAGCGCTATCTGTTGGCGGGCATCTACGGCCTGCGCTCAGTGGCCACCGTGGGCTTTTTGCTGGTGCCGCTGTCGCCCTGGTCCGTCTATGTGTTTTGCGCCATCATGGGTTTCCTGTGGCTGTCCACTGTGCCGCTGACCAATGCCACCATCGCCCAGATCTTTGGCGTGCAGCACCTGTCCATGCTGGGCGGCTTTGTGTTCTTCAGTCACCAGATCGGCAGCTTCATGGGCGTGTGGCTGGGGGGCTATCTGTATGACCTCAATGGCAGCTACAACATGGTCTGGTATCTGTCGATTGCCCTGGGCATTTTTGCCGCCATCGTCAACCTGCCGGTGCGCGAGGGGCCGATTCAGCGCAGCGCTGCCCAGGCGGCTTGAACACCATGTCTGGCAAGCTCTGGCAACGCACGCTGATCTGGGCCGCCATCCTGGCGGTTTTGCTGGCCGTGTTTGCCCTGTATCTGCAGCCCGAGTTCATGGTCACACTCGCTGACCAGGTCTGGGCCTGCTTTTAAGCTCTGGGGCAATCCGCCCGGGCGGCATGGCCGGGAGGTTTCATGCCCCACATCATCATCACTGGCGCATCCGATGGCATTGGCGCCGAAATGGCTCGCCAGCTTGCCCGCACCCATCAAGACCAGCTAAAGCTCACACTTGCGGCCCGCAGCGAAGCCAATCTGCAAACCGTCGCCGAACAATGTCGCGCACAGGGCGCGCAAGTGTGGGTGCAACCCACCGATGTCGCCGACGAAGCGCAATGCCGCGCACTGATAGCCACCGCCGTGCAGCAGTTTGGCGGGCTCAATGCACTGATCAACAACGCCGGTGTTTCGGCCCACGCACTGTTTGAGGATGTCAGCGCCGAGGACCTGGGGTGGTACGAACGCCTGATGCGCATCAACCTCTGGGGCAGCGTGTGGTGCACCCATGCTGCGCTGCCACATCTCAAGGCCAGCACGGGCAGCATCGTGGCAGTGTCGTCTCTGGCCGGTCTGGTGGGCGTGCCCGGGCGCACGGCCTACAGCGCCAGCAAATTTGCCATGGCCGGCTTTTTTGAGGCGCTGCGCACCGAACTCAAGCCCACAGGCGTGAGCGTGACCACCGCCTACCCCGGTGTGGTGGACACGCGCATCCGCTACCACGGCTACAACGCCAAGGGCGTGGCTGCGGGCGTCAGCGGCCTCAAGGAAGATGGCGCCATGACAACCGAGGAGTGCGCGCGCCTTATCCTCGACGGCATGCACCGCCGCCAGCGCGAGGTGGTGATGACTTCCAAAGGCAAGCTGGGCCGCTTCGTCAAGCTGATCGCCCCCGGAGTGGTGGAAAACATGGCGCTGGCTGCCGTCAAAGACGATATGAAGCCACATTGAGTTACAGCGGGAGGCTAAACGCCGCTGCTATAGTTTTCCGCAAGATGACCAGCCCTATTCCAGCCTTGGCAGCCGCGCTGCCCTCCTCCCACGGCGCACAGGCGCCTTCTGCATGGATTAGCCGTTTTGCCCATTTGGTGCGACCGCAAGGCGAAGTCCTCGACATTGCCTGCGGCCTGGGGCGGCATATGCGGCTGTTTCATGCACAAAAACACCGTGTAGTCGGTATTGATAAAGCGCAGGCAGCTATCGATGCAGTAGCAAACCTGGGCCAGTCCATACAGGCCGATATTGAAGACGGCCCCTGGCCGCTGCCCGGTCGGCAGTTCGATGCCGTGGTCGTCACCAACTACCTGTGGCGACCACTGTGGACGCAGATTCTGGACAGCGTCAAACCCGGCGGCCTGCTGCTTTATGAAACCTTTGCCCAGGGCAACGAGGCTTTTGGCAAGCCCTCGCGCCCCGACTTTCTGCTGGAGCCGGGCGAGCTGCTGCAGGTCTGCGCGGGCTGGTCCATCGTGGCCTATGAGCACGGCCAATTGCACCTGCCCGAGCGCGTGGTGCAGCGCGTTGCCGCCATCAAGCCTGACGGGCAAGCCCCCACACCTGCCTTGCTGAGCATCTGAAACTCTGCTGCCCCAAGCCCTGACGATCCTCTGAAAGACCGCCATGCCCAACTACGCCCTGCTTCTGGCCCACGACGAGCACCCCAGCCCGACCACTGAATGGCCCGCCCAGCCCGGCGGCCCCTGTGAAGGCTGGGCCGAATGGTTTGAATCCACGCCGCTGCTGTTCAGTCTGCTGCTGGGCGATGCCAAACATCTGCCTGAGCGGGTGCCCTGCAGCGCCTATCAGGACAAGGAAAGCCTGATCTCACTGGCAGCGCCCATGGACGAGGTCAAAGCCCGCTGGCAATGGCTCAAGGCCAAGATGGAGCCACTTCCCGCCAACTGGCCGGATTCCGCCAGAAAGCAGTGGCAGCAGATTGATGACATCGTCATGCAAAGCCAGCGCCACTGGCTGCTGCTGGACTGTGCCAGCCTGATTCCGCACGGTTTTGACGAGCCCGAATACGCCGCAGCGCTCGACACCCTGCGCGATCGCTGCCTGCAGTGGGATTGCAGCGCTGACGCCCTGCCCGAATCGCTACAAATTCTGAAGCGCGATCCCCAATCACAATATGGATGGTGGAGCCATTCTGTGCTGATGCGCACCGAAGTCATCGAGCGTGAGAACGATGACGACTGGCCGGACTGGCTCAAGAACGACTATGTGGAGCGCTACCACAGCGCCTGGGACGAAGGTGCCGAAGCCTATTACGTCATGCCCAGAAAGCACCCGCGCACGGGTGAGAAGCTGCCCGGTGAAAACCACCGTGACAACTGGCCTGTGGGGCTGGTCACGCCCTATGGCCGCTGGCTGGTCAAGCCCATCGAAGGCGCCAATGGCACCTACACCTCGGGCGGCTATATCAATGTGCGCTACCCCGAGGTTAAGGAAGGCGAAGGCGAGAAATCCGGCCTCAAGGACTTGAATGGCAACTGGGTGGTTCCGCCCTCAGCGGGCTACCGCAATGCCTACGCCATCACGCACCAGGTCATGGCCTGCAAGTCCCCGCACCTGGAAAATATGGAAGACCTGCGCAGCCTGCCGGGGCTTGAGTTGCTTCACGAAGGCGTGAGCAGCATCTACTACAACGAGGAAGAGGACCAGTTCATCCGCGCCGAAAAAGGGCCGTATGGCGATTCACATCAACTGCTGCTCAAGTCGGATGGTCACCCGCTGTTTGATGCAGGCAAATACGAGCAAATCCATGATTTCAACGCCAAGACGGGTCTGGCCGTGGTGCTGGCACGGGTGACCACCGTCAATGACGAGGGCGAAACCTGCTCCGAGATTCGTGAAGGCGTGATTCACATCACCGGCCAAGAAATCATTCCCTGCCAGTACAAGACCATAGAGCGCGGCTTCAACAGCTCGCCGCCCAAGGTGCTGCCCGGCAGCAAGCTTTTGGCCATTACCGACAAAGGCCAGCCCCATGTCTACAACACCAAGGGCAAGCTGCTGGCGTCCCCCGATATCTGGTGCCCGCCGCTTAACTGCAGCCCGAAAAAAAATGAGCTGCTCACCTTTATGGGAGAAGGACCTGAGGCCGAACTGGTCATGTTTTCACTCAAGGACTTCAGCATCACCCGCACGGGCGAGACCTGGGACGACTACCGCAATGCGATGCGCGGCATGTTCAAGGGGCTGAACGGCGAACAGGCCGAACCCACGACCATGACCCGCGAGGAGTTGATCGAGGCCGAGGATGAAGTCTGGATGAGCGACCTGACCCGCATCCTCTGCCTGGGTGACGAAGACGAAGCCGCCGAGCTGCTGCAGCAATGGCGCGACTGCGTGGCCGACCCCGACCCGGACGATATGGGCTGGGATGAAGATGACGAAATCGACCCGAACGTCATGCACCTGCCGGAGGGCGAAAACGCGCTGACGCTGTACTGGGTGCACCTCATCCCCATTGCCACCCAGTTCGCCCGCTTTGACTGGAAAGATGCCGACAGCATCGCAGACACCCACTGGCTGCCCGGCACCGATGACTGGGAATGGGACACACCTGCCGACGGCGTGGAAAGCGGACTGGAGCATCTGGCCGAGCACCTGAGCAGCCGTGATCTGGCCCTGATCAAGCTGGCCACCGATGACGACAGCATCCGCATCACCGTGGTGCGCGCCGATGATGCCGAAGACTTCATGGACCGTCTGGCGCAGGCCAGCATCACGGCCTGGAACTACAGCGCCTGAAGATCATCAAGGAGCCAGCATGAGCAATGACAAGGTTTTGCCCGAATGGCTGGCCCGCGACTACGCGCCGCCGCATTGCGACGCCTGGGACGAGGACCTAGCGGCATTTACCGTTCTGCCCAGACAGCACCCCCGCACTGGCCAGCTCTTGCCGTCGCAAAGCGAGTGCGAGGACTGGCCGCTGGGCATTGTCACTGCCGATGGCCGCTGGATACTGCGGCCGCAGGAAGGCGCGATTCTGGCCCAGGCCGTTGGCGGCCATCTGCATGTGCAGTTTCCTGAAGAAGAAGCCGGCGCAGGCCGCCCCTCAGGCCTGATGGACTTGCAAGGCCAGTGGCTGATTCCACCCTCGGCAGGCTACAAAGACCTGCTCTCCATCACGCCCCATGTGGTGCAAGTCAAATCCGCTCAGGCTGGAGAGGGTAATGAGCTGCGCAGCTTTCCGAGCATGGAATTGCTGCACACCCGCATCATTGACGCCAGTTGGTGGCCTGGCGACCAGACCTTGCGCGCCGATCGCGGGCAGGACTTTCGCGAGCAGGCCCTGGTCATGGACGCCCATGGCAAGACCTTGTTTGATAGCCCGTTTGACAGCCCCTATGAGCGAGTCAACGAGTTCGACCCCAAAACGGGGCTCAGCGTCGCCGCCATCCGCGTGCCATTTGTGGAAAGCGACGGCAGCCCCAGCAGCCGCGCGCTGGAGGGCGTGATTCATATCAGCGGCACAGTGATCATCCCTTGTGAATATGAGTTGATTGAGCGCAGCTTTCTCAGCTCCCCGCCCAGAGTCCACCCCGGCGGCAAATTGCTGGCCTTTACGCCGCAGCTGCAGCCTCGCGTGTACAGCAGCGACGGGAAACTGCTGTCTGCGCCCGACCTGTACGCGAGCCGAAGTCAACTCAAATTGAAAAAAGGTGAGCTGCTCACGCTTATGGAGCAAGGACCAGAGGCCGAAATAGCAATGTTTTCCATCAAGGATTTCAGCATCACCCCCACGGGTCAGACCTGGCGCGAATATCTGCAGCGCAAAAGATAGGCGGCGGATTCAGACGGGGTAGTGAACTCGCTCGCAAGCTGGCGAAAGCGATCTGCAACCACACAACAATTTGACGCGATCACTGCAATGATTTCGTCGAATCGTCATTTATCAACAACACATCGACAAAATATGGGTTTTGCTCGGCAGCCGCACCTGAAAACTGTGCCATTGCGGGCAAGCCTGTTTGTAGAATGAAACTTTCCCGTTTTTGATTGCGGATATGACCTCATCCACCGTTGCTCTCACCGGCAGTATTGTTGCCCTGATTACCCCCATGCTCGAAGACGTTAGCGTCGACTACCCGTCGCTGCGCAAACTCATCGACTGGCATGTGGCCGAAGGCACCAACTGCATCGGTGTGGTCGGCACGACCGGTGAATCCCCCACCGTGAATGTGGAAGAGCACCGTGAAATCATCCGCGTAGCTGTCGAGCAGGCCGCAGGCCGCGTCTCCATCATGGCCGGCTGCGGTGCCAACAGCACCCACGAAGCCATCGAGCTGGCCAAGTACGCCCGCTCCGTGGGCGCCGACAGCCAGTTGCAGGTCGTGCCCTACTACAACAAGCCCACGCAAGAAGGCCAGTATCAACACTTCAAGGCCATTGCAGAAGCCACGGGCGACCTGCCCGTGATCCTCTACAACGTGCCCGGCCGCTCGGTCGCTGATCTGCAACACGACACCGTGCTGCGCCTGACCCAGATTCCCGGCATCGTCGGCATCAAGGAAGCCACCGGCAACATCGAACGCGCCCAATGGCTGATTCGCGATGTGCCCGCCGGCTTTGGCGTGTACTCTGGTGACGACCCCACTGCGGTCGCACTGATGCTGTGCGGCGGCCACGGCAATATCAGCGTGACAGCCAACGTGGCTCCTCGCCTCATGAGCGATTTGTGCAAGGCGGCACTGGCTGGCGACATCAAGCGCGCCATGGAAATCCAGTTCCAGCTCATGCCTTTGCACAAGAGCCTGTTTGTGGAAGCCAATCCCATTCCCGTGAAATGGGCAGCGTCCCGTATGGGTTTGTGCGGCCCCACCATGCGTCTGCCGATGACGCCTCTGAGCGAGCAATTCGAGCCTGTTGTCGAGGCAGCTCTGCGTAAAGTTGGCGTACTCTGATCGAGTTGCGCTAAGCTAGCGGTTTTTCGCACATAGCTTG
Source organism: Comamonas testosteroni (assembly GCF_003569915.1). Classification (GTDB taxonomy): domain Bacteria; phylum Pseudomonadota; class Gammaproteobacteria; order Burkholderiales; family Burkholderiaceae_C; genus Comamonas; species Comamonas testosteroni_D. Next base: position 100,199 of record NZ_KZ984448.1, on the reverse strand, counting down.
AACGCTACCCAAGGACAATCCGCGTGAAACAAAACACTGCACGTCTGGGCCTACTCAGCCTCGCGCTGGGCCTCACTGCCTGTACGACCACGTTCCAAGAGACCAAGATCGACTACAAGAGCGCTGGCAAGAACCAGGCCCCGTCTCTTGAAGTGCCTCCGGATCTGACGCAGCTGTCGCAAGACTCGCGCTACATCGTCCCTGGTGGCGTTGTCTCCGCTGCTGCCATGCAGGCCAATGCCAAGGCCGCCAAGCCTACGGACAACAACACGGCTTCCAACAAGATCGGCGACGTGCGCATCGAGCGCGATGGCGCCGAGCACTGGCTGGTCGTCGATCGCTCTGCCGACAAGCTCTGGGAGCCTGCGCGCGACTTCTGGCTGGAAAACGGTTTCATCTATGCGATGGAAGACCGTCAGCTGGGCATCCTCGAGACCGACTGGGCCGAAAACCGCGCCAAGCTGCCGCAGGACGTGATCCGCAAGACGCTGGGCAAGGTTTTCGACTCTCTGTACTCCACCAGCGAGCGCGACAAGTTCCGCACCCGCCTGGAGCGTGAACCTGATGGCAAGACCCGCATCTATGTCACCCACCGTGGCATGCAGGAGGTCTATACCAGCGAACGCAAGGACAACACCATCTGGCAGCCCCGCGCTCGCGATCCCGAGCTGGAAACCGAATTCCTGCGCCGCCTGATGGTCAAGCTCGGCGTGAGCGAAGAGCAGGCATCTGCCGTCGCCAGAGCCGACAAGGCTGCTGCCGTCACATCGTCCGGCGCACGCATGGAAACCGTCAATGGCGTGCCCGTGCTGCAACTGAACGAAGGCTTTGAGCGCGCATGGCGCCGTGTGGGCGTGGCACTGGACCGCACCGGCTTTACCGTGGAAGACCGTGACCGCAGCCGTGGCATCTACTACGTGCGCTATGTGGACCCGAACGCCAAGGTCGAGTCCAAGGGCTTCTTCAGCAAGATCTTCAGCCAAGGCAAGGAAGCGGCAGCGCCCGTCAAGTACCAGATTCTGGTCAGAGGCGAAGGTGACAAGTCTCAGGTCTCGGTCCTCAACGAACAAGGCCAGCCTGACAGCACAGCCAACGGACAGCGCATTGTTCGCGTCATCACCGATGATCTGAAGTAAGTCTTCAGAAAATCACAAAGCCACCGGGCGCAAGCTGCGGTGGCTTTTTCATGAGTTCAAGGATTGCGAAACTTGGTGACCAAGGCCCCGGCCCGTCCAAGCATCAGCATTGGCACTGCCGTCTGAGCTGACCCAATGCAGAGCAGATACCGTACCTGATTACAGACATAAAAAAACCGCACCTCAGTGCGGTTTTCTTGCAAGAGGCCGAAGCCTCTCGCCTGCGGATGCAGAGAATTACTTGGCAGTAGCAGCGCTGGTAGCAGCGTCAGCAGCCGACTTGGCAGAGTCAGCAGCGCTGTTAGCGGCTTCAGCAGCCTTGTCAGCAGCAGCGCCAACGGCAGCGCCAGCAGCTTCAGCAGCGTTGTTAGCAGCAGCAGCGGCGTTGTTAGCAGCTTCAGCAGCGTTGTTAGCGGCTTCAGCAGCAGGAGCTGCGGCAGGAGCTTCAGCAGCAGGAGCAGGAGCGGGAGCTTCCACAGCAGGAGCGGGAGCAGCAGGAGCTTCAGCCTTCTTGTCACCGCAAGCGGCCAGAGCTGCAGCAGCGATCACGGTAGCCAGAATCAGAGAGTTCTTCATAACAGTTTCCTAGTTAGTAGGTTCAGCAGACAGTAGGTGGATTGCCATTACGGTCAGCCTTTTGCAGCTATTGATCGCTTTGGCAGATCTGGTCAAACAGTAAATTCGACTCAACTCGCATTATAGGTAGTTTTGCCCATTGCTGACTAACACTGACAGCATCCAAACAATTCTGCACAAATCAATGCGATGTCTATTTACCCGGCAAGCCTGCGCTTGCCATGAGCCACACTGTGGACCATAAACTCATTCCTGTCAATTTGCTGACCCAGCTTTAAAGATTCTTTACAGAATCACCAAAACAAGCACAGCTTGCAGGGGCGGCATGAAGCCAAGAGCCATAAGTTAGCATGGTCTTGGTTACAAGTCCACCGCCTTCAGTCGCCTGAGCGCACCCAGCCAGCGTCAAACCAGGAGGAAAGCAGCTCCAGCGCATCATCGCTGGCACCCGCCAGATCCTTGCGGGACAAGGCTTTGGTGTCCGCCAGCTTGCGCATCAGCGTGGCATCACGACCGCCCGCCAGATAGCTCTCACCATTGATGAAAATATGTTTTGCGTCATACATCATGCGGGTGCGACGATCCAGCACGACGCTTTCGAACATGCCGTTTTCATCGCCATGCTCGAACCACACATTGGGTTTGGGCTCTGTCAGGTATTCACCCAGCGCGCGCTCCAGCGCCAGTGGCTCGGCCATGGCTTTCTTCAAGGCCTCACGGGCAAAGTCATACATGCCCTCGGGAATCAGCGCGGGACTGCTGACAGCTTCCTGCTTGGGATCTTTATAGATGACGGGGTTTTCCGGTTCATCGGGCTCGTCGGACATGCGCAGCAGCAACTCGCGCCCCAACTCGCCACGATCCGGCGAGCGAAAGCCGATGGAATACGTCATGCACTCGCCTTCCGCAATGCCGTCATGCGCCCACTTGGGAGGCAGGTACAGCATGTCACCGGGCTCCAGCACAAACTCTTCTTCAGGCTCGAAGTTCGAGAGAATTTTCAGGGGCTTGCCAGGCTGCAGCGACAAATCCTTCTGGCGGCCAATGCGCCAGCGGCGCTTGCCATGAGCCTGCAGCAAAAACACGTCATAGCTGTCAAAGTGCGGACCGACGCCACCTTGGTCGGTGGCAAAGCTGATCATCAAATCGTCCAAGCGCGCCTCGGGCACAAAGCGGAACTGCTGCAGCAACTCATGCGCCTTGGCGTCGTGCATGTCCACGCCCTGCACCAGCACGGACCAGCCGGGTTTGGTCAACGCAGGCAGGCTGCGGCGCGAAAGCGGGCCGTGGCTGAGCTTCCACTCATCGCCACCGAGCTGCTGAATCAGGCGCGACTCCACGCCGTCTTCGCCAGCCATGGCCAGCAAGCGCGCGCGCGGGATGGGGGCTTTGAAGCCCGGGATGGCCTGACGCACCAGCAAAGGCTTTTTGTGCCAGTGCTTGCGCATGAATTGAGAGGCCGTGAGCCCACCCAGCAAGGTGAGCGGTGTATTGATGTCCATGGAAACAGTCCTGCTGTCAAAGCAACGGACTGCATTGTCCTATAGCGTCAATAACGCATGCAGGCGCTGATCAAAGAAGCGCTCATTCAAGCCCGCAGTCCACGGTAATCGCTGGGGGACATGCCGGCGTAGGCCTTGAAGGCGCGGCTGAAATGCGCGCTGTTGCCAAAGCCACAATCCATGGCGATCTCGGTGATGGTGCGATGCGCAAGCGCGGGCGACTGTAGCTCCCGCATGCACAGCTCCAGCCGGCTTTGCTGAATGAAGGCCCCCAGCGACAGCTCGCGCCCCGCAAATGCGTTGTGCAGATGGCGCTTGCTGCAATTGAGGGTCTGCGCGACCTGCTCGACCGACAGGCCGGGGTCACGCACATGGCTGGCCACATGCTCACAGATGCGGTCATACAGCGCCTGTTTTTGCGTGACCGCCGTGGTCTGACCCGCCATGGCCTGCAGCGACAGATGCACCATATCCACCAACAACTCCCCGGCACGGCGGGCCAACGGCGCGGTCATGCTGTCCAGCTCCTGATAGGTGCTGCGCATGGTCTGCAGCGCGATGCGGGCAATGCCGCTGCTGCCGCTGAGGCTGCGCGCCATTAGCCCGTCAAGGCGCAAACCGCGATCGGCAATGCTTTGCTTGGGCACCATCATGATCAGGTGTTCGGTATGACAGGGGTTGGCCACCTCATAGGCCTGCGAGGTGTCGTAAATCACCCAATCGCCGCAGCTGACACTGGCCTGCTGACCGTTTTGCTGCACCCGGGCATGCCCTTCCCAGGGCGCAACAATCTTCAGATAAGCCGCCTCGCTGTCGCGCAGACGGTGGGAGTCGCGGATCACGCGATGCCGATCGGCTTCGAGCTTGGTCAGCATGACATCCCCGGCATAGGACACGTTGATACGCCCATCAAAGTGGGTATCACCATACAGATCCGTATCCAGCCCCGAAAAAAGCTGCGCCATCCAGTCATGCCAGGCGGGCGCGGTTTCCTTTTTGGGCAATCCTTCGGTGCTCAGCACCATTGGCGCGGTCATTGCCTTGACTCCTTATCGTGCGCTTATCTGCCTGTATCGACAGTCCATGCACCATTATCGGCAAGCACCGGCTTTCCTGCCTTTGCGCCCAACCAGAACCCGAGCATGGACTCTTAACACTAGGGTAAACCCCTTGCCTCATGCACGATTCGACAAGCCGTTTGTGCACCCACAGCACAGCGCCTTGGACGTCGCTTTTCTACGATCTGGCACAGACCTGATTCAGGCAGACCCCAAACAACAGGGTGGAGACAAGCCCAAAGCGCAACAAGCCTGCGCAGCCGTGCCGCTGTCTTCGCACCTTTAGACCTGCATCAATTTCTGATGCCCAGCAAAGGAAGCGACCATGATTGAACAAACCATGCTCATCGGCGGCCAGGCCGTACAGGCCAGCAATGGCGCCACCTTCGAGCGCAAGAACCCGCTCGATGGCTCCGTCGCCACACGTGCACCTGCCGCAACGACGGCTGACGCCGTGCGCGCCGTGGAAGCCGCGCAAGCAGCGTTTCCCGCCTGGGCGGCACTGGGCCCCACAGAGCGCCGCCTGATGCTGATGAAGGCATCTCAGGCGCTGGAAGCCAAGGCCGAAGCCTTTGCCGCAGCCATGGCTGCCGAGACCGGCGCATCGGGCATCTGGGCAGGCTTTAACGTGCATCTGGCCGCGAATATGTTTTTGGAAGCCGCTTCACTGACCACGCAGATCAACGGCCAGATCATTCCTTCCGACGTGCCCGGCAGCGTGGCCATGGCCGTGCGCCAGCCCGCAGGTGTGGTACTGGGCATTGCGCCCTGGAATGCACCCATCATCCTGGCCGTGCGCGCCATTGCCACACCCCTGGCCTGCGGCAACACCGTGATCCTCAAGGGCTCGGAGCTGTGCCCCGCCACCCACGGCCTGATCATTGAAGCGCTGCAGGAAGGCGGCCTGCCCCCTGGCGTGGTGAACTTTGTGACCAATGCACCCGAAGACGCCGGTGCCGTGGTTGAAGCCATGGTGGCCCACCCTGCTGTGCGCCGCGTGAACTTCACTGGCTCCACGCGCGTGGGCCGCATCATCGGCCAGACCTGCGCCAAATATCTCAAGCCCGCGATTCTGGAACTCGGTGGCAAGGCCCCCTTCCTGGTGCTGGACGATGCCGATATCGATGCCGCCGTGGCGGGCTGCACCTTTGGCGCGTTCGCCAACTCGGGCCAGATCTGCATGTCCACCGAACGCATCATCGTGGACAACGCAGTGGCCGATGAATTCCTCTCCAAGCTGGTGGGCCGCGCCACATCGCTGCCGCTGGGCGACCCGCGCAAAGGCCCTGTGGTGCTGGGCTCCGTCGTGGACATGAACACCGTGCACCGCGTCAATGAGCTGATCGACGATGCCGTGGCCAAGGGCGCCAGGATTCTCTGTGGCGGCAAGGCCAGCGACACGCTGATGCCCGCCACGCTGATCGATGGCGTGACGCCCGAGATGCGCATCTTCCGCGAAGAGACATTCGCTCCCGTCAAAGCCATCGTGCGCGTCAGCGGCGAAGAGCAAGCCATTGCCATGGCCAATGACAACGAATTCGGTCTGTCTTCGGCCGTCTATACCCGCGACACCGCACGCGGCTGGCGTGTGGCGGCGCGCATTGAAGCGGGCATCTGCCACGTCAACGGCCCCACGGTGCATGACGAAGCACAAATGCCTTTCGGCGGCGTGAAGAACTCCGGCTATGGCCACTTTGGCGGGCAGGCTGGCATCGATGCGTTTACCGAAACCCGCTGGATCACCCTGCAAACCGAAGCGCGCCATTACCCCTTCTAAGTCTGGCGATCAAAAAACACATAACCGGAGAACCACGTTGAAACACGCCACCCAGCTCACCCTGGCTGCCCTGCTGTCAGGCCTCTCGCTCGCTGCGTCGGCAGCGGACTCGCAGAGCATTGGCCCCGGCCAGCGCTTCTACGAAAAGACCTGCGCCAAGTGCCACGAAGCGGGCGTCGGCCCCGTCATCAAGGGGCGCGGCTTTCCCGCTGCCACCTATGTGGTGATTGCGCGCAACGGCATGAACGCCATGCCCGCGTTCCGCGTGACCGACATTGACGACGCCACGCTGCAGGACCTGGCCGAGTACCTGTCCAAGACAGAAGCGCCCAAGACCGCAGCGGCTGCCAAGAAGTAAGCGAGGCGAATATGCAAACCGATCGCCGCACGCTACTCAAAAGTCTGGCCGCAGCCGGCCTGGCTGTCTCCGGCATGGGCTGGGCCCATGCAGCAGGCAGCGCCAGCAAGGCGGCTGCCGCTGCCGAAGTTCTGGCACTGACCTCTGCGCAGGCTGGCTCCGCACTGGAAGCAGCCTTTATCACCGGTGTTCAAGGCAGCGCCCAGCGCAGCGCTCATACCGGTCTGCAAGGTCTGGACAGCCAGGCCTTTACCGAGCTGGGCCAGTTGCTGGCCGACGGCCAGGACACGCTGCTGGTGGGCCTGCTCGACGACGCATCGGCCACGCTGGTGCTGGACCTGGTGCGCTCCGCAGGCGGACGCGTGCTTAGCGTAGAGCACCACCGCGTGGACGCTGGCGCCAGCCAGTGGGCGCAGCAACTGGGTCAGTCGCTGGCCACAGGAAATGCAAACAGGACAGGCAACACCATCACAGCAGCCACAGGCAACGCAGCCCGCGTTTCCTTCAGCTGCGTGATCTGAGAAACAAGGAAAGCAGAGCATGACAAGCAAATACATGGCCCTGCCCAAGGGCATGAGCGAGAGCAGCTTTGACGCGGCCATCGCCCAGTTCAAGAAAGCCCTGGGCGAAGAAAACGTGATGATCAAGGACGAGCTGGTTCGTCCCTACACCAAGGTGATGATGGCTGTGCCGACGGAAGAGCACACACCCTCTGCCGTGGTGACCGCCACCACCGTGGAGCAGGTGCAGCAAGTCGTCAAGATCTGCAACGAGCACAAGGTGCCTGTGTGGACCATCTCCACCGGCCGCAACTTTGGCTACGGCTCGGCCGCTCCGGGCCAGCGCGGTCAGGTGGTGCTGGATCTGCGCAAGATGAACAAGATCCTCCACGTGGACCCCGAGCTGTGCACGGCCCTGGTCGAGCCCGGCGTGACTTACCAGATGCTCTACGACTATCTGGAAGAGAACAAGATTCCGCTGATGCTGTCGTTCTCAGCACCTTCGGCCATCGCCGGCCCGCTGGGCAACACCATGGACCGCGGCGTGGGCTACACCCCCTACGGCGAGCACTTCATGATGCAGTGCGGCATGGAAGTGGTGATGGCCAATGGCGATGTGCTGCGCACCGGCATGGGCGGCGTCAAGGGCGACAAGGCCTGGCAAGTGTTCAAGTGGGGTTACGGCCCTACGCTGGATGGCATGTTCACCCAGTCCAACTACGGCATCTGCACCAAGATGGGCTTCTGGCTGATGCCCAAGCCGCCCGTCTTCAAGCCGCTGGAAATTCAGTTTGATGAAGAAAGCGATATCAGCGAAATCGTGGAATTCATCCGTCCGCTGCGCATTGCCCAGGTCATCCCCAACTCGGTGGTGATTGCCGGCGTTCTGTGGGAAGCATCGACCTGCAATACGCGCCGCTCTGACTACATCACCACGCCCGGCCATACGCCTGACGCCATCCTCAAGCAGATCCAGAAGGACAAGCATCTGGGTGCCTGGAATGTGTACGCCGCGCTGTACGGCACCAAGGAGCAGGTGGACGTCAACTTCAAGATCGTGCAGGACGCGCTCAAGAAGCTGGGCAAGGGCCGACTCATCACCGAAGAAATGGCCGGTGACACCCAGCCCTTCAAGTACCGCGCCCAGCTCATGTCCGGCGTGCCCAATCTTCAGGAGTTTGGCCTGTACAACTGGCGTGGGGGTGGCGGCTCGATGTGGTTTGCACCCGTGTCGCAAGCACGTGGTAGCGAGTGCGACAAGCAGAAGTCACTGGCCAAGAAGATCCTCAACAAGCATGGCCTGGACTATGTGGGCGAGTTCATCGTCGGCTGGCGCGATATGCACCACGTCATCGACGTGCTGTATGACCGCAGCAACGAAGAGGAAACCAAGCGCGCCAACGCCTGCTTTGCCGAGCTACTGGACGAGTTCGAGAAGGAAGGCTATGCCGTGTACCGCGTGAACACGGCCTTCCAGGAACGTGTGGCGCAGAGCTATGGCCCGGTCAAGCGCGATATCGAGCGCAAGATCAAGCGGGCGCTGGACCCTAATGGGATTCTGGCTCCTGGGAAATGCGGAATAGATATTTAAGCTCCCCCTGAGGCGCTACGCCTAGGCGGCCCCGCGCCTTCCCCCTCTCTGCTTCGCGGAGGGGGACACCGCCAGTGCGGCGGGGCGGCCCTTGCACGGCGGTTGCTGTGCTGGGACATGCTTGTTTTAGCGTTGTGCCCTTGCTTGCCGGAAAAACAAAAAGCCACCCGATTTGAAAACGCCGGGTGGCTTTTTTGTTTTTGAATTGCTACTCTATTGATAGCTACAAACCTATTTGATATATAGACTTGAAGCATGTTTTATCTTAATTGAGCAATTTGGAGCCCAACATGCCTGCCCTGAACTGTGCAGGCGTCTGCCCCGTGTGCTGCTTGAACAGACGACTCAGATGCGCGCCGCTGGCGAAGCCGCTGGCAAGGGCCAGCTCGGTCAGCGTGCAGTGGCGGTTGGCGGGGTTGATCAGCTCGCGCTGGAACAGGGCCACGCGCTCGGCCCAGATATGCTGGCTGATGGACAGCGCCTCGTTTGCAAACGCGTTATAGAGGTGGCGCTTGCTGCAGTTGAGCGCAGCAGCCACGGCATCCACGTTCAAGCCCGGATCGCGCAGATGTTGGCGCACATAGGCTTTGATACGGCCCAGCAGCAGTTCGCTGGTGCTTAGCGAGGCCGCGCGGCCACAGGCGTCCAAGAGCGAGAGCTGCACCAGTTGCAGCATCGAATCCGTCACATGCTGAGCCAGGCCCTGCCCCATCGCACGGCATTCGGCAAAAGTGCCGCGCATCATGTCGAGCGCAATGCGCGAGACGCCTTCACTGCCGCCCACATAACCGCCCATCAGCCCATCGATGGCGCGGCCATGGTCTTCAAAACGGCTTTTGGGCAGGGTGATGATCAGGTGCTCGCACCACTCGGGGTTGAGGACTTCGTACTCCTGCGTGGTGTCATAGATCAGCCATTGGCCGCTGCGCGCCACGGCTTCGCGCCCGTTCTGGCAAACGCGGGCCTCGCCCTGCCAGGGCGCCACGATCTTGAGAAAGTCTGTGCTGTGGCTGGCCATGCTGGCCGAGGTGCGGCGCACGCGGTGGCGCTGGGCCTCGATCTTGGTCATGCCCACCACTCCCAGCTCAAAGGTGCCCAGCCGCGCCGAGAAATGCTGATCGCCATAGACATCGCTCTCCAGTCCATAGAGCGTGGACATCCAGTGCTGCCAGGCGCCCACGGCATGAGCGCCTTGCATCTCGGTCATCTGATAGACGGGGGCAGCAGCAGAGAACATGGCTTCTCCTGAAGCAGTAACAGGATGCTTCATTATCCATAGCGACTGCCACACATCATGCGCCCGGTCAGCGCCGCGCAGGGAAATTAGTGTTTACCCACATTGGTCTGCATGCACAGACAAGACGCAGTGCACGCCCAGACAAACCCCCGCTGGTGTCTTTTCCTACGATGACTCAAAAATCCGGAGTCACATCCACCCTAGGAGACAAGCATGACATTCGCCAGCAAGCGTTTTGTGTTGAAAAACATCATCGCGGCCACCGCGCTCGCCAGCCTCGGTGGCGCGGCATTGGCGCAGGAAGCCCCCAAGGCTAATGCGCCCCAGTCCATCCGCATAGGCTGGGCGATTGCCAAGACCGGCATCAACGCGGGCGGCACCTCGGTCACCACGGCGCCCAATTACAAGCTCTGGGTCAAGGAGATCAATGATGCAGGCGGCATCATGCTCAAGGCCTACAACAAGCGTGTGCCGATTGAGGTCATTGAGTACGACGATCGCTCCAGCACCGAAGAGGCGGTGCGCGCCACCGAGCGCCTGATCACCCAGGACAAGGTGGACTTTGTGCTGCCGCCCTGGAGCACAGGCTCGAATCTGGCCGTTGGCCCCACTTACGAAAAGCACAAATACCCGCTGCTGGCCGCAACCTCGGTAACCGACAAGGCCCCCGAGCTGGCCAAGCGCTGGAAGCATGCCTTCTTCTTCCTGGGCACGGGCGGTGAATATGCCGAGGACCTGGTTGCCATGCTGGAAAAAGCCAAGAAGGAAGGCAAGATCAACAACAAGATCGCCATGATCAATATCGCCGACGGCTTTGGTGTGGAGCTGGCCAATGCCACCCGCAAAGCCGCCAAGCAGCATGGTTTTGAGCTGGTCTACGACAAGAGCTACCCGATTGGTACGCAGGATATGACGCCCGTGATCAACGAGGCCAAGGGCAAGGGCGCAGACACTTTTGTCGCCTACTCTTACCCGCCCGACACCATGTTGATCAACGAGCAGGCCAAGACACTGGGCCTGACGCCCAAGGTGCTGTTTACCGGCGTGGGCACGCAGTTCCCCATGTTCAAGGGCAAGTTTGGTGCGGCCGCTGAAGGCATCATGGCCCCCGGCGGTATCGACGCCAGCAATGCGCAGATGCAGGCCTATCTGAAGCGCTTCAAGGAAGTGACAGGCCAGGAGTCCGACCGCTTTGCCAGCCCCATCGTCTATACCTCGCTGCAGATGCTGCAGCAGGCCATCGAGCGCGTGGGCAAGATTGACCGCGCTGCCGTGACGCAGGAACTCAAGACCGGCAGCTTTGAAACCGTGCTGGGCACGGTCAAACTGGAAAACCAGATGTTGACCAAGCTCTGGCATGTGGGGCAGTGGCAGAACGGGGAGTTCAATGCGATTGCGCCGACCAACCGGGCGGGCGTGAAACCGGCTGTTATCCCCCGAGCCACCCCCTGAAGAAATTGAAGTGCTCCCCCTGAGGCGCCTTGCGCCTTCCCCCTCTCTCGCTTCGCGGGAGGGGGACGACAGCCTCGCTGCGCGGCGGCGCTTGCTTGCTGTCTCTTTGTCGGGCCGCGCCAGCTTCCAGAACTATCAAAACAAGAGCTGGTAGCGCTTATCTTGTTTTCACCTTGCATTGATTTCATAACAAGAACAATGAATCACCAGCGCTATACGCTATGAATTTAATAGACATTCTTCTCGCTGGCGCGATGCTGGGCGGGCTCTACGGTCTGGTGGCCATGGGGCTGACGCTGCAGTATGGCGTGGCGCGCATCATGAATCTCTCTTATGGGGAATTTCTGATTGCACCGGCTTTTCTGGCCTTTTTTGCGGTCACCAGCTGGGGGGTGTCGCCGCTGCTGCTGATGGTGCTGGTAATCCCCTTGGGCTTTGCGATTCAGTGGCTGATTTATCAGCTGCTGCTCACGCCGCTGGTGCACCGCGCCAAGGGCGGGCCGTCGCTGGAGGTGGACTCCATACTCGCCACTTTTGGCATGCTGTTTGTGGTGCAAGGCATCATGCTGGTGAACTTTGGCGGCGACTATCACAGCTACACCTATCTGGCAGACACGGTAGAGATTCTGGGCAGCAAGGTTGCGGCCAACCGCCTGCTGGTGCTGGCCGTGGCGCTGGTGCTGGGCGGTGGCCTGTATCTGCTGCTGACGCGCACCCGCGCCGGTGCCGTGGTGCGCGCCGTGGCAGTCGCTCCGCAGTTTGCCCATCTGGTCGGCATCAATGTGCGCAGCACGGCGGCGCTGGCCTATGGTCTGGGCGGTGCCATGGTCGCAGTGTGTGGCGTGCTGGTCAGCATGTTCCTGCCCTTCTCGGCCAGCATGGGCACCATGTTTGCGATGAAGGCGCTGATCGTGGTCATCATGGGTGGCGTGGGCAATCTCATGGGCTGTCTGGTCGCAGGCATGTTGCTGGGCTTTGCTGAAACTCTGGTTGCTTCGTTTGTCGATCCCGGCCTGACGCTGGCCGTCAACTACGCGGTGTTCTTGCTGGTGCTGCTGCTCAAGCCCACAGGTTTGTTCGGGAGGGCTGCACGATGAGCCAGTTCAACCGCAAGGAAGTCGTCATCTGGGCCATCAGCGCCATCGCTCTGCTGGGCCTGGCTTTGCTGCCGCGCTGGGTGACGGACGAGTACTACCTGTCGCTGTTTATCAGCATCCTCATGTACTGCGTGCTGGCCACGGCCTGGGCACTGTTTTCGGGGCCTACGCGCTATATCTCTCTGGCCACCGTCGCCTTCTTTGGCATGGGCGCTTATGTCACTGCCGTGTTTGGCGAATCGCTGCCATGGGCGGCGGTGCTCGCCATCGCCGCAGGCGTAGGTCTGGTCATGGCGCTGCTGGTGGGCTTGTCCACGCTGCGGCTGTCGGGCGTGTACTTTGTGATCTTCAGCTTTGGTCTGGCCGAGCTGGTCAAGCAACTGGTCACCTGGTACGAGGTCAATATCACCAAGGACCTGGGCCGCTATGTGTTTGTGGAGATCACCCAGCTCGACATTTACTGGCAGCTGCTGGCCATGCTGGCCCTGGTGCTGGCGCTGCGCGCGCTGATCAACCGCTCACGTCTGGGCTTGGCTTTGCGCGTGATTGGCGAAGACGAAACCGTGGCCACCCATGTGGGCATCAACACCACCACAGCCAAGGTGCTGCTGTTTACCGTGAGCGCGGTGTTCATCACCGTCACGGGGGCGATCATGGCCCCGCGCTGGACCTATATCGACCCAAGCATTGCGTTTGCGCCGGTGATCTCATTCCAGACGCTAATCATGGCGCTGCTAGGCGGTGCAGGCGCGCTGTTTGGGCCGATTCTGGGGGCTGTGCCGCTGGTGCTGCTGTTTGAATATTTAAGCGCCAACTTCCCCAACCATTTCTCGATTCTGCTGGGCCTGGTGTTTATCGTGATCGTGTACTTCATCCCGCAAGGTCTGGCGGGTGTGCTAGCCAAGCTGTTCAAAAAGAACGGAGGCAAAGCATGAGCGCCCTGCTTTCTCTTCGCAGCGCCACCAAGCGCTTTGGCGGGCTGGTCGCCGTCAATGAACTGAGCTTTGACGTGCACGCCGGTGAAGTTGTCGGTCTGCTTGGCCCCAATGGCTCGGGCAAGACCACGGCCATGAATCTGATCTCCGGGGCACTGCCCAGCAATGGCGGCGAAATTTTGTTTCAGGGCCAGCCTATTCACCGCCTTAAAAGCCACCAGATTGCACGCCTTGGCATTGCGCGCACCTTCCAGCTGGTCAAGGTGCTGGGCAGCATGAGCTGCAGCGACAATGTGATTGCCGGCATGGCCTTCAAGCCCCAGCCACTGTTTGGCAAGCCCGCAGCGGCGCGCGCCTTGCAATTGCTCGAACAAGTAGGCCTTGCCGAGTTTGCACAAGTGCCGGCGGGCGACCTCACCTATATCAACCAGAAGCGCCTGGAGCTGGCGCGAGCCTTGGCGCTGGAGCCCAAGATACTGCTGCTGGACGAATGGCTGGCAGGCCTGAACCCCACCGAGCTGCAGCAAGGCATTGCGCTGATTCAGCAACTGCAAGCCACGGGGCTGACCATCCTCATGGTCGAGCATGTGATGGATGCCGTGCACGCGCTGTGCAGCCGCTGCGTGGTGATGAATGCGGGCGCAAAGATTGCCGACGGGCCGACTGCGCAAGTGCTCAAACAAGCCGAGGTGGTGCGCGCCTATCTGGGTGAAGACGAAGAACACACTGGGGAGGCGCAGCATGCTTGAAGTGCGCAATATTTCCGTGAACTATGGCAAGCATGAGGCGCTGCACGAAGTCAGCCTGCAGGTGCAGCCCGGCGAGCTGGTTGTCATGCTGGGCGCAAACGGCGCGGGCAAATCCAGCCTGCTCAAAGCGCTGGGCGGCATGGTCACACCGCGCGCCGGTGCCAGTGCGCAACTGTCTGGCAAAGAGCTGATGCAACTGCCCGCGCACGCGATTGTTCAATCTGGGCTGGCGCTGGTGCCTGAAGGGCGCGGCGTGTTTGGCGACCTCAGCGTCAAAGAAAACCTGCTGCTGGGCGCGCAGCCGCAACGTGCACGCGCCAATGAGGCAAAGAATCTGGAACAGGTCTTTGCCCTCTTTCCCAAGCTGCGTGACCGCCTGCCGCAAGCCGTGCGCACCATGAGTGGTGGTGAACAACAGATGGTTGCAGTGGGCCGCGCGCTGATGAGCCAGCCCGATATCTTGCTGCTGGACGAGCCATCGCTGGGCCTGTCGCCGCTGATGTGCAAAGAGCTGTTTGCGGCGCTGGCCCGCATCAAAACTCTGGGCATGGGCGTGCTGCTGGTTGAGCAAAACGCACGCCAGAGCCTGGCGATCGCTGATCGCGGTTATCTGCTGGAAACCGGACGCATTGTGGGTGAAGGCTCTGCACAAGAACTTAGCAGCAGTGCTGCTGTCAGGCGCGCCTATCTGGGCGGTGAGCACTGAACCAATCCATTCGCGGAAGCCGGGCACCGGCTTCCATACCCAACGCCAGTGAACAAGGAGTAATGGCAATGATCGAACAAAAAATGCTGATTGGCGGCAAGGAATGTGCAGCCAGCAATGGCGCAACCTTTGAGCGCAAGAACCCACTGGACGGCTCCGTCGCCACGCGCGCGCCAGCTGCCACCACCGAAGACGCCATCCGCGCCTGCGACGCCGCGGCAGCCGCTTTCCCTGCCTGGTCGCAACTGGGCCCCAATGCCCGCCGCGCCATGCTGATGAAAGCCTCGCACGCTCTTGAAGCCAAGGGCGAAGCGATCGCCGCCGCCATGGCCGCAGAAACCGGGGCCTCGGGCCTCTGGGCCGGTTTTAACGTGCATCTGGCAGCTGGCATGCTGCTGGAAGCTGCTTCGCTGACCACGCAGATCAATGGCGAAATCATTCCGTCCGACGTGCCCGGCAGCGTGGCCATGGCCGTGCGCCAGCCCGCAGGCGTGGTGCTGGGTATTGCGCCCTGGAATGCGCCCGTGATTCTGGCGGTGCGCAGCATCTCCACGGCGCTGGCCTGCGGCAATACCGTGATTCTCAAAGGCTCGGAGCTGTGCCCCGCCACCCACGGCCTGATCATTGAAGCGCTGCAGGACGCCGGCCTGCCCGAAGGCGTGGTGAACTTTGTGACCAATGCCCCGGCCGATGCAGGCAGCGTGGTTGAAGCCATCGTGGCCCACCCCGCCGTGCGCCGTGTGAGCTTTACCGGCTCCACCCGCGTGGGCCGCATCATCGGCCAGACCTGCGCCAAGCACTTGAAGCCCGCGCTGCTGGAGCTGGGCGGCAAAGCCCCCTTCCTGGTGCTGGACGATGCTGACATCGACGCTGCCGTCAACGCCGCCACCTTTGGCGCTTTCGCCAACTCGGGCCAGATCTGTATGTCCACCGAGCGCTTTGTGGTGGACAACAAGGTGGCCGATGAGTTCATCGCCAAGTTTGCCGCCAAGGCCCAAAGCCTGCCGCTGGGCGACCCGCGCAAGGGCCCCGTGGTGCTGGGCTCCGTGGTCGATCAGGCCACGGTGGAGCGCTGCAACGCCATGATTGATGATGCTGTGGCCAAGGGCGCAAAAATCGTCTGCGGCGGCAAGGCCGAAAACACGCTGATGCCCGCCACGCTGATCGACGGCGTCACGGCCGAGATGCGCATCTTCCACGAAGAGACTTTTGGCCCGGTCAAGGGTATCGTGCGCGTGAACGGCGAAGAAGAAGCGATTGCCACGGCCAACGACAACGAGTTTGGCCTGTCGTCTGCCGTCTTCACGCGCGACACTGCGCGCGGCTGGCGTGTGGCGGGCCGCATCGAGGCAGGCATCTGCCATATCAACGGCCCCACCGTGCACGATGAAGCGCAGATGCCGTTTGGCGGCGTCAAGGCTTCGGGCTATGGCCACTTTGGCGGCCAGCAAGGCATTAACGCGTTTACCGAAACCCGCTGGATCACCATGCAGACGACGGATCGTCACTATCCGTTCTAAGTCCCGCTAAGAGCGTTTGCACCAACAAAAAGCCACCCGTGCATAACTGCCGGGTGGCTTTTAATTTGATAGCTACAAGCCTATATGAAATAAGGACTCAAGCCATAAAACGCTTTAAAACTGCTGATCAAGCAAAGTCATCGTCAAAGAAATCGCCGCCATCGTCCCAGTCGCTGCTGGCGGAGTGCTGACCCACGCTGTCGCGCCCAACGTCTTGCGCCATCTGGTCAATGCCACTATGGTCGCCAGAGCTGCCTGCGTGGCTGCTGCTGTCGCTCGCGGCATTCTGATCCATCAGGCTATTGGAATGCTGGCTCTGCGCATCGTGATGGCCGCCCAGCAGATTGCTCAGGCCATTGGCCAGGAACATACCGCCCGCAACACCGGCAGCCGATGCTGCGGCAGTTCCCAGAAAACTGCCTGCGGCCGACGGAGCAGCCGGAGCGGCTGGCGCATAAGCAGGGGTTGCAGGACGGCCACCAAAAAAGCGATCACGCCAGCCCGATGCGGGCTGAGCAGGCTGCGCGGCCTGGACTGGCGCAGGCGCGGGAGCCTGATAGGAAGGCTCTGGCGCGCGGCCAAACTGCGTGCCCAAACCGCCGGAGAGAAAGCTGCTTGCGCCATTGGCCGAAGAAGCCTGCCTGGCCTGCTCAAGCTCCTGCTGCAACTGCGCGATTTGCTGCTGAGCTTGCTGCAAAGCGTTTTCCAGCAGCAAAGTGCGCTGGGCCAGCCAGTAGGCGGCATCAGGGGTGGCTGCCAGTCCTTCGCGCACCAGCGCTTCTGCCTGCGCGTCCTTGGGCGCACCACGGGTTTGCGACAGGCGCTGGAAAAGTTCTTGCAGCAGTTGTTGTTCTTGGTTTGTCATACGGCCTTCCTTTGGCGGCTTGGTTTCTCACCGAAGATGGGGCCAGTATGAGAGCGCGCAAGAGCCGCTTTGTGAAGCCAAGGCAAGACCTCGTAGCATGGTGTAACAAAAAGCCCCGCCTGCAGCGCGATTGCGAGCGTGGGAGAATTCGGCCATTCATTCGCATCAGGAGCCGCGCTGGCTGCTGATCCCATCACAGGCGCTCTGGCAGCGCCTTAAAAACGACAGAACACACCATGGAAGTTACCCAACAATGCGTGGTCGCGCTGACCTGGATTCTCAAAGACACCCTGGGCGAAGAGCTGGATGTGCTGGACGAGCCCGTTGAGTTTCTGGTCGGCGGCGACGATCTGTTCAAGCGCATCGAAGACGCACTGCAAGGTCATGTGGTCGGCGACAAGCTAGACCTGCATCTGGAGCCCGAAGAAGCTTTTGGCGACTACAACGAAAACCTGATCTTTCTGGAAAAGCGCGAGCTGTTCCCTGAGGAGATCGAAGAAGGCATGACGTTTGAATCCACCGCCATGCCCAAGGGCACCAACCCTGTGCCCGCCGATCTGCTCTACACCGTGACGGAAATCTATCCCGAGCATGTGGTGCTGGACGGCAACCACCCGCTGGCGGGCATTGCCATTCGTCTGCACCTGAAGATTGAAGCCGTGCGTGAAGCCACAGAAGAGGAAATCGGTCGCGGTACTGCGGGCACGGGCTTTTTCCGGATTGAGCCTATGGCTCCTGGAAATGACACTGTGCATTGATACCCCCTGAGGCGCTTTGCGCCTTCCCCCAAGGGGGACGACAGCTTCGCTGCGCGGCGGCGCTTGCTTGCTGCCTCTGGATTGGGGCATGCCTGTTTTGTGGGCATGAGTAAAAAAGGGACTCCTTCGTGGAGTCCCTTTTTCATGGAGCTGGCCTGTTTACTGGCGGTAGATCTGGTTGCCGTCCACGCGCACGTACTCGCCGATATTGAGTTGCGGTGGCTGCTGGTAGTCAAAGGCACGCACGCTGCCGTCACGCATCTGCACGGTCACGCGGTAGATGTCGCGCACGCTGCCGCCGCCCACGCTGTTTTGCACGGCGTTGCCTGCCAGCGCACCGGCGGCCACACCGGCAATGGTGGCCAGTGTGCGGCCCGAGCCCTTGCCCACCTGGTTGCCCAGCACGCCGCCAATCACGCCACCGGCAATGGCGCCACCCGCACCAATACCGCTGCCGTCCTGCACACGCACGGTCTCGATATTGAGAATGCGGGCCTGCTGGACATTGTTGTACTGATAGCAGTTGTTGTCGTACTGGTTGCGGTTTTGCGGGTCGTAGTTTTCGTTGTAGCCGCCGCCGTTGCGGTTCAGGCCGCAGTTATTGTTCTGGTAGGGCTGGTTCGGGTAGTTGCCCACAGGGTAGGAAGTCGTGGGGTATGTGGCCTGGGCCGCGCCTGGAAAGCCTGTGCCCGAATGAGCGCCCTGATAGACCGTGCCCTGATAGCCGCCCTGAGGCATGGGGTAGCTGTTCTGATAGGTGCCTTGAGGGTAGGCAACGCAGGCCGTAAGAGCCACGGCAGCCGTTGCCACGGTGGCGATGCGACCCAGACGTTGAATGGCTTGCATGAAAAATCTCCTGATGGCGCTGACTGCAAAGCCAGCGCTGCTGAAACTGTTGTGAATCTTTTCAAGAACGGACGTGGCCCGACTTTCCCCTAAAACGCGCCACTTCGCCACAGGGACGACAGGTTTCACATTTGCTCACAATAGAGGAGCATCCATTTGTCTCGAGTCACTCATGCATTCATAGCAGCTTGTGCTGGACTGATATTCATTTCACATTGGATACCAGTGAAACTCAATGAATAATATAGGCTATCAGCTATTAATTAATGAGCACTGAAGAACCAGGATGAACGCAGCGCTCGCAATACCTGCACCAGCGTATCGGCCTGCGGAAAGAGCCAATCCGCCACCGCGCCCAGCAACACAGCCGTGATCAGTGCGCCCAGCACGGGCTTCCAGCTGATGCGCAGCGCCGCCAGCAACCAGCCTTCGCGCTCGACCACATAAAGCGTGCGGGCCATCAGCAGCGCAAAAGCGACTTCCACAGCCACGGTCAGAAATAGCTCTGCGCCAAAAACCAGCCAGAGCAAGGAGCCAGCTCCCGTCACCGCAACCAGCAATGCCGCAAAAAGCAGCAGTACCGGCACGATCACAACCCCTTCGTCCAGGCCGCCGATATCGGGAATATCAATGCCCGAAGAGGCGGAGCTTGCAACCTCGCCCAGCGCGGGGCCGCTATCGAGTAGTTGGACCGCATCACCGCCCCAGTCGCCCGTAGCACCACCGCCGCCATACGATCCGCCCTGCCCGCTTTCAAGACTGGCTGCGGCGTCCGGGCCTGAAGTCCGCACAGAGCTGCCGGGGAGATCGACCGGTACATCGCCCGGATTCCAGTCCCGGCGCAACATGCAGTCCACCCACAGGCGCACCAGCAGCAAATACAGCAGATAACCGCCTGCCAGTGCAACGCCATAGCGCAGCGCCATGCTGTGCACACCCGCATGCAGCAAAACCAGACTGAGCAAGGACATGACGCCCAGGCTGATGCCGCCCGTCAGCACCGCATGCAGGCGCAGCCAGTGGCGCTTTTGCAGACGGCGGCGTAGCTGATCTTCCCGCCGCAGTTGTACCCGCGTCCATGCTGCAGAGCGAGGGCGAGGCTTGGCGCTCAAGCGGCGTTCCAGCTATTGCGCTTACTGCTTGCCGGTAGAGCCGTAGCCACCTTCGCCGCGTTCGCTGGCATCGGCAAACTCATCCACCAGATTGAACTGGGCCTGCACCACGGGCACGATCATCAGCTGGGCCAGACGGTCCATGGGCTGCAGCGTGAAAGCGGTCTGCGAGCGGTTCCAGGCGCTGACCATGAGCTGGCCCTGGTAGTCAGAGTCGATCAAGCCGACCAGATTGCCCAGCACGATGCCGTGCTTGTGACCCATGCCCGAGCGCGGCAGGATAAGTGCGGCGTAGTTGGGGTCCTTCAGATGCATGGCCATGCCGGTGGGGATGAGCTGCCACTGGCCGGGCTCCAGCGTCACAGGTGCATCAATGCAGGCACGCAAGTCCAACCCCGCGCTGCCGGGTGTGGCATAGGCGGGCATGTTTTCGCGCAGGCGCGCATCCAGAATCTTGACATCAACGTTCATAGCAGTCTTGGCAGGCCACAACAGGCCTGCAATCATTCAGCGCCGCCCAGAAGCGGGGCTGGCAGTTTGGGGGATTGGGGTAATGTGAGAGAGGGCGACATTGTGCCCTTGGCACGGCACGCAGATCAGCTCTTGAGCTTTTTGATCGCGCCACCGATCAGTGACATAAAGCCCATGACCGAGAGCACGGTACCAAAGCCCGGAGCCATCTGCGAGACGATCACGCCCGCCACGATCAGGATGATGGAAAACGGCGACACCCAGGGCTTGGACGAATCTGCTGCAGCCTTGGCCTTTTGCGCTTCAATTTCCTGCTCGATGGCGTTGAATCGCTCTCGCGCCTGGGTACGGCTCAGGTTCTGGCCCACCGGCTGACCCACTGCACGTTGGGCTGCACGGCTGCCCGGAGCAGCCGTCGTGACGCTTGGATTCGCCGTGCGGGCGCGGCTGGCAGCCACCTGGCGCTCGGCCTGCTCGGCCATTTCCTTGGCTTTTTGCAGCTTGTCACGCAACTGCCCCATGGGAGAGCCCGCCTGCACACCCGGTGTGGCCGTCGATGTGCGAATCGCTCCAGCTATGCTGTGCTGCGTGCGGCGAAAGTCGGGGCTTGCGCGCAGCAGCTTGTCCACGTAAGCCACATAGTCACCGTTGCTCGGACCGTCATAGTTGGAGGGGACCATGTTCAGACTCCTTGAACGGTGGGCAGGCGCTGCGCGATCTCTTCCACCAGTTGGCGGGCCAGCGCATCCTTGCTGGCATGGGGCAGTTCTTTGGTGCCGTTGTCATCAATCAGCAGCAAGGCATTTTCATCCTTGCCAAAAGTAGCGGGGCCGATATTGCCCACCAGCAGCGGCACGCCTTTGCGCAGGCGCTTGGCACTGGCGTGCTTGAGCAGGTCATGGCTCTCGGCCGCAAAGCCCACGCAGTACAGATTACCGTACTTGGCCGCGTCGGACTGCGCCACGGTGGCCAGAATATCGGGGTTCTCGACAAAGGCCATGGCCGGAACATCGCCCGAGCCATCTTTTTTGATTTTTTGATCCGAAAATTCGGCCGGTCTCCAGTCAGCAACTGCGGCGGTAGCTATGAAAATAGAAGCATTACCGACTTGCGACTGCACGGCGTCCAGCATCTGGCGGGCCGACTGCACATTGATACGCGTCACGCCATGGGGCGTGGGCAGGTGCACCGGGCCAGCCACCAGCGTGACCTCCGCGCCCGCTGCCTTGGCCGCACGGGCAATGGCAAAACCCATCTTGCCGCTGGAGAGATTGGTGATGCCGCGCACCGGGTCAATCGCCTCAAACGTGGGGCCCGCCGTAATCAGCAGATGCTGGCCCTGCAGCGTCTTGGCGGTAAACACACCGGCCAGCTCTTCCATGATTTCCTCGGGCTCCAGCATGCGGCCGTCCCCCGTCTCGCCACAGGCCTGGCTGCCGTTGCCTACGCCCAGCACCGTGGCGCCGTCATACTGAACACGGCTCAGATTGCGCTGTGTGGCGGGATGGGTCCACATCTCGCGGTTCATGGCCGGAGCCAGTACCAGCGGCACTTTGTCGATGGGACGGGCCAGGCACATCAGGCTCAGCAGTTCGTCCGAGCGGCCCTGGGCCAGTCGGGCGATAAAGTCTGCGCTGCAGGGCGCGATCAGGATGGCATCGGCTTCGCGGCTCAGATTGATATGGGGCATATTGTTGGGCTCGCGCGCATCCCACTGGGAGGTGTAGACTGCGCGCCCAGATAGCGCCTGCATGGTGACGGGAGTCATGAACTGCTCGGCAGCTTCCGTCATGACCACTTGCACAGTGGCGCCAGCCTGAACCAGCAAGCGGCACAGCATGGCCGATTTGTAACAAGCCACGCCCCCGGAGAGACCCAGCACCAGATGTTTGCCTGCGAACACGTCATTCATGCCGCGCAATTTAGCAGACCTGAGCCGCTTTAACGTCTCCGAAGCATCCCTTTGCCGCACGCCGAAATTCGCGCCGCACCTATAATCCTGTTTTACCACCTCCAAAAAAAGACATGACCAAGTTCGTCTTCGTCACCGGCGGTGTGGTGTCTTCCCTGGGTAAGGGAATCGCCTCAGCCTCCCTTGCTGCGATTCTGGAATCGCGCGGTCTCAAAGTCACCCTCATCAAGCTCGATCCCTACATCAACGTGGACCCGGGCACCATGTCGCCCTTCCAGCACGGTGAAGTGTTTGTGACCGATGACGGAGCCGAGACCGATCTGGACTTGGGCCACTATGAGCGTTTCATCGAAACGCGCATGCGTCAGACCAATAACTTCACCACCGGCCGTATCTACCAGTCCGTGCTGGAAAAAGAACGCCGCGGTGACTATCTGGGCAAGACCGTGCAGGTCATCCCCCACGTCACCAACGAAATTCAGGAATACATCAAGCGCGGCGCAGGCCTGGGCACCGACCATGAAGTCGATGTCGCCATCTGCGAAGTGGGCGGCACCGTGGGCGATATCGAGTCCCTGCCTTTCCTCGAAGCAGCGCGTCAGTTGGCTCTGAAGCTCGGCCCCAACAATTCCGCCTTTGTGCACCTGACTTACCTGCCGTTCATCGAAACTGCAGGCGAGCTCAAGACCAAGCCCACTCAGCACACCGTGCAGAAGCTGCGCGAAATCGGTATCCAGCCCGATGCGCTGCTGTGCCGCGCCAAGCACCAGGTGCCTGAGGAAGAAAAGGCCAAGATTTCGCTGTTCACCAACGTGCCTGAATGGGGTGTGATCTCCATGTGGGACGTGGACACGATCTACAAGGTGCCCCGCATGCTGCACGAGCAGGGTCTGGACGGCCTGATCTGCGACAAGCTGCGCCTGAACACGCCTCCCACCAACCTCAAGCGCTGGGATGAGCTGGTCTATGAAACCGAGCATCCCCAGGGCGAAGTCAAAATCGCCATGGTGGGCAAGTATGTAGAACTGTCCGACGCCTACAAGTCGGTCAACGAAGCCCTCAAGCACGCCGGCATGCGCAACCATGTGCGCGTGAAGATCACGCATGTGGATTCGGAAACCATTCACGACAGCGATGCCAGCGCCCTGCTCAAGGACTACGACGGCATTCTGGTGCCCGGCGGCTTTGGCTCGCGCGGCGTGGAAGGCAAGATCTCGACGGCCAAGTTCGCCCGTGAGTCCAAGGTGCCTTACCTGGGCATCTGCCTGGGCATGCAAGTGGCCACCATCGAGTACGCCCGCCATGTGGCTGGCCTTGAAAACGCCAACTCCACCGAGTTCGACCCCGCTACGCCCAACCCCGTGATCGCTCTGATCACCGAGTGGAAGGATGCGGACGGCACGATCAAGACCCGCGACGAGAACTCTGACCTGGGCGGCACCATGCGTCTGGGCGCTCAGTCCTCGGACGTGCAAAAGGGCACACTGGCCCACAGCATCTACGGCGATGTGGTGACCGAGCGTCACCGTCACCGCTATGAAGCCAACACCCAGTACCTAGACAAGCTGCGCGAAGCTGGCCTGGTGATCTCGGCCCTGACCCAGCGCGAGCAACTGACGGAAATCGTCGAGCTGCCCGCCAAGGTTCACCCCTGGTTTATCGGCGTGCAATTCCACCCCGAGTTCAAGTCCACTCCCTGGGCTGGTCACCCCCTGTTCAACGCGTTCATCAAGGCCGCGATGGATAACAAAAAGAAGAAATAACCCCCTGAGGCGCTAGCGCCTTCCCCCTTTCTCGATGCGTTGCATCGGAAGGGGGACGATGCCTTCGCTGCGGGGCGGCCCTTGCTAGGCATCTCTCACCTGGCTCGTGACCGTTTCATGCAACCATGAACCATTTTTGAGGACCCCACCATGAAACTCTGCGGCTTTGACATTGGCCTGGACAAACGCTTCTTCCTGATCGCCGGCCCCTGTGTGGTCGAGTCCGAGCAGTTGCAGATGGATGTGGCCGGGCAACTCAAGGAAATCACGGCCTCTTTGGGCATCAACTTCATCTTCAAGAGCAGCTTTGACAAGGCCAACCGTTCCTCGGGCACCAGCTTTCGCGGCCCAGGCATGGAAAAAGGTCTGGAAATTCTCGCCAAGGTGAAGAAGGAATTGAATGTGCCCATCCTCACCGATGTGCACACCGAGGCCGAGGTGCCTTATGTAGCGTCCATCGTGGACATGCTGCAGACCCCCGCTTTCCTGTGCCGCCAGACGGACTTCATCCGCGCCGTGGCCCAGTCGGGCAAGCCGGTCAATATCAAGAAGGGCCAGTTCCTGGCGCCTCACGATATGAAGAACGTCATCGACAAGGCCCGCGCTGCGGCCAAGGAAGTCGGTCTGCCCGAAGACAGCTTTACCGCCTGCGAACGCGGTGCCAGCTTTGGCTACAACAATCTCGTCAGTGACATGCGCTCTCTGGCCATCATGCGCGAGACCAACGCCCCCGTGGTGTTTGACGCCACCCACAGCGTGCAGTTGCCCGGCGGCAACGGCACCAGCAGCGGCGGCATGCGCGAGATGGTGCCTGTGCTGTCCCGCGCCGCCGTGGCCGTGGGCGTGGCAGGTCTCTTCATGGAAACCCACCCCGATCCCTGCAATGCGCTGTCTGACGGCCCCAACGCCGTTCCGCTCAAGCACATGAAGGCTTTGCTGGAGACTCTGGTGGCGCTGGACGATGTGACCAAGCGCAACGGTTTCCTCGAAAACCACTTCGAGGCTTGATCATGGCCAGCGGCTACATCATTGCCTACGTCGAGGTGACCAACCCCGAGCAGTACACCGAGTACCGCAAGTGGAGCACCGAAGCCATGCAAGTGCATGGCGCCGAAGTCTGTGTGCGCGGCGGCCAGGTCGCCGTGCTGGAAGGCGACTGGGCACCCGAGCGTGTGGTGGTGCTCAAGTTCCCCAGCTTTGAAGCCGCCAAGTCCTTCCACGACTCGCCCGAGTACCGCAAGGCGCGCAAGGCCCGAGAAGGTGCGGCCATCATGCGCATGATTTGCGTGGAAGGCGTTTGACCCCCATGATGCGCGCAGGCATGACAGACACGATGAACCGTGGCGTCATGCCTTTTTTGCATCTGGAGCCTGTAACCGCAGTCACTCCAAAGAAGAAACTCGATTACAGCATCACGTCAAGGCTAAAGCGGCCTGTCAAATTTGTGCACAATAGCC
This sequence comes from Comamonas testosteroni, assembly GCF_003569915.1. Taxonomy (GTDB): domain Bacteria; phylum Pseudomonadota; class Gammaproteobacteria; order Burkholderiales; family Burkholderiaceae_C; genus Comamonas; species Comamonas testosteroni_D. Next base: position 74,821 of record NZ_KZ984448.1, on the reverse strand, counting down.
GCCGCAGCCTCTTTCATACTGATCGCGTGCATGGCGCGCGCAGCAGGTGGAGGGCAACCGGCTTCACAAGTTTTAATAGCAGCTTGTGTTTGATGCACAAGCGCTTGGGCGTGATTTCATGATGGAAATCAGCCTGCACGTACCGATTTCAGAAACCTCAAAGGAAATGCAATGAGTGCCATTGTTGACATCGTAGGCCGCGAAGTGCTGGACAGCCGCGGTAACCCCACCGTTGAATGCGACGTGCTGCTGGAATCCGGCGTGATGGGCCGCGCTGCCGTGCCTAGCGGCGCATCGACCGGTTCGCGCGAAGCGATCGAGCTGCGTGACGGCGACAAGAGCCGTTACCTGGGCAAGGGTGTTTTGAAGGCTGTTGAGCACATCAACACCGAAATCTCCGAAGCCGTGCTGGGCCTGGACGCTTCCGAGCAAGCCTTCCTGGACAAGACCCTGATCGACCTGGACGGCACCGACAACAAGAGCCGCCTGGGCGCCAACGCCATGCTGGCCGTGTCCATGGCCGTGGCCCGCGCTGCTGCTGAAGAAGCTGGCCTGCCCCTGTACCGCTACTTCGGCGGCATGGGCGGCACACAGCTGCCCGTTCCCATGATGAACGTGATCAACGGCGGTGCCCACGCGAACAACTCGCTGGACCTGCAAGAGTTCATGATCATCCCCGTGGGTGCTCCCACCTTCCGCGAAGCCGTGCGCTGGGGCGCTGAAGTTTTCCACGCGCTGAAGGCCATCATCCACCACAAGGGCATGTCCACCGCTGTGGGCGACGAAGGCGGTTTCGCTCCTTCCGTGGAAAACCACGAAGCTGCGATTCAGCTGATCATCGAAGCCATCGAAAAAGCTGGCTACAAGCCCGGCGAGCAAATCGCTCTGGGCCTGGACTGCGCTGCTTCCGAGTTCTTCAAGGACGGCATGTACGTTCTGGCCGGTGAAGGCAATATGACGCTGACCTCGGCTCAGTGGACCGACATGCTGGCTGGCTGGTGCGACAAGTACCCCATCATCTCCATCGAAGACGGCATGCACGAAGGCGACTGGGATGGCTGGAAGATCCTGACCGAGCGTCTGGGCAAGAAGGTTCAGCTGGTGGGCGACGACCTGTTCGTCACCAACACCAAGATCCTGAAGGAAGGCATTGAAAAGCACATTGCCAACTCCATCCTGATCAAGATCAACCAGATCGGCACGCTGACCGAAACCTTCCAAGCCATCGAAATGGCCAAGCGCGCTGGTTACACCGCCGTGATCTCGCACCGCTCGGGCGAAACCGAAGATTCGACCATTGCCGACATCGCCGTGGGCCTGAACGCTGGTCAAATCAAGACCGGCTCCATGAGCCGTTCCGACCGTATCGCCAAGTACAACCAGCTGCTGCGCATCGAAGAAGATCTGGGTGATGTGGCTGAGTACCCTGGCCGCGCTGCTTTCTACAACCTGAGATAAACAGGAGTCCCCCTGAGCCGCTTCGCGCCTTCCCCCTTGAAGGGGGACGACACCCTCGCTGCGGGGCGGCCCTTGCTCGGTGCCTCCTGTTTGGAGCAAGCTACTTTTTAAGCCACCTTTATGGTCAATCGCGTTGTCTCTGTCGTCCTGCTGGCTTTACTGGCTGCCATTCATGCCCAACTCTGGCTGGGTCATGGCAGCATGGCTTATGTGCGAGAGCTGCAGGGTCAGATCAAGGACCAGTACGCGGCCAATGCTCTGGAAAAATCGGAAAACGACAGACTGCAGTCCGAGGTCAATGACTTGAAGGACGGCCTGTCCACCGTGGAAGAAAAAGCCCGCTACGAACTGGGCATGGTCAAGCCCAACGAGATCTATATTCAGGTCTCCAAACGCTGACCCGAAAAACACTCTCTCCAAAGCCAGCCTTGCGCTGGCTTTTTTGTTCAAAAGCCTTGATGACCACCAACTGCCTCTACCCCACCGTGGTGCTGCTGGGCGCGCCCCATGCGCTGTCGCGCGGCATGGCCCATGCCTTGCTGCAGGCGCAGCAGGAAGCCGGCTTGCAGGGAAGCTGGCAATGCCTGGCACCGCAGGCAGATGAGCCATGGCCTGCCGATGCGCTGGTCTATGTGCTGGGGCAGGACTGGCGCGATGCCGACCCCGACCCGGCTATTGCCCAGCAGATCAGCCGCTGGCGCGAGCAACTGGCTCGCGCGGGCCAATCCTATGTGATGCTCTACGGCAAGCCTTCTACGCAGTGGCTGCAGCTGGCTGAATCTCTCAAATCGATAGCACCCAGCCTAAATTGGACCTGGATATCGAGCCAAAATCCTTGGAAACCGGGCAAAAAAATGCGCCGCAAAGCCTGTGAGCAATGCGGCGACCCGGAGTGCGAAAAGCAGCTGTTCGAGGCGCTGCGCAAGCACAGCGCCTGATGGCGATTACTGCACCGAGCTGGAGCTGGGCGGCTGCTTGTCCGCTTCGGTGAACAGGCGTGCTGCGTCAATCGCGTCAAAGTGGTATTGCTGACCGCAGAAGTCGCAGCCCACTTCCACATTGCCGCGCTCGGCCACGATGGATTCCACCTCTTCTTCGCCCAGCGAGTTGAGCATGGCACCCACACGCTCACGGCTGCAGGTGCAGGCAAAGCGCGGGGCTTGCTCATCGGCCTGCGGTGCAAAGCGCAGCAGCTTCTCTTCCCAGAACAGGCGGCGCAAGATGGTCTCCACATCGAGCGTCAGCAGCTCTTCCTGCGTCAGGCTGGAGGCCAGAATGGCAATGCGGTTGTATTCCTCATTCAGGCCCTGACCGTCGTTCTCGGATTCACTGCTTTCCGTGGCAGCGGCCAGATTGGCCTCGCCCTTCACAGGCATGCGCTGCACGATCAGGCCAGCGGCCACCTTGTCGTCGGCGGCCAGCACCAGCACGGTGTCCAGCTGCTCGGACTGGCGCATATAGAACTGCAGCGCATCCGACAGGCGCTCGAAGCGGCCGCCGTTGACATCGTTGAGCGAGACCACGCCCTGGTAGGGCTGCTGGCCGGGAGCGCGGTCCTTGGGGTCCAGCGTGACGGCGCAGCGGCCTGCACCGCGCACATTGACCAGGTCGGCCAGCGGCGCTGTGGGGCTGCTCATGGGCAACTGGGCATCGCCCACCAGCGAAGCCGTGGCGCGCAGGCTCAGGTCGGACTGCACTTCGGCCACGGCCAGCTTGACGGGGCCGTCGCCCATGACCTGGAACACCAGCGCGCCGTTGAACTTGATGTTGGACTGCATGAGCACGCCCGCAGCCGTCATCTCGCCCAGCAGGGCGCGCACGGCCTGCGGGTAGGCGCCGGTTTCGTTGTTGCCCGCGCGGCGCTGCAGGATTTCCTGCCAGGCGTCGGTGAGGCGAACAATGGCTCCGCGCACAGGCAGGCCGTCAAAAATGAATTTATGCAGTTCAGACACGCTAAAGGGTTCCGGTAAAGCGCTGAGCGATTCAGCCCAGCTTGCGCAAGCCGTTTTTGAAACGGCGAGCATTTAAAACATAGTTCTTGGCGCTCTGGTTCAGACCTTCGATCTGCTCGGGTGTGAGCTGGCGCACCGCCTTGGCGGGGCTGCCGATGATCATGGAACCATCGGGGAATTCCTTGCCCTCGGTCACCAAAGAGCCTGCACCGACCAGGCAGTTCTTGCCGATCTTTGCGCCATTGAGCACCACGGCACCAATGCCGATGAGCGAGCCATCGCCCACCGTGCAGCCATGCAGCATTACTTGGTGGCCAACTGTCACATTGCAACCCACGACCAGCGGTTTGCCGAAATCGGCATGCAGCACGCTGGCGTCCTGAATATTGCTGCCTTCGCCGATGGTGATGTTTTCGGTATCACCGCGAATGACCGTGCCAAACCATACGCTTGCGTCCTTGGCCAGCTTGACGCGGCCCATGACCTCGGCGCTATCCGCCACCCAGGCGCTGTCGTCGATCTCGGGCGCCACACCATCCAGTTCGTAGATTGCCATGTTCAGTCTCCACACCAGTTTGTTATTTCGACAAACTAGAATTGTAGGGATGGAGTTACGTCATCGCGCACTAGAGGTTTTGTGCTTTTCCGATCCTGAGCAAAAAGCAGCTGCAGCCATTGATCTATATAGGCATAAAGCTCTTTATTCAATAGCAAGCTCGGCGCCGGTGCTGCAGATTCCGCCATCCGAGCTGCCCGGACGTCCTGCCAGACCCGAGCTCAAACATCACACCGAAGTCGCGCGCCGCTCCCCTGCCACGCTGGAAGGCCGGGCCGTGCTGATCCATGCGATTGCGCACATCGAGTTCAATGCCATCAACCTCGCGCTGGATGCCGTCTGGCGCTTTGACGGCATGCCCGAGCAGTACTACCACGACTGGCTGCAGGTGGCAGCCGAGGAAGCCAAGCATTTCCGCCTGCTGCGCGACCATCTGCGTGCGCACCATGGGCAGGACTATGGCGACCACCCCGCCCATCAGGGCCTGTGGACCATGTGTGAAAAAACGGCCAGTGACATTGTTGCCCGCATGGCTTTAGTCCCCAGAACGCTGGAGGCGCGTGGGCTGGACGCCACGCCGCAGATACAGAACAAACTGCGCAACACCCATGCCGCCGATGCGCTGGCGGCCTGCGACATTCTGGACATCATCCTGCGCGAGGAAGTGGGCCATGTGGCCATCGGCAACCACTGGTACCGCTGGCTGTGCGAGCGCGAGGGGCTGGACCCTGAGCCGCTCTATCTGGAGCTGACAGAGCGCTACGAGGCTCCGCGCCTGCGCCCGCCCTTCAATGAGCGCGCCCGCCGCGCTGCCGGATTCACGGCCACCGAAATCGCCTGGCTGCAGCAGATCTGAGTGGGGTGACGGCCACGCGCAGCCCCGCGCAATCTTGATACGCGTCAAGTTTTTTTGCCTTCAAACGAGGGCTAATGCCAGTTGCGCACCACTTGTCGCTATGAAAGATGGAATCTGACACTATGATTCATCAATTCTTACAATGACACACGGAATAAGCTGTCACTAAACCGACTCACGCACACAATGAGTGGACACACCCTACAGGACACGGAATTCGCCCCAACGAGTCACCTGTCCAAAGGCATGATTGCACGCCAGCCCATCGTCAACGGGCTGCAGCAAATCATTGGCTACGAATTGTTCAACCGCTCGCGTGCTCCCTATGGTCACACCATGGCGTCGGACGCTACCCTGGTGTTTGCCGCCCTCACCCACGCGGGTGAGGAAGACCTGGTCGGCACCAAGCTCATGTTTGTCAACTGCACGCATGAGGGCCTGACCGGCGAGCATCTGGAGTTGCTGCCCGCCGACAAGGTGGTGCTGGAAATCCCTGCGCTGGGCCATGCTGTCGTGCATGAGGTTGCTGCGCGTTTGCCCACGCTGCAGGCGCTCAAGGACCAGGGCTTTCACTTGGCCTTCAACCACACGGTGCTGGAGTCCGTCTACGCTGCCTGGCTGCCGCTGGCCGACTACATCAAGATCGACCTGTCCGTGCTGGCGCCGGGCCAATTGACGGTGCTGGTCAACTACGCCAGCCGCCACACCTATGCCGAGTTGATTGCCGAGAAAGTCGAAAGCGCCCAACAGTACGAGCTGGCGCAAAAACTGGGTATTGCGTTGTTTCAGGGCTTCTGGTTTGCACGCCCCACAGTCATGCAGACGCGTTTGCTCACGCCCACGCAGCAAAGCGTGATTCAACTGCTGACACTGGTGCGCCAGCAGGCCAGCACTGAAGCCATCGAGGAAGTACTCAAGAAGGACGCGGCCCTGGCCTTCAATCTGCTGCGCCTGATCAACTCGGCCAGCTTTGGCGCGCACCGCGAAATCACCTCCTTCAAACAGGCCGTGATGATGCTGGGGCTAAACAAGCTGTTCCGCTGGGCCGCCATGCTGCTGACGGCCTCGCGCGACGGCGGGCCGCCCCCTGCCGTGGGGCAGACCGCCGTGATTCGCGGCCGCCTCATGGAGCTGCTGGCCAAGCATTCGCTGACCGACACCGATGCCGACCTGGCTTTTATCTGCGGCCTGTTCTCCATGCTGGACCGCATGCTGGGCATGCCACTGCCAACGGCGCTGGCACTGATTCCAGTCTCCGAAACCGTGGCTGCCGCCGTGCTGCGCCACGAAGGCATTCTGGGCGAGCTGCTGATGCTGGCCCAAGCCTGTGAAAGCCATGACGGCGACCAGTTCGACCGCAGCGCGCAAAGCCTGCATCTGGCTCCCCAGCAGATCAACCACGCACATCTTCAGGCCCTGAACTGGACGGACTGCCTGTCCGACCTTCAGCCCTGAGAGCCATCTCCCCAACCGCCCAAGCTCACCATGGATACCCCCGACATCACCACCAACGCCGCCGCAGCAGCACCCGCCGCCGAGATGGATGACGCCAATGTCGCCAGAATCGCGCGCCAGGCCATCGTGGACGACAAGCGCGATGTCTTTGGCTATGAGCTGTTTGACCGTTCCGTCTCACGCGATGCGCACACAGCTGCCTCCGATGCGGCCCTGCTGTTCAACGCCCTGTCCTACGCCGGAGCGGAAGCTCTGGTCGGCAAGAAGACGGTGTTCATCAACTGCACGCATGAGTCGCTGTCCGGCGCGCATCTGGAGCTGATCCACCCCGACCGTGTGGTGCTGGAAGTGCCCGCCCTGTCCGCCGATGCCACGCAGCAAAATATCGACGCCTGCGTGCCCACCTTCAATGCACTGCGCCAGCGTGGCTTTCGTCTCGCGTTCGACCAGAACCTGCTGCGCCGCAACTACGCGTCCTGGCTGCCCATGGCTTCGTTCGTGAAGCTGGACATGCAGACGTTTGCGCTCGAGCATGCCGAAAAGCTGGTCAAGTTTGCCCAGAGCTACACCCGCGCCCAGATCGTGGCCGAAAAGGTGGAGACAGCCGAGCAGTTCGAGCACATGCAGGGCCTGGGCGTGAAGCTGTTTCAGGGCTTCTGGTTTGCCCAACCCCAGGTGGTGCAGGCCCGTACCATCCGCCCCACACACGCCACCGTCATCCAGCTCATCAACCTGGTGCGCCAGCAGGCCAGCACGGAAGAAATTGAGGAGCTGCTCAAGAAGGACCCCACGCTGTCCTTCAACCTGCTGCGCTTCATCAACAGCTCGGGCTTTGGCCTGTCCTGCGAGATCACGTCCTTTCGCCATGCGGTGATGATTCTGGGCCTCAAAAAGCTGTTCCGCTGGGCCGCGCTGCTGCTGACCACCTCGCGCGTCGGCGGCACCCCGCCAGCCGTGGGCCAGACCGCCGTGGTGCGTGGCCGTCTGATGGAGTTGCTGACGGCCGAGCTGCTGCCGCCCGAGGAATGCGACCATGCTTTTGTGGTGGGCGTGTTCTCGCTGCTCGACGTGATGCTGGGCTAGCCCATGGCCAAGGCACTCGAATCCGTGGCGCTGCCGCAGTCGGTGGTCGATGCCCTGGTCAACAACACCGGCGTGTTCGCACCCTTCCTTGATCTGACGCGCGCCTGCGAGTCCGGCGACGATGCCGCCTTTGCCCGCGCCGCAAATGCGCTGCAACTGTCCAACCATCAGGTCAACTGGGCACACCTGCAGGCTCTGAGCTGGGCCGACAATCTGATCAGCGAAGCCGCATAACTATCAATTCAATAGCATTTAGCCTAAATAACAAAAGGACTTACGGCCAGTTTGACCGCAAGTCCTTTGTTTTTGAGAGAGGCGAAAGCCGATCAGTTCAGCTCGATGTGCGCGGCCTTGATGATCTTGGCATTGGCTCGGGATTCGGCCTCGATCTGCTTGGCAAAGTCCGCCGCCTTACCGCCCGTGGGCACATTGTCAGTGGCCTCCAGACGCTGGCGCACATCGGGCATGGCTAGCGCCTTGTTGACCTCGGCGTTGATGCGCGCCAGCACGGGCGCAGGCACACCTGCCGGGGCAAAGATGCCGAAGACGGAGTTCATGTTCGCGCTCTTGTAGCCCAGCTCGGCCAGCGTGGGCACGTTGGGCAACGAATCCAGACGCGAAGGCGCGCCCACGGCCAGAGCCTTGAACTTGCCTGCCTTGATGTGCTGCAGCACGGCGGGGCCGGCGTTGGTGGATAGCACCTCGAACTGCGCGCTCAGGCCATCATTGAGCTGCTGGCCGCCGCCCTTGTAAGGCACATGGGTGATCTGGCTCTTAGACTGATCAGCAATCTGCTCGAGCATGATGTGACCCAGCGAGGCCAGACCGGCCGTGGCCCAGCGTACATCGCCGGGGTGAGCCTTGGCCTGGGCAATCAGCTCGGGGAAGTTCTTGGCCGTAGAGCGGGTTGTGCCCAGCAGCAGCACGGGCGAGTACATGACGCTGACCACGGGAGTTATGTCCTTGTGCGCATCAAACAGCGGCTTGCCCAAGTGGGGGCTGAGCGTCAGCGGGCTGATGGAAGAAAAGCCTAGCGTATAGCCGTCAGGCGTGGACTTGGCCACCAGATCGAGGCCAATTGCGCCGCCCGCGCCCGCCTTGTTGTCCACCACCACGGACTGGCCCAAAGCCGCCGTGAGCTTTTCGCCCAAAGCGCGGGCCACCACATCGCTGACACCGCCAGCAGGGTAGGACACCACCAGACGAATGGGGCGTGCAGGCCAGTGGCCCGCATCGGCCTTGTCGGCCGCGTAGGCGTTCACGGACACAGCTGCCGGCAGGGCAGCGGCTACGGCACAAGCCAGCAGGCTTCGGCGCAGAAAGTTAGTCATTACCAATGCAATCAAAAAATCAATGCAGGCATTTTTCCGCAAATGCGAAACCCTTGAGCTAGCCTGCGTTGAATCGACGAATCTCAACCATCATTTCGTCGATATGACAGTTAACACACATCAAAGCGATTGATATTTTGGGTGCTCGTGCTGCGCTAGACTGAATGAGAGCGTACCTCTGCATCTCGGTGCACCTATGCTGGCGTACATCTGCCGGTGCGCATCGCCAGATGCGTCAACGACAACATCAACCTGAAAGGGACGCATGACGGACTCCAACCTGCTTTCTCGCCGTGGCCTGCTCTCGCGCAGCGGCGCGGCCTGTGCCGCTCTGGGAACCCTGGGCGCGCTGGCCCTGCCATCCACACCCGCACAAGCGGCGCGCAGCGCCAGCCAGACCTGCGTGCTCGACGGCCTGCAGCCCGTGGTTCTGACCATTGCCGGCCCCGGCGTGCAACCCAATCGCGGCAAGCCGCAGGCGGTGGCCGATCGCATGCTCAATATGCACGGCTACCAGTTTGATGCCGCCTGGTCCTGCGGCATGGACGCCATCAACAGCCTGCAGCAACACCGCCTGAGCACGGTGGCTGAGTACGACGAAGCCGAGCACAGTCTGCAAGGCCCGCTGCTCGAAAACGTGCTGCAGGCCGCTGGTGTGGATGTGGCCCAGGCCATCGCTCAGGGCCACTGGCTCACCCTGCAGGGCATTGACGGCTACCGCACCCACCTGCCCATAACCCAGGCCGTGCGCTGGCGCATGCTGCTGGCCACCCAGCTCGATGCCCAGCCACTGGCCATGGGCGGCGTGGGGCCGTTGTGGGCCATGTTTGCGCCGCAGCATATTGCGGAGCTGAGCCAGTTGCCCATCAAGCAGCGCTTTCAGGCCGCCGTCTGGGGCCTGTACTTCATCCAGATCAGCGCGCAGCAGCCAAGCTAACCGCGCGGATGATGCTCGGCATGCAGCGCCTTCAGGCGCTCGCGGGCCACATGGGTGTAGATGGTCGTCGTTGAAATATCGGCGTGGCCCAGCAGCATCTGCACCACGCGCAGATCCGCGCCATGGTTGAGCAAATGCGTGGCAAACGCATGGCGCAGCGTGTGCGGCGACAGCGGCGAGGTGATGCCCGCAAGCTGCGCACATTTCTTGACGATGACCCAGAACATCACCCGGCTCATGCCCGCGCCGCGCTGGGTCACAAAGACTTCATCGCTGTGCTGGCCGCCCAGAATCGCGCTGCGGGCCTGCTGCAGATAGCGCTCCAGCCAGTGCTGGGCCTCCTGCCCGAAAGGCACCAGTCTTTCCTTGCGGCCCTTGCCCGTCACGCGCAGCACGCCGGCGCGCAGGTCCAGCTCATGCATGCGCACGCTCACCAGCTCGCTCACGCGCAGGCCGCTGGCATACATCAGCTCCAGCATGGCGCGGTCGCGCAGGCCCAGCGGCGTGTCCACATCGGGGGCCTGCAGCAGCTCTTCCACCTGAGTCTGCGTCAGCACCTTGGGCATGCGTGGGGCCTGCTTGGCGGCCAGCATGCGCACCGTGGGGTCTGCCGCTACGCGCTTTTCGCGCAGCGCCCAGTGAAAGTAGCGGCGCAGCACTGTCAGGCGACGGTTCGATGAGGTGGCCTTGGTGTCATCCACCCGCGCTGAAAAATAGGCTTGCAGATCGTCCTCCTGCGCTGCATCGAGTGACTTGGCTGGAGCCAGCTGCGCCAGCCAGCGCGCAGCCGCTGTCAAATCGCGGCGATAAGCGGACAACGTGTTGCGCGAGAGGCCGTCTTCCAGCAGCAGGGCATCGATGAACAAATCCATCGCATCCTGACTCTCTGGCAGCGGCTGTGGCCAGTCTTCGGGAATCTGCGGTTTGCGCGTTTTTTTCTGGGCTTCAGACATGGGCCAAGCGTACACGCATAAATCCCGCCAGACCCGCTGCTACCATGGGCCGAACTTTGCTTGCGCCCGCCAAATGCTCTCCACACTCGCCATTGCCAACTATCGCAGCCTGCGCCGCCTTGTCATGCCGCTGGGCCGGCTGACCGTGGTGACCGGCCCCAATGGCAGCGGCAAAAGCAGCGTCTACAAATCACTGCGCCTGCTGGGCGATATCGCATACGGCGGTGCCGTGCAGTCGCTGGTGCGCGAGGGCGGCCTGCCCTCCACACTCTGGGCCGGGCCCGAGGAAATCACGCCCGCCATGCGCCGTGGTGAGCAGCCTGTGCAAGGCACGGTGCGCAGCAAGACCGAGCGTTTGCAACTGGGCTTTGCCAGCCATGGCTGGGACGGGCTGAGCTATGCGATTGCGCTGGGCAGACCTGCACCCACCAGCGTGCCCGCGCCGTTTGCGCAAGACCCGGAAATCAAGCACGAAGCCGTCTGGGCCGGCCCGGTGCGCCGCCCCGCCAGCTTGCTGGTGGAACGCAAGGCCGCTGCGCTCAGGCTGCGCGCCGACGCAGGCTGGCAGACGCTGGAGCGCCCCATCGCCCGCTGGGCCAGCATGATGACCGAGCTGGTGGACCCACGCGGCGCGCCCGAGATCATTTCGCTGCGCGAGGAAATCCGCGCCTGGCGCTTTTACGACCACTTTCGCACTGATGCCGATGCCCCGGCACGCCAGCCTCAGATTGGCTGCTACACCCCCGTGCTCAGCGGCGACGGGCATGACATGGCCGCCGCCCTGCTCACGATTCAGGAAATTGGCGATGTGCAGGCGCTGCAAGACGCCGTGGCCGATGCGTTTGCCGGAGCCCGCATCAGCATTGCCACCGAAGGCAGCCGCCTGACGGTGCAAATGCACCAGCCCGGCCTGCTGCGCCCGCTGTCTGCTGCCGAGTTGTCCGACGGTACGCTGCGCTATCTGCTCCTGATTGCCGCCCTGCTCAGCCCGCGCCCGCCGCAGCTGCTGGTGCTCAACGAGCCAGAGACCAGTCTGCACCCCGATCTGCTGCCCGCGCTGGGCCGCCTGATTGCGCAGGCTACGCGCCAGACCCAGTTGATTGTGGTGACCCATGCCAACCGCTTGCTCAATGCGCTCGAAGATGCGCAGACCAACCACTACGCTGCAGAAAACGACGAAAACGATCTTCCCGACTGGCTGCCCATTCATCTGGAAAAAGAGCTGGGCGAGACCCGCATCGCCAATCTGAGCGAGCGCGAAATTCCGCGCTGGGAATGGCTGCAGCCATGAACCTGCCCCATCAAAGGACCACACCATGACCGAGCGACGCACAGGCGCTTTTGAGGGCTTTGACTTCGAGGGCTTCTGGGACACAGGCAGATCCGCCCAGAAGTACAACGAAGCCGCACCCAGCGATGAGCAGATTGCAGCCATTGAGCAGGAACTGGGTTTTCGCCTGCCCGATGCCTGGGTGGAACTAGCCCGCATGCACAACGGCGGCGCCGTGGAGCGCAGTTGCTATCCCATGAGCGAGCCCACCTCCTGGGCTGACGATCACATTGCCATTACCGGCATCTATGCCATAGGTCGCAGCGTCCGTTATTCCTTGTTTGGCGAGTTCGGCTGGACCTTTATGCGCGATGAATGGGGCTATCCGTCCTGGGGCGCAGGCATTGCCGACACACCCAGTGGCGGCCACGAGATGATCATGCTGGACTACCGTGAATGCGGCCCGCAAGGCGAGCCCAGCGTCGTGCATGTGGATCAGGAATGCGATTACGACGTCACGCCAGTGGCACCGGACTTTGCCACTTTCATACGCGGCCTGGTCACTGAAGATGTTTACGACAACAGTGAGGAAGTCACCGCGCAGGCACTGGAAAAAGTACGCACTGGCACCCTCTCGCCCATCATCATTCGCGCGCTGCAGGCCTGCCGCACAGAACTGCCCGATGGCGAAGCCTTATTGCGCAAGCTGGCCGAGCGTCTGGTGCAGGCCAAAGCCTCATTCAATCTGCATTCAGACCCTGATTCTTTTCTGATGTACGACGCCGTCTTCTGGCTCTACAGCCAGATTGCCTCGGCCCGCTCATTCAAGGATTATTTCGATCGCGCAGAAGATCAGTTGGACTATGAGCGGGCTAGTCATACGCTGATGCTTCGCATCAGCTTTGTCGCCCAGCCCTATGGTTTTTGCACGGACGGGTATGCCGAAGGCTTTGTCAAGGATTGGTGGGACAAGCGGCTGCAGCAAGGCGAGCTGCAACTGCGCGATGGCCACTACCGCTTTACGCCTGCATTTGCCAGCGCTGTACTTGAGCAGCTACGCGGCCTGAAGCAACCCTAAAAAACAAAGCCCGAAGGCCTTGCAAGGCACTTCGGGCTTAGGGCATGCGCTTCTTTTTCAGAAGCGATGCATGAAGCTTAGTCCAGCGTCAGCTTCTGCTTGGCCACGACCTGCTTGTAGGTTTCGAACTCTTCCTTCAGCTCCTTGGAGAATTCCGCAGGCGAGTTGCCCACCACCAGCGAGCCGGTGTCTTCAATGCGCTTCTTGACGGCGGGGTCCTGCAGCACCTTCTTCACAGCGGCGTTGATCTTGTCGACCGTGGCCTTGTCCATGCCCTTGGGACCCAGAATGCCGTAGGAAGCCATGCGGTTGACCTGGGGCAGGCCCACTTCCTTGAAGGTGGGCACATCAGGCAGCACAGCCAGACGCTGGGGAGCGGCGACAGCCACGGCCTTGAGGCGGTTGTCCTTGATGAAAGGCAGAGCCGAAGGCAGGTTGTCCAGAATCATGGGAATCTGGCCGGCAACCGCGTCATTCAGAGCCGGGCCTGCGCCGCGGTATGGCACGTGGGTCATCTGGATGCCGGTCAGCGACTTGTACAGCTCCATCAGCATGTGCTGGATGCCGCCCGTACCGGACGAACCGTACGAATACTTGCCGGGATTGGCCTTGAGTTCAGCTTCAAAGGCCTTGTAGTTGGCCGAGCCGGGGAACTTGGGGTTCACGGCGATCACATTGGGCGTAGCCGCAATATTGATGATGGGCGTGAAGTCCGTCAGCGGGTTGTAGGGTGTCTTGGGGTTGATGGCCGGATTGGTGGCCATGGTCGACAGGGTCGAGATGCCCAGGTTGTAGCCATCGGGCTTCTGACGGGCCGTTTCCTGCGCACCGATCACGCCGCCGCCACCGCCCTTGTTGTCCACCACCACGGGCTGGCCCAGTTCCTTGCCCAGCGGATCAGCGATCACGCGGGCAATGATGTCGGTTGTGCCGCCTGCGGCAAAAGGAACCAGCAGCTTGATGGGCTTGGTGGGGTAGTTGGCCTCAGCCATTGCTGCCGTCGAAAAACCTACAGTTGCCAGAGCCATGGTCAGGCCCACGCACATACGACGATTCATGAAGGAGTCTCCTTATGAGTTCTGAAAGGGAGGGCTGATAGTACGTGGCGAGAAAAACCCGACACATTCTTGTTAGCCCTGATTTCTAAGTGCTTTCCCTAGGAGCACGCAAATTCATTGCAGTAGGCCTGGGTTCTTAACGGATGAGGCGCATCACCGTAGTAAGTACTACCACTTAGAAATTTGCCGACAGCTTTCTCTCAGCGTAGGCACCCCTGCCCTATGCTTGCGGGCCGTGAACTATCTCGAACTGCTCTTCCCCGACTTCGCGCTCATTGTGCTTGGCTATGTGCTGTGTCGCTTCACGCCCATCAACCGCAATATCTGGCAGCCGGTGGAGCAACTGGTGTATTACCTGCTGTTTCCGGTGCTGCTGTTTCACTCCATCACGCGCAACCCCATTCAGTGGGGCGAGGCCAGCCAGTTGCTGGCCGCTGGCGTGCTGGGCGGGCTGGCCGGTATTGCGCTGACCTACAGCCTGCCCCACCTGCCGGTTCTGGGGCGGCGCATCGATGCCCGCAGCTACGCGGGTGCGGCCCAGGTGGCGTTTCGCTTCAATTCCTTTATCGCGCTGGCGCTGGTCTCGCGCCTGGCGGGGCCGGATGGGCTGCTGTATGTGTCGGTGCTGATTGGCGTGTCCGTGCCACTGTTCAATGTGGCTGCGGTCTGGCCCATGTCGCGCGGCAGCGGCCAGCCGTTTGTGGGGCAGTTGCTGCGCAACCCGCTGATCATTGCCACCATCAGCGCCCTGCTGTTCAACGCAGCGGGCCTGAAGATTCCGGCATTGATCGAGACACCTGTAGCAAGACTGGGCGCAGCGTCCATCGCGCTGGGGCTGATGGCAGCGGGCGCGGGCCTCAAGCTCAGTGCACTGGCCAGCAACAAGCTGCTGGCTGGGGAGCTGCTGCTGATTCGCCACGCCGTTCAGCCGCTGATTGCGTTTGCCATGGTGAAGCTGTTCACGCTGAACCAGCCGCAGGCGATTGCGCTGATGGCGTTTTCCAGCCTGCCTACCGCCTCGTCCTGCTATGTGCTGGCCGTGCGCATGGGCTATGAAGGCTCGCTGGTGGCCAGCCTGATTTCACTGTCCACCATGCTGGGCGTGCTCAGCCTGCCGTTTGGGCTGTGGCTGATTGGCATCTGAAACTATCAGAACGATAGCTACAAGTCTATATATAACATAGACTATAGGCCGATTTCATTCAAATCATGCGCACTGCGCCAGCGCCCAGGCCACATGCTCGGCCACCACGGGGTCGGGGTGATTGGCGCGGCTTTGCAGCGCGGCCTTGATTTCTATCTGGCCGGTCTCACGCCAGGCATTGCCCAGCGCCACGGCCACATTGCGCAGCCAGCGCGCATGGCCGATACGGCGAATCGGGCTGCCCTCGGTGACGCGCAAAAACGTGGCTTCGTCCCAGGCGAAGAAGTGCACAAGCTGCGTGCCCGCCAGCCCGGCGCGCGCATCAAAGTCTGGCAACTGGCTGGGCTGGGCAAACTTGTTCCAGGGGCAGGCCAGCTGGCAGTCATCGCAGCCGTAGATGCGGTTGGCCAGCAGCGGGCGCAGCTCTTCAGGAATGCTGCCCGCATGCTCAATCGTCAGGTAGGAGATGCAGCGCCGCGCATCGACCTTGTGCGGCGCAATGATCGCGCCCGTGGGGCAAGCGTCCATGCAGGAAGAGCAACTGCCACAGTGCGCGGTGACGGGCTCGGTCGCATCGAGCGCAAAGTCCACATAGATTTCGCCCAGAAAAAAAGTGGACCCCGCATCGCGGCTGAGCACCAGCGTGTGCTTGCCGCGCCAGCCCTGGCCGCTGCGGCTGGCCAGTTCGGCCTCCAGCACCGGGGCCGAGTCGGTGAAGGCTCGGTGGCCAAACGGGCCGATCTCCTGCGCAATGCGCTCGGCCAGTTTCTGCAGGCGATTGCGCAGCACCTTGTGATAGTCCCGCCCCCGCGCATACACGGAGACAATACCTTCCGCCGGGCGCTGCAGACGCGACCATTCCACCGCCTGCCAGCCTGGGGGCGTATTCCGCGGCAAATAGTCAATGCGGGCCGTGATCACGCTCACCGTGCCGGGAACTAATTCCGCCGGACGGGCTCGTTTTAGACCATGGGCCTGCATGTAATGCATCTCGCCATGAAACCCCTGCGCCAACCATTGCAGCAAACCGGGTTCTGCCGAGGACAAATCCACGCCTGCCACGCCAATTTGGGAAAATCCCAGCTCGCGAGCCCAGGCTTGCATCAAAGGAACCAATTGACTGCTGCTCAACATACCCCCCGGATTGTAGGAAACGAGCCCCCCGAGGCGCTGGCGCAGCGACAGATAGTCTGGCGCGATGAACAAGATACCGAGCACTTTGCGCAAAAGCTGGCCGCCCAGCCCCAGTTGCGCGACGCCTATGTGACCTTGCATGGCGACCTGGGCGCGGGCAAGACCACCCTGGTGCGCCACTGGCTGCGCGCCCTGGGCGTGCAGGGCCGCATCAAAAGCCCCACCTACGCCGTGGTGGAGCCGCATGAGGCGGGTGATCTATCCATCTGGCACTTTGACTTCTACCGCTTCGACGACCCGCGCGAATGGGAAGACGCGGGATTCAGAGACATTTTTGCCAGCGCAGGTCTCAAACTGGCAGAATGGCCTGAGAAGGCCGCAGCTGTTACACCTGTTGCGGATATCGCTATCCATATTGAAGCAATTGACGATGTGCAGCGGCAAGTGACGCTCAAGGCGGGCACGGCTGTCGGCTGCACCGTGCTTGAAGCATTGACGGCATGAGCAAAACATTTCTCCCACCTCTGGTGACCGGCCTGTCGCGCCGCAGCCTGCTGCAAGCCGGCGGTGTGGTCCTGCTGCTGGGTCGCCAGCATATTGCCCAGGGCGCAGCCATCGTGGCCGTGCGGGTCTGGCCCGCCCCCGACTATTCCCGCGTGACGCTGGAGTCGGACATTCCGCTGACCGCCAAGCCCGTCTTCGTGCCCACGCCGCCGCGTCTGGCCGTCGATGTGGAAGGCCTGGACCTGAACC
Source organism: Comamonas testosteroni (assembly GCF_003569915.1). Lineage (GTDB taxonomy): Bacteria > Pseudomonadota > Gammaproteobacteria > Burkholderiales > Burkholderiaceae_C > Comamonas > Comamonas testosteroni_D. The sequence continues at coordinate 57,803 of NZ_KZ984448.1, read as the reverse complement.
CGGCCCTCAAGGAACTGGTGGCCAAGGTGCGCCCCGACGATCCCAATATCGCCAGCATCCGCGTGGGCCAGTTCGCGCCCGGCGTGGTGCGACTGGTCATCGACCTCAAGCAGGAAGCACGCCCCCAGGTCTTCACGCTGCAGCCGATTGCGCCCTACAAACACCGCCTCGTGCTGGACCTGTACCCCGCCAAGGCGGTGGACCCGCTCGAGGCACTGATCAGCGAACGCATGCGCGATGCCGGCCCCGACAGCGCATCCGCTTCTGCGACTACCTCCTCGCCCACCTCCTCGCCCGCCCCTTCGGCCAGCGCCCCCAGCCCATCGGTCATCACCACGCCGCCCCCTGCTGTCGTGGCGGCCGCGCCTCATGACCCGCTGGGCGACCTGATTGCCCAGCGCAACCAGGCCACGCCGGCACCACCGCCCGTGACCATTGCACAGGCACCCGTGCCCGTGGCACCGCCACCTGTGCCCAGACCTGCACCGGCCGCCACTCCTGCGCCCGTGCCTGCACCGGCTCCTGTGCCCGCCCCAGCACCGCGTGCCGCGCCCAATATCGCGACCTCGCGTGCGACGGACCGCATCATCATCGTGGCTCTGGACCCCGGCCACGGTGGCGAGGACCCCGGCGCCACCGGCCCCAGCGGCCTGCGCGAGAAAGATGTGGTGCTCAAGATCGGCCATCTGCTGCGCGAGCGCATCAATGACTCGCGCATCGGCGGCAGTCCCATGCGCGCCTTTATGACGCGCGATGCCGACTTCTTCGTGCCTCTGGCCACCCGCGTGGACAAGGCCCGCCGCGTGCAGGCCGATCTGTTCATCAGCATCCACGCCGACGCCTTCACCACGCCCGCCGCGCGCGGTGCCAGTGTGTTTGCGCTCAGCGAGCGCGGAGCCTCAAGCACGGCTGCGCGCTGGCTGGCCAACAAGGAAAACCAGGCCGACCTGGTGGGTGGCCTCAATGTGGGTGGCCTGCAGGATCAGCATGTGCAGCGCATGTTGCTGGACATGAGCACCACGGCGCAGATCAAGGACAGCCTGAAGCTGGGCACCTCGCTGCTGGGCGAAATCGGCAACATGGCCAAGCTGCACAAGGCCCGCGTGGAACAGGCCGGTTTTGCCGTGCTCAAGGCCCCGGACATTCCCAGCGTGCTGGTGGAGACCGCCTTCATCAGCAACCCCGAGGAAGAAGCCAAGCTCGCCTCGGCGGCCTACCGCGAACAGTTGGCCGATGCGCTGATGGTGGGTATTCGAAAATACTTCGCCCACAACCCGCCGCTGGCACGCAGCCGCTCGGTGTAAGAGCGGCGCTTTCCGGACAAAAGTTCACAAACACTGTCACCCGGATTGCCGGATGAATGACACTCACGCCAGCCTGACGTGACACAGGCTGTCGTCCATTTCCTACCGGTACAAACCGGCTCCTGGGTCAATATTCATGCATGTTTATGGATGGTTCGCCCTCCCGGGCGACAGACACAGGAGATTCATCATGAAACTGCGTACTCTGGCTCTCGGTATCTCTGCAGCCCTGACTCTGGCGCTGACTGGCTGCTCCAGCTCCCCCACCAAGGCACAGATCGGCACCGGTGTTGGCGCAGTGGCTGGCGGTGTGGCCGGTGAAGCCCTCATCGGCGGCACGCTGGGCACGCTGGGCGGCGCAGCTGCCGGTGCGCTGATTGGTAATGAAGTGGGCAAGCGCCAGTAAGCCTGCGCAAGCCGCTCACAAAAAAGCCCCGGTGCATCCACCGGGGCTTTTTTGATTCAAATCAGGCTCATGTCCTGAAGATATATGCGCAATCAGCTATCAAATTGATATCAAGCAGCCTTGGCTTTATCAGCGCGGCCAGCACGCCATGCGCCAAAGATGGCGATCAGGCCCGGCACCAGAATCAGACCCCAGATGATTTTTTCCAGGTTGTTCTTGACCCATTCCATATTGCCGAAGAAGTAGCCCGCAGCGCTGATGCCCAGCACCCACAGCACGGCACCCGTCACATTGAACAGGCTGAACTTGGCACGGCTCATATGCGCCACACCGGCCACAAAGGGCGCAAAGGTGCGGATAAAGGGCATGAAGCGCGCCAGGATGATGGTCACGCCACCGTAGCGCTCATAGAAGTTATGCGCCTGGTCAAACGCCTTGCGGTTGAACCAGCGCGAGTCCTCCCACTGGAACACCTTGGGCCCTATGTAGCGGCCAATCGTGTAATTGCTCTGGTCGCCCAGAATGGCCGCCGCCAGCAGCACCACCACGGCCAGCGGGTAGCTCATATAACCCGCACCGCACAGCGCGCCGACGATAAACATCAGCGAATCACCGGGCAGGAAAGGCATGACCACCACGCCCGTTTCCACAAACACGATGATGAACAGCAAGGCGTACACCCAGGGCCCATAGGCCACGACAAAGGCTTCGAGATGCTTGTCGATATGCAGGATGAAGTCGATCAGAAAATGAATGATTTCCAAAACATGGTCCCCAGAAATGGCTGGCATGCCAGTGATGCCGGCCCGTACTGTACTGCGGCTTCAGCGGCCGATAGGCAAGCAACCGCTGCGCTGTCGGGTCTTAGCGATGGCGCTGATCACACCAATGCTTGCGTATTTGCAGAAATTCGGGTCAACCGACTTTGTTTGTTACAAATTTTGAAGATTCGATACGCACACTTTAAAAATCAGAAGGACAAACACAGGCAAAGTACAGGCCATGGTGATGGAACAAGGCCACTGCCCGACCATCCCTTCAAATGATGATGCGCTGCTCACAGTCCTGGACGCACAGCCATCACACAACCCATTCGATGAGAGGAACGACATCATGAACAAGATCACTCTGCGCTACGGCAAGGCTCTGACTCTGGCAACCGCTCTGGCGGGTGCTCTGGCACTGGGTGGCTGCGCTCACGGCCCCAGCAACCGCCAGCTTGGCATCGGCGCTGGCGCTGTAGCCGGCGGTGCTGTGGGCAATGTGCTGTTTGGCGGCCCCGTGGGCACCATTGGCGGTGCTGCCGCTGGTGCGCTGATCGGCAATGAAATGACTCGTGGCGGTGGCCGTCGTCACTAAGCCCTGATCCTTGAGGATTTCCCGCCCCGGACGGGAAGCATCAACTTCCGGGAACGCAAACTTCAGAGCTGCTTTTGCAGCTCTTTTTTCGTCCTGAAAAGCACATGACACAGGTGCTTTGCACAGCCGCCTAGAATGGTTGATGTGAACGCATCCAGCCCCGAACTCTCCCCCGCCCCCTCCGAAACCACGGCCCAGCCCGAGCAGCAGCCCACGCGCAGGCCCATCCGCGATCTGCCCGATGAGCTGATCAGCCAGATCGCCGCCGGTGAAGTGGTGGAGCGCCCGGCCTCCGTGGTGCGCGAGCTGGTGGACAACGCACTGGACTCTGGCGCGCGCCAGATCACCGTGCGCCTGCTGGCCGGTGGCGTGCGCCTGATTGCGGTGGAAGATGACGGCTGCGGCATTCCGCAGGCCGAGCTGCCCGTGGCGCTGCGCCGCCACGCCACCAGCAAGATCACCGATCTGCATGATCTGGAAACCGTGGCCACCATGGGCTTCCGGGGCGAGGCTCTGGCGGCCATCGCCTCGGTGTCCGAGACTTCGATCTTCTCGCGTCCCGCAGGGCAGGAATCGGCCTTTTTGCTCGATGCCCGCAGTGGCGAGCTGCGCCCTGCCGCCCGCAACCAGGGCACGACGGTAGAGGTCAAGGAGCTGTTCTTCTCCACGCCCGCGCGGCGCAAGTTTCTCAAGACCGATGCCACGGAGCTGGCGCACTGCATCGAGTCCGTGCGCCGCCATGCGCTGGCTCGCCCCGATGTGGGCTTTGCCATCTGGCATGAGGGCAAGCTGGTCGAGCAGTGGCGCGCCGCCACCGGCACGCCGCAAGAAGCGATTTCCGCTCGCCTGGCCGATGTGCTGGGTGATAACTTCGTCAAGAACTCGCTGGTGGTGGACCACTGGGCTGGCCCCGTGCATGTCACGGGCCGGGCAGGCATTCCCGATGCTGCGCGCTCGCGCCCCGATCATCAGTTTTGCTATGTCAACGGCCGCTTTGTGCGCGACAAGGTGCTCACGCATGCCGCGCGCGCCGCTTATGAAGATGTGCTGCACGGCAACAAGCAGCCGATTTACGCGCTCTATATCGAGATCGACCCGGCGCGCGTGGATGTCAACGTTCACCCCACCAAGATTGAAGTGCGGTTTCGCGATAGCCGCGAAGTGCACCAGGCCGTGCGCCATGCAATTGATAACGCGCTGGCCGCACCGCGCGCCGCTGCCGTGGTTGAAGCCGCAGCCCAGGAAGCTGCGCAAGATGCTGCCCGCCAGCCGCAACTATTAGCCGATGCGCCAGCCGCCGAAAAACCTGCGCCCGTACCCGCCTGGCCGCAAACCCGCATGGCTTTTCCCGAAGAACAGGTTGGCAACCCCGTGCGCGATCTGGCCAAGCTCTGGGCCCCCATGCGTGAAGCGATGCCGGTTTCGGCGCCTGCTGCCGCACTGCCCCCCGCGACAGAGGCAGCCCAGCCCGCCACCGAAGAAGCCGGTATCAAGCTGCGCCCCTCGGGCCAGTCCAGCTACTTTCAGCGAAATACGCCTGCAGTCCAGACGAATGAAGCACCTGCAGCTATGGTTTCTGCAGCATCCTCAAGCCCAGTGGCTGTACAGACCCAGGCTCCCGCAGCGGTGCCGCCGAAAGCCACCACGGCTGCCGCCCCCGCAGACAGTGCCCCGGTATGGCCGCTGGGCCGCGCCGTCGCGCAGATTCATGGCGTCTATATCCTGGCCGAGAACACGCAAGGCATGGTCATTGTGGACATGCATGCCGCCCATGAACGCATCGTCTACGAGCAGCTCAAGAACGCTGTGAATTCGGAAAGTGGCGACGACCATATCCCCAGCCAGCCACTGCTGATTCCCGCCACTTTTGCGGCCACCGCCGAAGAAGTGGCTACCGCCGAAGCGCATGCAGACACGCTGCAGGCGCTGGGCATGGAAATCTCGCCCTTCTCGCCCAAGACGCTGGCTGTGCGCGCCGTGCCCGCCACGCTGGCGCAAGGCGATGCGGTAGAGCTGGCGCGCAGCGTGCTGGCCGAGCTGGCCCAGCACGACGCCAGCACCGTGGTGCAACGCGCGCGCAACGAGATTCTGGCCACCATGGCCTGCCACGGCGCGGTGCGCGCCAACCGCAAGCTGACCCTTGACGAGATGAACGCCCTGCTGCGCCAGATGGAAGTGACCGAGCGCTCCGACCAGTGCAACCATGGCCGCCCCACCTGGCGGCAACTGAGCATGAAGGAGCTGGACGCGCTCTTTCTGCGCGGACGCTGATCAACGCCTCAAATGCGGTGCCCGCCCAGGCGCCGCACCGGCCTTGTTTATGGACTTCAGATGATTTCGCCTGAATGTCCATGATTCATTTAGGCATGCAGCTATTAAATCAATAGCATTTCATCTTTTGCGTCGGTAGAGCATTGGCGCCCTCACCCTGAAGCCGTGATGCCGCACAGGCCCTCGCGCCGTGGGGCCCTGCGCGCGGCGGCCAGCACGGCAGCCCACGCTGCGGCCCTTGCATCCCGCAAAGTCACTTCACTTGCAACCTCAGGCCGCGCAATCGTGAATTACACACCAGTTTGGTGCTATCACATTTTCGACCTCGTCAAGGCTTTGCGCAGCCTTCGGACACACCCGCATCCCATGCTCAGCGCCAGTTCTGAGGATTTTTTGCGACAGCAGCAGATGCAATTTCGCACTTGAGGTGCACCAGCTAAGTGCTTGCCTTGTAAGAAAAAACCTTGGCAGAGTGCACTAATAAATAGCAGACTGGCACCAGAATTGCGCCGACATGCACTGAAACGATGCATAAAGGCATACGTTTTTGGCATAATCTTGGTTTCGCGAGTTTCAGCGCACCCTCCCTGTTTAGTCAGAAAGTTCTCTATGAAGTACGAGTCCGTAGGCCAGTTCCTGGAAGAAGTGGCACAACGCAACCCCGGTCAGCCCGAGTTCCTGCAAGCCGTCACCGAAGTGATGGAAAGCCTGTGGCCCTTCATCGAGAACAACCCCAAGTACGCTGAGCACGCGCTGCTGGAGCGCCTGGTCGAGCCCGAGCGCATCATCCAATTCCGCGTGAGCTGGACGGACGACAAGGGTCAGGTGCAGGTGAACCGCGGCTTCCGCATCCAGCACAGCATGGCCATCGGCCCCTACAAGGGCGGTCTGCGCTTCCACCCCTCGGTGAACCAGTCCGTGCTGAAGTTCCTGGCTTTCGAGCAGACCTTCAAGAACGCGCTGACCACTCTGCCCATGGGCGGCGGCAAGGGCGGCTCCGACTTCGACCCCAAGGGCAAGAGCCCTGCCGAAGTCATGCGTTTCTGCCAAGCCTTTGTGTCCGAGCTGTTCCGCCACGTCGGCCCTGACACCGATGTGCCCGCAGGCGACATCGGCGTGGGTGGCCGCGAAGTGGGCTACATGGCCGGCATGTACAAGAAGCTGTCGAACACGGCCGCTTCCGTGTTCACCGGCAAGGGCCTGGCTTTCGGCGGCTCGCTGATCCGCCCTGAAGCCACCGGCTACGGCACGGTGTACTTCGCTCAGGAAATGCTGGCCACTCGCGGTCAGTCCTTCGAAGGCAAGACGGTGTCCGTGTCCGGTTCGGGCAATGTGGCGCAGTACGCGGTCGAAAAGGCCATGGAACTGGGCGCCAAGGTCGTGTCCGTGTCCGACTCCTCGGGCACCGTGTACGACGCCGCCGGCTTCACCACCGAAAAGCTGGCCATCCTGATGGATGTGAAGAACAACAAGTACGGCCGCGTCAACGACTACGCCAAGCTGGTTCCCGGCGTGGAATTCCTGGCTGGCAAGCGCCCCTGGTCCATCAAGGTGGACGTGGCCCTGCCTTGCGCCACTCAGAACGAGCTGGACGAAGCCGATGCCAAGACACTGATCGCCAACGGCGTGCTGTGCGTGGCTGAAGGCGCAAACATGCCCTCCACCATCGAAGCGGCCAAGGCTTTCGAAGCTGCTGGCGTGCTGTACGCACCCGGCAAGGCTTCCAACGCCGGTGGCGTGGCCACGTCCGGTCTGGAAATGTCGCAGAACGCGGCCCGCCTGTCCTGGCCTGCCGAAGAAGTGGACGCACGTCTGCTGCAGATCATGAAGGGCATCCACGCTGCCTGCGTGAAGTACGGTGCTCGTGCCGACGGCACCATCAGCTACATCGACGGCGCCAACATCGCTGGCTTTGTGAAGGTGGCTGACGCCATGCTGGCACAAGGCGTGATCTAAGCTGCATCAGCTTGGCACTCGCACAAAAGGCCCTTCGGGGCCTTTTTTTCATGGCTCAGCCGCCCTAGGCCCGAACGCCCGGCTTCAGCCAGCGCATCAGCAGCTTTTCAATCTCGAGCAACAGCAGCAGCGCAATGCCCAGCCCCAGCGCCAGCAGCCCTGCCGTCATATCAACGGGGCGGCTGTCAAACAGCGCCTGCATGGGCGGGGCATAGGTGAACAGCAACTGCACCACAGTGACCGTGGCGACACCCAGCAGCACGGCAGGCGTGCCCAGAACGCCCTGCAGACTCAGCGACGTCCCCTGCGTGTAACGCACGCTGAACAGATAGAAGATCTCCATGATGACCAGCGCATTGACCACAATGGTGCGTGCCAGCTCGATCGAGTCGCCACGGCGCAGCGACCACTCGAACATGCCAAAGCACCCCAGCGCGAACAGCGCCGAGACCAGGACCACGCGCCACAGCAGATAGGGCTGCAGCAATTGCTCGCCCGGCGAGCGCGGCCTGCGCTGCATCAGCCCGGGCTCGGGCGGCTCGAAGGCCAGCGTCAGCCCCAGCGCCACGGCGGTGACCAGATTGACCCAGAGAATCTGCACCGGCGTGACCGGCAGCGACAGGCCCAGCAAGATCGCCACGATGATGACGATGGACTGGCCGCCGTTGGTCGGCAAGGTCCAGGCGATGACCTTGCGCAGGTTCTCGTAGACCGTGCGCCCTTCCTTGACGGCGGCGACGATGGTGGCAAAGTTGTCGTCAGCCAGCACCATGCCCGCAGCTTCCTTGGCTGCAGCCGTGCCGGTGATGCCCATGGCCACGCCGATATCGGCTCGCTTGAGAGCCGGTGCGTCATTGACGCCATCGCCGGTCATGGCAATCACGCTGCGGTCGGCCTGCAGGGCCTGCACCAGACGCAGCTTGTGCTCGGGGCTGGTGCGGGCGAAGACCGTCGAGACGCGGGCCACTTCGATCAGCTCGGCATCGCTGAGTCCGTCCAGCTCATGTCCCGAGGTCACGTGAATGGTGTCGGCCAGCGCCAGCTCCCTGGCAATGGCGGCGGCCGTGGCCGCGTGGTCGCCGGTGATCATCTTCACGGCAATGCCGGCACTGCGGCATTCGCGCACAGCCTGCTTTGCCGAATCACGCGGCGGATCGATCATGCCCACGACTCCCAGCAAGGTAAGCCCCTTGATGTCGGCCATGTCCACCTGGTCCTTGCCATCCTCGGGCGCCAGACCGGCCAGAGCCAGCACGCGATAGCCCTGGGCTGCCAGGGTATCGATCTGCGCCAGCCAGTACGCTTCGTCGAGCGCCTGTATGCCTTCATCGCCCTGCTGGTCGCGGCACATGGCCAGCACCTGCTCGGGCGCCCCCTTGACGAAAATCACGGCGGCAGCCGCTTGCGGCCTGTGCAGCGTGGCCATGAAGCGATGGGCCGCGTCGAACGGCACTTCATCGAGCCGCCTCCAGTCCTTGCGCAGTGACTCCACCTCCAGTCCGGCACGCGCGGCCAGCGTCACCAGCGCGCCTTCCATGGGGTCACCCTCCACCGCCCAGATCGGGCCTTCGGCCTGCCGCACATGGGCGTCGTTGCACAAGGCCGCCCCCATGGCCAGATACTGCAGCCGCGTGGATGCCGCAGGGTCCATCTGCACGCCTGCGAGGGAAAAGCGCCCCTGCGGCGCATAGCCTTCGCCTTCTATCTCGATGAGGGCCCCGGACAGTACCACCGCACGTACGCTCATCTCGTTGCGCGTCAGCGTGCCGGTCTTGTCCGAGCAGATGACCGAGACCGCGCCCAGCGTCTCCACCGCAGGCAAGTTGCGCACGATGGCATAGCGCCCCGCCATGCGCTGCACGCCCATGGCCAGCGCAATCGTCATGACCACGGGCAGACCTTCCGGGATGGCCGATACCGCAATGCCCACCACAGCGATAAAGGCGTCGGCGCTGTCGTAATCGCGCACCCACAGCGCAAAGACGAACATCAGTGCCGACAGGCTCAAGATCGTGACGGTGAGCTGGCGCGCAAACCGGTCCATGAGCCGCGTCAGCGGCGTGGCCAGTGTCTGCACCGAGCCCAGCATGGTGCTGATCAGGCCCAGCTCGGTACGCGCGCCGGTGGCCACCACCACGCCCAGGCCTTGCCCTGCGGCCACCAGCGTGCCGGAGTAAGCCATGGAACGGCGATCGCCAAGGGCAGCGTCCGCCGCCACGGGGTCGGCCACCTTGTCGACCGTGACGGACTCCCCGGTCAGCATCGCTTCATCCAGCTTCAGGCTGCTGGCGCGCAGCAGCCGCAGATCGGCCGGCACACGGTCGCCGGCTTCGAGCAGCACGCAGTCGCCAGGGGCCAGTTCCTGCGCCGGTACCGCCATGCGCAAGCCGTCGCGCAGCACATTGGCGCGGCTGGAGACCATGGCCTTCACGGCGTCCAGCGCCTTCTCGGCGCGGCCTTCCTGCACAAAGCCGAAGACCGCATTGATCAGCACCACCGCCAGAATCACCCCCGTATCGACCCAGTGCTGCAGCAATGCCGTGACCACGGACGAGCCCAGCAGCACATAGATCAGCAGATTGTTGAACTGCGACAGAAAGCGGGCCAGCACGCCGCGCGATGCAGCGGCAGGCAGGACGTTGGGGCCGTACTGCAGCAAGCGCTCATGGGCCTGCTCGGATCTGAGTCCGGCGGGAGTCGATTGCAATTGGGTGAGCACGGCATCGCTTGGCAACGCGTGCCAGGCGGCAACGCGGGTCTGTTCCTGCATCTGGGACTTCCTGACAATTCAACGGAAACACGGATAGGCCGGATCTACGCCCGATTCACTTGCTCATTCCATGTTATGCAATCGATTCGATTGGAAATTGACCAGCGGCAGGCTTTTCAAAATTCCATAGCTACAGAGGCCTGATTAGCTTTGCTGGCGCTACTGCAGCGCCCGATCGGCAGCAGCAAACGCCGCAGTAACACCTGCCTCCAAGGCGGAATGCATACGTCGCCAGCAAAAACCAAGGGATTACCCTAGGATTCACGGTATTCCGCACCCGGCCCGTCGCCGACTGCCCTCTGACCACGCCCGGTGCCGCCGGGCGTTTTTCATTGCTTGCCCGTGAATGCTTTGAACCGCTGGCGCCTCGTGGCCGCCAGCAGCGCCGTATTGACCGCGCTGATTGCCCCTTCCCTGTCCCTTGCCCAGCAAGCGCCCAATGGCTCGCTGCAACTGTATGGCCGTATCAACACCTCGCTGGAGCACAGCAACACCAGCGGCGAAGGCAGCGTCAACGGTCTGCAGAACAACGAGTCCTTCTGGGGCCTGCGCGGTCAGCAAGATCTGGGCGGCGGCCTGCAGGCGGGCTTTATTCTGGAGCACGGCTTCGAGCTGGATACCGGAGCGCCCAGCGAAGCCGACTACTTCAACCGCAAGAGCGAGGTCAATCTGTCGGGCCGCTTTGGCATGCTGCGCATGGGCCGCATGATCAGCGAGGCCTACTACGCCACGGCGGACGTGGTGAATATGCACAACTTCGACACGGGCAGCTCGGCCGATGCGCTCTACGCCTGGGTCTCAAACGGCAGCAACCATGTGTCCTGGCGCCTGCCCGAGTACCAGGGCCTGACCGTGGAGCTGGGCACCAGCCTGCATGAGCAGCAGGCCGAGCCGCGCAAGAACGCCTGGGATCTGGCCGCCAATTACGAGCGCGGCAACCTCAGTCTGGGTCTGGGTCACAACCGCTGGGGCGGGGCCGAGCAGACCACGCTGCGCGCCGCCTACACCAGCAGCCCGTGGACAATTGCCGGCTATCTGCAAAACAGCCGGGGCTGGGATCAGGTCAACTATCAAGTTGATAGCAGCCAGTCTAAAAGGAATCTAGGCAGAGTGGCCATTCAGTATGAAGATGGCCCCAGCGAATACCACCTGAACGTGGGCTACGCTGGCAAGGTGGGCGGTGAGCAAGGCACGCAGGCCCTGCAGTGGACGCTGGCCTATAACTACAACTTCACGCCGCGCACCAAGCTCTATGCGCTCTACACCCGCGTCCACAACCATGAGCGCGCCAGCTACCAGACGGGGGAGGCTGGCGTGGGCTTCAGCTCCATCGCCTTCGGCATGCGCCACTATTTTTGAGGAAAAGCCCTCGTGCCAGTTGCCCCACGCAAGAGTAAAAAAGCTGTTTTAGCTCTTGAGGGGAAGCGATGAAACCCAGGCTGTATTTCTCGGCATTGCTGTGCAGCAGTGCCTTTATGCTGATCAGCGGCAACGCGCTTGCACAAGCCAGTGGCCTGTCCCGCACCATGGTCGGCAAGGCCGATGTTTCGGTGCCCGGCCGCGAAGCCGTGGTAGCCAAGGTCGAGGTCGCGCCCGGCTCGCGCGCAGGCCGCCACACCCACCCCGGCGATGAAATCAGCTATGTGACCGAGGGCGAGGTGGATCTGCTCGTCGATGGCCAGGCCCCGCGCACCATCAAGGCCGGTGAATCCTTTGTCGTGCCCGCAGGCGTGATTCACGATGCGCACAACGCCAGCAATGCCGCCGTCAAGCTGATCGGCGTGTATGTGGTGGAAAAAGGCAAGCCGCTGGCGACACCTGCGCCCTGAGTTCCACCCGAACTTCTGCTCACAAAACAGCCAGGCCGCAGTTCACCACTGCGGCCTGGGCTTTTGTACGATCAGCCACCATGAAAACACTCTTCGCCGCCCTGTTGATTGCCGCCACGCCTCTGGCCGCGCTGGCCGAGAAGCCCACACCTGCCGCCAGTCGGGAGATCGAGCATCTGATTGCCCACCTCAAGGCCTCGGGCTGTGAGTTTCAGCGCAATGGCAGCTGGTACGACAGCGCCAAGGCTGCCGAGCATCTGCGCGGCAAGTACGACTATCTGCTCAAAAAAGGCTGGGTGGCCACGAGCGAAGACTTCATCGCCCGCGCCGCGACCGAGAGCAGCATGAGCCACAAGCCCTATCAGGTACGCTGTGCGGGCCAGCAAGCCCAGCCCAGCGCCACCTGGCTGCAGGCTGAACTCAAGCAGTACCGCAGCAGCCAGTAAAAGCTCAGGCCGCGCTGCGCTTCACAGCCGCATCGCACCAGCGCTGCGCCACCTGGGGCGAGGTGCTGCAGACGGCGTCATGCGTGACCGTGGTCACGGCACGCTCCAGCAACTGAATATCGGCCTCGTGCTGGCGCGCCACATGCGGGTCTTCAAAAAAGATAGCGCGGTGGCAACGTTTATCGAGGACCAGATCGGCAATCTGTGCATCGCCTCCCAGCGGGCCGCTGTTGTAGCGGTCCACCCAGGGCTTGTCGGCGGGCCAGCCCTTGCTCCAGGCCAGCTCGTTGAGCTTCTGGCCCGTGGTGCCCGTGCCCACGCGGCGGCGGTAGCGCGACAGCAGATCGAAGTTGCGGTCCACAAACTCCAGCATGGTGGGCTTCATGGCATCGTGGGCGATCAGCGCCAGCGTCTGGTTTTCATAGTCATGAAAACGGTCGGCATTGCGATCACGCGGCAGACCGGCGTGGATGCGCTCCATCTCGATCCAGTCGCGCGTCGAGGCCACGGTGGACAGAAACGGCTTGCCATGAATCACGCACTGGCGCTTCATGGCCAGCGCCTCGGGGAAGATGGAGGACGGGTCCACCGGGTCCATCAGGTAGATGGCGCCGTCCAGCGTGCGATCGTCGCCTTCCATGCCCACGACCTCGGCCACCAGACGCATCAGCCCGCCTTCGCGGCCATAGGGGTAGCGCACCAGGCCCCGATAGCCCTGCAGCATGCCGGCGGCGGTGATGGCGTCATAGGTGCGGCCCACGGCGTGAAAGCCGAGCTTGAGTTCGCGGATTCCGGCCTCGCAGGCCCGCAGCAGAGAAAACAGGGCGGCATCTTCGGTCTGGTGATGCAGTTTGTTGGCAGCTAGCCCCAGGCAGATCGGCATATCGAATAAGTCCTAAAACAGCTTCTAGTCCAATTGGTAATTAGGCTATTAGCTATCAAAATAAAAGCATTTACAGATCAAACACCCACTAGCGTAGCGCCAATTCGTGACCTCAGAACCGGGATGGCGGTTGCTGCAGCCATACTTGCGCAGCACTTGACACCACCCGCCCACCTCACTTCATGTCTGCCACCTCTTTCTGGACCCGCAAGCGCCTGCTGCTTGGCGTGCTGGCGCTGCTGCTGGCGGGTGGCGGCCTCTGGGGGCTGAAGGAGCTGGATGCGCGGCAACGGGTCTGGATCTTCCAGCCCAGCAACCGTACCTGGCCGGGGGCCAATACCACGGGCATGCAGGAGGTTCAGATTCCCTACACCACGCGCAGCGGCCAGCGGGTGCAACTGCACGGACTGTGGATGCCTGCCGCACGCGCCAAGGCCCCGCAGTTGCTGTTTCTGCACGGCGCGCGCTGGAATGTGACGGGCTCCTCACCGCGTATCCGCAGACTCAACGAGCTGGGCTTTTCCGTGCTGGCCGTGGACTATCGCGGCTTTGGCAAAAGCAGCCCTCTGCTGCCTTCCGAAGCCAGCGCCACCGAAGACGCGCGCGCCGCCTGGGACTGGCTGGGCCGCAAGTCACCGGGCCAGCCGCGCTATATCTTCGGCCACTCGCTGGGCGGCGCGATTGCGATTGATCTGGCCCGCAGCGTCAAGGACGAAAAAGGCGTGATGGTCGAATCCACCTTCACCAGCATCCCCGATGTGTTTGACTCCATGCGCTGGGGCTGGCTGCCCGTGGACTGGCTGATCACCCAGCGTTTTGACTCCGTGGGCAAGGTGGCGGACATCGGCTCGCCGCTGCTGGTGGTGCATGGCACGGCCGACCCGCTGATTCCCGCACGACTGGGCCAGCAACTGTTTGAGGCTGCCCAGCAGCCCAAGCGCTTTATCCTCGTCGATGGTGCAACCCACCACAACACCCAGATCAAGGCCGTGGCCGAGTACCGCAAGGCGCTGCACGAGCTGTTCGGGCTGAGCCAGCGCTGACGCCGCTGCCCGGTGCATCCGCAGAACTACATACAACGCCAGCGGCAGCGGCCACCATCTCCACATACGGTCTCGTCAGCACACTGATAAATGCTGCACGTCTGCTACGCTGGCGCACCATGTCCGCGCCGCAACCCGCCTCTTCCTCCTTTGCGTCAAATAGCTCTCAAGTCCAAGCATTGTCTGCACCTGGCGCTCCTCAATCTGCAGCATTGATGATTGTCATCCTGGGGCTGCTGCTGGGTCTGCAGCCCCTGGCCACCGATATGTATCTGCCCAGCCTGCCGCTGATCCAGCAAGGCTTTGCAGCCCATGTCTCGCAGACGCAGCTGACGCTGACTGCTTTTTTGCTGGCCTTTGGCTGCTCTCAACTGCTGTGGGGTCCGCTGTCGGACAAGCTCGGGCGCAAGCCCGTGCTGCTCATGGGCCTTACGGGCTATGTGATTGGCGCGCTGGGCTGCGCCAGCGCGCAAAGCATGGATGCGCTGATTGCCTGGCGCGCACTGCAGGGCGCGGCGCTGGGCGCGGGCGTGATGTGCGCCCGTGCCGTGGTGCGCGACTTGTACGCGCCGCACATGGGCGCGCAGGTCATGTCCAAGGCGCTGACCGGGCTGGGGGTGCTGGCCTTTCTGGCCCCCGTCAGCGGCAGTCTGCTGGTGGGCTGGCTGGGCTGGCGCTCCACCATGCTGACCCAGGCCCTCATGGGCTGCGTGGCCTGGCTGCTGGTGCTGCTGCGCTTCAGGGAGTCCATCCCCCAGCGCAACCCCAAAGCGCTGCAACCGCTCAATCTGCTGGGCACCTGGGTGCACATCATGCGCAACCCCATGTTTCTGGCCTACAACCTGCTGACCTGCTTTACCTATGTGGGCCTGTTCACCAATCTGGCCGCATCTTCGTTCACCTACATCAACGTGCTGCACATGGACCGCACCTGGTACGGGCTGATGATGGGCGGCAATGCGCTGTGCTATATCGCGGGCACTTTTGCCTGCCGCCGCCTGCTGCGCAGCATGAGCGTGCAACGCGCCGTGTCCATCGCGGGCTTTCTTACGCTGGCTTCAGGCACTGCGATGGGTCTGGCCGCACTGGCCGATGTGCGCAACATCTGGGCCTACGCCCTGCCGTTTTGCTTCTATCAGGTTGCGCACGGCATCCACATGCCATGCGGCCAGAGCAATGCCGTGGCCCCGTTCCCGCAGGCTGCGGGCACGGCATCGGCCCTCAACGGCTTCGTGATGATGATCATGGCCTTTGCCATGGGCCACTGGCTGGGCCAGCATCTGGATGCGGATTCCCCCGCGCCGCTGGCGCTGGGTGTGTGGTTCTGGTCGGCCTGCACGGCCATCGCCGCCTGGGTGCTGGTGCGTCGCTATGGGCGCATGCCGCAGAGCTGAGATCGACAAAGATGTTTGCGCTATTTAAAAAATAATTTTTATTATTTTTCTTTTTATAGAGAAGTTTTCAGAATGCAGGCACTGGCCTTCGCGCCGCCTACCAGCGTTGCTTTGCACGCTCTTCTGCCATGCATTCCCGTCGCACTTTTCTACAAAACACCCTGCTGGCTGCAGGCACTGCAGCCTTCTCTCTTTCAGCGCTGGCCAAGGCCACATCGCTGCCGCAAGCCTCGCGCATTATTGTCGGCTTTGGCGCAGGTGGAGCCATCGACCTGCTGGCCCGCGTACTGGCCGAAAGCGTGGCAGCCCAGCTGGGCAATGGTCACTATGTCGTGGTGGACAACAAGCCCGGCGCCAACGGCCAGATCGCCGTGCAAAACCTGCTCACCTCCCCGGCAGATGGCAGCACCTATCTGATCGCCCCACTGATCACGCCGGTGCTCTCGCAAATCGTCTACAAAAAACCCGGCTACGATCCGGCGCGTGACTTTGCCCCGGTCAGCCTGCTGGCGCACTTCCAGTTCGCGCTGGCTGTGCCTGCCAAGCACCCGGCGCGCAATATTGCGGAATATGTGGCCTGGCTCAAGGCCCACCCGGACAAAGCCAATTTCGGCAGCCCTGCCGTGGGCAGCCTGCCGCATTTCTTCGGCCTGCTGCTGGGCGAGGCGGCAGGTGTGAACATCGTGCATGTGCCTTACAAGGGTGGCCCTGCAATGACCACTGACCTGATCAGCGGCCAGCTAGCATCCGCCATCCAGACCACCAGCGAGCTGGTACCGCTGCACAAGGAGGGCAAGGTTCGCATCCTGGGCACTTTTGGCCCGACACGCGCAAAAGAAACGCCTGACATCCCCACCTTTACCGAAGCCGGCTACCCCAAGGCCGTGGGCAGCGGCTGGTACAGCCTGTGGGCGCGCAAAGGCACGCCAGATGCGGCAATCGCCACGCTGAACCAGACCGTCAACACTGCTTTGCAAGACCCCAAGCTTCAAAGCAAATGGGCCGAGCTTTCGCTGCAGCCTGATCCGCGCACGCCCCAGGCGCTGGAGCAGCTGCGTGTGGCGGAGGTTGCCAAGTGGCGGCCTGTCATTACCGCCTCCGGTTTCTCCATCGAATAGGCGGGGATCACAAACCCCTTGATACGTCGTTGCTTCGCTTTGCCGTGCTACTGCACTGTCTGCAGCTTCGCGCCTCGTCTCAAACGCAAATCTTCGATTTGCTGGGCTCTGCGACCCCGCCCCAAAACCAAACAAGCGTTTTTTGCAATGACCGCACCCAATATCGTTTTCATTCTGGCCGATGACCTGGGCTGGGCCGACCTGGGCGTCTATGGCGCTACCGACTTCAAGACTCCGCATCTGGACAAACTCGCCTCGCAAGGTGTGCGCTTTACGCAGGCCTATGCCAACTCCGCCGTGTGCTCGGCCACGCGCATCGCGCTCATCACAGGCCGCTATCAGTACCGGCTGCGCGCGGGACTGGAAGAGCCGCTGGCCCGTTATGGCGCACAACTGGGGCTGCCGCCTGATCACCCCACGCTGCCATCACTGCTCAAACAAGCAGGCTATGACACCGCCCTGATCGGCAAGTGGCACCTGGGCCAGCCACCGGCCTATGGGCCGCAGCGCAGCGGCTATGACTACTTCTTTGGCAACCACCATGGCGCCATTGACTACTTCACGCATAAGCCCGGCGTAGGCGACCAGTTTGGCCGCGACCTGTGGCAAGGCAGTGAGCCTGTGGAGCGCACGGGCTACTACACCTATATCCTCGGTGATGAGGCTACGCGCTATGTGCATGAGCGCAAGGACCAAGCCAAGCCTTTCTTTCTATCGCTGCACTTCACCGCACCGCACTGGCCCTGGGAAGGGCCGGATGACGAAGAAGTTTCGCGCAATATCAAGAGCCTGTTCCATTACGACGGCGGCAGCCTGAAGAAATACGGCGAGATTGTGGAAGCACTGGATCAGGCTGTGGGCCAGGTGCTGCAGGCACTTGAGGACACCGGGCAGGCCGACAACACCATCGTCATCTTCACCAGCGACAACGGCGGCGAGCGCTTCTCCAAAGTCTGGCCTTTCAGCGGCCAGAAGACCGAGCTGCTGGAAGGCGGCATTCGCGTTCCCACGTTGCTGCGCTGGCCTGCGCAAATTCAGCCTCAGGTGCAGGAGCAGGTCACCGCCACCTTTGACTGGCTGCCCACCCTGCTCGCCGCGGCAGGCGCCAGGCAAGATGCAGACTACCCCAGCGACGGCCAGAACATCCTGCCCATCTTGCAAGGCAAGGCAGAAAACACAGAGCGCACGCTGTACTGGCGCTACAAATCACAGTCCCAGCGCGCCGTGCGCCAAGGGCCGTGGAAGTATCTGCGCATCAATGACAACGAGTTTCTGTTCAATGTCGTCGATGACCCGCGCGAGCGCGCCAACCTCAAGGAGCATCAGCCTGAGATTTTTGCCCAACTGCGCCAGCAGTGGGAGGCATGGAATACACAACTGCTGCCACTGACCGATGAAATCTACAGCCACGGCCTTTCGCCCGATATTCAGGCGGATCGCTATGTGCCTGATCGGCTGACGCAGGGCTAATCCTTCAGCGGCAAAAGCAACAAGGCTGCGGTATCCTCAGGCCTCTGTTTTTCATCCATGGTCCGGTTCTACCGGACCATTTGCTTTTTCACGCTAGCCTTGCCGCCATGACTGTCCGCCATCCTCTGCCCTGTATCGCCATCGCCGGCCCCACTGCCTCGGGCAAGACTGCGGCTGCGCTGGCGCTGGTGCAGCGCTTGGCTGAGCGCGGACAAAAGGCCGAGATCATCAGCGTGGACTCAGCACTGGTCTACAAAGGCATGGACATTGGCACGGCCAAGCCCACCACCGCCGAGCTGGCTGCCGCGCCGCATCACCTGATCGACATCATCGACCCGCTGCAGTCCTATAGCGCCGCCGAGTTTGTGCGCGACACACAGAAATTGGTCGAAGAAATCCGCGCCCGCAGCGCCATCCCGTTGTTGGTGGGTGGCACCATGCTGTACTTCAAAGCGCTGATGGACGGCATCGACGAAATGCCTGCTGCAGACCCTGCCGTTCGCACCCTGCTCGATGCGCAAGCCGCCGAGCTGGGCTGGCCCGCCATGCATACCAAGCTGGCCGAAGTGGACCCTGTCACTGCAGCACGCCTTGCGCCTGCAGACAGCCAGCGCATACAGCGTGCGCTGGAAGTCTGGCATGTGTCGGGCAAGCCGCTGTCGAGCTTTCATACCAGCAAGAACAAAACCGGCCCCGCAGAGCAGATGGGGCTGGCAGCGCTTTTCTCGCTGGAACCCACAGACCGCAAATGGCTGCATGAGCGCATTGCCCAGCGCTTTGATCTGATGCTGGAGCAAGGCTTTGTGGACGAAGTGCGCCAGCTTCGCGCGCGCGGCGATCTGCATCTGGATCTGCCATCGATGCGCTGCGTGGGCTACCGTCAGGCTTGGGAGGTGCTGGACGCTTATGACGCCGACCCCAGCAAACCGCTAGATATGGCAGGCCTGCGTGAACGCGGCATTGCGGCGACGCGCCAGCTGGCCAAACGTCAGATCACCTGGCTGCGCTCCATGCCACAACGCCATGCGGTTGCCTGCGATGATCCCAATGCACAGCAGCAATTGCTGGGTGCGGCCATCGCTGCCATTGATCAGGCGCAACAGGCTTGACTCGCAGTCGCGCAGCTCTCGTTAAGATGGCTTCATGCCTGCCACTGAATCTCCTTCACCCTCTGCACTGCTGACCGTAGAAAACCTTGCCAAACGTTATGGCGAGGGCGATGCACAGTCTTCGGTGTTCGAGCATGTGGGCTGCGAAGTGCAGGCCGGCGAATTTGTCGCCATTGTCGGCAATTCAGGTGTTGGCAAATCCACGTTTCTCAACTGCCTGGCCGGGCTGGACAGCTGGCAAATAGGTCATGTGCTGCATCAGGGCACAGACCTCTCCACCCTCGACGAAACCCAGCGCGCCATCTGGCGCCGAGCGCATCTGGGCTTTGTATTTCAGGCCTTCCACGTTTTGCCGCATCTGGATGTGGCGCAGAACATCGCCCTGCCGCTGATGCTGCTGGGCCGCATGAATGCGGATGGACAACAGCGCGTGCAAAACCTGCTCAAAGCCGTGGGTCTGGAAGGTCTGGGCCAGCGCCTGCCCCAGCAGCTCAGCGGCGGTCAGCTGCAGCGCGTGGCTATTGCACGGGCGCTGGTGCATTCACCGCCACTGCTGCTGGCCGATGAGCCCACGGGCAATCTGGACCCCAGCACCGCGCAGCAGATCATGGATTTGCTGCTGGCGCAGACGCGCGAACAAGGCACGGCGCTGATTCTGGTCACCCACTCTGCCGATGCCGCCAAACGCGCAGATCGCGTGCTGCGCTTGACGGCCAACGGTATGCAGACCGAGCAGATTCAAGCAGGGTCACGCACCTTGTAGCTCTTGCTGACAAACGGCACTTCCACCACGCCACGGCGCTGGTTGACGGTGAGCGTCATCGCGAAGAACAGATTGCACAGCACATTGCACATGCGCGGCAGAATATCGGGAACTTCGCGCCCTTCCTGCTCGACTCTGACCATGCAGCGAATCGCCTTCTTGGCCGCCGAACGCGCCTGATGCAGCTGCGGCACTGGCGCTGCGCCACGTGGCAAAACAAAGGCATGAAAGCGCTCACCAGCTTGCTCACGGTAATAAGCCAGGCGCTGCACAAGCCATAGCAGATCACTTTCATCCACCGCCAGCTTGCCGCGAATCGAACCATTGATATGAAAAGCCAGTGGCTGGATGCGGTCCAGGTCAGTGCGCAAGTCTGCAAACTCGGCTGGCGTGGCCTCAAGTGCAGCACCAATCAAGGCACACAGCTCATCAGTCGTCACCTCGAAGTCGCAGAGATACGAGGTCTCGCAGATAAACGGGTAGCAGACCTCATCAAAGTTTTTGCTGAGTTTCATGGCTTGAGCAATCAGGAATGGAGCCGCTGCAGACATGCGGCAAAGATGGCAACGGCCTCATCCAGACGCGGTCCTGGGCGGGTCACCGTACGGCTTTCATCTTCCGTCAACTGACAGACGCGACGCTCACGTTGATCGGGCTGCATGGCACGCATATGCTGCCAGCCGGGCCGGTCTTCAATCTTGCGCGGGCTGCTGCCATGATGCGCAAGAATGATCAGATCAGGGTCTGCGCGCAGCACATACTCGGGCGACAGACGCATGAACTGGTTACCCGTTTCGGGCGCAATATTGCTCACCCCCAGCCGCGCAAGCAACTGCCCCATGAAAGAGCGCGGGCCTGCGGCATACATGGCGGCATCGACTTCCAGGTAGACGCGAGGCTCAGCGCCAGCATTGCTCACTTTGACCGCTGCTGCCACTGCATCCACACGCGCTTGCATCTGCTGCCAGACGGCTGCAGCACGCCCAGTCTTGAGCGCCGCATCCATCTTGAGCATCACAGCATGCACCTGCTCAACCGTGGTGGCGTCCGCCACCAGATAGGGAATCCTTGCCGCCTGCAGACGCGCAATCACGCCGGCCACTTGTCCTACCAGCACCAGATCAGGCTTAAGCGCCACAATGCGCTCGACATCGGGCTGCCAGGTCTTGCCCAGCTGCGGCAGGTTGCGCACCTGTGGCGGGTCGAGCGAAAACTCGTCCACACCAACCAGACGATCACAGGCACCGAGTGCGCAGATGGTTTCCGTTGCGGAGGGCAGCAGCGAGATGATGCGCTGGGGCGCAAGAGTCTGCCCCTTGCCTGCTTGAGCTGCAGGCATGGCCAGCGCCAACAAAGCTGCGGCCCCAAAACGCATGCACCAGCCGGCCCCGCGCATCACGGCCGACATGCTCAGCGACCGGTCCACTTCAGGGTCACAAACCCTGAGCGGCCACGCTGGTTATAGCCGTATGCGGTTTCATAGCTCTTGTCTGCCAGATTGGTCACACGCGCCTGAACCGACCACTGCGGTGCCAGTTGGTACTCGGCATACAAGTCCATCGTGGTGTAGCCGCCAAGCTTGACCGCACCACGGCTGTCCGTGCGCTTGCCCGCGTACAGTGCGCTGGCGCCAAATTTCCAAACACCGATACGCTTGTCCAGCGATAGGGTGGCCTGATGCTCAGGCAGGCGGTCCGTCATGCGGGCACCTGTCTTGCCATCAAATGCATCGAGATGCTCGTAGCGCGCGGCCAGGTTCCAGCCCTGCACCGATACGCCATAACCCAGCGACCAGCCCTTCAGTCTCGCGCTGTCGATATTGAAGGGATACCACATGCCCGTGCCGTCATCAGCCCAGGAGATCAAGTTGCTCACCTTGTTATCGAAGCGCGTGAGCTTGACGCTGTGCACACCCGCCGTCCAGTCCAGACCCAGCTCATTACCCTTGGCACTTTCGGGGCGCAGATTCGGATTGCCAGAGTAGGGGTAGTACAGATCGTTGAAGGTTGGAGCCTTCAGACTGCTGGCACGCGAGGCATGAGCGCGCAGACCGGGCAGCAGCTCATAGCCATAGGCCACACCCCAGGTGTTGTAGCCGCCGAATTGCGAGTTGTCATCGCGGCGCAGATTGACCTGCCAGGAATGCGCGCCCTTGCTGCCATTGAGCCCGGCATAGGCCGAATTGGTGGAGCGCTCTGTCTTGTCGTATTCGGACGAAGACTTGATCTTCTGCTCCAGTCGCTCGACACCAGCAATCACCATGCCCAGCGATGTCTTGATCTCATTGCCCCATTTGTATTCAGTCTGCTGGGTCTGATACAGATCCTGATAGCGCTGCGTGCTGCCAATGATCTGGTGATGGCTGCGCTGCTTGTCGTCCGACTGGCCCACGCTCAAGCTGCTCTTCCAGTTCGAGGCCAGCTTACCCGTCAGCTTGACCTGGCTGCTTGCGGCCTTCAAGTCGTTATAGGAGCCATCCACCGAAGGCATGCTCCAGTCGGGCATGGAGACATAGCCCTGGTCAAATTCAGCGCGGCTTTGCGACTGCATGAGATTGGCATCCACACGCCAGTTGTCATTGAAAGCGTAGCCGAGCGCAGCCGTTACCGAAGTCTGGTTCAGTTTGTCCGCATCCGGGCGATTAAAACCAGCCTTGGAATTCGTGGATGAAAAACCGGGGTCCACCACGCGAGCCAGATTCAGGCTGTAGTTCCAGCCCTGCTGCGAACCGGCAAAGCCGCCATCGGCCTTTTTATAGCCAGCGCTGCCCAGGGTCACGGAGGCATGGGGTGCAAAGGCCTGTGCCACGCCCTTGCCCTGCTTGGTGAATATCTGGATCACGCCACCAATCGCATCGCTGCCGTACAGCGCAGAAGCCGGGCCATGCACGACTTCAATGCGTTCGATGGCTTCCAGCGGCAAAGACTCCAGCGTGGGCACGCCCATGGTGGCCGAGCCATAGCGGACGCCGTCGATCAACAAAATTACCTGCTTGCTGCCACGGATGTAGACACTCTGGGTATTGCCGCGGCCACCATTGCTGGAAATTTGCGCGCCTGCAAAGCGCTGCAGCACCTCGGCCAGAGAGCGCCCCGCAGAATTGGCAATTTGCTCCTGCGTCACGACACGAACGTCGGCCAGTGTTTCGTCCAGCGGTGTTTCCGTGCGCGTCGCCGTCACCACAGTTTCGGCCATGCGGGTCTCGGTCTGCGCCTGCGCCGTCAGCGCACAGGCACAAAGCGCCGCAGCGGCCATCCAGTTCAGAGGGAAGACACGGGCCGCGGGCAGCGCAACGCGCGCGCCGGGCGCAATAGAGGAATGAGAAGAATACATAGGAAAGCTCAAACAGTGGGCACCGGCGTCCCCGCCGGGTGCATCCCGAACCAGGCGCTGAGGCAGCCCTGGGCATATTTGGCCGGTATCCAGACTCGTGCACTCACTGCCCGGCCTTCCCAAAGCGCGCTGCGCTTCAGTGGCGGTTGGACAGTCTGGTTCTTCACCTGTGCACTCACTGTTGCGGGGGCAGTACATGCTTAGTCACCGCAAGGGGCTGACCTCCATGTTTCCCGTTTAACCGCTGCGTCAGAACAACGCCGCGAGCACCAAAACACGGTATTTTAGCGGCTGTGCTTTCTCGCGCCTTGCGCTGGCCGTCTTCCGCTGTCTTCTGAACCCGTGATCAACCGTCCCACGCTTTTTCTGCTGCTCACCAGCTTTTCCTGGCAGGAGCTGCGCCAGCACCCCTGGCGCACCGCTACTGCGCTGGTCGCCATCATGCTGGGCGTGGCACTGGGCTTTGCCGTGCATGTGATCAACCAGTCAGCGCTCGATGAGTTCTCACGCGCCGTGCGCAGCGTCAACGGACAGCCTGACCTTCAGCTGAGCGCCATGCAAGGCGGTCTGCCGCTGGCGCTTTATCCACAAGTGGCGCAGACACAAGGCATCGCAACAGCAGTGCCCTGGATAGAAACCACGGTGCTGCTGCCCGGCAAGGACACAGCATCTGGCGACGCCGGTGCACGCATCACCCAAGGCGCAGCGCAAGGTACAACGCTGCGGGTGGTGGGCAGCGATGCCATCAAGCTTGCGCCCGTGGCACCCGCGCTGATGCCACGCTTGTTTGAAGGCGGCAACCGGCTTGACCTGTTTGCGCCGGACGCTGTATTCCTCAACGCCGCTGCGCTGCAGGCTCTGCATCTGAGCCCCGAGCAAGCCATCAACGCCCGCATGCAATGGCTGCTCAACGGTCAGCTGCAGCAGCTTCGCATAGCAGGCACAGTGACTGCGGCAGGCGCGCCAATCGCCGTCATGGATATTGCAGCGCTGCAGGAAAAGCTGCAGCGCTTTGATCGCCTTGACCGCATCGATGTGCTGCTGGCCGACAGCACTGCACGCAGTCAGGTGGTCAAGGATTTGCATCAATTGCCCGCATGGCAGAGCCAGATGCTGATTCAGCAACCCAGCGACGATCAGCAGCGCGTGGGCGAGATGTCGCGCGCCTACCGCGTCAACCTCACGGTGCTGGCGCTGGTGGCCTTGTTCACGGGGGCTTTTCTGGTGTTTTCCGTGCTCGCACTCAGCGTGGCGCAGCGCGCGCCGCAGTTTGCGCTGCTTGCAGTGCTGGGTGCCACACCGCGCCAGCGCATGGCATTGGTGCTGCTTGAGGCTCTGGCACTGGGGCTGATTGGCAGCATGGCAGGCATTGCGCTGGGCAGCGTCCTAGCCTGGCTGGCATTGCAGATGCTGGGAGGCGATCTGGGAGGCGGATTTTTCGCGGGCGTGCAGCCTGCGCTGCAATGGAGCCCCTGGGCCGCGCTGACCTTTGGTTTGCTGGGCGTAGCAGCCACCCTTGCTGGCGCATGGTGGCCTGCGCGCTCAGCCATGGACTTGCCACCAGCGGCCACGCTCAAAGGTCTGGGCAGCACGCATGAAGCGGCACCGCGCGCATGGCCTGCACTGGTACTGCTTGCTGCCAGCGTTGCTCTGGCTTTTATGCCGCCGGTCGCTGGCATTCCGCTCGCCGCCTATATCGCAGTGGGCTTGCTGCTGCTTGGCGGCATGGCCGCCCTGCCCTGGTTGCTGGGTGCGGTGCTGGGGCTGATGCCTGCGGGGCTATCGCAGCAACCACTATCCATGCTGGCGCTGGAGCGTGCCCGCCGCATGCGCCGCTCCACCACCGTGGCCGTGGGCGGCGTGGTTGCCAGCCTGAGTCTGGCCGTGGCGCTGACGGTCATGGTCACCAGCTTTCGCGGCAGCATGATGGAGTGGCTGGATGCCGTGCTGCCCGCGCCCCTGTATGTACGTGCGGCAGGCGGCTCCAGCCGCGCCGATGCTGCGCTGCTGCCCGCCGATGCCGCACCGCGCATTGCCCAACTGCCCGGTATTGAACGCGCCCAGGCCATGCGCAGCAGCCAGTTGGTGCTCAGCCCTGAGCGACCTGCGATCAGCATTTTGGTGCGCCCGCTCAAGGGCGATGCTGCGCAGCAACTGCCATGGGTCAGCGGCCCCATCAGCACAGGCCAGGGCATTCCCGTGCATATCAGCGAGGCCGTGGCCCAGCTCTATGGACTCCAGCCCGGCGACGCCTGGCCTCTGCTTTCAAAGGCTTTTAGCCCTCAAGTCCATGATTCAAATAGGCATGTAGCTACATTTTATATAGCAAGCATCTGGCGCGACTATGTGCGGCAGTTTGGTGCGATTGCGCTGGACTGGCAGGACTATCTGGCGCTGGGTGGCAATGCACAGATCAGCGAAATCGCCATCTGGCCCAAAGCTGATGCGGGCGCCGATCTGCACGCCGCGATTGAGCAAGCCATTGCGGGCTCAAACCCGTCTGCGCCTGCACTGGAATTTGTCAGCAGCACCGCTTTGCGTGAACGCTCCTTGCGCATTTTTGATCGCAGCTTTGCTGTGACGTACTGGCTGCAGGCTGTTGCCATTGCGATTGGCCTGTTTGGTATTGCCGCCAGCTTTAGCGCCCAGGTACTGGCGCGACGCAAAGAGTTTGGCTTGCTGGCCCACTTGGGCCTGACGCGCCGCAATGTGCTCACCGTGGTGGCTGCAGAAGGTCTGGCGTGGACGGGGCTTGGCGCAATGGCAGGCACGCTGCTGGGTCTGGGCGTGGCGGTGATTCTGGTGCATGTGGTCAACCCGCAAAGCTTTCACTGGACCATGGAACTGCGCCTGCCCGCGCTGCGTCTGTTGAGTCTGGCCGCTGCCGTGGTGCTCGCTGGGGTCATCACGGCCTGGCTGGCCGGGCGCAAGGCAGCCAGCGCGGATGCGGTTCTGGCCGTCAAAGAGGACTGGTGACGCTGTGAGGCAATACAAAACAATGTCTGAATCTCCGGCCTCAGGGCTCTCACGCCGGCAATGGCTTGCATTCGCCGCAGCCAGCGGCCTCGCCTGGCCTGCGGCCCGTGCTTATGCGCTGCCCGTCAAGACACTGCAGTTTCCGCATGACTTTGGCAGCCATCCTGATCTGCAGACCGAGTGGTGGTACATCACCGGCCATGTGCAAGCGGGCGGCAGGCTATGGGGTTTTCAGCTGACATTTTTCCGCTCGCGCGTGGAGGCAGCGCAGTCGTTGCAATCACCACTGGCCGCCAAGCAGTTGATCTTTGCGCACACCGCCTTGTGCGATGTTCAGGGCCGCAAGCTGCTGCATGACCAAAGCATGGCGCGGGCCGGCCTGGGCCTTGCAGAGGCCAGCGAGCTGGATACCGATGTGCACATCAATCGGTGGTCACTCAAACGCAGCCCTGTACCCGGAAAAGATGCCGCTCAAGCGAGCCACTATCACGCCTTGCTGAGCGCCAAGGATTTCACGCTTGATCTTGAATTTGATAGCACTCAGCCTATTCTTCTTCAGGGCTTGAACGGGCTTTCACGCAAAGGACCGGAAACGGAGCAAGCCAGCTATTACTACAGCCAGCCGCAGCTCAAAGTCAGCGGCAGCATCACCGTCAATGGCAAGCGCATGGCAGTTGATGCCGGTGCCAACAACCGTGCCTGGCTGGACCATGAATGCAGCACGGCGCTGATGCATAAAGAGGCGCAGGGCTGGGACTGGATTGGCATGAATCTCGATGATGGCAGCGCCCTCACCGCCTTTCATCTGCGGCGCAAGGATGCAAGCGCGCTCTGGGCTGGAGGATCCTTTCGCGCACCGGGGCAGAAGGCGCAGATTTTTGGAGCCAGCGATGTGCACTTTGCACCACTGCGCTGGTGGGTCAGCCCGCACAGCCAGACTCGCTACCCGGTCGCCTGGCAGGTGCAGACACCGGCTGGCCGCTATGAGGTGCATGCCCTGGTGGATGACCAAGAACTGGACAGCCGCGCCAGCACAGGCGCCATCTACTGGGAAGGTCTGAGCGAGTTGCGCCGAATGGCCGCAGATGGCAGCAGCCGACGCGTGGGCCGCGGCTATCTGGAAATGACGGGCTATGCCAATGCGCTGCGGCTTTGAAACAGGGACTGTGCCAGCGCTCTTGCCTGCGTGACTCAGCCCTTGTTCGTCTGGCAGCATTGCCAGATACATTGCCGCAGCCAGCGCATGGCTGATGGCGGGCTGGTTTTTGTGCAGCCGCAGTGCTGCGCGCGTGACATGGCACTCGACCAGCAAGGCATGCCAGTCAAGACCGTGGCCTTGGCCCGCATCGCCGGTGTGGCGCTGATCGTGGTCGGCATGGTCATTGTGCAGACCCAGAACAGCTCTGGCTCCACCAAGGCTGCTGCGGCCCCTCAACAACAAATGGCCACATCACACATTCAATAATTACCCGGATAAAATTAATGAAATATTATCCGGGTAATATAATAAAAAACATAGAGGTTCATCGTGACACAGACACCATCATTCAGCTGCTTTTCAGGCTCGCGCCTGGTTTGCACGGGCACCCTGGCCCAAGCGGCCTGCGCACTGCAGGGTCTTGAGTCCGGCGCTGACGCGGCACTGGTCTTTGACAACAGCACCGGACGCTGCATCGACATCAATACCCAGGGCAGCGAAGCGCAGATGCTGGCGCGACTGGAAGACCAATACCCCGCCGCCTTCGCCTCCACGGCAAAGCCTCTTTCGAATGCGCAGACCACGGAGTCAGCCGCAGGCGCAGCGCGCGGTCGAGGCAGGCCCAAACTGGGCGTGGTGGCCAGAGAAGTCACCCTGCTGCCGCGCCATTGGGAGTGGCTTGCAGCGCAGCCCGGTGGTGCGTCCGTGGCACTGCGCAAGCTGGTGGAGCAGGCTCGCAAGGCCCATAGCGATCAAGACTGGCTGCGCCAGGCCAGTGAGCGTAGCTACCTCTTTCTGCAGACCATGGGCGGAGACCTTCCTGGGTTCGAGGAAGCCAGCCGCGCGCTGTTTGCGCATGACCGCGAACGCCTGGCCAAGCTGCTGGCCGACTGGCCTGCCGATGTGCGCAAACATGCGCTGTGGCTGCTGTATGGCGATGCCGTCAGTGAGCGTGCTGCGGACCAGAAACCTTAAGCAAACAATGACAACTTGCAGCTGGGAAGGTCCAGCCTGCATCAGGAACATGAAATGAACTTTGTCGAAACCCATGGCATGCACCTGTGCTGGCAGGCCTTTGGCAACGTGCGCAATGCGCCCTTGCTGTTGCTGCCAGGCCTTGGCACACAGATGCTGCGCTGGACACCCGCGTTCTGCCAGAGTCTGGCCGACCAGGGCTTTTATGTGCTGCGGATTGATTTGCGCGACAGCGGTCTGTCTACCCATCTGCACGACGCCCCCGTGCCCTCCTTTGCCCAATTGGCGGCAGACTTGGGCACTGGCCGAAAGCCGCAGGTGCCCTACACCCTGCATGACATGGTGGCCGACATCACGGGGCTGATGGATGCACTGAAGCTTGCGCAAGCCCATGTGGTGGGCCGCTCCATGGGCGGCATGATGGCGCAGTTGATGGCGGGCACCCATCCACAGCGCGTGCTGTCGCTGGTGTCCATCATGTCCAGCACGGGCAACCCGCAACTGCCGCAGACCACCCCCGACATCATGGGACTGATGATGCGCCCAGCTCCCTCGCCCCAGGACGATGAGGAGGCCTATCTCGACCATGCCATGGTGTTTGCGCAGCGCATTGCCAGCCCCGCCTACCCAGAGCCAGAGGTACAGCGTGCATTGCTGCGCGATGAGTTGCACCGAGCCCATGACCCCGCAGGCACGGCACGCCAGATTGCAGCCATCGCGGCCACAGGCGATCTGCGCCCCTGGCTGGCCCGCGTGACAGCGCCTACGCTGGTCGTGCATGGAGCGGATGATGTGCTGATTGCCCCCGCCTGCGGCCAAGACTCTGCTGCAGCCATTCCCGGCGCGCAATTTCTGCTGGTGCCCGGCATGGGCCATGATCTGCCGCAACCCCTGCATGCCTTGTTGGTCCAGGCGATTGCCGACAATGCCAGGCGCATTGCACCCTCCTTCCGCATCCGTGAATCCACCGTAGCCGACGGGGAACGCATCCTCGAGATCTGGCGCAACGCAGTCGACGACAGCCACGGCTTTCTGAGTGCTCAGGATCGTCAGGCCATAGAACAAGAGGTGGCAGGTTTTCTGCCCCAGACACCGCTGCATCTCGCGGTGGATGCACAAGGCCAGGTCGCAGGCTTCATGCTGCTGGATGGCGGCCATATGGAAGCACTGTTCATCGATCCGCTGTTCAAGCGGCGTGGAGTGGGCCGCCTGCTGGTCGCACATGCACTACAGACCCATCCGCAACTGACGCTGGATGTGAACGAACAGAATATCGAAGCCGTACGCTTCTACACCCATCTGGGTTTTGCAGCCCAGGGCCATTCTGCCCTGGATTCCCAAAGGCGCAACTACCCCATCATTCACTTGCGCTACGCGGATTAACTCTTCCACCTCAACAAGTGACAAAAAGGGCCGCTGAATGCGGCCCTTTTTCTTGCGTAGTCAATGCTATTTTCTGCGTTGCAGCCACGCAATCAGCTCACCCATGATGCCCTTGCGGAACAGCAGCACGCACAGCACAAAGATCAGGCCCGTGACGATGGTGACGGACTCACCCAGCGTGCCAAACCATTCCACGCCCGTGGTACGCGCCAGGAAGGTGCCCATGTCGCCAATCTTGTTTTCCAGAGCCACGACCACGGCCGAGCCCACGATGGGACCGGATAGTGTGCCCAGGCCTCCCATCAATGTCATCAAAATCACATGGCCGGATGTGGTCCAGTGCACGTCGGATAGCGTGGCGAAGCCCAGCACCACGGTCTTGAGCGAACCCGCCAATCCTGTCAGCGCAGCCGAGATGACAAAGGCCAGCAGCTTGAAACGATTGACGTCATAGCCCAGAGAGATGGCGCGGGGCTCGTTCTCCTTGATGGCCTTGAGCACCTGTCCAAAAGGCGAATGGATGGTGCGAACGATCAGCAGAAAAGCCAACACCACAATCACCAGAGCCACGTAGTACATGGTCAGGTCACTGCTCAGATCGATCACACCAAACAGCTTTCCGCGCGGCACACCCTGCAGACCATCTTCACCACCGGTGAACTTGGCCTGCAACGCGACAAAGAACAGCATCTGCGCCAAAGCCAGCGTGATCATCGAGAAGTAAATACCCTGACGGCGAATGGCCAGCCAGCCAAAGATCAGACCCAGCAGCGCACCGATCAGCGTACCCAGCAGCATGCTGACCTCGGGTGTAAAGCCCCAGGCCTTGATGCTGTAGCCCGCCACATAGGCGGCGCCACCCAGGAATGCCGCGTGGCCAAAGGACAGCAGCCCCGTGTAGCCCAGCAGCAGATTGAAAGCCGAAGCAAACAGTGCAAAGCACATGAGCTTCATCACGAACACGGGGTAGGCACCGAAGAACGGTGCGGCAATCAGCCCCAGCAGCAGCAGGCCGTAGCCCACTGGAGCAATGCGTTGAACAAGCGTCTTGGATTTCATGTCGTGCGCCCTCTTATTTTTCTTTACCGAACAGGCCAGCGGGGCGAATCAGCAAAACAATGACCATGATGAAGAACACGACGGTGGACGAAGCTTCGGGCCAGAAAACCTTGGTCAGCCCTTCAATCACCCCCAGAGCCAAACCTGTGATGATGGAGCCCATGATGGAGCCCATGCCACCGATCACGACCACGGCAAACACGGTGATGATGAGGTTTTGCCCCATCAGCGGAGTGACCTGATAGACCGGTGCAGCCAGCACGCCGGCAAAGGCTGCCAGCGCCGCGCCAAAGGCATAGGTCAGTGTGATCATGACGGGCACATTGACACCGAAAGCCTCAACAAGGCGCGGGTTCTCCGTACCGGCGCGCAGATAGGCGCCGATGCGGGTCTTCTCGATCACAAACCAGGTGGCAACGCAGACCACGATGGAGGCCACCACCACCCAGGCGCGGTAGTTGGGTAGCATCATGAAGCCCAGATTGGTGGCGCCTTCGAGCAGTTCGGGCGTGTCATAACCCAGACCTGAGACACCATAGACGGAGCGGAACACGCCCTCGATCAGCAGCGACAGGCCCAGCGTCAGCAGCAGACCGTAGAGGTGATCAAGCTTGTAGATCCAGCGCAGTAAAAAGCGCTCTATCAACACACCCAGAATACCGACCAGCACCGGCGACAGAATCAACATCACCCAATAGTTGATCTGAAAATAGCTCATGGCCATCCAGGTGACCATTGCCCCCAGCATGAACAAAGCACCATGCGCAAAGTTGATGACATTGAGCAGGCCGAAAATCACGGCCAGACCCAGACTCAAAATGGCATAGAACGAGCCGTTGACCAGCCCCAGAAGGAGCTGGCTCATCAAGGCAGGCAATGAGACACCAAAGATTTCCATGAGAGATACGCTGGTAGGTGTTGGGTGTGCTTCAGACCAAGCTATGCGCTATTACTTCCAGAGCGCGCACTTGGTTTCGGCCTTGGTGGTCCAGACCGTCTCGGCAGGCAGCTTGTTCAGGACCTTGAGGTAGTCCCAAGGCTTGGTGGACTCGCTGGGCTTCTTGGCCTCGACCAGATACATATCGTGGGCAAAGGTGCCGTCAGGACGAATCACGCCCTTGCCGTAGAAGTCATTGATCGGAGTGGACTTCAGGTGCGCCATCACCTTCTCGGCGTTCGTAGTCTTCACTGCTTCCACCGCCTTCAGGTAGTTCATCACTGCCGAGTAGTCAGCGGCCTGCACGTCAGTGGGCATGCGCTTGGTCTTGGCAAAGAACTTGTTAGCGAACTTGCGCGACTCGTCGTTCATGTCCCAGTACCAGCTGGTGGTGTGAAGCAGGCCTTCGGTGTTCTTCAGGCCCAGGCTGTGAATGTCGGTCAGAAAGACCAGCAGGCCCGCCGTCTTCATGGTCTTGCTGATGCCAAATTCCTTGGCCGCCTTGATGGCGTTGATGGTGTCGCCGCCCGCATTGGCCAGCCCCAAGATATGGGCTTTGGAGGCCTGTGCCTGCAGCAGGAAGGAAGAGAAGTCCGATGCATTGAGCGGGTGCTTGACCGAGCCCAGCACCTTGCCGCCCTTGGCGTTGATGACCTTGGTGGTATCCCCTTCCAGCGCCTGGCCAAATGCGTAGTCAGCGGTCAGGAAGAACCAGTCCTTGCCGCCACGGTCCACCACCGCGCCGCCCGTCCCTTTGGCCAGGGCCACGGTGTCATAGGCATAGTGCACGGTATAGGGGTTGCACTGCTCGTTGGTCAATGCTGAAGAGCCCGCACCATTGTTGATGTGGACGCGCTTTTTCTCGTTGGCGACCTGAGAGACCGCCAAAGCCGTGCCCGAATTGGTGCCGCTGAAGACCAGTGAGATACCTTGCGTATCAATCCATTCGCGCACCTTGGAGGCTGCAATATCCGCCTTGTTCTGGTGATCCGCCGACAGCAGCTCAATAGGCTGACCCAGTGCCTTGCCACCAAAATCATCGATGGCCATCTGCATGGCGATCACACCGTTCTTGCCTTCCACATCAGCGTAGAGACTGGACATATCGGTCACAAAGCCGATCTTCACTTTTTCCTGCGCCTGGGCCAAAGGGCTGGCAAGGCCTGCAACGGCCAGCATGCACGAGAGAACACTCAATTGGGCTTTCATCACTGTCTCCTGTTGAAGTCTTATCGGGAAAGAAAGGGGTTTGAAACGCACTCAAACACCCAGCAACTCGTTGAGCACCGGCATTTTTTCGTCCAGTTCGGAAGCGCCGAAGCGCAGGGCAACATGGCCGTGTTCAACCACATAGAAGCGGTCTGCCAGTGGCGCAGCAAAGCGGAAGTTCTGTTCCACCATGACCACGGTGTAGCCCTTCTCGCGCAGCGTGGTGATCATGCGAGCCAGCGCCTGAACAATCACAGGGGCCAGCCCCTCCGAAATCTCATCGAGCAGCAGCAGCCGTGCGCCCGTGCGCAGAATGCGGGCCACGGCCAGCATCTGCTGCTCACCGCCCGACAGGCGCGTGCCCTGGCTGTTGCGGCGCTCGTAGAGGTTGGGAAACATCTGATAGATCTCGTCCACGCTCATACCCGGCTCGCCGGTTTTGAGCGGTGGGGGCAGCATCAGGTTTTCCTCGCAGGACAGGCTCGAGAAAATGCCCCGCTCCTCGGGGCAATAGCCCACGCCCAGATGGGCAATCTTGTGCGTGGGCAGATGCACCGTCTCCACACCATTGATCTTGATCGAACCCTTGCGCGAGCCCGTCAATCCCATGATGGAGCGCAGCGTGGAAGTGCGCCCCGCACCATTGCGGCCCAGCAGAGTCACCACCTCGCCCTGATTGACGATCAGATCCATGCCATGCAGCACATGGGACTCGCCATACCAAGCATTCAATCCCGAAATTTCCAGCGCCGGAGTACTTGTTTTATTCATCGTTCATCAGGTTCAAAACTGGCTTGCTCCAAGGAAGAGACATCAAGCAAGGGCCGCCCCGCAGCGGGGATGTCGTCCCCGCAAAGCGGCACAGGGGGTCGCCACTAATGCGCTCCCTGCAGTTGCCCATCGGTGGTGCCCATATAGGCTTCCATCACTTGCGGATTTCTGGAAACTTCCTCATAGCGGCCTTCCGCCAGCACAGCGCCGCGCTGCAGCACGGTGATGCGATCTGCGATCGTGGAGACGACTTTCATGTTGTGCTCTACCATCAAAATGGTGCGGCCCGCAGAGACTTTCTTGATCAGTTGCGTGACACGGTCCACGTCCTCATGGCCCATGCCTTGAGTGGGCTCGTCGAGCAGCATCAACTCAGGCTCCATGGCCAGCGTGGTGGCAATCTCCAACGCGCGCTTGCGGCCATAAGGCAGGTTGACGGTGATTTCATCGGCCATGTCCTGCAGGCCCACTTCGGTCAGCAACTCCATGGCGCGGTCATTGAGTTTGTTCAGTGTCTTCTCGCTGGTCCAGAAATGGAAAGCGGTGCCGAGTTGGCGCTGCAGACCGATGCGCACGTTCTCCAGCAAGGTGCAATGCGGAAACACGGCGGAAATCTGAAACGAGCGAATCACGCCGCGTCGCGCAATCTGCGCCGGAGCCTCATGCGTGATGTCCGTGCCGTTGAATTTGATGGTGCCGGAGCTGGGCTCAAGAAACTTGGTCAGCAGATTGAAGCAAGTGGTCTTGCCTGCACCATTGGGGCCAATAAGGGCATGGATGGAGCCACGCTGCACGGCCAGATCCACTTTGCTGACGGCTGTAAAGCCTTTGAACTCTTTGGTGAGCTGTCTGGTTTCGAGAATAAGGTCGCTCATGCGCGCTTTGCCAGTCCTGAGTGCGAGACAACAAATGAGAAAGCCGGCCAAAGGCCCAACATCTCCTATGTTTCGCATCTTGTTATGTGGCGCAGCCGTTCCGCAGCGGGAAACTCCTAGTCGGCGCTGAAATCTCTGCTCATGTTTTCCCTAACCAATCAGTCAAAACAAGGCGCCAAAGGAGAGCAGTCACAAACTTCTCAGGACAAGGGCTTGTCTGCCCGAC
This sequence comes from Comamonas testosteroni, assembly GCF_003569915.1. Taxonomy (GTDB): domain Bacteria; phylum Pseudomonadota; class Gammaproteobacteria; order Burkholderiales; family Burkholderiaceae_C; genus Comamonas; species Comamonas testosteroni_D. The sequence goes on along the minus strand of NZ_KZ984448.1, from coordinate 22,740 downwards.
AGCATGCAGAGCGCATGATCGACTTTGTCGCTTCGATTGCCTCAAACGGACTATTGGCAAGCGATTCACGCTATTAAATTTAATTCGCTGCACAAGGGTCGCCAAAGGCAGATCGTTGCCGACGCCTGCCGTAAACCCGTAGCGCGTCAATAACCAGCTCAACAAGTCAGTTACTGGCGTTGCACGAACAAATATGCTTGCACTTTGTCGCCATAGATTTGATGAGCGACAAATGGGACTATCGATTTCAAAGCGGTATGCCCTGGTACCTCTTGATTAGCAGGCAAGTTCAGCCTTGAAGTCCAAGTTCTATTTAGACAAGACGCTATAAAAATAATGGCAACAAAAAAGCCAGCGGCTTTTCAGCCACTGGCTCGAGGTCAAATAGATGCGCCACTTTCAGCTACTGCAACGTCCCGCTTCCCTCTCCGTTTGAGGTTTCGGGCAATGCCAGAGGTACAACGGCGATGCCCTCTTCCAGCAATTCCAGCGCTTCCTCCGTACTGGTCTGGCCGCGAATGGCACGGTCTTCAACCTCACCGTAATGCATGCGCCGTGCTTCTTCCGCAAAGTGCTTACCGACGTTTTCGGTGTTCTCAGCCACCTTCCGTGACCACTGCATCCAGGCCGATTGCATGGCGTGCAGTTGCTCGCGCGCTTCGCTGCTGATTTCAGGCATCTGGGCCGCAGGTATTGCAGCAGGCACTGCAGGAGCCAGTGCAGGCTTTGGGGCAGGAGCTGCCTTGGGCGGCTGCGCGCCCAGGTTGATTCGCGGGGCACTCAGGCGCTTGGTGACCTCGCTATCGCCGCAGACAGGGCACTGCACCAGTTGTCGCTGCCGCTGGCTTTGAAAATCATCTTCCGACGCAAACCAGCCTTCAAAGACATGGCCTGCCGGGCAATGAAGATCAAGCACTTTCATGACTGAAACTCAGCCCTTGCGATGAAGAAGATAGCGGTACACAAAACCGGGGAAAGCCAGCGTCAGAAAAAGTGCGCCCGTGACTGCATAGAACTCCCAGCCCTGAGGTGCGTTCTGCCCGGCACGATGCTCAAACACCATGCCCAGACCGCCCACGAGCAGATAGAGCACCAGCATCTCCACCAGTCGCAGCCACAGCGGCTTACGCGCCGGCATGACTGGGCCAACCACAGCCAGACGCTGGTTGATAAAAGGCAAATTGGCTGCCACAAGGGCAGCCAAGATGATGAGCCAGATAGAAGCGGTAATAGACACGCTAAGCCAATCCTAGAAAAGCAGTGAGGGCTGTTCGCCCTCACCGCGTCCAGTATCAGGAAGCCAGGGCACGCACGATGGCGTCAGCACACAGGTTCATCAGACCGCCAGGCATCACACCCAGCAGCAGAACCAGCGCACCATTGATGGTCAGAACCACACGCACATCCAGAGGTGCAGACACGCTGGTAGCAGTGATTGGAGCATCAAAGTACATGACCTTGACCACTCGCAGGTAATAGAAGGCACCGATCAGCGACATGATCACGGCAAACACAGCCAGACCAATATACAGGCTGGAGCCCGAAGCAATCAGCGCCTGCAGCACGGACAGCTTGGCGTAGAAGCCCACCAGCGGAGGAATACCAGCCATGGAGAACAGGCAGACAGCCATCACACCAGCATACAGCGGGCTGCGCTGGTTCAGGCCGGCCAGATCGGCGATTTCTTCACTTTCAAAGCCTTCGCGGGCCAGCAGCAAGATCACACCGAAAGCTGCCAGAGCCGTCAGCACATAGGTCACCATGTAAAACATGGCCGAGCTGTAGGCGTTTTCGACTGTCGCAGGATCGACCTTGCCATCGACCACACCCGACATCAGGCCCAACAGCACAAAGCCCATCTGGGAGATTGTCGAGTAAGCCAGCATGCGCTTGAGGCTGGTCTGCTGCAGACCTGCCAGGTTACCGACGAGCAGCGAGCAGACGGCCAGAACCATCAGCATCTGTTGCCAGTCGATTGCCAGAGGCAGCAGGCCATCGACCAGCAGGCGCATGGTCATGGCAAACGCAGCCAGCTTGGGCGCGCCACCGATCAGAGCGGTGATGGCCGTAGGAGCACCCTGGTAAACGTCAGGCACCCACATGTGGAAGGGAACCACACCCAGCTTGAAGGCCAGACCGGCAACCACGAACACCAGACCGAAGACCAGCACCTGATGCTTGATTTCACCGGAGTTGATGGCCTTGAAGACTTGGCCGATATCCAGCGAACCGGTCGCGCCGTAGAGCATGGACATGCCGTACAGCAGGAAACCGGAGGCCATGGCACCCAGCACAAAGTACTTCATGGCTGCTTCGACGGACACGGTATGGTCGCGGCGCAGAGCCACCAGCGCGTAGCTGGACAGGGTCAGCAATTCCAGACCCAGATACAGAACCAGGAAGTTGTTGCCGCTGATCATGATGAACATGCCCAGCAGAGCCAGCATGGACAGCGTGAAGAACTCACCGCCGCGCAGCATGTCGCGCTCGGCCGCATAGGGGCGGCCATAGACCATGGTGATCATCAGTGCGATGGTCGCAAAGCACTTGAGCCAGTTGCCCATGGCGTCCGAGACAACCATATTGCCCCAGCCGTAGAAAGTGTTGCCGCTTGAGGCATACATGCCCTGCATCACCGCCACGACAAGCAGGGTGAGCATGGTCAGAACATAGGTGCCTGTGCGGCGGGCGCTTTTCACGCCCAAGTCCACCAAGGCAATGACGCAGGCCATGACCAGGAGAGTGATCTCCGGGTAGATCGCCAGCCAGCTGATGTTGTCAATCATCTCGTGTCTCTCGTTTCAGTCGGGTCAGTTGAGCTTGCTCACAGCCACATGCTTGATGAGCTCAGCCACAGACACGTCCATCACATCGGTGAAGGGCTTGGGGTACAGACCCATGGCCAGCACGGCCACAGCCAGCACGCCCAGCACCAGGAACTCGCGGCAGTTGATGTCCTTGAGCTCGGCCACATGGTCATTGCCCACAGGGCCCAGGTAAACGCGCTTGTACATCCACAGCGTGTAGGCAGCACCAAAGATCAGCGCAGTGGCAGCGCCCAGACCGATCCAGAAGTTGTACTGCACGGCGCCCAGAATCACCATCCACTCACCGACGAAGCCAGCGGTCGCGGGCAGACCGCAGTTGGCCATGGCAAACAGCAGGGCAAACGCAGCGAACTTGGGCATGGTGTTGACCACGCCACCGTAGGCAGCGATTTCACGCGAGTGAACACGGTCATACAGCACGCCAATGCACAGGAACATCGCGCCCGACACAAAGCCGTGGGCGATCATCTGCACCAGGCCGCCGGAGATGCCCAGGTTGTTGAACATGAAGAAGCCCAGTGTCACGAAGCCCATGTGCGCCACGGACGAATAAGCCACCAGCTTCTTCATGTCGCGCTGCACCAGAGCCACCACACCCACGTAAATCACGGCAATCAGCGACAGCGTGATCATCAGACCCGACCATTCGTGCGCCGCATCAGGAGCGATAGGCAGCGAAAAGCGCAGGAAGCCGTAAGCACCGAGCTTCAGCATGATGGCAGCCAGCACGGCGGAGCCACCGGTAGGCGCTTCCACGTGAACGTCTGGCAGCCAGGTGTGCACGGGGAACATGGGCACCTTCACGGCGAAAGCGGCAAAGAAGGCGAAGAAGATCAGGGTCTGAGCCGTGCCCGACAAGGGCAGCTTGTGCCAGTCCAGGATCTCGAAGCTGCCACCCGACTGGGTGTACAGATAGATCAGAGCAACCAGCGTGAGGAGCGAGCCGAGCAGGGTGTACAGGAAGAACTTGAAGGCTGCGTAGATACGGTTCGGACCACCCCAGATACCAATGATCAGATACATCGGGATCAGTGTTGCTTCGAAGAACACGTAAAACAGCATGCCGTCCAGAGCAGAGAACACGCCAATCATCAGACCCGACAGGATCAGGAACGCACCCATGTACTGGTTCACACGCTCCGTGATGTTCTGCCAGGAGGCGATCACCACAATCACGGTGATGAAAGCCGTCAGCGGCACAAACCACATGGAGATGCCATCCACACCAAGGTGGTAGTGGATGTTGAAGCGCTCAATCCAGAGCATGTTCTCCACAAACTGCATGCTGGCAGTCGTGGTGTCGAAACCGGTGACCAGAGGAATGGTCACCGCCAGACCGATCAAAGCACCAATCAGAGCCAGCCAGCGCACTGCATTGGCCTGCCCTTCTTTGCTGAAGACCAGCAGGAGGGCACCGAAGGCTATCGGCACCCAGATAGAAAGACTCAACAAACCCATTTTTGTTCTTCCCCTACTACTTGTTGAGCCACACGAAGTACGTCATGAGGGCAACGATACCCAGCAGCATGACCAACGCGTAGTGATAGAGATAGCCCGACTGCAGGCCGCGCACCCACTGACCAAACTTGGCCATGAGCTTCCAGGAACCATTCACGACAGCACCATCGATGATGGCCTGATCGCCAACCTTCCAGAACACGGTGCCGAAGACGCGAGCGCCGCGAGCGAAGATGTTCTCGTAGACCCAGTCCACACCGTACTTGCCTTCCAGAACCTGATACAGACCAATCTTCTTGGAGAAGGCCATGATGGCAGCAGGAATCTCGGGCTTGACCATGTAGAACACATAGGAGACCACCACACCAGCCAGGGCCAACCAGAAAGGCGCAGCCGTGAAACCGTGCAGAGCCATTGGTACCCAACCGTGAATCTTCTCGGCCAGCTCCGCCATGGCACCGTGCTTGGAACCATCGACGTAGATCACGCCCTTGAAGAAGTCGCCAAACAGCATGGGCATCAGCGCAATCGCACCGATCACCACCGAAGGAATGGCCAGCAGCATCAGAGGACCAGTCACAACCAGAGGCGACTCGTGGGGCTTGGCGTCGTGGCCATGACCGTGGTCGTCGTGGGCATGGTGATCATCATGGTGCGCATCAGGATTCTGGTCGTAACGCTCCTTGCCGTGGAACACGATGAAGTACAGACGGAACGAGTAGAAAGCCGTGATGAACACGCCAGCCAGCACCGCAAAGTTGGCGAAGCCAGCCGCAGGCAGATTGGATGCATGAACCGCTTCAATGATGGCGTCCTTGGAATAGAAGCCAGAGAAGAACGGTGTACCGATCAGCGCCAGGTTACCCAGCAAGAAGGTGATCCAGGTAATGGGCATGTACTTGCGCACACCACCCATCCAGCGAATATCCTGGTTGTGGTGCATGCCCATGATCACGGAACCCGCACCGAGGAACAGCAGTGCCTTGAAGAAGGCGTGAGTCATCAGGTGGAACACCGAAACCGAGTATGCAGATACGCCCAGAGCGATGGTCATGTAACCGAGCTGCGACAGCGTGGAGTACGCAATCACGCGCTTGATGTCGTTCTGGATGATGCCCAGGATACCCATGAACAAAGCTGTGATGGAGCCGATCACCAGGATGAAGTTCAAGGCCGTGTCCGACAGTTCATACAGCGGCGACATGCGAGACACCATGAAGATACCAGCCGTCACCATGGTCGCCGCGTGAATCAGCGCGGAGATAGGTGTGGGGCCTTCCATGGAGTCTGGCAGCCATGCGTGCAGAGGGAACTGGGCAGACTTGCCCATCGCGCCCACGAACAGGCAGATGGCAGTCACGGTCACCAGCATCCAGCCTGTGCCAGGCAGCTGAGTGTTCTGAATTTCGGGCAGCTTGGCAAAGATTTCCGAATAATTCAGCGTACCGGTGTAAGCAGCGATCAGGCCAATGCCCAGAATGAAGCCAAAGTCACCCACACGGTTGACCAGGAAGGCCTTCATATTGGCAAAGATGGCAGTGGACTTCTTGTAGTAGAAGCCAATCAGCAGGTAAGACACCAGGCCCACCGCTTCCCAGCCGAAGAACAGCTGCAGCAGGTTGTTGGCCATCACCAGCATCAGCATGGAGAAGGTAAACAGCGAGATATAGGAGAAGAAACGGTTGTAGCCGTCATCTTCTTCCATATAGCCCATGGTGTAGATGTGCACCATCAGCGACACAAAGGTCACCACGCACATCATCATGGCTGTGATGGAGTCGATCAGGAAACCGACTTCCATTTTCAGACCACCGACAACCATCCATGTGTAGATGGTTTCGTTGAACTTGGCGCCGTCAAAAACGACCGCCTGGAACGTGATAGCCGACAGGATGAAGGCTACAAGCACGCCCAGAATCGTCAGGGAGCTGCTGCCAGTGCGACCGATCTTGTTGCCGCCAAAGGCCGTGCCCCAGATACCCGCAAGCGCGGAGCCTGCCAGCGGGGCCAATGGCACCGCAAGCAGCATGGATGCAGAAAGGGTTTGACTCATTCTTGAGAACCTTGCAAGTAACGGCGGACTCAACCCTTGAGGGAGTTGAGGTCTTCCGCATCAATACTGTTCTTGTTACGGAACAGCAGCACCAAGATCGCCAGACCGATAGCAGACTCAGCTGCCGCCACGGTCAGGATGAAAAACACGAATACCTGTCCGTGCATGTCGCCCAGATAGCTGGAAAACGCGACGAAGTTCATGTTCACGGCCAGAAGCATCAGCTCGATGGCCATGAGCAAGACGATCAGGTTCTTGCGGTTCAGAAAAATGCCAACCACGGAGAGCGCAAACAGCATCGCGCCCAGCGTCAGGAAGTGGCCCAAAGTCAGCGTCATGCTTTTGTCTCCACTGCAGGCGCCGCGGCTTCGGCGTCAGGTTTTTGTGCAGGCTTCGTGGTTTCCACCTTGACCAGCTTGATACGGTCAGAAGCACGCACACGAATTTGATCAGCCGGATTCATAGCCTTGCTGTCCTTGCGCTTGCGCAGCGTCAGGGCAATCGCGGCAATCATGGCCACCAGCAGGATCACAGCTGCGATTTCCACGGGGTACAGGTACTCCGTGTACAGCAGCTTGCCCAGAGCATGGGTGTTCGAATAAGGCACGGTCTGGCCAGCAGCGTTGACTACCGTGGCTCCAGCCGCTTTAACGTCTTCGACATCACCGAAGCCGCCCATCAGCACCATGCCCATTTCAAAGGCAATCAGCACGCCGATCAATGCCGCAAACGGGAAATGCTTCCAGAAGCCACGGCGCACAGAGTCGATACGGATATCGAGCATCATCACCACGAACAGGAACAGCACCATCACAGCGCCCAGATACACGAGCACCAGCGCGATGCCCAGGAATTCAGCCTTCAGCAGCAGCCAGATGGCAGCGGCTTGAGAGAAAGCCAGAATCAGATTGAGCACGGCATGCACAGGGTTGCGAGCCGTGACAACCCGGAAGGCTGCAAACAGCAGCACTACCGAGAACAGATAGAAAAAACCAGTTTTGGCGTCCATGGATCGAATCTTTTCAAGTGATCAAGGAGCCGCATCAGCGGTACTTGGCATCTGCCGCCTTGTTGGCAGCGATCTCGGCTTCATAACGGTCACCCACTGCCAGGAGCATGTCCTTGGTGAAGTAGAGGTCACCGCGCTTTTCGCCGTGGTATTCGAAGATATGCGTCTCAACGATGGAGTCCACCGGGCAGCTTTCTTCGCAGAAGCCGCAGAAGATGCACTTGGTGAGGTCAATGTCATAGCGCGTGGTACGGCGGGAGCCGTCATCACGCACATCGGACTCGATGGTGATCGCCATGGCAGGGCACACGGCTTCGCACAGCTTGCAGGCAATGCAGCGCTCTTCACCGTTTTCATAACGGCGCAGAGCATGCAGGCCACGAAAGCGCGGCGACTGAGGTGTTTTTTCCTCGGGGAACTGCACCGTGATCTTGCGACGGAAGGTGTAACGACCAGTCAGGGCCATGCCCTTGGCCAGTTCCCAGAGCATGAAGCTCTTGAGGAAATCCTTGAAGGAGAAAGGAGTTGCAGCTACTGCAGACATACGTACTCCGCTTATTTCCAGATGTTCCAGGGCGAGTACAGCCAAGCACCCACAACCACCAGCCACACCAGGGTGACGGGAATGAAGATCTTCCAGCCCAGACGCATGATCTGGTCATAACGGAAGCGAGGGAAGGTGGCGCGAATCCAAATGAACATGGACACCACCAGGAAGGTCTTGATCGCCAGCCAGATCCAGCCCGGAATAAAGCCCAGGAAGTCAAATGGAGGCAACCAGCCGCCCAGGAACATGATCACAGCCAGGATCGAGACCAGCCACATGCTGGCGTATTCGGCCAAGAAGAACACGGCAAAGCCCATGCCCGAGTACTCAACCATGTGACCAGCCACGATTTCGGCTTCGCCTTCAACCACGTCAAACGGGTGACGATTGGTTTCAGCGACAACAGAGATCAGGTAGACCACAAAGATGGGCAGCAGAGGCAGCCAGTTCCAGGACAGAACGCTCGCACCCATGGCTGCAAACTGACCCTTGCCTTGGCTCAGCACAATTTCGGTCAGGTTCATGCTGCCGGTCACCATGATGACAACCAAGAAGCAGAAGCCCAGCGCGATTTCATAGCTCACCATCTGAGCCGAAGCACGCAGTGCGCCCAGGAAGGCGTACTTGGAGTTCGAAGCCCAGCCCGCGATGATCACACCATACACTTCAATCGAAGTAATAGCCATCATCAGCAGCAAGCCAGCGTTCACGTTGGCCAGGGCCACATCAGGGGCGAAAGGAATCACCACCCAGGCAGCCAGAGCCGGCATGATGGCCATGACGGGACCCACATAGAACAGGCCCTTGGCAGCAGCCGTGGGCTGAATCAGTTCCTTGGTCAACAGCTTCAGGCCGTCAGCCAGAGGCTGCAACAGACCGGAGGGACCCACACGGTTGGGCCCCAGGCGAATCTGCATGAAGCCCAGCAGCTTGCGCTCCCAAAGCGTCAGATAGGCCACTGCACCCATCAGAGGGGCCACGATAGCCACGATGCCCAGCAGAATCCAGATGACAGGCCAAGCCACATCGGTCCAGAAAGGGGCTGCGGACAAGCCCAGGCCCCAGGCTTTCAATGCGTCGATCATGCGGCGCCTCCCTCACGAACCTGACGAGCATCTGCCGTCAATTGCAGCGACGTAGCGCGGCGCACAATGCTGTCGAGCTGATAAATGCTGGCCACGACAGGAGCTGCAGCACTAGCGGCAGGCACAGCATCCACAGCCTTGGCGGCATTGCTCAATGCGGCAACAGGCACTTGAGTAGCACCGGCAGTGGCTGCAGCCAGCACATCCTGCGATGTTTCGTAGTCCACGCCAGACACACCCATCAGGTTGGAAAGCACGCGCAGCACCTTCCAGGCAGGACGGGTTTCAGCCAGAGGCTTGACCACCGCGTGGAAGCTCTGCACGCGGCCTTCGGCGTTGACAAAGCTGCCCGATGTTTCGGTGAACGGAGCGATAGGCAACAGCACATCGCTGAATTCCATGTTCGCCTTGAACGGGCTCAGCGTCACTACCATTTCGGCCTTGTTCAGACCAGCCACGGCGGGCTTGCCAGCAGCACTGTCAAACTCGGGTTCGTTGTTCAGCAAAATGGCAGCCTTCAGGCCACCAGCCATCATCTGAGCAGCGTTCAGACCATTGCCTGCGGGCACAGCCTTGACCCATTGGGCGCCCACGGTATTGGCAGCTTCGGTCAGATAGCCCACGCTGGCACCGGTTTGCTCGGCAATCCAGTTAGCCAGACCCAGCAGCACGGATGCTTGAGCATGGTGAGCAGCGGCATTACCCAGCAGCACGGCCTTTTGCTCGCCAGCCAGCAGTGCAGCCGCAATCGCCTTGGCTTCGTCATGAGCTTGGCCTGCCACAGGTGCATTCACGCCCTTGGCTTCGGCCACGGCAGCAGCCACATCGGCCAGCGCCTGAGCCCAGTCAGCGGCAGCCACCACCGAAGCGTTGACGGGCAGTGCCCAGTCATAGACGCGTTCGTTGATGGAGAAAACCTTGCAGCCCTTCTTGGCAGCCTGACGGATACGCTGAGCGAACAGCGGATGGTCCTTGCGCAGGTTGGAGCCCACGATCAGAGCCGACTGCAGATTGCTCAATGCCGCGATGGGCAGACCCAGCCACTGTACGCCTTGAGTGGCCGTGAATTCAGCATTGCGCAGGCGGTAGTCGATGTTTTCACTGCCAATGCCACGCACCAGCTTGGCGGCCAGGAACAGTTCTTCCACAGTACTGTGGGGACTGACCAAAGCGCCGATGCTGTTCACACCGTGCTGAGTCTTGATCTGCTGCAGGCCGTTAGCTACATATTCCAGAGCAGTCTGCCAGTCGACTTCCTTCCAGACACCGCCCTGCTTGAGCATGGGCTTAGTCAGGCGTTCATCGCTGTTCAGTGCTTCGTAGGAGAAACGGTCACGGTCGGCAATCCAGCATTCGTTGACTTCTTCGTTTTCGAAGGGCACAACGCGCATGACCTTGTGGTTCTTGACCTGAACAATCAGGTTGGCACCGGTGGAGTCATGGGGAGAAACCGACTTGCGACGCGACAACTCCCAGGTACGGGCGCTGTAGCGGAAAGGCTTGCTGGTCAACGCGCCCACAGGGCAGATGTCGATCATATTGCCCGACAGTTCGGAGTCCACGGTGTCGCCAGTGACGGTCGTGATCTCGGAATGTTCACCGCGGTGAATCATGCCCAGTTCCATGACACCAGCCACTTCTTGACCAAAGCGCACGCAGCGTGTGCAGTGGATGCAGCGGCTCATTTCCTCCATGGAAATCAGCGGACCCACATTCTTGTGGAAGACCACGCGCTTTTCTTCTTCGTAGCGCGAGGAAGATCCGCCATAGCCCACGGCCAGGTCCTGCAGCTGGCATTCACCGCCCTGGTCGCAGATGGGGCAGTCCAGCGGGTGATTGATGAGCAAGAACTCCATCACCGACTGTTGTGCCTTGATGGCTTTTTCGCTCTTGGTGCGCACGATCATGCCTTGCGTCACGGGCGTGGCGCAGGCTGGCATGGGCTTGGGAGCCTTTTCAACATCCACAAGGCACATGCGGCAGTTGGCCGCAATGGATAGCTTCTTGTGGTAGCAGAAGTGAGGAATATAGGAGCCGGATTGTTCGGCCGCATGCATGATCATGCTGCCTTCCGTCACCTCTACCTTTTTTCCGTCCAGTTCAATTTCAACCATATGCTTGTCTCGCGATCAGGCGCTTATGCGGCCTGCTTGGAAGCGTTCTGGATCTTCGCTTCAAACTCGTGGCGGAAGTGCTTGATCATGGCGCGCACCGGCATCGCTGCCGCATCGCCCAGCGCACAAATCGTGCGACCCATGATGTTCACGGATACCGAGTCCAACAGCTCGATATCTTCCGGACGGCCTTCGCCGTGCTGAATACGGTTCACCACGCGCCACAGCCAGCCCGTGCCTTCACGGCAAGGCGTGCACTGGCCGCAGGACTCGTGCGAATAGAAGTACGACAGACGCAGCAGGCTCTCGACCATGTCGCGCGAATCGTCCATCACAATCACGGCGCCCGAGCCCAGCATGGAGCCGGCCTTGGAGATGGAGTCGTAGTCCATCGTGCACTGCATCATGATGTCGGCAGGAAGCACAGGAGAGGACGAACCACCGGGAATCACAGCCTTGAGCTTGCGGCCGGTGCGCACACCGCCAGCCAACTCCAGCAACTTTTCAAAGGAGGTACCCAGAGGTACTTCGTAGTTACCGGGCAGATTCACGTCACCGCTGACCGAGAAAATCTTGGTGCCGCCGTTGTTGGGCTTGCCACATTCGAGGTAAGCCTGACCACCGTTGCGGATGATCCAGGGCACCGCTGCGAAGGTTTCGGTGTTGTTGATGGTCGTGGGCTTGCCGTACAGGCCAAAGCTGGCGGGGAATGGTGGCTTGAAGCGGGGCTGCCCCTTCTTGCCTTCCAGCGACTCCAGCAGCGCTGTTTCTTCGCCGCAGATGTAGGCGCCAAAACCATGGTGCGCATGCAGCTGGAAGCTGAAGCTGCTACCCAGAATGTTGTCACCCAGATAGCCGGCAGCACGAGCTTCTTCCAGGGCGGCTTCAAAGCGCTCGTAGACCTGGAAGATTTCACCGTGGATGTAGTTGTAGCCCACGCTGATGCCCATCGCATACGCGGCAATGATCATGCCTTCGATGACAATGTGGGGGTTGAACATCAGGATGTCGCGGTCCTTGCAGGTGCCTGGTTCACCCTCGTCGGAGTTGCAGACCAGATGCTTCTGACCGGGGAAGTTGCGGGGCATGAAGCTCCACTTCAGTCCCGTGGGGAAGCCCGCACCACCACGGCCACGCAGGCCCGATTCCTTCATGGTGGCGATGACCTGATCTTGCGTCAGACCTTCGCCGCCATCCTTGCCCAGCAGCTTCTTCAGCGCCTGGTAACCACCACGCGCTTCATAGTCCTTGATGGACCAGTTGCTACCGTTCAGGTCCGCATAGATCTGCGGATTGATGTGGCGATCATGGAAGCAGGTTTCGTTGCCCGAAGAAGCGAACTTGGCCAGCACTGCATTGGCAGCAGGATTGTTCAAAATCGTGCTCATGCCTTGCCCTCCGCTGCGCGCAGGCCGTCCACCAGCTCGTCCAGCTTTTCATTGCTCATGAAGCTGCACATGCAACGGTCATTGACCAGCATCACGGGAGAATCGGCACAGGCCCCCAGGCACTCGGACTGCTGCAGTGTGAACAGACCGTCCTTAGTGGTCTCGCCCATCTTGATGCCCAGCTTGTGCTCCAGATGGTGCAAAGCCTTGTAGCCGTCACGCAGCTGGCATGGCAGATTGGTGCAGACATTGAGCTTGTACTTGCCAACAGGCTGCTGGTTGTACATGTTGTAGAAAGTGGTGACTTCGTGCACCGCAATCTCGGGCATGCCCAGAACCTCGGCAATCACTGCCTCGCTTTCCTGGCTGACCCAGCCCTGTTCCTGCTGCACGATGGACAGACACGCCATCACGGCGGACTGCTTTTGCTCAGCCGGATACTTGGCCACCTCACGCGCAAAGCGCTCTCTGGTCGCTTCGGTAATCATCGGTCAACGTCTCCAAACACGATGTCCAGGGTACTGAGCACCATCACGGCGTCAGCCAGCATGTGACCACGGCTCATCTCATCGATAGCGGCCAAGTGCACGAATCCTGGTGGACGAATCTTCAGGCGATAGGGCTTGTTGGCACCATCGCTGATCAAATAAATGCCGAACTCACCCTTGGGGTGTTCGACTGAGGCATAGGCCTCGCCTTCGGGAACCTTGAAACCTTCGGTGAAGAGCTTGAAGTGGTGGATCAGCTCTTCCATGTTGGACTTCATGGCTTCGCGGTGAGCGGGCGCAACCTTGTGGTTGTCCGTGATCACCGGGCCGGGGTTGGCACGCAGCCAGTCCACGCATTGCTTGATGATCTTGTTGGACTCGCGCATTTCTGCCACGCGCACCAAATAGCGGTCGTAGCAGTCGCCAGTCTTGCCCACTGGAATGTCAAAGTCCAGCTTGTCGTAGACCTCGTAAGGCTGGGTCTTGCGCATGTCCCAGGCCAGACCCGAGCCGCGCAGCATGGGGCCAGTCAGTCCCAGATTGATAGCACGCTCCGCAGATACCACGCCAATACCGACGTTACGCTGCTTCCAGATACGATTATCGGTCAGCAGGGTTTCGTATTCGTCAGCACAAGCGGGGAAACGCTGTGTGAAGGCGTCGATGAAGTCCAGCAGCGAGCCCTTGCGGTCCTCATTCATGGCTTCCATGGAACGCTGATTGCGCACCTTGCTGGCCTTGTACTGGGGCATGCTTTCGGGCAGGTCGCGGTACACACCACCGGGACGGAAGTAGGCTGCGTGCATACGAGCGCCGGACACTGCTTCATACATGTCCATCAGCGCTTCACGCTCACGGAAGGTGTAAATCAGGATGGTGGAGCTGCCTGCGTCGTTGCCCGAGGAACCCAGCCACATCAGATGATTCATGATGCGGGTGATTTCGGAGAACATCACACGGATGTACTGCGCGCGGATCGGCACTTCGATGCCCATCAGCTTTTCGATGGCCAAGCAGTAGGCGTGCTCGTTGCACATCATCGAGCAGTAATCCAGGCGGTCCATATAGGGCAGCGACTGGATGAAGGTCTTGCTTTCGGCCAGCTTTTCAGTGGCGCGGTGCAGCAATCCGATATGTGGGTCAGCGCGCTGCACCACTTCACCGTCAAGCTCCAGCACTAGACGCAGCACACCGTGTGCGGCCGGGTGCTGCGGACCAAAGTTCAGGGAATAGTTTTTGATTTCAGCCATGGTCTTCCGTCAAAAGGCGCTTGCGCCTTCAGTGCAGGCCTCCGCCATAGTTTTCTTCACGAATGATGCGCGGCGTGATCTCGCGCGGCTCGATCGTGACGGGCTGGTACACCACACGTTGCTGCTCGGCGTCGTAGCGCATTTCCACATAGCCGGACAGAGGGAAGTCCTTGCGGAAGGGGTGACCGATGAAGCCGTAGTCCGTCAGAATGCGGCGCAGGTCTTCATGTCCGTCGAACACAATGCCAAACAGGTCGAACGCTTCGCGCTCGAACCAGTTGGCAGCATTCCAGATTTCGTTGATCGATGCGACCATGGGCATGTCGTCATCGGGACAGTACACGCGCACACGCAGACGCTGGTTCAGCGTCAAAGACATCAGGTGCGACACCACGGCAAAACGTGGGCCTTCGGTGCCCACTTCCGCGTAGCTTGAATAGTCCACACCGCACAGGTCCACCAGCATCTCGAATTTGCAGTCCGGCGCATTGCGCAGGGTCTGCATGACGTCCAGATACTTGTCGGCAGCCACTTCCACGGTCACTTCACCGTAGGCCAGCGTGACGCTGCGGGCGTTTTCGCCCAGGGCAGCAGACACCACATCCCGAAGCTTCTCGGGGTGAATAGCAATTGCAGTCATCTCGACCCCTTAAACGCGAGCGATGGTGTGGGTGCGGCGGATCTTCTGCTGCAGCTGGATGATGCCGTAGATCAGCGCTTCCGCTGTCGGAGGGCAACCAGGCACATAGACGTCCACGGGCACGATGCGATCGCAACCGCGCACCACCGAGTAGCTGTAGTGGTAGTAGCCGCCACCATTGGCGCAAGAGCCCATGGAGATCACCCAGCGGGGCTCGGACATCTGGTCATAGACCTTGCGCATCGCGGGAGCCATCTTGTTGCACAGCGTGCCGGCAACAATCATCAGGTCCGAGTGGCGGGGGCTGGCACGGAACACTTCGGAGCCGAAGCGACCGATGTCATAGCGAGCAGCCGCTGCGTGCATCATCTCCACCGCACAGCAGGCCAGACCAAATGTCATGGGCCAGATCGACCCCGTCTTGGCCCAGTTCACCACCGTGTCATAACTGGTGGTGACAAAGCCTTCCTTCATCACGCCTTCGATCATCGTGTTTCCTCAGTGAAGCTGCTTATTCCCAGTCCAGGGCGCCTTTTTTCCACTCGTAGGCAAAACCCACGACCAGAATGGCCAGGAAGATCAGGACAGCAACAAAACCCACGCCGCCGACATCTTTGAGTGCGACAGCCCAGGGCAGCAGAAATGCGATTTCCAGATCAAACAGGATGAAGAGAATGGCTACGAGGTAGTAGCGCACGTCGAACTTCATTCGAGCGTCTTCAAACGCTTCGAAACCGCATTCATAAGGGGAGTTCTTGGCTGCATCAGGACGGTTGGGACCCAGCACGTAGCCGAGAGCCAGCGGGACTACGCCCACCGCCATACCAATGAGAATGAACAAGAGAACGGGAAGGTACTGATCGATGTTCATCGAGTGGGCCTTGTTTTTTAAAAAACATGCCTCACCGATCATCACTGCCTGATCAGCAGGGCAGGCTTCTAGTTATGTGTTGGTGCCGTCGGCGAGACTCGAACTCGCACAGCTTTCGCCACTACCCCCTCAAGATAGCGTGTCTACCAATTCCACCACGACGGCTTCGTCTCAAAGTCTGGCAACCTCTGGAACCTTCATTGCAAAGATTCTGATCCCCAGACAATCCCTAGATTCTAGCCTGAAAAACCCCACTCACAGGGATTCTTCAGGCATTTCGACAATTATTTTGTCGGGATTTGGGCAGCGCCTTCGGCACCAGCGGCGGGAGCAGCAGGCGCAGGGGTCGCAGCATCACCCGTAGTGGCAGCGGGAGCGCCTGGCACAGGGATGGTTTGCGCAGGAGCAGGCGCAGACACGGGAGCGCTTTCCAGCACGCTGCCAGAGCTGACAGGACGGGAATTGCTCAGGTAGGCCAGAGCCAGCGTAGCGACAAAAAACACCGTGGCCAGCACGGCCGTGGTGCGCGACAGGAAGTTGGCACTGCCGGAAACACCGAACAGGCTGCCGGACGAGCCGCCGCCAAACGATGCGCCCATGTCAGCACCTTTGCCGTGCTGAATCAGGATCAGGCCAATCATGCCCAGTGCGGCCAGCATCTGGACCGCGAGAATGACACTGGATAAGACGTTCATATCAAAACCTACTAATCGTAATCAGGGTGCGCCACAGCCAAAGTGTGGCGCGAACAGATTATTGCGCTGCAGCAATAATGGTGAGGAAATCCGGGGCCTTCAGTGCAGCGCCACCAATCAGGCCGCCATCGATGTCGGCCTGTGCCAGCAACTGCGCAGCATTGGCGGCGTTCATGCTGCCGCCGTAGAGCAAGGGCACGCGCTCAGCCTTTTCAGTGGCCGCGGCCAGTTGCGCACGCAGCACGGCGTGGACTTGCTGAGCCTGCTCGGGCGTGGCGGTCTTGCCGGTACCAATCGCCCAGACAGGTTCATAGGCCACGACCAGCTCGCTCACGCATTGGCCGACCTGCTGAATCACTGCCGCCAGCTGACGCTTGACCACGGCTTCGGTCTGACCGGCTTCACGCTCGGCCAGAGTCTCGCCCACGCAGACGATGGGGGTGATGCCCTTGCCCAGCGCAGCCTGAGCCTTGGCAGCCACCACGGCATCGGTTTCGCCGTGGTATTGACGGCGCTCGGAGTGACCGACCAGCGCATAGCGCACACCAAACTCCTTGAGCATGGTGGCGGAGACTTCACCGGTGAAAGCGCCCTGCTCATGCTGAGACACATCTTGCGCTCCTGTACCGATAGCAGAACCCGCAAGCTCCGCCTGGACTTGAGCCAGATATGCCGCAGGAGCAGCCACCGCCACGCCAGCCTTGTTGTCCGCAGGCAAGCCCTGCTTGATGGCCTGCAGCAAAGCCGCATTGGCAGCCAGGCTGCCGTTCATCTTCCAGTTGCCGACAATGAGTTTTTGCTTCATGTTTCCCAAGTCAAAACGATTTTTCCGGTGTGCTGGCTGGACTCCATCAGCGCATGAGCCTGCGCCGCGTCAGCAGCATCGAATTCACGATAAATGGCCGGGCGCACCTTGCCGGATTCCAGCAAGGGCCAGACGTTGCGCTTGAGCGCCTGCGCAATCGCAGCCTTGAAAGCCACGGAGCGCGGGCGCAGCGTAGATCCTGTGATGGTCAGGCGCTTGCGCAGCACCAGACCTGCATCGAACTCAGCCTTGACGCCACCCTGCACCGCAATGATGACCAGGCGGCCATCGGGCGCCATGCAGGACACCTCACGCGCCACGTAGTCACCAGCGACCATGTCGAGAATGACATTGACGCCTTGGCCTTGCGTGATGCGCAGCACTTCAGCTGCAAAGTCCTGAGTCTTGTAGTTGATGGCGTGATCCGCACCGAGCTTGAGGCAGTCCTCACACTTGGCATCGCTGCCTGCAGTGACAATGACTTGCGCGCCCATGGCCTTGGCCAGTTGGATGGCCGTGACGCCAATGCCGCTGCTGCCGCCCTGCACCAACAGCGTTTCACCAGACTGCAGGGCGCCGCGGTCAAACACATTGCTCCAGACGGTGAAAAAAGTCTCGGGCAAGGCCGCAGCTTCAACATCACTCAGGCCCGCAGGCACAGGCAGACATTGCGCCACGGGCGCAGCGCAGTATTGCGCATAGCCGCCACCAGCGACCAATGCACAGACACGATCGCCCAGCTTGAAACCCGCCTGCGCCATGGCAGCCTCGTCACCCGAAACGATGACCCCAGCCACTTCCAGACCCGGCAGATCGGATGCCCCTGCGGGCGGTGCGTAATGGCCTTTGCGCTGCAGCACATCAGGTCGGTTGATGCCGCTGGCCGCAACGCGGATCAGCAGCTCGCCCTCGCCCGCCACCGGCATGGGACGCTCGCCCATGCGCAGCACATCGGGTGCGCCGTAGCTGGTGATTTCCACCGCTCGCATTGTGTTGGCTTGCATATCGGCTTCTCAGGCTTGCTTTATCAATGAAATAACACTCAAGTCCAGAATCTATCTAGGCTGTCAGCTATCAAATCAGGACTAACTCAGAATGCAAAAAACGGAAGCCCGCCCTCAAGGCAGGCTCCCGCTCAAGCATTACTGCTGTTGCTGTTGTTGCTGCTCGTCAGCGGAGCCACGGTTTTCGCGGGGCTCGCGGTTCTCACGAGGTTCGCGGTGCTGGCGAGGAGCGCGTTCACGGAACTCGCGATCGCCACGGGGCTCACGGGGTTCGCGAGGTTCACGCTCGGGCATGCCGGCGGGACGCTCGGTCAGCGCCTTCATGGACAGCTTGACGCGGCCCTTGTCGTCGGTTTCCAGAACCTTGACCTTGACCACTTGGCCTTCTTGCAGGTAGTCGGTGACCTTTTCCACGCGTTCATGGGCGATCTGGCTGATGTGCAGCAGACCGTCCTTGCCGGGCAGCAGGTTGACCAGTGCGCCGAAGTCCAGAATCTTGACGATGGGGCCTTCGTAGACCTTGCCGATTTCAACTTCGGCCGTGATCTGTTCGATGCGCAGCTTGGCAGCTTCAGCCTTGGCGCCGTCAGTAGCGGCGATGGTGATGGTGCCGTCTTCCTCGATGTTGATCTGGGTGCCGGTTTCTTCGGTCAGCGCACGGATGGTGGCGCCGCCCTTGCCGATCACGTCACGGATCTTCTCGGGGTTGATCTTCATCGTGTAGAGCTTGGGAGCGAAGCTGGAGACTTCAGTCTTGGCTTCGCCCATGGCTTCCTGCATCTTGCCCAGGATGTGCATGCGCGCTTCCTTGGCCTGAGCCAGAGCCACTTGCATGATTTCCTTGGTAATGCCCTGGATCTTGATGTCCATCTGCAGAGCAGTAATACCGTTGGTGGTACCAGCCACCTTGAAGTCCATATCGCCCAGGTGATCTTCGTCACCCAGAATGTCGGTCAGCACGGCGAACTTGTTTTCTTCCTTGATCAGGCCCATGGCGATACCTGCCACGTGAGCCTTCATGGGAACGCCGGCGTCCATCATGGACAGGCAGCCGCCGCAGACCGAAGCCATGGACGAGGAACCGTTCGATTCCGTGATTTCCGACACCACGCGAATGGTGTAGGGGAATTCTTCCTTGCTGGGCAAGCAAGCCACCAAAGCACGCTTGGCCAGACGGCCGTGGCCGATTTCGCGGCGCTTGGTCGAACCCATGCGACCCACTTCGCCAGTAGCAAAGGGAGGCATGTTGTAGTGGAACAGGAAGCGGTCTTCGTACTCGCCAGCCAGTGCGTCGATCTTCTGTGCATCGCGCTCTGTGCCCAGAGTGGAGATCACCAGAGCCTGGGTTTCACCACGCGTGAACAGGGCCGAGCCGTGGGTGCGGGGCAGCACGGAGTTGCGGATTTCGATGGGGCGCACAGTGCGAGTGTCGCGGCCGTCGATACGGGGCTCACCGGCCAGAATCTGCGAACGCACGATACGGGCTTCGATGTCGAACAGCATGCCTTCGACCTTGACGGCGTCAAAAGCGATACCTTGCTCAGTCAGACCCGCCTTCACATCGGCGTAGGCCAGACGGCAAGCGTGCGTACGCACTTGCTTGTTGCGCTCTTGGTAGGCAGCGCGCAGCTTGGCTTCACCCAGCTCAGCCACCTTGGCGATCAGGACTTCATCCTTGGCAGGAGCAGTCCAGTCCCATGCGGGCTTGCCAGCATCACGCACCAGGTCGTGGATGGCGTTGATGGCGATCTTGCCTTGCTCGTGGCCATAGACCACAGCGCCCAGCATCACTTCTTCGGGCAGTTGCAGCGCTTCGGATTCCACCATCAGCACGGCGGCTTCGGTGCCGGCAACGACCAGATCCATCTGCGAATCCTTGCGCTGGGTCTGACCAGGGTTCAGCACATATTCGCCGTTGATGTAACCCACGCGAGCGGCACCAATGGGGCCGTTGAAAGGAATGCCCGACACCGACAGAGCAGCGGACACAGCGATCATGGCGGCGATGTCGGCGTCGACTTCAGGGTTCAACGAGATTGTGTGGATGACCACATGCACGTCGTTGTAGAAACCTTCAGGGAACAGCGGGCGGATGGGACGGTCGATCAGACGCGAGGTCAGCGTTTCCAGCTCGGAAGGCTTGGCTTCACGCTTGAAGAAGCTGCCAGGGATCTTGCCGGCTGCGTAAGTCTTTTCGATGTAGTCAACCGTCAGAGGGAAAAAGTCCTGACCGGCCTTGGCGATCTTGGAACCCACGACCGTGGCCAGAACCACGGTGTCGTCGATGTTGACCAGCACAGCGCCGGAAGCTTGACGGGCGATTTCGCCAGTTTCCATGGTGACCGTGTGCTGGCCCCATTGGAAAGTCTTGGTGACTTTATTGAACATGGTCATAGTGACTCCTTGATAAATAGCTGGATGCCTTGATCCAGTCTTGTTTTGGAGTGCAAACAGAACACGATGCCATTCCAGTGCAGCACTTAATGCTATCAATAGTGCAGCATTGGAATGACACAGCTTCGCTCTGTTTTGCGTTCTCCGAAGTAAAAAACGCCTGAGCTAGGCAATCTAACTCAGGCGTTTTGATCTCTCACCGTGCTTACTTACGCAGGCCCAGCTTGGCGATCAGTGCTGTGTAGCGGTCAGCGTCCTTGGACTTCAGGTAGTCCAGCAGCTTGCGGCGACGGCTCACCATGCGCAGCAGACCGCGACGACCGTGGTGGTCCTTGGCGTTAGCCTTGAAGTGGGGAGTCAGTTCGTTGATGCGAGCTGTCAGCAGTGCCACTTGCACTTCGGGGCTGCCAGTGTCGTTTTCGGAACGAGCATTGGCCTTGACAACTTCAGCCTTCTTTTCGGCAGCGATCATTTTGTTTTCCTTAGGATTTGGCACTCAAACGGGGAGCGCCTTGGTTACTTGCGCCAAGACTGGAAAGGCCTCAGCGTGCGTCTTGCACCATGCAAAACCTGTCGATTATAGCAAGAGCCCATTTCCCCGCCACCGGCCTCACCCACACCGCCCTCGCGCACCATCTTGCCAAACGAGGACACAGGCGCTGCAATGAGCTGTCATTGCGTCACCAAGGATCGTCATGCCCCACCCCAAAGCTCCCCTTGCCCCGCGCCTGTGCGCCACTGTGGCCGCAGCACTGCTGCTCACCTTGACTCTGTCCACCGACGGCCTGGCTGCACGCAAAGGGCATGGCGGTAAAGTCAAGATCCAGAACATTCGCAGCAGCTCTGACGAATCCGGCGCCGAACGTGATCGTCGACTTTATAGAGAGTGCCAGGGCAGGCCGAATTCCGGGGCTTGCGCGGGGTATACGCAAAAGCCGCCAGGGGGAAGACGCTGAACAAAGCCCCAATCTGGCTCAACGGTTGAATCCAGCCACCGAGCGGTAACCCCTCAAGAGCCAGGCTCATTAGCATGTTTACATGCTGAAACCCTCGCCCATACGACGACCAACGCCTCTGCGCTCCATGCAAAGAGCAGGCAACCAAGGCTTCACTCTGATAGAGGTCCTGGTGGCCATTGTCATCTTTTCGTTCGGCCTGTTGGGCATGGTCGGCATGCAGGCCTTTGCCCTTCAGGCCAATCGCGAAGCGCGAATGCAGGCGCAAGCGACATCCCTGGCCCGCGAGCTGGCTGAAATGATGCGAGGCAACAAGCAGATTTCCGTCAAACCCGCAGCCGCTGACAACCCCTATTTGGGCGAATTTGCCGCTGGCTCACTGACATTGGCCACACCTTCATATTGCATGAATGTCAGCAATGCATCCGCTGGCTGCACCACCACCAAGGATGTCGCAGCGGCGCAGATGACCGACTGGCTAGCCCGTGTCGATGCAGTACTTCCCGGCGCGCGCGTATCTGTTTGTCTGGATGCGTCACCGTACACCTCCAACGGCATCCCCCAATGGACCTGTAATGCAACAGGGGCTGGGGAAATCATCTACATCAAATTGGGCTGGACGCACAGCAGCACGGATCGCAGCCAGACTGGCGCCTCTGCCTTGCTTCAAACCACTGATTCTGACTCGACTCCCGGACTCGTCCTTCCCGTCACAGGAGGGAGCATTCTGTGACTCAAAGAACATCACTTCGGCATGCCCAGCGCGGCCTGACCTTGCTGGAGCTCATGGTCGCCATGGTGCTGGCCCTTCTCGTTGCCATGGCCGCCGCCGGTGCACTCTTCATTGCCAGACAAGGCTTCAGCAATGTCGACTCTGCTGCACAGCTACGTGACAACGCCCGATTTGCTCAGGACCTGATTCAGCGAATCGGAGTCCAAACTGGATTTAAAAGCTTTCAATATGCGGCAGAAACTACACCTGCAAGCAATGCAGGAATTACAGCCAATCCGCCCCCCAATATTTTTGGCCGGCGTTGTTGCACAAATGCCGGTCGCAGCTGAGGTAGGCTCGGGAGATGAGAGAGACGAGCTGGGGTCGGGTTAAGTACCGCACAACGAACTGGAAGGCTTACAACGCAGCGTTGAAGGCGCGAG
>NZ_KZ984447.1 GCF_003569915.1 Comamonas testosteroni | reverse complement strand
CACATCCGAGCTTCAATCCTCAATCAATTTACCGCTCTGGGCACGCCCCAGACAGTCGCTGCTGCGTAAATCTATTTGGGATTGGGGATGCCTTGGCCTATGGCCGATTTATGCAACAAAGCCCATCATCATTGCCATCATCAGTTTTGCGCTGGGTATCTTTAACAAGAAATAGTTTTTTGTCACAACAAAGGAGTGGAAAATGAAAACACGTCAACTGACTCAAGCAATTCTGGCTGCAACCGTCATCGGCTCCAGCCTCGTGGCCATTACCGGTTGCTCGGTCGCCAGAGACCAGCAATCTGTGGGCTCTTATGTCGATGATGCAGGTATCACCACGGCCATCAAGGCAAAATTTGCCGAAGATAAAACCGTTGCAGCGACTTCCATCAGCGTAGAGACGCTGAAGGGCCAGGTTCAACTTTCGGGCTTTGCCAAGAGCCAGGATGAAAAGAACCGCGCTGAATCGATTGCACGGGATACCAAGGGTGTCACCAGTGTGAGAAACAGCATCGTGGTTCGCCCCTGATCACTTGCTGATATCAGTCACCGATCTATCCATGCGCAATGACAGCATGAGCCTCTGATGGCATTCACCTTGACTGTCAGCGCTGATATCCAATTAAAGGGCCTTGTGCCCTTTAATTTTGGCACTCACTCACCCGCAGGAATTCATGCCAATGCCCTCGATTAATGAAGTGAAGACCGGCCAGTCTGAGAGTCCACCCCCTTCTGCTCCAGAAAAACCGCAAAAGCCGCAGCCCATTGATCCGCCTGAGAATGCTCCGCCCGTCGAGGAGCCTCCTGAGCCGGTGGTCTGAGCGACAACCCGTTCATGCGCTAGCCAATCAAGGAAAGATATGAAGCTCGTTCATCATCTGTATGTCTTTCTGCATTCCATCATGAGCATCCTGTTCGGCGTGGCTGCCATTGCTCTTTTATGGATTGCAGGCTCCAAGGCCTGGCTGGCTTTGAGGAACGGGCTGGGCAGCGATGAAACACTTCTGATTGTCGAAGCCATGGGTGTGCTGGCATCGGCCGTGGTTGCCCTGCAAATCTCGCAAACCATTCTGGAAGAAGAAATCATTCGCAATGCGCAGATCAGCGGACCGACGCGGATTCGCCGTTTTCTATCGAGATTCCTGGTGGTTCTCGTGGTCGCCCTGGCTGTTGAAGGGCTGATTGCCACCTTCAAGGCCCAGGAGGAGCCTTTCCGAATTGTTTACGCATCCTGCCTGATTGTGGCGGTGGGCATATTGATTGCTGGCTGGGGTGTGTTTATTCGGCTGAACCTGCACGCCGAGCACATCGAGCCCGAAGCCCTTGAGGAAGCCAAAAGCGAAGACCGGAAATTGGCCAAGTGAGCGTGTAACGCAGCCCTTGCAAGCCGCTCGATCTGACCCTGTCAAGGCAAAAAATTCAATAAAAACCGCCTCAAGTCTATGCATAACTTAGGCTTTTCGCTATCAAAACAGAAGCAATTTGATTATTCGGGCAACATTTTCGCCGCTGTGTCGCCAGCCATCCGAGATCAGCGGTACCCCAAATCATCAAGGCGGCGCGCTTCCTCGGCCTGCGCCTCGCTGCTTTGCAGCAGATTGCGCAGAGTCTGCGCCGAAACAGCATGGCCTGACTCGGTGATATCTGGCTCGCAGGCGTGGCGCTGCAGCGCATCAAGCAAGGCCCTGATTTGCGCAAACACCGCTTCCGGCTGGCCCCGTGATCTGCCGCAATTCGCCCACCACAATGGCTGAAGGCATGCTGATCTATACAGAGATGCAGATGATGCTCATGGCGCTTTGGCAATCAGGTCAGGTTCAGCCCACCATCGCAGAGCAGCACTTCGCCCTCCAGCCACTCCTGAGCCTGCTGTGGCGTCTTGAACTCCAGCCACTGCAGCTGCGAGAACTGCGCACTGGCTCGCAAATCCTGGTATTTGCGCCGGTTCTTGGCAAAGGTCTGCCAGGACCACAGCAGGATGGAATCTCTGGAGAAGAATGCGCTGCGCCAGCTTTCACGATTGCCGTGGTACAGCGATGTACCCAGCGCGGCGCGGCGGGTGGTGCGCCAGAGCACGCGCGAAAACACCGTCCAGCGACCGTAATTGAGCCACACGATATGCGTGGCACGCGGCCATAGCTGCTCGCGCACCACGCTGTAATTGCCATCCATCACCCAGTTCTGGGCTTCGGCAGCCCGGCCCGCCGCATCGACAAACTGCGGCGTAGGGGCCGGCTTCCAGTTCGGCCCCCAGTGCAGTTCGTCCAGCTCGGTATGGCGCAGATTCAAAGCCTTTGCCACCTTGGCTGCAAACGTGGTTTTACCCGCGCCGCTGGTACCTATCACCAGCACGCGCATTTGCGTTCCCTCACGCGGCATCATCTGCATCCAGCTTGCGCACCACGGTCTGCGCGGGCTGCAGCTCCTGACCCTGCGCGTCCAGCACGCGCATGCTTGGCACAGGCTGGCCGGTGCGGCTATCGATCAGCAGGGAATGCGCTTCACCGGGCGCAAACAGCTGTGCCTCGCCCCACTGGCGCAAGGCCAGAACCACGGGGAACAGGCTCTCGCCACGCGGCGTGAGCACATAGGCCTGATAGGCCGAGCCTTCTGCAGCCGCCTCGGTTTGCAGAATGCCGGCATCAACCAGTTTTTTGAGCCGGTCCGAGAGGATGTTGCGCGCCACGCCCAGGCTGCGCTGAAAGTCGCTGAAGCGGCGCATGCCATCAAAAGCATCACGCACGATGAGCAGAGACCAGCGGTCGCCCATCACATCGACGGAGCGGGCTACGGGGCAAGGCTCTGCATTCAGGGGTTGGCGCACGGACATGGTTCTCCTTGGGCGGCGTTTGAAACATCCGGAAAACACATTTCCCGCCACCATCTGGTTGCATTTTAAAACTGCATCATTTAGCATGCAACTGGTTTTTCTTTGAAACCAGAAAGTGCATGCACCATGTCTTCAAACCCCTCAATTCCCCAGTCACCATCGGCCATGCCCTCCGGGCTTGTCATGTTGTTTGCGCTGGCCTGTGGGCTCAGCGTGGCCAATGTCTATTACGCCCAGCCCTTGCTGGAGGCGCTGGCGCACGACTTTCGCATTCCGCTGGCTGCCGTGGGCGGCGTGGTCACGGCCACGCAGGCCGGCTGCGCGCTGGCCTTGTTGCTGCTTGTGCCGCTGGGCGATCTGTGGGAGCGGCGGCGGCTGATGCTCGCGCAGCTGCTGGCTCTGGTGGCAGCGCTGCTGCTGGTGGCTCTGGCCCCATCGGCGCGCGTGCTGCTGGCGGGCATGTTGCTGGTCGGCCTGCTGGGCACAGCCATGACGCAGGGCCTGATTGCCTATGCGGCCAGCGCAGCCCCTGCGCATGAACAAGGCCGGGTGGTGGGTGCGGCGCAAAGCGGTGTCTTTATCGGCCTGCTGCTGGCGCGCGTGTTTGCAGGTGCGATCAGCGATGTGGCGGGATGGCGCGGCGTTTATCTGTGCTCTGCTATGCTGATGCTGGGCATGGCGCTATTGCTTTGGAAGCGCTTGCCGGTGCTGCCCATGCCGCCCGCCGCCGCGCAGGGCCTGCGCTACCGTGATCTGATGGTCTCCATGTTCACACTGCTGCGCCAGCAAAGACCGCTGCAGCTGCGCGGCCTGCTGGCGCTTTTGATGTTTGCGGCCTTCAATATCTTCTGGAGCGCACTGGTGCTGCCGCTGAGCGCAGCGCCCTTCCACTTCTCGCGCACGGCGATTGGCGCCTTCGGGCTGGTGGGGGTGATTGGTGCCTTGATGGCCGCGCGGGCCGGGCAATGGGCCGATCGCGGTCATACCCAGCGCACCAGTGCTGCCGCCCTGATGCTGCTGGTGCTGGCCTGGTGGCCGCTGTCGCTGCTGCACGAATCACTGTGGACGCTGATGCTGGGCATTGTGCTGCTGGACCTGGGCGGTCAGGCCCTGCATGTGACCAACCAGAGCCTGATTTTGCGCAGCCACCCCGAGGCCAGCAGCCGCCTGATTGGCCTGTACATGCTGTTCTACACCGCAGGCAGCGGCATGGGCGCGATTGCCAGCACTCTGGTCTATGCCCGCGCAGGCTGGAATGGCGTGTGCCTGCTGGGCGCAGCCGTGAGTCTGCTGGCTTTGCTGCTGTGGTGGTGCACGCGTGGCCTTGCTGCAGCCCACCCGGCTTGCCCGTCAACGGCTTGATGGCAAATCCTGCTACCTGATGTGCATATTTGCACACCCTATGTGCAGCAAACTCTATTGCCCGAGCAATTGCGCACACATACCATGGGGGTCGAACTCAACACACCGGAGACACCTCATGAACGCACCCACTTCCGCCAAGGTTCTGGCGCCCACGGTCAAGCTGCTCATCAACGGGCAGATGGTCGAGTCAAAAACCACCCAATGGCGCGATGTGGTCAACCCAGCCACGCAGGAAGTGCTGGCGCGCGTGCCTTTTGCCACGCCCGATGAAGTCAACGCCGCCGTGGCCAACGCCAAGGAAGCGTTCAAGACCTGGAAGAAGACCCCCATCGGCGCACGTGCCCGCATCTTTTTGAAGCTGCAGCAGCTGATTCGTGAAAACATGAAAGAGCTGGCCGCGCTGCTGACGGCCGAGCAAGGCAAGACCCTGCCGGACGCTGAAGGCGATGTCTTCCGCGGCCTGGAAGTGGTGGAGCATGCTGCCAATATCGGCACGCTGCAGCTGGGCGAGCTGGCCAACAATGTGGCCAATGGCGTGGACACCTACTCCATCATGCAGCCACTGGGCGTGTGCGCAGGCATCACCCCGTTCAACTTCCCCGCGATGATTCCGCTGTGGATGTTCCCCATGGCCATTGCTACGGGCAATACCTTTGTTCTGAAGCCTTCGGAGCAGGACCCCATCGTCACCATGCGCCTGTGCGAACTGGCGCTGGAAGCGGGCGTGCCTGCCGGCGTGCTGAACGTGATTCACGGCGGTGAAGACGTGGTCAATGCGATTTGCGACCACCCCGATATCAAGGCCATTAGCTTTGTGGGCTCGACCAAGGTCGGCACCCATGTCTACAACCGTGCATCGCTGGCTGGCAAGCGCGTGCAGTGCATGATGGGCGCCAAGAACCACGCCATCGTCGTGCCCGATGCCAACAAGGACCAGACCCTGAACGCCATTGCCGGTGCGGCTTTTGGCGCGGCAGGCCAGCGCTGCATGGCGCTGTCCGTGGTGGTGCTGGTGGGCGAATCGCAAAAGTGGATTCCCGACCTCGTGGCCAAGGCCAAGACGCTCAAGGTCTCCGCCGGTACCGAGCCCGGTACCGATGTGGGCCCGGTCGTGTCCTGCGCTGCGCTCTCGCGCATCGAAGGCCTGATCGAGCGCGGCGTGGCCGAAGGTGCGGTGCTGGAGCTCGATGGTCGCAAGCCCAGCGTGGCCGGTTACGACAAAGGTAACTTTGTCGCTCCCACCATCTTCAGCGGCGTCAAGCCCGGCATGAGCATCTATGAGCAGGAAGTCTTCGGCCCCGTGCTGGCCATCATGGGCGCAGATACTCTGGACGACGCCATCGAGCTGATCAACGCCAACCCCAATGGCAACGGCACGGCCATCTTCACGCAAAGCGGCGCTGCGGCGCGCAAGTTCCAGGAAGACATCGACGTGGGTCAGGTCGGCATCAACGTGCCAATTCCTGTGCCCGTGCCCCTGTTCTCCTTCACCGGCAGCCGCGCCTCCAAGCTCGGCGACCTGGGCCCCTACGGCAAGCAGGTCGTGCTGTTCTACACACAGACCAAGACCGTGACCGCCCGCTGGTTTGATGACTCGACCACCAGCCAGGGTGTGAACACCACCATCAGCCTGAAGTAAGCATGACCATTCGCCCCGCGCTCTGGAGTCTTGCCGCAGCCACTGCGGTGCTCACTTCCGGCGCGTGGGCGGCTGACCATGTCCGGGCGCTGGATTGCAAGCCCAGCGGCAACCAGCAACAGTTGAATGACTGTGCGGCGCAGGATTACCGCGCGGCCGATGCACAACTCAACCTCCGCTACCGCGAAGTCATGGCAACGCTTTCCCCTGAGTTACGCGACGCATTGCGCTCAGACCAGCGCCGCTGGCTGCGCGGGCGTGACCCCGCCTGTCATCAGGCCGCCAAAGCCTATGCAGGTGGCTCCATGCGACCCATGATCTTCAGCAGCTGCCTGGAAAAAGCCACGCGCAAGCGCACGGCAGAGCTGCAAGAGTGGCTAGATCGCCAGCCATGACGGCGAAGACACCAGCGCCTCAATGCCCTGCCATGATGCTGTCATGACATTACGCAATCAAAATATCAAGAAGCAAGCACAGCCAGCCCAATACCTGTGTGCGCTAACAGCTATTGTTTTTGCAGTTTTCACCCATAGCCCTGCACGGGCCCAGCCGTCCTCACCTGCCCCAGCCACTGAATCTGCCTGCGACCCCGCTACCAACTGGCAAGCCAATCTGCTGTGCCTCAATGAAAAAGCCGTCTTTGTCGATATCGCTTTGCAGCACAGCCTGAAAAAGCTCGATGACGTGATGGCCCCGCAGCAAAGCGCGCAACTGCAACACCAGCAGCGGCAATGGCTTGAGCGCCGTGACAAGGAATGCACCCCCACGGACAGACCCGCCTCCGACAGCAACGCCCTGGCCTATGCCATGCTGTGCCGTAGCAAGATGACCATGCGACGGACTGCGCTGCTGGAGAGCATGCAGCCCGCAGCGACACCGCAAAAAAGCTCGTCCGAGCGCCTGTGCCCCAAAGGCTCCGAAGCCAGCCTGGGCTGCCTGCAAAAGAACAGAGATCTGATCGAAAACGGCGTGCATATGATCTATATCTCCACGCTGCTGAACCTGCCCGAGTTGCAGGCCGACAGGCTCTACACCGAGCAGCAGGACTGGGAAGAGCGGCGCGAAAAAAGCTGCCAGCTCAACGGCTATGTGCATGAAAAAGAAGACCAGGTCGTCTGCCAGACCCGCATGGCGCTGGAACGGGTCAAGGTCTTTAAAAGCGACTGGCAGCCGCTAACCCGCAAAGAGGCCAGACCATGAAGCGCCCAACGCCGCACGGAGCGCATTTGCGTAAAAACCGCCGCGCAGGCTGCGATGATGGGCGTATGACTTCTCGCTCTCTGAATTTCAAGCCAAATCGCCTTCAAGTCCTGAATAAACATACGCTGACAGCTATGTTTTTTGCAGCAACCATCACCAGTGCCCACGCTCAGGCTGGTGCCGACTGCGTGGTGGGCGGCAATGTGCAGCAGACCAATGCCTGCGCCATCAAGGACTTTCAGCAGGCCGACACCGACCACCAGATTCTGTACGGCGATGTGATGCGCGCCCTCTCCGCCCATGAGCGCCCAGCGCTGCGCAAGGAGCAAAGCGACTGGACACGCAGCCGTACCACCCAGTGCAAAAAAGCCCAGGCCGCCTTTGAAGCCCAGGCCGACTGGCCGCGCCGCTTTCATGAATGCCTGATGCAGCAGATCAAGGCGCGCGACGCGGTGCTCAAACAGTGGCTGCACCACGGAGCGCCGCAATGACTATGAAATCAATAGCTGACAGCGCTTGTTAACTCAAGACTAGAGGCCAGTCAGAACAATAAAGGAGACAAAAATGGACTTTGAACTGACAGAAGATCAGCGCGCCTTTGCCGACACCGCCCGCGCATTTGCGCAGGCGGAACTGGCCCCTCATGCGGCTGAGTGGGACCGCGAAGCGGCCTTTCCGCGCGAAGCCATTGCCAAGGCCGGTGAGCTGGGTTTTTGCGGCCTGTACGCGCCTGAAAATGCGGGCGGCCTGGCTCTGCCCCGGCTGGACGCCACGCTGGTTTTTGAAGAAATGGCTGCCGTCGACCCATCGACCACCGCCTTTATCACCATCCACAATATGGCGACCTGGATGCTGGGCACCTGGGCCACAGACGCGGTGCGCAGCGAATGGGGCGAGCTACTCACCAGCGGCCAGAAACTGGCCAGCTACTGCCTGACCGAGCCGGGTGCGGGATCGGACGCCGCCTCGCTCAAGACCCGAGCCGAACTGGTGGGCAACGAATATGTGATCAACGGCAGCAAAGCCTTTATCAGTGGCGCAGGCAGCACCGATGTGCTGGTGCTGATGGCTAGAACTGGGGATGCAGCTTCCGGTGCGGCGGGCATCTCGGCCTTTGTCGTGCCCGCCCATGCCGAAGGCGTGAGCTATGGCAAAAAGGAAGAAAAAATGGGCTGGAACAGCCAGCCCACGCGCGTTATCAATTTCGACAATGTGCGCATCCCCGCCAACCACCTGCTGGGCCGCGAAGGCGAAGGCTTCAAGATCGCGATGAAGGGGCTGGACGGCGGGCGCATCAATATCGCCACCTGCTCGGTCGGCGCAGCGCAAGGCGCGCTGACACAAGCCCAGAGCTATATGCAAGAGCGCAAGCAGTTCGGCAAGCCGATTGCCAGCTTTCAGGCCCTGCAGTTCAAGCTGGCCGATATGGCAACCGAGCTGGTCGCTGCGCGGCAGATGGTGCGGCTGGCCGCCAGCAAACTTGACGCTGGCGCGCGCGACGCATCCACCTACTGCGCCATGGCCAAGCGCTTTGCCACGGACGCGGGCTTCAATGTCTGCAACGAGGCGCTGCAACTGCACGGCGGCTATGGCTATCTGAACGACTTCCCGCTGGAGCGCCTGATGCGCGACGCGCGCGTGCACCAGATTCTGGAAGGCACGAACGAAATCATGCGCGTGATCATTGCGCGGCGCATGCTGGACGGCGATGCTTGCGAGGCCATCCGCTGATCTATTTGCTAACCGAAACACCGCCATGCCCGCCCGCCCTCTGGACCCCGAAACCCTGCGACTGATCGACGCCGTGCGCGAAGCGCTGGCCGAGAATGTTGCAGGCTTGGAGATTGAGGAAAAGCGCATGTTTGGCTGCCATGTCTTCATGGTGGACGGCAAGATGTGCCTGGGCGTGGAAAACGATGAGCTGCTGGTGCGCCTGCCGCCGGACAGCCACACGCAGGTGGCCGAAACGCCGGGCGTGCGCCCTCTCTCGCCTTCGGGTGGCA
This sequence comes from Comamonas testosteroni, assembly GCF_003569915.1. Taxonomy (GTDB): domain Bacteria; phylum Pseudomonadota; class Gammaproteobacteria; order Burkholderiales; family Burkholderiaceae_C; genus Comamonas; species Comamonas testosteroni_D. The sequence goes on along the minus strand of NZ_KZ984447.1, from coordinate 161,462 downwards.
TGAATGGCTATTTTCTGATTGGCCCCACGGCCTACTCCACGCGAGACGCCTGGAACGCCTGGATTGCAGGGGCGCTGGCCTTCAACCCGCTGGCCAAGGCCACGCCAAAGAAGTCCAGGAAGAGCAAACAAGCTGATGAGAGCGACAAGAACTCTCAAAACAATAGCAGCAAACCTAAATCTTCCAAGGATATCAAGCCTGAAAAGCTTGTAAACCCCAAAAAGCCGGGCAAGGCATCCTCCCGCAAAACCCACCCCATCTTTGGCAGCGAATAAGCAAGGAAAGAGCGCACCATGGCAATCCGCATTGTTCAGCTAGGCACCGACCGCGCCCCCGATGAAGGGCTGCGCATTGGCACCGTGCGCCGCCCGCCGCGCGGCGTGCCCAAAGCCGAGTTTGCCAGCCGCAATTACTACGATGTCTGGTATCCCGAGCTATCGCCCGAGGCCGAGCTGATGGCGCAGGCGCAGGAGTCCGTCAAGCTGCGCTCTGCGGGCCAGACCGCCGAGGCCGACAAGCTCTGGAAGCAGTTTGAAAAGCAGTTTCGCAAGCAACTGGCCGAGCCCGCCGCCGACCGCACGCTGGCTCTACTGGCTGCGCTGTCGCAGTCCAGCGCCTTTGCCATCGGCTGCTATTGCGACGATGAAGCGCAATGCCACCGCAGCATTTTGCGCAGCCTGCTCACGGACAAGGGTGCCAGCATCCAATAAGCGCCAAATCGCCTTCAAGGCCTTATATCAATTAGGCAATCAGCTATTAATTTCATAGAACAAACCAGGAGACAAAACCATGCAGATCGCATTTATCGGCCTCGGCAATATGGGCGCACCCATGGCCATCAACCTCGTCAAGGCTGGCCACAGCGTCAAGGCCTTTGACCTCAGCGCCGACGCGCTGGCCCGCGTCAAGGCCGAAGGCGGCCAGATTGCCAGCAGCGCGCAGGACGCCGCCACGGGCGCAGAGGTGGTGATTTCCATGCTGCCCGCCAGCCAGCATGTGGAAGGGCTGTATCTGGGCAAAGACGGCCAAGCTGGCTTGCTGACCCATATCAACAAAGGCGCGTTGATCATTGACAGCTCCACCATCGCCGCCACTTCCAGCCAGAAAGTGGCGCAGGCCGCTGCGGCTGCGGGCATTGGCTTTATCGACGCCCCGGTCTCCGGCGGCACAGGCGGCGCAATTGCGGGCACGCTGACCTTTATGGTGGGCGGCAGCGACGCCGACCTGGAACGCGCACGCCCTGTGCTCGAAAAAATGGGCGCCAATATCTTCCACGCCGGTGCCGTCGGCGCGGGCCAGACCGCCAAGATCTGCAACAACATGCTGCTGGGCATTTTGATGATTGGCACCAGCGAAGCGATTGCGCTGGGCGTGGCCAATGGTCTGGACCCCAAGGTGCTCAGCGAAATCATGCGCCGCAGCTCGGGCGGCAACTGGGCGCTGGAAAAGTACAACCCCTTCCCCGGCGTGCATGAGAACGCCCCCGCCAGCAAAGGCTACGCAGGCGGTTTTGGCACCGACCTGATGCTCAAGGACCTGGGCCTGGCGCAGGAAAACGCCATGAGCGTCAAGGCCAGCACCCCGCTGGGCGGCCTGGCCCGCGCCATCTACGCCGCACACAGCATTGCGGGGCATGGGCCGCAGGACTTCTCCAGCGTGATCAAGATGCTGCAAAAGTGACCCCCTGAAGCGCTCCGCCCAGGCGGCTGCGCGCCTTCTTTCAATTCAACGGAACGCCACCATGCAATACCCTGTCCAGCATCAAGAAGCCAATTCCAAAGGCGCGTTCTACGTCGAAAAAGACCATCAGCGCGTGGCCGAGATGACCTATAGCCGCACCAATGCGACCATGATCATCATTGACCACACCGATGTGGACGAATCCCTGCGCGGCGAAGGCGTGGGCCGCCAATTGCTCAATGCACTGGTGGCCTGGGCGCGTGAGACGGGCACCAAGGTGCTGCCGCTCTGCCCTTTTGCCAAGGCGCAGTTTGACAAGGATGCTTCGATTCGCGACGTGCTGGTCTAAGAGCCGCTAACACAACCCTTGATACGTCGTTGCTTCGCCTTGTCGTACTTTTGTACTGCCTGCGGCTTCGCGCCTCGTCTCAAACGCAAACTTGCGGTTTGCTGGGTCGTGTTAGCCGCTCTAAGCTGCAGCAAAGCACCGCCATAAAACTGTCATCAAACTGCGATTGATGCGGCGGCTCTTGCGGGCGACAATGGTGCGTTGTCGCTTGTGCAAGAGGTGATGTCATGGACCAAGTTCTCTCCATGCCCGCTCAGCCGCAGGATGTCGCCCCGTTTGGCGCCAGACTGCCCAGCGCGCGCTCCACGGTGCTGTTCAAGGCCGATGATATGGAAGTCATTCGCGTGGTACTGCGGCGCGGCCAGAGTCTTCCACCGCATCGCGTACCGGGCAGCGTCAGTCTGCATTGCCTTGAAGGCAGGCTTGAAGTGCTGCTGGGCCAAAGCGTCCACGAACTGGGGCGCGACCAGCTGATTCATCTGCCCGCCGGCCTGCCCCATGCGGTGCGGGCGCTGGAAGATTCATCGGCCATTGCCACGATTGTGCTTTGCAGCAGCCGTTGAAGCGCAATCGGGATGAGTTCGATGCGATGGGGAGCCGCTTGCACTGAAGTGCAAGCAAGCCACAGCGGGAAGAAATCGCCCGATTTCGCTTCAACGCACCGGCAGAAACTGCAGAAACGGCCCGGCCAGCAACCCCTGCCCATAGTCAATCACGGCGCGGCGGTAGCGCTCGGTTGTGTAGTTGGCAATCAGGTCCAGCCTGCCGATGATCTTGCCCATCTCGCGCTCAAAGCTCAGGTTGCGCTGCTCGTCGGCTATCTGGTTTGATAGCAGCAAAGGCTTGCCGTCTGCAGACTTGCGCGTATTCAGAATCCAGTTGGCCGATTCCAGATTGCGCGCTGCGTTAAAGACGTTCTGCGGGTCCAGCCCGTCGATCAACGTAAATGAGGTGCGCCCGCCATGGGCGGTAATCAGCATATCTGCCGCTGCATAGATAAAGGCCGCCACGCGGTCGCCCGCGAACTCGGGCTGCAGCGCCAGCGACAGTGCCGCCACATCGCGCCGCTCCTGCAGTTCGTGCCAGGGCTGGCGTTCCAGCACGGCAATGCGCACATAGGTCATGGCGGCCTCGCGGCTTTCGGCGGTCTTGCGCCACTGGGCAGGGTTGCGGCGGTAGAGCTTGTCCATCAGCACAAACAAGCTCTCCAGGTTCTCTTTCATGGCCAGCGTGGCCATGCGGTTGCTGTCCGACTGCACCAGCTCGTGCGAGTGGAATTTCTCGCCGCTCACCTCACCGCGTTCGGTAGGGGCGCTGGTGCAAGCCGTCAATGTCAGGCCGAGCACAGGAACCATCAGCACCGGCAGTAGCGCACCCCGCCCCCAACCGTGGCGGGAGAGTGAACTGGCGGCTGCATGGAACAGGGCTCGTGCGGCTGTCATGCTACAAACATAACAGCAGACAGCCTATATTCCATCAGGACAAAGCCGTCAGTTTGTTATCAATCGTGAACCTTGGATTTCATCGCCGCAGCTGGGCCAGTATCTGCTCCAGCAGCTTCCACGGTGCCGCCTGATCGGCCATGGCCACAGGCACGCGCAGCATGCTGCTGGTAGCCTGGCGCGGCGAAAAGAGCACGCCCGGGGCCAGCAGCAATTCACTGGCCGCCGCCTGCCGTGCCAGCACCTCGGTATCGACGCCGCAGTCCACCCAGGCAAAAGTGCCTGCCACAGGCTCATATTCCGCATGGCAGCCCAGCGCTTCGAGCTTGCGCAGGCAGCGAATGCGCGCCCGGTCCACCCGCTCGCGCAGGCGGTCCACATGTTTGCGAAACGACCCATCGGCCAGAATGTGGTGCACGATCTGCTCGGCCGGCAGCGAAGATGTGAGCCCCGCCAGCAGCTTCATATCGGTAAGTCGGTGCACATATTCGGGCTTGGCCGCCAGATAGCCTACGCGCAGCCCGCCGGAGAGCGTCTTGGAATAGCCGCCGACCAGAATCACGCGCTGCAGCCGGTCCATGGCCGCCAGTCGCAGCGGCATGGCACCCAGAAAATCGGCATAGGTGTCGTCTTCGACCAGCAGAAAATCATGGCGCTCGGCAATGCGCAGCACCTCGTGGGCCACACCGGCAGACAGGCTCAGCCCCGTGGGGTTGTGCACGGCGGTGTTGAGGATGAACAGCCGGGGCTTGTGCGCCTGGGCCAGCGACTGCAGCGCCACCACATCGGGGCCACCCGGCAGGCGCGGCACGCCAATCACGTTCACGCCCATGTATTTGAGCCGCCCGAAGATCAGAAACCAGGCCGGGTCTTCGACCAGCACCGTGTCGCCGGGCTTGAGAAAGCAGCGCACGATCAGGTCCAGCCCCTGCGTCACGCCGCCCACGGTCATCAGATTGGCTTCGGGGTGGGCAGGTACCTCCTGCGCCTGCAAGTTGGACGCAATCTGCTGACGCAGCGGCAGATGCCCCTGCGGGTGGCCATAGCTCAGCAAGCCCTGCTCCGCCCGCCCACCCTGACGGCTGATGGCGCGCATGGCACCGGTGATCAGGCCCTGGTCCATCCAGCTTGCGGGCAGGCAACCCGCGCCGCCCGTGCCCGCACTGTCATCCCTGAAAATGCCACGCAGCAAATAGGCGGTATCAAACTCCACCGACTGCGGCGACGCGGCCGCCGCCGCTGCAGGCTCCATCACCCTGCGCTGCGCCGCCACATAAAAGCCGCTGCCGCGCCGGGACTGCAGCAGCCCTTGCGCGGCCAGCCGGTCATAGGCCTGTACCACGGTATCGCGGCTGACCCCCGCGCTTTGCGCCAGCGCGCGCACCGATGGCAGACGCATGCCGACACGCAAGCCGTGATTGCGGATCAGCCCCCCGAAGTGCTCGACCAATTGTTCCACCAAACCCACACTGCTGGAGCGCATGGGCTGCCAGCCAATGGAGGCGGTCGCTGCAGGGGCTGGGGCAGCACCCGCCTCTGTGCTTTCTGAGCGTGGTTCGAGCATGGGGAATTCCTCAAAGTGTCATGCTTGTTAAAGCAGGCCAGCTCATCAACTGGCCTGCACAAGTGTACTGCAACTGTACCGAATCGAGGTTTTAACATGCAGGCACACAACGCTCTTCCCCAAAGCCATCATGTCTTTGCTACCTGACTCCACCGCTTTTGTGCTGCCCCTGGCCATGTTTGCCTTTGTCAGCTCCGTCACCCCCGGGCCTAATAATGTGATGCTCACCGCATCGGGCGCGACCTTTGGCTACCGCCGCAGCGTGCCGCATATGCTGGGCATCTGTCTGGGTGGGGTGCTCATGCTGCTGCTGATTGGCGCAGGTCTGGGCAAGATATTCGAGGCCGAGCCCCGTATCTATACCGCGCTCAAATATGTGGGCGCAGCCTATCTGATCTGGCTGGCCTGGAAGATTGCCCGTGCCAGCAGCGTGGACCAAGGGAAGTCCGGCAGCCGCCCCTTCAGCTTTTTGCAGGCAGCCGCCTTTCAGTGGGTCAACCCCAAGGCCTGGATCATGACAGTAGGTATCGTCGCCGCTTACACGCCTCGCGATGATTTCTTTGTCAATCTGCTGCTGTCCGCTTTGGTTCTGGGTTTGGTCAACTACCCCAGCATCAGCATCTGGACCCTGTTCGGCAGCGCCGTGGGCCGCGCGTTGCGTACGCCCCAGGCTTTGCGCGCCTTCAACTGGCTGATGGCAGGCCTGCTGCTGCTGTCACTGGTGCCTATCTTTGTCGAGCATGTCTAAACTGGCGGCATGCCCCACACCGTCCGCCGTCTGAACCAAGCCGACCTTGCCAGCTGGCACACTCTGGGGTTGCGCCAAATCTAGCGCCTTTCCAGCGCCTGCACCTGCAGTGCCAACTGGCTGATCGCTGCATCGGACAAGTCTGCCGCCTCCAGCACCTTGCGCTGGGGCCACTGGTCAAAGTGATTGGACTGCGAGCGCTCGTAATGGGGGTCATAGTGCTTGAGCATCAGTTCCTCAAACAGCGGCGACAGCTCGCGCTGCTGCGCCCAGCCCTGCCAGCGGCGCACGGTCTCGTTGCCCTGCATTTCCTTGAGCCAGCCCAGCTTCTGGCTCAGCGCCTGCGGGTCATCGCCCAGATAAGCGTAATCGCGCAGCAGATAGGACAGGCGCGCCTCGGTGGTGGCGCGTATCTCGATCACGGGGGCCTTGCGCATGTATTCGACCAGCACCAGCGGCACGCCAAGGCGGCCAATCTTGGCGCTTTCACCTTCCAGATAGATAGGACGCGAGAGGTCAAATTTTTCGAGCTGATCGGCAATCAGCGTCTCAAAACGCTTCTGGCTGGGCTGCTCCACACCGGGCAGACCACCGAGCAGTGAGCCCTTGTGGCTGGCATAGCCTTCCAGGTCCAGCACCTGCTCGCCTGCTTCGGCCAAAGCATGCAGTACGCGGGTCTTGGCGCTGCCTGTAGCGCCGCACAGCACGCGCATCTGCATCTGCGGCACCTGCGCCTCCAGCAAGGAGATCACATGACCACGAAACGCCTTGTAGCCACCGGCGAGCTGCTGCGCGTCCCAGCCCACCAGGCGCAGCCAGGTCACCATGGAGCCGCTGCGCAGACCACCGCGCCAGCAGTAAACCAGCGGCTTCCAGTTGGCAGGCTTGTCGGCAAAGGTTTCGTAGAGGTGGCGCGCCAGATTGGCCGACACCATGGCTGCGCCCAGACGCTTGGCCTCGAAGGGGCTGACCTGCTTGTAGATGGTGCCGATCTGCGCGCGCTCTTCATTGCTGAGCACGGGGCAGTTGATGGCGCCGGGAATATGGTCCAGGGCATATTCGGCAGGCGAGCGAGCGTCGATCAGAATATCGAACTGGTGACGATCGGGAACACGTATGGGCTGACGGTGAGACACGGCGGACAATCAATGGCTGTGCCCCGCAGGCGCTGTGATGCGGCTGCTGGGCTTGGCGAAGGTCGGGCGTAAAGCAGTGATCACTGAAGATCTGGCTCGAAGCTCGGCAACATGAAAAACCTGCCGCCGATTTCACCGGCAACAGGCCACGAAGCAAGGGCGTGGATCGAGCCTCGATACGCACGACAGCGCCAGCGCCTTGGCCAGCCCGTCATACCCTGAGGGTTCTATTTTCGCAGAAGCAGTCCCAGCCGGTCATTGGGTTGCCCAAACCCGCATGGACTGCAGATGCATCGGTGCCAATCCGCTTGCCGCTTCCCGCTCAGCGCCCCTTGGCCCGTGGCCGCAGCAGCATTTCATCGCCGCTCATCTGCACATCAAAAAAGCGCAGAAAGTTCTGCCCCAGCAACGCGTCGTCGCTGTCGTCACCCGTGTAGCCCGTGCCCACACGCACATCGCGCACGATCAGGCTGGCCACGCGCACCTCATCGGCCACGACGATGCGGCCGTCGCGCTCGCCATTGGCCGTGCGAAAGCGCGCCTTCTCGCCGCCTTCCAAGCCGGCCTTGGCGGCCAGCGCGTCGGTGACACTCACGGAAGATGCGCCGGTATCAACCATGAACGTCACGGGCTGGCCATTGATATAGCCTCTGGCGCGAAAGTGCCCGTCCATGCCGCGCTCTATGCGCACGCTGCCATCGGCCTGCACCTTGGCCTGCGCAGGCTTGAGGAAATACTGCATGGCCAGATACATCAGAGCCATCACCACCAACCAGAACAGCAAAAACAGCATGGTGCTGCGCCGCGCCACGGACTGTGGCGTGGGCTCTGACGGCGGTGAGGACTTGGGCGGTGGCGTGGTATTGAGGCGCATAGCTGGCAGCAGAACAGAGCAAGGTAACAAGTCGACCCATTTTGCCAAGTTTGCAGCCAAGGTCATGACACATGGCAACGCCGCATTCCCGGCACTGCGCGTACATTGGAGACTATTCAAAGTTTCACACTGGCGCACCATGAACAACTCTGCCCTGCCCCCACTGGTTCTGCACTATGTCTTTGACCCGCTTTGCGGCTGGTGCTATGCCGCAGCCCCATTGGTCAAGGCCGCACGCAGCGTGCCCGGCATCACCGTTCAATGGCACGCAGGCGGCATGCTGACCGGGCCGCATACCCGCACCATCACCGCAGACTGGCGTGAAAAAGTCATGGCCAGCGATCAGCGCATTGCCGAGATGACGGGCCAGCCTTTTGGCGACGCCTATTTCAACGGCCTGCTCAACGACATCGGCGCGCCGCTTGATTCCGAACCGCCCACCACGGCCCTGCTGGCTGCCGAAGTTCTGGGTGGCAAGGGGCTGGAAATGCTCTCTGCCGAACAAAAAGCCCATTACGTGGACGGCCTGCGCATCAGCGAACCCGCCGTGCTGCGCGAACTGGCTGCCAGCATTGGCCTTGATAGCGCTTCTTTTGACGCGGCCTATGCCGAGCAATCAGGCGCAGCCACCCAAAAGCACATTGCCGAAAGCCGCCAGTGGCTGAACATGCTGCAGGGACAGGGCTTCCCCACCATCGGCCTGGAATTCGACCACCCCGAGCAACTCGGCCAGCGCGCCGTGCAGCGCATCGACATCGGCGAATGGCTGGGCGATGTGGACGGCTGGAAGCAGCAACTGGCCGACTGGTCCGAGCAAGTGGCAAACCTCAACCAGCAGCAAGCCGCAAGCGCCGCCCCCAGCTGCGGCCCCGACGGCTGCGAACTGCCCCAGCGTTAAAACGTAGCCCTCAAAAACAAAACAGCCCGAAAGGGCTGTTTGTCATTAGGCGCTGCACTTGATAAAGCATGCCCCAACAAAGAGACACCAAGGAAGCGCCGCCGCGCACCGAAGGTGTCGTCCCCCTCTGGGGGAAGCCGCAAAGCGGCTCAGGGGGAGCCAGGCCGGGTCAATCCATCATAGATATGACCACATCCCCAAACCGCGAGCACGAAACCTGCGTCGCCCCATCCATCAGGCGCGCAAAGTCATAGGTCACATGCTTGCTCTGAATGGCTTTTTCGAGCGATGCCACGATCAGATCCGCAGCCTCTATCCAGCCCATGTGGCGCAGCATCATCTCGGCGCACAGAATCATCGAGCCGGGGTTCACATAATCCTTGCCCGCATAGCGCGGTGCCGTGCCGTGCGTGGCTTCAAAGCAGGCAATGGTTTCGGACATGTTTGCGCCGGGCGCAATGCCAATGCCGCCCACCTGCGCGGCCAGCGCGTCGGAGATGTAGTCACCGTTGAGGTTCAGCGTTGCCACCACGGAATATTCGGCGGGGCGCATCAGAATCTGCTGCAGGAAGGCATCGGTGATCGAGTCCTTGACGATGATGTCCTTGCCTGTGTTCGGATTCTTGAGCTTGACCCAGGGGCCGCCATCAACCAGCTCGGCACCGAACTCGCGCTGCGCCAGTGCATAGCCCCAGTCACGGAAAGCACCTTCCGTGTACTTCATGATGTTGCCCTTGTGCACTAGGGTCACGCTAGGCTTGTTGTTGTCGATGGCGTACTGAATGGCCTTGCGCACCAGACGCTCCGTGCCTTCCTTGGACACGGGCTTGATGCCAATGCCCGAAGTCTCGGGGAAACGGATCTTGTTGGCTCCCAACTCCTTGGACAGAAAGCTGATCAGCTTTTTCGCGTTCTCGCTGCCTGCCGCGTATTCGATACCGGCGTAGATGTCTTCCGAGTTCTCGCGGAAGATCACCATATTGGTCTTCTCGGGTTCCTTCAGTGGCGAAGGCACGCCCTTGAAATACTGCACGGGGCGCAGGCAGACATACAGGTCCAGCTCCTGGCGCAGCGCCACGTTCAGCGAGCGAATGCCGCCACCCACGGGCGTCGTCAACGGCCCCTTGATGGACACCACATAGTCGCGCACGGCGGCCACGGTCTCTTCGGGCAGCCACATATCGGGGCCATACAAGCGCGTGGCCTTCTCGCCCGCAAACACTTCCATCCAGGCGATCTTGCGCTCGCTGCCATAGACCTTGGCCACGGCGGCATCGGCCACCTTGCGCATGACCGGAGTCACATCCACACCCACGCCGTCACCTTCGATGAATGGAATGATGGGCTGCTTGGGCACGTTCAATGTCTTGTCGGCATTGACGGTGATTTTTTCGCCTTGCGGCGGAACCTGGATGTGCTGGGAAGCGCTCATGCTCTGGAATCTCCTAGTCCTGATGTATTTGTGCGGCGGCGCACCGTATCGGTGCATTTTGCGTATGACCGAATTTTGACACCACTGCACGCGTCAAATTCTAAGAATGTCCACCCAAACCACTGTCAAGCGCGGCACAGCTGCAGCGCAATGCACAAACTGCAACTAGTCCGTGAGTATTTTTCAGCGCCAAGTCACCGTTTTCAGCCCGATTCAAGACAGCATGCTTTAGGCTCTATGGCATCGACATTTTTTTGGCATGCCGGGTTATGAAGACTTTCTCCTGCAAGACATCCACCAAACGTCACAAAAGCAGCTTGCGCACGCGCCTAATGTTGCTGGCCACCACAGCGCTACTGGGTCTGGGCAGCACAGCTGCCATGGCTCAAGGCCCGGGCCAGCCGCAGATGAATCTGCAGCGCACCGACCTCAGCGCTGGCATGTACCGCATCGACACCCAGCTGGCCCTGACCGAGCGCCAGCGCGAGATTGGTCTCATGTTCCGCAAGGAAATGCCCCAGCAGGAAGGCATGCTGTTCGTCTTCGAGCAGCCCGGCGTGCAGTGCTTCTGGATGCGCAACACCGTGCTGCCGCTGACGGCCGCCTTTGTGGCCGACGACGGCACCATCGTCAACCTGGCCGATATGCAGCCCATGACCGATGACTCGCACTGCTCGGCCAAGCCCGTGCGCTTTGTACTGGAGATGAACCAGGGCTGGTTTGCCAAGCGCGGCATCAAGGCCGGCTCCAAAATCAGCGGCCAGCCGTTCAAGCGTTGAGCTGCACCGCGTGCTCTATCAGCCGCAATTTCCGCAAGCGCTGGCACAGATTGCGCCCGCCTTGCTGCAAAGGCTGAGCAGAGGCGAAGCGTTTGAGCCCTTTCCGGGCTTTAGCGGCCAAGTACGCGGCGAGCGGTTGCATGCGCCTTATCGCGTTTATTACGACGAGCGCAATCTGCAGCAGTGCATTCAAAAAACCAGCGGCCTCGCTCAAATACTGACGCTGTGTCTGGGCAGTCGCCACAGCAATGGCCATGTGCGCGAGGCCTGTTTGCGCCAGTTGCTGCAGATGGAAGCAGCCCGCAACGAAGATTGGGTTGTGCCCTTTGTCATCAGGCTCAGCAGCGACTATGTGCGCCAGATTGCCGAGCTTGTGGCTGAGCATATTCCCCAGCTCAGCACGCAAAGCTACGGCGGCTTTGCCGCAGAAAACCCCGACTTCATCACCTTGCGCAAACAGCAGGTCGCCAGCTACTGGGACTGCTATCACCGCGCGCACTACCCTCGTTTGCGCCAGCACCCGGGCATGCGGTTTCTGCGCTGGGTTGAGCAGGCCAGGGAACTCCGTTAAGTTTTGAGCGTGCGGCCTCTATACCTGAGCCACAGGCGATCATCCACATGCATCACATGCTTGACGCTGTTTGGATGACAGGCCCCGACCTGCAGGAAGTTCTGCCGCCCTTCGCGCAGCGTCATGTGATTGGGGCCTGAGTATTCATCGGGCTCATCCACGTCGATGCCATTATCTTCCCAGAAGCAGACGTTGCAGATGTCGTACTCGCCACGGGTGGGCAGCGAGAAATAGTCACAGCATGGGCATTGATGCAACGGCATGAAAGTCCTTCAGAGAAATTGAAGCCAATTCGGATTAATTCTGAATCAAACCAGCTTCTAGTCCATATTCAATATAGGCAGGCAGCTTCTCTTTATATAGCAAACAGCCTGTACAGCGCACATGAAAAAGCCGGTGACCTTTGCAGGTTCACCGGCTGTTTGTGATCAGCAAGCCGAGCCTGAACTCAGCTTGCCATCAGCGCCTTCTCAGACTGCGGCGATGGCAGCGTTGAAGGTGGCGCTGGGGCGCATCACAGCGTCCATCTTGGCCACGTCGGGCATGTAGTAGCCGCCGATGTCAGCAGCCTTGCCTTGCACTTCCTTCATCTCGCCAACGATCTTGGCTTCGTTGTCGGTCAGCGTCTTGGCCAGAGTCGCGAACTTGGCAGCCAGTTCCGCGTCTTCGGTCTGAGCGGCCAGCGCCTGAGCCCAGTACAGAGCGATGTAGAACTGCGAGCCACGGTTGTCCAGCTCACCGGTGCGGCGCGAAGGCGACTTGTCCAGATCCAGCAGCTTGCCGGTGGCTTCATCCAGGGTCTTGGCCAGCAGCTTGGCGCGGCTGTTGTTTTCCTTGATGCCCAGGTCTTCGAAGGACACGGCCAGCGCCAGGAACTCACCCAGCGAATCCCAGCGTAGGTGGTTTTCCTCCACCAGCTGCTGCACATGCTTGGGAGCGGAGCCGCCAGCACCGGTTTCGTACATGCCGCCACCTGCCATCAGAGGCACGATGGACAGCATCTTGGCCGAGGTGCCCAGTTCCAGAATCGGGAACAGGTCGGTCAGGTAGTCGCGCAGGATGTTGCCGGTCACCGAGATGGTGTCCAGGCCACGGGCCACGCGCTCCAGCGTGTAGCGCATGGCGCGCACTTGTGACAGGATGTGGATTTCGAGGCCGGTGGTGTCGTAATCCTTCAGGTAGGTTTGCACCTTCTTGATCAGCTCGGCTTCGTGGGGACGATAGGGGTCCAGCCAGAACACGGCAGGCATGCCGGAGTTGCGGGCACGCGTGACAGCCAGCTTCACCCAGTCGCGGATAGGTGCATCCTTGACCTGGCACATACGCCAGATGTCGCCTTCTTCCACGTTCTGGCTCATCAGCACTTCGCCGGTGGCGATGTCCACGATGTTGGCCACGCCGTCTTCGGCGATTTCAAACGTCTTGTCGTGCGAGCCGTACTCTTCAGCCTTCTGCGCCATCAGACCCACGTTGGGCACGGTGCCCATGGTCTTGGGGTCGAAGTTGCCGTGCCACTTGCAGAAGTTGATCACTTCCTGATAGATACGGGCAAAGGTGGACTCAGGCATCACGGCCTTGCAGTCGTAGGGCTTGCCATCAGCGGCCCACATCTTGCCGCCGCCACGGATCATGGCGGGCATGGAGGCGTCAACGATCACGTCGTTGGGCGAGTGGAAGTTGGTGATGCCCTTGGCCGAATCGACCATGGCCAGACGAGGACGGTGCTCCTGGCACTTGTGCAGGTCGCGCACGATTTCGTCGCGCTGCGAGGCAGGCAGTGTGTCAATCTTGGCGTACAGGTCGGCCATGCCGTTGTTCACGTTCACGCCCAGTTCGTCGAACAGCTTGCCGTGCTTTTCAAAAGCTTCACGGTAGAAGATCTTGACGCAGTGACCGAACACGATGGGGTGCGAGACCTTCATCATCGTGGCCTTGACGTGCAGCGAGAACAGAATGCCCGATTCGCGGCAGTCTTCGATTTCCTTTTCATAGAAATCGCACAGCGCCTTCTTGCTCATGAACATAGAGTCGATCACTTCTGCGTTCTGCAGCTTGACCTTGTCCTTGAGGATGATGCTCTTGCCGGACTTGGTCTCCAGCACCATCTTCACTTCACGGGCCTTGTCCAGCGTCATGGACTTTTCGCCGTGGTAGAAGTCGCCCTCATCCATGTGCGAGACATGGGTCTGCGACCACTGCTTCCACTCACCCATGGAGTGAGGGTGCTTCTTGGCGTAGTTCTTGACGGCGGCAGGGGCGCGACGGTCGGAGTTGCCCTCGCGCAGCACGGGGTTCACAGCCGAGCCGATGCACTTGCTGTAGCGCGCCTTGATGTCCTTTTCTTCGTCGGTCGTGGGGTTCTCGGGGAAGTTGGGAACCTTGTAACCCTTGTACTGCAGCTCCTTGATGGCAGCAGTCAACTGGCCCACGGATGCGGAGATGTTGGGCAGCTTGATGATGTTGGCTTCGGGCGTCAGCGTCAGCTTGCCCAGCTCGGCCAGGTTGTTGGGAACGCGTTGTTCGTCGGTCAGGTACTCGGGGAACTCGCCCAGAATACGGCCGGACAGCGAAATATCGCTGGTCTCCACATTGATGCCTGCGGGTGCCGCGAAAGCGCGGATCACGGGCAGGAATGCGCTGGTGGCCAGGCGAGGCGCCTCGTCCGTCAAGGTATAGATGATGGTGGGTTGCTGCGTACTCATCTCTTGTCTCAGGTAGTGAAAAGGTGGGGGGCGTGCCTCTGGCCTGCATCCCGAGCTTGCGCAATGGGGCCTGACACAGCAGGAAGCATTGCTATTCCTTGCAATACGTTCCCACAATACAAAATTCTAAGCGCAACTAGAGCAAAATTTTTAAGTCTTGTACAAGACCTAGGGTTTTACATTCACTTTAGCACCCTGTTTTCATTGGGAAACGGCCTTGACCCTGTCATTTTCCGGCATGTAAAAAATTACGGTATGCGCTGATGAGCAATCCGAAGGTTGGCGAAGGTCCCAACCAATCCGACAGCACAACCAACGCCGCCTGAGTCCCGAAGCAAGTCTTGCTCCCGACCACTGCTACGATATACTGCGCAGCGAATTGAAGGAAGGTTTCTGACAGATTCAATCTGCCGGTCAGTTCCCTTCAATTCAAATGTCACAGGTGCTCGGGCTATGCCCCGGGTTAAACGGGAACAGGGTGCAAAGCCCTGGCTGCCCCCGCAACGGTAAGCAGATTCAACCGACTCACGGCTTTTGCAGTGCAAGAGCCAGTCACTGACGTTGTACGTGACCTCTCACGAGGTGCGCGGCGACGTTGGGAAGGCGAGTCGGCAGGCATTGAGCCATCTGCCAGCCCGGATACCGGCCTGTGAAGCGCTGCGCGTTGCCGGGTCAGCCCCTGCCGCCAGCATTTGCAACGACCGTCTGCGGGGAGCAGCGTGACGGCAACAAGCCAATGGCGGGTTCGTTCAATGCGAGTCCATGCTTTTGGCATGATCTCGTCACCAGCAGGCAGGCGGTCAGCATCGACTGACGCGAATGAATCACTTCTCCTTGCCTGCCGCTCTGATCGGCCTGGTACCCGCTACAATCAGCATGGCCGCAGAACCCGTGGCCGAACCCACTCAAACCTCGGCGACCAAGGCTGCTGGAGCAGCAGCCCCAGCGCAACTTCCCACCGTTCAAGTTATTGATACTGCCGAAGGCGGCTTGGGTCTTTCGCTGCCGACGGTCTCCGGCAGCCGCACCGGCATAACCACTCTGGATCTGCCAGCCAGCCTGGATCATGTGGACGAGCAGACCTGGCAAGAGCGCGGCGACAGCCGCATGGCCGACATCATTGGCCGCACAGTGGGCATGACACCGCTGTCTGCCACCAGCTATAGCAGCCTGTCCTTCAGCACGCGCGGCTTTACGGGCACCAACTCCGTAGGCATTGCCGAAGATGGCGTGCGCCTTGGCGTGGCCTCCTCCACCACGCCCTACCCTGCCAACAGCTGGGGCTATGAGCGTGTCGAGGTGCTGCGTGGCCCGGCCTTCATCGTCTATGGCTCGGGCACCGTCGGGGCCACCGCCAATGTAGTGCGCAAGCAGCCCACGCGCGAGACCGTGCGCGAGGTTCTGGTGGGGGCTGGCTCGCATGGTTCGGCCAAGCTGGGGCTGGGTATGGGGGGCGCGCTCAGCGATACGCTGAGCTACCGCGTAGACGCTTACGGCCACTACACCCGCGGCGAGCACGACATGAGCCGCGCCAGCGGCAGCAAACTGATGAGCACTCTGCGCTGGCAGCCCACGACCGCTTTGCGCGTGGAACTGCTGGCCGATGTCAGTGACGAAAAGCCCGCGCGTTACTTTGGCACGCCCACGGTCAACGGCGCCATCGTGCCCGAGCTGCTGGGTCGCAACTTCAATACCGACGACAGCGATATCCGCATCAAGGACAAGCGCGTGCGCGCCCGGGCGCAGTACCAGATTAACGACCAGTGGAGCGTGAGCAACGAGCTCTATCACTTCAAGGCCGACCGCTACTGGCGCAACATTGAAGCCTATAGCTACAACCCGGCGGCCCAGACGATCACGCGCGGCGACTATATCGAGCTGACGCACGATCTGGAGCAAACCGGCAATCGCCTGGAGTCCAAACTCAAGGCCGGAGCCCATCAACTGGTGCTGGGCTGGGAGGTGAGCCGCGCCAAATTCGGCTATGCCTCGTCGGCCTTTGACTACTCCACCACCATGCCTGTGGAAGCCATCTATCACGGCTGGGACAACACCAGTTCCATGATTCCGCGCTTTACCACAGTTGCCACCACGCATGACTTCTATGCCGAAGACGCCTGGACGCTCAGTGACCGCTGGCTGCTGCTGGCCGGCATTCGCCGCGATCTGACAGACTTCACCCGCAACGACCTGATTGGAAGCGGCTCGTTCGGCAAAAACCTGGGCGGCACTGCATGGCGGCTGGGCCTGACGCACAAGCTCAACGCCCAGACCAGCCTGTATGGCCAAGTCTCTCAAGGACATGACCCGGTCAGCAACATCCTGACCCTGAACCTCGCCAATCGAAACTACAAGCTGACCACGGCACGCCAGATCGAACTGGGTCTGAAGCAGCACTTTGCCCAGGGTCTGGGTGAGTGGACGGCTGCCGCCTATCGGATCGAGAAAAAGGACATCATCACCCGCGATCCGAACAACAGCCAGTTGTCCGTACAAGGCGGCAAGCAGCATTCGCAGGGACTGGAGCTGAGCGCGGTGATGCGCCTCTCGCCGCAGTGGCGCGTGGAGGGCAACTACGCCTTTGTCGATGCCAAATATGACCAACTGATCGAAGCCGGTGGCGCCAACCGATCGGGCAATCGCCCCAGCAACGTGGCGCGCAACACGGCCAATCTATGGGCGCACTACTCCACCCACAGCAGCGTGGGTCGTTGGCAGGCATCGCTGGGTGCACGCGCCGTGGGCAGCCGCTTTGCCGACAACGCCAACACGGCCCTCAGCGGTGGCTACACGGTTTGGGATGCGGCTTTGAGCTGGCGCCCGCAGGCAGGCAGCACCTACCGTCTGTCTGTGCGCAACCTCACCGACAAGCTCTACACCTACTCGGCAGTTTCCAGCGCCAAGGCCTCGCAAGCCTATCCGGGGGAAGGCCGCCGCGTGGATCTGACGGCAGAGTTCTCGTTCTAAAAGCGGTCCGTGCACTATAAAAACAGGAGCAACCAGCGTATGTATTTACTTGACGTAGACCCTAAACGCCATGAAATCCAATAAGTGCATGCGCGGGTGGTTCCTGTTTGATGGCTTTTTGAAACGCTCCATCGTTACGGCGTTAACCGGTCTGGCGCTTGTCGCTTGTTCTGAACATCGCACCGTCGAGGCCCCTGTTTCGCCGGCAGAACCGCCGCGCGCGCCCCTATCCATCGAAGTCTGCGGTCAGCCCGTGGTCTACGACCAGGTGCCGCAGCGCGCTGTGGTGCACGGCATTAATCTGCTGGAGATGTTTCTGGCGCTGGGCCTGCAAGATCGCCTCGTGGGCTACGGCGGCCTGCGTGATATCCAGCGCCTGCCCCCCGCCATGCGGCCATTGCTGGAAAAAGTGCCAGACCTCTCCAGTCAGGGCATGAACCTTGAGACCTTGCTCAATGCCGAGCCCGATTTTGTCTTCAGTGGCTGGTCCTACGGTTTCAGGCAAGGTCAGATCACCCCCTCCAGCCTGAGGGAGTTGAACATTGCCAGCTACGTGCTCAGTGAATCCTGCATCCGCCAGGTAGCGCGCGAACGCGTGTCGCTGGAAGACACCTTCAACGACCTGCTCAACCTGGGCCGAATCTTTGATATCGAATCACGCGCCCAAGCATTGGTCAGCGGCCAGCGCACCGAGCTGCAGCGCATCACCGATGCACTCAAAGGAAAAGTGGAAAAACCCAAGGTGTTTGTCTTTGACAGCGGCACAGACATTCCCATCACCACAGGCCGCTATGCCATGCCGCAGGCCATGATCGAAGCTGCGGGCGGCAGCAATATTTTTGACGACCTCAACAGCAGCTGGATGCGCGGTAACTGGGAAGATGTGATCGCGCGCGATCCGGACTGGATTGTCATCGTCGACAACGACAGACCCACGGCAGATGGCAAGCGCCAGTTTCTTCTGGCCAAGCCCGAGCTGTCACAACTCAAGGCTGTCCGCGAGCAGAAATTTGTGTTCATGGAATTTGCCGAAGCCACCCCCAGCCCACGCAATGTAGAGGCCACGCGCAGGCTGGCCCATGCCCTGCACCCCGCGCACATCCCCCAGCCATGAGCATGCCCACCACACTGGCCTTTGCGCTGCAGCGCCGCCGCCTGTCGTTGTGGCTGAGCGCCCTGTTGGCCTTGCTGCTGATCTCGCTCACCCTGGCCATCACGCTGGGGCCCGTGCGAATTTCGCCCCAGCAAGCCTGGCTAATCACAGCGCATGAGATCGGCGAGCTTCTGGGCCTGGGTTTACAGCCCGGCGACTGGACTTCTGCCCAAATTCAAATCGTCTGGCGCGTGCGCATGCCGCGCGTGCTGCTGGCAGCCCTTGCCGGTGCGGGCCTGGCACTCGTCGGCGTGGCCATGCAGGCCATGGTGCGCAACCCCTTGGCCGATCCCTATTTGCTGGGTGTTTCCTCCGGTGCATCGGTGGGCGCCGTCAGCGTGATTGCGTTCGGTGCTCTGTCTTTCGCGGGCGATCTGGCACTGCCCATGGGTGCTTTTGGCGGCGCGCTGGCTGCTTGCACAGCCGTGTACCTTCTGGCCTATGCCAATGGCCGCCTGCAGGCTTCGCGCCTGATTCTGGGCGGCGTGGCAATTGCGTATTGCCTGGGCGGCGCGACCAGCCTCATCGTGCTCACTGCCGACCAGCGCGAACTGGCTAACTCGGTACTGACATGGACCTTGGGCAGTCTGGCTGGCACTCGTTGGGATGAACTGGGTCTGCCTGCAGTACTGCTGACCATCGGTGCAGCTCTGCTGCTGACACAGGCTCGCTCGCTCAACGCCCTGCTGTCAGGCGAGGAAAGCGCTGCGACGCTGGGTGTGGATACCACGCGCACGCGGCGCTGGCTGTTTGTGCTGGTTTCATTGGTCACCGGCGTGCTTGTGGCGCTGACCGGGCCGATCGGCTTTGTGGGCCTGATCGTGCCCCATGTCACACGCATGCTGGTCGGTGCCGAACACCGCAGCGTGCTGCCTGTGGCGGCATTGCTGGGTGCGATTTTCCTGGTCTGGGTGGATGTGTTGTCGCGCATCACTTTTGCGCCCGCCGAAGTGCCGGTGGGCGTCATCACCTCGCTACTGGGCGGCCCCTTCTTTGTCTGGATGCTGTGCCGCAAGAACGCACGCGAAAGACTGGTGACATGAACCAGGCCGCCGCAACCGTGCATCTGCAGGCCCGCCAACTGAGCTGGAAGGCCGCTGCAGCCCATATCGTGCGCGATGTCAGCTTGCATGTGACGAAGGGCGAACTGGTCGGCCTGCTGGGGCCCAACGGCAGTGGCAAGTCCACGTTGCTGCGCATGATCTACCGCATCCTCAAGCCTGCCAGCGGCAGCGTGAGCATCCACGGCAACGATGTGTGGCAGAGCAGTGCCCGTGACAACGCCCGCGCCATGGCGGTGCTCGCACAGGAGAACACCAGCGAGTTCGAATTGCGGGTGCGTGATGTGGTTCTTATGGGGCGCACTCCCCACCAATCCCCCTTTGCGCGCGATAGCGAGGAGGACTTTCGCATCGCTGCACGGGCACTGGAGCGGGTGGACGCCGAACATCTGGCGCAGCGCATGTTCTCCACCCTCTCTGGCGGCGAAAAACAACGCGTGCTCATGGCCCGCGCACTGGCGCAGCAGGCCCCGCTGCTGGTGCTGGACGAGCCTACCAATCATCTCGACGTCCGCCATCAGTTCGAGCTGATGAACCTGATCCGCAGTTTGGGTCTGACAGCGCTGGCTGCACTGCACGAGCTTCCCCTGGCTGCGCACTACTGCGACCGGCTGTACCTGCTCAAAGACGGCGCCCTCGTCGCCCAGGGCACGCCCAGCGAGGTACTGACATCTGAAATCATTGCCGATGTATATGGCGTCCGTGCCTTGGTGCGCCCCAGCCCGCGCAGCGGCAAACCTCTGATCGAATTTCTTCCAGACGAGCTGCTATGACATCACCGACACACGGCTCCACCACCTCTGATTCCACGACGGCCATCATTCTGCTGAGCCGTGGTGCGGCTTATGCCAACGCAGCCAATGAACTGACGATGCTGGCAGACCGACTGCGCATGACGCTGGCAGCACGCGGCC
Source organism: Comamonas testosteroni (assembly GCF_003569915.1). Classification (GTDB taxonomy): domain Bacteria; phylum Pseudomonadota; class Gammaproteobacteria; order Burkholderiales; family Burkholderiaceae_C; genus Comamonas; species Comamonas testosteroni_D. Next base: position 141,192 of record NZ_KZ984447.1, on the reverse strand, counting down.
CATCGCCATGGCTGGTGCAAGCGGCGTTTGTGGATCGGTCTCAACCCGCACTGCCTGAAGCATTGGATTCGTGCGCAAAAGCGCAGACTGTCATCATCCTGCCCGTGATGGTGCCTGACGAGCCATCGCTGCGTCGCTGGCTGCACAAACTCATCATGCGCTGGCGCGCCGCCCGGCGGGATAGCGACCACTGTCCGCGTCTGATCTTTGCCGAGCCACTTCTGCAAACACCGCAATTGGCAGATGCTCTCGCGCAGACCGTCAACACTGCACTGACCCAGCCCGATGTACGAGATATCGTTGAAGTAGTGGGCGACGATGCCTGGGAACGCGACCCCGCCGGCTGGTCAGTGGTGCCCAGTATTCAACACCATGCACTTTGGTGCGTAGGGCCGCGCTGCGCAGCCAAGGGATCGGTCAAACTCTGGCCTCAGCTGGCGAAGACGATACGCGAGACCCCGGGCCTCAAAAACTGCGTGATGCCACTGCAAACCAGTTGCCAATTCCCCTGCAACCATGGCCCGCTGATGATTGTCTACCCTGAGGGCGTTTGGTATGGGCCGCTCGACGAAGCCGATATCGAGCGGGTATTGACCCGGCATGTGCTGCACGGCCAGATCGATGAGCGCTTGCGTGTTCAGGGTCCACTCACGTTAAAACGGGAGCAGACCCCACCGCGCAAGCCCATGCCAACCTAAGCCATCTCCAAAAATTTCGCGGCCCTCTTGGCGCGGCTCAAAGCAGCACGATGTCGTATTGTTCCTGCGCCATCACGGTCTCAGACTGCAGTGATATCGGCTTGCCGATGAAGTCAGAGAGGCTGGCCAGATGCTGGCTTTCTTCGTCCAGAAACATCTCCACCACTTTGGGCGAAGCCACCACACGGAACTCGCGCGGGTTGAACTGACGAGCTTCGCGCAGAATTTCGCGCAGCACTTCATAGCAGATGCTGCGCGCCGTCTTCACATTGCCTTTGCCTGAGCAGGCCGGGCATGGCTCGCACAGCATATGCGCCAGCGATTCGCGGGTGCGCTTGCGCGTCATCTCGACTAGACCGAGCTGCGAGAAGCCGCCCGCCATGGTCTTGACGCGGTCGCGGCCCAGCTGACGACGGAACTCGGAGAGCACCTCGCTTTGGTGGTCTTCGCGCAGCATGTCGATGAAGTCCACGATGATGATGCCGCCCAGATTGCGCAGACGCAGCTGACGGGCAATGGCATGGGCCGCTTCCAGATTGGTCTTGAAGATGGTGTCATCGAAATTACGGGCACCCACATAGCCGCCAGTGTTCACGTCGATGGTGGTCAGCGCCTCGGTCTGATCCACGATGAGATAGCCGCCGGACTTCAAGTCCACGCGCCGTCCCAGCGCGCGAGCGATTTCCTCGTCAATGGAATACAGGTCGAAGATGGGGCGCTCGCCCTTGTACAGCTGCAGCTTGGGCACCGCTGCAGGCATGTATTCCTGACCGAAGGTCTTGAGCAACGCAAACTGCTCCTTGGAGTCGATGCGAATGCTTTGCGTGTTCTCTCCCACCAGATCGCGCAGCACGCGCTGCAGCAGGTTCAGGTCCTGATGCAGCACGGACATGGCAGGCAACTTCTGCGCCGCATCCTTGATGCGCGCCCAGGTCTTGCGCAGATAGCGGATATCTTCGGCCAGCTCGGTATCGCTGGAATCCTCACCATTGGTGCGCAGAATAAAGCCACCGCCACCGCCCTCGTCCTTGGTGCCCACCAGCCCTTGCAGACGGGCGCGCAGCGCGTCGCGCTCGTTCTGCGGAATCTTTTGCGAGATGCCGATATGGTCGTCCTGCGGCAAAAACACCAGCAGACGGCCTGCAATGCTGATCTGCGTGGAAAGGCGTGCGCCCTTGGTGCCAATCGGGTCCTTGATGACCTGCACCAGCAAGGTTTGCCCCTCGAACACCTGCTTTTCAATCGGCACCTGGGGCAGGTCCTTGCGCGCAAACATCGGGGCTTCACCGCCCTCTTGGCGCTGCCAGACATCGGCCACATGCAAAAAGGCCGCGCGCTCCAGACCGATGTCGATAAAGGCGGACTGCATGCCGGGCAGCACGCGCGAGACCTTGCCCAGATAGATGTTGCCGACCAGGCCGCGCTCCAGCGGGCGCTCCATGTGCAGCTCCTGCACGGCACCGTTTTCGACAATCGCCACCCGCGTTTCCTGCGGCGACCAGTTGATCAAAATATCTTGCTGCATTGACTGTCGTTCTTTCTTTATAGGTCTTGCCAGATGTCTGCACGCAGTGTGCGATGCGCCCATGACAGGCGCAAGATGGGCAACGTGCAGAGCAACTCTTGCGAGTTGGAGTCCCGAAGCTGCGCTTGGTTCAGGAAAATCAGCGCTTAGAGTGCCCAGCCCAGCTGGCGCAGCAGCCCAGCGGTTTCATAGACCGGCAGGCCCATGATGGCCGAGTAACTGCCGCGAATCTCGGCAATGTGCGCGGCGGCCCTGCCCTGGATGCCATAGGCGCCGGCCTTGCCCATGGGCTCGCCGGTGGCGATATAGGCATCAATCTGCGCCTCGCTCATGGATTCAAACTTCACGGTCGAAACCGACAGCGCCTGCAGGCGCTGCGCGCCGCTTTGCATGGCGACTGCGGTCAGCACCTCATGCTCGGTGCCAGACAACAGGCGCAGAATGCGCCGCGCATCGTCGGCATCTACAGGTTTGCCCAGAATCTGCATGCCCAGCGCCACCGTGGTGTCCGAGCACAGAATCGGCGCGGCAGCCAGACCACGGCGCGCGTGGCGGGCCACGGCAGCGTCGAGCTTGCCAGCGGTCACGCGCTGCACATAGTCACGCGGAGCTTCGCCAGCGCGTTCGGCTTCAATCGCTTCTGCATCTTCGGCAATATCGCCGGCGGCATTGGACAAAAGCAATTCGTGAGCCACGCCCAACTGCTCCAGCAACTGGCGGCGGCGGGGACTTTGGGATGCAAGATAGATAAAAGGCGCCATGATTTTGAATTAAAACCGCCTCTAGCGCATATATATCAAGCGCATCAGGCTATCAAAATCATAGTATCACGCGCGCCATCAAAATGCACGCGCTGCCCTGTAGGCACTATTCCTCAACCGCCAATACCCGGCCTCGATTACTCCGCTTGATTACTCGCGGTGATAAGGATGGCCTGCATTCACCGACCAGGCGCGGTAGAGCTGCTCGATCAGCAGCACGCGCACCATGGCGTGCGGCAGCGTCAGGTCAGACAGGCGGATGCGTTCATGCGCTGCGGCCTTGAACTCGGGGTCCAGTCCATCGGGGCCGCCGATGACCAGAGCCACGTCGTCACCTTCGAGCTGCCAGCCCTTGAGGCGCTGAGCCAGTGCCTTGGTGGTCAGATTGGTGCCGCGCTCATCCAACACCACGATGCGGGTACCACGGGCAATGGCCGCTTCAATGCGCTTGCGCTCTGCCGCGTACAAGGTCTCGACCGTCTTGGAGCCGCGCGGCTCGGTCTTAACGGCCTTGAGTTCAACCTTGAGTTCGGGCGGAAAGCGCTTGGCGTAATCGTCGTAGGCCGTCTGCGCCCAGTCCGGCACATGCAGGCCTACGGCCACGATGGTCAGTCTCATCGCGAATCAGCAGCCAGATCAGGCCTTGGCGCGGGGAGCGCGCTTGGCAGCGGGCTTGGCGGCAGTAGCGGCCTTGGCTGTGCGTGGAGTGCTGGGCTTGATCTTCACGGTCTTGGCGGCAACGGTCTTCTTGGCGGCAGGCTTTTTGACCGCTGCAGTAGAAGCAGACTTTGCCGCAGGCTTCTTGGCCGCAGCTTTCTTGGCTGCAGGCTTTTTCTCGACCACGGTGTTTTCAGCGGCGGCCTTTTCCACGGCCTGCTTGGCGGCCAGCTTCTTGGCAGCCAGCTCAGCGGGCTTGGGCTTGGCGGCACCAATCTTCAGGCGAACGGGTGTTTCGCCCCAGATTTCTTCCAGACGATAGTATTGGCGAATAGCAGGCTGCATGATGTGGCAGACAGCTGCACCGCAGTCCACGATGATCCATTCGCCATTGCTTTCGCCTTCCTGGCGGGGCACGGGAAAGCCAGCGGCCTTGACGGCTTCGCGCACGCTGGAGGCCAGCGCCTTGGTCTGGCGGTTGGAAGTGCCCGAGGCCACGATCACGCGCTCGAACAGCGGCGACAGGGCTTCGGTGTTGAACACCTGGATATCGTGGGCCTTGACGTCTTCGAGACCGTCAACAATGGCTCGCTGGAGTTTGGTGACGTCGCGCTTGGCTGCGGAATCCGATTTGGTGGAGGTGGTCATCAGGCGATGGAATCAGTAAATGATGGGATCAATATAGCGTGTGCCGCGCCACACCCGTATCAGGGCTGGATAAGTCCGAGCGTCCCGACCCGCAGGGCCTGCACTCTTCACGCATTGAAAAACAGGGATGCGCCAGTAAGGATCTGCGCATCGAGCTATTGAAATTATAGTTTTCTAAAAATTTCCCTGCTGACAGGGCTTTATGGACTGCCAGCAGGGAAATGTGCTGATCACAGCCAGTCGCGGCGAATCAGGTATTTTTCGATCAGCGCACGCTCGGGCGTACCGGGGGCATCTTCGCGCTGATAGCTCCAGTCCGCATGGGGCGGCATGGACAGCAGGATGGACTCGGTGCGGCCACCGGACTGCAGGCCAAAGTGTGTGCCGCGGTCCCAGACCAGGTTGAACTCCACATAGCGACCACGGCGGTAGCGCTGGAAGTCCACCTGCTGTTGCGTGTACTGTGCATTCTGGCGGCGCTGCACGATGGGCAAATAAGCTTTGAGGAAAGCATCGCCCACGGACTGCAGCATGGCAAAGCTGCCTTGCTGACCGAGTTCGCTGAAGTCATCAAAGAAGATGCCGCCAATGCCGCGCTGCTCGCCCCGGTGCTTGAGGAAGAAGTACTCGTCACACCAGGTCTTGAAGCGTGGATAGAGCTGATCGCCAAACGGCGTCAGCGCATCACGGCAAGTCTGGTGAAAATGCACAGCATCTTCTTCAAAGCCATACACAGGCGTCAAATCCATGCCGCCGCCAAACCAGCAGGTCTTGGGCTGGCCTTCATGGCCGGCCGAAATCATGCGCACATTCATATGCACCGTAGGCACCATGGGGTTGCGCGGGTGAAACACCAGCGAGACGCCCATGGCTTCAAACGGTGCACCCGCCAGCTCAGGCCGGTGCTGCGTGGCCGAAGGCGGCAGCTGCGGCCCGCGCACATGCGAGAAACCACAACCGGCGCGCTCGAACACGCGGCCGCCTTCCATGATCTTGGTGATGCCGTCGCCCTGCAGCTTCTCGCCCGGTGCCTTGTGCCAGGCATCGGCCAGAAAGCGAGCCCCGCCCTCACCTTCGATGTCTTCCAGCGCCTGCGTGATACGGGCCTGCAGGCCCGTCAGGTACTCACGCACCTGGGCGGCAGGCAACTGGTCGGCGGCGAGCGCCGGGGATGCCTGCGTCATCAGTCAGCCTTCTTGACAGCACGGAAGCCAATGTCGCGGCGGTACTGGGCGCCATCGAAATGGATGCCACGGGCCACGTCATAGACTTTTTGCTGAGCTTGCTTGACGCTATCTGCCAGCACGGTCACGCACAGCACGCGGCCACCGCTGGTGACGGGCTGGCCTTCGCCGTTCAGCTGCGTGCCGGCGTGGAAGACCATGGCATCGTCGGCCGCCGCAGGCAGGCCGGTGATGACATCGCCCTTGCGGGGGTCTTCAGGGTAGCCGGCAGCAGCCATGACCACGCCCAAAGCGGTGCGGCGGTCCCACTGCAGCTCCAGCTGGTCGAGCTTGCCTTCGGCAGCGGCCAGCATCACGTCCACCAGATCGCTCTTCAAGCGCATCATGATGGGCTGGGTTTCAGGGTCGCCCATGCGGCAGTTGAATTCCAGCGTCTTGGGGTGACCGGCCTTGTCGATCATCAGGCCCGCGTAGAGGAAGCCGGTATACGGGATACCGTCTTTTTCCATGCCACGAATGGTGGGCAGAATGATTTCGCGCATGGCGCGGTGGTGCACATCGGCCGTCACCACGGGGGCGGGCGAATAAGCGCCCATGCCGCCGGTGTTGGGGCCTTCGTCGTTGTCCTTGAGGCGCTTGTGGTCCTGGCTGGTGGCCAGAGCCGTCACGTTCTTGCCGTCGCACAGCACGATGAAGGACGCTTCTTCGCCGTCGAGGAACTCTTCAATCACCACACGCGCGCCGCCGTCGTTGTGCTGCACGCCGTATTTGTTGTCCACCAGCATGAAGTCCACAGCATCGTGGGCTTCCTTAAGCGTCATGGCAACCACCACGCCCTTGCCCGCGGCCAAGCCGTCGGCCTTGACGACGATGGGCGCGCCCAGACGGTCCACGAAGGCGTGGGCCGCAACAGGGTCGGTAAAGGTGTCGTAGTCCGCCGTGGGGATGCCGTGGCGGCGCATGAAGGCCTTGGAGAAGGCCTTGGAAGACTCCAGCTGCGCAGCCGCCTTGGAGGGGCCAAAGATCTTCAGGCCGTGGGCGCGGAATTCATCGACCACGCCAGCAGCCAAAGGCGCTTCGGGGCCCACAACGGTCACGGCGATCTTTTCAGCCTGCGCCCATTCGCGCAGGGCCTGAACATCGGTGATGTTGAGGTTTTCCAGTTTGCCACCCGCCAGGGCCGTGCCACCGTTGCCGGGAGCCACATACACCTTGGTCGACTTGGGCGACTCAGCCAACTTCCACGCCAGGGCGTGTTCACGGCCACCGCCGCCAATCACAAGAATTTTCATAGTTCTGCGTTGTGGTAGACGTCTTGAACGTCATCCAGATCTTCAATCATGTCGAGCAGCTTTTGCATGCGCGCTGCGTCATCGCCTTCAAGAGCGATTGTATTTTCAGGACGCATGGTCACTTCCGCCATATCGGGCGCAAGACCTGCAGCCTGCAGCGCATCACGCACAGGCTCGAAGTCACCGGGTGCTGTCAGCACTTCGATGGCTCCGTCTTCATCGGTAATCACGTCTTCGGCACCGGCTTCCAGTGCCACGTTCATGATTTTTTCTTCATCAGCACCGGGGGCAAACAGAATCTGACCCACATGCTTGAACTGGAAAGCCACCGAGCCTTCCGTGCCCATGTTGCCGCCGTACTTGCTGAAAGCATGACGCACATCGGCAACCGTGCGCACGCGATTGTCGGTCATTGTGTCCACGATGATGGCGGCGCCGCCAATACCGTAGCCTTCGTAACGAATTTCTTCGTAGGTCACGCCATCGAGGTTGCCTGTGGCCTTGTCGATATTGCGCTTGATATTGTCGGCCGGCATATTGGCGGCCTTGGCCTTGTCCACCGCCAGACGCAGACGCGGGTTGGCTGTCAGATCGCCGCCACCCTGGCGTGCTGCGACCATGATTTCGCGAATGATGCGGGTCCAGATGCGGCCACGTTTTTCATCCTGGCGACCCTTGCGGTGCTGGATGTTGGCCCATTTGCTGTGTCCTGCCACAGAGAGTCCTTTGATATTGATTTAACCTAGCAGCTGCGATTTTACTTTTGACTGCAAGCTCCCTTCAGAGGAAACCCAAAATGGCTTCACCCCTTTTGATTGCCCAGCACTCTGCCACAGAATGCGCCCTGCTGCCCGGATTGGCGAACCGCCATGGCCTGATCACGGGTGCTACGGGAACCGGCAAGACCGTGACCCTGCAAAAACTGGCTGAGAGCTTCTCACAAATCGGCGTGCCGGTCTTCATGGCCGACATCAAGGGCGACCTGACCGGCATCAGCCAAACCGGCAAGATTGGCGACAAGCTGGCAGCCTCCCTCAAGGATCGCGGAATCAGCTTGCCTGAACCTGTCGCCTGCCCCACCACCGTCTGGGATGTGTTTGGCGAGCAGGGCCACCCCGTGCGCGCCACCATCTCGGACATGGGCCCGCTGCTGATTGGCCGCATGCTGAACCTCAACGAGACCCAGATGGGCGTGCTCAATCTGGTGTTCAAGATCGCTGATGACAATGGTTTGCTGTTGCTGGACCTCAAGGACCTTCGCGCCATGCTTCAGTACGTGGGCGACAACGGCAAGCAGTTCACCACCGGCTACGGCAATATCAGCGCTGCCAGCGTGGGCGCCATCCAGCGCGGCCTGCTACAGATCGAGCAGCAAGGCGGCGACAAGTTCTTTGGCGAGCCCATGCTCAACATTAACGACCTGATGCAGACCGACGCCAATGGCATGGGCGTGGTCAATGTGCTGGCCGCCGACAAGCTGATGAACTCGCCGCGCCTGTACTCGACCTTTCTGCTCTGGCTTTTATCCGAGCTGTTCGAGCAGCTGCCCGAAATCGGCGATCCCGAAAAACCCAAGCTCGTCTTCTTCTTTGACGAGGCCCACCTGCTGTTCAACGATGCACCCAAGGTGCTGATTGAGCGCATCGAGCTGGTTGTGCGCCTGGTGCGCTCCAAGGGTGTGGGCGTGTATTTCGTCACCCAGAACCCGCTAGATGTGCCCGACACCGTGCTGGGCCAGTTGGGCAACCGCGTGCAGCACGCCCTGCGCGCCTTTACCCCGCGTGACCAGAAGGCCGTGGCTTCGGCCGCGTCCACCATGCGCCCCAACCCGGGCCTCGATATCGCCGCCGCCATTACCGAGCTGGCCGTGGGCGAAGCGCTGATCAGCTTCCTTGACGAAAAAGGCCGCCCCAGCGTGACCGAGCGCGTGTTTGTGATTCCACCCGGCAGCCAGCTCGGCCCCATCACCGCCGACCAACGCAAGGCGCTGATGAGCAATTCGCTGGTCGAAGGCGTCTATGAACAGACGGTGGACCGCGAATCCGCCTTCGAGATGCTGCGTGACCGCGCAGGCAGCGCCACACCCGCCAAGCCCGGTGACGCCCCGGTTGCTGCAGGCGCTGCGCAGCAAGCCAGCGCCACCGATTCGATGATGGACGGCCTCAAGGAAATGCTGTTTGGCCGCACCGGCCCGCGCGGCGGCCAGCATGATGGTCTGGTGCAAACCATGGCCAAGTCCACCATGCGCACCATGGGCAACAGCCTGGGCAAGGAAATCCTGCGTGGCGTGCTGGGCGGCATTCTGGGTGGCAAAAAGCGCTAATCTTTTGATAGCTATCACCCTATGAAAGGCCTGGACCACAGGCCTTTTTTCCTATCAGACTGGGGAATCCACCAGGGATCAGGCCACTGTTTCAGTCACCCGCGTGACTTTCAGGCCCCGGGCCACGCGCCACCATCTGCGCCATGCCCCACACCGACCTCCCCCACTCCACCACTTCCGACAACGCCCTGCTCACCACGGAGCTGAGCTGCTTCAAGCTGGAGCTGGCCGACAACGTCGCCCACCTCATCCTCAACCGCCCGCAGGCGCTCAACACACTGGGTCCGCGCTTCTGGCAGGAACTCAACTGGGTGCTGGACCAGTTGCACCGTCATGGAGAGGCGCGCGCCCTGGTCATCAGCAGCACCGGCAAGCACTTTTGCGCTGGCATGGCGCTGGAGACCTTTGCCGACCCCGGCTTTGCCCCCAATGACCGCACGCCCGAAGGCCGCGCCGCGCTGGTGGACATGCTGGCGGACCTGCAGGTCAGCTTCAACAAGATGGAAGCGCTGCGCATGCCCGTGATCGCGGCCGTGCAAGGCGGCTGCGTGGGCGGCGGGCTGGACCTGATCGCTGCAGCCTGCATACGCTATGCCAGCGCCGATGCCTTTTTCTGCATTCAGGAAATCAATATCGGCATGACCGCCGACCTGGGCAGCCTGCAGCGCCTGCCCAAGCTGATGCCGCTGGGCATTGTCAAAGAGCTGGCCTACACGGGCCGCCGCATGAACGCGCAAGAAGCCGCCAGCCATGGCCTGGTCAACGCCGTGCACGACACGCACGAAGCCGCTGTTCTGGCCGCGCTGGCCTGCGCCCGCGAAATTGCGGCCAAGCCGCCCATTGCCATCTGGGGCAGCAAACAGGCCATCAACTACGCACGCGACCACAGCGTGGCCGACTCGCTACAGCAAATGGGCTGGGTGCAAAGCGGCATCTGGAGCAACCGCCATGTGATGGAAGCCGTCACCGCCATGCAGACCAAGCGCGATGGGGACTTTCCGCCGCTCGATCCGCTGCGCAGCTTTACGCCGCCCGCAAAGGACTGAACGGACTCTCTCGGCCCGTGTTTCAATGCCGAAAACTCTGCAGCTGTCATGCATACCTTTGGCATTGAAACCCGCGCTCTGCGCTACGAACTGAATGGTGAGAACGCCAGCGCCACCCTCACCGAATTCATGATCGACGGGCGCGCCCTGAGCGATCTGCTGGGCATCGCACGTGATCTGGGCAATAGCGAGTGCGATCTGGACCCGTTCTTTCAAAGCCATCAGCCCCAGATCAGTCAGCAGGCAGTGCTGGCCCTGCAGGCCCGCGCCCCTGCCCGCAACGGTCTGGGCAGCCAGCGCGTAGTGCTCTACCGCTGCCACTGCGGCAGCGACGACTGCGGCGTGATCTCGGCGCAGATACAAGACAGCGGCGACTGCATCGAATGGCGCGATGTGGGTCTGGAAACCGAGGGTGATGGCGCTGCTACGGATACCGATTCGCCCAGATTACCCGGACTGGTGTTTGCCAAAGACGCGTATATCGCTGAGCTTGAGCGGTTTACTGCTGCCACCAGACAGGTAAGCCCGCCTCGCCTTTGAGCAGCATTGCAAAACTCACTTTTTGATAGCTACGAGCCTATTTAATATAAGGACTAAAGGCTATTTTCTATCACTTTTTGCTTCACCAACGAAAGCTGGCCGCTGATATGCAGCCTCGCATCCTGAAGTCCTGAAGCTGCGATAAGGTGCCGCGAACACTCCTGCACTCCTGAACTCATAGCTGCATCCCTATCCATTCTCTGAACTAGCGCGCAATTTCTCTCAAAATTCGCAAAAACATCCCGTATTTCGTCCAGCCCGCGCGGGCAAGCTGTTTAGGATGGAGGCTACCCAACCGCCTCATGACGGAGCTTTAGCCATGACCGATGCCGCCGCACCTGCACACCCTGCCGCCACTTCTGCCGCCCTGCCCACGTTTGAGGATGTCCGCGCCGCAGCATCCCGGCTCAAAGGCGTGGCGCACCGCACGCCGGTGCTGGGCAGCCGCACGATTGACGAGCAACTGGGCGCTCGCCTGTTTTTTAAGTGCGAGAACCTGCAGCGCATTGGCGCTTTCAAGTTTCGCGGCGCATACAACGCTTTGTCGCAGTTCACGCCCGAGCAGCGCAAGGGCGGCGCGCTGGCCTTTTCGTCAGGCAATCACGCCCAGGCCGTGGCGCTGGCCGCGCAGTTGCTCGATATGCCCGCGCTGATCGTGATGCCCGAGGACGCGCCCGCCTCCAAGATGGCCGCCACGCGGGGCTATGGCGCGCAGGTCGTGACCTATGACCGCTTTACCGAGGACCGCGAAGCCATTGCCCGCAAGCTGGCTGCCGAGCGCGGCATGACGCTGATCCCGCCCTATAACCACCGCGATGTGATCGCGGGCCAGGGCACGGCGGTGATGGAATTGCTCGAAGAAGTGCCCGACCTCGACTATCTCTTTGTCTGCCTGGGCGGCGGCGGCCTGCTCTCGGGCAGTCTGCTGGCGGCCAATGCACTGGCCCCGCAATGCAAGGTGATCGGCGTGGAGCCCGAAGCGGGCAACGATGTGCAGCAGTCGCTGCGCGCCGGTCATATCGTCAAAATCGACACGCCACGCACGATTGCCGATGGCGCGCAGACCCAGGCCCCCGGCGATATCACATTTGCCATCATCCAGCAGCGCGTCAGCGATGTGTTGACCGTCAATGACGAACAACTGGTCGAAGCCATGCGCTTTTATGCCGAGCGCATGAAAATCGTGGTCGAGCCCACCGGCGCGCTCTCGCTCGCTGCTGCCATTCATGGCAATGTGCCGCTGGCCGGCAAGCGCGTGGGCATTGTGATCAGTGGCGGCAATGTGGATTTACAGCGCTTTTCACAGCTTCTGTCCGACTGAGCGCGAAAATAGCGGTCGTTGCGCCTTGCTGGCGCACCATGAACTCTCCCCTTTCAAGGCCGGGCTGCCACAAGCAGACCCGGCCCCTACTCAACCAAGACCAAGAACATGAGCACTCTGCATTTGATCGACCACCCTCTGGTCCAGCACAAACTGACCCTGATGCGCCGCAAGGAAGCCAGCACCAACAGCTTTCGCCGCATGCTGGGCGAGCTGTCCACGCTGATGGCCTATGAGCTGACACGCGACTTCCCGCTGCAGGACATCGAAATCGAGACCCCCATGGAAAAGATGACCGGCAAGGTCATCGACGGCAAGAAGCTGGCCCTGGTCTCCATCCTGCGCGCCGGTAACGGTTTTCTGGACGGCATGCTCAACGTGGTGCCCGGTGCCCGCATCGGCCACATCGGCCTGTACCGCGACCCCGAAACGCTCAAGCCCGTCGAGTACTACTACAAGATGCCCGAAAACATGTGCGAGCGCGATGTGATCGTGGTCGACCCCATGCTGGCCACCGGCAACTCCGCCGTCGCTGCCGTGCAGCAGCTCAAGGACAAGAGCGCCCCCAAGTCCATCAAGTTCATGTGCCTGCTGGCTGCCCCTGAAGGCATCAAGACCATGCAGGCCGCCCACCCCGACGTGGACATCTACACCGCCGCCGTGGACCGCGAGCTCAATGATCACGGCTATATCCTGCCGGGTCTGGGTGATGCGGGTGACCGGATTTTTGGTACCAAGTAAGCGGTTTTGCGCTCTTTTGAAAAAGCCTCTGCGGATGATGACTGCAGGGGCTTTTTTATGGGGCTGGCTTGCGGTGAAGCGCTTTGCTTGATTGACGGCGGCATCTCCCCCACATTTGATTGGCACACACGAATGAGCTGCCCCTTCACAGACGAGCTCATTCAATGGGCATAGGCTGAAAATTATTCAACGACTTCAATGGGAACGGAGATATCACTCATTTCCAGACCAGGCACCGCACCACGTGGGCTAGCATTGAACCGGATATAGCTCCTATCACCCACCACTCCACCGCTGTTCACTGTCGCATTGATGGTTGACTTGCCACGTCCAGTGGTTTGATCGAATGAGAGAAATGCCGGGGGTGAGTAAACAGCCCAATTCACAGTCAAAGGAGTGGAAGAAATATTCCCATCACCAAGTCCGCCTGAATCAACCAAAAACTTCAGATTCTGACCGCGCTTCACTTTAATAGACTCGTCCTTGGGAAGTTCTACAAGCTCTTCCCGCCCTGCAGGGGATTTAACAACTTGTTTTATGTTCAATGAAGGCAAATTAAAATCTGTTCTCAGCACATCCCCTTTTTTGGGTGGTACTACTGCATATTTATAAAGGTGCGTCACTCCAATAGGCACAACACCAATGGCAGCACGACCAAAGCTCCCTTCGTACTTATCAACGAGCAGATTTATTTTGTAGTTAACCTTTTGTGCATTGGGAATAACCGGAAATTTATAAATGGCCCATACGGTTGATGAGAATGGGCCAAGTGTCGTCGGATCTCTGTCCCACAAATCTCCGCCAATGCCATCGGATGTTGCATGTTTGAAATCAAAGGATAATGAATTGTCATTCAATTGAGCAGCTTTTATCTCAACAGCCGAATAGTTATAGCTAACAGAAAACTCCGCACTAACACTCCCTTCTGCGCCTGCGCCACCTTTTTCCGAGCCGCTAACCTTTAGGCCTCCGCCAATCTTGAATGATGTTGACTTATTTCTCAGAGTTGTGGTCGGAGCATATTCCTCTACAATACCCGCCACTTTAGATCCACCAGCGTCCCTCTCCAAGTGGAACTTAAAACTCTCTTTGTTGTTGAAATAACCACAAAATGAAAGGCGACTGCATCCAAAGACGAGCGGGGTAGAATTAACCTTGGCTCTCACCAAGTAATATTCAAATGAATCCACGCCATTTAGACGATACACATCAAATATGACCGCCCCCGTATGAATCGTTCCCTTTTCTTTTTTATCTATCAAACTAAGTTCTAGTTTTCCTGTGTAGGATGTCGGATAAGATACAACCCCAAGGTTAGTCCAGACTGCACCCGGAGTTGCACCACCTTTGGAGGCATCTGCTGGTGTTCCATCTCTCAGACTCGCCTTGGCCAATTTTGCACTATATTCAGCAGAACTACTCTTAAGATTACTTATACACAATTGAATATTTGAATCCAGTTCCTCTTCACTGATACCGGAGGCAGCGCAGTTCCATGGCGTAGATTCAGAATCTTTATCAATGAGCTTTGCAACAACAAATGAAGACAGTGAATCTCTTTCGCTCTCTTCAGAGCCTGTGCTTTCCACCTGTGAAATTTCATCAACTGAAGAAACTCCCTGTACCTCGGAATAGGATATGTTCACGGCATCGGATTGTTCAAGATTCCATGGACTGATATTTTTAGGCATAACAACTGCATAGCCAGCCCGATAATATCTGAGCACTTCACACCGATTGTTCACCGAAGGGTCAACTCCATCAAATCGATGGACCGGGTATCCCTCTTGGTAGGCCAGCTCCACAGTACTGGCACATTCCAGAGATTCGCTAGAGCTTTTATTATTTGCTACCTGCTCTCCACCGCCCCCACAACCATAGATTGTCAAGGTAAGCAGCAGCACAGCGTTGGTTCGAAGAAGTCCTAACATCTTGCACAGCCTTAGAAATATTTTTACCAATCTGAATCTATTTCAGAGTGCCCCAAAAATTATTTCAATTACTGTATTTCGTGATGTTGTCACCAGTGCGCGAAGTCTCAACTCCAGACATCCCGGTTCGCCAGAAAAATGCAGCAAACTGCCCGTCAGGTGTTGATGGAATTAGGGTGAACACCGCAACATGCAGCACAGGGCACAAAAGGGTTTGCTGAATTTCTGCAGTGACCGTCGGGTTCAGAAAAGGGGCAGCGCTATGATGCAACGGAGCATTCAATTGCATTCTTTTGCATTAAAAGTGGCCACTGCGCATGCAAATCAAGCGCACTCCGCTATCAAACTTATAGAAGCTTCAACCACTCCACCAGCGCATCAATCTCCGCCGCATTCAAATTCAGCGGCTTGATGTGCTCGGACTTGGTTGGAACATAGGCGTCCTTTTGCGGATCGCCGCCCACCACGCCCATGCCGGCGTTATACAGACGCAGCAAGCCCGGCAGATCGGCAAACAGTCCGTTATGCATCCATGGCCCCGCGTGGCTTACACCGCGCAGGCTGGGCGTGCGGAACTTGCCCAGATCGGCCTTGTTGCGCGTGGCTTCAAAGCGGCCCAGGTCCTGATTGCGACGGCCGTAGTTGGACAGGCCCAGGTCGTGGAACTCGTTATCCGTCAGCAGCGCGCCGCTGTGGCAGTTCATGCAGCGGGCCTTGGTGCGAAACAGATGCAGGCCAAGGCGTTGCTGATCGCTCAGCGCCGCAGCGTCGCCCGCAATCACCGCATCTGCCACGGTCACCGGCGGGCGAATGGTTCGCACAAAGGTGGAGATGGCGGTCACCATCTCATCCGCACTCAGCTTGCTATGCCCCCAGACTTGTCGGCCCAGTTGGCGGTACTGCGGCTGCGCGTTGACATGGTCCACCGCTGCCGCCAGCGTGTTGTTCATCTCGAAAGTGTTGGTGATGGAGCCCTTGGCCTGCTCCTCCAGCGATGGCGCGCGGCCGTCCCAGAACAGGTGGGAGGCGAAGGGTGCGGCAAACAAGGTCTGCGCACGGCGGCGGCCCATGAGTTTGTCTTCGCCTACGGCCTGCGCCCGCCCATCGCTAAACGAATTGCCCGCCTGGTGGCAGCTTGCGCAGGACACCCCACCCTTGCGCGACAAGCCCGCATCAAAGAACAGCGCTGTGCCCAGTTGCAGTTTGGCTTTCTCCCTGGCATTGGCGGCGGGCTGAACGGCAGGAACCGGGGCCATTTCCTTCCAGTTCTTGCCCGCATCAATCACCGGGCGCGGCCATTGGGCGGGCTGGCCTTTGTAATGGGACTTCAGGCAGGCGGCATCCCAGCCGTCGGTTTTGCCGCATTCAAACGCGCTGTTGTCCACGGGCAGCAGCAAACGGCCCAGAGCGGTGTCCGGCTCACGCGACTGGGCCAGACGCACGGTGGCGTCGGCGGGGATGGACTTGCTTTGCGGGGCGCCAGGTGCGGCGTTCTGCGCCATGGCACAAGGCATGAGCAGCACCATCACGCTCACCGCGAAGGTGGAGCGCAGCGCCTGCACGCGCCTGTTGGCTAGACGTGTAGTCATTAATTTCTACTAAAAAGATAGCAGCCTGTCTATATATTATCTGGACATGCTGCCGGCTTGAATCAAATCAGAACTCGTAGCCCGCCGTCAGCCAGATTTCGCGGCCAGTCTGCCAGCGCAGATTATTCGCGGCTGTGGCGCTGGCAAGGGCCAAAGGCACTTGTTTGTTGAGCACATTGAGTACATCCAGACTCAGCGTCATACCCTTGGCCCAGCCGGGCTGGTAGCTGATGGAGGTGTCCCAGGTCATATACGAGGGCAAGCGCCTGGTGCTGTACTGCTCGACTGCCTTGATCGTACCTGTGTACGCCACGCCAGTACGGGCACCATTCCAGTTGATGCGGTTGCCCCAGCTCACACCCATCTGCGCCCAGCGTGCATTGAGGCTGGCGCTGAGTTTGCGCGGCACATAAAAGCCGCTGGCGGGCTTGTCCTGGCGCAGCATCTGCACTCCGTTGACGGAGATGATGTCGTCAGGCGCTTCGCTTTCGGATTCCCAGCCCAGCGTTGTGTCGTGGTTGCGCACCACGCTTTGCCAGCTGAAATCGAGCCGCCCCGTCCACAGCGCAGCTGCAGCCTTCCATGGCCTCAAAGTACGCAGGCTGATGGTCGCAGTTTCGGTATCGGCGGTGGCACCGTTCACATAGGTATAGCCGGTGCTTGCCGTGCCTTCCTGCGTCAGCCCGTTACGGCTGGCGCGGCGCACATACGAAAAGCCTGCCTCCAGATAGGGCGAGAGTTGCTGGCTGGCCGTCAATGCCCATTCGTCGGAATGCGGCGTTTTCAGGCCATCAAACTGCGTGCGCGTGATGGTGCCTGATGTGTTGACCAGCACCCCGTTTTTGATCACATTGGTCAGCAACTGGCTTTTGCCCTGCTGCAAGGCATAGCCCAGCAAATCCTGACCGTAGTAGCGCGACCAGCCCAGACCCAGCTGGGTTTTGCCATTGCCGGAAACATCCCAGTCCAGACGCGCACGCGGGGCCAGATTGGTATTGCGCAGAAAATCATCGCGATCTACGCGCGCACCCGCCGTCAGCGACAGATTGCGCCACTGCATGGTGTCCGTGAGGTACAGGCCCAGCGTGTTGTAGTCCACACCGACGCTGCCGGCGCGATACAGATTGCGGGTATTCACCTTCTGCGTGCCATCGGCCTGCAAGGTCTGGTTGACGGTGTACGCATCTTGATCGCGCACAAAGCTGGCATCCGTGCTTTGCAACTGCGCACCCGCATAGACCTTGTGCTGCACGCTGCCCGTGGTG
This sequence comes from Comamonas testosteroni, assembly GCF_003569915.1. GTDB lineage: Bacteria > Pseudomonadota > Gammaproteobacteria > Burkholderiales > Burkholderiaceae_C > Comamonas > Comamonas testosteroni_D. The sequence goes on along the minus strand of NZ_KZ984447.1, from coordinate 123,671 downwards.
AAGGGGTCCCAGTCCATGCGAACCTTGGCCGTGTACTGGCGCTGATCCAGCGATTCCGTGCCAAAGCCGCCATAGGTGTAGCTGGACAGGCTCTTGTCCGCAAACTGCTGCACCACAAATTCATTGCCACTGGACTCACGCGAGGCGTTGAGCTGGTCCACCCCCAGCGTGGCGGTGAGCTTGCCGCTGGCCAGTTGCTGGCTCATGTCAAACGCCAGGCCCATGGCCTTCTGACGGTTGATCCACGAGGTATCGACATAGGTGTTCGACACCAGATTTTCCTGACGATCGGCGTACTTCAGCAGCAGATTGGTCGAAGTGCCACCACCCCAGTTGGTGTGCAGCTTGGCCATCAGATTGTCAGCACGGTCCGCAGAGTCACGCATTTCCAGTGAGGTGCTCTTGCCATTGGGGATGGCCACAGATGTGTCGAGCACCTTGGCCTGACGCTGAATCTGCGATTCGCGGCGCGACAAGGCCACCAGTGCCGTGGTGTCCTGCGTCAGGCGAAAGTCGCCCGTCATGCTGGTGAAATGCTTTTTCCAGACCGAGGAGTAGCCGGGCCCCCCATTGTTCCAGTCCTCCAGAACACCTTCCGGCACCTGTTGCTGCGTGAGGTTCGAGCTATTGAAGCTGCGCTTGATCGATATCTTGTTGCTGCCCGTGGGCGTCTTGATGCGGGCATCCACCACGCCGCCCTGAAAGTGCCCGAACTCCACAGGCACGCGGCTGTCATGGACCTGCACCTGATCGAGCAAATCCGTATCGATGTTGTAGGCCTGTGCAAAGCCCGGCACCCGCCCCACCTGCAGGCCCAGCGATGACTCCTGCGGGTTGATGGAATTGGTGCCGCTGATACCGTCGATCAGAAACTGGTTCTGATACGGGCTTTCGCCGTAGATGGAAAACGACTGCGGTGCCAGCGAGCCCCGGTTGCCGTTATTGCTCATGCTGGTGTCCAGGCGCACGGCGGGATGATCGCTGATCAGCGAGGTCAGGTCGCGGTTGCCCTCGGGCGTGGCGTCGATTTCGGCACGGTCATAGGTTCTGGCTTCAACGCGCTCAGCCGTGACCAGCACGGCGGGCATCTCGCTCTCGGCGACGGCTTGCTCCACTGCCGTCTGTGCCTGTGCGCTGGCCATGGCTGTCAGGCAGGTAATGGCCCAAGTGAGGTGACTCAGTGAAAAGCGGGGAAAAGCTCGGGAAGTGCGTGCTGAGCGAGCCAACACCGGCGCGCTGGCATCAGCGGCGACGCTGTTGCGGGAGAGTTGAGAGGCCATGGAGAGTGAGAAAGAGCTGGGTTTCGAATCCGGTTGAGAATTTTCAATGCAATTCGAAACGAGAATTACTCTCATTCTAATTTCAAATAAGCAAGCATTCGCTCAGAAACGAAAAAACCCCGTCACGAAAATGTGGCGGGGTTTCGTTCTGAAGCTTGAATGCTTCTTATTTGATAGCTATCAGCGCTTAATTTATCTGGACTTAAGGCCCATACTCTGTCAAATCAGCGCAGCGCCATATTGTTGAGCTTGTCCAGCCGCGCAGGCCAGCCTCCCTCCTGGGCGGACTGCAGCAGAATGCGCGTCCAGGCAATCCAGGCATCCCATTGCACGCGTTTGTCCCAGGCATTGCCCCAGCTGCAAAAGCATTGCAGCGCGCTTTGGGCGACCTCGGCAGCGTCAGCATGGCGACCCGCACTCAGGTAGAGCTGGGCCAGCACCATCTGCGGCTCACCCACCCAGGGGTTGAGCGTGACGGCCTGCTCCAGTGTGGCGGTGGCGGCGTCCAGATCGACCAGCGGCTGGTCGAGCTGAATCACCGACCAGTACAGCGCCGTGGCGGCGGCTTCGTTGCCTGCGCTCAGCAGTTGGCTGCAGTTGGCGAAGACGGGCGGCAGCGGCAGTTGATCCTTGAGCGCCGGGTGCTGCAGCGCATGGCCCAGACCACTGATCTGGCTCATCATGCGACTGCTGGGGCGCATGGGGCCGGGCCACAGCGATGCGGCCCAGTGCACGCTTTGCTGGCGGCTGCTGTCCACGACGGGAAAGCGCGAGTAAATATCTTCCTGCCAGCTAAACCATTGCTCCATGCTGTCGGCCATGCTGACCACGGCAAAGGCCGCGACCTCATAGGCGCTGAGCGTGATGCTCTGGCGCGGCTCGGGGCCATTTCTGAGCAGTTGCATGCTGCCGTCGGCGGCAATCTCACCGGCCAGCAGTTGCTGCACAAACTGCGTGCGGCTCATGGTGCAAAACAGATAGACCAGATGCTCGGCCCCCTCCCCGATCAGCGCGCGCAGGTGTTCGCGCTCGGAGCTGGCGTCGAACTTGACCAGATCAACAAAAGCATTGCCGTAGACGCTGTGCAGCAGGCCTAGCAAGCGCACATCCTTGGGCTGCTGCCACAGCGCCAACGACCTGGCCACGCCAACCAGATGGTGGCGGAAGGTACCGGCCTTGTGCCAGTCCTGACCCACGCCGCGCGCCATGACGACGGGCAGCAGCGGTGCCAGATCGGCATCGTGGCTCAGCCATTCTTCGCTGAGCAATTGCTGCGCACGCTCGAACAGCGTGGGCTGCAAGGTGTTCAAAGGCAGTGCCATGCGGCTCACCACGCGGTTGTGTAAGCGCCCTTGAAGGTCTTGTCCACAAAGGCTTTGACCTCGGGCGACTGATAGGCCTTCACAAAGGCTTGCAGGCCCTTGTGGCTTTCATGACCGGCGCGCGTGACGATGAGCACGGTCACATAAGGCGTGTTCACATCTTCGAGCGCCAGCGAATCACCCTGTGGCGACAGACCGGCCGCCACCGCATAGCTGCTGTTGACGGCACCGGCGTCCAGATCATCCAGCGCACGCGCCAGCTGGGCCGCTTCCAGCTCCACAAACTTGAGCTTTTTGGGGTTGGCCGTGATGTCCAGCACCGAAGCGCGCGCGCCCGCATTGGGCTTGAGCGTGATCAGGCCCTGCTTGGCCAGCACCATCAGCGCACGCGAGCCATTGGTCGGGTCATTGGGAATGCCCACGCGCGCACCGTCCTTCAGATCGGCCAGCTTTTTGACTTTTTTGGAGTACACGCCCATTTGCTGGTTCACGGCCTTGGCCACGGGCACCAGCTTGTAGCCACGGTCCTTGTTCTGCGCGTCGAGGAAAGGCTGGTGCTGGTAGATATTGGCGTCGATATCACCGGCCACCAGCGCGGCATTGGGCTGGATAAAGTCGCCAAACTCCACCAGCTTGACCTGCAGACCTTGCTTGGCCGCAACCTGTTTGGCGACCTCGGCAATCTGCGCGTGGGGGCCAGCCGTCACGCCGATGGTGACTTTCAAGTCCTGGGCCTGAACCAGTGAGGCGGCAGGCAGCAAAGTGGCAGCGGCCAGCGCGGCAATCAACAGACGTTTGTGCATGGGATGCATCTTTCACGAAAAACTCTAAACACCGGCCCGAGCGGGTCTTCACTCCGGGCCAAAGCTTGGCAACTTAACGCAGAAAACAGGCAACCCATATCAAATCAGTGACCCGGCCCATCACAAAGCGGGATGGCTGGCAGCGCATGAGAGCAAATACACAATCAAAATAAGCTTAAGTCTAGAGATTGAATAGGCATGTAGCTATCAAATCATGAGCAATCTATTCCCAGAATCCTAATCCCTGCGCTCCAGCAGCCGCATCTGCGCCAGCACGCGCCGCGCGTTGTCTGCGCAGTCTAGGTCTGCGGGCCGGTTTTCAATCTGCGCCATCAGCGCGCTCAGCTCGGCGCGGTTTTGCGTCAGCTGGGCCAGCATGGCATCAATGCTCTGCAGCTTGGCGCGCAGCGTGGCCAGCAGCGCGTCATGCTGCCACTGCGTCAAATCCTCGGGCAGCAACTGGCGCAACTCTTCCAGACTGAAACCGGCTTGCTGCGCTGTGACAATCAGGTTCAGCGCCTGCACTGCATCCTGCGCATAGCTGCGGTAGCCATTGGCCTGGCGCACCGGCGGGCGCAGCAGCCCTATGCGCTCGTAAAAGCGTATGCGTGAGGGCGCAAGACCGGTGCGCTCGGCCAGTTCTCCAATTTTCATGACGGCTTTGGGATGGTGAACAGGCTTGACCTTAAACCAAGCTTCAAACTTATGCTGACTGCATTCCCATCATGAGAACGCAAAAATGCAAACCATTCTGGGTGCCAACGGTCAGATTGCCATCGAGCTGGCACGCGAGCTTCAGCGCTTGCATCCCGACGAAGCACTGAGACTGGTCAGCCGCAACCCGCGCAAAGTGCATGACAGCGACCAGTTGCAGGCCGCCAATCTGCTGGACGCCGAGCAAACACTGCAAGCCGTGCAAGGCAGTCGCATTGTGTACTTCACCGCCGGGCTGCCGCCCGATACTGAGTTGTGGGAGCGGCAGTTCCCCACCATGCTGCACAACGCGCTGGCCGCCAGCCGCGCAGCGGGTGCGAAGTTTGTCTATTTCGACAACACCTATATGTACCCGCAGACCGCCGAGCGGCAGACCGAGGCCACGGCCTTTGCTCCCGTGGGCCGCAAAGGCAGGGTGCGCGCGGCCATGGCCGAGAGGGTGCTGGCCGAGATGGCGCGTGGCGACATACCCGTGCTGATTGGCCGTGCGCCGGAGTTCTATGGCCCGGCACAGACCCAGAGCATCACCAACACGCTGGTGATCGACCGGCTCAAGGCCGATAAAACCCCGCTGGTGCCCGTGAGCGACCAGAACCTGCGCAGCTTGATCTGGACGCCCGACGCCAGCCGCGCACTGGCGGCCCTGGGCAACCGGCCCGAGGCTTTTGGCCAGACCTGGCATCTGCCCTGCGACGATGAGCGTCTCAACTACCGTCAACTGATCACCGTCGCCGCGCAGGCCTTTGGGCAGGCCGCCCATTCCCTCCCCCGTTACCGCGTGTTGCCGCAATGGGCCTTGAATGCAGCAGGCCTGTTTTCATCACAGATCGCCGAGCTGCGCGAGCTGCTGCCACGCTATGCGCAGGACAATCTGTTTGACTCCGGTAAGTTCAAACACGCTTTTCCTGATTTTGAAATCACCAGCTATCAGCACGGATTGACTCTGATAGCGCAGGAATTCAGAAAAACAAGGCTCTAGTCCTTATTCCATATAGGCTTGCAGCTATCAAATCAGGAACAAACCAGGAACTAATCACTACCAACCCAGCGCATCGGCCAGTTGCTGAGCGCGCTGCTCCTGTTCGCGCGTAGCCACGCCAGCGCGCAAGATGGAGCGGCGGCTGCCCTCATCGACAATCCAGAACACCATGCGCTGCGTGGCAGCGGTTTTGCTGCCTTCCTCCACCTGAGGCTTGACCTCAAACACCCATTGCTGGCCTTTGAGCGGCTTGCCATCGGCGCGTGGTCTGGGCGTGAAGCCCTGCTTTTTGAGAGCGCCCGCATTGACGCGGAACTGTTTTTCCATGGCCTGGCGCAGCAGCTTTTCCTGCGCAGCCTCGGTCTCGGGAATCTTCAGCTCCATCGTCAAACCCAGCTTGTCTTCGGTAGCCAGATCGCGGTAGAGCATGCGTTGCGAATCCAGCGGCACCTGCAGATAAAAGCCCTGTGCCCACAGCGGCAGTACCTGGCCGGTGCGCTGATTGCGCAAGCTGGCCTGCGCCGGATCGGGCTCTGTGCCCAGCACCCAGCGGCGCTCCAGCCCACCCGCATCGCGCAGATAGAGGCGCATCATGCGCGCGGCGTCGGCGCTGCGGCCTTCGCGCAAGGCCATGGCCGCGCCAAACTGCTGGGCGTTTTCTTCCAGCTCTTCCTCGCTGCGGCCAAGGCTGGCATAGGGCCAGGTCTGCAGCGCCCGGGTCAGCGACTGGCTGGCGGCATTCCACTGGCCTTGCTTGAAGGCCGCAATCCCCTGCAAGGTGCTCAGGCGCGCAATTTCATTGGGGAAGATAGCGTCTTTCTCGGCCTGCGCGGCAAGCCTCGCGACTCGGGGCCAGTCGGCAGATGGCCGCCACTGCAGTTGCTGGGCGTCCTCGCGCTGCTGGGCCGTCATCGCATCAGCGGGCGTGCCGGGCAGATCGGGCGCGGCAGGCCAGTCGATCGCGGCAAACAGCTGCGGCAGCTGGGCCTGCGCCACGGCTTTGGATTTGGGCAAAAAGTCCGCACGCACGTCTAAGCTCCAGCGCCCCCGCTGCGCCACCCATTCCCAGGTCTGGGTGCGCCGTCTTTCTTCGTCATTGTCCAGACGGACAAAGCGCTTTTGCTGCGCTCCGGCAAACGGCAGCCCAAAGTTGGGAGCATCGGCCTCGGTGGCGTCGTCATAGATCGGTTTGAGCGCCTGGGGCTCGCCTCGGTTCCGGTAGCGCAAATCCAGATCCACCGTCAGCCGCACTTCATCCGCGCCAAAGTACAGATAGCGCAGCCGCACGCTTTCGTCGCGGTCCTTGGCGGGCTCAATATGCTGTAGCACCCAGCGACCTGCGCCCTCGCCCACTCTGAGCGGCAAGCGCAACTGCGCGGCGCGGTAGAGCAGGCTCGCCTTGGCGTCATCCCATTGCCACAGACCGGCATAGAGCCGTGAATCCTCGCGCAGCGCCTGCTGAAAATACTGAATCGCCGCCAAATCCTGCGCCGCCACTGCAGCCATCAGCCCGCGTGAGATCAGCGCGCCGGTCTGCCCCATGATGGCGTCTTCGGGATGGGCACGCGCTGCATCGAGCATGGTGCGGGCCAGTTTCACGGCATCACCATATTTTTGCTGGCGGTACAGCACCACGGTCAGCAACTCGGACGCATCCAGCTGCTCATACGGGTTGCCGCCCTGGTCCGCACGCTGCAGCAGTTCACGCGCCAATCGCTCGGCCTCGGGCCAGTTCTTGGCCTGCGCGGCGCTGGCCAGCTGGTCGCGCAAGCCTATGAAGGACTGCGAACGCTTGGGGTCTGGCTGAGCTTTGGCGCTACCTTCTGCTGCGGTCTGCGCCTGGACATGAGCCAGTGGCAGCGCCAGAGCCATGGCGCAGCTCAGAGCCGTCAAGGCAAGCACCTTGCGGGAAGAAGCAAAACCGGGGCGAGCCAGCCCGGCGCGGCTTGCGGGTAGGAGTCTGGAGGCAAAGTTCATTGCGCCCCAGTATAGACAGCCCCATCTGCGTGGGGTGCATAAAAAAAGGAGCAGTGACTGCACTGCTCCTCTGGACTTGAGGCCGATATATCGGCAAAAACTCTGATCAGTCCACCAGACCGGCGTAGACGTGCTGCACGTCGTCGTCGTTTTCCAGGCCAGCCAGAAAGTCCTGCACTTCTTCCTGCTGCTCGGCAGACAGGCTGGACATGCTGATGGGGTTCTTGGCCTTGTAGCCCAGCTTGGCCGACAGCACTTTGATGCCCTGGGCGGGCAGCGCCTTGCTGACCACGTCCAGATCGGTGGACTCGGTGATGAACAGGGTCACGCCCTCTTCGTCGCCAGGCTCGAAGTCCTGCGCACCGGCTTCAATTGCGGCCAGTTCCACGTCGGCACCGTTTTCGGGCTCGCCTTCGATCATGCCCACATGGTCAAAGTCCCATGCCACGGCGCTCATCTGGCCCTTGCGGAAGCACACGCGCATATTGGGCGCTGTGCGGTTGGGGTTGTCGGTCAGGCATTCGACCATCACAGGCACGCGGTGGGGGGCATAGCCCTCGAACAGCACGCTGGAGTAGTTGACGGCGTCGGCACCAGCGCCGGAGCCCTTCTTGATGGCGCGGTCCAGCGTGTCCTTGGGCATGGAAGCCTTGCGGGCAGCTTCAACGGCCATGCGCAGGCGGGAGTTTGCAGACGGGTCGCCGCCGCCCAGACGGGCTGCGACCATGATTTCCTTGACCAGCTTGCCAAACAGCTTGCCCTTGGCATCAGCAACCAGTGCCTTGCCCTTTGCTTTCCATTGCGCGCCCATGGGTGCGATTCCTAATGTTGATTGGTGAGCGACCCGCGCAGAACGCACAGGTCTGGAGAAAACTCGAACCGCAGGTTATACACCCGCTGGCCTGCGCCGGTTGGCCTCGTGCACAGTTGTTGACATGGCTTAGTGCCCAAGTTCGGGCCAGCTTCAGCTCAAAATTCAGCTCAAAAAGCCGCGCCTGCGCAGAAAGTGCAGATAGGCCAGCACCGCGGCCCAGAACGCCGTCATCCCCAGCCAGACGACTGCATTCCAGACTTCAAACACGCCATAGCGAACCACGAGCACGGCCCCGGCAATCTGGCTGATCAGCGTGGTCAGCACATACAGCCAGCCCACAAGCACGGCGGTTTTGCTGCGCTGAAACAAAAGCCAGGCCATGGTCAGGCTCAGCGCCGCGCCCAACGCCATCCAGGCCTGCAGACTCAGTGCATAACCCGGCGCACCGCCCGAAAAATCCATCTCCAGCAAGGCCCAGGCCAGCATCAGGCCGGACCAGAGAAACAGCGCCATCAACAGCGCAATGCCTTTGCCCTGAGGTTTATTCCAGAAAACTTCTGCCTCATCCATCGCAACCCTCCATCAGTGCAGAATTTTTTTGAAACGCAAAAAATACAGATAAGCCATGGACCCGCCAGAGATCACCAGGCCTGTCATGAAAAACAGCCCGACACCCGGCTGAAAGCGCGTGGGCCTGCCAAAACTCATCCACATGAGCAGCAGTATGCCCAGCCACAGCGCCAGCATGATCCAGGAAGTCCCAATCGCATAACGATGGCGCTTGACCATGAACCAGGCCGTCGTCAGGCTCAGCAAGGCGTTGCACAGCATCACCGCAAACCAGCCCAGCACTATGGAAGGCAACAGCGACAGGTCCTGGCCTTCCACAGCGAACAGAACCACCAGCTTGTACAGGCTAAACACGCCGCTGAATGCGTATAGCGCAGCCAATAGCCACAGCCCTGTGAGATAGATGCCAATGCCTGGAGGCTCCTGCAGGTCTGAATCTGTCATGTAAACCCTCGCTGCGCATCAATCCGGCGAAGCACCGTTCTGGCAAAAGCATAATCGACGCCAGTTCAGGACGCAGATAGGTCTTTATGCTCAATGCCTTGTGGCTGGGTTTCTTCTTGGTGGCAGCCGTGGCTGCGCTGGCGCAGTGGCTGCTTGGCGGTCAGGCCGAAGTGTTTTCAGCCATGGTGCAGGCGCTGTTTGCCATGGCCAAGCTTTCGGTCGAGGTCATGGTGCTGCTGTTTGGCACGCTCACGCTGTGGCTGGGCTTTTTGCGCATTGCCGAAAAAGCCGGCATTGTCGAATGGCTGGCCAAAATTCTGGGCCCTCTGTTTGCCAAGCTCATGCCCGAGGTACCGCGCGGCCACCCGGCGCTGGGGCTGATCACGCTGAACTTTGCCGCCAATGGACTGGGGCTGGACAATGCCGCCACGCCCATGGGCCTCAAAGCCATGCGCGCGCTGCAAGAGCTGAACCCGCGCCCGGACACTGCGACCAATGCGCAGATTCTGTTCCTCGTGCTCAATGCCTCGTCCCTGACGCTGCTGCCCGTCACCATCTTCATGTACCGCATGCAGCAAGGCGCGCCGGACCCAACGCTGGTGTTCCTGCCCATCCTGCTGGCGACTTCGGCATCCACACTGGTGGGCCTGCTTAGCGTGGCCATCGTGCAGCGCCTGCCGATTTTCAGCCCCGTGGTGCTGGCATATCTGCTGCCCGTGGGGCTGGCGCTGGCCGCTTTCATGGCCTTTCTCACGACCTTGAGCGCGGCGGCCGTGAGCCATCTGTCCTCGCTCATGGGCAATCTGACTCTGTTTGCGCTGATCGTGCTGTTTGTCGCACTGGGCACCTACAAAAAGATCGCGGTCTACGACAGCTTTATCGAAGGGGCCAAGGAAGGCTTTGACGTTGCCAAGAACCTGCTGCCCTATCTGGTCGCCATGCTCTGCGCCGTGGGCGTGTTTCGCGCCTCGGGTGCGCTGGAGTATGTGCTGTCCGGCATTCGCTGGGCCGTCGATGCCGTGGGCATGGACAACCGCTTTGTTGATGCGCTGCCCACGGCGCTGGTCAAACCGTTTTCAGGCAGCGCCGCGCGCGCCATGCTGATCGAGACCATGCAAAGCCAGGGCGTGGACAGCTTTGCCGCCCTGACCGCTGCCACCGTGCAAGGCAGTACCGAAACCACCTTCTACGTGCTGGCCGTGTACTTTGGCGCCGTAGGCATTCAGCGCGCCCGCCATGCCGTGCCCTGCGCACTGGTGGCCGAGCTGGCAGGCGTCGTCGCCGCCATTGCCGTCTGCTACAAATTCTTTGGATAAACGCCATGACTGAGCACAGCGCCTTGTTTGACCGCTCCTGGCAGCGCTGCTGGCAAGCGCTGGGCACGCAGCCATCGCCCAACTTCAAGCAACAGTTGCTGGCGGCCTGGGCCAAGCCGCAGCGCCACTATCACAACCAGCAACATCTGGCCGAATGCCTGAACCATTTTGAAGATGCACAGACGCTGGCCCGGCACAGCGGCGAAGTGGAAATAGCGCTGTGGTTTCACGACGCCATCTATGAACTCAAGGCCAAGGACAACGAGCAGCGCAGCGCTGACTGGGCGGTGCAGGCATTGGCCGATTGCGGCGTCAGAGAAGCGGCTTGCCAGCGCGTGCATGCGCTCATCATGGCCACTTGCCATGCCGCAGTGCCGGAAGAGGCCGATGCGCAGTTGCTGGTCGATATCGACCTGGCAATTCTGGGCGCAGCACCCGAGCGCTTTGCCGAATATGACCGCCAGGTGCGCGCCGAATATGCGTGGGCGCCAGGGTTGATCTACAGCTTCAAGCGTAAACAGGTGCTGCAAGGCTTTCTGCAGCGCGAGCACATCTACTCAACGCCGCACTTTGCCCAAAAGCTGGAGCAGCAAGCCCGAGAAAATCTGCGCAAGGCTACCGCCTGAAACTGGCATGCCCCAACCAGCACAGGCCACAAAAGCCTGAACAGGCACAGCCCAAATCAGGAATGCCGAGCAAGAGCCGCCTCGCAGCGAAGGCATTGTCTCCCTCCCCTAGCGCGCAGCGCGTAGAGAGAGGGGGAAGGCGCGCAGCGCCTCAGGGGGTGCCTCATTGTTCAGGAACGATGCCGTCTGCGTAATCGTAGAGGTCCCCCAGAATCTCCTCCGCCCGCTCATCCGCCGTCTCCGACAGCGCATCAATCATCGCAAACATCTGCTCTGCCGTGCGCGCCCCGCCCTCGCCTTCAATCAGGCAGGCCGCGCGGTGCTGTTCCCAGCGCTCGCGCTCGGCGGCATTGAGTGTCAGCGGGAAGTTGCGCGCGCGGTAGCGCCAGACCAGCTCCTTGAGGCGCTCATCGTCAAAACCGGTCTTGTCCAGCGCCAGCTCCTGCGGCTGCAGGCTTTTGACATGCTGCAAGCGGCGGCGGTCTTCATTGCCGACAAAGCCGCCGTACAAGTCCTGATCGGCGTCCAGTGGCTCGCCCGCCTCGCGCGTGAAGATGGCTTTCCACTGCGCGCTCATATCGGGCAGGTCACGCGCAATGGCGGCAAACTGCAGGCATTGCTCCATGTTCACGCCCCATTTTTCGGCCATGGCGGGGCTCAGCGTCTTGAGGCTGCCCACCACCATGGGCGATTTGTTGACGTGAATGCTCTTGATGGGCAGGCGCGTCACGCCTTCGGGCAGATCGGCCTGGCGCGTGAACAGACGCAGGCGCAGGTCTTCGATGCTGATGCCCGCCAGTTCGCTGGGGTCGGCAGCCAGATCCCAGCAGATGACTTCGTTCTTGTTCGTGGGGTGCGTGGCCAGCGGCCACATCACAGCCAGACAGCCGCGCTCGGGGCGAATCATGCCGGTGATGTGCAAAAACGGGCGCGCATGCTCCTGCGTAGCGGGCAGGCCCATCTCACGCAGGGCAGCGTCTTTTTTGTGCAGACCAAAAGCAAAGTCAAACAGGCGCGGCTGTTTTTCGCGGATCAGCCGGGCCAGCGCAATCGTGGCCCGCACATCGCTGAGCGCGTCGTGGGCTTGTTCGTGCAGCAGGCCATTGGCGCGGGCCAGGTCTTCGAGCTTGAAGCTGGGCGAGCCGTCTTCCTTGGTGGGCCACTGAATGCCGTCCGGGCGCAGCGCATAGACCATGCGCACCACATCCAGCAAATCCCAGCGGCCGCAGCCGTTTTGCCATTCGCGCGCATAGGGGTCGATCAGATTGCGCCAGAACATGAAGCGCGTGATCTCGTCGTCAAAGCGGATGGTGTTGTAGCCCACGCCCACGGTACCGGCCTGGGCCAGTTCGGCCTCGATCAGGGCTGCAAATTCATGCTCGGGCAGGCCTTCTTCGAGCGCGCGCTGGGGGGTGATGCCGGTGATCAGGCAGGACTGCGGGTCTGGCAGATAGTCATTGGCGGGCTGGCAGTACCACATGACGGGCTCGCCGATTTCGTTGAGCTGATCGTCGGTGCGGATGCCCGCAAACTGCGCCGGGCGGTCATAGCGCGGCTGGGCGCCAAAGGTTTCGTAGTCGTGCCAGAAGAAGGTATGAGCCATGGTGCCGAAGTATGCCTGTGAAGCCGCCCGGCGATCTGAATATGCATCAAATTGCCTTCATGTCCATATAGTACTTAGGCAAGCAGCTATCAAAACAGGAATGGAAAGGTCCATCAGACTTCAGTCAGCGCCATCAGCGTCCGGCCCACATCGGCCTCGACCTTGAATTCCAGCAAAGCATCGGCCCGCGTCACGCCCTGGTTGATCGCGACCACGCTCTTGCCCTGCTCGCGCGCCGCTGCGGCAAAGCGGTAGCCGGAATAGACCATGAGGGACGAGCCCGCAATCAGCAACGCATCAGCCCTACCCAGCGCGTCCACACAGGTCTGCACGCGCTCGCGCGGCACGGATTCGCCGTAGAAGACCACATCGGGCTTGATCAGGCCCGTGCCGCAATGCGGGCAGTTGGGCACCTCAAAGAGGCTGAAGTCGCGCCCTTCCAGATCTGCGTCGCCGTCCGGCGCGGGGGCCGCATACAGCTGCGCCCATTCAGGGTTGCGCGCCAGCAGTTCGTGCTGCAGATCGGCGCGCGCAAAGCGGTGGCCGCAGTCCATGCAGCGCACGGTGTCGATGCGGCCATGCAGATCGACCGTGTTCACACTGCCCGCCGCGCTGTGCAGGCCGTCGACGTTCTGGGTGATCAGCAGCTCCAGCCAGCCTTGCTGCTCCAGCAGCGCCAGCGCCTTGTGGGCTGTGCCCGGCTGGGCCTGCCCCATCACGCGCCAGCCCAGCATGGAGCGTGCCCAATAGCGCTGGCGCACCAGTGCCTCGCCCATGAAGGCCTGATAGGTCACGGGCTGGGGCCGCTTCCACTGGCCTGCGGCGTCGCGGTAGTCGGGAATGCCGACTTCAGTGCTGCAGCCCGCGCCGGTAATCACCAGCAGACGCGGATGATCGCGCAGCCAGTCCTGCAGCCGCTGTTGTTGGAGTTGTTCCGCCAGCGTCATCACAGCAGGGGCGAGGTCAAGCGCGCCACGGAGTCGAACAATCGACGCAGAAAGCGCTTTTCGCTCTTGTAGTGCACGACTTGTGCATTCTTCAGATCGACCTTGAACTGCTCTGCCAGCTCGGCGTTGAGCAGCGAGCCGTAGCCGATCAGGCAAACCTCGTAGTTGAGGAAGAAGCTGCGGTAGTCGAAATTGGCCGTGCCGATGATGGCGATGTTGTCATCCACCACCAGCGTCTTGGAGTGCAGCATGCTGGCCGCATACTCATGCACGCGCACGCCGCAGCGAATCAGCTCATCAAAATAGGAGCGCGCAGCCGCCGTCACAAAGATGGAATCGGACTTTTTGGGCACCAGAATCTGCACATCCACGCCGCGCAGCGCCGCGTTGGTAAGCGCTGCCAGCGCGGCTTCGGTGGGCACAAAGTACGGCGTTGTGAGCCACACGCGCTGCTCGGCCGCGTGAATGGATGCCAGATGGGCGCGGTAAATCGCCTGCAGGCTGTTGTCCGGGCCTGAGGTGATGACCTGCATGGGAGTGTCCCCATCGGCGCAATCGGGCAGCAACAGGTCGATATCGGCAGGCCACTGATCGGGCTTGCGGCCTAGCGCATAGGTCCAGTCCTCCATGAAGACGGTCTGCAACCAGCTGACCACTGCCCCTTGAACCTGCAGATGCACATCGTGGTAGGCGTCGGAGCGGATGCGCTCGTTTTCCTCGTCGGTCACGTTCACGCCACCGGTAAAGCCAATCAGGCCGTCGCAAACCAGAATCTTGCGGTGGGTGCGAAAGTTGACGACGGGCCGCACGCGGCGGCCAATCTTGGCATCGTGAAAACGCGCCACTTCGGCCCCTGCGTCCAGCAGCGGTTTGAGGAATTTGCGCCCCAGCTTCTTGGAGCCCAGCGCATCAACCAGCAGGCGCACCTGCACGCCCTGCTTCGCTTTTTGCACCAGCAAGTCGCGCAGCGCCGTGCCCGTCTGGTCTGGCTCGTAGATGTAGTACTCCAGATGCACATGGTGTCTGGCATCTGTCACGGCCTGCATGATGGCGTCGAAGGTGGCCGCACCACCCGTCAGCAGGTGCAGCCCCGTGGCGGTGCTGACCGGAAAATCACTGGTCGCGGCAACCAGGCGCGCGACCTGATGCAGGCGTGCGTCTTCGTTGGGCATGCGCTCGCGCAGCCGCTGAATGCTGGCGCGCACCTGGGAGCGCTTGCGCGAGCGCAGCCGCTTGATGCGCTGACGCTTCATGCGCTGCGGGCCAAAGAAGTAGTAAATGACCAACCCCACCACCGGCAACGCCGCCATGGACAGCAACCAGCTCAGCGTGGCCACCGGCTGGCTGCGCTGCAGCAAGATCCAGACGCTGACCACGATGATGTACAGCGTCCAGCCCACGGACAGCCATAGCTTGACATGCTCCTGGCTCAGCAGACTTGCAATCCAATCCAAAGTGCTCTCCCTGATTTCTGGTTCTGTGCGAGTGGCAACAATGCTCCCACACTATGGCAGGGCCGTGGCGCCGGGTGACAAAACAGGCTTCTTGGCCACAGACTGTCACCTTCAATGAATCACAAAATACTCAAAATACATAAAAAGAGTATATTAGTATTCATGACTTCTTCATTGATTGCTACTCTGGCCCAGGCCCGCAAGGCCGCCCATATCACCCAGGCCGATCTGGCGGCGCGCGCCGGGCTGTCGCGTATGGCCGTGCAGCGCACCGAAACCGGCGACGTGGACCCGCGCTTTTCCACGTTGCAGGAAATGGCCCGCGTGCTGGATATGGACCTGATTGCCGTGCCTTCGGCCCTGCGCGCCGAGCTGCAGGCTTTTATCCAGTCCGGCGGCAAGTTTCTGGCCCAGCCCGAGGGGGCGGACGCGCCGCCCTCGATTGTGGACAGCCTCTAAATCACCTCTAAAACCACGATGAGCACCGCCATCCGCTATCTGCGCCTGTTCATGCACCGCCCGGCGGCTCAGGGTGGCGGGCGGCGGGGCATTGGCTATCTCTCGCAATATGGCGACATTCTGCGGGTGTCGTTTGACGAGGATTACATCAACGACCCGCAGCGCCCCACGCTGTCGCTGAGCCTGACCGGTGACAGCGAAGCGGCCACGCGGCAGATTCTGTCCTCCATGCGCGATGCGCGGCTGGTGCGCACTGATGGGCGCTGGCCCGTGTATTTTCAGAACCTACTACCCGAAGGCCATAACCGCGAGCGGCTGGCCGCCGAACGGGGCTGTGCGCCAGACGATGAGTTCGAACTGCTGGCCGCCGCAGGCCGCGACCTGATGGGCGCGCTGGAGGTCGAACCCGTGCCGCCCCAGCAAGGCATTCCCGACACTGTGCGCCACTGGCACACCACGCAGGGGCTGGATGTGCTGGAGCCCGGTTTTGTCGAGTATCCGGTGGAGGACGCGGCATCGCTGCCCGGCGTGGTCACCAAGTTCAGCGCCGTGCACAACGGGCGGCGCTACACCATTCACCGCCATGGTCAGGCGGGCAGCACCATCCTCAAGCTGCCCACCACGGCCCACCCCGATCTGGTGGCCAATGAGTTCATGGGCTACCAGTTGTGCGCCAGCTTGGGCTTGAACTGCGCCAGCGCCCGCATCATCAGCCGGGCCGAGGCCGAGCTGCCCGAGCAGATTCCTTTCAATGAAATTCTGGCCGTGGACCGTTTTGACCACCTTCCCGGCGGCGCGCGCGTGCACATGGAAGAGTTCAACCAGGTACTGGGCTATGCACCGCGCCAGAAGTACGGCCAGCGCAACCCCGCCCAGCCGCTGCAGGATTGGGTGACCATGCTGCGCGTGCTCAACCGCCTGAGCCAGCAGCCTGTGCAGGACACGCGCGAATTTCTGGCCCGCATGCTGGTCTTCACGCTGATGGGCAATACCGACGCCCATCTCAAGAACTGGGCGCTGATTTACCCGGACGGGCGGCAGCCCCAGCTCTCGCCGCTGTATGACCCGGTCTGTATTGCCGCCTTTCTGCACAAAGCGCCCAGCGGCCAGTACGCGGTCAACCGTGCCATCGATGCCCAGCTCAGCGCATTGCGCTGGGACGATCTGCGCGCGCTAATGCAGGCCGCCGGGCTGCTGCGCGTGCCGCGCCATATCAGCCTGCTGCGCGAGCTGGCGGCGCAAGCGCAGGCGCAGTGGCCCACGCTGCTGCGCGATGCACCGCCCAGCATGCGCGAGAGCATCACGGCGCGGCTGCAAGGCTCAGTGCAACTGGCTAAAAGCTAATTGGAAAAGTGCGCTTACCAATTTTTAATGTAGTGACACATCTGACTCAGCCACAATAGGCCCACACCGAGGAAAGGCAGACAAGGAGAGCACCATGGCCATTCACACCTGGGACTACGAACCGCAAGCACTGGAAGTCAATGTCAGCGAGCTGTTGCTGGCCACGGCCGATGACAGCGATGATCTGGTAGATGAAAACGTACGCCAGGTACTGCACGATCTGCGCGAACACCTGGGCATGGAAGTGATTTTTGTCTCCGAAATCCGCGACGGCCAGCGCATGTTCCAGCATGTGGACACGGCCCCCGGCAAGGAGCTGATTGCCACCGGCGGCGGTAGCTCTCTGGAAGAGTCGTTTTGCCAGTGCGTGCTCGACGGCACCCTGCCCCGGCTCGTGCATGACGCGGCCACGCACCCCGCATTTCCGCAGTTACCCGTTACCCCGTTCAGGGTAGGCGCGCATCTGAGCACGCCCATTGTGCTGGCCAACGGCAAGGTCTATGGCACGCTGTGCTGCTTTAGTCAGGCGGGCGACGAAAGCCTGACCGAGCGCGATCTGCAAAAGCTCGAATGCGTGGCCAAGATCACGGCCAAGCGCATCGACATCAAGCAAGCGCGGGAGCTGCAGGAGCAGATCGCCGGATGGGAGCTGCAACCGCTGGATGAAAAGCACCAGCCCGCAACATTTGGCGCGGGCTTCAAGCGCTAAAACGCAACGTCAAGTCACTGCCACGCAGGCCTGACGCTGCTCGCCCAGCCCGTCCGCCCCCAGCCTCACCACATCACCGGGTTTGAGGAAGACGGGCGCGGGCTTCTGGCCCAGACCCACGCCTGCGGGCGTGCCGGTCAGAACCACATCACCGGCCTCCAGCGTCATGAACTGGCTGATATAGCTGATGACCTGGGGCACGCCAAAAATAAAGTTGCGGGTATTGCCGTTTTGCATGCGCTGGCCGTTGACTTCCAGCCACAGCGCCACGTTATGCGGGTCGGCCAGCTCATCAACCGTTACCAGCCACGGCCCCAGCGGCGCAAAGCTGTCATGGCTCTTGCCCTTGTCCCAGGTGCCGCCCCGCTCCATCTGCCAGCCGCGCTCGGAGACATCGTTGGCCAGCACATAACCGGCCACATGGCTCAGTGCATCCGCCTCAGTGACCCGCGTGGCGCGCTGACCGATGACAATGCCTAGCTCTACCTCCCAGTCCACCTTGGCAGCGCCTGGCGGAATCTGCAGCGCATCATGGGGGCCGCTGATGGCCGTCACGGCTTTCATGAACAAAACCGGCTCGGCTGGCGTGGCTGCGCCGGTTTCAGCGGCATGGTCGGCATAGTTCAGCCCCACGCAGACAATCTTGCCCACACGCGCCACAGGGCAGCCCAGGCGCGGCTCGCCAGCAACAGCGGGCAGTGATTGCAGATTCTGGCTGCGCAGCGCGGCCAGCTTGCCCGTCGCCAGCTCGGCCCCGCTCCAGTCAGTGACCAGCGCCGAGGCATCACGCAGTACGCCTTGCGCATCCAGCAGACCCGGCTTTTCCTGCCCGGCCACACCATAACGAACCAGTTTCATCCCTGTCTCCCTGAGTTTTGTGGGTTCAGCCATCAGTGGCGCTCATGCAGCCATGTGCGCTGGAGATGGCTGATATGGCATTTGCGCCATATCCAACACCTGTTAATCAATTCATAATTTATAGCAGCTTGCGCATGCAAAACCTACACAACAGGCACACCCTTCACCGATTTCACGCATGAACCCTGCCATCGAGCCCACGCCCCAGCGGCCCCGCCCGCGACATCTGCGCGAGCTTTTCTGGTCGCTGACCTTTTTGGCCCTGCAGGGCTTTGGCGGCGTACTGGCCGTGGTGCAGCGCGAATTGGTCGAAAAGCGCCAGTGGCTGACGAACGAAGAGTTCATGGAGGACTGGGCCGTGGCCCAGATCATGCCCGGCCCCAATGTGGTCAATCTGTCCATCATGCTGGGCGAGCGCTACTTTGGCTGGCGCGGCGCCATCGTGGGGCTGTGCGGCATGCTGGCCTTTCCCATGCTGGTGGTCATCAGCCTGACGCTGATCTACACCCAGTTTGCCAGCCTGCCCGCCGTCTCCGGTGCGCTGCGCGGCATGGGCGCCGTGGCGGCAGGGCTGGTGGCGGGCATGGGCCTGAAGCTGGCGGGCACGCTGGGCAAGCACCCGCTGGGCAAGTGGTACTGCGCGGGGCTGGCCATTGCGGCCTTTGTGGTGGTGGCCGTGCTGCGCCTGCCACTGTTCTGGGCCTTGCTGCTGGTGGGCGGCACCGGCTGCCTGCTGACCTACCGGAGGCTGCCCGCATGAACACGCTGGCCATACACCTGCAGGCGCTGGACTGGCTGCACCTGTTTGCCTATTTTCTCTCACTGTCTTTGATGGCCGTAGGCGGTGCGATTGCCACCGCGCCCGATATGCACCGCTTTCTGGTGGACAGCAACGGCTGGCTGACCGAGCCGCAGTTCACCAGCTCGATTGCCATTGCGCAGGCCGCGCCGGGGCCGAATGTGCTGTTCATCGCGCTGCTGGGCTGGAATGTGGGGCTGAACGCCGGTGGCGGCACCGGCCCGCTGGCCTGGGCGCTGGGCGCGCTGGGGGTGGCGACCTGCATGGTGGGCATTTTGCTGCCCAGCTCGCTGCTGACCTGGCAAGCCTCGCGCTGGGGCCAGCGCAACCGCGACAAGCGCGGCGTGCGCGCCTTCAAGCAAGGCATGGCGCCGCTGGTGATTGGCCTGCTGCTGGCCACGGGCTGGCTGCTGGGCAGCGCCAGCGGCAACCCGGCCACGGACTGGAAGCTGTGGCTGCTCAGCGGCGCATCCACACTGCTGGTCTGGCGCACACGCATCCACCTGCTGTGGCTGCTGGCGGCGGGCGCCTTGCTGGGTGCCTTCGCCTTGGTATGAGTTTGCTGATGTTCGATATGCGGATTTCGCCCGAAATTTGATAGAAATCAACCTCATGTCCTGATTTAATAAGCACGAGCAGCTATCAATTTCATACCTAGGACAGAGACATGAACGCCACCACCATCGCCACTCCTTCTCGTCGCCAGCTGGGCCGCTCCAGCCTTCAGGTCTCCCCACTGTGCTTTGGCGGCAATGTGTTTGGCTGGACGGTGGATGCCGCCACCAGCTTCTCGCTGCTCGACGCCTGGCTGGACGCGGGCATGAACTTTGTGGACACCGCCGATGTGTACTCGCGCTGGGTGCCCGGTCATGCGGGCGGTGAGTCCGAGACCATCATCGGCCAGTGGTTCAAGCAGTCCGGCAAGCGCGAGCAGGTCGTGCTGGCCACCAAGGTGGGCAAGGACATGGGCGACGGCAAGGTGGGCCTGCGCCCCGAATACATCCGTCAGGCCGTCGATGCCTCGCTCAAGCGCCTGCAGACGGACTATATCGACCTCTACCAGTCCCACGACGATGACCAAAGCGTGCCGCTGGCCGATGTGCTGGGCACGTTTGACGACCTGATCAAAGCGGGCAAGGTGCGCGCCATTGGCGCATCGAACTACAGCGCCGCACGCCTGGCCCAGGCCTTGCAGACCAGCGAGCAGCTAGGTCTGGCCCGTTATGAAAGCCTGCAGCCGCTCTACAACCTGTACGACCGCGCCGTGTTCGAGGCCGAGCTGCAGCCGCTGTGCGCCGCGCAAGGCGTGGGCGTCATCAACTTCTATGCGCTGGCCGCAGGTTTTCTGAGCGGCAAATACCGCCAGCCCGAAGACGCCGCCAAGAGCGCGCGCGGCGCCAGCACCGTGGGCAAGTATCTGAACCCGCGCGGCCTGGGTATTCTTGATGCGCTGGACGCCGCCGCCCAGCGCCTGAACGCCCAGCCCAGCGAGGTCGCCATCGCCTGGCTGCTGCGCCAGAGCGCCATCGCCGCGCCCATTGCCAGCGCCACCAGCCTTGCGCAGTTGCAGTCGCTGGTCAAAGCCAGCCAGCTGCAGCTTGACGGCCCCGCCATCGCAAGCCTGAACTCTGCCAGCGCACAAGCCTGATTGCTATCAAAACAGAACTCGCAGCGCAGACCCATCCAGTGCTGCGGGTTGTTTTGAGATTCATGGTGCATGACTCATCACCACCTGCCGGGTGAAACCGCTAGGGACTGCAACGCTCATCCGTTAAGCTGAACGCAAGCTGGGCCCCACTGTGCGGGCCAGCCCATTCTCTGACTTGATCGAGGAGACCGCTGTGCAATTCATTCCCTATCTGAACTTTGACGGCAACTGCGCCGAAGCCATGAACTTCTACGCCCAGCTTTTTGGCGGGCAGATCATGTTCCAGATGCGTTTTGACGAAATGCCGCCCAGTGAAGGTATGCCGCCGCTGCCCGACGCGGCCAAGCATCGGTTGATGCATGCCCATCTGCAAGTGGGCGCGCAAAGCATCATGGCCTCGGACACCATGCCTGTCATGCCCGGCGTGGACCCTGCAACCTGCGGCGGCGGCTACCAGAAGCCGCAAGGGCTGTGGGTGTCGATCAGCGTCGAGTCGGCCGAAGAGGGGCGGCGCGTTTTTGACGGCCTCTCGCCCGGCGGGCAGGTCACCATGCCGTTTGGCGCCACCTTCTGGTCGCCCGGCTTTGGCATGGTCACCGACCGCTTTGGCACGCCGTGGATGGTCAATGTCCAGGGGCAACCGTCCCAGGCTTGAATGAAGAAAGCTGCCTATGCCCACCACGACCCCCCCATGCCCAGGACCTGGTGCTCACGCGCCTGATCGACGCCCCCGCCGAGCGGCTGTACCGCTGCTGGACCGAGCCCGCCCTACTCAAGCAATGGTTTGTGCCCCGGCCCTGGACGATTGCCCATGTCGAGCAGGACCTGCGCCCCGGTGGCGCAAGCCTGGTCGTCATGCGCGACCCGGACGGCAATGAGTACCCCAATGCCGGTGTGTATCTGGAGCTGGTGCCCGGTCGCAAGCTGGTGTTCACCGACGCTTATGGCGCAGGCTGGACACCGAGCGAAAAGCCGTTCATGACCGCCATCGTCACCTTCGAGCCCGAAGGCGCGTACGGCCAGCAGACCCGCTACACCGCCATTGCCCGCCACTGGACCGAGGAAGCGCGCAAGCAGCACGAGGCCATGGGCTTTCATACCGGCTGGGGCATCTGCGCCGACCAGTTGCAGGAGCTGGCCGCCACGCTCAAGGACTGACAGATACTCTCAATTCAATAGCTGACAGCCTATATGAATTAAGGACTAGATCGCTATTTAGCTCTGAAAAATCTGCGGCAGCACCTGGGCCGAGGGCTGGGCGATCAGGCAGTCGGCAATCGCGTCCAGCTCGCTGATCTGCGGATTGACGATCACCACCCGGGCCCGTGCCTGCCTTGCCATCTGCGCCAGCCCTGCGGCGGGATAGACGGCGCCCGAGGTGCCCACCACCAGCATCAGATCGCAGTGGTTGGCGGCCTCTTCGGCTCTGGCCCAGATGCCTGCGGGCAGAGTCTCCCCAAACCAGACCACGGCCGGGCGCAGCAGATTGCCGCAGGCCGGGCAGGTCGGCGGCTCGCCAGGCGCGGTGTGCTCCAGGTCACATTGGGCGCAGCGCCGGTTCAGCCAGCGGTTTTGCATCAGCTCGCCATGCAGGCCCAGCACGTCCTGGCTGCCTGCGCGCTGGTGCAGGCCGTCCACGTTCTGGGTCACCAGCGTCATGCGCTGCGGGTGTCTGGCGCCCCACTGCGCCAGCGCCACATGCCCGGCGTTGGGCTGGGCCAGGCGCACGCGCTCGCGCCGGTGCTGATACCAGCGCCAGACATGGGCCGGGTCACGGCGGTAACCGGCCTCGCTGGCCATGTCCTCGGGCCTGAACTGCGACCAGTAGCCCGAGCTGTCGTCCCGAAACGTAGGAATACCCGACTCCGCGCTCACGCCCGCCCCCGTCAGCACACAAAGACGGCTGGCCTGCGCCACCCACTGCCTCAACTGTTCTATCTGGTCCATCCGTTGCCGCCTGTTCTGTCTCTATTTTTGCCATAACACCTTGATACAAATCTTCAGCAACACCCAAAGCCTCTACACTCTGAAACATCGCGAGCTTTTGATCTAACGCAAAACCCTGTCGTCCATGATCGTATCGAACCTGAAGCAGAGCATGGCTGCGGTGTCGCTGCCCTGGGGGCTGATTGCCCTGAGCCAGAGGCAGCTGGATTTCGCCAATCCCGCCCTGCAATCCTATCTGCGCCAGCATCTTCTGCCGCCCAAGCTGCCCCTGGGAGCAGCCGGCACGCAGGAGCCGCTGATGCTGGCGTTTCAGCAGTGCCTGGACAGCCGGCAGGAGAGCACGGCCCGCCTGCCGGGCTGCCCGGGTCTGTGGCATTTCAGCCCGCTGATCGAGCAAAGCGCTGTCGTCGCCGTGCAATGCTATGTGCTGCTGGATCCGCCCCAGGCCAGGGAGTTGCAGCCCACCGATCTGGCGCGTACGGACCGCTTTGAAGCCTTTCTGGACCACCTTCCCTATCAGGTCTGGATTGCGACCCCCCATGGCGAGCTGACCTGGCTGAACCGGGCACTGACCCTGTTTGCCTACAACCACACCCAGCATCTGGACCTGAGCGACGGCATCTGGATCGACCTGGTCCACCCCGACGATCTGGCCACCGTCAACGCAGGCCTGTCGCGCGCACTGATCACCGAGCAGCCCACGGGCTACCGATTGCGCCTCAAGCACCATCAGGGACGCTACCACTGGTTCTTTGCCACGCTGGCACCGGTCAAGAACGCCCAGGGCAAGACGCTGTACTGGGTAGGCTCGAATATCAATATCGACACCGTCAAACAGTCCGAAGACCAGTTTCGCGAGGAAATCCTGCGTCTGCGCGATGCGCTGCAGCAAAACCGCGAGGAGCTGGACCAGACCCACGACCACCTGGCCCGGCTGCAAAAGCTCGACATGGTCTCCAAGCTCTCCGCCGGGGTGGCCCATGACATGAACAACCTGCTGTTCATCACCGGCCTGCATGCGGGTCTGCTGGAAAAAAAGCTGCAAGACCCGGCCCACCGCGAGCATGTGGAGGTGATTCACGACACCATCCGCAAGGCGGGCCGCCTGGCATCCCAGCTCACGGGCTTCAGCAGCCGCAAGTCCATGGAGTTGAGCCTGGCCGATCCGGCCAAGCTGATCCGCGATATGGAGTTGCTGCTGAACAAGGCGGTGGGCAACGAGGTGGAGCTGCAGATCTGTCTGGCGGCCAGCCTCTGGCCCGTCAATGTCGATCGCATGTATTTCGAGAACTCGCTGATCAACCTGTGCATCAACGCGCGCGATGCGATCAGCGGCAAGGGCTGCGTCACGCTGACGGCAGAAAATGTCGTGCTGCAGCGCAGCGAACCCAATGAGGCGCTTGAGACACGCGGCGGCGACTATGTCCTCATCAGCGTGGCCGATGACGGCGCTGGCATGGACGAGAGCGGGCTGGCACGCATCTTCGAGATGTTCTTCACCACCAAACCCGAGGGCAAGGGCGCGGGTCTGGGCCTGCCCATGGTCAAGAACTTCATGAACCATTCAGGCGGCCTGCTGGAGGTGGAATCCACGCCCGGCAAAGGCAGCTGCTTCAAACTCTACTTCCCACGCGCCGATGTGCAGGCGCACAGCGAGCCGGCCGAGCAAGTGCTGGCCAAAGGCACGCAGGAAACGATCTTGCTCATCGAGGACGAGCTGGAAATGCGCAACGCCATGGCCCAGGTGCTGTACGAGCTGGGCTATCAAGTCGCCACGGCCTACCGGCCCGAGGTGGCGCTGCGCTATATCAACAGCGGCCTGAAGGTGGATCTCATCATCGCCACCACGCGCATGCCGGGCCAGCTATCGGCCATGGACATGCACCGCCAGATCATGGCCGAGGGCCAGAACATCCCTTTGCTGCTGACCACGGGGCAGAGCAGCGATCAACTGGCCGAGCTTGCCGACGGCCCATACACGCTGCTGCACAAACCCGTGTCCATGCCCGATCTGGCGCAGGCCGTGCGCGATCTGCTGCAGCCTGCACATACACAGCAGGCGTAAAAAAGGCGCACCCTGCATTTGCAGGTGCGCCTTGATGTGCTGACTGAAAATCAGGCCTTGCCCGCAATACCTGCAACCGTTGCCGTGCCCGCAGCAATGCGCTGGCGCAGTGCCTCATACAGGCACACACCGCTGGCCACGGACACATTCAGGCTTTCCACCGCGCCTTGCATGGGGATGCTGACCAGGCCGTCGCAGGTCTTGCGCGTGAGCTGGCGCATGCCGTCGCCCTCGGCACCCAGCACCAGCGCCGTGGGGCCAGTCAGGTCCATCTGGTAGAGGTGCTTGTCGGCGTCGCCGCTGGTGCCGATGATCCAGATGCCACGGTCTTTGAGCTCATTGAGCGTGCGCGCCAGATTGGTCACCATGAAGTAAGGCACGGTCTCGGCCGCGCCGCTGGCCACCTTGGCCACGGTGGCGTTGATGCCGGCCGCATGGTCCTTGGGGGCGATCACGGCATGCACGCCAGCGCCATCGGCCACCCGCAGGCAGGCACCCAGGTTGTGCGGGTCGGTCACACCGTCGAGCACCAGCAGCAGCGGAGCCTTGACGCCCGCTTCTTCCAGATCGTCCAGCAGTTCATCGAGGGTACGCGTGTCCTTGACCTCTTCCACGCGCGCAGCCACGCCCTGGTGGCCGTGCGAGCCTGCCAGCTTGGCGATGCGCATGGCGTCCGCCTCGATCAGGCGCACCCCGGCCTCCTTGGCGCGCTCCAGAAACTGGCGCATGCGCGCATCGCGGCGCGAGGCCTCGAAATAGACTTCAACAATGGACTGGGGGGCGGTCTTCAGACGCACGCCGACGGCGTGAAAGCCGAAAAGAACTTTGGGGGACGACATGGGGCTGCATTATCCCGGCCTTTTGCCCTGCCCTGCTCTGCCCGGGGCCATGTCTGGGCTGGCGGCTGTGTTTTTGTCAAACCGCTAAACTGCGCGACCTTCGGGAGAGCCTTCCAACCGCGCTGCGCGGCGCTCTTTCGGCACCACCTTGCCGCATGACCTGCGGCCCGTGGTTGACGCAGTGCCTGCCGCGATCCGCTTCTGGCATTTGTTCCTGCTCTTTGACAATATTCCCAGCATGCTCAACGCTTTGCTTAACTGGCTTAACCGCACCAGCTTGGTGCTGCAGATTGTGATCGCCCTGGTCCTGGGTGGGCTTGTGGCCTGGCTCTTTCCGGCCGCCGCCCAGTCCGTGTCGCTGCTGGGCACGCTGTTCATCGCAGCGCTCAAATCGGTTGCGCCCGTGCTGGTATTTTTGCTGGTCATGGCTGCCATCGGCAGCCACCGCCCCGGCCAGGAAACGCAGATCAAGCCCGTGCTGTGGCTTTACCTCATTGGCACGCTGGCCGCAGCCTGCGTGGCCGTGGCCGCCAGCGCAGTCTTCCCCTCGGTGATTCACTTTCGGGATGCGCCCAAGGTGGACAGCGTGCCCGGTGAAATCAGCCAGGTGCTGACCAATGTGGTCAAAAGCGCTTTTGACAACCCCGTCAATGCGCTGCTGGGTGCCAACTACATCGGCATTTTGGTCTGGGCGATTGCGCTGGGCGTGGCGCTGCGCCATGCCAGCGCCACAACGCGCACCGTGGTGGAAGACTTCGGCCAGGCCATCACCCGTGTGATTCAGGGCGTGATTCGTCTGGCGCCTCTGGGTATCTTCGGTCTGGTGGTGGCGACTTTCTCGGCCGGCGGCCTGGAAGCGCTCAAGGACTACGCCCATCTGCTGGCCGTGCTGGTGGGCTGCATGGTGTTTGTGGCGCTGGTGGTCAACCCCGTCATCGTCTGGACTCAGACTCGCCGCAACCCCTATCCGCTGGTCCTGACCTGCCTGCGCGAGAGCGCGGTCACGGCCTTCTTCACGCGCAGCTCGGGAGCCAATATTCCTGTGAATCTGGCACTGGCCAAGAAGCTGAATCTGGACGAGAACACCTACAGCATCTCCATCCCGCTGGGCGCCACCATCAATATGGCGGGCGCTGCCATCACCATCAGCGTGCTGACGCTGGCTGCGGCGCACACGCTCGAAATCTCGGTGGACATCCCCACCGCCATCTTGCTGTGCGTGGTCTCTGCCGTCTGCGCCTGCGGTGCCTCGGGCGTGCCCGGTGGCTCGCTGCTGCTGATTCCGCTGGCCTGCAGCCTGTTCAACATCCCCAACGATGTGGCCATGCAGGTGGTGGGCGTGGGCTATGTGATCGGCGTGATTCAGGACTCGACCGAGACGGCGCTGAACTCTTCGACCGACGTGCTGTTCACCGCCGCCGCCTGCCGCGCCGCCCAGCGCAAGGCGGGCGAAGAAGTGCCGCGCATTTAAAAACTATCAATTCAATAGCAGCCTGCCTATGCTGCTTATAGACTAAAGGCCTGTTTGATTTAAAAATAGGCCTTTTTTCTTTTTACACAGCGCGCCCGGCCTCAATGGTGATGCTGCGATCACACTGCGCAGCAATCCCTCGGTCGTGCGTCACCAGAATCAGCGTGGTGCCGCGCTCGCGGTTGAGGGCAAACATCAGCTCCATGATGGTCTGGCCGGTCGCAAAGTCCAGACTGCCCGTGGGCTCGTCGGCCAGCAGCACGGCGGGCTCGACCACAAAGGCCCGTGCCAGCGCCACGCGCTGCTGCTCGCCGCCGGACATCAGCTTGGGATAGTGATTGAGGCGCTGACCCAGCCCCACGCGCTCCATCATCTGCGTGGCGCGGGCACGCGCATCGCGGGCACCGGCCAGCTCCAGCGGCAGCATGACGTTTTCAAGCGCCGTGAGATTGCCCAGCAACTGAAAGCTCTGGAACACAAAGCCCATCTTCTGCGCACGTACGGCCGCTCTGTCATCTTCGCTGAGCGCGAACAAATCCTGGCCCTGAAGGCGAACCGTGCCGCGACTGGGGGTATCCAGACCCGCCAGAATCGACAGCAAGGTACTTTTGCCCGAACCCGATGCGCCGACAATGGCCACGGTTTCACCTTCAGCAAAGCTCAGGTTGATATCGCGCAAAATATCCAGCACACCGGTGGAATCGCTGACCGATTTGGACAGTTGCTCCACGGCAATCAAAGGAATGGCAAAAGTGTCAGACATGAATCAATGGGGCCACAAAAACGTTGAGAGCAGCAGCCAGCGCTTTGCACTGCAGCGTCGTCACTGTATCGCGTTGGCACTGGCGCTGGGAATTGCAGGGCTAAGCGGCGTGGCCACCAAGGCAGTCCACGCCAAGCCCAAAGAGACTCCCAAGCACAGCAGCGCCAGCCACGGCCCGGTACTGGTGCTTGGCGATTCGCTGAGCGCCGAATACGGCCTCACGCGCGGCAAGGGCTGGGTGCATTTGCTGCAGCAGCGCATGGAGAGCGAACATATTGCGCGCAAGGTGGTCAACGCCAGCATCAGCGGCGAGACCACAGCTGGCGGCAAAGCCCGTCTGGCTGCGCTGCTCAATCAGCACAAGCCTTCCATCGTGATTCTGGAGCTGGGCGGCAACGATGCGCTGCGCGGTCTGGCGCTGGAGAGCACGCAGAGCAATCTGCTGGCCATGGTCAAGGCCGCCAAGGAAGCCACCGCCCAGGTGCTGCTGGTCGGCATGCAGGTGCCGCCCAACTACGGCGCGGCCTACACCGAGCAGTTTGCCGATATGTTCAAGAAGATTGCCGAGCAGCAGAAGCTGCCGCTGGTGCCGTTTTTGCTGACCGGCATTGGCGACGCCGAAGACGCGGCACAGTGGTTCCAGTCCGACCGCATCCACCCCAACGCCAAGGCCCAGCCGCAGATGCTGGGCAATGTCTGGCCTCAGCTCAAGCCCATGCTCAAGTAAGAGCCGGGCCGGAGGTGGCGCGCGGATCAGTCGCCGTCGCCACCGCCTCCATCACTGCTGCCACTGTCACTGCTGCAGTCCGAGCTGCCCGCGTCGCCTGCGCCGTCGTTGCCACCCGTTTGGGCGGAAGCGACAAAATAGGTGTCGTCAAACACGTCCCGGTCATCCTCGCGGCTGCTGGACGATGTCCAGGCCAGTTGCGAATCCCCTGCACGAGCGCCCACTGCCGTCTGGGGCGCGAAGAATTTTTTGAGCCAGCTCCATATTTCCATGAAAGCCTCGCTTTGCTAATTCAGGCATCTCTTGCCTCTGCCTTGACCACGCTGGCCCGGTATGCATGCCAGCTGGCGCAACCCAGCAGCGGCCCCACGAGCAACAAGCCTACGCCGTAGATCAGCAAAGAGGCCGCCACCAGTACGGTGATGATAAGCCCCCAAAGCAGCATCACGCCGGGATTCACCCCCACTACACGCATGCTGGTGATGCAGGCGGTCAAGGCGTCCGTGTCACGGTCCAGAATCGTCGGCAAGGCGACGACAGTGCTGGCAAACACGAGTGCCGCAAACACGCCGCCGACAGCGGTGTAGATCAGCAAGAACTCCCAGTTCTCGGGCCGCAGCAAGGTCTGCAGCATATTGGCCGTGCTTGGCATGCCGGTATCAAAAGAGATAGCAAACACCACCATGGCGGCGCGGCCCCACAGCATTTCCAGCACCATCAGCACCATGACCAGCATGCCCATGCTGCCCAGGTTCTTGTCCCAGCAGGTCAGCGACTCGGACAGTTGCGGCCGCTGGTCCTGCTCCAGCCGCTTGCTCACGTCATACAGGCCCATGGCCAGAAATGGCCCCAGCAGCAGGCAGCCGCTGGCTATCGACATCACATATTCGGGGCTGGCCCGAAAGACCCAGCCCATCACCATGGCCATACCCGAGAAGCACAGGCCATAGAACAGCGCAATGCCGGGCGCCCTGCGCACATCGCGCAAGCCCAGCACCAGCCACTGCCAAGGCTCTCCCCAGCGCAGAAACCGTATTTGCAGATTGCCGGATTCGGCCTTGACCTCTGCAACCGGGGGAAGTGGTGAATGTGGCATGGGAGTTCCTCCTGTGGCCCGAGGTGCCGAACAGCACCTTCTTCACCACAACTTACTCCCGTCTGCGCGCCCTGGTACTGAGGAAAGCCCGCGACTTTGACCTCAGGTTTTCACTATAAAATTAAGAGCTACAAGCGCTTTATTTACCTTGACTGTAGTCAAATTCAACCGCATATCCAAACCCACCCAGCGCTGCGGCTTTCAAACTCATAGCGATGGAGCACATCAGGCAAAAGCCTGGGCCAGTGCCTGCGCCATATCGGCCTGCAGATCGGATACCTCTTCCAGGCCAATCGCGAAGCGCACCACGGTACCGGGCTTGATGTGTGGTGTGGCACGACTGCGCATCTCAGCCAGCTCATAAGGCACAACCAGACTGACCGGGCCGCCCCAGCTGTAGCCGATCTTGAAGAGCTGCAGGCTGTCGCAAAAGCGATCCACCGCAGCCTGGTCAAAGCGCTCATCGATCACCACGCTGAACAGACCTGCGGCCACACCTTCGCCATTCCTGGCGCACAGCTGCTTCCAGTGCGCGTGGCCGGGCGCTTCGGGCATGGCCGGGTGCAGCACCTGCACCACCGCGCTTTGCGTGGCCAGCCACTGCGCCAGTTGGCGCGCGGCGCGGTCTTGCGCGTGGTAGCGCAGGCCAATGCTGGGCAGGCTGCGCAGCACGGCTTCGGCATCATTGCCGCTGACGCCCAGACCCAGACGCATATGGCAGAGCTTGATGCGCATATGCAGCGGCTGCTTGCGCGTGATGATGCTGCCCATGAGCACATCGCCGCCGCCGCTCGGATATTTGGTCAGCGCATGGGCCGTGACGTCCACGCCCAGCGTGCCGTCGCCCAGCAAATCGAAGGCATTGAAGGCCAGACCCGCGCCCCAGGTGTTGTCCAGCACGGTGGTGATGCCCTTGTCACGGCACAGACGCACCTGCTCGACCAGGTTCGGAAACTCCATGGTGACCGAACCCGGAGCCTCCAGCCACACCAGCTTGGTGGCAGGCGTGATCTTGGCGGCCAGATCTTCCACGCTCATGGGGTCGTAGTACTGGTGGGTGATGCCAAAGTGCGCCAGTTCGCCCTCGGTGATCGTCTTGTTGGGGCCGTAGACGTTGTCAGGCACCAGCACCTCGTCGCCGGTTTTCAGCAGCGCCAGCGACGTTGTGGCAATCGCCGCCAGCCCGCTGGGCACCAGCAGACATTGCAGGCCGCCCTCCAGTGTGGCCAGGCGCTCCTCCAGCGTGTAGGTGGTGGGCGTGCCGTGCAGCCCGTAGGTGTAGCTGCTCTTGTCCAGCCAGCGGCGCTCGCGCATGGCCTGCACATTCTCGAAGAACACGGTCGAGGCCTTGTGCACCGCGGGCTGCGGGCCTTCAAACGCGGCGGGCGCCTGATAGGGATGGTGAATCAGGTGGGTGGCGAGCTTGATGTCTGCTTGGGTCATGGATGAATCTTAGCTTTCATGCGGGCACAAAAAAGCCAGAGGGCTTGCGCGCTCTGGCTTTTTGCGGGGCCGAAGGGGTATCAGCCGGCCTTCACGGTCAGGTTGTTGGTCACCGAAGTCACGCCCTTGGCTGCCTTGGCGATGTCACCTGCCTGGTTCTTCAGGGCTTCGGAGGGGACTTCACCGGTCAGCGTCACCGCGCCACCCTTGGTGTCCACATCGATCTTCAGGGCGCTGATGTCGGGAGCCTTGATCAGGTCGGTCTTCACCGCAGCGGTAATACCCGCGTCATCCAGCGCAGCGCCCACGGCAGCTGTACCGGCTTCCACCTTGTCGCCAGCCTTGCTAGCGGCGTCTGCAATCTTGTCTCCAGCCTTGTCCAGTGCATTGGCGGTGGCGTCGCCAGCCTTGGCTGCGCCTTCCTGGGTTTGAGCCACAGCGGAGTCGAGCTTCTGACCTGCAGTCCTGTTGTCGTCAGACTTGCCGCAGGCAGCCAGGCCAAAGGCCAGGGCCGTCACAGCCAGAACGGATACGGAACGCTTGAAAACGATAGATGCCATCTTTGGTTCTCCCTTAATGCCTATACAAAGTTGAACCGTTACTGTATGAAGTACCACTGCTACTGCCCATGCGAATGCTTCACAGTTGTTTGTAGGACGAGGCAGGAAACAAAATGTGCCGCCCGTGTTCACCCACAGCGCACCCGAACACCCGCTTACCCCGACAATGTTGTCCATGCACTCCCTGGCTCGCTGGTTCCCTTTTCTCAATTGGCCCAAACCCACTTTGACGCTGCTGCGCGGAGAGTTCTGGGCCGGGCTGACCGTGGGGCTGATGCTGCTGCCCCAGGGCGTGGCCTATGCCGCGCTGGCGGGCATGCCGCTGATCACGGGGATTTATGCCTCCATCATTCCGGCAGCGGTGGCTATTTTGTTCAGTCCCTCGCCCCGGCTCGGCGTAGGCCCCACGGCGCTGAGTGCGCTGCTGATCGGCGCCTCGCTGATGGGCATGGCCGAGCCTGGATCAGCCCGGTGGGTGGCACTGGCGGCGTGGATGGCGATTCTTTCGGGCCTGGTGCAGGCCGGGCTGGGCATGGTGAAGGCGGGCTGGCTGCTCAACCTGGTCACCTCTCCCGTGCTGGCGGGTTTTACCCAGGCGGCAGCGCTGCTGATTCTGGCGTCCCAGTTGCCCACGCTGCTGGGCATGCGGGCCGACTGGTCCACGCTCTGGCATTCGCCGTCCATCTATCTGTTTGACTGGAGCTCCGTTGCCTATGGACTGGCCAGCATGGCACTGCTGATGCTGGCCAAGAAATGGCGGCCTGCGTTTCCCTCGGCCATCTTCATCATTGCGCTGACGGGGCTGGTGAGCTGGGCCACGGGCTTTGCGGATGCCGGGGGCGCAGTCGTGGGCCACCTGCCAGCGGGCCTTCCTCATTTTCAGTGGCCCGGACTGCTGGGCTGGGAGCAGTTTGGCTCGCTGGTCATGCCCGTGCTGGTGATCTCGCTGGTCAGTTTCCTGGAGACCGCCTCCAGCGCCCAGGTGGAGCACCAGCAAGCCGGCACGCGCTGGAATGAAAACCAGGACCTGATTGCCCAGGGCCTGTCCAAGATCAGCGCCGGGCTGTTTGGCAGCTTTGCCACCAGCGCCTCGTTTTCGCGCTCAGCCGTGAACCTGCTGGCCGGCGCCAAGACCGGTTACGCCAATGTGTTCTCGATTCTGCTGGTGATCGCGGTGGTGCTGTGGTTCATTCCCTGGCTCTACCATGTGCCGCAATCGGCACTGGCGGCAATCGTGATCACCGCCGTACTCAACCTGATCAAGCCCCGGCAGATTCTGGGCCTGTTCAAGATCTCGCGCGTGGAAGCCAGCATCAGCGTAACCACGCTGGCGCTCACCATCCTCACCGCGCCACGCATGTACTGGGGCGTGTTCGCCGGCATCGCGCTGACCCAGGCCTACTTCATCTACCAGCATTTGCACCCACGCATCATCGAAGTGGGCCTGCACCCCGACGGCAGCCTGCGCAGCCGCAAGATCTGGCAGTTGCCGCCGCTGGCACCCAAGGTAATGGCGCTGCGCATGGACGCGGACCTGGACTTCGCCACGGCCTCGGCTCTGGAGCGCTACGCCACCGAGGCCATGCAGCAAAACCCGGCCTGCACCGACATGGCCCTGCTGATGGAGTCCATCAACAGCATCGATGTGACGGGGGTGGAGACCTTTGCCCGGCTTGAGCGCATGGTGGCGCTGCGCGGCGGGACCCTGCATGTGGTGGGCCTAAAGCTGCCGGCCGAGCAACGCCTGCAGCGCGCCGGACTGCTCAAGCGCGAAGGCTCCAGCATTGCCCTGTACCGCACCAGCATGGAGTTTCTCAACCAGCTGAGCAAACCCACGCAAAGCGCTTGAGACCTGGGTCAACACCGAATGTCTAAATAGTCACAGCCCTACAGATATGCTGCGCCGACTGCTACACTTCGTTGAAATTTCGTAGCCAGCCGTGACCTCCCCTGCCCCTCATCAATCTGTGTATCTGCGCGAGCTACGCTTGGCCACCGCCCACAATCTGGTGACCCGCGCGGGAGGCTCCGAGCTGCGTCTGCCCACCGATACGCCCACGCAATACCTGCAGGCGCTGATCGATGGCCTGTGCGCGCTGTCGCTGCGCGACCCGCTGACCGGCCTGGCCAACCGCCGCCATTTCCGAACCGTGATCGAGCGCGAGATCGACCGCGTGGCCCGCTCCGGCGATACGGCCTTGCTGCTGATGCTGGACATCGACCACTTCAAGCAGATCAACGACGAGCATGGCCATATCGCAGGCGACATGGTGCTGCAGTCCGTGGCCCAGACGCTGGCCGCCGGCATCCGCCCCATGGACACGCTGGCGCGCTACGGCGGCGAAGAGTTTGCGATTGTGCTGCCGGTCTGCCCCGCGCATTTTGGTTACTCGGTAGCCGAGCGCCTGCGCGAGTCCATTGCCAACACGCCGATCCCGGTTTCGCCGGGCACGGCCCTCAATATCACCGTGAGCATTGGCGGCGTCTATGCCCAGCAGTGGATTCGCAGCACTGCCCAGCTGTGGACCGAGCGCTCCGACCGCCAGCTGTACCTGGCCAAATCGGCGGGCCGCAACTGTGTGCGCATTGAGCAGCCGCCCGACAGTACCGTGAGTGCCGAGGAAAAAAGCCTGCTTTTCAGCCCTTTGCCCCTGAGTGCCATGGAAGAAAATGGCATCGAGAGCAACACAGCCC
The DNA here is from genome assembly GCF_003569915.1 of Comamonas testosteroni. Lineage (GTDB taxonomy): Bacteria > Pseudomonadota > Gammaproteobacteria > Burkholderiales > Burkholderiaceae_C > Comamonas > Comamonas testosteroni_D. The sequence continues at coordinate 89,400 of NZ_KZ984447.1, read as the reverse complement.
ACGACGTAAGCACCGACGCTACTAGCCAGGTCAAAACGCCTTGAGACGATGGACACCTTGGCCCCCCTCCCCACACTGCCCGCCCACATATCCATGGAAGATGCCCTGCGCGCCCCTGGCCGCAACAAGCAGGCCCACATCATCGCCGTGACCAGCGGCAAGGGCGGCGTGGGCAAGACTTTTGTCTCCGCCAACCTGGCTGCAGCGCTGACGCGCCATGGCTTCAATGTGCTGGTGCTGGATGCCGACCTCGGCCTGGCCAATCTGGACGTGGTGCTCAACCTTTATCCCAAGGTCACGCTGCACGATGTCTTCACGGGCCGCGCCACGCTGGAAGATGCCATCTTGCCCACACCGGGCGGCTACTCCGTGCTGCTGGCAGGCTCGGGCATGATCGAATACTCGCGCCTGACCCCCGAAATCCGCAGCCAGTTCATGCGCACCATCGACTTGCTGCGCCCACGCTACGACATCATCTTGCTGGACACCGGCGCCGGCATCTCGGACGTGGTGCTGTTTTCCGTCTCCATGGCCACCGAAGTGCTGGTCGTGGCCACACCCGAGCCCACTTCGCTGACCGACGCCTACGCCGCCATCAAGGTACTGGCCACGCAGCAAAAGCGCCAGCAGATCCGCCTGGTCATCAACCAGGCCCAGCGTCCTGGCGATGGCCGCGCCATCACGGGCCAGTTGCAGCAGGTGCTCAACCGCTTTGTGACCACCGAATCGGGCCAGCCGCTGCAGCTCACGCACTGGGGCGACATTCCCGTGGACCCTGCAGTGCGCGAAGCCGTCATGCGCCGCCAGTTGCTGCTGCAATCCATGCCCGGAGCGCCCGCTTCGCTGGCAGTGGCTCAGCTGTCCAATAAAATCAAGGCATCGCTGACGGCTGCGGCCTAAGTTCTGCCACCGTCGGCAGAGCTGCCGAGCAGCTGTCGCCCGGATATCGACGTGGCCGACATACTGAACATCTCCTGCTACAAATTCACGCCCCTGCCCGACGCAGCCCAGCTGCGCGAGACGCTGCAGGAGCGCGCCCACGCGCTGGACCTCAAGGGCACGGTGCTGCTGGCCGAAGAAGGCATTAATTTCTTTCTGGCCGGACCTGCCGAAGCTGTGCGCGGCTTTGTCGCCCAGCTCAAGCAGGACCCGCGCTTTGCCGACCTGAACCCCAAGGAAAGCTGGTCCACCCAGGTGCCGTTTCGCAAGATGCTGGTCAAGGTCAAGCGCGAAATCATCCGCATGGATTCGCCCACCATCCGCCCCACCGAAGGCCGCGCACCATCCGTAGCCCCGGCCACGCTGCGCCGCTGGCTGGAGCAAGGCCATGACGACGAAGGCCGCGAAGTGGTCACGCTCGATACGCGCAACGACTACGAGGTGGACGAAGGCGCGTTTGCCGGCACCATCGACTGGCGACTGACCAAGTTCACCGAATTCCCGCCCGCGCTGCGCGCGCACAAGGCCGAATTTGCAGGCAAGACCGTGGTCAGCTACTGCACGGGCGGCATCCGCTGCGAAAAAGCCGCCATCCTGATGCAGGATGAAGGCATTGAGAACGTCTACCAGCTTGAAGGCGGCATCCTCAAATACTTTGAAGAGACCGATGGCAAGTTCTACAACGGCGGCTGTTTTGTCTTTGACGAGCGCGACTCGCTGGGCACGGACCTAGAGCGCACGCCGCTGGTGCACCCGCGCCCCATCAAAAAGCATTTGCTTTAATTGCTCTTGAAAACAAAGCGGCTAGTGCTGGTCCTGTTTAGGGTTGCGGGTGATTTAACCTCGAATCCCAAACAGGATCAGCACTAGCCGCTTTGATTGTTGTAGCAGCTCTTTACTGACCCAGACGCGCTGCCGTCTTCGCCACGCGCTCGCCAAACTGGCGTGCGGTTTCCAGATCGCCAGCGGCCATCTCACCGGCGGACGCATCCGAGGGCGACACCGCCATCGCGCCGCTGAAGCTGCCCATCCAGTTCACATCATTGCGCTGCGCGGCCTTGGTATTGGACGGCAGCAAACCCAGCCCCACCCACAGGCCGCCGTGCTGCATGGCCAGGTGGTAGAAGTAGTCCAGCGTGCACTGCTTGTCGCCCTGCACACTGGCGCTGTTGGTGAAGCCGGCAAACAGCTTGTCCTTCCAGGCCTGGGCAATCCAGGCACGCGACGAGGCATCGGCAAACTTTTTGAACTGCCAGCTGGGCGCGCCCATATAGGTCGGTGCGCCAAAGACGATGGCCTGCGCCGCCGCCAGCAACTGCCAGCCGCCTTCGGGCAGATTGCCGTCTGCATCAATCACCAACAGCTGCGCACCGGCAGCTTGCGCCACGGCCTGCGCCATGCGCTGGGTGTGGCCGTAGCCCGAGTGATAGACGACAACAATCTTGCTCATATTTCTTCCTTGTTGATTCACCGCGGCCCTGCACAGGCCAAGCGAGCACTCAAAAAAGCCCGCCGGACTTTCATCCAGCGGGCCTTGATCTGGCAGACAGATACTATCAAATCAATAGCTACTTGCCTATATGATTCATGGACTAAAGGCCTTTTTCTCTCAGATATGCGACTTGCGGGCATCCACGCTCCAGGCTGCTGCCCCGTGGGCTGCATAGCCCAGCAAGCCACCGGCCACGGCGATATTTTTCCAGAACAGCAACTGCTGCATGCCGGCGGCCTCGGCTGGCACGCCCCAGAAGTTGTGGAAGAAGAAGCTGGCCACCACAGTGAAAAAGCCCAGAATCACGGCCGCCCAGCGCGTCTGCCAGCCCAGCAAAATGGCCAGACCGCCTGCAATCTCGATCACGATGGCCAGCGCCACCGAAACCTGCGGCAAAGGCATGCCCGCCGAGGCGGCGTAGCCAACGGTTCCGGCAAAGCCGGAGATCTTGCCGACGCCCGCAGGCAAAAACAGGGCGGCAATCAGGATGCGACCCAGCAGGTCCAGAGGGTCCTTCAGCGCATTCAGCATTTCAAGCTCCTTGGCTGCGACCCTCGGGCCGCAGGTTCATGGTTTCAGCAAATCAGGCTTCCAGATCGAAGACCAGCACTTCGGCCTGTTTGCCATGGCTCAGGTTGAGGTGGGCCTCATTTTCGATAAGCGCAGCGTCTCCGCCTGTCAGCTTTTGTCCATTCACTTCGAGTTCGCCCTTGACCAGATGCACATAGGTCTTGCGCCCTGCGGGCAGTGCCATTTCCGTGGCTTCGTCGCCGTCGAACAGGCCTGCGAACAGACGCGCATTGGCATTCATGGTCACCGAGCCCTGGGCACCGTCGGGCGATGCCACCAGACGCAGCTTGCCGCGCTTGTCAGCCTCGGGGAACGCCTTCTGGGCGTAGCCGGGCTCGATGCCGGTACGGGCAGGCAGTAGCCAGATCTGCAGAAAGTGGGTGGTGCCGCCGTCGGCATGGTTGTGCTCGCTGTGCACCACGCCCGAGCCTGCGCTCATGCGCTGCACCTCGCCGGGGACAATCGTCTGCTCGTTGCCCATGCTGTCCTTGTGCGAGAGGCCGCCCTCCATCACATAGCTAATGATTTCCATGTCGCGGTGGCCGTGGGCGCCGAAGCCGGTGCCGGGGGCGATGCGGTCTTCATTGATCACACGCAGATTGCCGAAGCCCATGTGACGGGGGTCGTAATAGCCTGCAAAGGAAAAGCTGTGGAAGGACTTGAGCCAGCCGTGATCGGCATAGCCGCGTTCCTGGGTTTTGCGCAAAGTCATCATGGTGAGGTCCTTTCGTTCGGTTCGGAGTGTTTTGTCTCCATGGGCTCTACTGTAGAAGTTGCCATTTGCACCGTGGCTGAATGGTGTTGATGGCATCATTCAAACTCTTTGAACAATCGACCCCACCATGCCCAGCTCCCGCGATGTGCTCACCCCAGACAGCCTGGCCATGCTGCAGGCCATTGCCGAAACCGGCAGCTTTGCCGCCGCCGCGCGCTCTCTGGGCCTGGTGCCCAGCGCACTGACCTACCGGGTGCGCCAGATCGAGGACGCGCTCGACGTGCTGCTGTTTGACCGCAGCTCGCGTCACGCCCAGGCCACCGAAGCCGGTCAGGCCCTGCTGCGTGAAGGCGCGCGCCTGCTGCAGGAAATCGACGCCGTGGCCCACCGCGTCAAGCGTGTGGCCACGGGCTGGGAGCCACAGCTGACCATCGTCGTGGACGGCGCGATTGCCCGCACGCCAGTGTTCGAACTGATTGAAGCCTTCTACGCGCTCAAGCCCCCCACGACGCTGAAAATCAAGGATGGCATTCTGAGCGGTACGCTTGAGGCGCTGACCAGCGGCCAGGCCGATCTGGCCGTTGGTATTGCCGTCAACGCCAGCAACGCGGCCGAGTTGCAGACCCGCGAGATTGGCGAGATGGAGTTCATCTTCGCCGTCGCGCCCCACCACCCGCTGGCCCAGGCCACCGAGCCCATCTCCGACGAGGAACTGCTGCAGCACCGCCTGATTGCCGTGGCGGACTCGGGCGTGCGCGACAAGATCAGCTACGGGCTGGTCAACGGCCAGGATGTGCTGACCGTGGACAGCATGCAGGCCAAGGTCGAGGCCCAGATTCGCGGCATCGGCGGCGGCTTTCTGCCGCGCGGCATGGCCCAGGCCTATCTGGACGCAGGCCTGCTCGTCACACGCCAGGTCCGGCGGGCCAGCCGCAACCTGCGCCTTCACTACGGCTGGCCCGGCGCGGCCCACCGCACACCGGGCCGTGCGCTGCAGTGGTGGCTGGAGCAGCTCGAGAGTCCCGCCACGCGCCGCGCGCTCATGGAAAACCATCATCGCCACTGAGCTGCCTCCAGTCAAAGCGCAGGCGGCGCAGGTGTAGAGTGGAAGCCGCAAGACTGGCTTGTCAGCGATTGAGGCTTGCTCTCTTTTGGATAGCTGCTACGCTGCGAATCAACGGTGTTGAAAAGGCTCTTCATGAATGCTTCCCGCGCGCAAATGACTGCATCTGACTCTGTGTCCAGCCCCCCATCCCCCTCTGCCCCCTCCCGCATTGCCGTCATCGGCGCAGGTATCGCAGGTCTGGCCTGTGCCCGCACGCTGATGCAGGCAGGCCACGATGTCCACATCTATGAACGCCTGACCCAGGCCGGCGGGCGCATGCGCTCGGTCAGCGGCCCCTATGGCAGCTTCGACATCGGCGCCCAGTACTTCACCGTGCGCGATGCGCGCTTTCAGAAGGCGCTGGACACCGTCCCCGGCAATGTGCGCGCCTGGAGCCTGAACAGCGTCCAGACCCGCAACGCCCAGGGCCGCAAGACCAGCGAACCATCCACTCCCCATGAAACCAACTGGGTGGGCCTGCCCGATATGCAGGCCCTGCCGCTGGCCTGGGCCGCCCCGCTGTGGGAGGCTGGCCGCCTGCACCTGGGCCAGTCCGTGCGCGCGCTTAGCCACCAGATCGCCGGGGATCGCCATCAGTGGACGCTGATGCTGGACACCGAAGACCACGGCCCGCAGTCGGTGGGCGGCTTCGACAGCGTCATCCTCGCCCTGCCCGCACCGCTGGCCGTGCAACTGCTGCAGACCGCACCGCAGGGGATGGCGCTGGCCAAGAGCCTGTCTGCCGTGGAAATGGCGCCCTGCTGGGCCATGACCCTGTCCTACCCCATGGCCGCGCAGGCCGGTCTGACCACGCTGGGCCCGCAGTGGAACGCGGCGCGCAGCACCCATGACCGCATTGCCTGGATTGCCCGCGAATCCTCCAAGCCCGGCCGCGCCCAGACCGAGCGCTGGACCGTGCACGCCAACCCGCTGTGGTCCAACGAGCACCGCCACGACGACGCCACACGCGTGCTCTCCAAGCTGCAAAAGGCGTTTGGCGAGGTCACCGGCATCCGCGTCGCTCCGCGCCACGCCAGCGTTTACCTCTGGCAGCACGCGCAGACGCTGGCCCCGCTGGGCCAGTCGTTTGCGTATGAGCGCTCCACAGGCCTGGGCCTGTGTGGTGACTGGTGCATTGGCCGCCGCGTGGAAGACGCTTTTGTCTCCGGGCTGGAGATGGCGCTGGCGATCGCATAAAGGTCACCTAACGACAGGCTGGGCGTAAGATTGCGGCCTTCATGACCGCAGCTTCTGCCTCTTTCCCCTATACCGGGCGTTTTGCCCCCTCTCCCACGGGCCCGCTGCATGCGGGCTCGCTGGTTGCAGCGCTTGCCAGTTGGCTGGACGCCCGCGCCCACCATGGCCGCTGGCTGATTCGCATCGAAGACATAGACCCACCGCGCTGCCAGCCGCAAGCAGATCAGGAAATCCTGCGCCAGCTCTGCGCCTGCGGTTTGCATTCAGATGTCCCTGTCGTTTGGCAGTCGCAGCGCCACCACCTCTATGAAGCCGCGCTGCAGCAATTGCAGAGCCAGCAACGGGCCTACCCCTGTGGCTGCACGCGCAAGGACATTGAAGCGACCTGGCAGGCATCCGGCCTGGTGCACGAGCGCCATGTGGAGCGCCCCTACCCCGGCACCTGCCGCCACGGGCTGCACGGCAAGCCCGCGCGGGCCTGGCGCTTTGCGCTGGAGCAGTTTGTAGCCGATTTACAGCAAAAACAGCCTCCAGTCCAGAATGAATATAGGCAAGCAGCTATACAAAACATAGCATTCAACCAGCATCAACTGGAAAGCACTGCCCCCGTGCTGCACTGGCAGGATCGCCGCCTCGGCCCCCAGCAGCAGGACCTCCATGCCCATGTCGGCGATTTTGTGCTGCGCCGCGCCGACGGGCTGTGGGCCTATCAGCTGGCCGTGGTGGTCGATGATGCCGAACAAGCCGTCACCGATGTGGTGCGCGGCGAGGACCTGACGGACAACACGCCGCGCCAGATGTTGCTGCAGCAGGCGCTGGGCCTGCCCCAGCCGCGCTATCTGCACACGCCGCTGGTGCGTATGGATAGCGGCGAAAAACTCTCCAAACAGCATGGCGCACCGGCGGTCGATGTCAGCCAGCCACTGGCCGCGCTGTGCACGGCTGCGGCTCAGTTGGGCCTGCCACAACCTGAAGGCGCAACCACTGCCGATGCCGAAAGCCCCGCAAGCGCCTTGCCTTTGGCGCTGGACTTCTGGGTACAGTGCTGGCGCAAAACCTACAATATCGCCCCGTGACTTCTTCTATTCCAACTTCCTCCTCCGATATGCCCGAGACAGCGGCTGCCGAGCCAGCAACAGCGGGCCAGGCGCCCGAAGGCGTGGCCTACCCCAAGACCATCAAGAGCTATGTGCGCCGCGCTGGCCGCACGACCACAGGCCAGGCCAAGGCTTTTGAAGACCTGGGTCCGCGCTTTTTGCTGCAATACCAGAAAGCCCCGCTGGACGCCGCTGCCGCCTATGGCCGCGCTGGCAAGCTGATTCTGGAAATCGGCTTCGGCATGGGTGAAGCCACAGCCCATATCGCCCGCGTGCGCCCCGATGACAACTTCCTGTGCTGCGAAGTGCACGAGCCCGGCGTGGGCGCACTGCTCAAGCGCATTGGCGAGCAGGACATCGAAAACATCCGCATCCTGCAGCACGATGCCGTGGAAGTCATCGACAACATGCTGCCCGAAGCCTCCATCGACGGTGTGCACATCTTCTTCCCCGACCCCTGGCACAAGAAAAAGCACAACAAGCGCCGTTTGATCCAGAGCCCGCTGATTGCCAAGCTGGCCGCACGCATCAAGCCCGGTGGCTATATCCACTGCGCCACCGACTGGGAACCTTATGCCGTGCAGATTCTGGAAGTGCTGAGCGCCGAGCCCACACTGCAGAACACGGCCGAGGCCTATGCCGAAAAGCCCGAATACCGCCCTCTGACCAAGTTCGAGAACCGTGGCATCCGTCTGGGCCACGGCGTGTGGGATCTGGTGTTCCGCCGCAAGGGCTGAACCCACAAGCCATCCTCCGCAGAAAAAAGCGCCATCAGCTTCAGGGCTGCGGCGCTTTTTCTTCGTCTGGCGCCTGCACATCGGACATGCGCACACAGTCGCGCCCCGCGGCCTTGGCGGCATACAGGGCGGCATCGGCGCGGGAGAGCATCTTCTCCATGCTCTCATCGCCCTCATGCAACTGCGCCACGCCAAAGCTGGCAGTCACATGCAACAGCAGCCCGTCGACATCGATAGGACTGTCGCGCATCACCGCGCCCAGCCTGTGCGCCAGCTCGCTCGCCTGCCTGGCATCGGACTCCGGCAGCACGACCAGAAACTCCTCGCCGCCATAGCGCGCCAGCCAGTCCACCTGGGTGCGCAGCTCACGCTGGCAGCGCAACGCCACTTCGCGCAGCACCACATCGCCCGTCGCATGACCATATTGGTCATTGATGCGCTTGAAATGGTCCATGTCCACAAAAATCACACTCAGCGACCGCTCATAGCGGCGACTGCGCTCCACCTCGGTCAGCAGCCGCTCGTCGAGAGCGCGCCGGTTCAAACAGCCCGTCAAGGCATCGGTCAGCGACAGGCGCTTGACTTCCTCGACCATCTGCTCGAGCTGGGCCGTGCGCTCGGCGACCAGCAGATCCAGATGGGCAATATGGCTTTGCAGACTTTGCTGCAACTGCACAAAACCGCGCGCCACCAGGTCGATTTCATCCACATGCTCGCGCTGGGGGCGACGCAGCACCAGTGTCTGCGTCAGATCATCGGGCTTGAGAGCTCTCGCAAAGTTGGTGATCTGGCGCAAGGGATCGCGCAACTGCCTGCGCATGACCAGCGACACCAGTCCGCAGACCAGCAGCGTGAACAGCATGTAGCTGAGCACCATGCCCGCGATGGTCTGGTACATCTGCTCGAAGTAATAGCTGCGGCTCTCCCACACCTCCAGTCGGCCCAAAGGGATGTTGCCCGCCGTCTGCACCTCGCGCGGTGCCGGGATGTCCAGCACCAGCGTCGCCTCGCGCAGCGGTGGCTCGGAGCCGGGCACAAAGTTCTCCCCCGTGGTGCTCGAGTGCACGCGTACATAGCCGACCTGCGGCATCTGGCTGAGCCACTGCACCTGCTTGCGCACCATCGCCGGGTCGATGTCCCACAGGGCCGTGGACAGCAGCAGCAGGCTGCTGCTGGCGTGCTGCGCCATATCCTGGCGGAAGCTGCGTTTGCCCGTCCTGTACTCCCAGCTCGCCAGCAGACTGACAAACACCGTCATGCCGATGATGGACAGTATGACGACGCGAACAATCACATGCGTGGCAATGGAGCGAAAGCGGATTTCGGAGGGCATGACTTCTAGCGTAGCAGCCTGTCGATCTCGAACCTGTAAGCTCCGGCACTCGGGTTCAATGCCTTGCTGTAGCGGCGAAAGTCCAGTGCGTTCTGGGAGGCGCTGAAGCGCTTTTCAAAGCGATCCACGGTTGCCGGATCGAACAGCACGAACATGGAGCGCTCCAACTCCAGCCCTTCACTCTTGAAGTCTCGCCCATGGGCATAGTCGTACAGCATGACCAGCGCCCAGGCCCCCGCCATGAAATGCCCGCCCGCCAGCGCAGAAAGCTCTCGGGTGCGAATCGCCGTCAAAGCAGCCGCCGAGGTATTGATGGCGCTGAAAAAACCGTCTTGCCCTGGCACGCCGCCTCTGGCTCGCCAGGCGTCCATGGCTCCGAAGGCCATCTCGTCGTTGCCCGCCCAAACGGTACGCACCTCGGGATAGCGCTGTATCAGCACCCTCATCTGCTCCGCAGCGCGCTCGCGGCTCCATTCGCCGAAAACCTCCTGCATCAGCACCACATCACGGGCCTCTGCCACGGCGCGCCGCATGCCCGCATTGCGTGCGATGGACGTGGGGGTGGACTTGTCACCCGCAATCGCCAGCATCTGCAGCTTGCCATCCTTGGCCGTCGCAATTTTGGAAGCTCTGGCCGCATCGATCAGCGCCTTGGCCGTCAAATAACCCGCGCTCTCGGCCTGTGGCTCAAGGCTCCCTAGCCAGTGCCTGAACTTCTCTCGGGGCTGCCCCAACTGGGCACGAGCTGCCTCCTGCAACCCGCTAAAAGCCATGAAGTTGTCGATACGTGCGGACTCCAGCGTGCGCAGAATCTCGGGGGCAACACTGTTTTCGTTGACAAACACCACGAACCGCGGACGCGCGGCCTTGGGTCTGGCTGCGACCTCCCGGGCAATCGCAATGGCCTGCAGAGGGTTGCGCTCGGCATAGTGAATCTCCAGTGGCATCCTGAGGCTGGCCGCTGCCGCCGCCATGGCTTCGGAAGCCGTTTGCCAGTAGGTTTCGCTGGAATAACCGGGATTGATGAACAGCACACTCTGCGCCCAGCCTTGCCGCGGCAGCATGCAGACCATCATCAATAGCGACGCGGCCCACCATCGCCATGCGGGCCGAGTCACAGCAGCTAGCGCGCGCTGTGGGGCTGGGAGGGGGTATCGATTGAAAGTGTTCTCCTGCAGGATTGATACAGGTGTCACTAACTGTATGAGTTCACCTATCTTAGCAAAACACCTCGGCAAGCCGAGGTGTTTTGGATCCGCCGGGGTACTCGCACAACCCCGGATTGCGGTGATATGTTACAGCCGCTCGGTCGCCCAGGCCTGCACGGAAGCCAGCGCAGCGGGCAAGGCGGTCGCATCCGTACCACCGGCCATGGCCATATCAGGCTTGCCGCCGCCCTTGCCGCCCACTTGCTGGGCCACAAAGTTCACCAGCTCGCCCGCCTTGAGCTTGGCGGTTTCGGCCTTGGTCACGCCAGCGGCCAGCTGCACCTTATCGCCATCCACGGCGGCCAGCACGATCACGGCAGCGCCCAGCTTGTCCTTGAGCTTGTCCATGGTCTCGCGCAGCGTCTTGGCATCGGCACCCTCGAGCTTGGCAGCCAGCACCTTCACGCCCTTGACTTCCACAGCGGTCGTGGCCAGTTCATCGCCCTGGCTGGAAGCCAGCTTGCCCTTGAGCGCAGCGATTTCCTTCTCCAGCGCCTTGATCTGGTCCAGAGCGCCACCAATGCGGTGGGTCAGCTCGCTGGCGGGGGCCTTGAAGGCGGCAGCGGCTTGATCGACGGTGGACTCCAGCGATTGCAGATAGGCCAGAGCGTTGGCACCGGTCACCGCTTCCACACGGCGCACACCCGCAGCGACGCCGGATTCGCCCACGACCTTGAACAGACCGATATCGCCGGTACGGCTGACGTGGGTGCCGCCGCACAGTTCGCGGCTGGTACCGATGTCCAGCACGCGCACGGTTTCACCATACTTTTCGCCAAACAGCATCATGGCGCCAGTCTTCTGCGCACTTTCGATGTCCATCACGCGGGCACCGGTGGCGGTGTTGGCCAGAATTTCAGCGTTCACGCGGGCTTCGATGTCGAGAATCTGCTCGGCCGTGACAGGTGCGTTGTGCGCAAAGTCAAAGCGGGTGCGGTCAGCATTGACCAGCGAGCCCTTTTGCTGCACATGGGCGCCCAGCACTTCGCGCAGCGCTTTGTGCATGATGTGGGTGACCGAGTGGTTACGCATGGTGGCAGCGCGCACAGCGGTATCCACTTGCGCCTCAACGGCGTCGCCCACCTTCAGGCTACCCGCTTCGAGCACGCCGTGGTGGCCGAACACATCAGCCTTGATCTTGAGCGTGTCTTCCACCACAAAGCGGTTGCCGCCAGCGCTGATCACGCCCTGGTCGCCCACCTGACCGCCGGACTCGGCATAGAAAGGCGTGGTATCGAGCACCACAACACCGTTTTGACCGCCTTTGAGCTCGTTAGTCGAGACACCATCTACGTAGAGTGCTACGATTTTTGCAGCTTCAGCCAGCTTGTCGTAACCAACGAAGGTATTGCCAGCGCCCGTGTACTCCAGCGCACGGTCCATCTTGAACTTGCCAGCAGCACGGGCCGTTTCCTTCTGGTGCTGCATGGCGGCGTTAAAGCCCGCCTCGTCCACCGTCACGCCACGCTCGCGCGCCACGTCGTTGGACAGGTCCAGCGGGAAGCCATAGGTGTCGTGCAGCTTGAAGGCCACATCGCCGGGCAGCACCTTGGTGTCGCCAGCCAGGGCGCTGTCCAGAATTTCCATGCCGTGGGCCAGGGTCTCGAAGAAGCGCTCTTCTTCGGCCTTGAGCACGCTGGTGATATGCGCTTCCTGCTCCTTGAGCTTGGGGTAGGCATCGCCCATCTGGATCACCAGATCAGCCACCAGCTTGTGGAAGAACGGAGTCTTCTGACCCAGCTTGTAGCCATGGCGAATCGCGCGGCGAATGATGCGGCGCTGCACATAGCCACGGCCTTCGTTGGAAGGAATCACGCCATCGGCCACTAGGAAGGAAGTGGCGCGGATGTGGTCGGCAATCACCTTCAGCGAAGGGGTTTCCAGATCGGCCGTATGCGTTTCGCGGCCAGCAGCCTTGATCAGTGCCTGGAACAGGTCGATCTCATAGTTGCTGTGCACATGCTGCAAGATGGCAGCCAGACGCTCCAGACCCATGCCGGTATCGACGCAAGGTGCGGGCAGCTTCACGACGGAGCCGTCCTCCTTCATGTCGAACTGCATGAACACGTGGTTCCAGATCTCGATGAAGCGGTCGCCGTCTTCTTCGGGCGAGCCGGGAGGGCCACCGGCAATATGCGCGCCGTGGTCGTAGAAGATTTCCGAGCAAGGGCCGCAAGGGCCGGTGTCGGCCATCATCCAGAAGTTGTCGCTCTTGTACTTGCCGCCCTTGTTGTCGCCAATGCGGATGATGCGCTCAGCAGGCAGGCCGATGACGTTCTTCCAGATGTCATAGGCTTCGTCGTCTTCGTGATAGACGGTGGCCAGCAACTTTTCGGCAGGCAGACCGAAGACCTTGGTCAGCAGCTCCCAGCCCCATTCGATGGATTCCTTCTTGAAGTAATCACCGAAGGACCAGTTGCCCAGCATTTCAAAGAAAGTGTGGTGACGCGCGGTGTAGCCCACGTTCTCCAGGTCGTTGTGCTTGCCGCCAGCGCGCAGGCAGGCTTGCACGGAAGTTGCGCGGTTGTAGGGGCGCTTGTCCGTGCCCAGGAACACGTCCTTGAACTGCACCATGCCCGAGTTGGTGAACATCAGCGTCGGGTCATTGCCGGGAACCAGCGAGCTGGACGCAACAACGGTATGGCCCTTGGAAGCGTAAAAATCCAGGAACGTCTTGCGGATGTCCGCAACGGAAAAAGTGGGTGTACTCATGGTGTTTGGTGTGAAGGTGCCAGCAAAGCACCTGCGATCAGTACGGCCCGGCGCTGCCTTTTCAGGAGCAGCGCACAAAGGCAAATTAGCCTGACATTATAGGTTTGCGACCGCAGACCCGCGCAGCGCTGTGGCGTTCTGGCCGATGGATGTTTTTCATGAGCTGAATTAATGTCTTCATCATCGGCATGCGGATAATTGCCAGCCCATATGACGCAAACACCTCAACAACCAGCAGCCGAGCCCAAGACACCCGCCAGGAATCGCCTTGTTCCATGGCTTATCGGCCTGCCAGTCCTCATCTTTGCGGCGCTGATGCTGGTCGGCAAGTTCATGGATGACCCGCAAAGCCAGCAGCGCTGGGTAGACGCCGAGAGCGTCAAAATCTGCTGGAAGCAGATTGCCAAACCCGAGGCCGAACGCAAGACTCAGGAGTTCAAGTCCAAGGAAGATTGCGAACGGCTGGAGTTCGACTTCAAGACCAAGTACGGCGAAAACCCCTGAGTCCTAGCCTCAGGATCAGTCCTCGTCCTCTTCGCCCTCTTCCTGGGCCAGATGGGCCAGGGCCAGCATGCGATCGAAGGTGTTGATGATTTCGGCACGGCGGTCCTGCTTGTAGCCCTCGTCAGGCTCCAGCTCGTCAATGCTTTCATCCCAGGCCTGCAGATAGATGCTCTTCCACTGCTGCAGTGTTTTGAGCTCTGGCCAGATGGGGTGCATGCCGCGCTCGTCCATGGCGCACAGCAGCTCAATCTTGCAGGGAACCAGATCAGAGTCCAGCTCGCCCGCTTCCAGTGATTCCGGCGAATCCATGGCCTCGGCAATTTCATCGACCAGCTGGCCGGTGATATCGCCCAGCCAGTCCAGCGCCGTGTCGTTGTCGAAGTTACCGTGTGCCCAGGTTCCCATGGCTAGCCTCCTTTTGAAAATCCTTGGCCGTCAACATAGCGGCCCGTCATGTCAAAACCGTGTCAGCCCGAAGCCCTGAGCCAGATCGTCAGCGGTTACGGCTCTTCATGGCGCGCTCTACCTCGCGCTTGCCTTCACGGTCCTTGATCACATCGCGCTTGTCATGCTCGGCCTTGCCCTTGGCCAGTGCAATTTCGCATTTCACGTAGCCGTTTTTCCAGTGCAGATTGATGGGCACCAGCGTATAGCCTTTTTGCTCGACCTTGCCCACCAGGCGCTTGATCTCGTCCTTTTTGAGCAGCAGCTTCTTGATGCGGGCCGAGTCCGGGCTGACATGGGTGGACGCGGTCTTGAGAGGGTTGATCTGGCAGCCCAGCAAAAACAGCTCACCGTCCTTGATCAGCACATAACCATCGGTCAGCTGAACCTTGCCACTGCGCAACGCCTTGACTTCCCAGCCGTGCAGCACCATGCCTGCCTCGTGGCGTTCCTCGAAGAAATAGTTAAATGCTGCTTTTTTATTGTCGGCAATGCGCGACGATGTTTCTTGTGTCTTGGCCATGGAGTATTCGGTTGGGCGCGAACCCGGGATCAAAGCTCTCCCTACAATACAGGGTTACTGTCTCGCCTTGAGAGAGATTTTAGTTTCGCATGATGCCCCTTGGTACAAAGCTTTGTACTAACACCTTGTTCTGGCACCCTGCTGACCGCTCTTGCCCATGAAAAACGTCAACAAGTCCGTCCTGATCTGGTACAGCCCCGAAGAAATGTTTGCCCTCGTGACGGACGTGGCCCACTATGCCGACTTCCTGCCCTGGTGCGATCACGCCAAGGTTCTGGAGCAGGACGGCACCAGCATGACCGCTGAAGTCGGCATCGCCTTTGGCGGCATGCGCAAGGCTTTTGTCACCCGTAACATCCATAGCGACATGGAAGGCGGCGGCAAACAAGTGAGCATGCGTCTGGTCAAAGGCCCGTTCTCGCGCCTGGAAGGCAACTGGCGCTTTCACCCCGTAGGCGATGGATCGCAGCGCGCCTGCAAGGTCGAGCTGCAGCTGGACTATGGCTTTGAAAGCGGCGCCGTGGGTGCCATCATCGGCCCGGTCTTTGACCGTATTGCAGGCTCGATGGTGGACGCCTTCATCAAGCGCGCCGAGCAGATCTATGGCTGATCTTGAGCTGACCGTCTGCATCTCACCCGCAGCAGGCGTGGTGCATGAAGCCGCGCTGCAACTGCCCGCAGGCAGCACCGTTCAACAAGCACTGGTAGCCGCTGCCACAGCCCTGCCGCAACTGGCCGACGTCATTAGCAGCGCCGCACCCGCCATGGTGGGCATCTGGGGCAAGGCCGCCCGGCCCGAGCAACTGCTCAAAAACGGCGACCGGCTGGAAATCTATCGCCCCTTGACCGTGGACCCCAAAATTGCCCGCCGCGAGCGCTTTGCACGCCAGGGCGCGCGCAGCAGCGGTCTTTTCAAGCGCCAGAGGCCGGGAGCCAAGGCAGGATATTGACCAACAGCTATCAAAAACAAAGCGCCAGCAAGGTTTTAACTTGCTGGCGCTTTGTTTTGGAGAAACGGATTTACTGCGCTGGGTCAGCTGCAGGGCCGCAGTCAGAAGCAATCACCGCATCAGCGCGCTTGAGTTCCGCATCGCGAGTGGCCTCATCCATAAAGCCGCGCTCGCCCTTGGCGTTGACGCTGGACAGCAGACGGCCAGAATTGAGCGTGCCCTTGGCCTGCTTGGCGCGGTTGCAGTTTTCCTGACGCTGCTGCTCGCGCTTGGCCTTGTCGGCCTGGGCTTTTTCAGCCTCCTGCGCTTCCTGCTTGCGTTTTTGCTCCTGCAAGCCCTTGTCCACGCCTTTATCCACGCCCTGCTCTGCGGCGGGCTTGGGCGCAGCAGCCGGGGCTGGTGCAGCCTCAGCCGTCACGGCTTTTGCGCCGCCGCCGCCAGGCTGACGCAAGATGTTTTTCGCCGGGATATCCGCTGGCGGTGCACGGTCGCTGAAGACTTTGTGCCCCTGGCCATCAATCCACTGCCACTGCGCCATGGCAGGAACGGAACAGCAGGCAACGGCGGCAAGCAGGCTTAATTTGATGAGTTGCATAGGATTCAAAAGTCTCATTCAGACCGTGGGGGTTCTGGGGTAGCAGCCCACATTGTGAGCCAAGTCGCAGCTACAATCTTTCTTTTGGAGCCTTCACATGCGCCTTCTCGGAAAAGCACTGACCTTTGACGACGTCCTGCTCGTTCCCGCCTACTCCGAAGTCCTGCCCAAGGACGTTTCTCTCGCCACCCAGTTCACACGCAATATTCGCCTGAATCTGCCTCTGGTGTCCGCAGCCATGGACACTGTGACAGAAGCTCGCCTGGCCATCGCCATTGCGCAAGAAGGCGGTATCGGCGTGATCCACAAGAACATGACAGCCGAGCAGCAAGCCGCTGAAGTGTCCAAGGTCAAGCGCCATGAGTCCGGTGTGGTGCACGACCCCGTGGTCATCACCCCCGAGCACACTGTGCTGCAAGTATTGCAGCTGTCCGAAGAGCGTGGCATCTCGGGCTTTCCCGTGTGCGACGGTGGCAAGGTGGTCGGCATTGTGACCAGCCGCGATGTGCGCTTCGAGACGCGCTACGACGTCAAGGTCAAGCAGATCATGACGCCGCGTGAAAAGCTCATCACCGTCAATGAAAAAGACGGCACGACGCCTGCCGAAGCCAAGGCGCTTCTGAACAAGCACAAGCTCGAACGTATTCTGGTGGTGAACGATGCCTTTGAACTCAAGGGCCTGATCACCGTCAAGGACATCAACAAGCAAACCACCTTCCCCAATGCTGCGCGCGACGCCGCTGGCCGCCTGCGTGTGGCCGCTGCTGTGGGCGTGGGCGCTGGCACCGAAGAGCGCGTGGAACTGCTGGTCAAGGCTGGCGTGGACGCCCTGGTGGTGGACACGGCCCATGGCCACAGCCATGGCGTGATCGAGCGTGTGCGCTGGGTCAAGCAGCACTATCCGCAAGTGGACGTGATCGGCGGCAATATCGCCACCGGCGCGGCCGCTCTGGCCCTAGTCGAAGCTGGCGCTGACGCCGTCAAGGTCGGTATCGGCCCCGGCTCCATCTGCACCACCCGTATCGTGGCTGGCGTGGGCGTGCCCCAGATCATGGCCATCGACAGCGTGGCTCAGGCCTTGAAGGGCACCGGCGTGCCTCTGATTGGTGACGGCGGTATCCGTTTCTCTGGCGACATCGCCAAGGCACTGGCTGCTGGCGCATCCACCATCATGATGGGCGGTATGTTTGCAGGCACCGAAGAAGCTCCCGGCGAAGTGATTCTGTTCCAGGGTCGCTCGTACAAGAGCTACCGCGGCATGGGCTCCATCGGCGCCATGCAGCAAGGCTCTGCCGACCGCTACTTCCAGGAATCTTCCACCGGCAACCCCAATGCCGACAAGCTGGTTCCCGAAGGCATTGAAGGTCGCGTGCCTTACAAGGGCTCCATGGTTTCCATCGTTTATCAAATGGCTGGTGGCGTGCGCGCCTCCATGGGCTATTGCGGTTGCGCCACGATTGCCGAGATGAACGAAAAGGCCGAGTTTGTGGAAATCACCGCAGCCGGCATCCGCGAATCTCACGTGCATGACGTGCAGATCACCAAGGAAGCGCCTAACTACCGCGCTGACTGATTGAGCCGCTAGTCTCAAAAGCAGGACGGGCATTGCCTGCCCTGCTTTTTTCATTTCAGGAGTCTTCATGAAACTTGCCGAAGCACTGCTGCTCAGAGCCGATCTGAAGAAAAAGCTGGCCTCGCTGCGCGAACGCATTGGCCGCAATGCCCTGCTGCAGGAAGGCGAAACGCCCAAGGAAAAAGTCGAAGACCTGCTGGCCGAGGCCTACTCTGCCCTGCAGGAGCAGCAATCGCTGGTGCGCCGCATCAACGCCGCCAACGAAAGCGCCAAGCTGACCGATGGCCGCCTGCTTGCCGATGTACTGGCGCTACGCGATACGCTGATTGCACAGCACTCTCTGCTGATCAGCACCATCAGCGCCACCAACAAGGATGTGGACCGCTACAGCCAGCGCGAGATCAAATGGGTGCCGCAGATTCAGGTGGCCAGCCTGCAAAAACAGGCCGATGATCTTTCGCGCAAGATTCGTGAAGTCAATGTCACGGTTCAGGCGGCCAACTGGCAAATCGATATCTAGTTTTTGAGCGCTGCGGGCGAGTGCAGAGACCCCACTGAGCAACGGGGGGTTGAAAACATACTGGGGCTTACTTGGCAGCGCGGCGGGCAGCGCACAGTGTCACAACACATTGACAACGAAGCCCATCACCTGTCACAAGGTACTTTTGAGAACGCACTCCGCACTACCTTGCACTGACGCAGCGCTCTCCTCTATCGCCACTATGTCCTTTTGTTTCTGGTCAGAATTCACCACATTCTGACCAGAATGCTAAAATCGGGTCTGATTCATTGATCAGATCCTTTTTTTGTTTTCACCCTCCATGCACTGCGTCGGTATCTACGAAGCCAAAACCCGCTTTTCCGCCCTGGTCGAACTGGTCGAGCAAGGCGAGGAGGTGCGCATCACGCGCCACGGCAAGGAAGTCGTGCGCATGTTGCCAGTGCGCCGCAAGCCCGTCATTACTGACGAGCAGATCGCCAGAGAGCTGGAGCAAATTTCGGCTCTGCAACAAACCATCAAAGCGCATGCAGCTACGGATTCAGTAGCAAACCTGCGCAAGGCAGGACGCAGCCAGGCATGATCGCAACCGCTTTTGTGCTGGACGCCTCCGTCACCGCCGCCTGGCTGCTGCCGGACGATGCCAGCGTTCATACTCAGCGCCTCTACACCCGCATCCGCCGTGACGAGGTTGACCCCCATGCGCCCAACCTGTGGCAATGGGAATGCGGCAACCTGATCGCATCGGGTGTGAATAATGGCCGCATTCCGCATGGGTCTGTTGAAGGCCTGTGGGGTGTGCTGGAAGCCATTCGCCACCGTGTGGAGCTGCATGAGCTGGCCCCCGCCCAGCACAAAGCCGTGCTGGACGTGGCGCTGGACACGGGCCTGCCCACCTACGACGCCGCTTATCTGTGGCTGGCGCAGTCGCTGCGCCTGCCGCTTGCCACATTCGATGCCGCCCAGATCGCTGCCGCCCGCAAAAGCGGCGTCAAGCTGCTGGCGCCCGAAGATTTCTAACCCTTTTTTTTCACCTTCTAGCCCTTGAAGACCATGCAACACGACAAGATCCTCATTCTGGACTTTGGCTCTCAGGTCACGCAGCTGATTGCCCGCCGCGTGCGCGAAGCCCATGTCTACTGCGAAGTCCACCCCTGCGATGTGAGCAGCGACTGGGTGCGCGAATTTGCCGCTGACGGCAAGCTCAAGGGCATCATCCTGTCCGGCAGCCACGCCTCCGTCTACGAAGTGGACGACCGCGCGCCCGACGCTGTGTTTGAACTCGGTCTGCCCGTGCTGGGTATCTGCTATGGCATGCAGACCATGGCCACCCAGCTGGGCGGCAAGGTCGAAGGCAGCAACAGCCGCGAATTTGGCTACGCCGAAGTGCGCGCCCATGGCCACACCGAACTGCTCAAGGGCATCGAAGACTTCGTGACCCCTGAAGGCCACGGCATGCTCAAGGTCTGGATGAGCCACGGCGACAAGGTCACCGAGCTGCCCCCAGGCTTCAAGGTCATGGCCTCCACCCCCAGCTGCCCCATCGCCGGCATGGCCGACGAAGCGCGCCGCTATTACGCCGTGCAGTTCCACCCCGAAGTCACGCACACCGTGCAAGGCCAGGCACTGCTCAACCGCTTTGTGCTGGACATCTGCGGCACGCAAGCCGACTGGATCATGGGCGACTACATCGAAGAAGCCGTGGCCAAGATCCGCGAGCAAGTCGGTGACGAAGAAGTGATTCTGGGCCTGTCCGGCGGCGTGGATTCGTCTGTGGCCGCTGCCCTGATCCACCGCGCCATTGGTGACCAGCTGACCTGCGTGTTCGTCGATCACGGCCTGCTGCGCCTGAACGAAGGCGATATGGTCATGGAGATGTTTGAAGGCAAGCTCAACGCCAAGGTCATCCGCGTTGACGCCTCCGAGCTGTTCTTGGGCAAGCTGGCTGGCGTGTCGGAACCCGAAGCCAAGCGCAAGATCATTGGCGGCCTGTTCGTCGATGTGTTCAAGTCCGAAGCCTCCAAGCTCAAGGCTGCCAACGCTGGCAGCAAGGGCGCCACCTTCCTGGCCCAGGGCACGATTTACCCTGACGTGATCGAGTCCGGCGGTGCCAAGAGCAAGAAGGCTGTCACCATCAAGAGCCACCACAACGTGGGCGGCCTGCCTGAACAGCTCGGCCTGAAGCTGCTCGAACCCCTGCGCGACCTGTTCAAGGACGAAGTGCGCGAACTGGGCGTGGCCCTGGGCCTGCCCCGTGGCATGGTCTACCGCCACCCCTTCCCCGGCCCCGGCCTAGGCGTGCGCATTCTGGGTGAAGTGAAGAAGGAATACGCCGACCTGCTGCGCCGCGCCGATGCCATCTTCATCGAAGAGCTGAACAACTGGATCGACGAAGCCACTGGCAAGAGCTGGTACGACCTGACCAGCCAGGCCTTCACCGTCTTCCTGCCCGTCAAGAGCGTGGGCGTGATGGGTGACGGCCGCACCTACGACTACGTCGTGGCCCTGCGCGCGGTGCAGACCAGCGACTTCATGACCGCCGACTGGGCCGAGCTGCCTTATGGTCTGCTGAAGAAGGTGTCTGGCCGGATCATCAACGAAGTGCGCGGTATCAACCGCGTGACTTACGACGTGAGCACCAAGCCACCAGCAACGATTGAGTGGGAGTAAAGGCGCGTCGTGAACTGACTCGCAACCTCTAAACTTTTTTCTCATGGAAGCCCGCAGTTTTGCGGGCTTTTTTATTTGAATCTGACCACGAGGCTTGCTAGTGGCGCAGCGGTTGCAGGCAACGAAGGCAGTGATCAACTGCGCGTTTTCTTTTTGACGGCCAGCTCTTCGAGACGGTCGGCGTTCTTGCAATCAGGGACGCCAAGCTGAAAGGGCCAGCCAACAACACCTGATCACGAATTCTGTTGACGAAGCAAACAGGCAAATTCAAATTACTGTACAAAACAACAGTACTGATTAAAATAACAGTAAAATTGAATGAACTCGCTACTACGGGCCTGCGCCTTTCGTTGATTCACCAGCTCGCAAGAACACTAGCCCTTTAGCTCTCCCCCGCCCGTCCAGCGGGTAACCCTCTCGCCTCAAGGAGATTTCATGCTGTACAGCACTGTTCCTCAGCCCGTTGATGAAGACCTCGTGCAGCGCCTGCGCGAGAAGGGAGGCTTGTGAAATGGGCACACATTCCTACGGCCCTGCTCGCGCTGCTTCTGGCTGCCGTGCTCCTGCTAGCCCCGGCGCTGGAACAAAGCTACTGACCGCCGCGCAATGGAGCCTTGCTGCGCTCGGCATCTTCTGCGTCATCGCAGTGGCCGTCGTCATCGCCGCCACCCCAGAAGCTTGGCCGCTCTGAGCGTCCACGGTCCAATCAAATTTGATAGCTACATGTGCTTTAAACATAAGCACTAGAACGGAGAAATATCATGGAAAAGATCATCGAATCCCTGATTCTCGTTGTATCCATCGGCATGGGTGTGCTGTGGCTGGCGACCCCCAGCGCGCAAGCGGATGAGCCCACCACCCTCACCAAATCTGTGCGCGACGAATTTGCTTGCCCCGGCATGCACGCCGAATGGCTGGACACCCACACCGTCCAGTGCCTGCGAGAAAATCCCTGAGCCACTGCCCACTACCAACCCAACCCACGCTGAATGAACAACCCAAGCAGCGATCAACACAGCACTGCAAGAGTTGCAGTAGTGCGATAGCCGCACGGGCGCGTGATGCACGCTATTGAAAGCAAGACCGATCAGTCACGCAGGGTGCGTGGCGCATGCGGCTCGGCAACTATGCTTTTCATAGCTGACTGCCCTTTATCTATCTAGACTAGCGGTCTATTTCCGTAAAAAATATGGCTTTTTGACGATGATCAAAGGCCCTCTGAATCGCCACTTTGGGGTGTTGCGCTCGCCTCGCCGGCGAGTGACCATCGGGCTCCCAACTGCTGCGTTTCATCAAGCAAGGAGGCCGGATATGTTCAAACACATTTTGATTCCCACAGATGGCTCGACGCTCTCTGAAGCCGCTTTGCGCGCCGGCATTCAGCTTGCCAAGGAGCAAGGGGCACAGGTCACCGCGATGTATGTGATGCCGGACTATTCCGCCATGATCTACGGGGCTGAGTCGCTGATGTCGTACAACGCGGCGGAGTTCACCAAGAGTGCGCAGGCCGAGGCCGACAAGGTTCTGCAGGTAGCTACGGACATTGCGCAGGCCGAGGGCGTTGAATGCAAAACGGTGCGGGTGGTCACGAGTTCCGTCAATCAAGCCATCATTGAGCAGTCCCAAAACAGCCATTGCGACCTGATCTGCATGGCTTCGCATGGCCGCAAGGGTCTGGCCGGGATTCTGCTGGGCAGCGAGACCCAGCGCGTGCTGGTCAACAGCACCATCCCGGTGCTGGTGCATCGCTCGGCATGAGGCATCAAGCTACGACATTGGGCGACAAGGCCATCTTTCGATGGCCTTTTTCATTTCAGGCGCGGGCCAATTCCGGCACAGATCGCGTCATGGCAAGCCTGGGACTGAGCGAATCGGCGAGTTCTGGATAAAACGCTTCCAAAATTTCAACATAAATGCGCATCTACGCCTGAAACCCCTCAGAACTGAGTTAGAGTTACGGGCTTCGGAGCGTAGCGCAGCCTGGTAGCGCATCTGCTTTGGGAGCAGAGGGTCGCGAGTTCGAATCCCGCCGCTCCGACCATATGATTCAAGGACTTAGCTTCGAGAGGGGCTAAGTCCTTTAGTCTTTCTGGGGTCCAGGGGTAAACAAAAGGCCAGCAGTGCTGCCTACTACCCTGCCCTCATGGCGGCACCAGATCAAACCAGCCGCTTTATCGACAGCCTGAGCAATTCGATCTGACGCAGCGTCGACTCCAGCACGCACCATGAGTAGTTCTGCTCGGGGAAGCCGCCCAGTGTTTTCTCGAACTGGCACCAGTCCTCGCGCTGCTTGAGCCAGGCCTTCTGGCCTTTGACCAAGGCATCCAGCTCCTTGCCTGACAACTGCCCTTTGAGTTGCTGGTACACCTCGTTGAGGGTGACGTCCTGTCGCTTGAGCTCGGCGCGGTTGCAGACGGAAAAAGCGCCGCCTTCGGTCTCGCCGGGCACGACGGCATTGCTGCACTTTCGGTATTCGGGGCTGAGCTTGTACTCTTGGGCGAAGGCCGCTGTCGAGGCCAGTGCAAAGCACGCCCATGCCGTGATTCTGAGTATTGCTTTCATGTGGCCACCACTTGATCAGGATGGCAGCCAATATAGCAACGAGTCTTGGCTTCCAATGCGTTTCAGCATCAAAAAGCCCTGAAGGCCAATACAGACCAAGGCAATGCGCTCACAAAACAAAAGCGAGCAGCCCTGTCAAAAGCTGCCCGCTCAGAGGCCGGATACGGTTCAGGAAGCCAGCGCTGCCTGCTCCTGGCCGCCCAGCGCCTTCCACAACGTGACGCGGTTTTGCTGCTCGGCCAAGCGCAGGTTGATCAGCGTCTGCTGCGCGGTGTAGAGGCTGCGCTGCGCATCCAGCACGCTCAGATAGTTGTCCACGCCGGACTTGAAACGGGCGCTGGACAAATCAAAAGCCTTTTGCGTATTGGCCACCATGCTGGTCTGGGCGGACAGGCGCTCTCCCCACTGCGCACGGTCAGCCAGCACGTCCGAGACTTCCTTGAAAGCCGTCTGCACGGCTTTTTCGTACTGGTTCAGTGCAATGCGCTGATTGCTCTCAGCCACCTGTACGGCGGCGCGATTGCGGCCTGCGTCGAAGATGGGCAGCTTGACCAGCGGGATAAAGCTCCAGGTGCTGTTGTTATTGCCAAAAAGGCGATCCAGGTCGCTGCTGCCCGTGCCCACGCTGCCCGTCAGCGTGATCGTCGGGAACATGGCAGCACGGGCCGCACCGATATTGGCGTTCATGGCCTGCAGATTGCGCTCTGCTGCCTGGACATCGGGGCGCTTGAGCAGCACGGTCGACGGCAGCGGTGCTGGGACCGCCTGCAGCGCTGCCGCAGGCGTGGCGCCCATCAGCAACTGCGGCGATGGCAGCAGATTGGCTGGCAGCGGCCCGCCCACCAGCAGTTGCAAGGCGTTGCGATCGCGGTCGACCTGCGAGGTGTAGCTGGCCACATCGCCGCGGGCGGTGTCCACCGTGGTCTGGTTCTGCGCCAGCACCAGACCCGAGGTGGAACCCAGTTCGTGCATGCGGCGGGTCAGCTCAAACGCCTTGATGCGGCTGTCCAGCGTATCCTTGGCCAATTGCAGGCGGGCCTGATCGGCCGCCAGCGTCAGCCAGGCATTGACCACATCGGCCACCAAGCCGATCTGCACATTGCGCTGGTTGTCCTGGCTTTGCAAAAACTGCTGCAGCGCCGCCTCGCTGAGATTGCGCACCCTGCCCCACAGGTCCAGCTCATAACTGGCAAAACCCAGCTGCGCCGTGTATTGCTGTGTGATCGTGGAGCGTCCCGAGCTGGTCAGATCTGCCGCCGCACGCGAGCGGCTGCTTTGTCCCTGGGCGTTGATGCCGGGCAGCAGATCAGCCCGCGTGATGCCGTACTGGGCACGCGCTTTCTCGATGTTCTCCAGCGCCACGCGCAGGTCACGGTTGTGGCTCAAGGCCAGCGCCACCACCTCGCGCAGTTGCGCGGACTGCAGCCATTGCAGGGCTTCGGCCTGCTTGAGCGCATCGGCACTGGCTTGTGCCGGCGCTGCATTGGCAGACACAGTCTCAGGTACAGGCAAATCAGGCGTCTTGTAGGTGGGCGCCAGATTGCAGCCCGCCAGCAGCGTGGCGGCGCAGGCTGCGGCGATGGCAGAAGTTTTCATCATCAGGCGCCTCATGCTGCGCTCTCCTCGGAGGTTGCCGCCACATCGTCGTTGCGTGAGCGGCTCTTGAACCAGCTGCGAATCAGCAAAAAGAACACAGGCACCAGGAAGATGCCCAGCACCGTGGACGCCACCATGCCGCCCAGCACAGCGGTACCAATGGCATTGCGGCCACCCGCGCCAGCACCGGTGCCGATGGCCAGCGGAATCACGCCAAAGCCGAAGGCCAGCGAGGTCATCAGAATCGGGCGCAGACGCAGACGCACGGCTTCGACCGTGGCGTCAAACAGCTTCTTGCCCTGATCCTGCAGCTGCACCGCGAACTCCACGATCAGAATGGCGTTCTTGGCCGCCAGACCCACGGTGGTCAGCAGGCCCACCTGGAAGTACACGTCATTGGTCAGCCCACGCGTATAAGTAGCCAGCAGCGCACCCACCACGCCCAGCGGCACCGCCAGCATCACGGACAGCGGCACCGTCCAGCTTTCATAGAGCGCGGCCAGGCACAGGAAGACGAACAGAATCGAGATGGCATACAGCAAGGGAGCCTGTGCACCGGACTGGCGCTCCTGCAGCGAAGCACCCGTCCATTCATAGGCAATGCCGGCGGGCAGCTTCTTCAAAATGGCTTCCACCGCCTCCATGGCCGAGCCCGAGCTGATGCCCGCTGCAGCGCGGCCTTCAAACTCATAGGCCGGGCTGCCGTTGTAGCGCAGCAGCTGGGGCGAGCCATAGGCCCAATAAGTCTTGGAGAACGCGCCAAAAGGCACCATCTCGCCGTTCTTGTTGCGCACCGTCCATTTGGCAATATCGGTGGGCAGCATGCGGTAGGGAGCCTCGCCCATGATGTAGACGCGCTTGACGCGGCCATTGTTCAGGAAGTCGTTCACATAGGTGCCACCCATGGCGCTGGAGAGCACGCTGTTGACATCGCTGTAGGCCAGGCCCAGGGCCGCGGCCTTGCGATCATCGACTTCGACGCGCAGCTCGCTGGCGTCTTCCAGATTGGTGGTGCGAACCGCAGTCAGCAAGGGGTTGGAGCGCATCTCGGCAAGCACCTGATCACGCGCGGCCAGCAGGGCCTCATGGCCCACGCCATTGATGTCCTTGATCATGAAGTTGTAGCCGGAGCTCGAACCCAGGCCGCGCACTGCAGGCGGCAGCACCACTTGCACGCGCGCATCACGGATGACGGCCAGTTCCTTGGTTGCCTTGTTGGCAATGGCCCCTGCGGACTGCGAAGGCAGCAGGCGCTGGCTCCAGGGCTTGAGGCGAATAAAGCCGCGCGCCGAGCTTTGGTCACCGTTGAGGCCGGAGACCTGGTTGAAGCTGATCACATCCGGCTGTTTGGCCAGATAGGCGCGCACTTCGTCCAGGACTTCCTGCAGCCGGGCATCCGACGAGCCCGATGGCAGATTGACGTTGACATAGACAAAGCCCTGGTCTTCGTCGGGCAAAAAGGAGGTCGGCAGCTTGGCCATCAACAGCCAGACGGCTGCCAGCACGGCCACAAAGATCAGCATCATGCGCTTGGCGCGGCCCAGGCTGTAGGCCACCGTGCTCTGGTAGCGGTTGGCGGTGGCGTCGAAATTGCGGTTGAACCAGCGGAAAAAGCGGTCGCTGATGCCCAGCACGCCGCTGCGTATCGGGCGCTCGTGCCCTTCTCCATGGCTGGCGATGCTGTGATCCGGTGCCTTCAGCAGCGTGGCGCACAGCGCGGGCGTCAGCGTCAGCGCCACAAACACGGACAGCGCCATGGCCGCCACGATGGTGATGGAGAACTGGCGGTAAATCACACCCGTCGAGCCACCGAAGAAGGCCATGGGCACAAACACGGCCGACAGCGTCACCCCGATGCCGATCAGCGCAGGCGTGATCTCCCTCATGGACTGGCGCGTCGCTTCCTTGGGCGACTTGCCCGTCTCGTGCATCACGCGCTCAACGTTTTCGACCACCACGATCGCATCGTCCACCAGCAGGCCGATGGCCAGCACCATGGCAAACATGGTCAGCGTGTTGATGGAAAAGCCCGCCACAGACAGCACGCCAAACGTGCCCAGCAGCACCACTGGCACAGCAATCGCAGGAATCAGCGTGGCGCGCAGGTTCTGCAGGAAGATGAACATCACGATCACCACCAGCACCATGGCCTCACCCAGCGCATGCACCACTTCGCTGATGGAGGCGCGCACAAACGGCGTGGAGTCGGAGCTGACGAAATAATCGATCTCGTTGGGGAAGAAGGGCTTGAGCTCAGCCAGCTTGGCCGCCACGGCGTCGGAAACGGCCATGGCATTGGCGCCGTCGGCCAAGATGATGCCCATACCCGCGCCCGGCATGCCGTTGAGCTTGGCCTGGATGGAGAGATTGTCGGCACCCAGCTCCACACGGGCCACATCGCCAATCGTCACGACGGAGCCATCGGTCGCCGCCTTGAGCACGACGTTCTCGAACTGCTCCACGGTCTTGAGCTTGGTGCGCGCCGTGATGGTGGCGTTGAGCTGCTGGTTCTGCACGGCTGGCAAAGCGCCGAGCTGGCCGGCAGAGACCTGGGCATTCTGGGTGTTGAGTGCGCTGCTGATATCGGAGGGAATCAGTCCGTACTTCTCCATCTTGGCGGGGTCCATCCAGATGCGCATCGCATAGGGTGTACCGAACACGTTGATGTCGCCCACGCCTTCAAGCCGGCCGATGATGTCCACCAGATTGCTGTTGAGGTAGTCGCCAATGTCCACCGCCGTGACGTTTTCATCGGGCGAATAAAAGCTGTAGGTGACCAGAAAGTCCTGCCCGCCCTTGTTGATGAAGACGCCGCGGGTCTTCACCGCATCGGGCAGCCGGTTGACCGCGCCCTGAATCTTGTTCTGCACCTGGACCTGGGCCACGTCGACATTGGTGCCGGGAGCAAAAGTCAAGGTGATACGGGCCTGACCCGAGGCATTGCTGGTCGAGCTCATATAGAGCATGTTGTCGATGCCCTTGATCTGCTGCTCGATGATCTGCGTCACCGAGTTTTCGACCGTCTCTGCCGAAGCGCCCGTGTACTGCGCACCGATGGTCACGCGCGGCGGAGCGATGTCGGGGTATTGCTCCAGCGGCAAAAGCTTGATCGACAAGGCGCCCGCCAGCATGATGATGATGGCGATGACCCATGCAAAAATGGGCCGATTGATGAAGAACTGAGCCATGATGTGTGTTGCCTGCCTTGCTTACTTCTTGGCGGCAGGTGCATCGGCTGCGGCCTGCACCGGCGGCTCGCCGCGCTGGCTCTTGCGTTCAGCCTTGGCTTTCAGGTCGACTTCGACCACCTTGACCTTGTCCCCGGGCTTGATGCGCTGAAAGCCATCGACCATCACGCGCTCACCGGCCTTCAGGCCTGACTTGAGCAGCCAGAAGGCGCCCACGGCGCGGTCCAGCTCCACGTCGCGCTTTTCCACCACATCGCCTTCCTTGACGACCATGACGTTGGCACGGCCTGTCAGATCCCGCGTCACGCTTTGCTGGGGCACCAGCAGCGCATCGGGTGCCAGCGCCGTGGGCAACTTGGCCTGCACATACATACCGGGCATCAGCATGCCGTTGGGGTTGGGCACTTCGGCGCGCAGCGTCAGCGTGCCTGTGGTGTCGTTGACGATCACGCCCGCGAAAGCCAGCTTGCCCTGCTGCGGGTACTCGGTGCCGTCATCGAGCACGATGCGCACCGGAATCTTGTCGCCATCCACCTTCTGGTAGCGGCCGGATTCCAGGTCGCGCCGCAGCTGGATCAGGTCGGTGCTGGACTGAGTGAAGTCCACATACATGGGATCCATCTGCACGATGGTCGTGAGCGCATTGGTCTGGTTGGCGGTCACCAGCGCACCAGGCGTGACGGCAGACAGCGCGATGCGACCACTGATGGGCGCCTCGATACGGCTGTAGCGCAGATTAATGCGCGCTGTCTCCAGATTGGCCTTGGCCACGGCCACGTCGGACTGCGACTGCGCAGCAGCGGCCTGGCTTTCGTCATTGGCCTGCTTGCTGATGGCGTCGATCTTGACCAGCTCGGCATTGCGGCGGGCCGTGGCGGCCAGCGTGCGCTGGCTGGCTTCAGCCTTGGCCAGCGCCGCTGTCGCGCTGGCTTCAGCGGCCTTGAGCGATGCGGAGTCAATCTGATAGAGCTGCTGGCCCTTCTTGACCTGCGCGCCTTCGGTAAACAGGCGCTGCTGGATGATGCCCGAGACCTGAGGGCGCACCTCAGCGGTCATGAAGGCGCGTGTGCGGCCCGGCAGGCTGGCGTCCAGCTGCTGGCTCTGGGCCTGCAGCGTGACCACGCCCACCTGCGTTTGCTGCTTGGGCGGGGCTTTTTGCTCGCTTTCGGGCTTGGAGCAAGCCGTCAAAGTGGCGGCAACAAGCACGGCCCCCAGCGCCAGCGCCCAGCGTGGACGGCTGGCGACCTGCGGGCTTGCGCTGTGCGAATCAGAAAAAAACGCCTTGCGGCGTGGGCTCAGCGAAGCGGACAGGTCAATCTTCATACGTGGGGGCGATCAGAAACGAGATAAGTTATTGATATTGTGAGGTGTCAATATTTCTTAAATGTAAAGCAGTAATGCGCACCACCGGCTGTACGAGCTGATACAAATTTGGCAGCTGTACAGGCAAGCCATGCGCAGTCCGCATCCGGGCCGCGCCGTGGCACCGTCACTTGTGCCACGGCGCAGCGCCCGTTTCTTCGTCGCAACGGACTAGACCCTGCAGCACAGAAACTATTACTTTTATAGCATCCAATGCATTAAATATAAGAACTACAGGCCTTTCCTGTGCCTATTTATGCACATGGGCTGCTGAAACCTGCGTGACGCGCAGCATGCTGAAGACCCCGGCCAGCGCGGCAAAACCGCCTGCAATCCACAGCGCCAGCGCTTCAGCATGGCCTCCATGCCCGCCAGAGATGGCGAAAATCGTGCCCAGCACCACGGCGCCCAGCGTCTGCCCCGTCATGCGGGCCGAGCTGAGCATGCCGCCCGCCGCGCCGCTGCGCGCCATGGGGGCCGAGGTGACGATGGTGTGATTATTGGGTGACTGGTACAGCGCAAAGCCGCTGCCCGCCAGCAGCATGCGCCAGACCATGTCCCAGTTGGCGATATCCGCAGGCATGGCGGCCAGCAACCACAGACCGCTGGCAAACATGGCCATGCCAATGCCGCCCAGCAGGCCATCGGGATACTTACCAATCAGCCGCCCTGCAATCGGCGCCGTGAGCATGGTGGCCACGGGCCAGCTGGTGATCAGCATGCCCGCTTCCATCGGCGAGAGGCCGCGCCCATCCAGCAGCAGAAACGGCAACGCCAGATACGACATCATCTGCGCGCAAAACGCCGAGACCGAGCCGCACATGGACAGCGCAAACACGGGAATGCGCAGCAAATCCACCGGGAACAGCGGCGTCTGCAAATGCCACTGGCGGTGCAGATAGACAAAACCCACCAGCACGCCCGCGCCCAGCAGCCACCAGCCCGAGGGCATCCATGCAGGCGTTCCCGCCGCATCGCGGCCCAGGTGCATGCCCAGTTGCTCGCCCCCCAGAAAGATCAGCGTGAACATCAGAATATTGAGCAGCACATCGAGCGGGGCAATGCGTTCACGCTCACGCCCGCCACTGGCCACGGGGTTGAGAGGCAAGCTTCGACGGCCCAGCCACAGCGTGAACAGGCCCAGTGGCACATTGATGGCAAATAGCCAAGGCCAGCTGCCCACGGACAAAATAGCCGCCGCCACCGATGGCCCGGCCATGGCGGCCGTGGCCACCACCAGCGAGTTGATGGCCATGCCCCGCCCCAGCATGGAGCGCGGATAGGTCAGCCGCACCAGGGCCGCATTCACGCTCATCACGCCCGATGCGCCAATGCCCTGAAACACCCGCGCGGCAATCAGCGTGCCCAGCGAATTGGCCAGCAGCGCGCCGACCGAAGCGATCACAAACACCACCATGCCCACCAGATAGATGCGGCGGTAGCCCAGCCGCTCGCCCAACGCGGCCAGCGGCAGCAGCAGCACCAGTCCGGCCAGTTGGTAGGCGTTGACCACCCACAGCGTCTGGGCCGATCCGGCCTGCAGCTCCCGCGCAATCGCAGGCAGGGCGAGGTTGACGATGCTGCTGTCCAGCACGGACAGCGTCAGCCCCAGAATGATGACCAGCATGGCGCGACCACGCGCGCCTTCGGGCAGACCATCCACGGGGCGCAGAGCTTGGGTGGTTTCAGCCATGGCGGGCTCCTCGTGCGCCGCCCAGCGTGATCCAGGCCAGTGCCACGCCCACCAGTGCGCCCAGCGCCATGCCCACCACCATGGGCAGGGGCTTGCCGTTGGAGAAATGGCCCACGATCTGCATCGCTGCCGCGCCGCTGAGCATTTGCAGCGTACCCAGCAGGGCCGAAGCCGTGCCGGCAATCTCGCCATGCTCTTCCAGCGCCAGCACCGAGGTGGTAGGAATCACTAGCCCCATCAGCGCACTGGCCACAAAGTACAGCGCAATCAGCACGGCCAGTTTTTCACCGCCGAGCAGGTAGTACGCCATGAGCGAGGCCATGACCACGCCCGATGCGGTGGCCGCCACCTTGACCACCTTCACCAGCCCGTAGCGCTGGCCCAGCTTGCCCGTGAACTGCGCCGCGCCGATGAAGGCGATGGAGTTCAGCGCAAACGCCATGCTGTACTGCGTGGACGAAAGGCCGTAGTAATTGATAAGCACAAAAGGCGAGCCCGCCAGATAGACGAAAAAGCCCGCCATGGCGCAGCCACCGATAAAGACCAGACCCAGGTAATGCCAGTCGCGCAGTAGCGTGGCATAGGCCTTGAGCGCGCCGCCCAGGCTGCTGTCGAGGCGCTGCTCGGGCGTGCGGGTCTCCTCCACGCCGCGCCAGGTGGCGATCAGGCCAATCACGGCGGCCACGGCCACCACCCAGAACACGGCGCGCCAGCCCGCCAGCGCAATCACGCCGCTGCCCGCCAGCGGTGCCAGAATGGGCGAGACACTGAAGACCAGCATCAGCAGCGACATCATGCGCGCCGCCGCGTGGCCGGTATGCAGATCACGCACCACGGCGCGCGGTATGGCCATGCCCGCCGCCGCGCCCAGGCCTTGCACAAAGCGAAACGCCACCAGCGTCTCGATATTCGGAGCCAGCGCACAGCCCACGCTGGCGGCGGCAAAGACGATCAGGCCAAAGTACAGCGGGGGCTTGCGGCCCAGCATGTCCGACACCGGGCCGTACAACAACTGGCCCACACCGATGGACAGAAAGAAAGCAGTGAGGCTGGCCTGCACGGCCCCCACCTGAGCGCCCAGACTGCTGCCAATCTGGGGCAGCGCGGGCAAATACATATCAATAGCAAAAGGGCCGATGGCCGATAACAGGCCCAGGATCAGAACCAGACGCAGGGAAACAGAAGCTTGCATAAGCACCCAATTGTCGTGGTAACTGAATTTATCTGCTTGCCGCCTGTCGCAGATCAGGTCTGCGCAACTGCGGCGGCTTTGCCCTCTTCATTGGCGTAGCGTGCCGGCGGCAAATACGCACAATGCAGGCAATGCCGACTCTGCCTTGCATAAAAAATGAATCATTTTGCTTTTAAGTCTGCACAGATATTGCGCTTTCCGCTATGCTTTTTGATAGCTTCAAGCCTGCCTGTCGCTGCTGCAGTAGCGCAGACGCCTGCAGCCAGCGCCGCACCGCTGCAGCGATCGGCTGACGGGCAACTCGTCCTAGACATGCGCGCCAAGCTGGCCTGGCCGCGCTGCGCCGAGGGCATGGAATGGACCGGCAAGGCCTGCAGCGGCACGGCGGAAGTCTTCAACTACAAACAGGCCACCGCCTATGCAGCCGAGCGCAGCAAAGCCGATGGTCAGCGCTGGCGGCTGCCGCGCGTCAATGAGTTCAAGCGCCTGCTGGAGCGCAACACCAAGCCCCAGGGCCTGAACCCCGCCCTCTTCCCCAACGCCCCGCGCGACTGGCACTGGACGGCCACTGCCGCCGTCAACACCCAGCGCCTCAACAGCTACAACTACAGCCAGGTGGACAAAACGGGCGGCCTGTCGAGCCTGTCAGCCCAGCAAGGCTGGGCCGTGAATACGGAAACGCTGGAGGCCACGCCCGATATGGGCAAGGGCAATGCGCTGCTGCTGCGCCTGGTGCGCCCGGCCAGCGAGGCCGAGCTGGCCGGCAGCCACCCATAAAAAAAGGCCCTGCCGAAAAGCAGGGCCAGAGACAAGCGGGTCAGAAATCCGGATCAGCCTGCACGCAGCGCGGCCTTCAGGCTGACACCCAGCTCGGGCTTGTGGGCAAAAGGATCGGTGGGGTTGCGCGCCTGCATCACATCCTCCATGCGCACCTGCACCGAGCCCAGGGCCTGCGGGTGGCTGAAGATGTAGAACTGGTCAGCGGCAATGGCGTCGAACACCTTCTGCGCCACATCCACCGCCGTCACCTTGCCCGAGCTCACCGCCTTGTCGGTCATCGCTTGACCGATTTTCTGGCTGGCGGTCAGCGGCTGGTCGGCCATGGCTGCGGGGCGGTTGCGCTCACTGTGGCTGATGCCCGTGGGCACAAAAAAGGGGCACAGCAAGCTGGCACTGACCTGGTCGGAGACCAGCTTTAAATCTTGGTACAGCGTCTCGCTCAGGCTCACCACCGCATGCTTGCTGACGTTGTAGATGCCCATATTCGGGGGCGCCAGCAGCCCGGCCATGCTGGCCGTGTTGACGATATGGCCCTCGAAGCCGGGGTCGGCCTTGGCCGCTTCCAGCATCATGGGTGTGAACAGACGCACGCCATGAATCACGCCCCAGACGTTGACGCCCAGCACCCATTGCCAGTCGGCCACGGTGTTTTCCCACACCAGACCGCCCGAGCCCACGCCCGCGTTATTGAACACAAAATGCGGCGCGCCAAACGTGGCCTTGACCTCGGCGGCCAGCGCCTCCATCTGCGCCGCATCCGACACATCCACCTTGCGCGCCAGCACCTTGACGCCAGCGGCCTTCATCTCGGCCTCGGCCTGGTCCAGCGCTTCCTGCTGCACATCGACCAGCACCAAATTCATGCCCTTGCGAGCACCAATGCGTGCGCACTCCAGGCCAAAGCCCGAACCCGCACCCGTCAACACAGCGGTCTTGCCCGCAAAATTCGTGATCATTCTTGTCTCCTAATTCTTCTGAGCGCGGCACTCAAAACCGGCGCACTCCAACAAAGGGACAGCAAGCAAGCGCCGCCGCGCAGCGAAGCTGTCGTCCCCCTCCGCGAAGCAGAGAGGGGGAAGCGGCGCAGCCGCTCAGGGGGTGAGTTTCACCAGTTGCTTTCCAAAATTTTTCCCTTTGAGCAAGCCCAAAAACGCCCCCGGTGCCGAAGCCAGACCTTGCGACACCGACTCGCGCGGCTTGAGCTTGCCGGCGGCGACCAGGCCGCCCAGCTCGGTCAGTGCCTCGCCCCAGACTTCCATGTGCTCGCTGACGATAAAGCCTTCGAGCTTGATGCGGTTGACCAGCAGCAGCGCCGGGTTGGTGAGCGGCAGCGGCTGGCCGTCATAGCCTGCAATCATTCCGCACAGAGCAATACGTGCAAAAGCATTGGTGCGCAGCAGCACGGCGTCGAGGATGTAGCCGCCCACGTTTTCAAAGTAGCCGTCGATACCGTTGGGGCAGGCGTCCTTCAAAGCCTTGCTCATGGTCTTGACGTCGGCATGCTCGCGGTAGTCGATGCAGACGTCAAAGCCCAGCTCATTGACGGCATAGGCACATTTCTCCGCCCCGCCCGCAATACCCACCACGCGGCAGCCGCGTGCCTTGGCCAGCGCCACAAACGCGC
Source organism: Comamonas testosteroni (assembly GCF_003569915.1). Classification (GTDB taxonomy): domain Bacteria; phylum Pseudomonadota; class Gammaproteobacteria; order Burkholderiales; family Burkholderiaceae_C; genus Comamonas; species Comamonas testosteroni_D. Next base: position 54,540 of record NZ_KZ984447.1, on the reverse strand, counting down.
TGCCCACCGCACCCGTTGCGGCGCTGATGACCAGAGTTTCACCGGCCTTGGGGTTGATGATCTTCACCAGCCCATACCATGCGGTCACGCCGGGCATGCCGACCGCGCCCAGGTAATAGGACAGCGGCACGTACGTCGTATCCACCTTGCGCAGCGCGCCGGGCACGCTGGGGTTGACGACCGAATATTCCTGCCAGCCGCCCATGCCCACAACCTTGTCGCCGACCTGGTACTTGGGGTGGCGGCTTTCCACCACCTCGCCCACCGTGCCGCCCTGCATGACCTCACCCAGCGGCTGGGGCTGGGCATAGCTCTTGGACTCGTTCATGCGACCACGCATATAAGGATCCAGGCTCAGGTAGTGGTTGCGCACCAGCACCTGCCCGTCCTGCAGCGCAGGCACTTCGGACTGCACCAGCTTGAAGTTGCTCTCCACGGCTTCGCCCGTGGGGCGGTTATCGAGAAGAATCTGTTGGTTCACGCTCATGTTCTGTCTCCTGATGTTTGTTTTCTAAGCAGCTGATTTTTTGAATCAAATCAGCCTGTAGTCCTGGTATATCAATCGCAAGCAGCTATACAAAAAATAGCAGCATCAATCCGTCGCAGGCCCTGCACTGCCGGGCTTGCGCTGCATGTATTTGAAGGTGCCGGTCGCCTGCACGCACAAGCGGCCTTGGGCGTCATAGATGCGGCCTTCGGTGAACGCCATGGTGCCGGTGCGATGCAGCAGCTCGCCCTTACCCACCAGCGGCCCCTTGGCCGCCTGCATGAAGCTGGTCTTCATCTCGATGGTGACCACGCCCGATTCCCACTCCACGCTGCGCGCGGCGACCGCCATGGTCACATCCATCAGCGTCATCGAAGCCCCGCCATGCGTGACGCCAAAGGAGTTCAGGTGCTCGGGCCGCGCGGTGTAGTGCAACTCGGACTTGCCGTCCTCCGCCTTGATGAGGACAAAGCCCAGTTCATGCACAAAGGGAATTTCAGGACCGAAGGACAACACCGCTAAAGCCTTTCTGTAAGAGATGGGAGGGGCAGCCTGACCTCAGCCCTGGCTACCCAGACCCGCTGAATATAGGAGGTTTCGCAGCCCTCTGGCAGGGCCACAGCCCCTGCTATCAGCCCCCGACCAGCGCGCTCACGCCGCCGTCCACCGCCATCCACTGGCCGGTGATGTGCTTGCCCGCGTCACTGGCGTACAGCAAGGTCAGGCCCTTGAGGTCTTCGTCGTCGCCCAGACGACGCAGCGGCGCGTGGGACCTCATCTCGTCCTCGCCCAGCGTCTCGATCAGCACGGCCGCCATCTTGGTCTTGAAAAAGCCGGGGCAAATCGCGTTGACGGTGATGCCGTACTCGCCCCACTCACCAGCCAGCGCGCGGGTGAAGTTGATCACCGCGCCCTTGGAGGTGTTGTAGGCAATGGTTTTCATGCCCGAGGGGTTGCCGCCCAGACCGGCAATCGATGCCAGATTGATGATGCGGCCGCTCTTGCGCTCCAGCATCGACAGGCGCGCAATCTGCTGGCTCAGCAAAAAGTAGCCGCGCACGTTCAGATTCATCACCTTGTCCCAGGCCGAGGTCGGGTGGTCTTCGGCAGGCGATCCCCAACTCGCCCCGGCGTTGTTGACCAGAATGTCCACATGACCCAGGCGCTGCACGGCGTCCTTGGCCAGACGCTCGATATCGGCTTCGTCCGCGCAGTCGGCGGCAATCCAGTCAGCATCGATACCCGCGGCTTTCAGCTCCGCGGCGGCCTCCTCCAGGTCCTTGGCCTTGCGCGATGTCAGCAGCACGCGGGCACCGGCCTCGCCCAAAGCGTGCGCCATCTGCAGGCCCAGACCGCGCGAGCCGCCGGTCACCAGGGCTGTCTTGCCCGAAAGGTCAAAAAGTTGCTGCACTGTACGTGTCATTGGCATGTCTCCTGCTTTGTTATCCAAACACAAACATCGAGGCCAAGGCCCCAGTTCCCGGCTAATGGGTTGCTTTGCTGATTGTGCGGTGGCACAAAGCAGCGACTTGTCACCTGCGTGTCGGGCCTGTCACTCAGGTTGCAGCGCAGCAAAGACTGCTCCTTAATCAGCAAACAAGGACTGCGTCCCGCCCCAGGCCGCCCCCTCGATCTCCAGCATCTGCAGCTTGGTCACTGCGCCCTGCCCGCCTGAAAAACCACCGGGCTGCCGCCCTGCCGCCAGCACGCGGTGGCAGGGAACGATGGGCGCAAAAGGGTTGGCCCCCAGCGCCTGCCCTACGGCACGCGCTGCGCCCGGCTCACCCAGCGCGGCGGCCACCTCGCCATAAGTCATGGTCTGCCCCGGCCTGATCTCCCGCGCCAGCGCATAGACACGGGTGTGAAACGGCGGCACACAAAACTCGTCTAAAGCGATCTCCGTCAGCAAAGGTAATACCTTGCACGCTATCAAATCAGGAGTATTCGAGTCGTAGGCCTCGCGCAAATCGCCCAAGACCCCGGCGGCAAGCGCCTCGGCAGACAGCTTGGTCCAGCCCTGGTTGCGCTCGGCATTCAAGCCCGCCAGCAGGCACTGCACACCGGCCATGGCCTGCAGCGCCTGCTGCGGCAGGTCTGCTCGGCTGCTTACGGCCTCATAGCTCACCGGCCCGCGCGCCATCAGCGCATGCCGCTTGTGCAGGCCCAGCAACATGCGCTCGCGCGTCTCGGCCCAGCTCGCTTCAGGCAATTGCACGGCGACAACGGCCTGTGCATTCCAGGCCAGACCACAGACACCGATGCGCGTGGCAAACAGCGCATGCCCCGGAAATGGCAGCGCGGATGACGGCGATGAGACTGCATTCATGGGCCACAGTCTATGCGGGGGACCTGCGCCAGGGGAAAAAATAAATTTTCAAAAAGCTGGATGTAAAAACAGTTGTTTGCTGTATATTTAAACAGTCATAACACTGTGAATCTACGGACATGCAAGAAGCCACTTTCACCGTCTCCCTCTGCGACTACCCCGAGCTGCCCGAAGACAAGCGCCAGCAAGCCGAGGCCCGCTACGCCCGTGTGCTGGCGCGCCAGCTTGGCGGCCCCGAGCTCGTGGGCGACGCCCTGAGCTTGGTTCAGGGGCTGGAGGACACGCCCCCGGAGGAAATCACCGAAGAAGCCAAGCAAATGTTCAGCCGCTGGACCAAAGCAGCCCGCGCCGCGGCCGAAGCAGGCCTGCAAGGCATTGGCGGCACGGAAAGCTGCTTTTTTGATGTGCGGCGCGTCTATCACTGAGAGGCTTGCGCTCCATCAAAAAGAGCGGCCTTGCGCCGCTCTCTCCTTAATACCCGGTCATTTCGCCTCAAGCGTTCGCCGCTTGTAGCACAGGCTCTACAGACTTTTTACGCTGCAAAAAGTAGATGGCCCCTGCCGCCAGTACAAAGGCAGCGCCATAGAGGGTAAAGAGCTGATCGGGCTTCCAGCTCGCGTCGATCAGACGCCCCGCGACCAGCGGCGAAACAATCGCGCCGACACGGCCCACCCCAATGGCCCAGCCCAGACCCGTGACACGTTGCGTGACGCTGTAGATACCGGGCGTCAGCGCATAAAGCCCCGCCACGCAGCCGTTGACAAACACACCGATCAGCAGCGCCATGGCAAAAGCCACACCCAGGCTACCCAGCATGCTCACAAAAACGCACATCAGCGCAGCATTGACGAGCAGATACAGCATCAGCACGCGCGGCAGGCGGAACTTGGCAGCCAACAGGCCGATCAGCGAAGTCCCGACGATCCCACCCACATTGAGCAGCACCCCGCCGGTAATACCTTGCTGGTTGGACAGACCTGCAGTCACCAGCAGCTTGGGCGTCCAGCTCATCACAAAGTAAAAGCCGAACATCACCATGAAAAACGCCAGCCAAATCAGCAGCGTCTGGGGCGCCAGGCCCGGTGCCAGCAAGCTGGCGACCCGGCTTTTTTCGGCGCTGGCGGAAGTCTGGCTGATGCTGGGCATGGCCTGCAGGGACTCCAGACCGATCTTGCCGAGGATGGTGTTGATCTTTTGCAGCGCATTGGCCGGGCGCTTGCCAATCAGGAAGTCCAGAGACTCGGGCAGCCAGAAGAACATCACGGGCAGCGTCACCAGGGTTGCCACCCCGCCGTAGAAAAAGACCGATTGCCAGCCCAGATGGGGAATCAGCTGCGCCGCAACCAGCCCGCCAATCGTCGCACCCAGTGCATAGGCGGTGGCCTGCAGGCTGATGGCCAGCCCGCGCCAGCGGCTGGAGGCATATTCGCCTGCAATCACATAGCTGCTGGCCAGAATGCCACCAATGCCCAGGCCCGTGAACAAGCGCAGCACGCCCAGTTGCAACGGTGACTGCGCATAGGCAGACGCCAGCATGCCGCAGCCCGCAATGGCGATGCACAGCATGATCAGCGGGCGTCGTCCCATGCGGTCGGCCCAGGGCGCGATGATGAGAGAGCCCAGAGCCATGCCCACCAGGCCCGCACTGAGCAGATAGCCCAGTTGCACGCCGTTGAGCTTCCACTGCGCAGCAACCGATGCGGCCGTAAACGCCATCACCAGCACATCAAAGCCGTCCAGCATGTTGATGAGAAAGCACAGGCTGATCACAAACCACTGGAACAGGCTCATGGGCCTGTCTTTCATCTTTTCCACGACAGAAGAGTTCACCGTTGTCTCCTTGATATTTTTCTGTTCGGCTGGTGTTGCGCTTAGGCGATCAATCGCTCGATGACTCGACGCGCCCGGTTGGCGCCCACGTCCACATGGATATCGATCATGGGTTTGGGGCCGAAGCGCAGCATGTTGCGGTACTGCTCCTCGATCACGACCTTGTCTTCATCGAAGGTGCGCTCGGTCTGGTCCAGCACCTTGAGCTTGATTTCTTCCACATTGCTGGCCGGGTTCGTGGCCATGGTCCAGAAGTAATGGCAGGTGGTTTCCGTCTCGGGCGTGATGCCGTGAAAGCCGCGCATGTGGAAGCCACCGCGCTCGGGGTCATCCAGCGCATCGGTGTCCTTGTCGACGGCACCGGTCCAGATCAGCAGATGCGAGACACGGAATTCAATCTCCTGCCAGCGGTCCACATTGCCCTTGAAAGGGTAAGCAGCGGTATAGGTGGGAGGCGGCACGGAGTCAGGCATATAGCGCACGACCTTGACAAAGTCGCCTTCGCTCTCGACCTTCATTTCCGCGTTCATGTGCACCTTGGCATTGCCGCCGATAGTGTGCAAATGCACATAGCCCAGATGGCTCAGGTCCAGAAGATTGTCGTGAATCAGCTGATACGGCGCGTTGTAATGGTAGACATCTCCGCCATACACATACTTGGGAGAGCTGTGCACGGAGTAGGAGGGAGCTTCCACCGTGGGCTGCTCGTTTTCGGCCTTGCCGAACCAGATCCAGATCAGCCCGTCACGCTCCTGCACTTGGTGGGCGGCCACTTTGGCCTTGGACGGGATTTTTTCCTGGCCCGGAATTTCGATGCACTGACCGGCCTGGTTATAGAGCAGGCCGTGATAGCCGCAGCGCAGGCCGCAGCTCTCTACCGTTCCTGACGACAGTGGCAGTGCGCGGTGGCAGCAACGATCTTCCAGCGCAGCAACCGTGCCGTCGCCCATGCGAAACAGCACCACGGCCTCGCCCAGCAGGGTACGCCCCAGCGGCTTGTCCTTCAGCTCCGATGAAAGCGCTGCCACATACCATTGATTGAGCGGGAACTTGTTTTTGATCGACACCTTGCTGTCTTGCACAGGCTGAATAGGAATAGTGGTCATCGTGGGTCTCCTTGGGAAATCAGTTGGCTTGGCCGGGCCTTACAGGTCCAGCACCAACACAGGGCTGCGGGCACGCGAGCAGCAGGGGGTAAAACAGTTGTTGGCAGCTTTTTCAGCATCGGTCAGGTATTGATCGCGGTGATCTGGAATGCCGCCCAGCACACGGGTCACGCAGGTCCCGCAAACGCCTTGCTCACAGGAAACAGGGACATCCACGCCGGCGCTGTCCAGAATCTCGAACACCGCCTTGCCGGCAGGAATGTCATAGAGCTGCCCGGTGCTTGCGAGCTGCACCTGAAAGCTCTGGTCGCCGTCCTGCTCGGAAGACACAGGCGTGAAATATTCCTTGTGCAGATTCTGTGCATCCCATCCTTGGCTTGCTGCGGTATCAAGCACACAGTCCATGAAGCCTGTCGGCCCACAGACATAGACATGGCTTTGCGCCGAAGGCTGGGCCAGCAGTTGCGCCACCGTGGCCGGGGCATCGGCCCCGATATGCAACTTCACAAAGGGCTGCAACGCGGGACTGCCCAGCAGCTGCGCAAAGGCGGCGCGCTCGGGAGAGCGGCAAAAATAATGCAGCTCGAAAGGCTGCTGCTGATCCAGCAGCGCCTGCGCCATGCAAAGAATGGGCGTAATGCCAATGCCGCCCGCAAACAGCAAATGCTTCTGCGCTTTGGGTGCCAGCTCAAACAGATTGCGCGGCAGGCCAATCTGCAATGGTGTGCCAACCTGCAGGGCATGCACTGCGATCGAGCCGCCACGCGACTGAGGCTCCCGTTGCACTGCAATCGTGTACTTGACCGACGACGCGCCCTGACAAGGGTGGCACAGCGAATACTGGCGCACCAGCCCACCAGGAAGGTGCACATCGATATGCGCCCCGGGCTTGAAAGCGGGCAGCTCGGCGCCCGTCGCAGAAATGAAATCAAGGCTGAGAATGCCCTCAGCTTCCTGTGTGCGTTGCTCGACAATGACATTGAGCATGGTTGAATCACTTTTCGAGGTTGAGAAATTCCCTGGTGCGTAAAAGCACCATAGGCTTGGCATCAACAAGGTTTCAGAGAGGACTGCCAGGCAGGCAGTGCTTGAGTACGAGACTCAGTGGCGGTATGCAGCGCTAAGAGCGAGATTTGCTTTCATTGGTGCTAGCTCCATCGTGGCGACCACAAATAGGTTGATATCTCAACCAATCAGACGCGGATATAGTTCGGCATCCGTTCACTGGATTGTAGAAATATCGGTTGATATCTCAACCAATGTTTACCCTAACTCAAAACATGAAAAGAAAAAAAAAGCTGGACCTGGAGCGCTACACCCCTGCGTTGCTGACATTCATCGCCAACAAACTATCGGCAGGCGCTTCTCAGCTCTACCGGGAGCAATTTGACGTGGGCATCGTCGAGTGGCGTGTGTTGTCCATGCTGGCCGTGGAAAGCAATATTCCCGCACAACGCATCTGTCAGGTGGTGGGGTTGGACAAAAGCGCCGTGAGCAAGTCCGTACAGTTCTTGCAAAGCGGCGGTTATGTGCAATCACAGGTGGACCCCGAGGATGCCCGGCGCTACACACTGAGCCTGACCACGGCAGGCCACGCCCTGCATGACCGCGTTTTTGATGTCGCGCAGGAGCGCGAGCGCCGCCTGCTGGAGACGCTCTCCCCAGAGGAAATCGAATCCCTGCTGTCCATGCTCAACCGCATTCACAAGCAGATTGACTATGTCAATGCTTACCGCCCCTGAATTGGCACAGCGCCGCGCCGAGGCACCCTGAACTGCATACACTGACGCCCTCTTTTGTGACCGCGACAAGATTTCTCCATGCAGCCCCTGCTCAATGCCATTGCCCAGATGCCCTACCCCACAGATGCCCAGCGCATCTTTCATGGCCGTGGCGGGCGCTATCCGGGCTGCGAGCAGATCTCGCTCGATGCATTTCCTCCGGTCATCGTGCTGACCAGCTTTGCCGCCATTACCGAAGAACAGCTCACCGCTGTCGATCAGGCGCTGCTGCAGCGCTGGCAAGAGATTGCGCCAGCCGATCAGCCACTGGACTGGGTCTTTCAGAGCCGTGAACCGGGCAGCCAGGGCGAGACCCGGCTGATGCGCGGCAACGTGCCCGAGCCGCATGTGGTGAAGGAAAACGGTGCCCAGTATCTGGTGCATGTGGCGCGTGGCCAGAACCATGGCCTGTTTCTGGACATGGCCGCAGGCCGCGAATGGGTGCGCCAGCAGGTGCTGGCCCATGCACGCCCCGAACGCATGAAGGTGCTCAACCTCTTTGCCTATACCTGCGCGTTTTCCGTCGTGGCCAAGCTGGCCGGTGCTGGCCAGGTGCTGAATATGGACATGAGCAAGGGCGCGCTGGCCACGGGTCAGCACAACCACCAGCTCAACGGCGTCAAGGCCGGAGCCAGCTTTGCCGCCCACGATATCTTCAGCAGCTGGGGCAAGATCACCCGCAGCGGGCCTTATGACCTGATCGTCGTGGACCCACCCAGCTACCAGAAGGGCAGCTTCATCGCCACCAAGGACTATGCCCGCCTGATGCGCCGCCTGCCCGATCTGCTGGCGCCCCATGGTCAGGTGCTGCTATGCCTGAATGCGCCTGAGCTGGGCACGGCCTTTTTGCGCGAACAGATGAGCGAGATTGCACCCGAGCTGCAATTTGTCGAGCGCCTGGCCAACCCCGCCGTGTTTGCCGATGTGGATGAAGAACGCAGCCTCAAGGTGCTGGTCTATCGCGCACCAGGTATTCAGGCTTGATTCTTATCGCATCACCAAACCGCCATCGACCAGCAGCACTTGCCCGGTCATGAAGCTGCTGAGCTCCGAGGCCAGAAACAGCACCGGCCCCGCCACATCCTCGGGCCGCGCCAGACGGCGCAGTGGTGTGGCCGCCATCAGCGATTCACGAAACGATTCCTTGCTGGTCTGCGTGCCCTGCGTGGGATAGACCAGACCCGGGGCCACGCAGTTCACACGTATGCCCTGCGGCCCCAGCTCGCTGGCCAGATTGCGGCTGAAGCCCACGAGCGCCGACTTGGCAGTGCTGTAGTCGTGATAGGCGACGACCGGGTGCTCCACCAGATTGCTCACGATATTGACAATGCTGCCGCGCGCGCGCCTGCGCATCAGTGGCAGCACGGCGCGGCAGACGTTGAAAGCAGCGCCAACCGCACTGTCAAACTGGGACTGATAATCGCCCCAGCCTAGGTCTTCAAAGCGGCTGCGGCGCTCCGGGTCAAACGCATAGGGCTTGAACGCGTTGTTGACCACCACATCAATGCCGCCAGTCTCCAGCACAATGCCATCGACCATCTGCTGCACGGCCTGCGCGTCACCCACATCGGCCTTCACAGCCCAGGCATCACCGCCTGCGGCTTCGCAGGCAGCCACGGTCTGCGCCGCCGCCGCATCATTGCTCAGATAGTTGATGACCACGGTTGCACCCTCACGCGCAAACGCCGTGGCAATGGCCGCGCCAATGCCACGACTGGCCCCGGTGACCAGCACCACCTTGCCCTGCAGATTCATGGCTGAAGACGCGCTCATTTCAGGCCCCTGGCAGCAGCGAGGTATCCACCACATCGCTGACCTTGATCTGCTTCTGGATCATGCCCAGTGCGCGGTAGGTATCTGCGCCTTTTTGCAGCGCTGCCAAGTCAAAGCTGCCCAGCGCTGCCTTGGCCTGAACAGGCATGGACGATGCATTGCGCAGCTTGATGATTTCGAGATTGATGTCCCGGTTTGTGCCATCAATGGCACGCTTGCCCGCCAGCGTGGCGGCTTCGTCGGCATGGGCCATCATCCAGGCGGCGCTGTCGCGGTAGCCCTTGAGGAAGGCTTTGAACAGTTCTTTTTTCTCGCGCAGTGTTTCTTCACGCACCACAAACATGTCGCTGGAGATATTGAGCGTATCGCGCACCTGCATCACATTCACGTCGGCCATGCCTTTGCGCAGGCCCACTGCCAGCCCGGTATCGGTAGCTGCCGTGGCATCCACCTGGCCCTGCATCAGCGGTGCAAAGTTGAGCAGTCCAGTCACGACGATGGTCACGTCGCTTTCCTTCAACCCTGCTTGGTGCAGCATGACCAGCAGGTTCTGGCGCGTACCGCTGGCAAGGCTGTAGACGCCGATCTTCTTGCCCTTGAGATCTGCGGGCTTGTGGATACCAGCCGTCTTGAGCGAGACCACATTGAACACGTTTTGCGGATAGATGTCGTAGATGGCGACCAGCTTCTCACCCTTGTCCAGCGCCATGAAGAACGAGCCCGGGTCGGTAAACGCCACATCGGCCTGCCCGGCCAGCATATTGCGAATGGCGTCACCGCCGCCCGCGCCGGGCAGATAACTCAGGTCCACGCCATGGGCCTTGAAAAAGCCCTTGTCCGGCTCGGCCAGAATATTGGTGATTTCGCTGATGGGCTTGCTCCAGCCTGCCAAGCGAATCTTGCCCTGCACAGGGCTTGCGGCATGGCTCATGCCGCTGAGCGCCAGCCCGGTGATGCCCACCCCGGCCCCCAGTAGACTGCGTCGGGAAAGGGTGGAGAACATGTTTTCTGTAGACATATCAGCGCTTGTGTGAAGAGGTTGAAGAAACGGCGTCAACGCTCTGGTGCGCGCGCAGCAGGCGGCGCTCCAGCAGCAGACACAACTGGTACAAAAGCAGGCCCAGCACGGCAATCAGCACCAGCGCGGCAAACATCAAAGTGGTGTCCATGGAGCCTTGCGCAGCGATGATCACCGCGCCCAGGCCCTGGCTGGCTCCCATGAATTCAGCCACCACCACACCGACCAGCGCCAGCACCACGGCCACGCGCAGACCCGCCAAAATTGCAGGCAAGCCCATGGGCAGCTTCAGGCGCAGCAAGGTCTGCAGCCGTGTTGCGCCCAGCATCTAAAACAGCTGCAGGCGCTGCGCATCAACCTGGCGCAGCCCCGTCAGCGTGTTTTCCATCAGCGGAAAGAAGCAGATCAGCGCCGTAATCAGCACCGTGGGCAGCATGCCAAAGCCAAACCACAACACAAACAGCGGTGCCAGCGCCAGCTTGGGCACCACCTGGCTGACAACCACATAGGGCTTGAGTACAGACTCGGCCCAGGCCGACTCCGCCAGCAACATGCCCACCAGCAGGCCGAACACGCTGCCAGCGACCAGCCCCAGCAGCAGGGCCTGCACAGTAGCCAGCAGATGCGGCCAGAAATAGCCCGAGGCCAGTCCGCCCCACAGCGCCCTGGCAATCGCAGAAGGCGCGGGCAGCACCAGTGCCGACAGATTCCACTGCCGTACCGCAAGCTCCCAAAAACATAGCAACACCAGCAATATCACTGCAGACACCAGCCTTGTTTTGCCTTGATTGATAGTGATGGTTGTGCTCATGACCGCACCTCATCCATCGCAGCGCGCACTTCCGCGCAATACGCGTTGAAGGCCGCGCCATGGCGCATGGCCTGCTTGCGCGGTGCGGGCAGGTCAATACGCCAGTCCTGCACCATGCGCCCGCCATGCATGAGCGCAATGCGGTCGCCCAGATAGACGGCTTCGTTGATATCGTGGGTCACAAACAGCACCGTGGTGCCACGCTCGCGGCAGGTGCGCAGCAAATCGTCCTGCAGCTCGACGCGGGTGATGGCGTCGAGCGCGGCAAAAGGCTCATCAAGCAGCAGCAGCGGCGGCTCCAGCATCAGCGCGCGCGCCAGTGCCACGCGGCTCTGCTGCCCGCCGGACAAATGTCTTGGGTGCTGCAGCGCATGGCTGGCAAGCCCCAGCTGCTCCAGCAATTGCAGCGCGCGCTGCTCGTCCTGCGCAGTGGGCTTGCGTTGCAGCGACACGGGTAGCAGCACATTGGTCAGCGCGGACTGCCATTCCAGCAAGGTCGGGGCCTGAAACATAAAGCCGATCTGCGGCCCAGGCGCGGCCAGCTCACCGCCACGCAGCACAATGCGGCCCGTCTGCGGTTTGAGCAGCCCCGCCGCCAGCTTGAGCAAGGTCGTCTTGCCGCAGCCGCTGCGGCCCAGCAGGCAGTGCACCTCGCCCGCCTGCATCTGCCAGCTCACGCCGTCCACCACGGGCGCACGCCCGGGGTAGCCAAAGCTGACCTGATCCATTGCAAGAAACGCCATATCAGTCTGCATACAAGGCCAATGGCTGGGCTGCGATTTCGGCAGATTGTTCGATCTCCGTCATGCGCACCAGATCGAGCAGATTGAAGCGCCCATCGTGGTGCCACCCTGCTTCGGGCATGCTCATGGAGCCAATGGCGCTGATGCGGGTCACACCTGCTGCGCCCAGCAAACCGGCCAGGCGGTACAGCTCCTCGGGGCTTGTTGCCAGCCCCGCAGTCTGTAAAAAGTCGCGCTGCGCAGCAACGACGGGAATTACATCGTCCAGTCTGTCCACAGCCACCACGGCAATCGTGCGGTACAGCGCCGTGGGGGTCAGCGGCTGCAGAGTGTCGTGATAGGCCACGCTCCATGGCGCATCCACAGGGCCCAGCAACTCGCCCTGCCCCGACCATTCCACGCCCTGCTGCCAGCGGGCCACGGCAGTACCCTCTTCCAGTTCCAGCTCGCGGCGGGCAAAGCGGCGCTGCAGATTGGCCAGCTCGGCGGCCAGATAGTCGGCAAAGACGCGCGGCGAAACGGCCGCGCCGCGCTCTACATAAAACACATGGGGCGAGTAGCAACCCTGCTGGTCGTAGCGCATCACATCCCAGGCGGCCAGCCGCGCCATGGCGGGCGCTTTGAGGGTATCGAGCGCATGACTAGCCACCATGCCAAAACCCAGCTTGTGCCCATGCGGCAAAAATCGCGTAGTCACAGGCAGGCGCTGGCGTAGCGCATCCAGCGTGTGATTGCTGCCGTAAGCCAGCACCGTATCAGCCTCGGCATACAGCGCATCGGCTTCTTGGCCGCCTGCACCGCTCCACCAGACCACGGCCAGGCAATCGGCCAGCGGCGGATGCACCTCGGCCAGCAGCCGCGCAAACCAGCCTGCAAACAGCGGCTCTGCACTGGCCAGCTTGCCAATGCTGGGCGCTTTGACCAGCAGGCTGCAGACCAGGCTCCACAGCGACAGCGCAGGCACATTACCTGCCCAGCCATGCACCAGCAGATTCGGACCAAAGGCCCGTACCGCACCACCTTTGGCCGTGGGCTGAAAGCCATCCAGCACGGCGGGGTTGGCAAAGTCCTCAGCCACAAAGCGCCTGAGCTGCGGCGCACGAAAAGTCTTGAAAAAGCCGGTCAGGCCCAGCCGCACCATGTCTGCGTCATAACCGCTGACCACGGGCAGCCAGGCTTCGGCCTGCTGGCGATACGGGTCGCTGCGATGCAGCAGCCGGGCCATGGCGCGGTCAATTGCATCAATGATTTCAGCCACAGGCATGGAGCGCAGACTCGCATCTGCCGCCGCGCGCACATGGCGGGCCAGCGCCTGCATTTGCGCCGCTGTCAGCGCAGGCACCAAGACTTCAAGCTGCTGGCCATTGTGCGCAAAATGCAGCGGGTGCCACTGCACATCTTCATCACGCAAACCGGGCAGGTAGCCCGCCTGTATGCGCATGACACTGGTGCGATCAGTCATGCGCTGGTGGCTTTCACAAACTCATCCACGGCCATGGAGCAACCCTTGGCCGCAGCCCCTTCGGCGCGGCCCAGCAGCAGAAATCCGCCATCGGCCCACAGGCCCACGTCTTCGGTCAGGATGGTGGTGGTGGAGTTGTAATTGGCCAGATCGCAATGCACGAGAATGCCGCGCTCGCCTGCCGCCACATCGCGGCCCGTGATGGGCTCGACCAAACGCGAGCGAATCCAGTGCGGGCCGGACTTGACCGAGGGCAGCGTGGCATTGCCTGCGTCATAGAACTGCGTGCTCAGCTCCGTCATGCCATACATATTGATGCACAGCGTTCGCGGCACGCCAAACAGCGCGGACAGGTCGGCGTAAAACTCTTCGAGCGGCAGCTCGCGCGACTGGCCCTTGTAGCCGCCGGTGTCCAGAATGCGGCTGCCTGCGGGCAGTTTGAAGCTGCGGCCCTGCGCCTTCAAAGCGTCCATCACATGCACCAGGCTGAAGCTGGCACCCAGCAACGCAAACGGCTGGCCGCTACGCTCGGATTCTTCCAGTGTCGCGCACAGGCCGGGCATGTCCAGGCCTTCAGGTGTGAGGTAGTAGCGGCTGTCAGCACTGCCAAATTCGGACTTTGCCAGCGCCAGATAGTGGGCCAGCGATGAGTTGGGCATAGCCTGCTCATCGGGGAACAGAATGCCCATGCTCATGCGTTCCACGCCATGCATAAAGCGCGGCGCGAAATAGCGCTTCATCGACAGGTCATACACATCCAGCGCGGGGTGAAAGTGCTTGCCACGCGCCGCACGGCCTGTGGTGCCGCTGGTCATGAAGATGCGCTCGTTGGGCGATGCGGGCTCGCTGCGCAGTTCCATGGCCTTGAAGGCATCGATGGGCACGGCAGGAATATCGCGCCAGGACTTCACGGAGCGCAGCGTGGCACCACGGCGCTGGCAAAAGCTGCGCAGCGGCGCGTTGTTTTCGTACTGGTGGGCAAACAGCCGCAGAGCCAGATCGTTGAACTGATCGTCGGTGCAGTCGTCCTGCGCAATGAAAGCCAGCAGGTCTGCAATCAGGGCAGCGGCCTTGTCCATGAGATTCCTTCGAGAGCTGAGATGTCATGCTCCGAAGGCGCCCACCCATGCCGCCATGCAGGCGGTCATGTGGGGTGCAAGCTCTTCTTCCGCCGGAATGACCCGGGTCAAGTTCTCGGGTGTAGATCTCAGCACTTGCGTGCACCCCGGAGCGCGCGGCCATCATACCCCAGCCATAGCATCCACCGGGAGCAGGTCAGCATTGCGTGGATGGCTGGAATGCAAGTCCTTACAAGCCCTCAAAAGCGGGGTATATCCAGACAGTACATACGCTGGCAGCTATCAAATCTATGATGGCACCATGGATTGCATAGACCCCGCCCTGGCCCGCACACTGCAGCGCTTTGCCCGACTTGATACCGATACGCCCACACCCGGCCTTGACTATGTGCAGCGCCGCCGCCAGCTCAGCGAGTTGCAAGCGCAACTGATTCGCTCGCCACTGCCCGGTATTGCAAGGCAAGACTTTTTTGTGGCTTGCGAGGGCCGCGAAATCTGCGTGCGCAGCTATCACAAAGCAGGCAGCACGCATCAAAAGACGCTGGTCTGGCTGCATGGCGGCGGATGGATGGTGGGCGATCTCAACACCCATGATGATTTGTGCGAGCACCTGAGCCTGTTCACGAGCTGCACGGTGCTCAGCGTGCACTACCGGCGCACGCCGGAGAACCCGTTCCCCGCGCCGCTTGATGATGTGATGGCCGTGCTGCAGTGGCTGCGCGCCATGCAGGGAGTTCTACCTTTTGCCCGGGATGCGGTGCTGCTGGGCGGCGATAGCGCGGGTGCCCATCTGGCGCTGGCGGCGGCGGTGCGCCAGTTGCAGGGCCATGCTGGTGATGCCTATGCCTCAACCATCAAGGGCTTGCTGCTGCTCTACCCGCCACTGCAGCCAGAGCAGAACACGCCCAGCATGCGCGAATTTGCCAGCGGCTATGCGCTGACACCCGAGGCCATGCAGCATTACTGGAAAGCGCTAGGGCAACCCGAAGACAAGGCCGCGCAATGGCTGCAGCCCAGCTTATGCAACACACAAATCGCCCAGTTGCCGCCCACATTGGTGATGACCGCCAGCCACGACATTCTGCGCGATGAGGCCGAAGCCTTTGCGCAGCAGGCGCAAGCCCTGGGCGCGCCACTGCAGCTTGTGCGGGCACCGGCCATGGTGCACGGCTTTGCCCGCATGCTGGCCGCCAGCCCCGCCGCGCGCCAGCAGGTGGAGCTGGCCTGCAGTCGCTGGCTGCAAAGCTTTGCGCAAAAAAGCTTTTAACGGCAAGGCGCTACCGGATCTGCGCCACAGGTGTACCCTGAACAGCAGTCTGCGCTCACCTCGCATAAAACAGATAAAACCAATTCCTAGTCTATATAGAACATAGGCTGATAGCTATCAATTTAATAGTCATGAACAGCAAGCATCACACCCAACTCATGCGTCAGGCCGTGGATCTGGCCCATGCCAACCGCCTTCAGGGCGGTCGCCCGTTTGGCGCCGTGCTGGCTCTGGGCGATGAAGTCATTGCCACGGGCGTGAACAACATCATCGCCAGCCATGACCCCAGCACCCACGCCGAGATGGAAGCGATTCGCGCAGGCACGCAAAAGCGCGCCAACCCCAGTCTGGCGGGACTGTCCATCTACGCCAGCGGCCACCCTTGCCCCATGTGTCTGGCGGCGCTGGTCATGAACGGTGCCGAGCAGGTCTTTTTCGCCTTCGACAACGAGGACGCCGCGCCCTATGGTCTGTCCAGCGAAGGCACGTACCAGCGTCTGCGCCTGTCCCTGACTCCTCCGCCGCTGCCCATCACCCGCATTGACACCGGCATTACGGCGGCCCAGCTTTATGGCGATGCACCCTGGCCGCAGGACGGATTCGCCGCGCTTTGGCGATGCACCCTGGCCGCAGGACTGATTCGCCGCGCTTTTTTCAAAAACCATAACAACAAGACTGCACTGCCTGCCATGCGTGCATGCGCAGGCCAGTGATTTTCATGACGACATCCACGCCCTCTCTCTCCACTCGTGTCCCCGCCTGGCTTTGGCTCAGCGTAGTGGTGCTGGTCACCATCAATCTGCGCCCGTTTCTCACCGCTCCCGGCCCGCTGGCTCCCACCATTCAGCAGACCACGGGCATGGATTTGCGCAGCTTCTCGTGGCTCACGCTGCTGCCCATGGCTCTGATGGGCGTGGGCGGCTGGTTGGCCCCTTCGGCACTGCAGCGCTGGGGCGCACGCACAGCGGTCTGCGGCTCCTTGCTGCTGATTGCGCTGGGCTGCGCGCTGCGCATGGCGTCTGCGGGCAGTGCCACCGGCAGCCTGTTGATTGCCACGGCAGGTCTGTGCGGCGCGGGTGTGGCGCTGGTGCAAAGCGCCATGCCGGGCCTGATCAAGCGCGTATCGCCCAATAATGTCGCGCCCATGATGGGCTTGTACTCCGCAGCGCTGATGGGCGGCGGCGCACTCAGCGCCCAGCTATCACCCATGGCCATGCAGGCCGGCATGGGCTGGCAGTCGGCCATGGCCATCTGGGCCATTCCCGCGCTGCTGGCCGTGCCGCTGGCCTGGTATGCGCTCAGTCTGCTGGGTGCAACCGCCCCAGCGCCCAATGCTGCAGCCAGCCAAGCCCCCAGCGACACCGGCTGGCTGCTGCGCAAAAAACGCACCTGGCTGCTGCTGCTGGCGTTTGGCCTGATGAATGGCGGCTATGCATCGACCGTGGCCTGGCTGGCCCCGTTCTACCAGACCCATGGCTGGACGGCGACGCAAAGCGGCACGCTGCTGGCCATTCTGTCGATTGCGCAGGCCGTCTCCGCACTGGTCATGCCTGCGCTGGCTCGCCGCAATGTGGACCGCCGCCTCTGGGTGGCCGTGGCGCTGCTGCTGCAGATCTTCGGCTTTGGCGGGCTGGCTCTGTGGCCTGATGCCATGCCCACGCTCAACGCCATCGTGCTGGGGCTGGGTCTGGGCGGCTGCTTTTCGCTGTTCATGCTGGTGGCGCTGGATCACCTGCCCTCCCCCTCGCAAGCTGGCGCACTCAACGCGCTGATGCAGGGCGGCGGCTTTATCCTGGCCGCACTGGCCCCGCTGATCATGGCGCAGCTGCACCAGA
Organism: Comamonas testosteroni; assembly: GCF_003569915.1. Lineage (GTDB taxonomy): Bacteria > Pseudomonadota > Gammaproteobacteria > Burkholderiales > Burkholderiaceae_C > Comamonas > Comamonas testosteroni_D. The sequence goes on along the minus strand of NZ_KZ984447.1, from coordinate 37,022 downwards.
TCAGCGGCAACTGGGCGGCAGGCTGGCTGTATCAGGCCGGTGTCGCCGCACTGGTGATGCAACTGGTGTCGCGCTTCAATCCCAAGCACTATGCGCAGGTGATGGCGCGGTAAGCAAACAAAAAGGGCCGGAGACGCAATATCTCCGGCCCTTTTTGCTTTGGGCTTTGCAGTTACTCATTGACCAGCAGCTGCAGCCCATGCGCCTCCGTCGGTAGCGGCACCTCCCATTTGTGCAGCATGCCCAAAAGCGCGGCATTGCTCAGCGTGGTGTCGCGCTTGCTGTTGCGCGACAGCAGAGTGGCGCGGCTGGCCTCCAGATGCACCAGCTCTACCTGCGCGCCATAGGCCAGGCATAGATCGACGGATTTGCCGCGCATCTGCTTTGACAGGTGCGTGGCGTTCCACACAAACGGGGCCTTGGCGCGCAGCAGGCTTTTGGCCTTGTCCACGGCGCGGTGCGCGGCAGCGCCTTCGTTTTCGCCATGTTTGAGGCCCAGCTCGGTGCGCGCATCGTCAAACGACACCACGGGCAAATCGCCATTGTGCTCAGCCACCCAGCGATTTTTGCCCGAGGCAGGCAGGCCGCACATCACAATGACGCGCGAGCCCGGCTCCTCATGCAGCGCATAGTCCGGATGCAGCTCGGCCCCGCGAAAGTAGCGCACCGCCGTCTCTGCTGAAGCAAATTTGCGCGGCGTGCGCAGACAGCCCTCTTCCAGCGCCAGCTCTTTGAACAGTTCGATATTGAGCAGCACATGGCCCACATCGGGGCAGATGCGCCCTTTGATATCGGCACGCGCCAGCAGCACCAGCAAATGCAGATCGACCTGCCAGGACAGCTCGCGCACGATGAACTCCGGCGAGACGCCGCGCCGCGAATCGGCAAAGGCGAAGAACGGCACCTGATGCACGGCAATCAGGCGGCAGATGGCTTCGCGCTGCGCCACGGGCGCGCCCGCCTCCCACAGCATCAGCCGCGCATCCATTGCGCCCCGACGCGAATGGCCGGGTTGCGAGATGCGGCCATCCTCACCGACTTGTGTGGTCGAGCACTTGGCCACATCGTGCAGCAGTGCGGACAGAAAAATCGTTTCGCGCTCCTCATTCGTGAGCAGCGCATAGTCTGCATCGGCCAGCAGCTCGCGCACCACCATCTGCGTGTGTGTCCAGACATCGCCTTCGGCGTGATAGACCGGGTCCTGCGGCGTGGCCTTGGCCAGCTCCAGCTGGGGGAAGGCATGCAGACAGGCGACCCAGTCCACGTCATCGCTGGCGGAGTGCGGCACCAAGCCAGCAATCTGTTTCCAGCTCCACATAAAAATCTCCTTTCGCCGCAGCTATCCATGTCGAAATCACTACGGTTTTAATAGCTGATAGCCTAATACTTGTATGGGCTACCAGCTCTTTTGAATCAGATTCGCAAAGATATCGACGCCGCTGCGCAGTCCGTTGACCACCATGGGCCGCTCACTATGGTGCGAGCCGGAATCGAGAATCGTCTGCACAAAGTCGGAGCGCACAAACTTGTAGCGCGCCACGGTCTCTCCGTTTTCTTCGACCTTGATGTAGAGGCCCTCGGCCAGTTCCGAAGCATCGGTCTGCTTCCAGGCCAATGGCAAATCCAGTTGCTGACGCAACACCTGCGCTTCAAACACCGCACGCCAGCCGCTGCTGCGCGCCAGCGACGGAGCCAGCAGCGCCAGCAAATCCTGCATGCGCCTGGGTGCAATACCGCTGTAAAGCACTGGCACCGAGACCACGGGCACATCGGACAGCAGCGCATGGCGGCGCGGCGTATCAAGAAACTGCTGCGCCGAGCGGTCCCAGATATCGAACTCGCAAAACCAGTGCGGCAGCGCGTCGTAGAACAGCGAATGCTTGGCATACATCCACTCGCCGTACATGATGAAGCGATCATCGAGCAGCGCCATCAGCGCACCTTCATGGGCCCTGGCCCATTGCTTGCAGGCATTGAACTGGCGCTCGCGCCCACCCATCTGATCGACTTGCAGATAATGGCCGCGCGACTGCAGCAGCAAGCTGCCATCGGCGCCAAAGCTCAGCGCCGCGTTGGCGCCGTCAAGCTTTTCCTCGACCACGATATGACGACCAGCCAGCGCCTCATAAGGCAGGGCATCGCCCTGATCACCGACTTGCAGACGCGAGCCGCGCAGATGCGGCGTGCGCGGGTATTTGAGAATCTCCAGATTGAAGAGATGTTGTGAAGTCATGTTGTGCTTTCCTAGAGGGGAATAAGCCACGCGCAAAACGCGTGGCAGACCAATCAACGACAACGGCAGCGCCGCAATGGGGACAAAACGCCAGGCCACCTGGCAAGGTGGCGGGGCAAAGTTTCAGAGGGTGGAGAGGCGCAAAACCAGAACGCCAGCCCAAGGGCCTGGGCAGCCCTCAAGGAAAAGTGCGCAGCGCCCCAAAGGCCTGCAAATCCACACCGCAGCGCACACGCTGAAAAGATCAGCGTGTGACGAAGTCGTTTAGTTGAAACGAATGCGGCGGGACATGGTGCACCTCGAAAATGAGAGCGGTTAACGCAGGTGGAGTGAAGGCTGGCGAGTGTAGAGGCTTCAAACGCGGTTTGCCAAGACCTGTTGATGCAATGTGGCGCAAAGAGAACGCGGCCAGTGCGATCGAAGATGTTTTGATGACGTTTGCGTTTCACGAAGATGAAACAAAGTCTGGTTACAAATCACGGGTTCTCAAGCACCTGCCAACCTCTCAATGACATCTGCCAAGACCCTGAGCCAGCATCTTCTGATTTCCATCATCGCCGCCGCCGCACTGGCAGCCTGCGGAGGTGGCGACAGCACGCCGACACCACCTATCGCAGAGACACCCGCGCCCGCTCCTGCGCCCGAAAAAACCCCGGCCACGCTGACGCTGGAGAAAATCGGCAGCTATCAGTCCGGCATCTTTTTGCAAAGCGCTGCCGAGATTCCGGCCTTTGATCCCGTCACCAAGCGCGGCTTTGTGGTCAATGCGCAAAAGGGCGCGCTTGATGTGCTGGACATGAGCAACCCTGCCGCGCCGCGACTGATCGCCAGTCTGGATGCCACCAAGCTGTCGCTGGGCGCGGGAGCTTCGGTCAACAGCGTTGCCGTGCATGGCTCTGTGGTCGCCGTCGCTGTGCAGGCCAAGCTCAAGACCGACAACGGAGCAGTCGCGCTGTTCAGCACCGATACGCTGTCTTTGCTGGCTGAAGCGCCCGTGGGCGCTCTGCCCGACATGCTGACCTTCACGCCCGATGGCAAGACCCTTCTGGTGGCCAACGAGGGCGAACCCAGCGATGACTACCAGATCGACCCCGAAGGCTCGATCAGCATCATCGACGTGAGCACGCCCGCCAAGCCCGTGGTGCGCACGGCCGACTTCAAGGCCTTCAACAGCCAGAAGGCCGCGCTGCTGGCCAAGGGCGTGCGCATCTTTGGCCCCACGGCAGACGGCAAGAGCACGACCGAAGTCGCCAAAGACCTGGAGCCCGAATACATTGCCGTCGCCCCCGATGGCAAGACCGCCTGGGTGACGCTGCAGGAAAACAATGCGCTGGCCATTGTCGATATCGCCAGCGCCAGGGTCACCGATGTAGTCGCACTGGGCTACAAAGACCATTCGCTGGCAGCCAATGCGCTGGACTTTGCCGACAGCGATGGCAAGAACGCCGTCATCAACATCACCACCGCAGCGGGTGTCTATGGCATGTACCAGCCGGACTCCATTGCCGCGTACAAGGCCGCTGACGGAGCCACCTACCTGGTCACCGCCAATGAGGGCGATGCCCGCGCCTGGGGAGAAGGCAACAAGGCCTACTTTGGCAGCGCTGCCGACAAGACCACGGGAGCTGCCGCCAAGGCTGGCGATGTGACCAAAGGCTTTGTGGAAGAGTTTCGCATCAAGCACCTGGTGCACAAGGACGGCTTTCTGCGCCGTGCCGGGGACGACCTGCCTGCCCATCTGGCACAGTTGGGTCAGGGTGCTTATCTGAACCCCGCTGTCTTTGGCTGGTGCGGCGCGGTTGCCGGTGACCCCAAGACCTGCCGCGACGACGACCAGTTGGGCCGCCTCAAAGTGACTTGGACCATGGGCTACCAGACCGACAGCAGCGGCGCGCCCGTCAAGGACTCCAAAGGCTATCTGACCTACGACAGGCTCTACGCCTATGGTGGCCGCTCCATCTCCATCTGGGACGCCAGCGGCAAGCAGGTCTGGGATTCGGGTTCAGCGATTGAAAAATTCATCGCCAGCCCCGAGTGCAAGCTGGGCTCCAAGCGCGATATTGCCTGCGCCACCTACTTCAATACCGGCCATGATGAAACCGCGAGACTGGACGCGCGCAGCAGCGCCAAAGGCCCGGAGCCCGAAGGCCTGACCGTGGGCCAGATTGGCGACAAGACTTTTGTCTTCGTAGGGCTGGAGCGCATGGGCGGCGTGCTGGTCTTCGACATCACCAACCCCAAGGCTCCCAAGCAGGTGGACTATCTGAACACCCGCGAAAACTGGACCACGGCCATTGACGCCACCACCCCACCTGCCGGTGCGGCGCTGAATGCGCTTGGTGATCTGGGCCCCGAGGGTCTGCACTTCATCGCGGCATCCAAGTCCCCCAACGGCAAGCCTTTGCTGATGGTGGGCAACGAGGTCAGCGGCACCACCACCATCTTCCAGCTCAATCTGACGTACTGATCTCCAAGGTCTTCAGTCGGTGCGGCTTTTTTGCAGCCCACCTTTACAGCCCCGCCAGCTCAGCCTGCGCGGGGCTTTTTTGTTCTGAAGCCGCTGACAGGGCTTTGCGCTGTGCCGCACAATGCGCGGCAGCGGTCTGTCGTACCGCCCTATCCCGGCTGCGCCGCGACGCGCGAGCAGCCACTTCATTAAACCGCCGTGTATCCGGACGGCGGTGGCTTTTTGAACGGAGTTTTTTGATGACGCATTCAACCGCTCGCCGCATGGCGCTGCGCGGCCTGACCGTGGCTGCGCTGGCTTCTTCTTCGCTGTTGTCCGTGGCCCATGCAGACACCCCAGCCGTGCTGCGCGTATCCGCCATCCCCGACGAAGCCCCGACCGAGTTGCAGCGCAAGTTCAAGCCCCTGGGCGAATACCTGTCGCAAGCCACGGGCATGAAGGTGGTGTTCACGCCCGTGTCCGACTACGCCGCCGTGGTTGAATCTCTGGCCACCAAAAAGCTCGATTTGGCCTGGCTGGGCGGCTTCACCTATGTGCAGGCCAAGATCCGCACGCACGGCACGGCCATCCCCATCGTGCAGCGCGCCGAAGATGCGGTCTTCACCAGCCAGTTCATCACGGCTGACCCCAATATCAGGACCTTGGCTGACCTCAAAGGCAAGACCTTTGCCTTTGGCGCGCCCTCGTCCACCTCGGGCAGCCTGATGCCGCGCTACTTCCTGCTCAAGGACGGTCTGAACCCCGAAAAAGACTTCAAGACCGTGGCTTACTCCGGCGCGCATGACGCCACCGTAGCCTTTGTTGCTGCAGGCAAGGCCGAAGCTGGCGTGCTCAACACCTCGGTATGGGACAAGCTGGTCGAATCGAAAAAAGTGGACACCAGCAAGGTGCGCGTGTTTGCCACCACGCCCCCCTACTTTGACTACAACTGGACGGTGCGCGGCGATCTGGACCCCGCCATCATCAAAAAGCTGACCGACGCCTTCCTGGCGCTGGACCCAGCCAAACCCGAACACAAGGCCATCATGGACTTGCAGCGCGCCTCCAAGTTCATCCCAACCAAGTCGTCCAATTACGACGGTACCGAGACCGCAGCCAAGTCGGCAGGTTTGCTCAAATAAGTCGGCTTTTAAAGCCTTTCAAGCTGCCAGTCCTTAATTCATAAGCGCTGGCAGCTATTGTTTTAAGAGTACTCGTCTCATGAGCTTCATGCTGGACGATGTGGGCCTGACCCACACCAACGGATTCACCGCCCTCTCGGGCATCCATTTGTCTGCCGCGCAGGGCGAGAGCATTGCGCTCATCGGCCCCTCGGGCGCTGGCAAGACTTCGCTGCTCAATATGATCGGCACCGGCTATCTGCCCACGCATGGGCAGATGCAGGTGCTGGGTCAGGCCGCGTCCGCGCAGACCACTGCGCGCGACCTCAAGGCGCTGCGCAGCCGCATCGGCACCGTGCACCAGAGCGCGCCCATCCCGCTGCGCCAGCGCGTGGTCACCGCCGTGCTGGCGGGCAAGCTGGGCCAGTGGCCGCTGTGGAAGGCGCTGGCATCGCTGGCCTACCCGCAAGACATCCCCGGCGCGCGCGAGGCACTGGCGCGCGTGCAGCTTGATGACAAACTGTTTGCGCGTTGCGACCAGCTCTCGGGCGGGCAGCTGCAACGCGTGGGCATTGCCCGCGTGCTCTACCAGCAAGCGCCGCTGATCCTGGCGGACGAGCCGGTGTCTGCCCTGGACCCCGCCCTGTCTCTGGCCACCGTGCAACTGCTGGTGCAGGAAGCGGCCGCGCGCCAAGCCACGCTGGTGGCCAGTTTGCACGCGGTCGATCTGGCGCTGAGCTGCTTTGCCCGCATCGTCGGCATCCGCGATGGCCGTATTGCGTTTGATCTGCCCGCCGCCGAGGTGAGCGAAGCGCAGCTGCAAGCGCTGTACGCCGCCGCTGATGGCAGCGCCGCCATTCTGCCCACCTTGCACAACGCATTGGCGGCGCCACAGACTGGCGCCCAGCCTGCCCGCATTGAGGTTGTGGCATGCCGATAAGCCAGCCACTGAGCGGGGCCGAACTCCAACGGCTGCGCGACCCGGCGGCGCGCACGCGGCTCACGGCGCTGGTGCTGGCACTGGTCGTGCTCTGGCCCATGTTGCATACCTCGGGCTTTTCGCTGAAACCTTTTTTTGATGCCGACAACCTCAAGGTCATTGGCGGCTTTCTGGCCCAGTTTCTGCCACCCGAAACCAGCAGCGAGTTTCTGGACTATCTGGGCCAAGCCACTTTGCAGACCCTGGCCATTGCCACCGCAGGCATGGCGCTGGCCTTTGTGATTGCTGTGCCCATGGCTTACCTGTCCACGGGTGCGGCGCGTGAGCGGGTCACACTCAACCCCATTGCGCGCGGCGTGCTCACCATCCTGCGCGGCATTCCTGAGCTGGTCTGGGCGCTGGTCTTTGTGCGCGTGTTTGGCCTGGGCCCCGCTGCCGGGGTGCTGGCTCTGGGCCTGACCTATGGCGGCATGCTGGCCAAGGTTTATGCGGAAATTCTGGAATCCACCGACCCCGCACCCGCCCGCGCGCTGCGTGCCAGCGGCGCGGGCCGCTTGCAAGCCCTGCTCTACGGCCTGTTGCCACAGGCCGCCAAGGAGCTGACCTCGTACACCGTCTACCGCTGGGAATGCGCGATTCGCGCCTCGGTCATCATGGGCTTTGTCGGCGCAGGTGGTCTGGGCCAGTTGATGGATCAGGCCATGAAGATGCTCAACGGCGGCGAAGCCGCGAGCATTCTGCTGGCCTTCATGCTGCTGGTGGCTGCAGCCGATCTGCTGTCGTGGTGGCTGCGCCGCGCGCTCGACACTGCGCCCGCCGCCCGCGCCCTGCCTTTTGGCTGGCGCACCGCTATCTTTGTAATAGCTACTGGCGCAAGTATCTTCTGGAGCCTGAGGCTGCTGGACATTGATTTCTCTGCATTGCTCACCCAGGACGCAGCGCAGAGCATGGGCGACTTTGTACGCGGCTTTTTCCCGCCCGATCTGAGCCAGCCCTGGCTGCTGAAGGTGCTGCAAGGCGTGTGGGAAACGCTGGCCATTTCCATCATCGGTACCCTGCTGGCAGCCATTGCGGGCCTGCTGCTGGCCCTGCCGCGCTGGCGCGCGCCGTGGAATGCGGTGCTCAATGTGCTGCGCTCCGTGCCCGAGCTGGTCTGGGCCACCATCACTGCTCTCGCCGTGGGCCTGGGGCCTTTTGCAGGGGCGCTGGCTCTAGCCTTGCACACGGCGGGCGTGCTCGGACGCCTCTATGCCGAAGCGCTGCAAAATGCCCCGGCAGCGCCAGCACAAGCGCTGCGTCTGTCGGGCAGCAACCGCCTGCTGGCCTTTGCCTACGGCACCTTTCCCGGTGCTGCGCCGCAGTTGCTGGCCTATACCTTGTACCGCTGGGAAATGAATATCCGCATGGCCGCCATCCTCGGCTTTGTCGGCGCGGGTGGTCTGGGCCAGTTGCTGTACTTTGAGCTGTCACTGTTCCATTACGCACAGGCCAGCACCGTCATCATTGCCATGCTGCTGCTGAGTATTGCCGTGGACTGGAGCAGCGCCTGGTTACGCCGGGCGATGCGGTAGCGGGCTGCGCATGCGGGGGTGGCGAAAGAACGCCAGCCCCAGCACCGAGCCCAGTGTCATCACAAAGCAGGCAAAAACGGTGACAGCCATGTTGATGCCCCAGTGGTCGGCAATCCAGCCCACAGCCATCATGGGCAGCATGGAGCCCAGCAGCCCAATGACCTGATAGGTGGACAGCATGCCCGAGCGGTTCTCAGGCTTGGCAATGCGGCCCACCATGGTCATGCCTGCCAGCATGCACATGCCGTGGCCCAGCGCCGTCAGGCTCACGCCCAGCACAAACAGCGTCGTCGATGCCATCTTCAGATTGAGCACCAGCATGCCATTGCTGAGCACCAGCGCCAGCATGCCCAGCGCACCGCAGCGGTGCAGCGGCAGCCGCGCCGCCACTAGCTGAATACCTGCAGAAACTAGCAAGATCACTGCAATCGCCGTACCGCTGACCACGGGGCCATGCCAGGGAATCATCTGCTGCAAAAACAGCGGTGCCATCGACGCATACAGGCCAAACACCCCGAAGGCCACAAACGGATAGCCGCAGGTCAGCACAAACGCCATGGAGTCAGAGCGCGCTGGCCAGGTCAGTCTGGGCATGCAGTCCTGCCAGCGCAGCCGGGTCGGCGCAGCACTGCCCGCAGGCAGCTTGAGCACGGCAATGGCGGCCACGCCCACGCAGCCCAGCAGCAGCGGCGCGATATAGGCTGTCATCAGCGGCTGAGGCAGCCACTGGCCCGCCATGCCGCCTATCAGCGGCCCTATGCCAAAGCCCAGCACATTGAGAAAGCTGGCCACCATGGCCACGCGCTGGGTAGACAGCCCGGCGCTGCCACTGGCCGCCAGCACGGTCAGCCCCGTGGTTGCGCTGATGGTGATAAGGCTGGACGACACGCCCACCATAAAGCGCCCCACGATCAGGCTAGGCAGATTCCAGGCCAGCATGGAAATCAGCGTGCCCGCCAGCGTGAGCAGCAAAAAGCACAGCATCACGCGCTGAAAACCTATGCGATCGGGCAGCCGCCCCAGAAACAGCAAGGCGCACAGACCGCCGCACATATAGAGCACATAGATCAGCGAGATATCACTGGCGCGCAGCCCCCAGGCCTGCTGGTACAGCGCATACAGCGGGCTGATCAGCGCCGCCCCCATCACGCCCACCACCAGGCCAAAACCCACCCACCATGCGGATGCTGTTGTCCCTGCCAGAGCGGGCTGCCATGCATTGCTTTGCTGCATTGTCTTGTCTCTCTTATCGGGCCTGCGCAGAATCTGGCGAGCCTCTTGTTCAGTACGAAAACATTATCTGCAGCGCCAGTTTGCAGCGCATAGGCCATATAAGGGATATGGGCCTGTAGCGCTTATGCATTCAGCACTATTCGCTCTGTTTTTAGAAGCACCGACACGACCTGCTGCAGCTGAAAAAAGCGCGCAAAGCTATACTTGAGATCTTCCTAGATAGCAGGATTTCCCGGCATGCGCCTGAATGCTTTTTTGCGCCCCTTGGTTTGTTTGAGTCTGCTTGGCCTCGCCGCCTGCGGCAGCAATTCGCCCGCTCCCACCTCGCCCGCTGAGGTGCCCGCCACCAGCACCTCGGCACCACCCATCAAGATTGGTCTGGCACTGGGCGGCGGCGCGGCCAAAGGCTTTGCGCATATCGGCGTGATCAAGATGCTTGAAGCCAATGGCTTCACACCTACGGTGGTTGCGGGCACCAGCGCGGGCAGCGTGGTGGGCGCGCTGTATGCCAGCGGCATGAATGCGTTTGAGCTGCAGGAAAAAGCCGTGGCGCTGGACGAAGCCAAGATTCGTGACCTGCAACTGTCCTCGGGCGGTCTGGTGCTGGGCCAGAAGCTCGAAGACTATGTGAACGAGCAGGTGCACCGCAAGCCGCTGGAGCAGATGGCCAAGCCTTTTGTGGCCGTTTCCACCCGCCTTGAAGATGGCGAGCGCACCGTGTTTGCGCGTGGCAATGTGGGGCAGGCCGTGCGTGCTTCCAGCAGCGTGCCCGGTGTGTTCCAGCCTGTGGTCATCGGCAAGTACCACTATGTGGACGGCGGCATTGTCAGCCCCGTGCCTGTGGACGCCGTGCGCAATATGGGTGCCGATATCGTGATTGCCGTGGACATCTCCAACAAGGCCACAGGCAAGACGCCCGCTAATATGCTGGGCGCACTGAATCAGTCGATTGCCATCATGGGTCAGAAGCTCGGCCAGGCCGAGCTGGCGCGTGCCGACATCATCATCCGCCCCAAGGTGCTTGATATCGGCCCCGCCGACTTTGGCCAGCGTGCCAATGCGATTGTCGAAGGTGAAAAAGCCGCCACGGCACTGATGCCGCAGATTCGCGAGCGCATTGCCCATATCCGCGCCGAAAAAGCCAAGTCCATTCAGGTGGCACAGCAAAAAGCCGCAGAAGCCAAACATCAGGAATGCCTGAAGCAGCGCTCCAGCCTGCAAAAGCTCTCCGGTATGGTGGGCATGAGCGACGCCTGCGAAAAACCCTGAGCACTACGCTGCTCCACAGCAAAACGGCCCGATTCAATCGGGCCGTTTTTTCATGGTGAGCGCAGATCTGTCGCGATCAGAACGCCTCTTCTTCCATATTCGCGCAAGTCATGTCGCGCGATTTGACCACCTGCAGCCAGGCGCTGATCTTGGGCAGCTCGTAGTTGAAGAAGTAGCGCTGCGCGGCCATGCTGCCTCGGTGGGCGGCAATGGCCAGATCATTGTCCTTGGCGCGCACAGCCAGTGCCACATCCAGCCAGATCCAGGCCAGCACCACATGGCCGAATGCTTGCATATAGGGCACTGCATTGGCCAGCGCTTCCTGCGGGTTGCCCGTGGCCCAGGCCGTCTTGGTGGCAGAACCCACATCGGCCAGCGCCCGCGCCAGCTGGTTGGCATGGCTGGCCAGCCCATCGATCTGCAGCGCCCGCTGAATCGTGGCGTTGATACGAGTCGCCAGCAATTGCAGGCCCTTGCCGCCATCCATGACGACCTTGCGGCCCAGCAAGTCCATGGCCTGAATGCCATGCGTGCCTTCGTGAATCATGTTCAGGCGGTTGTCGCGCCAGTACTGCTCCACCGGGAAGTCACGCGTATAGCCGTAGCCGCCGTGAATCTGGATGGCCAGCGAGTTGGCTTCCAGGCAGAACTCGCTGGGCCAGCTCTTGGCAATGGGCGTGAGCACCTCCAGCAGCAACTTGGCGTCCGCCACTTCCTGCTCGCTGCCGGTGTTTTGCTCATCGACCAGATAGGCGCAGAAAAGATTGAGCGCCAGCGAGCCTTCGCAGTACGCTTTCTGCGCCAGCAGCATGCGCTTGACGTCCGCATGCTCGATGATGCGCGACTGCGGGCTGCTCGCGTCCTTGCCACCCGCGCCAATCGGGCGCCCCTGGGGACGGCTTTGCGCATATTCAAGGCTGGCCAGATAACCGGCCATGCCCAGCATGGTCGCGGCCGTACCGATGGAGATGCGGGCTTCGTTCATCATGTGGAACATGCACTTGAGGCCTTCGCCGGGCTTGCCGACCAGATAGCCGATTGCACCGGAAGCCCCGTGCACCGGATACTTGCCTTCACCAAAGTTCAGCAACGTATTGGTCGTGCCGCGCCAGCCCAGCTTGTGGTTCAGGCCTGCCAGCGCCACATCGTTGCGCTCCCCGGTGAGCTGGCCTTCGGTATCGACCAGCTTCTTGGGCACGATGAACAGCGAGATGCCCTTCACACCGGGGATGGTCTTGCCATCAGGCCCGGGAATCTTGGCCAGCACCAGATGCACGATGTTTTCGGTCAGCTCATGGTCGCCCGAGCTGATCCACATCTTGTTGCCCTTCAAGCGGTAGCGCGGGCCCAGCGCATCGCCTTGATAATCCGCGCCATCCGGTTCGGCACGCGTGGCGATATCGGACAGGGACGAGCCCGCCTGCGGCTCGGACAGCGCCATGGTGCCTGCCCAGCGCCCATTGAATTCATTGGCGGCAAAGACTTTTTTCTGCATGTCCGTGCCATGCACCATGATGGCGTTGGCGTTGCCGCTGGTCAGCATATTGGAGCCAATGCTGATCGAGGCTGCGGCAAAAAAGCAATTGGCCGCCGCCTCCACCGTGTAGGGCAGTTGCATGCCGCCCATTTCGTAGTCCTGCGCGGCGCTGAGCATGCCGGACTCGGCATAGGCTTCGCGCGCATCGTAGGTGCACTGGGGCAGTATGACTTTCTCGCCGTCAAACTGCGGCTCCTGCGTGTCCACCGTGCGGTTGAAAGGCGCGTATTTTTCGCGCGCGATGCGCTCGCAGGTGTCCATCACCGCATCGAAAGTGTCACGCGAATGATCGGCAAAACGAGTGCGGCGGGTCAGATCTTCGGCCTGCAGCCAGTCGTAGAGCAAGAAATCGATGGTAGAGCGCAGGCGCATAGGAAACCTCGTCAAAACACGCTGAAGTCCTTAATTCATATAGACATTCAGCTATCAAAACAATATCAACCAGATAAATAAAAAGCCGCACCCCGGGAGGGACTGCGGCTTTTTCACGGGAGCGCTTACAGGACTTCGAAGATGCCTGCTGCGCCCATGCCGCCGCCGATGCACATGGTCACGCACACGCGCTTGGCGCCACGGCGCTTGCCTTCGATCAGCGCATGACCGGTCAGGCGCTGGCCCGAGACACCGTAGGGGTGACCCAGAGCAATCGCGCCGCCGTTGACGTTGAGCTTGTCCGCAGGAATGCCCAGGAAGTCACGGCAGTAAATGACCTGCACGGCAAAGGCCTCATTCAGCTCCCACAAGTCGATGTCGTTGACGGACAGGCCCAGCTTCTTGAGCACCTTGGGGATCGCGTAGATCGGGCCGATGCCCATTTCATCAGGCTCGCAACCAGCGACGGCAAAGCCCAGGAAGCGTCCCAGGGGCTTGAGGCCCTTGCGCGAGGCGTACTCTTCGCTGACCACGGCGCAAGCACCGGCGCCGTCAGAGAACTGGCTGGCATTGCCTGCCGTAATCAGACCACCGGGCAGCGCGCTACGCAGGCCGCTGATGCCTTCCTTGGTCGTGCCTTCGCGAATGCCCTCGTCCTTGCTGACGGTGACTTGCTTGGTGACCATGCCACGCACCTTGTCCACCACCCCCATCACGGTGGTGACGGGCACGATTTCGGCATCGAACAGACCTGCGGCCTGAGCGGCAGCGGCCTTTTGCTGGCTGGCTGCACCGTACTCGTCCATCGCGTCGCGGCTGATGTTGTAGCGCTTGGCCACCTGCTCGGCCGTCTGCAGCATGCTCCAGTACACCTCGGGCTTGATGGCCGTGAGTTCGGGGTCGAACGCCATGTGCGGGTTCAGGTGGGGCTGCACGCAGGAGATGCTCTCCAGGCCGCCCGCGATCAGCACATCGTTTTCGCCCGCGATGATGCGCTGGGCTGCCAGCGCAATCGCCTGCAGGCCCGACGAGCAAAAGCGGTTGATGGTCAGGCCCGAGGCCGTGACCGGCAGGCCGGCACGCAAGGCGATCAGGCGGGCCACGTTGCCGCCGGTCGTGCCTTCGGGCAGGGCCATGCCCATGATCACGTCTTCGACTTCGGCACCCTCGATTCCTGCGCGCTCCACGGCAGCCTTGACTGCATGTGCGCCCATGGTGGGGCCGTAAGTCATGTTGAAAGAGCCCTTCCAGCTCTTCGTCAGCGGAGTACGCGCGGTAGAAACAATCACTGCGGATGTCATGTTCTGTCCTTTGATTCTGGGTATTGCTCGGCGCAGCGCTTAGCTGAATTGTTTGCCTTCGGCGGCCAGCTTGGCCAGCAGCGGCGCGGGTTGCCAGAACTTGGCATCGTCATTGGGGTTCTGGGCAAAGCGGCCCATGGCTTGCACCACATTGAACAGGCCCACTTCCCCTGCGTAATGCATGGGGCCGCCGCGCCACAGCGGGAAGCCGTAGCCGGTCAGGTACACCATGTCGATGTCACCGGACTTGCCCGCAATACCGTCTTCCAGAATATGCGCGCCTTCGTTGACCAGGGCGTAGACCAGACGCTGCACGATTTCTTCGTCCGAAATCTTGCGTGGCGTCACGCCAATGGACTTGCGGTGTTCTTCGATCATCTTGGCGACGACGTCCGAAGGAATCGCATCGCGCTTGCCGGGCACGTAGTCATACCAGCCAGCGCCGGTCTTCTGACCGAAGCGGCCCAGCTCGCACAGGCGGTCCGCACTGGCGCTGTACTTCATATCCGGCTTTTCCTGGTAGCGACGCTTGCGGATCGCCCAGCCAATGTCATTGCCAGCCAAGTCGCCCATGCGGAACGGGCCCATGGCGAAGCCGAACTTCTCGATCGCCTTGTCCACCTGCTGGGGCGTGGCGCCTTCGTCCAACAAAAAGCCTGCCTGGCGCGAGTACTGCTCGATCATGCGGTTGCCGATGAAGCCATCGCACACGCCCGAAACCACCGCCGTTTTCTTGATCTTCTTGCCGATCTTCATCACGGTGGCCAGCACGTCCTTGCCGGTCTTGGCACCGCGCACCACTTCCAGCAGCTTCATCACGTTGGCAGGGCTGAAGAAGTGCATGCCCACGACGTCTTCAGGACGCTTGGTGAAGGCAGCAATCTTGTCCACGTCCAGCGTGGAAGTGTTGGAAGCCAGAATGGCGCCGGGCTTGGCCACTTCGTCGAGCTTCTTGAAGACCTGCTCCTTGACGCCCAGCTCCTCAAACACAGCTTCAATGATCAGGTCGGCGTTCTTCAGGTCGTCGTAGCTCAGCGTGGTGCTCAGCAAAGCCATGCGCTGGTCGTACTTTTCCTGGGACAGCTTGCCCTTCTTGACCTGCGCTTCGTAGTTCTTTCTGATCGTGGCCACACCACGGTCCAGCGCTTCCTGCTTGGTCTCCAGCATGGTGACGGGCACACCGGCGTTCAGGAAGTTCATGGCAATGCCGCCACCCATGGTGCCAGCGCCGATCACGCCCACAGCCTTGATGTCGCGCACCGGTGTGTCGGAGGGGACGTCCGCAATCTTCGATGCTGCGCGCTCTGCCAGGAACAGGTGGCGCAGCGAGCGGGACTCGGGCGTCATCATCAGTTGCATGAAGGCTTCACGCTCGGCCACCATTCCGTCATCAAACTTCTTGGTGGTGGCGTTCTTCACAGCTTCCAGGCAGCGCATGGGTGCCGGGAAATTCTTGGACATGCCTTGCACCATGGTGCCCGCGAACTCGAAGTACGCCTCGCCCTGGGGGTGCTTGCAGCTCAGATCACGCACACGCTGCAGCGGACGGACGTCCGCCACTTCCAGCGCATAGGCCTTGGCTTCGGCCAACAGGTTTTCTGCCGAGGAAGCCATCTTGGTGAACAGTTTCTGGCCGGGGACCATGGCCAGCATTTCGCTCTTGACGGCTTCGCCACTGACGATCATGTTCAGCGCGGTTTCCACGCCCAGAACACGTGGCAGGCGCTGCGTGCCACCCGCGCCGGGCAGCAGGCCCAGCTTCACCTCCGGCAGAGCCACGGCTGTGCCGGGGGCTGCAATGCGGTAGTGGCAGCCCAGAGCCAACTCCAGACCACCACCCATGCAGACGGTGTGAATGGCGGCAATCAAAGGCTTGGTGGACAGATCCAGTTGCTGGATGACGGAAATCAGATGTGGCTCGCGATAAGCCTCTTCCTTGCCGAACTCGGTGATATCGGCGCCGCCCGAGAAGGCCTTGCCAGCACCCGTGATGACGATCGCCTTGACGGATGCGTCTGCCAGCGCCTTGTTCAGCCCATCCACAATGCCTCGGCGTGTAGACAGACCCAGGCCGTTGACTGGCGGGTTGTTCAATGTAATGACGGCAACTGCGCCGTCAACCTTGTATTCAGCAGTCATGCTGTTGTCCCCTGTTCAATGAATAGAAAAGAACGGTCGTGCGTTTTTATTTTCCGGATTTTGCTGCATCGCGCAACTAATGTTTGTCCTGATTGGGACACCCCTGAGCACTCCAAGTCAGAGACGCCGAGCAAGCACCTAGGCGAAGCGCCTCAGGGGGAGACTCAAACTTCCAGCCATTCCTTGCGGACTTTCTCGTTGGCTCTGAGCGATTCGGGCGTGCCGTCAAAAACGATATGCCCATGGCCCATGACCAGTGCCCGATCCGAAATGTTCATGGCGATGGTGAGCTTTTGCTCGATCAGCAGCACGGACACGCCGCGCTCCTTGATCTTTTTGAGGTATTCGCCCACCAGCTCCACGATCTTGGGAGCCAGGCCCTCGGTAGGCTCATCGATGATGATGAGGTCTGGGTCTCCCATCAGCGTGCGGCACAGCGTGAGCATCTGCTGCTCGCCCCCCGACATCACCCCCGCCTCGGTGTGCTGGCGCTCCTTCAGGCGCGGGAACATCTCGTACATATCGTCAAAACCCCAGCGACTACCTTTGCCACTGCCTTTCTGGCCCAGCAGCAGGTTCTGGTGCACGGTCAGGTTCTGGAAGACATCTCGGCTTTCCGGCACATAACCGATGCCGAGGTGAGCGACTTCATAGGCCTTTTTGCCTTTGAGGTTCTGCCCCTTCCAGTCGAGTCCGCCTTCCCAGTGCACCAGGCCCATGATGGCTTTGGCCGTGGTGGAACGCCCCGAGCCGTTGCGGCCCAGCAGAGCCACGATCTCGCCAGAATTGACCTGAAAGTCCACGCCATGCAGCACATGGCTTTTGCCGTAATAGGCATGCAAATCTCTGATCTTCAACATCTGATGCCCTCTTCTCAGTGCCCACCGGCTTGTTGATCTGCGACAGAAGAGCCCAGGTAGGCCTCCTGCACCCGCGCGTTGGCGCGCACCCGCTCAGGGGTATCGAAGGCAATCACTTCGCCATAGACCACCACGGCAATCTTGTCGGCCAAACCGAAGACCACGCCCATGTCGTGCTCCACCGTCAGCAGCGTCTTGCCTTCGGTGACCTTCTTGATGAGCTGAATGAAGTGTGCGGTTTCGCTGTTGCTCATGCCGGCAGTGGGCTCGTCCAGCAAGATGACGCTGGCGCCACCGCCGATGGTGATGCCGATTTCCAGCGCCCGCTGCTCGGCATAGGTCAGGTTCACAGCCAGTGTGTCGCGTTTGCGCTGCAGGCCAATCATCTCCATCAGCTCTTCAGCACGCGCATTGGCGTCATGCAGATTGGAGAGAAAACGCCAGAAGCTGTAGCGATAGCCCAGGCTCCAGAGCACGCCGCAGCGCAGGTTCTCGAACACCGACAGCTTGGGAAAGATGTTGGTGATCTGAAAGCTGCGCGACAGCCCCATTCGATTGATCTCGAACGGTTTTTTGCCGTCAATGCGTTGACCGTGCAGCAGCACCTCACCGCTGGTGGGCTCAAACCGCCCGCTGATCAGATTGAACAGCGTGCTTTTGCCGGCCCCGTTGGGGCCAATGATGGCGATGCGCTCACCGGCATTCACGGCCAGTTGGGCGCCGCGAATGATCTCGGTTTTGCCAAAGCTCTTGCGCAGATCACGCAGCTCCAGCGCATAGGGCTGGGCAGATGCCTGTGCGGCACTTTTCTCGGTTGGTTGATGGATGGCTACGCTGGACATGGATCAACCCTCCCCTTTCTTGATGCTCTCTTCAATCGCTTCTTCGATTTGCCCCCAGCGCTTGGCCGTCACGCGGCGCGCCACCTCCAGCATGCCCAGGCCCACTACCAGCAGCACGATGGAAATCATCCAGGTCGCTGCAGCACTGGTATCGAGCTTCATGCCCATGAACGGCACGACCGGACCCAGTGCGGCATTGAGCTGCAAGTGATAGATCATCTCAATCAGGGAGGCAGCGCCCACAATCGTCACGGCCCCGGCCACCAGCAGTCCCAGATATGGCTTGAGCAGGCGCTTGAAGTGCCCGAACTTGGCCACACGCAGGTTCATCATGATGATGCTGGCCACGCCTCCGGGGGCGAACATCACCATCAGCAGAAAGACCAGGCCCAGGTACAGCAGCCAGGCCTTGGTCAGCTCGGACAGCAGCACGGAGGCCAGCACCAGCAGCACGGCACCAATGATGGGACCAAAGAAGAATGTGGCCCCCCCGAGGAAGGTGAACAGCAGATAGCTGCCCGAGCGGACCACGCTCACGCTGTCCATGGCCGTGATGATCTCAAAATTGATAGCAGTCAGGCCACCACCAATACCGGCAAAAAAGCCTGCAATGATGAAAGCGTAGTAACGCACGCGCTGGGTGTTGTAGCCCACGAACTCCACGCGCTCAGGGTTGTCGCGCACTGCGTTCAGCATGCGTCCCAGCGGCGTGCCCGTAAAGGCAAACATGGCTGCGGTGCAGATAAAGCAGTACACGGCAATCAGGTAGTACACCTGCAGGCCCGAACCGAAGTCCAGCCCGAAGAACTTGCCATAGACACGGTCGGTCGTGATGCCGCCTTCGCCGCCGAAGAACTCAGGGAACATCAGCGCCATGGAGGCCACCAACTCACCCAAACCCATGGTGATCATGGCAAAGGTGGTGCCGGACTTTTTGGTCGTCACATAGCCAAACAACGCAGCGAAGAACATGCCCGCCAGACCGCCAATGATGGGAATCAGCACCAGCGGGATAGGCATGGCGCCAGCGGCGGCCTTGTTCATGGCGTGAATGGCCAGGAAAGAGCCCAGACCGGTGTAGACGGCATGACCGAAACTCAGCATGCCGCCCTGCCCCAACAGCATGTTGTACGACAGGCAGATGATGATCAGATAGCCGATCTGGCTGAGCATGGTCAGCGCCAGCGAACTGGTGAAGATCAGCGGCGCCACGATCAGAGCCAGAGCAAACAGGCTCCAGACCACAAAACGGCCGATATTCAGAGGCTTGAAGCGGTAGTGCTCCTGCTTTGCGGCACCAGTGTTCATAGTTGTTTGAATCTTCGAATTCATGGCTCAGTCTCCTCTTGTGCCCAGCAGACCCTTGGGGCGGAAGATGAGAATCAGCACCAGGAAAAGATAAGGAAGAATGGGCGCAACCTGCGAGACTGTCAGACGCAGTACCGGCCAGCCAAACGTGGATTCATTCACGGGATGGCCAAAGGATGTCAGCGCACTGGCCAGAGACCAATCGATGGCCACGGCAAAGGTCTGCACCACACCGATCAGTAAAGATGCCACGAAGGCTCCCGCCAAAGATCCCATGCCGCCGACAACGACGACCACAAAGATGATGGAACCCACCGACGCTGCCATGGCTGGCTCCGTCACATAGGTATTGCCGCCGATCACCCCCGCCAGACCGGCCAGCGCGCAGCCACCGCCAAACACCATCATGAAAACGCGCGGCACGTTGTGGCCCAGCGCTTCCACCATTTCCGGGTTCTTGAGTGCAGCCTGAATCACCAGGCCAATGCGGGTGCGAGTCAGCAGCAGCCAGACGGCAAACAGCATCAGCAAGGCCACCAGCATCACGAACGAGCGTGACTTGGGGAACTGCGTCCCGTACAGCGTGAACAACGGCCCCTGCAGCGCCGAAGGCAGCGCATAAGGCACCGTGCCGCGGCCCCAGACCAGTTGTACCAGCTCCAGGATGAGGTAGGACAGACCGAAGGTGACCAGCAATTCCGGCACGTGACCGTATTTGTGCACGCGGCGCAGGCTGTAGCGCTCAAACAGCGCCCCCAGTACGCCGACCAGCACGGGACAAATAAACAGTGCAGGCCAGAAGCCCACAATGCCACTGAGCGTGTATGCGAAATACGCGCCCAGCATATAGAAACTGGTGTGTGCAAAGTTCAGCACACCCATCATGCTAAAGATCAGCGTCAGTCCGGAGCTGAGCATGAATAGCAGCAGTCCATAGCTCACGCCATTAAGCATCGATATGGTGAAAAATTCCAGCGTCATCGACCGGCCTTGTTCTCAGAGTCGAAAGGAGAATTGCTGCAGCCCGCACCTGTTGTGCATTCTTCTATTGGGTGCAGGGTCTGCAGCACTTGAGAGAGAAAACGAAAAGACTAGCGGCAACCTTTACGGGCGCTTCATCTGGCAGCTCGTCGGGGTGCTGGCGACATAGGGTTCGTAATACTTCACGGGAGCAAAGGTATAGCCCGTGTTTTCTGCGTCGTAAGGGTTCTTGCCACCCGCTTTTTGCCACTTGCTGATGTACAGGCCCTGCTGCAACTGGTGGTCGCTCTTGCGCATTTCCACGTCGCCATTGAAGCTCTTGATCTTCATGCCTTCGAGTGCCGCAGCCACCTTCACAGGATCAGTGGAGCCGGTCTTCACAAATGCAGCATCCAGCAAGGCAAACACGTGATAGATGGAGCTTTGCGTCAGATCCTCACTGAACTTCTTCTTGAAGGTATCCATGATGGGCTTGATGGGAGGGCCCATGTTGTAGTGACCGTAAGTCACCGTGTAGACCTTGCCGTCCGACGCCGCACCCATGGCCGTTGGAGCACCGGGACCAAACGCGTAATAGGTATAGAACTTGACGTTGTTCAAACCCGCATCATTGGCTGCCTTGAGCAGCAGCGACAGGTCCGCGCCCCAGTTACCGGTGATCACCGTGTCTGCACCGGACTGCTTGATCTTGGCTACATAGGGCGCGAAGTCGCGCACCTGGGCCAGTGGCGAGAAGTCATCGCCGACAATCTGCACATCAGGACGCTTTTGCTTGAGCAGGTCCTTGGCATACTTGGACACCTGCTGGCCATGCCCATAGTTCTGGTTGATCAGGTAAACCTTCTTGACCTCGGCATCATCCTTCATGAAGGTGGTCAGCGCCTCCATCTTCATGGAAGTGTCCGCATCCAGACGGAAATGCCAGTAGCTGCATTTGCTGTTGGTGAGGTCCGGGTCCACCGCTGCGTAGTTCAGGTACAGCAGCTCCTTGCCCTTGTTGCGGTTGTTGTGCTTTTCCAGTGCATCCATGATGGCCAGCGCCGGGCCCGAGCCATTGCCCTGCGAGACATAGCGCACGCCCTGATCCATGGCCGAGCGCAGCGCAGCAGAGGTTTCCTGCGGGCTGAGCTTGTTGTCCATGGGGACGATCTCGAACTTCACACCCGATGCATTCTTCTTGTTGAACTCCTCGGCCAGCAGTTGAAAAGTCTTGAGCTGATTGGTGCCCACAGCGGCCATCAGGCCGGACAAAGGATCAATCCAGGCGATCTTCACGGTCTCGCCTTTTTGCGCCCAAGCGGCGCCAGCACTCACGGTCAAGGCCGATAAGGCCACTGCATGCATCACCCATTTCATACTTGTCTCCTTCGATAACTTTTGCTAGCCACCGCGCCAATCTACCGGCTGGTAGACTTTTTCCGGCTGGGGAAAGCCTTAGTAACTATCTCCGATGCGACTTCGAGAGTCTTTTTAGATGGTGAGCCGACACTTTGGTGACACAAGCTATGGCCTACCCGCAACCCCACCGAAGAAAGTCACAAGAAAAAGGGGCTGCACAGCCCCCTTTTCGACCTGACTCAGATCAATGTCATTGCGGGCGCTTCATCTGGCAGCTCGTGGGCGTGCTGGCCACATAGGGCTCGTAATACTTCACGGGAACAAAGGTGTAGCCCGTGTTTTCCGAGTCCAGCGGGTATTTGCCGCCAGCTTTTTCCCAACGGTTGATGTACAGCGCCTGTTGCAACTGGTGGTCGCTCTTGCGCATCTCGACCTCACCGTTGTAGTTCTGGAACTTCATGCCTTCCAGAACGACCGCCACCTTGGCGGGGTCCGTGGTCTTGGCTCTGGCAAAGGCCTGGTCCAGCATGTTCAGGCCGGTATAGACCGTTCCCGTGTACATATCGTCGTTGACCTTGGCCTTGAAGCCACGAACGATCTTGTCCATGGTGCCGGGCATGTTCAGATGGCCGTAGCCCACCATATAGACCTTGCCTGCGGCCGCTGCACCCAGGGCTGTCGGCGCTCCGGTGGCAATGCCGTAATAGGTATAGAACTTCACGTTGAGACCTGCATCATTGGCCGCCTTGATGAGCAGCGCCAGGTCCGAGCCCCAGTTGCCGGTGATCACGCTGTCCGCACCGGACTGCTTGATCTTGGCCACATAGGGTGCGAAGTCACGCACCTGCGCCAGCGGCGAGAAGTCGTCGCCCACGATTTCCACATCGGGGCGCTTTTGCTTGAGCATGTCCTTGGCGTACTTGGACACCTGCTGACCGTGCGCATAGTTCTGGTTGATCAGATAGACCTTTTTGACTTCGGACAAGTCCTTCATATAGGTCGTCAAGGCTTCCATCTTCATGGAGGTGTCGGCATCCAGGCGGAAATGCCAGTAGCTGCACTTGCTGTTGGTGAGGTCCGGGTCCACCGCTGCATAGTTCAGGTAAACCACTTCTTTGCCCTTGTTGCGGGCATTGTGCTTTTCCAGCGCATCCATGATGGCCAGCGCAGGGCCGGAGCCGTTGCCCTGGAAGACATAGCGCACGCCCTGATCCATGGCCGAGCGCAGCGCGGCCGTGGTTTCCTGCGGGCTGAGTTTGTTGTCGAGCGGGATGATCTCGAACTTCACCCCGGAAGCGCTGTTCTTATTGATCTCTTCGGCCGAGTACTGCAGGCTCTTGAGCTGGTTGGAACCCAGCGCCGCCATCAAACCGGACAGCGGGTCGATCCAGGCAACCTTGACGGTTTCCCCTTTTTGCGCCCATGCAGCGCCAGCGCTCACGGTCAAGGCCGCAAAGGCCACTGCATGCATCATCATTTTCATAGTCGTCTCCTTCGTTCACTCTTGCTAGCCACCGCCCCAATCTACCGGCTGGTAGGCGTTTCCCGGCTGGGGCTAGGCCCTAGCAGCTATCTCCCATGCGACTTTGAAAGTCCTTTTGAATGGTGAGCCGACACTTCGGCGACACAAACCCTCGCTTGCCAGCAAGTTGACGAAAGAACGCAGCAAGAAAAAGGGGCCGCATCGGCCCCTTCTCAAGGCAACCCAGATCGGGGTCACGATGGACGCTTCATCTGGCAGCTCGTGGGTGTGCTGGCCACATAGGGCTCGTAGTACTTCACGGGAACAAAGGTGTAGCCCGTGTTTTCCGAGTCCAGCGGGTACTTGCCGCCAGCTTTTTCCCAACGGTTGATGTACAGCCCCTGCTGCAACTGGTGGTCGCTCTTGCGCATCTCGACCTCACCGTTGTAGTTCTGGAACTTCATGCCCTCCATGGTCGCAGCCACCTTGGCGGGATCCGTGGTCTTGGCTCTGGCAAAGGCCTGGTCCAGCATGTTCAGGCCGGTGTAGACCGTACCCGTGTACATATCGTCGTTGACCTTGGCCTTGAAGCCGCGAACGATCTTGTCCATGGTGCCGGGCATGTTCATGTGACCGTAGCCCACCATATAGACCTTGCCGGCGGCCGCAGCGCCCATGGCCGTGGGTGCGCCTGTGGCAATGCCGTAATAGGTGTAGAACTTGACGTTGTTCAGGCCCGCATCGTTGGCGGCCTTGATGAGCAGCGCCAGGTCCGATCCCCAGTTGCCGGTGATCACCGTATCCGCACCGGACTGCTTGATCTTGGCCACATAGGGTGCGAAGTCACGCACCTGCGCCAGTGGAGAGAAGTCGTCGCCCACGATTTCCACGTCGGGGCGCTTTTTCTTGAGCATGTCCTTGGCGTACTTGGACACCTGCTGACCGTGCGCATAGTTCTGGTTGATCAGATAGACCTTCTTGACCTCGGGCACATCCTTCATGTACGTGGTCAGCGCTTCCATCTTCATGGAGGTGTCGGCATCCAGGCGGAAATGCCAGTAGCTGCACTTGCTGTTGGTGAGGTCCGGGTCCACCGCTGCATAGTTCAGATAGACCACTTCTTTGCCCTTGTTGCGGGCATTGTGCTTTTCCAGCGCATCCATGATGGCCAGCGCTGGGCCGGAGCCGTTGCCCTGGAAGACATAGCGCACGCCCTGATCCATGGCCGAGCGCAGCGCGGCCGTGGTCTCCTGCGGGCTGAGTTTGTTGTCAAGGGGGATGATCTCGAACTTCACCCCGGAGGCGCTGTTCTTGTTGATCTCTTCAGCAGCGTACTGCAGGCTCTTGAGCTGGTTGGAACCCAGCGCAGCCATCAAACCGGACAGCGGGTCAATCCAGGCGACCTTCACGGTCTCGCCTTTCTGAGCCATTGCGCTGCCTGCACAAGCCAAGATCACCGATGCCGTCAAAGCCTTGATTGCAAACTTCATAGAGCGTCTCCATTGGTTGTTATGAGCGACGCCCAGCCTAAATTGCTAGCTCTCAATTAGGGCTTGGGGCTTGCCCTAGCGCATATCACATTGGTGACTTGGCAAGCTCGCAAGGCATTCAAATTTTCAAAAACAATAGCTACATCCCTATATGAATAAAGGACTATCAGCTTTAATTACTTGAATCTGCGTTGACATGCCAGCTACAGCGGCAGTTGCATCTCGGTCAAAGGAAAGCCCTTTTCATTCACCAGTACTTTGGGCTCTTCAAGGTTTTTTTCGTTGTCATTGAGCACCTCGCCCAGCTCATTCATCGCCTTGTCAAAGCTCAGGCTCCCGGCCTTGACGCGGGCCAGAATCGGCTTCACCACAGGTACCTGATTCACACGCGCTCCAGCCATCAGGGCCAGACATACATAGTTGAGCAGGTCACGCGTGCCTGCCAGCCCCAAGCGGCGCGCAAACACCAGTTGCTGCCGCACAAACCAGTGCATGGGCAACGGCAACAGCTTGTCGCGCAGATGTGGCTGGTTCAGATTGATGTAGTAGATGAGCAAATCGGGCACATTGGCCTGTACCAGCGCATCGGTCTGCGAGCGGCTGAGCGTCAGCGGCAAACCTGCGGCAGGCCTGGCTGCGCCCTGCTCCGGCGCGTACTCATACAAACGCCCGGAGCGTGTCCAGCACCACCAGTGCGTCAGCGGGCCCAGCAAAGCCTGACGCTGCTGCGGATTCAGGATGGGCTCGATACGGCTATTGCTGTCCACATCGCTTTGCCCCATCAGAAAGGCCAGCACCGCCGGGTCCCAGAACGCCAGATAGGAGGCATCAGGCCCAGCCATCTTCACACCCATGGCCTGACGCAGATGGGCCAGCACCACGGGCAGACCGCAAGTGGACGCCAGCAAGGTCGCGCATGGCGTGGTCTGCACCAGGTCCAGCGCCTGATCAAGAAATTCCTGCTGCGGCTTTTTCAAAGGCTTGTCACTGCTGCCCAGATGTACCAGCCAGGGGCTGGCCTTGCCTTCCTTGGTGTTGCGCGCAAAGCCGAACAGTGGCTCGGCATTGCTGGCAGGCAGGTTTTCAAACAGTGCGCTGACCAGCACCGGCTCCAGCAGCAGATAAAGCTGCAAGGTCTGACCAGGCTTGGCGGCCTTGCTCACCTGAGCCCAGCGCTGGGGCCAGACCTTGCGGGCGGGATTGACTTCGCCCGGTGTGAAAGCGGCGCTAGTCATGGCAGCTCCTTGTTCACAAAGGGCGAGCGCTGCTGTGCGCGTCGAATCAGGCATTCCAGACAGACCCGGGTCGGCCCGGCAGCGGTCTTTGCAGCCTCTAAGACCTCCGCATTGCAGGCCGCAGCTGGCAGGCTCCAGGCGCTGACGCCACCCAGAACCGCCGCCCCCAGCATCTGACGGCGCTGCAGACCTTGGCGCGGAGCGGACTCTTCACAGTCACAGGACTGGCAAGGCTGAATGCGTGACAAACTCTGGGCAAGACTCATACAACAGGCTCAAAAACAGAAGCGGCCATCATCGCATGATGATGGCCGTGCAAAGTTCAGCTCAGAACCTGTTCAGCTAGCGATCAAGCTGTGGGCAGCTTGTAGTCCTTAAGGTCTTCGCGCAGCTTGGTCTTGAGCATCTTGCCCGTGGCACCCAGCGGAATCGCATCGACAAACACCACATCGTCGGGAACCTGCCACTTGGCGGCCTTGCCCTCGAAGAAGGCCAGCAGCTCCTCGCGCGTGACTTCGGCTCCGGGCTTCTTGGCCACCGCCACAATCGGGCGCTCGTCCCACTTGGGATGCGGCATGCCGATGCAGGCAGCCATGGCGACGGCCGGGTGAGCCATGGCAATGTTTTCAATGTCGATGGAGCTGATCCACTCGCCACCGGACTTGATCACATCCTTGCTGCGGTCAGTGATCTGCATATAGCCATCGGGGTCGATGGTCGCCACATCGCCCGTGGGGAACCAGCCATAGCCCTCGGCGTCCGGCACCAACGGGCTGCCACTGCCCTTGTAATAGCTGTCGATGATCCACGGGCCGCGCACCAGCAGGTCACCGTAGCTCTTGCCGTCCCAGGGTTGCTCCTGGCCCGCGTCGTTGACGATCTTCATCTCGACACCGTAGATGGCACGGCCCTGCTTTTGCAGAATCTTCATCTGCTCGTCCTTGGACAGGCTCAGATGCTTGTTCTTCAGGGTGCACAGCGTACCCAGCGGGCTCATCTCGGTCATGCCCCAAGCGTGCAGCACGTCCACGCCGTAGTCGTCCTGGAAGGCGGTGATCATTGCAGGCGGGCAGGCCGAGCCACCGATCACCGTGCGGTTGAGCTTGGAAAAACGCAGACCCGCAGGCTTCATGTGGCCCAGCAGCATCTGCCAGACCGTGGGCACGCCAGCGGCAAAGGTCACGCCTTCGGCTTCGATCAGCTCATAGACGGATTTACCGTCCAGCGCCGGGCCGGGGAAGACCAGCTTGCAGCCCGTAAGCGCTGCCGAATACGGAATGCCCCAGGCATTGACGTGGAACATGGGCACCACCGGCAGCACGGAGTCGCGCGCCGACAGGCACATCACATCGGGCAGCGCCGCGGCATAAGCGTGCAGCGTGCTGGAGCGGTGGCTGTACAGCGCCGCCTTGGGGTTGCCCGTGGTGCCGCTGGTGTAGCACATGCTGGACGCGGTGTTCTCGTCGAGCTTGGGCCAGTTGTACTGATCGGACTGGCCGCCAATCCAGGTTTCATAGCTGGTCAGGCCGGGAATGCCGCTGTCTGCAGGCAGACGATCCGCATCGCACAGCGCCACCCATTTGCGCACCTGCGGGCACTTGCTGTGCACCGCCTGGATGATGGGCAAAAAGCTCAGATCAAAGCACAGGGCCTTGTCTTCGGCGTGATTGATGATCCAGGCAATCTGCTCGGGGTGCAGGCGCGGGTTGATGGTGTGCAACACACGGCCGGAGCCGCTGACGCCAAAGTACATCTCCATGTGGCGGTAGCCGTTCCAGGCCAGGCTGGCCACACGCTCGCCTTGCTGCAGGCCCAGCTCATCAAGCGCATTCGCCAACTGGCGCGCACGGCCCGCGAGGTCCTTGTAGGTGTAGCGATGAATATCGCCTTCCACACGACGCGAGACAATTTCTGCATCGGCATGGTGGCGGGCAGCAAACTCGATCAGGGACGAAATCAGCAGCGGCTGGCTTTGCATCAGACCCAACATTGGCATGTCTCCTCTAGATATCGTTGTGGCGGTTGCGCAGCATCCTAGCGTGGGCCGTCACCACCGTGTCTGGGGACTGTCACCAATGCGTAACCCTGACGACGTTTGCGGACAAGCTCCCCATGGACGAGACCGAAGCAGCGTCTGAACACTCAGGGAAAGACCTAGGCTGCACACCCTGACCCCAGCCCTGATTTGCAGGCACTTCTGAAGGGCTTTACCAACAACCCTGCGCCCTTTGGCCTTGCCCTGCGTCAAGCACAATGACTGCATGAGCGAATCCCCCGCCAAATCCATCTCCCCGCACTGGCTCAAGCCCGGTCGTTTTGAAGCCCTGGGCCCGGCCTTCTTTACCTATCTGCAGCCCACGCCCGTGCCCCAGCCACACAGGGTGGCCACCAGCGCCAGCACGGCGCAGTGGATGCAGCTTGATGCCGACTGGCTTGCCAGTGATGAGGCTCTGCAAGTGCTGTCCGGCAATGCAGTCGATGAAGGCAGCCGCCCGCTGGCTACCGTGTACAGCGGCCATCAATTTGGCGTCTGGGCCGGGCAGCTCGGCGATGGCCGCGCCATCATGCTGGGCGAGACTGCGCAGGGCTTTGAAGTGCAGCTCAAAGGCGCGGGCCGCACGCCCTACTCACGTGGCGGCGATGGCCGCGCCGTGCTGCGCTCGTCGATTCGTGAATTTCTGTGCAGCGAAGCCATGGCCGCTTTGGGCATTCCGACCACGCGCGCTCTGGCGCTGACGGGCTCGCCGCTGCCTGTGGCGCGCGAGACCATGGAAACCGCCGCCATCGTCACCCGCGTGGCCCCGAGTTTTGTGCGCTTTGGCCATTTCGAGCATTTCGCGGCGCGCGACATGCAGACCGAACTCAAGGCGCTGGCCGATTTGGTCATTGGCCAGCATTACCCCGAATGCCGCACGGCGACGAGCCTGGCGGGCAATGCCTATGCCAACTTTCTGCAGGCCGTGAGCGAGCGCACGGCTCGCCTGCTGGCGCGCTGGCAGGCCGTGGGCTTTTGCCATGGGGTGATGAATACCGACAATATGAGCATCCTGGGCCTGACGATTGACTACGGCCCCTTCCAGTTTCTCGACGCGTTCGACCCCGGGCATATCTGCAACCACAGCGACAGCCAGGGCCGCTACGCCTTCAACCGCCAGCCCCAGGTCGCGTACTGGAACCTGTACTGCCTGGGCCAGGCCCTGCTGCCGCTGATTGGCGACGAAGAGCTGACAATTGCGGCGCTGGAATCATACAAAAGCGTCTTCCCCGCCGCCTATGCGCAGCAGATGCTGGCCAAGCTGGGTCTGCCCGAAAATGAGGCCGACACGCCTGCCACCGAAGGCCGCTTTGCCCTGCTGGTCAACCCGCTGCTGCAGATCCTCACCGACAACAAGGTGGACTACACCATCTTCTTTACGCGCCTGACGGATGCGGTGGCACAGGCCAAAGATGGCAAGCCTGACTTCGAGGCCAACGTCGAGCCGTTACGCGACATCATTCTCGACCGCGCCAGCTTTGACGCCTGGGCGCTCACCTATTCAGAGCAGCTAGCCCAGGTAGATTACGGACAAGCGGCCCATTTGATGCAAAAATCAAACCCGCGCTTTGTGCTGCGCAACCACCTAGGCGAAACCGTGATTCGCGCCGCCGAGGCTGGTGACTTTGCGCCCGTGCAGCAAATGCTGGCCGTGCTGCAAACGCCTTTTGATTCGCACCCGGACCACGCCGACTGGGCCGGATTCCCGCCCGACTGGGCTTCCTCCATTGAAATCAGCTGTTCATCATGAGCTTTCCTGTCCAGAAATCCGACGCCGAATGGCAAGCCCTGCTGCAGGACAAAGGTGCCGAGCCCGGCGCTTTCCAGATCACCCGCCGCGCTGCCACCGAGCGCCCCTACACCGGCAAGTACGAGCAGTTCTGGGCCGATGGCAGCTACCACTGCGTGTGCTGCGGCAACAAGCTGTTTGACTCGCACACCAAGTTTGACGCGGGCTGCGGCTGGCCCAGCTTTGACCAGGCGGTGCCCGGCGCCATCACCAATATCGTGGACCGCAGCCACGGCATGGTGCGCACCGAAACCGTGTGCAGCCACTGCGGCGCGCACCTGGGCCATGTCTTCCCTGACGGTCCCACGGACACCGGCCTGCGTTACTGCATGAACTCGGCCTCGCTCGATTTTCAGAACGATCATCAAAAATAAGAGCATTCAGCCTAACAATCGTCTGGACTTGAGGCTTTTTTGACTGAAAAAACATGCCTGTGCCCTGCTATCAGCTTTGATAGCTGAACCCGTCCACGCTTCAAGGCTTTGACGGCTGCAGGGACAGAACTTTGGTGCATGATGCGCCTTTGCCGACTGCGCAGTGCCGGGAACCTTGTGGCACCTGCGCAGTCGGACCACAAGATTCACCGACATTCCGCGCATGAAGCTGCTGCTCGACTTTTTCCCCATCATTCTGTTTTTCGTGGTCTTCAAGGTCTGGGGCATCTACGCCGCCACCGCAGTGGCCATCGTTGCCACCATCGTGCAGATCGCCTATCTGCGCATCAAGACCGGCAAGATCGAGCCCATGCAGTGGATGAGCCTTGGCGTCATCGTGCTGTTTGGCGGCGCCACCTTGCTGGCCCACGACGAAAACTTCATCAAATGGAAGCCCACCGTGCTGTACTGGCTGATGGGCGGCGCGCTGCTGATCGGCCAATTGGTCTTCAGTAAAAACCTGCTGCGCTCCGTCATGGGCGCGCAGCTGCAGTTGCCGGATGCCGTCTGGCTCAAGCTCAACTGGGCCTGGACGGCATTCTTTGCCGCCATGGGCGCGCTCAATATCTGGATTGCCTACAACTTCGACACCGACACCTGGGTCAACTTCAAGCTGTTTGGCGGCATGGGCCTGATGGTCGTATTCGTGATCGCCCAAGCCATCTACATGAGCCGCTACCTGCCGCAGGACGGCCAAGCCAAGCCCGACAACAACGGCAAGGATGCCCAGCCATGAGCGCCGCCCTGCCCGAGATCTCGGCCCAGAACATGGCCTCCGCGCTGCAACAGCGCCTATCGCCCACCCATCTTGAAGTCATTGACGAAAGCTACCAGCATGCAGGCCATGCCGGGGCCAACGACAGCGGCGTGGGCACGCATTTCCGCATCCGCATTGCCTGCGCAGGCTTTGACGGAAAAACCCGCGTGGCGCGCCATCGCCTTGTGTATGATGCGCTGCAACACTTCATTGACCAGGGTGTTCACGCCATCGCCATTGAAGTTGTATGACTTCAGGCTCCGCCCCCGCGGAGCCTGTTGTGTATGGGTAGAACTTTATTTACCTCTCTCAATCAGACTCGAATGAGCATGAATCAAAAGCAATTGGCCCGCGCCGTGGGCGCCGCCGTCCTGGGCTTTGCCGCCCTGTCTGCCTCGGCCCAGAACCTGGCCATCGTCAATGGCAAGGCCGTTCCCCTGTCGCGCGTTACGGCCCTGAAGGCCCAGATTGAAGCCAGCGGCCAGCCCGTGCCTGCCGAAATGGACAAGATGATCAAGGACGAGATCATCTTCCGTGAAATCCTCACGCAGGAAGCCAACCGCCGCGGCGTGGCGTCTTCGGACACCTACAAGCAGCAGATGGAAATCGCCCGTCAGGGCGCGCTGATCAACGCCCTGCGCGCTGACTTCGAGCAGAAGAACCCCGTGACCGATGCCGAAGCCAAGGCCGAGTACGACAAGTTCGCTGCCGCCAACACCGCCAAGGAAGTCAAGGCCAGCCACATCCTGGTCGAGTCCGAAGCCCGCGCCAAGGCCATCATTGCCGAAGTGAAGGCTGGCAAGAAGTTTGAAGACATCGCCAAGCAGGAATCCAAAGACCCCGGATCGGGCTCCAAGGGTGGCGATCTGGGCTGGGCCAGCCCCGACAATTACGTGCCCGAGTTCACTCAGGCGCTGATCAAGCTGAAAAAGGGCGAGCTGTCGTCCGAGCCCGTCAAGAGCCAGTACGGCTGGCACATCATCCGCATGGATGACGAGCGCAAGGCTGAAATGCCCGCTTTTGAAGACGTGAAGCCCCAGATCGTGCAGCAGCTGAAACAACAAAAACTGCAGCAATTTCAGGATCAACTGCGCAAGAACGCAAAAATCCAGTAACATGTTCTAACGCCAGCACTGAAAAGCGCTGGCCAGACCATCACCCAAGCCCGCTTCGTGCGGGCTTTTTTTCGCCCTGCCAGGCTCAATCGACCGGATTGACTACGGAATCCGCAGCATCCGAGCCAGGCACTGTGCGGGTTGAGCGCTTTTCATGCGGCTTGCGCGGGCGGCAGGCCGGTGCGGCCTCTTCCCCCTTGCGGGTGGCCTTGGCGGCAGCTTTCGCCTCGGCACCCACTGGCTCTTCGGGACACAGAGGCAGTTGCGACAGGTCCTTGTCCTTTCCTGCCGTTCTTTCCTGCGCTTTTTCCTGCACCCTTGCTGCGGCCTGATCCGCCACTTCGGCACTGATGGGGGCTGGCTGCGATTGCATCTTGCTCGCTGCTGGAGCATTGCGCACGGGACGACTTGCGCTGGGCGATGCTGCGACAGTCGCTTCTTCTTTCATAGCATCCGGTGCAATTTTTGCCTGGACTGAAGGCCGATTTGCCTGAGATTTTTCGGCCATGGCGGCTGAAGAACGGGTGGGTGCACGCGCTGCATTGGCCACAGGTGCTGGGGCGGGCGCTGTGGCGGCCATCGCTTCCTGGGCCGGGGCCGCATCGGCAGCCGACGCTTGCGCCGCTTCCACAGCTTCCGCCGTCACCGCAGAGGCCGATGACGCATCAGCCGGAAACGCTTGCGGCGTCTCGGCCACGACCTGACCCGCAGGCTCGGCGCCAATGCCCTTGTCCGAGCCATCCCACCAGGCCACATGCTGCAGCATCAGCCAACCCACCAGTCCCACGGCGGCCAGTCCGCCCAGCGCATGACGCAGCCAGAAGCGGTCATTGGCGGCTGGAGCAGGCTTGGGCTTGCCCAGCGTCTGGGCCGCAGTCATCGGAGCGTGCGGATCCTTGGTCGCGCTGGCCCGCTGGCGGGCATGCGCCAAAATGGCTTCGGTGCTTTGCGCGCTGGGGCCACGGTCATTGGCCACGGCGTCCTGGTAGATGTCTCGCAGCGCGTCGGGCTTGCGCTGCGGGCTGTTGTCGGTCGTCATGCTCATAGCAGCCCCTCCAGCGCCGCGCGCAGTTTGGAGCGCGCATAGCGCAAGCGGCTTTTGGCGGTTTCTTCGGCAACGCCGGTGGCCTGAGCGATGTCTGCCACGGTCATGTCCGCCTCCACCTGCAATAAAAAACATTCGCGCTGATCGGCAGGCAACTGGGCCAGCGCGGCCAGCAAGGTCTGCGCCATGAGTTGGCGGTCAAGCTGCGCATCAGGCTCAAAGCCCGAGGCGGCAAACAGGCTGTCGGCCAGGCGCAGGGACTCCTCGGTATCGGCCGAGAGGCTGACGCCGGGCTTTTGCCTGCGCCAGTGGTTCACCAGCCGGTGATGCGCCATGGTGAACAGCCAGGTGGTGAATTTGCTGCGAACTTCATAGCTGCCAGCACTGTCCACCACAGCAAACCACAGGTCCTGGCTGAGATCATCGGCCAGCGCCCCATCGCCGGTATTGCGATGGAAATAGCGCCACAGCCGCAGGCGGTGCCGCCCGTAAAGCTGCTCGAAGGCCGGAGCATCGCCTGCAGCATAGGCTTGCATCAGGACTTCATCGGCGAGTGAGGATTGCGCAAGCGGCAGTTCGGCCATGCCCGCGATTATGCAAATTTCGCGGGCAGGGTTTCAAACAACTGCCTTCCTCAATTGCGGGGAGGGTCTGGCACATAACCGTTGTCCCCAGGGAATGCGCTGGGCGTGCGCGGCGCGGGGCGACGTGGAACGGTGGGCACGGGAATCACACGCTTGGCCACCAGATTGTCATAGCTGTCGTAGCGGATACGCACAATCTGGCGTGGGCGCGAGGTATCAGCTTCGAAGTCCACGGTATTGACTTCGGAGCGCTCGACCTTGCCATGGCCAGTACCCAGAGAAGGGGTCGCCCTGGGTGTGCTGCTGCGGGACTTTTCCTTGGCTGCGGCATTGGGCGCGGCCGCATCTGCAGCCACCGCAGAAGATGATTCCTCATAGACCCGGCCGTAATCGGGCTGGTAGGCCGGTGGCTCGGGCAGCTTTTCGCGGTACAGCGCCACACCGATCACTCCCACGTCCCCCGGGCGGCCCGTGCGCGAGGCATAGGACATATCGCTTTCCGAGAAGTAGAACGCGGCCACGCTGCTATTGCTTTTGCGCCAGCCGGTCACGTCATAGCTATCACCCGCGTCCAGCACATAACCATCGTTGGCGCGGCTGCTGGCGGTCTTGCCGGTAACGGCATTGACCCCGTCCACGCTGATCACGCCCATGATGCGGCGGTCCTGCAGATTGCGAAAACGCACGGCGTAGTTGCCGCCGGTGCGGCCCGCCACCCACAGCTCGCCTCGGTAGCGATAGATGGGCAGAACCTGGCCTGTGGTGCGATCCACAATGCTGACATCCGCGATGGGGCCGCTGATGATTCCACTGTCATCATTGCCGCCATCGGCACGCGGAGACAGCGCGCTGGCCGTGCTCACAGTGGCAGCCACGGCGGCGCACAGCAGCGTGGCACGCAGCAGGTGGCTGCGGGTGATGGAATGGTTGATGCGTTCAGAGGACATATACAAGGTCTCCATAAAGCGAGTTGATTGGCTTGACGGAGACTGAAACGCGCCAGCCGCGCAAACGGGGTTAAACATCGCGCAATTTAGTTGCAAGTATTTGCAACACAGTTTTGCGCCACCGTCAGGCGCTGCCCATCCGCCCTGCCCGCCTATCTCTGGCACAATCGCGCTCGCTGCAACCCTTGGGGTTGCAGCATTGCTAGGGGTGTCCGGGCTGAGCCCGGGCTGAGAGAGTCCCTTTGAACCTGATTGCGCAAGCGAGCCTTCTGTTCGCTTGCCCGAGATCATCCTCGCGCAGGGAAGCTGTCCAAGGTGTCATGCCACAGCCCGCTATATCTTTCATAGCTGCTGGCGCAACCCATACGGCCCCTGCTTCGTTTTTTGGCGGAGCATTCATGAATTCAACTTCTTCCCAACCGGCCAACCAGGCCCTTGCCCCGGTGGCCGCGCAGGACCGCGTCTTTGCCTGGCGCGACCACGCCTCGCTGTGGTTCAGCCTGGGCGTGGGCCTGCTGGTCATGCAGATGGGATCGTTTTTGCTGCCTGCACTCAGCCCCGCACAGGCGCTGGGCGCGATTTCGCTGGGTTCGCTGGTCGGTGCAGGTCTTTTGGGCTGGGTGGGCAAGCTGGGCTGCGACAGCGGTCTTTCGAGTGCCGGGCTGATGCACAGCGTCTATGGCCGCCATTTTGCGCGGCTGCCGATTGTGCTGAACATCATCCAGTTGCTGGGCTGGGGCAGCTTCGAGCTGGTGGTGATGCGCGACGCCACCGTGGCGCTGGGCCGCCAGGGCGGCGGCATGACAGCCGCCTACTGGCCCTGGCTGGCCACGCTGCTGTGGGGCTGCGTGATCTTGCTGCTGATGAGCGGCTCCATGGTCACGCTGGTGCGCCGCATCATCGCCCGCGTGGCGCTGCCGCTGGTCGTGCTGTCACTGCTGTGGCTGAGCTGGCAGTTTCTGCAGATGGCTCAGGCCCAGGGCTTTGATGCGCTGATGAGCCGCAAGGGCGACGGCAGCATGAGCATGCTCAGCGCCATGGATCTGGTCATCGCCATGCCGATCAGCTGGCTGCCGCTGGTGGCCGACTACGCCCGCCATGGCAAGAGCGGCAAATCCGCGCTGAGCGCCACCTGGACGGGTTTTGCGTCGGCCAATATCTGGTGCTATTCACTGGG
Organism: Comamonas testosteroni; assembly: GCF_003569915.1. Lineage (GTDB taxonomy): Bacteria > Pseudomonadota > Gammaproteobacteria > Burkholderiales > Burkholderiaceae_C > Comamonas > Comamonas testosteroni_D. The sequence goes on along the minus strand of NZ_KZ984447.1, from coordinate 1,461 downwards.
CGTGCTGGTGGCCCTGACCCTGCCCAGCGAAAACCTGGTCACGGCCCTGCTGCTGGCCCAGGGCGGCCTGATTGCGCTGTCGCTGATTCTGATCGACGAGGTGGACAACGCCTATGGCGATGCTTACTCCGCCGCCATGTCGGCCCACAGCATGCAGCCGCGCTGGAGCATTCGCCGCTGGGGCCTGCTGATCGCCGCGCTATGCACCGCCCTTGCCATGGTGCTGCCCATGCACAGCCTGGAGCCGTTTTTGCTGCTGCTCAGCTCCTGCTTTGTGCCGCTGTTTGGTGTGATGCTGGGACGTCTGGCCTTTGGTACCGATGCGGTGCAACTCATGCACAAGGCTCCCGCCGTGCGCTGGGATGCCGTCATCATCTGGCTGCTGGGCGTGGCCTTCTACCACCTACTGCCTTATCTGAGCACGGCCATGGGCTCGGCCCTGCCCACGCTGGTGCTGACGTTTGCAGTGGCTGCGGCCACGCGCCATTTGCAGCAGCGCCAAATTTCTTGCGCCTGAATACCCCGTACATATCTTTCATGAAATCCAACGACTCCATCCCTGCAGCGACCTGAGTAGTCAAAATACCAAATTTCAGTGATTGCCAGTTGAGACAGCAAGCCGTTCAATCGAACATACCGCTGTGTTGCAAACACTGATCCACCATCAGGATTCACAGCTTTCCGATCAGCAAAAAGGAGGCTTAGATGATTCCACAACTCACTTGGCGCACCACAGCGCGGATCAGCGTCTGTGCTCTATGGTTAAGTCTGTCTGCCTGCGGAGGCGGTGGCTCCAGCAGCAATGCCGACAGCGGAACGCCTGCGCCGACAACTTCCAAGCTCTCAGGAAAAGTAACGTATGACTCAGTTCCCGCGACCCTGAACGGCCTGGATTACAGGGCCACCAAGGAGTTGCCGGTACGCGAAGCCATCGTCCAAGCCTATGACCTCTCAGGCACCGTGCTCGCCAGCACCAGCACCGATGATCAAGGCAGCTATCAACTGGTGCTAACACCAGGGATCAAGGTGCAGGTACGGGTACAAGCACGACTTCTTCAGGATGGGATCTGGGATGTCGCAGTACGTGACAACACCGCCCCTGCTTATGCAGTAAAACCTGACTCCGCTCCTGTCTATGCTCTGACCAGCTCCACCCAAAATATCAATGGGCAAGATCAGTTATTGAACCTGCACGCAGCTTCCGGTTGGCTTGACGAAAAGTATGCCAATGCCCGCAGTGCGGCCCCATTTTCAATACTGGATCAGGCCTATGCAGCGATGCAGAAAATACGACAGGAAGTTCCTACTCTTCAGTTCCCTCCCCTTAACATCTACTGGGCTTTGTTGCATAAATCGGCCATAGGCCAAGGCATCCCCAATCCCAAATAGATTTACGCAGCAGCGACTGTCTGGGGCGTGCCCAGAGCGGTAAATTGATTGAGGATTGAAGCTCGGATGTGC
>NZ_KZ984446.1 GCF_003569915.1 Comamonas testosteroni | reverse complement strand
CCTCGCGCCTTCAACGCTGCGTTGTAAGCCTTCCAGTTCGTTGTGCGGTACTTAACCCGACCCCAGCTCGTCTCTCTCATCTCCCGAGCCTACCTCAGCTGCGACCGGCATTTGTGCAACAACGCCGGGGCGAACAGTCACGAACTATGTAAATGACACCCGCACGCCTTCCAATTGCCTTGTGCAAATTTTCAAGATTTTGTATGAGGTATCCGCAGTCGGAATAAAACCTCAGGCCACGGATAAGACAAGCTGGGTCCATCTAGGTGATCGCGGTATCACTGAGGGGCAATATAAGAATAGCTCAACGATTGCGATCCATAAGATGTTATGGCGAGCGCTCGAAGTTGCCATTCCACCGCGGGTCACAAAGTAGCGTTGATCTGCTTGCATGCAGTTGAGCGGCAAACACGTCACAGGTTGGGAAGTTGCCTTGGATGGCTTCATTGACCAGGAACATTCGCTCCCTGGTCACGAACCTGATTGGGCGGTAGTCCGCTTCGGGTCTACAGGGACTTCCTGATAAATCAAGAGCCTCCTCTGTCGTAATCCATATTCATCGTTTCGATTCGTAATTGCCAGACGCATGCATCAAGACTTCACCGGGGAAGGACAGACTGCACATCTACAGGCGAGCTTGTTTCGGTGGTGACCGAGGCTCCAGATACGAACCGCGCAGCAGGGCTCCATTCGCGCAAAGTGGTCAAGGGATTCTTGCCACGGACCCAAAGTCGAGTTCACCTGCTGCCGGTCTGACCTGTGGTGAGTATCTTCAAACGCACGTCCAACAACGACAACTTCAAAGTGGATCGATATGGCGCAGGGCCAGCGCGTTACGCTGGTTGCGGCTCACCGCCTGGCCTGCGGTTTGCTGCAGGTCTCTGCGGTACATGATTGATATCAAACACCGTATCGCGGGTCATCATGCACCACAGGATTCGAGCGTTCTTGTTGGCCAGTGCGACCGCTGCTTTCTGCCAGCCCACACGTGCCTTGAGTTGGACAAGCCACTGACTCAGTCGGTCGCTGCGCTTGGCTGCCGTATTCACTGCCGACTTCGCTCCTTGAATCAGTAACGTGCGCAGGTAATCGTCACCCCGCTTGGTAATGGGACCCAGATGCGTTTTACCGCCACTTGAGTTCTGGCTGGGCACCAAGCCCAGCCATGCACCGAATTGTTGAGCACTGTGAAACTGATGAAAGTCGCCAACGGTGGCAATCAAAGCGGAAGCGGTGATCGGGCCAATGCCTTGCAACTGGGCTGCACGTTTGACTCGTTCATCGCTGCGCAGCTGAGCCTGGATTCTTTCGTCGCACCAAGCGATCTGGATATCCAGGTCGATCCAGTGCAGGAGCGCACGCTCCAGCGCCAAACGGGCCACGCTTGGCAATTCGTTGCTGGCGTCTTCGAGCACATCGGCCAACACTGAACGCAGCTTCTCAGGGCGTTGGGGGAACACGAGACCGAACTCTGTGAGCAGGCCACGGATACGGTTGATGCAACCGCTGCGCTCTTGCTTGTAACCCTCACGCATGCGATGCACGACCAGTTGCCCCTGCTGCTCGCAGCTCTTCATGGGCACAAAGTGCATGTGCGGACGACTGGCCGCCTCGCAGATAGCAGCGGCATCATTCGCATCATTCTTGCCACTACGCCCCGCAATTCGGTACGGAGTGACAAAGTGGGCGGCAATCAGCCTCGCATCCAGCCCCATCGCTCGCAACCGCCTTGCCACATGATGCGCTCCACCGCAGGCTTCTGTGACCACCAGGCAGCTTGGGGGCAAGGTAGCGCACCATGCGTAGAAGCGTTCTGGAGACATGGTTTTAACCAGTACAACATGACCCAGGTGATCAACTGCATGCACTTGATAAAACCGTTTGGACAGGTCAACTCCGACTCGCGTGATAGACCCCAATGTCAGTTCAGTCATGGCGTTCTCCATCGGATTCCGATTGGACTTCCGTGAATCCATACTGAGCCGTTGGCATCAGTACGGTTCTAGGGAAGTCCCTTCGTATTCGCATGCTGCCGCTGGTCAGTTCAAGAATGTGGGTCAGCACCGAGCGGAATGCCGGTCAAAGATGGCCAGCACCTGCACTGCTGTTGGGGCTCTTCATGGGCTCATGGGATCCCCTAAAGGTACTAACAAAAAATGTTGGTATTTTTGTTGGTACTTTTTGGGTTTGGTAAAGTAAATCCGTTTAATTATGGGCTTGATATGAAATCTTTCGATCCCTGTCGGGGCCAAAAGTCAAAAAACCCGCCGATGCGCAGACACGGCGGGTTTTTGCTTTTTGGGGCTGGGTCGCCTATCTGCCGCTGTTATTCAGCTTCTTCTTCAAACACGACCGAGGGTGGGGCAACCACGCGCGCAACATCGGATGGCATGGTGATCAGATGCTTGCTCAGATAGCTGTATGGGGTGTCAGGCTCGAGTGCTGCGGCAATGAGATTGGCCTTGGCCTGGTTGAGCGAGACGTAATAGCTGCTCATTGGCGTATCAATGGCGCCGCGCGTCAGCACCAGATTGCCGCTGGAGGATTGCGTTTGATAGCTGTCGGCAAGCATCTGGCCTGGTTCTGCAATTTGCATGACTTGCGCGCCAAGCATGCGCAACCGCTCCACGGCCTGGCTGGCTGAGGCGGACACCCAATATCCGCAAGGGCGCGGGCGTGTCTGGCTGGCTTTGAGCGTGAGCGACGAGTTCCAGTCCACGCGTGCTTGCAACTCCTGGCCTGAATCGGCTTGCAGCATGCCAATGCTGCGCTGCTCCGGTGTCAGCTGGGACTGGATTGCCATGGTGTTACGGCAGGCCTGAGAGGCGATATCGCGTGTCACAAAGGATTCGACCTGATGGAGGTTCTTGGCTTTCGCAGCGGCATTGCGCAGTGCGCTGTTGGTGGCGGTGACCAGGCTGTGTACGCGGCGCTGAATGTGCAGCCGGTTCAGGTCGGAGCCACGGCTTGCCACCATGATGGAGGCTGCATTCTTGAGGGTGCTGGCGTTAATCAGGCTGTCGGCAGTCGGCTGGGCCATGGAGAGCGATTGGTCGCCCGACTGCGCGCTGGGTTCGGAGTACCACTCGTTGCTGATATCGGCTGAGTCGAGTGCGCTGCGCATGGGGTTGGTGAACCATTCGCGGGCGGCTTTGGCAACGAACTCGTGGTTGTTGGGTGTTGCAGCCGGTTGGAGCAGCAGGTCATAGCGCTGGACGGCCTGGAACTTCTGCAGAAACGGGCCTGCGGCTGCAAATTCACGTAGATCGATGACTGCAACGGGGCGGTAGTTGCGGCTCAGCTTGGCCAAGGCCTGAGCTTCGGGCGTGCTCAGTATCAGGTGGTCCCGGGCTAGGTCGGTGCCGTCGGCCGTATGTGGCGTCAAGGCCTGGGCACCGTCGGGGTTGGCGCGCGGAACAATGATGATGTTGATTTGCTGCAGCAGTGGCGACAGCAGGCCACCCTTGCCCAGTTCGCGGGCGATCACCAGCAAGGCTTCTGCGCCTGCTGGCTCATCGCCACGTTGTTGGCCGACCAGCAGGACGGTGGGCTTGCCATTGCTGTTCAGTGCCGTGGCCTGTGTGCTCTGTCCCTGGGTCGCAATCAGTGTCAGCAGGGGCAGGCCGCGCTGCGATGTGCCAATGGTGGCGACGTCCAGCCGCTGGCCGTCGCCAACTTTGCCGGCTAGCGACTGCAGCCATGCGCTCATTTCCGTCTGGGTGGTGAACTGCTGGCGGTTGGGGCCTAGGCCGGGTGTTTCGTAGCGGACGGAGGGGTCAGGGAAGCGCGCTTCAATGGCCGGGTTGTAGGGCAACGGTGTGAGTGGCGCCACTGGAGCTACAGGCTGGCTGATTGCAGGGCTTGCAGGTGTAGTCTTGGTGATGGGAGGTGTACCACTTTGCACTGGGGGTGGGGCAGAAGCACCTGTCCAGACTGGAAGCTGGACCGTGGAGCAGGCCGTCAGCATGCAAGCCATACCCACAGCCGTGAGCCTGCGCATGCTGCGCTTCCATGAAGCGGGAGCCTGAATAGCATGAGGGAGCACGGGTGTGGATGAAAAAGTCATAGTCTTCACGAAAAGAGAAAAAGAACATGCCCGAAACGGGGACTCCAAGCTTCGCACATTCAAGGTGGATGTTAGAGCGGCAGGCTTGCGACCGGCTGTCAGCCCAGAGCCAAGAGAAGGTCAGAAAAAGCAGAAGGGCTGCAATATTGGCTATTGCAGCCCTTCGGGGTAGGGAGCCTGCGCCCCCTGATTCATCACTTAACGACCGTAGCCGCCGCCAAAGCCACCGCGGTTTCCACCCCGGTTACCGCCGCCGAAACCGCCTCGGCCACCGCCAAAGCCGCCACGGCGACCACGGTCGGCCATGCTGTCCACACTGGTGCGCATGGGATCAGGCTGCCCGCCGTTGCCCCCGCGCGGTGCATTGCTGCGCGCATGGCCTTGCTGTGTGCCCAGGTGTGCGTCGGGGCGAGGAGGCTGATCTTCATAGCGACCACCGCGTTCGCGGTCCCCGAACTGGCGGGCTGCGCCGCGCTTGGGTTGGCGCTGCTGATCGTTGCCGTGGTTGCGGGGGGCGCGTTCACCCTGGCCAAATTGCGGCTGGCCTTGTGGCTCACGGCGTTCATGGCTGCGCTCGGTGCGCTCCATGCGGTCAGCACCCTGCTGGTTCTGACCGCGCTGGCCGTTGGGGCGGCCATTGCCACGAGGCTTGTGCTGGCGGGCTGGCCGTGGTTGGCCCTCGCCATCCGCCTGGGCCTGGCCGTCTGCTGCGGCTGCAGGGCGACGAGCACCGCCACGGCCGCCGTTGGGCGCCTTGTTGGAGCGAATGCGCTCCATCATTTCCTGACGAGCGGCCTTGGCAGCGGCTTGCATCACATCACGGCTGGGTGGCTTGCCTGCGCCACCCCAAAGGGTCTGGCGACCCATGGCGATGGGTTCGGCCACTTCGCCTTCTTCAGGGCCAAAGCCTTCGATCGGAGCCACTGGAATCTCTTGCTTGGTGAAGCGCTCGATGTCCATCATGAAGCCTTCTTCGTCCATGCAGACGAGGCTGACGGCATTGCCTTCACGGCCAGCACGGCCCGTGCGGCCAATGCGGTGTACATAGTCTTCCGAGATATTGGGGATCTCGTAGTTCACGACATTGGGCAACTCGTCGATGTCGATGCCACGTGCTGCAATATCTGTAGCTACCAGTGCACGCAGTTCACCGGTCTTGAAGCCTTCCAGGGCCTGGGTGCGGGCGCTCTGGCTCTTGTTGCCGTGCAGGGCCATGGCGGAGACGCCGTTCTTGGTCAGGAACTCGGCCACATTGTTGGCACCGAACTTGGTGCGTGTGAACACCAGCACCTGGCTCCAGTTGTTTTCCTGGATGATGTGCAGCAGAACCTGCTTTTTCTTGCCGCGGCCCACGGGGTGGATCACCTGCTTGATGCGCTGCACCGTGGTGTTGCGTGGCGTGACCTGAATGGACTGCGGGTTCTTCAGCAGGCCATTGGCCAGCTCGCGGATTTCATCGCTGAAGGTGGCGGAGAACAGCAGGCTTTGCTTGTCCTTGGGCACCAGAGCCAGCACTTTCTTCACATCGTGGATGAAGCCCATGTCCAGCATGCGGTCGGCTTCGTCCAGGATCAGCATCTCGACGGTGGACAGGTCCATAAAGCCCTGGCCGGCCAGGTCCAGCAGACGGCCGGGGGTGGCGACCAGCACGTCCACGCCTTTTTCGATGCGGGCGATCTGTGGCTTCATGCCAACGCCACCGAAGATGACGGTGGAGTTGATATCCAGATACTTGGAGTAGTTGCGCAGGTTTTCTTCAACCTGGGCAGCGAGTTCACGGGTGGGGGTCAGCACCAGAGTGCGGATGCCCTTGCCACCAAATTTGTTCTTGGGTGCTGTGCCTTCCGACAGGCGCTGCAGCATGGGCAGGGTAAAGGCGGCGGTTTTGCCGGTGCCAGTCTGGGCGCCGGCCAGCAGATCATGGCCTGCCAGCACCAGAGGGATGGCCTGCGCCTGAATAGGCGTCGGGTTTTCGTAACCCTGTTCTTGCACGGCCTTGAGAATGGCAGGGGCCAGATTCAGTTCTTCAAATGTCATTGTGATCAGTTGCGCCAATCCTGGGCGCGGGGTATCAGCCTGTCATGGCAGCCCGTGGGGCTGCCTGGCCAGTTGTAGGCAGATAAAGTTTGCGTGTTGGGAGCCTGGAAACGCTTCCTTTGTCCCCAGCTGAAATGCTGCTGCAGCAGGCAACTGGACGCCTGTTGCGAGGGGTATTGTCGCATGCACCGATAATCATGGTTTGTTTGCCCTGCAAAGCGGCACACTTTTTTGCATAAATTCAAGTAACTCAAAGCAATTCGGACATGGCTCAATACGTTTTTTCGATGAATCAGCTGACCAAGACGGTGCCGCCCAAGCGCCAGATCTTGAAAGGCATTTCTCTGAGTTTCTTCCCTGGCGCCAAGATTGGCGTGCTGGGTCTGAACGGCTCGGGCAAGTCTTCGCTGTTGAAGATCATGGCGGGCGTGGACAAGGAGTACGAGGGCGAGGCGATCCCCATGCAGGGCTTGTCCATCGGCTACCTGCCCCAGGAGCCTCAGCTCAACCCCGAGCACACGGTGCGTCAGGCCGTGGAAGAAGCCATGGCCGAGGTCAACAACGCCAAGGCGCGCCTGGAAGAGGTCTACGCCGCCTACGCCGAGGAAGATGCCGACTTTGATGCCCTGGCTGCCGAGCAAGGCGAGCTGGAAGCCATCATCGCCGCCGCGGGTACCGACTCCGAACACCAACTGGAAATCGCCGCTGACGCGCTGCGCCTGCCCGCATGGGATGCCATCGTCGGCAAGCTCTCCGGTGGTGAAAAGCGCCGTGTGGCCCTGTGCAAGCTGCTGTTGTCTAAACCCGACATGTTGCTGCTGGACGAGCCCACCAACCACTTGGACGCCGAATCCGTGGACTGGCTCGAGCAGTTCCTGCACCGCTTCAGCGGCACTGTGGTGGCGATTACCCACGATCGCTACTTCCTCGATAACGCGGCCGAGTGGATTCTGGAACTGGACCGTGGCCACGGCATTCCCTACAAGGGCAACTACTCCGACTGGCTGATCCAGAAGGGCAACCGCCTGGAAGCCGAACAAAAGGGTGAGGAAGCCCGCGCCAAGGCCTTGAAGAAGGAATTGGAATGGGTGCGCCAGAACGCCAAGGGCCGTCAGGCCAAGTCCAAGGCGCGTATCGCCCGTTTCGAGGAACTGAGCGATTACGAATACCAGCAGCGCAACGAAACACAGGAAATCTTCATTCCTGTGGCCGAACGTCTGGGCAGCAAGGTCATCGAGTTCAAGAACGTCACCAAGTCCTTTGGCGACCGCGTGCTGATCGACAACCTGTCCATGAACATTCCTGCGGGCGCCATCGTCGGCATCATCGGCCCCAACGGCGCCGGTAAGTCGACCCTGTTCAAGCTGATCGCCGGCAAGGAGCAGCCTGATTCGGGTGAAGTGGAAATCGGCCAGACCGTGAAGATGGCCTTCGTCGACCAGAACCGCGACGCGCTGGCCAACGAGAAGACCGTGTGGGAAGACATCTCCGGCGGTCTGGACATCATCAACGTGGGCAAGTTCCAGATGGCTTCGCGTGCCTACGCAGGCCGCTTCAACTTCAACGGCCAGGACCAGCAAAAGAAGGTTGGCAACCTCTCCGGTGGTGAGCGCGGCCGTCTGCACCTGGCCAAGACGCTGATTCAGGGCGGCAACGTGCTGCTTCTGGACGAACCCTCGAACGACTTGGACGTGGAAACCCTGCGTGCGCTGGAAGACGCGCTGCTGGAATACGCGGGTACGGTGATGGTGATCTCCCACGATCGCTGGTTCCTGGACCGTATCGCCACCCACATCCTGGCCGCCGAAGGCGATTCGCAATGGGTGTTCTTCGATGGCAACTACCAAGAGTACGAAGCCGATAAGAAAAAACGCCTGGGTGAGGAAGGTGCCGCACCGAAGCGAATGCGTTACAAAGCGTTGAAGTAAGCGTCAAAATGCTTCCAGCTTCGGCTGGAACGGGTATTCTTGCGAGCTATGAGTCTCGCCCACGCGTCCGTATCTGTGCTGCGCACCTGCCTTGTTCAGGCGGTGCGTGGCGCGGACGCATTAATGCAGCGCCTGCTACAGCGTACCGAGTACGCCCTGGAGCAGGCGCTTTTTACTGATTTTTCCTCCACGTCCAGAGATATATTGGGTGCTGCGCTACATAATTTGCAGCAGCACCGTGCCTATCTCATCAAAAGCTATCCGCAGAACCTGCTGGAAGCACTGGTTCTGTCAGCCCGGCAGCCGTTTTCGTTTACCGCCAAGTCGCTGGATACCGACAGCTTGCCGCTGGCTTCGCTGGTCAGCATGGCCGAATCAGCGAACCGCCAGCTCAAAGCAGAGCAGAAGCTGCTGCAAATGGTCGCCCCACAGGTGGAGCTGGCACTGGCCGACCTGGATGCGCTGATGTGCGGCGCGCAGGGCCTGGAAGCGGCGGACCCCCAGTGCAACCCGCTGCGCCCCGAAAACTATGTGCATGCCCTTGATCAGTCGCTGACGGCGGTGCAGCCCGCCATGGAGGTGGCCCAATGCTGGCGCGACCTGATGGGGCAGCAACTGGGCGGCATTCTGGTGTCCGAATACGCGCGCACTGCGGCCTTGCTGCGGCAGCACGGAGTGTTGCCGGCGCGCTATGGGGTTGAGCCTTCGGCGGACCATCAGCCGCAAAGCCTGATGACGCTGCGCCTGCTGCAAGAGCTGGCCACGGACCCGCGCTGGATTGATGACAGCTGCCATACCGTGCCACAGTCACTGACCGATTCCATGCTCGCGGGCTGGCCCGAGCAGGCTTCGCTGACCACGATACAGCCCGATGTCATCGTTGGCCTGCAAACGGGCTGGTCGTCCTATTCCAGCACGGCATTGCAGACGGTTTCGCCCTCATTGATGCCCAGCGATCTGGGGCAACTGAACCTGCCGCAGCCCACGCAGGCCCCGCGCGCGCTGGTGCAGGCGCGCACCGTGCAGCGCATGATGGCGCATATGACGGGCGATACCCGTCTGCTGCCCGCAGTGCAGCGGGTGCTAAGGCAGCTGGAGCCCACGCTGATCCGGTTGGTGGAGCATGACGCGGCCTTTTTTGAGGACAGACAGCACCCCGCGCGCCAGCTGCTCGATGAGCTGACCGCCCGCAGCCTGTGGTTTGTGAGCGAATCTGCGCTGGGCTTTGAGCACTTCATCGGCGTGGCGGAAACAGCGGCCAGCAAGCTGGCGGGGCTGGCGCAGATCAACGCGCAGGTGTTTGCGCTGGCGCTGCAGTTTGTGCGCGAGCAATGGCCGCCAGACAATGCGTTCACCCCGTCGCTCAGCAGCTTTGCTGAGGCCGAGCATTCCACGCAGCAGGGCTTGATGAGTTCGGCGCTGAGTCTGCTGGACAAGCCATCGACCCGTGAGCTGATCCAGGCCCCGCCCGATACGCGCAGCATTGCGCTGACGATTCGCAATCTGCCCAGTGCCCAGGGCGTGCCCGAAGACATTCTGGACTTTGTGACCGGCCCCTGGGCCGAAGTGATCGCCCATGCCCAGCGCCGCCAGAAAGACGGTGCAGAGCGTGACCCCGGTGGCTATCTGGCGCTGGTGCCCAGCCTGTTGTGGAGCGTATCGGCCCAGGCTGCGCAGGACGTGGGGCGGTTGATTTCTCTGGCGCCCAAGCTGCAGCGTCGACTGGCGCGCGGTTTGACCAGTGTGGGGCGATCGGACGTGGAGATTGCCGCGCTGGCTGCCCGCATTGGCAGCTTGCAGCAGCGCGTGCTGGACATGGTGGAAGCGACAGCGCGTGGGCCCGCAGCCAGCGATGGGCGCAAGCACGCGCAGATAAGCGCTGGCACCAGAGGTGGTGCCGCCGCTGTGGCAGAGACACCTGTGGCCAGCACTGCGTTGCAGGTTCAGGCCGCGCCTGTTCAACCTCGCTTGCCAGAAAACCTGCCCGTGCTGACGGAGGTGGTGCATGCGGCGCAGCCGCAGGTGGCGGTGCAGATGGCCCCGGCGCCTGTTGCCGCCAAAGACGATGCGTGCGCCCAATGGGCACTGGGCACCTGGGTGGAGCTGCGCAGCGAGCGCCAGCAGTTGCGCACCCAACTGACCTGGGTGAGCCCGCAGCAAAGCCTGTTCCTGTTCACCGCAGAAGATGGCAGCACCCAGAGCATGACCCGCCGCATGCGGGACAAGCTGCTGGCGCAGGGCCAACTGACGCGGCTGGCAGAAATTTGACTAAAACAGCTTGCTAGTCCTTGAATATTAAGCGCTGGAAGCTATCAATTCAGTAGCTTGGTGCACATTGGATGGCTCTGGCTGCCACCCACACAGAGCAAGTTGATACGGCACATCAACACCGCCAATTAACGATGCAAATCCGTGGCAGCCGGCAAGCTGGTCTGCCCGGCGACCGCTACGGCACGGGCCAGCAAAATAGCTCGTGCGGTGGCTACGGCCACGGCTTCGGCGGCCAGCGTGCACAGCGTCATCATGCCCAGACTCTTGCTGGACTGACCGGTCCCCAGGGCGAACAGGCTGTCGCCGTCGCTCATGGTGTGCACGGGGTTGATAGCGCGGGCCAGGCCATCGTGGGCCACCACAGCCAGGCGGTGGGCCTGCGCCTTGGTGATTTGCGCATCGGTCGCCACCACGCCGATGGTGGTATTGCTGCCCGCCAGCACGGGGCGGGGCTCTTCACCTGCCAGCAATGCATCACGCGTGCCGCGCAACTGCTTGCCGTCCGCAGTGCGGGCGCCTGCGAGCAACTGGCCGTCGAACGGGTTGAAGACATCGCCCAGCGCATTGCAGGCAATCATGGCGCCCACGGTCACGCCGTCCACCGTAAAGCTGGCCGTGCCAATGCCGCCTTTCATGGCGCGCTCATGGCCAAAGACCTTGCCGACCACCGCTCCGGCACCGGCTCCTACGCTGCCTTCTGCGGGGCGGTCGGTGCTGGCGCTCTGGCATGCGGCATAGCCTGCCGCCGCATCGGGGCGAATCTTCCAGTCGCCCATCATCACGTCAAACAGCACGGCGGCGGGCACCAGCGGAATCTTGCCCACGCCGATGTTCAGGCCAGCGCCTTGCTCCTCCAGCCAGCGCACGGCGCCTGTGGCGGCATCCAGCCCCCAGGCGCTGCCGCCGCTGAGCATGATGCCGTGCACCTGTTGCACCAGATTGCTGGGGTGCAGCAAATCCGTCTCACGCGTGCCGGGGGCTGCGCCGCGCACATCGACGCCGCCGACTGCGCCCTCGGGGCAAAGCACGGCGGTGCAGCCCGTGGGGCGGCGGCTGTCGGTGAAATGGCCCACCAGCAAGCCTTTGACCCGACCGATGTGGCCGCTGTGCTGGAGAAGGTCGTGAGTGGAGGAGGGTGATGGCATTTGGTAACTCCCTGGTAGTTTTATATGCGGATGCAGATAAACAGATGGCTTTTTATTCTTTAGAGTTAACCCTAGGTGGGTTCATACTTGGCGTATTGCTGCAGCGCAAAAAACCGATCTTCGCGCTGCCCGGTTTTGATTTCAAGGAGTGATTCATGTCTGCACGTTTTTCTTTTGCCGCCAGCCGCCGTGCCGTTCTGGCAACGGCCGCAGTGGCCCTGCTGGCCGCCGCGGGCACACCCGCCATGGCTGATGATGCCGCCAAGAAAAACCTGCTGATCGGCGCAACAGCGGGCTCCAACTATGACCTGCTGCAAAAAGGCATCCTGCCCCAGCTGCAGAAAAAGGGCTACAAGATCAAGCTGGTCGAGTTCAACGACTATGTTCAGCCCAATCTGGCGCTGAGCGATGGTTCGCTGGACGCCAACTTCTTCCAGCACCGCGCCTACTTTGACCAGTTCACGACCGACCGCAAGCTGGCGCTGACCGCCATCGTGCAAGGCCCCGTGGCGCCCATGGGTGTGTACAGCAAAAAGCACAAGAGCCTGGCGGACATCAAGAGTGGCGCCAAGGTGGCTTTGCCCAACGACCCCAGCAACCTGGCTCGCGCCTTGCTGGTGCTGCAGCAAGCCGGGCTGGTGCAGGTCAAGGCTGGTGTGAACCCCGCCCGTATTTCCGAGCTGGATCTGGCCGCCAACCCCCACAAGCTGAAGTTTGTGGCGCTGGAAGCTGCGCAACTGCCCCGTGTGCTGGAAGATGCGGACTATGTGGTGGTCAACGGCAACTTTGCCGTGTCTTCGGGCCTGAAGCTCAGCGAAGCCGTGGTGCTGGAAAAGACCCCCGATCAGTACCTGAACGTGGTGGCCGTGAAGTCTGGCAACGAAAAGTCGCAGTGGGCGCAGGATCTGGCCGCTGCCTACAAGTCGCCGGAGTTCAAGGCTGTGGTGGACAGTCAGTTCCCCGGCTATGCCAAGCCTGCTTTCCTGAAGTAAGCACACCTTGCTCCACACAGAGGGCCGCGATGCGGCCCTTTTTCATGCGTTATCAATTCTGCTTCAGATGTTTTCTGAATATGGGGATGGGTTTTTATTAGTTAGAAATCTCAAGCCTTGTTGTGATACTGGATGCAACACATCACCCAACGACAAGGAGCTTGCATGTTTTCTTTTCTCTCTGCCGCCCGTAACCGCCGCAGCATTCTGGCAAGCACGATGCTGGCCGCAGCCGGTCTGGCACTGAGCGCGTTGCCCGCTGCTGCGCAGGATGCCAGCAAAAAGCAGCTGATCATTGGTGGCACCGCTGGCTCCAATATCGACCAGCTGCAATCGGGCATCGTGCCCATCCTCCAGAAGAAGGGCTACAAAGTCCGTCTGGTGGAGTTCAACGACTATGTGCAGCCCAATCTGGCGCTGGCCGATGGCTCGCTGGACGCCAACTTCTTCCAGCACGAGGTGTATTTCAACCAGTTCAAGGGCGACCGCAAGCTCGATTTGACGGCGCTGGTACAGGGGCCGATTGCGCCCATGGGCGTGTACAGCAAGCAACGCAAGTCGCTGGCGGAGCTGAAAGATGGTGACCGTATTGCGCTGCCCAATGACCCCAGCAATCTGGCGCGCGGCATTTTGCTGCTGCAGCAGGCCGGGCTGGTCAAGCTCAAAGAGGGGGTGAACCCGCTGCGCGTGTCCGAGCTGGACCTGGCCTCCAACCCCAAGAAGATCAAGCTGGTGCCGCTCGATGCCGCCCATCTGCCGCGCGCGCTCGATGATGCGCAATACGCCATCATCAATGGCAACTTTGCCATCTCCTCGGGCATGAAGCTGTCTGACTCGGTGCTGCTGGAAAAAACGCCTGAGCACTATCTGAACATCGTGGCCGTCAAGACCAAGGACAAGGACACGCAATGGGCCAAGGACCTGGCGGCCGCCTACAAGTCCGCCGAATTCAAGGCCGTGGTGGACAGCAAGTTTGCGGGCTATGCCAAGCCTGCTTTCCTGCAGTAAGCGTTGAAGCGACCAAGGCCTGAATTTCGGCCTCCAGAATGCGCAGCGCACGCAGCTCCATCTGCTGCAGCTGCGCTTTCTGCGTATCGGGCAAGTCATTGAGCAATGCCGCGGCGCCCATATCGCTGAGGACGGCTTCGCCTGTCTGTAGATTGCACAGCGTGTTGTGCGCATACAGATCGCCATGCAACAGGCCGCGCTGGTGCAGATGCTGCACCGCAGCGCGAATGCCTTGCAGCAAGCGGTCAGCCACAGTCTGGGTCAGGCGCAGCTGCAGCGCATAGACATCGCGCGTGCAGCTGTCAAAGCTCGGCGGCCCGGCCAGCGGCTGCATATCGGCGCTCAGCAGGGGCAAAGCCATGGCCAGTTGCCCATCAGGCGCGCCAGTCACAGCGGCCAGTGGTGTGAGCAGATGGGGGTGCTGGCCGGCCGCCAGACCGGCAGCCAGCTCGGACTGCGGCGTACCATCGCTGGTGTACGCGGCCTTGAAAACCTTGAGTGCCAGCGACTGCTGACCATCGGTGGCGCGGTAGATATGACCGCTGGCCCCCTCGCCCAAAAGCTCGTACAACTGCAGATTTTGATAAGAAATGGGCTTTAGTCCATATGTCTTATAGGCTAGCAGCTCACTTTTTTGAGTAAATGCATTGCCCGCAATCGCCAGCCAGGCCAGCGCGGGCAGTGCAAAGACCTGCTCGGGAACACTCTCAAACTGGTTGCTGGCAAGGCGCAGCAGCTCCAGCTTCTCGCAGCGCACCAGACTGGCGGGCAAAGCCTTTAGCTGGTTGCAGGACAGCATCAGCTTTTGCAGGCGCGGGCAGTGGCCCATCGCGTCGGGCAGGGACTGCAACCGGTTGTCCGTCAAAATCAGCCAGCGCAGGCGCGGCGGCAGGCTGTCCTCTGGCACATGCTCAATCTGGCAGGCCTTGAAACCCACCATCTCCAGCTGAGGCATGCGGCCCAGCACGCGCGGCAGCTCGGTGAAAGGATTATTGGAGGCAAACAGAATGCGCAGCTTTTTGAAGCGGGTCAGCTCATCAGGCAACGTGGTGAGCTGATTGCCCGAGAGATCCAGAATCTCCAGCGTATCGACCAACTGATACAGCGCGGCGGGAAACTCCGCCAGACCGTCGCTCAGCCTGATATGGTGTGCACGGGCCAGCGAACCATCGGCCAGCCCGGAATAAAACTGCTCTAGCGTCAACATAGGAGGCGCAGTCTACGCGCTGCGCACAGATTGCTCGCATGAAAATCTTCAAAGACTTGCCCGCCCTGGTGCAGGCACTGCCAGAACTGCAATCCAGCGACTGGGTCGATCTGCCCCAGGATGCGCTGGCGCAACTGGAAGCGGTTGATGCTGCTGGTCAGACCTCGCCTGCAGCTGTATTGGGTCAGCCCACGCTGCGCTTGATTGCGCGCAGTGCCGATGCCGAAAGCCGCATGGGTTACGCACCGTGGCTACCTGTGGCCGTACTGCGTGAAATGAACTGGCCAGCAGGTGGCTCGGCGGATAGTCAAGTTTGGCAACAGATGCTGCAAGCCGAGTTCGGGCGCAGCCCGCGCTTTACCACGCCGCTTCCTGTCTGGGCAGAAGCGCAAGTGCCAGAGCTATTCTGGCCAGCGCAGTTTGCGAACATGCAGGAACGGCTGGATTTCTGGCATCTGGGCCTGCAGGCCCATGCCTGGATGGATGAGGAACCCGCCCAGGTCACGCCCTGCAGCCCTGCTGAGCTTCGCCTGTGTGAATGGCGGCTGGGCTGCGCACTGTCGCAATCATTAAGAGACTATCACCTGCAACTGGGCGTGCTGGACTGGGCCGAGCGCCTGCTCGCTGTGCGCTTTGATCGTGAAGAACCCGACGAGGATATGGACGCCATAGGCCCGGTGCAGGTGGTCTTTCCCGGCATCGCCGATATTGTGGAAATGGCGGGCCCGCAGGAGGCGGTTGCCTTGACGGCAGCAATAGGCGAGCTGGTCGCCTTTGGTGACTACCTAGGCAATGGCAACCTCTGGTGCCTTGACCGCCGCGATGGCTCCGTCTGGTATCTTGACCATGACAGCAGCCCCTTGCTGACCCGTGTCTTCGATGATGTGGGCGACTATCTCGACACCTTGAGCCTCAAGGCACTATGCACAGCTCATGCCATGGCGCAGGGGCGAGATGATGGGGATGAGCTGGCGGAACAACTGCTGGCACAGCGACTGGGCATGGCGCTGATCAGGAAGTGGATGTATTGATACATGACCATGAAACTGCTCAAAGCCGCCGAAAAGGGCGATATCGCTGAGATGGAGCAGCGCCTGCTGGCGGGGGACGATATGGCCTATGTCCAGAAAAGTACGGGCCTCAATGCGCTGATCACGGCCTTGAACTGTGGCAACGATGAAGCGGCCCGATGGCTGGTTGAGCAGGGCAGTCCGCTGGATCAGGTCAGCCTGAGCACAGGGCTGACAGCCACGGCCTGGGCTGCATTTAATGGGCGCCTCGAAATGCTGGAACTACTCAGGCAGGCGGACGCTGATCTGGATAAGACCGCTGATCCAGAGGGCCGCACACCTTATCTGATGGCGGTGAGCTATGGGCAGTGGGAGGCGGTGCGCTGGTTCTGGTCCAGCAAGGTGAACTTGCTGCACAGAGATATCAAGGGGCGCAGCGCCCATGATCTACTGGCGTTGAGTGAAAGAGATGTTCCTCAGGACTTGCTCGAGCGCACTGCCGCTCATATTGCGGCAGCACGCACGGGGCGTTGACGGGGAAGTTACAGATGAAGACGACCAGTCCTGCCAAAAAAGCCATTGCAGGGCTGGTCTGCTTTCATCAGGACGCAGGCTGAATGCGCGTGATGATCAGCGTGCCGTCTTTGTCTTCGGCGTGGAATAGCACCTTGTCGCCCGCCTTGAAGTCAGCAGGCTTGGCAGAATCAGCCAGTGCAAACACCATGGTCATGGCGGGCATGTCCAGATTCTTGATATCTTCGTGGCGAATGGTCAGCTTGCCTGTGCGCGCATCGACACGGGTGATTTCGCCGGCGGTCATGACGGCTTCAGCATTGCTGGATGCAGCGGCTGCGCCATGGCCTGCATGGGCCGAGTGATCCTGCGCAAAGACAGGCGCGGCCAGCGTCATGCTCAGGGTTGCGAAGGTGGTGATGAGTAATTTTTTCATGAATGACTTCAAGGTCTGAGCAGGCTTAGCAGCGATAGCTGGTGAAGACGGTAGTGCTGACACCACTGTTCATCAGGTTCTTGGTGACCAGCAGCACATCGAACGGGTCTTTGCGGCCCTTGTATTCGGGGCCGTCCATGCCGGGGCTGCCGATGGGCATACCGGGCACGGTGATGCCCAGTGCCTTGGGCTTGGCTTTGAGCAGCTTGTGCACATCGGCAGCGGGCACATGGCCTTCAACGACATAGCCGCCGACCAGCGCGGTGTGGCAGCTGCCCAGGTTCTGCGGCAGGCCCAGCTTGGCGCGCACGGCGCTATTGCCCACGTCGTGCACGGTGATGGCAAAGCCAGCTTTTTCCATCAGTTCAATCCAGTCCTTGCAGCAGCCGCAGTTCGGGTCTTTCCAGACCTCCATGGGTGTCTTGGCGGGTGTGGCAGCCAGTGCGGGCAGGGCGACCAGACCTGCAGCAGCGGCGAGCAGGTGCAGAGCGTGGCGGCGGTTAGTCGTAGTGGTTTGCATGGTGTGGGTTCCTTTCATCACATCAGTGCTTGAGATTTGAAGAATTTGAAATAAACAGCGTTCTAGTCCATAAGATATATAGGCAGATAGCTATGTTCTTGGTAGCAATCTGATTGAGCGTCAATGGTGCTCATGGCCGCCTCCCGCTGCAGGCTTGTGTACCGTGGGCGCACCCGGCGCAGTGCCTGGCGTGGTCTGGCGAGGTGCTTTCGCATCCAGCGGCGCGCCTTGCCACTCGTAGGCCACGGTGCCCTTGGGGTAGGGGTACCAGCCGGGGGCGCGGTAATCGTTGGCGCCCAGGTTTTTGCGCACCTTGAAGGTGGTGAACATGCCGCCCATTTCGATGTTCCCGAACGGGCCCTTGCCCGTCATCATCGGGAAGGTGTTGTCGGGCAGCGGCATCTGCATGGCGCCCATATCGCCCATGCCGCGCTCGCCCATCAGCATGTAGTCGGGCACGATCTTCTGGATCTTGCCCACCAGGCCGCTGTGGTCGACGCCAATCATGGTCGGCACGCCATGCCCCATGGCGCCCATGGTGTGGTGGCTTTTGTGGCAGTGAAAGGACCAGTCGCCGGGCTCGTCGGCAATCAGCTCCACCTGGCGCATCTGGCCCACGGCCACATCGGTGGTCACCTCGGGCCAGCGGGCGCTGTGGGGCACGGGGCCGCCATCGGTGCCGGTCACTTCAAATTCATGGCCGTGGATGTGGATGGGGTGGTTGGTCATGGTCAGATTGCCCACACGGATGCGCACCCGGTCGCCCTGCTTGGCCACCATGGGGCTGATGGCAGGGAAGGCGCGGCTGTTGAAAGTCCAGATATTGAAATCCGTCATCTCGTTGACGCGGGGCGTGGCCGCGCCGGGCTCCACCGCATAGGCGGCCAGCAAAAAGGCGTAGTCGCGCTGCACATCGGCGATCAGTGGGTGTTTGCCTTTTGGGTGCGTGATCCACAAGCCCATCATGCCCATGGCCATTTGCACCATTTCATCCGCATGCGGGTGGTACATGAAAGTGCCGGGGCGGCGGGCCTCGAACTCATAGACAAAGGTTTTGCCGGGCGGAATGGCCGGCTGGTTCAGCCCGGCCACCCCGTCCATGCCATTGGGCAGGCGCTGGCCGTGCCAGTGGACGGTCGTGTGCTCGGGCAGGCGGTTGGTGACAAAAATGCGCACCTTGTCGCCTTCCACCACCTCGATCGTCGGCCCCGGCGACTGGCCGTTGTAGCCCCACATATTGACGAAGAAGCCGGGCGCCACTTCGCGCACCACGGGCTCAGCCACCAGGTGGAATTCCTTGACGCCGGCATTCATGCGCCAGGGCGTGGTCCAGCCGTTGAGCGTGACCACCGGGTGGTAGGGGCGGCCATTGGGCGGTGCGAGCGGCGCGGCCGTATCCGCACTGCTTTGCATGGCAGGCTCGGGCAGCGCCGCCAAGGCGACCTTGCTGACGGTGGCGGCGGCGACTGCGGTGGCTGCACCGGTAAAAAAGGATCGGCGTTGCATATCAGTGGCCTGCCTCGGTTGTGGCAGCAGGCGCTGCAGTGGTTGAAATGGTGGGTGTGGTGCCAGGTGATGTTCCAGGTGATGTGCCGGTCAAGGCAAGCTGCAAATCCGTCTCGGCCAGCCAGAAGTCGCGCTGTGCCTCGGTCGCGGTCACCACAGCCTGCGTGGTGGCGCGGGCCTGGGCCAGCAGCTGCCACACGCTCATGAACATGCCGTTGTAGCGGTACACAGTCTCTTCCTGCATCAGCTTGGCGAGCGGCAAAACCTCGGCCTGTTGCTGCAGGGCCAGGTCATAGGCTGTGCGGTAGGCCAGCCAGTTACTGCGCGCCTCACTGCGCGCGCGGATGGCGTTGTCGCGTAGCAGGGCCGCGCTGCGCAGCACCTGGCCCTGCGCCATGCCGCGTGCGGCAAAGCCCCAGTCAAACAGCGGTAGCGGCACATCAAACTCCCAGCCCTGGGTTTTGTCGCTGTGGCCGGTGCTGCGATCCGTGCTGGTGTTGTTGCTGTAGGTGGCGCCAATATCGCCAAAGATGCTGCCCACCGTGGCCCAGCCCTGGCGGCCCGCGCTCACATCCAGATCACGGCGCAGCGCACCCAGGTCCAGGCGCTCGCGCAGGGCCGTGGCTTCGGCGTCATCACCGCTGCGCAGGTCTGCGGCTTTGGGCAGGGCGGGCAAATGCTCGGGTAGTTTGAACTGGAGCTGCTGGCCCCACAGGCCCATGCGGCGGGCGAGTTGTTCACGCTCCAGCTGGGCGTTCAGGCGTGCACGGGTCAACTGGGCAGCAGCCTGCTGCTGCTGGGCCAGTTCCCTGGCCTGGTCCATCTTGCTGAAGTTGCCGACGCGCGCCATGCGGCGGGCCAGCTCGCCACCCAGGGCTGCGGCTTCGTGCATGCGCTCGTTGGCGGCCAGTGCTTGCTCAGCCGCCACAGCGCGCAGCCAGGCGCGGCGCGTGTCTGCGGCCAGCAGCAGTACCTGCTGGGCCGCGGTCAGCGTGGCCTGCTCCATCTGCCAGCCTTGCCAGCGGCTGCGCCAGGGCAGGGTGATGAGCTGCACCAGACCAAAGCTGAGCTGGCGCTCGATCTCGCGCTCATGCCCATTGCGAAAGCGGCCAAAGGTAAAGCTGGGGTTGGGCAGGGTCAGGGTCTGCACGCGCTGCGCGTCGGCAATGCCCAGCTGCGCCAGTTGTGCCTGCAGACCGGGGTTGTTCAGCAGAGCAATGCGCACAGCGGTATCGGCATCGACGGGTTGCTGGAGCCAATCGCTGATCTGCTGCTGCGCATCTTGCTGGGCTTGTGCATCGGGCGAAGGCAGTTGCGCGCCAGCGGGCAAGCGGCCTTGGGTGTGCTGGGCGACATCGCCGCGCAGACCGTCGGGCGAGACGCTGGCGCAGCCCGCAAGAGTGAGCGCAGTCAGCAGGGGTAGGACGCGCTTCATGGCTGACCTTTCTGCATGTGGTGCTGATGTGCTTCAGCCGGCATGTCGTTTGATGAAGGTTCTGCGGCAGCCTGGGCTTTTTCCCAGCGAATCACATCGGCGTGACCACGCGGAAACCGCGCTACTGCGGCATTGGCCGCTTTCCAGTCACCGCTATGATCGACGATGCTGCCGCTGGTGGGCAGCGCCTGATGGTGCAGTGGTGCAGTGGGCGCGGCGGGGTCAAAGACTGCGGGGCGGGCCGCAGAGGGCTGCACAGCATCTGCCGCAGAGACAGGCAAAGCCGCGCCCAGCATGGCAGTGGCCAGAGCCAAAAAAACAAGAGAATGCGCTGTGCGCATAAGAGATTCCTGAAGTCGAGACCGGATTCACGACCGCAAGGATTTTGAGGCTTTCAAGCCTCAAGCCTAGATAAAAAATAGGCTGGCAGCTATCAAAATTGCGGACGCACCTAGGGTGTCAGACCGCAAAAATCGGTGGCTTGATCAGCGCGATGGGCGCAATGCTGGCAAAGCGATCAGTGCCGTGGCGGGGCTGAATCGTTGCAGGAACGGGAGTATTGAAGAGAGCCCACTGAGGCTGGCCCAGAGCCGTGTGGCACAGGCCGCAAGTGGTGCAGTGGCCGTCATGAGAGCCGCAGTCGCTGGCGTCCGCTGCGCCGCATTGGACGCTGGCAGAGGCGTGATCAGCGCTGTGATCTGGGCCATGCCGCATGGTCATCGCAGCATGTTCAGCATGGCTCATGTCCATATTCACGGGCAAGCCATGCGCCATGGAATGATCCATGCCCGCCATCTGCTGCGTGACGGCAGCGACCCTATGCGCTGGCGAATGGGCTGCTGGGCTTTCCATGGCCATGACATCGCCTGCCAGGCCACGCAGGGCTAGCAACAGCATCATGAACAGGGAAAGAAAGCGGCGCATGCAGGGAATGATAAGCGCTGGCGGCAAAAGTTCCTGCGGCCAAGGTCTCTGAGGCGGCTTGCCGGGCCTGTCTCTGAAATGTGAATATTTGTAATCAAATTCCTACATTTTTGAATATTCTGCTGCTTGGCAGGCAGCATCGATGCCATCTCAAACTTTGACCGAAGGGAGCAGGCCTGTGACGACTGGCCAATATTTCGCCTTGAGTTTGCCGATGGTTACCTTGCTGCTGGCGCTGGGCTTTGGGGCCTGCTGGTACTGGCAGCCGCGCATGTCCCAGAGGTCAAGACAGCATGACTGGGCCTGGATGGCTGGCTGTCTTGTGCTGTTTAGCTTGGGTTTGAGTGGGCAGATCGCGCAGATTCCACGCGACTATGCGCATAGCGCTGTGGTGTCGGCGCTGTGCTATCACCTGTCTGTCTGGTGCTTGGCCGAGGCCATGTGCGCGCGTTTTGGTGTGCGGGTGGACCGGCTGGGCGGCCTGCTCGCCGGTGGGCTGGCGCTGGCGTTGCTGGTGTATTACGCCTATGTGAACTATCAGCTGTATATGCGCATCTATGTGCTCAATTTCGGGCTGGGTGCGCAACTGGGGCTGTGTAGCTGGCGTTTGCTGCACAGCTGGAGCAGCTATCCCGGCAAGCTGGAGCGGGCCGTGCTCGGGATATTTGGCCTGTTTGTGCTGAGCTTTTTTGTGCGTACTGTGCTGACCACGCCATCGACCCGCAGCATGGACGAGTGGAAGATTGGCGGCTCAGCCTTCTGGATTGTGCTGCAGCTGAGTCTGCTGGTTTTTGCGCTGCTGTTTGTCATGCTGTATGTGGCCATGGCCGTGCAGTCCATGGTTAGCCGCCTGCAGGATGAGCGCAACCGCGACCCGCTGACCCAGTTGCTTAACCGCCGCGCGTTCTGGGAAGCGCTGGAGCATGGCCCGCGCCAGACGCAGCAGCCGCTAGGTTGCCTGCTGCTCTGTGATGTGGACTATTTCAAGCAGGTCAATGACCGCTGGGGTCATGACGTGGGTGACGCTGCACTGCAGGCGCTGGCGCGCATCCTGAAAGACTCGGTGCGCAAGGGCGACCTGGTGGCGCGCTTTGGCGGCGAAGAATTTGTGCTGCTGCTTTATGGGCTCACACCTGCGGGGGCGCAGGCCGTGGGC
Source organism: Comamonas testosteroni (assembly GCF_003569915.1). Classification (GTDB taxonomy): domain Bacteria; phylum Pseudomonadota; class Gammaproteobacteria; order Burkholderiales; family Burkholderiaceae_C; genus Comamonas; species Comamonas testosteroni_D. The sequence goes on along the minus strand of NZ_KZ984446.1, from coordinate 155,154 downwards.
GAGCGCATTCGCCAGCGCCTGCAGAAGCTGCGTTTTGCCGATTTGCCATCGAGCTTTCGCATCACGGTCAGCATGGGGCTGGTGCCTGTGCAGGAACCAGAGACGCTGGCCTTTTCGCTGCAGCGCGCGGACGCGCTGCTTTATCAGGCCAAGCAGCAGGGGCGCGACCGTATATGCAGCGAGCCCCTGGCGAAAGTTACTACTTAGGCGCTTCGCCCCCAGTGCCGCAGGCGCAGGCCATTGGCCACCACCAGTAGGCTCACGCCCATATCCGCCAGCACGGCCAGCCACATGCTGGCGTGGCCCGTCAGCGCCAGGATGAAGAATGCGACCTTGATGCCCAGCGCCAGACCAATGTTCTGCCACAGCACGCTGTGGGCGCGCCGGGACAGGTCCACCACATCGGGGATGCGGCGCAGGTCGTCGTTCATCAGCACCACGTCCGCCGTTTCCATGGCAATGCCGGTGGCATGCATGCCGCCCATGGCAAAGCCGATATCGGCTTGAGCCAGCGCCGGTGCGTCGTTGATGCCGTCGCCCGTCATGGCTGTGGGGCCGATGTCGCGCTGCATTTCGGCCAGGGTCTTGAGCTTGTCCTCGGGCAGCATATTGCCGCGTGCGTCGCTAATGCCTGCTTCTGCGGCCACGGTACGCACGGTGGCGGTGTTGTCGCCGCTGAGTACCACGGGCTTGACGCCCAGTGCCTGCAGTTGCTGCACGGCTTCTTTCGCCTGCGGGCGCAGCGGGTCTGCCACGGCAAACAGCGCTTGCACGCCCTGGCTGTTGGCCAGCAGGGTGACGGTGCGGCCTTGCTGCTCCTGCTCGCTCAAGGTGGACTTGAGTTCGGCGCTGTCCCAACCTTGCTCGCCCACCCAGCGCAGATTGGCCAGAGTCCACAGCTCGCCCTGGACCTGCGCCTGCACGCCACGGCCCGGCAGGGCCTGCAGTTGCTGGGCTTCGTCAAATGCCTGGCCTGCGGTTTCGGCCAAGCCTTGTGCAATGGCGCGAGAGACCGGGTGGTCCGAGCGCGAGGCCAGCGCATAGGCACGGGCCGCCATTTCGGTACTGGCGGCGGTTCCCCACACTTTCCAGTCCACCAGTTTGGGGCTGCCGGTGGTCAGGGTGCCGGTCTTGTCCAGCGCAATGGCCTTGAGCTGGCGGGCCGACTCCAGCGCGCTGCCGCCCTTGATCAGAATGCCGCGCTTGGCAGCGGCCGTCAGCGCGCTGACCACGGTGACAGGCGTGGACAGCACCAGCGCGCAAGGGCAGGCAATGACCAGCAGAGCCAGTGCCTGATAGGCGGCTTGATGCCAGGTCCAGTCCATGACGAGCGGGGCCAGCACACCCAGCGCAATGGCCAGCACCAGCACGATAGGGGTGTAGATCTCGGCAAAGCGATCCACAAAGCGCTGCGTGGGGGCTTTGCTGGCCTGGGCTTGTTCCACAGCGTGGACGATGCGGGCAATCAGGCTGTCATTGGCAGGGGCCGTCACGCGCAGCTGCAGCTCGCCATCCTGGTTGATGGAGCCTGCATACAGCTCATCGCCCGGGCCTTTGTGCACCAGCGCGCTTTCGCCGGTGATGGGGGCCTGGTCAACCGAGCTTTCACCGGCGGTGATTTCGCCGTCCAGCGGCACGCGCGCACCGGGGTTTACGCGCAGCAGCGCGCCCAGCGCCACATCGTTGATGGGCGTGGCCTTGGTGCTACCGTCGGCCTGCAGCACATCGGCGGTCTCAGGCGCGAGCTGCAGCAGATTGCGAATCGCGGCGCGGGCTTTGTCCATGGCCTGGTCTTCAATGCGCTCGGCTGCCGCGTACAAGGCCATGACCATCGCGGCTTCGGGCCACTGGCCGATGATGAAGGCACCGGTGACGGCCACGGCCATCAGCGCATGAATGCCGAGCTCGAAGCGCAAGATGTCCTTGATGCCGGCCTTGTAGACGCCCAGCCCGGACAGCGCAATACCCACCACGGCCAGCGCCATGCCCAGGTATTGCAAGCCAAGGTTTCCTTCCCCAAACCAGTGGCAGGCCTCGGCCGCCAGCGCTGCCGCCAGCGCCGCATAGATGCGTGGCCAGCCGGGCAGCACGCCGTGGTCATGTCCATGACCATCGTGCTCGTCATGATCGTGGTCATGTGCCTTCGGCTTGGCGGGCTCGCTGATGGAAAACGGCGCGCAGCAGCCTGTACCGCAGGATGAGGCTGCGCTGGCTGCTACAGCTTTTGTGGTTTCTGGCGAGTGCGCATGGTCATGTTCATGCGAGTGATCGTGCGAATGATCATGGTCATGGTGGTCGTGGCTGGACGGGCGTTCTTGCTTCATGGCACCATTGAAAACGATGAAGTCACTTCAAGGTCAAGCATGAGCCCTCATTCCGGCGATATTCCGCGCTGGCGCATTGGTGATGCTGCCAAGCGCAGCGGTATTGCGGCGGCCAATATCCGCTATTACGAAAAGGAACGACTGCTGTCGCCCGGCGTGCGCGAGGACAACCAGTACCGCCTCTACACCGATGGTGATGTGCACCGCCTGCGCTTTATCCGTCTGTGCCGCGCCATGGATATGTCGCTCGATGAGGTGCGCACGTTGCTGGCGCTGGACGGCGCGCGCAAGGCCGATTGCGTAGCCGCCCGCGAGACGCTGGACGCACACCTGGGCCATGTGCGCGAGCGACTGGCCGAGCTGCAGGCGCTGGAGCATGAGCTGGAGCATCTGCGCGGGCAATGCGATGGCTCGGACAGCTATTGCCACATCATCGAAGCTCTTCATGCCCAGGCCGATGAGCCTTTGCCCGATGGCTTGCAGACAGGGACAGCCATGAAGCGCCATGTATGAAGCCATGCGGGACGCTCACTGCATTGTTTCAAAGCATTGCGCCCATCTTGTCTGAAGTGGACGCTATCATTCCTGCATGAGCTGGAGCGAAACCATTCTGCAACTGCCCGCGCGCCTGTGGTCTGCACTGGTCACGCAGGCCATGGCGTGGTGGCGCAGCATTTATCTGGCGGCCGTCATTCTGGTGCTGGTGCTCTCGCCCTCAAGTTACCGGCGCGGCTCGCGGCGCATGCTGGCGCAGCAGATCTATGCGCAGACTGCGCCCGTGCTCACGGGCTTCACCTTGCTGGCGGCCCTGCTGTGCGCGGTGATTGCGCGCATTGTGATGGTTACGGCGCAAAGCTATGGCCTGTCTCGCTATGCGCTGGACCTGGTGGTGCGCGTGATGGTGATCGAGCTGATTCCGCTCACTGCTGTGCTGTTTGTGGCCATGCGCTGCACCATTCCGGCCGGCGTGCAGGTGGTGCAGATGCGCACACGCGGCCAGTTCAAGGTCTGGAACGCGCATGGCGTGGACCCCATACGCGCGGCGGTGGTGCCGCGTGCGGCAGCCGGTGTGTTTGCGGCGATCACGCTGGCCTCGCTCAGCTGCATCGTGGCGCTGGTGACGGTGTATCTGAGCCTGTATGGCTTCAGCCTTGCAGGTTTTAATGGCTACACGCGTGTGTTTGGCCAGATCTTCACGCCCACGCTGACGCTGGTGTTCGTCATCAAGACCTGGTTTTTCAGCCTGGCCGTGGCCATCATGCCGCTGGCGTCGGCCCTGTATACGCCGGTGGCGCGCCACCGCCAGGGTGGGGCGGAGCTGGGTGGCTTTGCGCGCATGTTTGCCGTGCTGCTGGTGATCGAGGTGATCTCGCTCATGGGCAACTACTACTGATAAGGATGAAGCAATGACCGATATCAGGGACAGCCTGCGGGAGCCGGATCGGCCGGGCCGATCCCGCATGGCCGAGGAGCAACTGATAGACGAGGAGCTGCTGGACCTCAAGCCCGTAGCCCATCTGCGCGCCAAGGCGGCGGCTTTGCTGGCGCTGACGCTGCTGCTGATCTTTGGCGCCGCAGGCTATCTGCTGTACGCACGCGGCGTGTTCGAGCCCAAGCAGCGCCTGGTACTGACTGCCGACGACTCGCAGGGCGTGACCGTGGGCATGGACATGACGTTCTCGGGCTTCCCGATTGGAGCAGTGCGCAAGATCGAGCTGGCGGAAGACGGCTCGGTACGCATTCTGGTCGATGTGCCGGAAAAAGACATGCACTGGCTGCGCCAGTCCAGCGTGTTCACGCTGGTCAAAGGCATTGTGGGTGGCACCACCATCAAGGCTTACACCGGCATGCTCAACGATGCGCCGCTGCCGCCTGATTCCGTGCGCCCCGTGCTCAGCGGCGACGCCACGGCCGAGTTGCCGCAGATCATCAACTCCGCCAAGGAAGTGCTGGCCAATGTGGCGGCTTTGACGGCCAGCGACTCCGCACTGGGTGGCTCCTTGGGCGAGGTACGCAAGCTGGCCGAACGTCTTCAGGGTCAGGGCGGAGCACTCGGCGTGGTGCTGGGTAGTGACGAAGAAGCGCGCAAGGTCACCGAACTGCTGGGGCGGTTGAACACTGTCGTCGGTCGCATGGACCGCATGGTTGCGCGGGCCGATAGCCAAGTGTTCGATGCCAACGGCGTCATGCCGCAGGTCAGGGCAACGGTGGAGCAGCTCAACGGACTGCTGGCCGATACCCGTAAAAGCATGACCAAGGTGGACGCGGTGCTGGCCGATCTGCAAGTCGTTGGTAGCAATGCCAAGGAAGCATCGACCGACCTTACGGCGCTGCGTGCCGAGGTCGAAAGCAATCTGATCCGGCTGGAGTCGGTGCTCAATGATCTGCAGCGCAAATGGCCGTTTTCCCGCAAACCGGAGCTGAAACTGCCATGAAGCAAAAAATCAAGCCAAATCAGCCTCTAGTCCAGATAAGATATGCGCTATCTGCTATCGTTTTTGTGGCGCTTGCAGGCTGCGGCAACCAGCCGCCTGCACCGGACTGGGCCTTGAGCGCCGAGTCTGCAGCACAGCGAGCCAGCCAGGCCTACCTGCAAGGCCAGCAGCGCGTTGAAGCCCTGCAATGGCAAAAAGCGCGTGATGCAGTGGCTAGCACGGGCCGTCCTGATCTGGCCGCCCGGGTGGAGCTGATGCGCTGCGCCGCCCAGGTCGCCAGCCTGCAATGGGATGACTGCCCCGCATATCAAAAGCTGGCGCAGGATGCTGCGCCCCCCGAGCAAGCCTACGCGCGCTATCTGCAAGCCCAGTTGCTGCTGGAAGACATCGCCCAACTACCCGAGCCACAGCGCAATGTAGCGGCTTCCATCGCAACATCCGGCGCACCGGCTCTCGCCAAGATCAAGGACCCTCTCTCGCGCCTGGTGGCGGCAGGCGTCATGTTGCGCGCGGGCAGTGCATCGCCTGAGCTATTGCAGCTTGGTGTCGATACAGCCTCCGAGCAAGGCTGGCGCAGAGCCTTGATGGCCTGGCTGCTGCTGCAGCGCAAGGCCTTGGAGCAGGCGGGCGACAGCAGCGCAGCAGCAGCCATTGACCGCAGGCTCAAGCTGCTGGAGTCTTCCAAGCCCTGAGTTTGCGGCGCTCGTGAAAGCAAAAAAGCGAGACCGAGGCCTCGCTTTTTTGATGGTATCCAGACGCTGAAGTCTGGGCAGTCACGCCTTAGAAGCGGTGACGGATACCCACGGCCACGCTGGTGCCAGACTTGGAGTCAACCCACTTCACGCGGTCATACATCACAGCGCCGTAAACATCGGTACGCTTGGACAGGAAGTGGTCGTAGCCCACAGTGAAGGTTGTGCGCTTGCCTTCGGCCAGACCCACTTCAGACTTGGTGTGAGCCGCTGCAGCCTTGAAAGTGCCAGTGGTTCCCGTCACAGGAACGTCCAGACCCAGAGAGTAGGTGGTGTTCTTGACGTCCTGAGCCTTGATCTTGGCCTGGCCGTATGTGCCGTACAGCTTCACAACATTGAAGTTGTAGGTGCCGCCCAGCATCCAGTCGCTCTTGGTGTCTTGAACTGTAATGCCTTGAGGACCAGCGATCTGCACGCGTTCATAGAAAGCGGTCAGGCTCAGAGGGCCGCTGAAGTACAGGGCATTGAGGCCCACGTTCTTCTTGCCACGCTGACCCGCGGCAGTTTGTTCGCCAAACTGGTAGTGCACATTGGCTGTCAGACCACCGAAGTTAGGTGTGCTGTAAATGATCTGGTTGCTCCAGCCTGTGTCAGTACCCGTCGTCAGTTGCTGACTGCCCCAGCCATTGGTCGTCATGTTGGCGTGCAGCACCAGAGGAGAGACAGTGAACGAGTCGCCAAAGGGGTTGGTCAGGATGGTGGGCAGGAAGTTAGGAGCCTTGTCACGGCCCAGGCCCACGCGACCGAAGTTGCCGCTCAAGCCAACGTTGGCATCACGGGCGAAGAAAGTTTCGCCAAAAGCCAGGTCGTAGCGGCCGGGGGTACCTGTGTCAGCGCGGAAGAAGGCTGTGAGGTTGAAGTCAGCCTTCAGACCGCTACCCAGGTCTTCGGTGCCCTTCATGCCCCACCAGGAAGTGGTCAGGCCGCCAGAGCCAACCACACCAGTGCGAGCACTGCCGGGGGCTTTCATCGAGCCCGCATACATGTCCACCAGACCGGTCAGCTGAACATTGCTTTGAGCATAAGCGGCACCTGTGCAAGCCAGAGCGGCAGCCACAGCCATCAAAGAATTCTTCATGGAGTTCTCTCTTATTTGTTGAGTGTTTGTTTACGTTTGGAAATATACCGGTGCTTTGCATACAGCTTGGTATTCGATGCCGCACAGGGCGATGAAATCATCTTTTCATTCCTGTGACAGTGGTTTTTTCACGTCAACAAGGCAGGGGAACTACGGGTGTGCACAGTCTTGGTGCGGGGTATTTGTCCGGCTACAAAGACCTGCTGGTTAATGTCTGTGGAAGCTTTTTAAGCAGTGAGTACTGACCTGTTTGTGTTATTGGAATGACTGTCATTCCTGTGAGGCAGAACTGAAAACGACAAGTGAGCTTGGCTTGTCCTGCCTACGCTCATCACAGGCATGAATGAGCGAGGTCCCATTGCTGCGAACTGAACAGGCATTGAAAGCGCTTTAGGGCTGGGCTCTCCCTGGGCGGCGGATCAGCGAAGTGCAGCTTTTATGAAAAAAGCGAGCGTTTTCCCCAAAGGGGGCGTTTTTTGTCCCTATAATTCACTCATCAACACGGAATGTAGCGCAGCCTGGTAGCGCACTTGCATGGGGTGCAAGGGGTCGCGAGTTCGAATCCCGCCATTCCGACCAATCTAGATAAGGACTCCTAGCTATGAAGTTAGGAGTCCTTTTTCTATTGTGGCAAATTTACCTCAAAAGGGGGTAACTTAGGGGGTAACAGTTCATGGAAATCCCCTCGCAATCCCAGCGCACTGAGAAGTAGAGACTCTCACAGGAGAATCTCTACCATCTGGGAGTCACGTTTCGCCGACAGCTAGATCATCGACGCGCTCAAGCGAGCAGAGGCAGGCTTGGCCGTTCCCGAACTCTGCCGTGAACTAGGTATCAATTCAGCGACGTTCCACAAGTGGTGGGCCAAGTTCGGCGCATGGATGTGTCGCTCATGGCTGGCAGTAAGGAGCTCGAAGAGGAGAGCCGGCGCCTATGCAAAATGTATGTCGAAGAGAAGACCAAGGCAGAGATCGTCTTGGAGGCTCTCGCAAAAAGTGGTGACGCCATCTAGCCGACGCGAGATGGCTCAACGAGCAGTGCTACAGCGCGGCGTGTCTATCCGTTCTGGCTGCCGGGTGTTACAACCATGAGCGCCTAAATATGGCATTGGGCGGCGGGGGCTGACTCATCCACGAGGCGGTCCGCCCCTAGCCGACGATTTGTGCAACAACGCCCCTCAAGCCATGTATTGCCCGCCATTCATCGAAACGTTGCTGCCGGTCATGAAGCCAGCAGCCTCACTGGCGATGAAAGTGACCAGAGCGGCGATTTCAGAGGGCTGGCCCAGGCGACCAATGGGGATGCCTGCGACGATCTGCTGGAGGACATCCGCAGGTACAGCAGTGACCATCTTCGTGGCCAGGTAGCCGGGCGAGACGGTGTTGACCGTTACGCCTTTGCGGGCCACTTCCTGCGCCAGAGACTTGGTAAAGCCATGCATGCCCGCTTTGGCAGCTGCGTAGTTGGTTTGACCAAACTGGCCCTTGAGCCCATTGATCGATGAGATATTGATGATGCGCCCCCAGCCACGCTCCAGCATGCCGTTGAGGAAAGGCTTGGTGACATGAAAGACGGAGTCGAGATTGGTTCGCATGACTGCATCCCAGCCGTCTTTGTCCATTTTGCGCAGTGTTGCGTCGCGGGTGATGCCTGCATTGTTGACAACAATGTCGATCTGCTCCCCATCGGCACTGATGCGGTTGGCCATGCTTTGGCAAGAGTCCCAGTCGGCGACGTTGGCTGCATAGGACTTGAATTCATAGCCTTGCGCTTTTTGCGTTGCCAGCCACGTTGCGGCAGCCTGCTCATCGCGAGAGTGGGTGAGCAGCACACGGTGGCCTGCATCATGCAAGCTGTGTGCAATGGCCTCGCCGAGGCCGCCCATTCCACCCGTGACCAATGCAGTGCGTTGTATTGAATTCATTCGATCACTCCTTGCCCTTGGTTTCTGTCTCGTTTTGCTGCGGTTGCGGTGCGATCCAGGGTTTGAGCCATTCGGGCATGGCGTAGGTGGTCTGCTGCTTTCCAGCGTTGCGTGTAGTCGCCTGCAACCAGCAGATCAAGGCCTGCTGGAGCCCGGTCATCAGGGTTGCCTGGTTTTGCATGGCCTGCTGAGCGATCTCGCGGCTTTGCGCGGAGTAGCGCTGTCCCATGGCAACAAGGATCTCGGGGGAAAGCGGTGTCTGAAATTGCTTGTCCGTCGAGTTCTGCAGTCCGTCGATGCCTACCTTGGCTTCAGCGATGCCTTGCGTGGCGGCACGCTGCAAAAGTTCTACGCTGCGCTGCGTGTTCTCCAGCAGCAGGCGGGAGCATTCAAGCTGCAGGTCAGCATTGGCTGTGCAAAGCTGCAAGGCAAAATTGTCGTGACTCATGGAGTTCTCCTATTCAGACCGGTTCAGGCTCTGGTTCTTCAGGCGGCTTGCTCAGGGGCAGACCGAGGGGGCTTTTTTGTCAGCAGCGCGCATAGCCGAGCGCTGAAAGATTCAATTTCATTTCTCCAGGACATAGCTGCCTGGAGCGTCTGCGATCGCCGGGTATTTCGCGTCACCCATGCGTGGCGGCTCAACGTGCAGGCCGGAGCGTTCTGCCAGCCATTGCTGCCAAGCTGGCCACCAGGAGCCAGCATGCGTGGGCGCTGCCGCCTGCCATTCATCGGGTGCCAGGTAAGCACCTCCCGCTTTGCGCTTGAGCAACTGATAGCGTCGCTTGGAGTCTTGTGTTGGCGGGTTCACAATGCCCGCGTTATGTCCTCCGCTGGTGAGCGCGAAGGTGATTTCGGCAGGGCACAGGTAGTGCAGCTTGTGCACGGAGCGCCAAGGTGCGACGTGGTCAGTCATCGTGCCGACCACGAAAGTCGGAAGGGTCAGACTGCCCAAGGAAACTGGCTTGCCGTTGACGGGGTAGCGGCCTTCGCTCAGGTCATCGTTCAGGAACAGTCGGCGCAGATACTGGGAGTGCATGGTTGCCGGCATGCGAGTGGCATCCGCGTTCCAGGCCATCAGGTCATTGAAGCCACGCCGGTCACCCAGCAGATAGTCATGCACAAGGCGCGACCACAAGAGGTCATAGGAGCGCAGCATCTGGAAGGCTCCTGCCATCTGGCTTGCTGTCAGATAGCCGGTTTTCTCCATCTGTGCCTCAAGCAGACTGACCTGGCTTTCATCAATAAACAGTCCCAGCTCGCCGGGTTCGCTGAAGTCTGTTTGCGCCGCAAAGTAGCTGGTGCTGCCCAGTCGCGAATCACCATCCCGTGCCATCGCGGCGGCAGCGATCGCCAGCAGCGTGCCGCCCAGGCAATAGCCAACGGCATGCACTTTCTGTTGTGGAATGATGGTGTTGATAGCATGCAATGCGGCGTGAAAGCCGTCACGCAGGTAGTCATCCATGCTGAGATCGCGTTCCGCCTCTCCCGGGTTCTTCCAGGAAATGCAAAACACCGTATGGCCCTTGTCCACCAGGTACTTCACCAGAGAGTTGTGGGGTGACAGGTCCAAGATGTAGTACTTCATGATCCAGGCCGGGACCAGCAGCACTGGCTCTGCAAATACTGTTTTGGTGGTCGGCGCGTATTGGATCAACTCCATCACGCGATTGCGCAGAAGCACTTTTCCGGGCGTGATTGCCACGTCGCTGCCAACCTTGAAACCGGTCACGGAGTTCGCGCCTGTCACGACGTGGCGCAGATCCTCCAGCAGGTGCTGAGCGCCCCGCATGAGGTTTGCTCCAGATTCGTTGAAGGTGCGCTCCAGCACCAAAGGGTTGGTCGCCAGATGGTTGCCAGGCGAAAACATGTCCAGCCACTGGCGAATTCCAAAGGAGACCATCTTTTCATGATGGGGCTCGACGCCGCGCACGCCATGTGTCGCTGCATCCCACCACTGCTGGGTTAGCAGGAAGTTCTGCTGATAAAGCCAGAACGGCCACTCTTTCCAGATCGGCTCGGCAAAACGCCGGTCCTGCGCTGGAGGCTCGACCAATGTGTGCTCCTTATCGCTGGCGGATAGCAGGCGATCACGCACATACTGACTCAAAGCTTGGGCCTGCGTGACAGCCAACTGCGCCAGCGCAAGCTGCTTGCCGGGAGAGCCTGCCAGATGCATACCCCAGTCCTGCAGGGCCAGGATGGTTGCGGCGGGTGAGAGTCCTGCAAAGGTTTTTGCCAACAGCACATGGGCTTGTGCGTCCAGACTATCAGCCAAGGCTGCGCTGGTTGGAGGAGTCGTCGTGATTGCTGAGTTCATGAACCCATCTTGGTGTTTTTCCTCAGCCGCACTGTTGAGATATATCAAACGCCCAATGGATACCGACTGGCCGGTCAGTAAGAAGGGGGGGCACGATTGGCGCAGTTAATCCATGCACTCAAAGAGGTTGAGGTAAGGTGCTTGCCTACTCAGATTTTTTGTGCACCGCCATGATGAACAACGGCATTTCGGCAATCTCACCCATTGAAGGCTTATCTCGTCCCCGCCGTCGTCTACCTGCATCCGCTCGCATCTCCCAGATTCTTGATGCCGCACTGCAAGTCTTTTCCGATAAAGGTTTTGCATCGGCGCGGCTTGATGACATTGCCAGGGCTGCAGGAATGTCCAAGGGCGGCATCTATACGCATTTCGTCAGCAAGGAGCAGATCTTTGCTGCTCTGTTGAAATGCTTGATCAAGCCCGTGCTGTTGCCGCCTGAGTCCAAGGACTGCGAAGAGCCTGTGACGGTGGATCTGGTTATTCAGCGATTGCTTGATCCGATGTACGAAACCCTAATGGAGCCCAAGGCGTTGCTGGCCGTGCGGCTGCTGTTGGCGGATGGCATGCATGCGCCGGAGGTCTTTATGCAATGGCAGAGGACCATGTTCGATCCGCATCTGGCCAATGTGACTTCAATGATTCAGCGGGGCGTTCAACAAGGCACGCTGCGGCCAAGCGTGGCAACAATGGCGCCACGATTGATCATGTCGCCCAGCATGCATGCCATGTTTGAAAGCCTGGTTCACGGGAGGGTGGACCTCGAGGGAATCCATGAGTGGAAGCGCCTGCATGTGGCAGTGGTGCGTGAGTTGCTGACTCCCTGATTTGACAGTGCGCAACGCTGCAGTGCTTAGGCAGGTGGTGTCCACATTTGGACAGGCCGGATGCAGAATCCGGCAATAGAATGAAACCATGTCGCGTGCAATCCAGAGATCCTCTGTGCGGAGCGCGGTGCTGCTGTTCATCATGGTGGCACAACTGCTGATTCCGCTGCTGCACGGCCATTTCGGAACACCGAATCAAGCTGGCCTGCATGTACACGCGATGCCCTCAAGAGGAGCTGATTCTCATTTCTTGTGCGCGGCGCGGGATTCGTTGTCCGAGCAGCAAAAGGACAGTCTGCAAGCAGAACCTTTCGAGGTCGATGTGCAGGCTGCGCTACAGCCACTGGACACGTTTCCCATGCCGCTGCTGGCGGTGGTCGGCCTTGCCTTGCTGACCATGGGCTTGCGCGCCGCCCGCATGCGTTGCGTCGCTCCCCGGCTCATGCCGCGCCTGTACCCTCCGCCTCGCATACCGCGATGGCGAGGTCGCGTGATTAAGCCGTCTCCCTCGCGCGCTCCTCCTCTCTGTTCCTGAACTCCCAAGCCTGATGCGGGCTTGTCTGCATCCGTGCGCAGGCATGGATGGCTTTTTTTGCTTTTTCCGGAGTCAGGAATGTTCTTCCAACAATGGTTGCTGGCTGGCGCTCTCGCGCTGCCAGCCGCAGGCATGGCCTCTGAGGCCATGATTCTTTCCCCCGAGCAGGTCCACACGTTGGGCGTGCGTTTCCAGTCCATCCAGCCGGGGGCCGAGCTTGAAGTGTCGACCCATGCGCGCGTGGTGCTGCGGCCTGATGCGCTGACGGTGGTGGCAGCGCCGTACGCGGGTGCTGTATCACGTGTGCTGGTGGCGGTGGGCCAGTCGGTGCGTGCAGGGCAAGCCGTGGCGGTGTTTAGCAGTCCTCAGTTGTATGAGGCGCAGCGGGCGCTGGCCGAGGCGCAATCGCAGGCGCGACTGGCGCAGCAAGCGCTGGCGCGTGATCGCTCGTTATATGAAGACGGCATCATTGCGGCCAGTCGTTGGCAGACGACGCAGGCTCGCTCCACGGAAGCTGCCGCCATGGTCCAGGCCAGGCGCGCCGAACTCGCGAGCAGCGGCGTGACCTTCAACGGCAACCAAGCCCAGTTGCTGGCGCAGAGTGCGGGCATCGTGACCGAGGTCTTGGTGCAGGCGGGAACCCGGGTGGAGGCATCGACCCCGCTGTTGCGCGTGGCCGATCCCAAGGCGCTGGAGTTGGACCTGCTGCTGGGCCGTGAGGTGCCACTGCCCGCTATTGGGGACACCGTGCAGGTCAGGGTTCGGGGTGCCGTCGGTCAAGTCGCAGGCATAGCCCCACTGGGTGATGGCTCGGCCGGGATGCGCGTGCGCGTGGCGCTGGCCAGAAATGGTGAGCTGCGGCTGGGGGAGAGCGTCACAGCCACTTTGCTGCTCAAGAACGGCGCCAGAGACAAGACTCTGGCGAGCGCGAGGCTGCGCATTCCCGCAGCAGCACTGGCCTACTGGAAAGGGCAGAGCGGTGTATTTCTGGATACGGGCAAGGGTGTGCGTTTCGAGCCGCTCACGGTAGAGGCCAGTGATGACGCCACGGCGGTCGTGCGTGCAGCGCTGCCGCCAAACGCGCGTATCGCTGTCAGTGGCATTGCGGCACTCAAGGGCCTGTTGTCTGGAGGTCAGTGATGTTGGCAAGGCTGATTGATTTCTCTTTACGCCAGCGAGCACTGGTACTGCTGGCCGCCTTCGCCTTGGCGCTGGCAGGTGCCTGGGCCTATGTCAACTTACCCATCGATGCATTTCCCGATATCTCGCCCACCCAGGTGAAGGTGATTCTCAAGGTGCCGGGCATGACACCCGAGGAGGTGGAGCAGCGCGTATCCACCCCCGTGGAGCAGGAGTTGCTGGGTTTGCCAAACAAGACCATTGTGCGATCGGTCTCCAAGTACGGCATCAGCGATGTGACGGTGGACTTTACGGACGGCACGGACGTCTACTGGGCGCGCCAGCAGGTCTCCGAGAGGTTGGCCGGGATACAGCGTGATCTGCCCGCTGCGGCAGAAGGGGGGCTGGCGCCCATCACTACCCCGCTGGGCGAGATGTTCATGTTCACGGTGGATGGAGACGGTTATTCCCTGGCCGAGCGCCGGCGTGTGCTCGACTGGGTGATACGTCCCGCGCTGCGCACGGTGGCCGGAGTGGCGGATGTGAATGCGCTCGGCGGTGTGGTGCGCGGCTACGAGGTGATTCCCGATCCGGCCCGGCTGCGTGCCCGCGGCGTGACGCTGGATCAGCTGCGTCAGGCGCTGGAAGCCAACAACCGCAACGATGGGGCGGGTCGCCTGGATCGTGCAGAGGAGCATTGGGTGGTGCGTGTGGAAGGTGGGGTGCGTGGTCTGGACGATCTGCGCGCCATCGTGGTCCAGCCCGCGCTGGCTGAACGGGCAGCGGCTACGGTGGGAGATGTGGCTACGGTGCGCCTGGGCGAGGCGTCGCGCAACGGCGCTGTGAGCCGGGACGGCCAAGGCGAGGCCGTGCAGGGCCTGGTGCTGGGGCTGCAAGGCGTGGATGCGCGTCGACTGGTCGACGCGGTGCAGGTACGGCTCGATGCGCTGGCGCCGCGCCTGCCGCAGGGCATGAGCACGCAGGTGTTCTACAACCGCGGCGAGCTGGTTTCACGCGCGGCTGGCACCGTGGTGCGTGCGCTGATCGAAGCCAGCTTGCTGGTGATCGTCACCCTCTATCTGTTTCTGGGCGGCGTGCGCGCCGCGCTGGTGGTGGCTGCCACGCTTCCGCTGTCCATGCTGGCCACCTTCTTGCTCATGCGCTATGTGGGCCTGACGGCGAACCTGATGAGCCTCGGCGGCCTGGCGATTGCACTGGGCATGCTGGTCGATGCGTCGGTGGTGGTGGTTGAGAACATCGAGACGGCGCTTGCGCATCGCGCCGGCGGCGAATCGGTCATGAATTCCGAGGAGCGACTGGACCTGATCCGTGACGCGGTCTCTGCGGTTTCCGCGCCCATGCTGGCCGGGGTGTCCATCATCGCCATCGTGTTTCTGCCACTGCTCACCTTGCAGGGGCTTGAAGGCAAGCTGTTTTCGCCCGTGGCGCTGACCATTGTGCTGGCTCTGGGTGCTTCCATTGTGATAGCTTTTACCGTAGTTCCTGCGCTGGCTTCGATGCTGTTGCGTGCGCATTCCGGTGAGCCTCCCTGGCTGATGCGCAAGCTCAATGCGGGCTTTGCGCACTTGCAGCTGTGGAGTCTGGCGCATAGGCGCATGGTGTTCGGCATTGCTGCGGTGGCGCTGGTCGCGGCTGCTGCCTTGTACCTGTCGGTGGGCAAAACCTTTATGCCCACCTTGGATGAGGGCGACCTGATCGTGCAATTGCAAAAGGCGCCGTCCATCTCGCTGGACGCTTCGCTGGATATGGATCAGCGTGTGCAGCAGGCATTGCTCAAGGCGGTGCCGGAGATTCGCTCCATCGTGGCGCGTACGGGGTCGGACGATCTGGGGCTGGACCCCATGGGCCTGAATGAGTCCGATACCTTTCTGGTGCTCAAGCCCCGCGCCGAATGGCGCGGCAGCAAGCAGGACATTGCCGAAGCCATACGCCGAGTGCTCGAAGGCTTTCCGGGTCTGATCTATGGCTTTACCCAACCCATTGAAATGCGGATGTCCGAGATGCTGACGGGCGCGCGCGGCGACGTGGCGATCAAGATCTTTGGGGATGACCTGGAAAAGATCGACGCTGCAGCGCAGTCGATTTCCGCGCGCATGCGTGCCGTGCCCGGGGCGGCCGAAGTCATCGCGCCCAGCAACAGCGGAGTGCAATACCTGCAGGTGGTGCTGAACCGCGCTGCGCTGGGGCAGTCTGGCTTTTCTGGCGATGCGCTGCAGAACCAGCTTCGTGCACTGGTGGAGGGTGAGCGCATTGGCATAGTGCCCGAGGGCATTGTGCGCACGCCGCTGTTGCTGCGGGGCGGCACGGCGTTGCGTCGCTCGCCGGAAGGGCTGGCAGGGCTGCTGGTGACGGCGCCCGATGGCACGAACTGGCCGCTGACCTCGCTGGCCACGCTGGCGTCCGAGGATGGTCCGGTGCGCATCGACCACGAGGATGGCGCTCGCTTTGCCGTGGTGCAGGTCAACGTCGAAGGGCGGGATCTGGCCAGCTTCGTGAAAGAGGCGCAGGCAGCCGTGGCGGGCGATGAAGGTCTCAAGGGGCTGCGCATCGTCTGGGGAGGCCAGTTCGAGAACCAGCAGCGCGCGGCGGCACGCCTGGCGCTGGTGATACCGCTGGCGCTGGCGGCCATCTTTGTGCTGCTGGTGCTGACTTTTCGCTCCCCTCGGCAGGCCGTGCTGGTCATTGCCAACATCCCTTTCGCACTGGTGGGCGGCATGGCGGCCTTGATGGTGGCTGGCGAATACCTGTCGGTGCCGGCATCCGTGGGCTTTATTGCCTTGCTGGGGATTGCGGTGCTTAACGGCGTGGTGCTGGTCTCGCATTTCAATGCGCTGCTCGCCGGTGGCATGGCGCTGACCCAGGCCGTGCGCCAAGGTGTGCGTGACCGTTTGCGCCCCGTGTTGATGACGGCCTGCATCACTGCACTGGGCATGGTGCCCCTGCTGATTGCCAGTGGGCCGGGCTCGGAAATCCAGCGACCGCTGGCGGTGGTCGTGGCGGGTGGGTTGGTGAGTTCCACGGCGCTGACTTTGCTGCTGCTGCCACTGCTGTTTGAGCGTTTCGGCATCTCCGGTCACGCCAAGGAGAATCAAAAATGATAGCTATCAGTGTATTGAACATAAGGACTGAGAGCCTGTTTGAATCAAAAGTCCTGAAAATCGCCCTCAAGTCCTTGCTGCCAGCTTGTCTGGGTCTCATGCTGGGCGGTGCAGCCCAGGCCCAAAGCTATCTGCCGCCTCAAGCTGCGGTGCGCATGGCGGTGGAGCAGTCGCCAACGGTACAGGCTGCCGACGCGGCCCGGCGTGGTGCCGAGGCCAGGGCCAAAGGCCTGCGGGCTGGACCTCACGAAACCGTGGTGAGTGCCACGGGCCAGCGCCGCTGGGCGCGCGATGGTTCAGGGCAGCGCTTTACCGAGGGGCAGCTTGCCATTGAGCGCCCGCTGCGCCTGTGGGGCAAGGCCGACGCGGATGCCAAGCTCGCAGATGCCACCCAGGTCAGCGGCCATGTGGCCGCGCAGGATGCCAGGCATGAAGCCGCACGCCAGTTGCTGGCGCTGTGGTTTGCGGCGCTGCGTGCGCAGCAGGCACGTCTGTCGGCGCAGGACAATGCGGCAGCGGCTGCAGAGCTGGCCCGCATTACCGAGCGCCGTTTGCGCGCTGGCGATGCGGCCAAGCTGGAGTCCGAACTGGCGGCTGCAGAGCAGGCACGTGTGGAGGCTGCACTGGCATCGGCCCAGGCAACAGAGACGGCGGCTCTGGCCGAGTTGCAGGCCAGCTTCCCCGGCCTGTGCTCACCAAGCTGCATGTTCGGGCAAGCCGCGACAGCCTTGCCGCAGCCGCTGTCTTTGGCGGCGGCCCAGCTGCGTACCCGCTACATCGAGCAAAGCCATGAGTATTTATTCGCCAAGGCCGAGGAGACTGTGGCGCTGAGCCAGGCCCGACGCATGGATCTGGAGCGACACCCCGACCCCACGGTAGGCGTGTTTGCCACCAGTGAGCGCGGCGGCGCCGAGCGTATTGCCGGTGTCAGTTTCAGCCTGCCCCTGGGGTCGACTTACCGCCAGAGTCAGGCTGCCGCCGCACTGGCCGAGGCCGATGCGGCCCTGTCGCGCCGTCTGGCGGTGGAGCGACGTCTGGGCGCGGAGTTCGATGTGCTGTGGAGCCAGCTTGGTGGCAAGCGCGCAGCGGCCCAGGCTCAGGCGCAGGCAGCATCGTTGCAGCGCAGTGCTGCCGAGCGCACGTTGCGTGCCTATCGCGCGGGTGAATCCGGTCTGCCCGAGTTGCTGACGGCGCGCCGTGTGCTGGCAGATGCGCTGCTGGCCGAAAATCTTGCCCGTAGCGAGGCGCAGGAGAGTGACAGCCGTTTGCGGCTGGATCTGCACGAATTATGGGACTTTGACGATTGATGTCTCCGTCATGATTGCCCTGGGTGCTATCGATTTGATAGTTGCGCATTGAAAAAGGCCTCTGACGTTTGCCAGAGGTCTTTTCGTTTTCTGCATGCCGCTCTCCACTTCGCACGCTGTTTCATGGGCGTCAGAGTGGAGAGCAGGCTCGTTGCTAGTCGGCAATCGGCTTGGAGGTAATGCGGCGGTTGGCCGTCAGCGGCTCGATCATCTCCAGCAGACGCCTGTAGCCTGTGCGCTTGACACGCCAGTTGCCATCAACTTTGACGTAGTTGTCCTCATAAAGGGCGCTGCCCGTGAGCAGGGTTTGCTCATCGAGATTGATGAAGATGTCGTGCAGATACCAGGTGCCAGTCGCCGTGTCGCCATCCACCTTGATTTCAGGCGTGTGCCCATGGTGCATGCCAAAGCGGCGGTTGGTGAAGGCGTTGCGGTAGAAATTCATCGCATCGCCCATGCCGTTGATCTCGATCTGGTAGGTGGGGCTGTCAAAGCGAATCTGTACATCCTCAGCCAGCACCGTGCGCAGCAGGTCCAGATTGGCAGTATCAATGCCGCGAAAGTAGCGGGCCTTGAGCTGCTTGATCTCTTCGATCTCTAAGAGAGTTTGCATGATTGCTGGATCGAGGATCAGTTGGGCAGGTAATGGCCGCCGTTGACATCGAGCTGCGCGCCGGTAATCACGCGGGCATAGTCGCTGGCCAGATAGAGGGCGGCAGAGGCGCAATCGGCGTCGTCCGGAATTTCATTGCGCAGCGGAATCTGCTTGGCGATCACATCGACCAGCGACTCCATGGGAACGCCCTGACGCTTGGACTCGGCCTGGAAGTAGCCCTTGACGGGTGCACCCCACATCCAGCCGTTGTGGGTCGCATTGACGCGGATGCCGTAGGGGCCCAGATCTTCGGCCAGGTATTGCACCGCAGTCTTGAGCGCGCCCTTGGAGACCGCGTAGCCCGCCTCCATCTGGTTGGGGCGGCGGGTAGCCATGGTGTTGATCATCACAATGCTGCCGTCTTTTTGTTTTTTCATCTGCGGCACCACGGCCTGGGTCATGTTCATGGAGCCATACAGATTGACTTCCATGGCCTTGCGCCAGTCATCCATCAGCGAGTTGCTGGACGAGGCCCAGACGCCGTGGGCGTAGGCCGAGTTGATCAGTGCGTCGATGCGGCCAAATTTTTCGACCGTCAGATCCGCCAGGCGCTGGCATTGCTCGGGTTGCGAGATATCGGTGGCGACCTTGAGAACTTCGCACTTGTGGCCTGCTTCGCGAATCGCAATTTCTGTCTCATCCAGCATGGACTGGGTGCGGGCGGCCAGGACCACGGCCTTGGCCTGATATTCCGCCGCGCGCAAGGCCAGCTTGATGCCCATGCCGGGGCCGATGCCGGAAATGATGACGACTTTGTTCTTTAACAGCATGTAGGTCTCCGTTTGTTATAGGGGGTACTGATTCAGATGGATGCTTTGGTGCGCGCGAAATGCAGTTCCTCGGCGCGGCTTTTGAGATCCATGGCGACCTGGTCGAAGGCGATCTTTACCCACTCACCATGCTCACGCATGATGGTGTCGGCGTTCAGGCCAAGGAACTGATCGGTCGTGAAATAGGTGCAACGGTTCTCATCGATCGCTTCGATGTATTGATCGCGGCGTGCTGCATCCTTGTTCTCGGGCACGGGGCGTTGCTCCCAGGACAGCAACTGCTCTGGCTCGAAGGCCACAAGGTACTCGTTGACCGGCCAGATTTCGCCGGTCAAGGGGTGGCGGGTCTTCATTTCGACCGGGTCGTAGAGCTTGAGAGTGCAGCGGATGTCGGGGCAAAAGCGGTTCCAGAGACGGTAGTTCTCCAGATCGGCCAGCACTTCCCAGACCACGCTGGCAGGGGCATTGATTTCCACCTTGATGGAGGTGACGAGGTTGGCGGCTTTGGTCATCTTGTGCCTCGCTTTAGTTGATGGGTTTGGAGGTGATCTGCAACTGCTCGCTCAGGGGCTGAACGGTCTCGAGCAAGGTCTTGTAGCCCGTCTCGGCAATCCACCAGCGGCCGTCGCGCTTGATGTAGCGGTCTTCGTAGATCGCTCCGCCATGCATGTGGGTCTTTTCTTCGAGGTTGATGAAGACGTAGTTCAAATACCAGAGGGCCGTAGCCTCGTCTCCCTTGACCTCGATTTCCGGCGTGTGGCCGTTGTGCATGGCCAGGCGGGTCTTGGTGAACGAGGTTCTGTAGAAGTCCAGCGCCTTGTCCAGACCTTCGAGGTGGAACTCATAGGCCGGGCTTTTGAAGGCCAGCTTGATGTCCGGGGTCAGCATGCCTTGCAGCATTTCGATGTTGCAGGTATCGATGGCACGGAAATACCGCGCCTTGAGCTGCTTGATGAGCTCTATGGCTTCGAGGTCCAACATTGTTTGTCTCCTGTCGATAGATGTCAGTCTTAGGCGCTGACTTGATAAAAGCTGGTGAGGACACAGTCCAGACTGCTGAAATCCATGATGGGTGCGACGGACTCGGCCATGTACTTTTGCCGCTCGGCCAGCAATGCTTCATCGCCTTGGGTGTCGTAAAAGCCGTGAGCGCTGCCAATCGCGATGTCGGGGAACTGTTCTTCGACAATCGCATGCACTTCGGGGGCTTCTGGCGTCAGGCGTCGAACCACCAGGTTCTGGCGGTAGCCAAAAATGGATTGCAAGGGATAGGCTTTGCTGCCGTGGCCTTCGCGCCAATTGATCATCCATTGCTCGAAGTCCATGCTGGCAGGCCTTTTGAACAGCGCCACCTGGCACATGCCTGGCGTGCGCTGGCCCACGGGCACCTCGGCATTGAAGCGCTCAATGCGGGCCTGGCGTTCCTGCGGGTAGGGCTCGGATTCGCAAACCAGATAGGCATGCAGGCGTGTGACCTGCTGTGCAATCAAGGCTTGAATGGGGGCGAGCATGGACGCGCTGTCCACCCACAGACTGATCATTCCATCGAGCGGCGATTTGCTGAAGGTGATGCGCTGGCTGGCCGCCTTGTCCATGGCGGCATCCACCACCATCACGCGAATCTGTGTGGCACCGCAGGCTTGCAGTGGGCCTTGCAGCTCCATCAGGGTCTTGCGCCAGATATCTGCTGATTGCTGCTCTGGCCGCCAGAGGCTGAACATGATTTTTTCCATCTGGCACCTCTTTAGTGGTTCGCTGCCAGATGGCGCGCGCGGTACTGGGCGTAGTCGCTTTGCATCTGCTCTTCGCTCAATCCAAAGGTCTCCAGGCTGTAGTCATGCCCAGCGCGCTTCTCGCGGCCATTGCTGGCCAGCCATTGCTGGGCATCGGCCCGTGCCTTGTCGGTAAACGGCAAGCCCGCGAACTGGTAGACCTTTTCCAGCACTTCCATGGGCTTTGCCACGGTGTCCGAGAAGTGAATGTCCAGAAAGCGCTGGGAGTCCTGCTGATCGCGCACCTGCATGGTGTGCAGAATGCCGCGCGCCATACGGGTGTTCCATTGCTTGCCGGCGGAGCGTGGGTCGGGCTGGTCGCTGTAGATCTGCCACAGCGTGTGGGCCATGCTGGCCATGGATGGGATGGTCTGCGCGGGATCGCGGTGGGTGAGGATCACCTGTGCCTTGGGGAAGACGGAGAGCAAAATCTCCAGCGTGTGCAGGTGCTGCGGCGCCTTGAGCAGCCAGCGCTGACCCTGTGGCTCGCCGCGCTGCGCTTTTTGCCACTGCAGGAACTGCAGCATCTTCTTAAGCTGGGTGTAGACGGGGCGCTGATCCTGCTGATCCAGCCAGGCCGTATAGCTGGGCACATCGGCATAGGCGTCCATGGCGCTGAGGAAGGAATGCTCCATCAGCATGAATTCCTCGTCGCACAGCGTGGCGTTCATCGGATGAATGGACAGAATCTGCGGAATGGCTTCAATCGTTTGGGCCACTTCGGCCTTGGCCATTTCGATGCGCTTGCTCGCGTCCTGGGGGGTGTCGCCGTTCAACGGAGCTGGGTAGCGTGTCTCCCACCAGGCGGCGGAATAAAAGCGTGGGTCCACGGCTAGCGTACGCTGCAGCATGGTGGTGCCGGTGCGCGGCAGGCCCACGATGACCAGTGGATCGTCGATTGCGATCTGCGCGATTTCAGGAAATCGCTGGAAATAGTCCTCCATGATCAGGCGATTGACGAGCTGGCCCACCAGGCGCTCGCGCATCATGACCTGGCCGGTGGCTGATAGCTTGGCTTCGGTGTTCAAGGCCTGGGTCAGAACTTCAAGCGCCTGCTGGTAGTTGTCGTCGCCAAAATGGCTCAGACCCGGCACTCTGTCTCGCGCGGCTTGCAGCAGCTCTGGTACCTGGAGTTGATTGGGGGTGAGGGGGGCGTTCATACAGTCTCTGCCAGTTGCTCGATGGAAATCACTTTGGTGGAGGGGTGGCATTGCTCTTTGGCGCCCACCCAGCGCAGGCACATGGTTCCCTGGCGCACACCTGCGGTTTGCAGCCAGTTCGCTACGCCCGGGTCGCGCTCGCTCAGCACCAGCGTCACGCCGCCGTTTTCGTCGTACTGGGCTTGGTGTTTGTTGATGCAGATCTGGTGGTAGCGGTAGTCCAGCGACTCCAGCCAGTAGTTGTTGATCTGCAGATTCCAGAACGAGCACTCGGGCACCTTGTCCACGTGGATGACCAGGGCCTGGTCTTCGTTCAGCTCCCAATGCGAGTGGTAGTAGAAGATATTGGGATCACCGCCCACAGACTGGCAGTAAGCCTGATCGGCTGGTGGCAGCTGGTTGCTATGAGGAAGATAGCTTTCAGCCCAGTCTGCAAATAGCTTGGCGGTGTTTTCAACAAAGGAAGAAACGCGCGGCAGCGCCTGCGCAAACACCTGGGGGTCGAGCGGGCCGGGTTTGTCGGTCGTGCCAATGCGCTCAATCGAGAGCTTGGCCGGGACTTCGCTCTTGCGGTCCATAAAGGTCTGGCGCACCAGCACGGAGACGGATTTGTCTTCCATGGGTAGCCAGTTGCCGGGCTGCGGCTCTGTGCTGATGATGAGCTCGAAGTTGCCGTCTTTGTCGGTCTTGAGCTGTGTGGCGTCGATAAAGCCGGTGACCACCATGCGGCCATCGGTTTCGTAGCCGCCCTTTTGAGTGGCTATGCTCAGGTACGAAACCGTGCCCCGGTTGCCATGGATGCGGTACTGCATGCTGCCGTTCAGGCGCGCGTACTCGTAAATATTGTCCGGGTTGTCAGCGCCGATCTTGGCGGTTTCATGCGAGGTCTTGAAAAAGCTGGGGAAGGCCGGATCGGCAAATTCCACATGCATCTCCAGCGCAATGCGCAGCAGACGCGTCAGGTACCGATAGCCTTCAGCACGCGTGGCCGGGTCTGCAGGGGTTTCCGGACGCAGTATCTGCTCGCCGCAGCGCTTGAGGTGGTCACAAAATTGTGACCAGGTTTCGCCGCTGATGAGCTGTTCGTTAATCGTTTGCTTGTCCATGATCTGACGCTCTTTGAGAGCTGCGCAAGGTCGTTGCGCAGCGTATGAAAGGTGAAAAGGGCGCGTTGCTGGGCTCGCAACGCGCAGTTTCAGTTCGTCGCTGATTTCTTCGCCTTAGCTTTCATCGGCAATGATTCCGCGAGCCACCAGCTCGGCGATGATCTTGTTCACGGCCTCCTGCGCCGTCAGTGCTGTGGTGGAGATGTGGATGTCGGGGTTCTCCGGCGCTTCAAACGGCGAGTCGATCCCCGTGAAGTTCTTGAGTTCGCCGCGTCGCACTTTTTTGTAGAGGCCCTTGGGATCGCGCTCTTCAGCCACGGCCAGCGGCGTGTCGATGAACACTTCCAGAAACTCGCTGTCATTCACCAGTTTGCGGGCCATTTCGCGCTCCGCCTGGAAGGGCGAGATAAATGCCGTGATGGTGATCAGGCCGGCATCCACAAACAGCTTGCCCACTTCAGCCACGCGGCGGATGTTTTCCACACGGTCAGCATCGGTGAACCCCAGGTCTCGGTTCAGGCCGTGGCGCACGTTGTCACCGTCCAGCAGATAGGTGTGACGTCCACGTGCATGCAAGCTGGTTTCCAGCAGATTGGCGATGGTTGATTTACCCGCGCCCGACAAGCCGGTGAACCACAGCAGTGCAGGCTTTTGTTGCAGACGCTCAGAGCGTGCTTGCTGGTTCACGTTCACGTGCTGGACATGAATGTTTTGCGAGCGGCGCAGCGAAAAGTCGATCAGACCCGCACCCACGGTGGCGTTGGAGAGGCGATCAATCAGGATAAAGCTGCCGGTTTCGCGGTTGTCCTTGTAGGCGTCAAAGGCGATAGGCTGGCTGCTCGAGAGATTGCAGACACCAATTTCATTGAGTGCCAGCTCCTTGGCGGCCAAGTGCTCCAGCGTGTTGACGTTGATCTTGTACTTGGGCGCCGCAAACGTGACGGGAACCGTCTTGCCACCAATCTTCATCAGATAGGGGCGACCACCCAGCATGGGCTGCTCATGCATCCAGATCAGCGTGACCTGGAATTGATCTGCCACATCAGAAGGCGAATCAGCGATCGCAATCACATCACCTCGGCTGCAATCGACTTCATCGGCTAGCGTCAGCGTAATGGACTGGCCTGCAACAGCCTGCTGCAAATCACCGTCTTGCGTAACGATGCGCGCCACCTTGGTGACACGGCCGCTGGGCAGAATGCGCACGGGATCACCGGGGTGAATCTGGCCGCTGGCAATGCAACCGGCAAAACCACGGAAGTCCAGGTTAGGGCGGTTGACCCATTGCACAGGCATACGGAAGGGCAGTTTTTGCTGGCGCGCTTCGTCAATTTCCACGGTTTCCAGGTACCCCATCAGTGTGGTGCCGTGGTACCAGGGCATGTGCTCGCTCTGTTCGGTGATGTTGTCACCGCGCAGGGCCGACATGGGAATGGCGGTGATGTCTTCCAGTCCGATCTTTTTGGCGAACTCGCGATAGTCGGCAACGATGTCGTTGTAGACTTTTTCGGAATACTCCATCAAGTCCATCTTGTTGACGGCCAGCACGATTTTGCGAATGCCGATCAGCGACGCCAGATAGCTATGGCGCTTGGACTGGGTCAGCACACCGCGGCGGGCATCGATCATCACCACGGCCACGTCAGCCGTCGATGCACCCGTGACCATATTGCGCGTGTATTGCTCATGGCCGGGGGTGTCGGCCACGATGAACTTGCGCTGATCGGTCGAGAAGAAACGGTAGGCCACATCGATGGTGATGCCTTGCTCGCGTTCGGCAGCCAGACCGTCGACCAGCAGGGCAAAGTCCAGCTCGCCGCCTTGTGTACCGACCTTTTTGGAGTCAACAACCAGGGCTTCCATCTGGTCTTCAAACAGCATCTTGGACTCATACAGCAGTCGGCCGATCAAGGTGCTCTTGCCGTCGTCCACGCTGCCGCAGGTGATAAAGCGCAGCAGGCTTTTCTGCTCATGGACCTTGAGGTATTTCTCGATATCTTCGGAAATGAGTGTGGATACATGTGACATCAGAAATACCCCTCTTGCTTCTTCTTTTCCATGGATGCGGCCGAGTCGTGGTCGATCATCCGGCCCTGTCTCTCCGAGGTGCGGGTCAGCAGCATTTCCTGAATGATCTTGGGCAGAGTGTTGGCGTCGGATTCGACGGCACCGGTCAGCGGGTAGCAACCCAGCGTGCGGAAGCGCACATTGCGCATCATGGGCACTTCGCCGCTCTTGAGTGGCATGCGGTCGTCATCGACCATGATCAGCGTGCCGTCGCGCTCCACTACGGGGCGCGGGGCCGAGAAGTACAGTGGAACGATTGGAATGTTTTCCAGATAGATGTATTGCCAGATGTCCAGCTCGGTCCAGTTGGACAGCGGGAACACGCGGATCGATTCGCCCTTGTTCTTGCGTGCGTTGTAGAGGTGCCAGAGCTCGGGGCGCT
This sequence comes from Comamonas testosteroni, assembly GCF_003569915.1. Classification (GTDB taxonomy): domain Bacteria; phylum Pseudomonadota; class Gammaproteobacteria; order Burkholderiales; family Burkholderiaceae_C; genus Comamonas; species Comamonas testosteroni_D. The sequence goes on along the minus strand of NZ_KZ984446.1, from coordinate 129,508 downwards.
GGTTCTTGGGGTCCCAGCGGTGCTGGTCTGAACGGAACGAGAAGATGCGTTCTTTGGCGCGGGACTTTTCTTCGTCGCGGCGTGCGCCACCAAAGGCGGCGTCAAAGCCGTATTTGTCGAGGGCTTGCTTCAGGCCTTCGGTCTTCATCACATCGGTATGGATGGCCGAGCCGTGCTTGAAGGGGCTGATGCCCATTTCAAGACCTTCGGGGTTGATATGGACCAGCAGATCCATGCCGAGCTTGGCAGCCATTTGATCGCGAAAGCGATACATGTCCTGGAACTTCCAGGTCGTGTCGACGTGCAGCAATGGGAAGGGTGGCTTGGCGGGGTAGAACGCCTTCATGGCCAGGTGCAGCATGACTGCACTGTCCTTGCCGATGGAGTAAAGCATGACGGGGTTTTCTGCCTCGGCAACAACCTCGCGCATGGCTTGAATGCTTTCGGCTTCGAGCCGTTGCAAATGGGTAAGCACCACAGATTTCTCCTTGGTTTTTTGTTTTTGGTGCTTCGAACTGTAGGAGTGCGTTAAATCAAATTTTTGCGCGAATTGATGTTTTAGAAGCTGCTGCGCCATGGCCGCCATAGGGTCGAGAATGGCGGGCTTAGGGGTTTCTCTGGGTGGGGGGGGAGGTGCGGAAATAAGGCTTTGCGCAGTTTTTGAAATGCTGTCGGCCAGTTCGTGGGATTGCACCAGCATCTCGGTGGCGGCAGGCAAATGAAACAGGCGCAGGCGGTCGCTGCGATCGCTGGACAGCGATGAAAAAGTTGCGGCCCGCTGCCACTGCATGGCTGGCAGCAGTGCAAAGAGCTTGCAGTCACTAGAGCGCTGCAGGCGATCAAAAAAATCTTCCAGATGTGCAGCCCGCAGACTGCCCTCATAAGGTTGCCAGAGCACTTTGCCGCGATTGTTGACGGCTCGCAAAATGCCATGTCTGAGGCGGCCAGGGCAGTTGTTGTGGGCGCCAAAGTCGTCGATCCAGACAATGCTGGCATTTTCCTTTCGGGCCTGATCGCAGATGTCCAGATAGGTGCTGGCGTACCAGCGCTGTACGGCGCTGGAGGCTTGCTGCATGCGCTTGATGGGGCGGTCGGCATTGAGGTTCCAGCGCTGCAGGTATTGGGCCGTGGTGCGCTCCGGAAGGTCAAACTGCTGGCGCTGCTGGATCAACTGCTGCATGGCTTCAAGCTGCCACAGCAAAAAAGGCAGGCCGTGGTCGGCGGGCTGGGTGCTGACCAGTTGCACATAGATGTCCTGCTCCTGCATGGCCGACAGGGTGCGTCCTTCACCGGGCTTGCGGCCGCGCTCGCGAATGGGTACGGCGCTCCAGCCACCTTCCTGCCAGGCTTTGTGGGCCGAGATGATGGTGGGCGTGGAAAGCCCGGTCGCCAGGCCAATCTCCTTGAGTGTCTTGCCTTCAAGCCGCAGTTTCACGGCCTGAATGCGCAGGGGATTGATCTCTTGAACGGATAGCTTCTTGCCGATGGCCATGCAAACTCCTGTTAAACATCTGCTCGCTGATTGGCAAATGTCTGAATGCATTTACTGTCCGCTTGTCCACAATTTGGCGCATAGGCCAAACGGACCACATCAAGAACAACACAGGAGATTTTTGTGACTCAGACCCAGGGCGCGCTGCTTGAGAACGTGATGGACATCACCCGTGAAGCGGGTGCATTGATCATGGAGATTTACCGCTCGGACTTTGAAGTGCGTGGCAAGGAAGATGCGTCGCCCGTGACCGAGGCCGACGAGCGCGCCGAGCGTCTGATTCTTGAACGGCTGAAGGCCTTGCAGCCGCATATTCCTGTGGTTTCTGAAGAAGCCGCTGCGGCGGGTTATGTGCCAGAGATGGGGCAGCGCTTCTGGCTGGTGGACCCGCTCGATGGCACCAAGGAGTTCATCAACCGCAATGGCGAGTTCACCGTCAACATTGCGCTGATTGAGGATGGCTGCCCGGTGCTGGGCGTGGTGTTTGCTCCGGCCCTGGACCGTATGTATGCGGGCTCCCTGGAGCAGGGCGCATGGCTGGAGGTGGGAGGAAAGCGGGAGGCCATCGTGTGCCGCAGCATTCCTGCCGAAGGACTGGATGTGGTGGCCAGCCGCTCGCACGGCGATGCCGATGCGCTGGACGCGTTTCTCAATGGCCGATTGGTGCGCTCGCTCAAGAGTGCGGGCTCATCACTGAAGATTTGCCTGGTAGCAGAGGGGGAGGCCGATCTCTACCCACGTCTGGGGCGAACCATGGAGTGGGACATCGCCGCTGGTCATGCGGTGCTGGTTGCGGCAGGCGGGCAGATTCACACTTTGGCTGGAGAGGTGCTGCGCTATGGCAAGCAGGATTTGAGCAATCCGCACTTCTATGCCTGCTCCCAGCATTTTTGCTGATTGCCGGTGAGCCTCATGCCCTCGCTATCGCGCCTGCTGAAATCTGCCATGGTGATCAGATGCTGCGCCGTGCTGGCGGGGCTGTGGCTGTGCTCGTCCCTCGCGCTGGCTTCCCCAAGCGCGAGGCCCGTCAGAATCATTGTGGGCTTTGGGGCAGGCGGCGCCATGGATACGCTGGCCCGCGCCGTGGCCGCTAAGCTGGCCGAGAGATTGCAGCGTCCCGTCTATGTGGAGAACCGGGCTGGTGCGGGCGGTGGCATTGCAGCCGCTTATGTGGCGCAGGCCCGGGCGGATGGCAATACGCTGCTGCTGGCGTCGCCGGGCGAGATATTTGTCAACCGGATCTACAACAAAAGCCTGCGCTCCAGCGGCGTTGCGGGACTGGTGCCGGTGGCCAAGATTTCGTTTTCTCCGCTGGTTCTGGTGACGACGAATGAGTCGGGCATCCATCAGGTGAGCGATATCGCAGGTGCTGCGGCGAAGAATCCGCAAGGGCTGAGTTTTGCCTCTTCCGGCATCGGCAGCCTGCAGCATCTGGTCGGAGACCGGCTGAGCAAGGACCTGGGCGTGGGCCTGGTGCATATTCCCTATAGCGGCGCCTCGACAGCGACAGCCAGCCTGCTGGGGCATCAGGTGGATTTGTTGTTTGCGGGGCTGGCTCCGGTGGCGCCTTACATCCAGAACAGAAAGCTGCGTGTTCTGGGTATTGCATCGAGCCAGCGGTCAATGAAGTTTCCGGATGTGCCCACTTTGCAGGAAAAAGGCGTCACGGGCCGCAGCGTGGAGTATTGGCAGGGTGTTTTCCTGCCCCGTGGAGCGCCTGCCGAGTTGGCCTATTCCCTGTCTGACGAGCTGGCAGCGATGCTCAAGGATGCGAGCTTTGTGCGCCAGCTGGACGCGCTGGGCTTCGAGACGGCGTTCAGAAGCAGTGGCGAGTTCGGCAGCTTTCTGCGTACGGAAGAACAAAACTACCAGGCCATTGCCAGCGCCCTCAAGCTGTGAGTGGCACGCAGCCCATTTACCGCTCAGGCTCGGGCCTGAGCCACAGCCACAGCAGAACGCAGCCCATGATGCTGAGCGTCATGGCCGTCAGCCAGGGCTTGTGGGAGAAATAAAGAATCACCGCCGCGCTCAGCATCATGCTGGCGGTGGCCGTCCACTTGGTGTGGCGGCTGATTTTGCCGCCTGCATCCCAGTTGCGTAGCAGCGGGCCAAAGATGCGGTGGGCATAGAGCCAGCGATGCAGCCGAGGTGAGCTACGCACGGCCGCCCAGGCCGCCATCAAAATGAAAACGGTGGTGGGCATGCCCGGCACGACGGCACCGATCAGCCCCAGAACCACGCACAGCAGCGCAAAGCCGATGAGCAGATAGCGCAGCGGTGCGGAAAGAGGCTTGGGCTCTGGGTTGTTGTCCTTGCTGGACGGGTTGGAAGGCGGTGGCAGATCTGTCATGAAACGAGGCGGAAGGCTGCTTATCGATCAGATGGCCTTCAAGGCTCTCTATATTAGCCACCGCTGCGGCCAGTAAGGCTTTTGCCGAGGCGTGCATGGCTGTATTTGTCACATCCTTGTCCCAGGCTGCGCATTGCGGCCCCGCATAATTGCAGCCCATCCGGCCGACGCGGCAATGCGCAGGCCTCATGATCGAGATTCAAGGAGCAACAGACAATGACGACCCCCATCGCGACCTCGCCCGATGTGATTGCCGAAGTACGCGGCAAGCTGGGCATGATTACGCTCAACCGCCCCAAGGCGCTCAATGCGCTGTCGCTGGGCATGGTGCGTGACCTGCTGGCGTTGCTGCTGGCGTGGCAGAAAGACGATGCCATTTTGGGCGTGGCCATTCGCGGCAGCAACAAGGACGGGGTGTTTGGTGCATTTTGCGCGGGCGGCGACATTCGCTTTCTGCATGCGGCGGGCAGCAATGGCAACCCTCAGCTTGAAGATTTTTTCACCGAGGAATACGCACTCAACCACCTGATTCACACGCTGGGCAAGCCCTATATCGCGTTTATGGACGGCATTGTGATGGGCGGCGGCATGGGCATCAGCCAGGGCGGCACGCTGCGCATCGTGACCGAGCGCACCAAGATGGCCATGCCCGAAACAGCGATTGGCCTGTTCCCCGATGTGGGCGGTGGCTACTTTCTCTCGCGCTGCCCCGGCGCAGTGGGTGAATGGCTGGCGCTGACGGGCGACACCATTGGCGCGGGTGACGCCGTGGCCTTTGGTCTGGCCGATGGCTGCATTCCCAGCGATCAGCAGGCAGATCTGTGGGAGACGCTGGCGAGCACGGATTTTGCCAATGTTGAAGCCCTGACTGCCGTGGTGCGCTCCCGCTTTGTGAGTGTGGATGCCAAGACTGCGGAGCACCGTGCGGAGATTGATGCCTGCTTTGGCTTACCCGACGTGGCGGCCATCGAACAGGCTCTGCAGGCAGGCAGCGACTGGGCCAAGGCGGAGGCAGTGACGCTGTGCAAGCGCTCGCCGCTGATGCTGCATGTGGTGCTGGAGCAGATTCGCCGCGCACGCAAGATGACGCTGGCCGAAGACCTGCGCATGGAGCGCGATATGGTGCGCCACTGCTTTTATCTGCGCCCCGGCCAGAGCGAGACGATTGAAGGCATTCGCGCCCTGGCCGTGGATAAGGACCATAACCCGCAGTGGAATCCTGCACGTATTGAAGAGGTATCCACCGAGCAATGGCAGGCTTTTTTTGACAGCCCCTGGCCCGCCCATTCACACCCGCTGGCCATGCTCAAGGATTGATCCCGGAGCACTTTGAAACACAAAGCCCGGCAAGTGGAATGCTTGCCGGGCTTTGTTTTTGATAGCTGTTAGCCTATGTGGAATAAGGACTAGAGGCTATTTTGACTTGTTTTGAGCGGCCTGGGCTCCCGCCGCAGCCTCCAGAATAAAAGCGCGAATCTTCAGCACGTCGTCGTCGCTGAGCTTGCCCGCAAAATTGGGCATGCCGCGCGCGGTCGCGGGACCGTTGATGACAAAGGATTTGAGGTCGTCGATCATGGGCGCGGGCAGGTAGCCAAGGTTGGGCAGCGACCCGCCGGTGTTGGCGCCGGGCACACCATGGCAGCCCACGCAGGCGCCGACATAGAGGTTCAGCCCCTCGGGCACCAGTGCGCGATCATATTTCAGGCCGCTGACCAGTGGCATCTTGGGCGCCACGGCGATGGCCGGAGCCGGGGCATTGCCGCCAATCTCATAGGTGTAGACCGTGCCCTTGGTGTTGTTGTTGGTGGCGCGTGCTGCCAGTCCAAACACACCGCCCCAGCCTACGGCGATGGAGACATATTGCTTGCCATCGACCTCATAGGTCACCGGTGCCGCGACCACGCCGGAGTTGACGGGGGACTGCCATAGCAGCTTGCCGTTTTTGGCGTCATAGGCCACAAAGCGGCCATCGGCCGTGCCCTGGAACAGCAGGCCGCCAGCGGTGGTCAGCAGGCCGCCATTCCAGGCAGTGGGGTACTTCTGGGCCCAGACCTCTTTTTGCTTGATCGGGTCCCAGGCGATCAGCCTGCCCATCAGTCGGGACATGTCGGGCTTGGAATTCAGCACCCGGGCCGTGTTCCAGCCATTGATGCCCATGAAAGCGCCGCGTGAGTTGGTGTTGAAACCAGTCCATAGCGGGTCATCCATCAGGTTGACGGGCACATGCTGGCCGGGGATGTAGGCCAGCCCGGTTTGCGGGCTATAGGCCATGGGCTGCCAGTTGTGCGCGCCGTAGGGGCCGGGCACGGCGTCCACCGCCTTGTCGGGCAGACGTGCCTCGGGAATTTCAATGAGCTTGCCGTCCTTGGTATAGCCCTTGGCCCAGTTCACGGGGACAAAGTTCTTGGCCGAGATGAACTGGCCTGTTTCGCGGTCAATCACATAGAAAAAGCCGTTCTTGGGCGCGTGCAGCAAGGCTTTGCGGGGCTTGCCGTTGAGCTTGATATCGGCCTGGATGATGTCCATGACCGAGTTGTAGTCCCAGTTGTCGCCCGGCGTTTCCTGAAAGTGCCATTTGTACTCGCCCGTGTCGGGGTTGAGCGCGACGATGGAGCCCAGGAACAGATTGTCTCCGCCCTTGGGGCTGCGCTTGAGGTGGGCCCAGGGCGAGCCATTGCCCGTGCCGATGTACATGAGGTTGAGTTCGGGGTCGAACACCATGGAGTTCCACACTGTGCCGCCGCCGCCGGTCTCCCAGTATTTGCCGGAGGGGTCCCAGGTCTTGGCCGCCATTTCCTGGGCCTTGTCCTCAAAAGGCTTGGAGGGGTCGCCGGGCACGGTGTAAAAGCGCCATTTCTGCTCGCCCGTATCTGCGTCAAACGCGCTGACATAGCCGCGCACGCCAAATTCACCACCGCCATTGCCGATGTAGATCTTGCCTTTGTAGGCACGAGGTGCGCCGGTGATAGTGTAGGAGCGCGAGCGGTCCTCGATCGTGTCTTTTTCCCAGACGACCTTGCCGTTCTCAGCGTCCAGCGCGATCAGCCTGCCGTCAAAAGACGCCACATAGACGCGGCCCTTGTAAACGGCCACGCCGCGGTTGACCACATCGCAGCAGCCCTTGTAGCCGCCCTCGCGCGGCACCTTGGGGTCATAGGTCCACAGGGGCTTGCCGGTTTTGGCGTCCACCGCATGCACCACGCTCCAGGGCGCTGTCACATACATCACGCCGTTGACGACCACGGGCGTGCTCTCCACACCGCGAATTGCGTCCAGATCATAGGACCAGGCCAGGCCCAGTTTTTTGACATTGCTTTTGTCGATCTGCTTGAGCGGGCTGAAGCGGTCTTCCTGATAGTTCAGGCCGTGGCTGGGCCAGTCCTTGCCGCTCTGGGCGTTGCTGATGATGAACTGGTCATCGACCGCCTGCACCGGGTTGGCGGCCCAGGTGGCGCTACTGCCAACAAGGGCAAGCCCGGCAATCAGCAGGCGCATGAGATGGGAGGGGGAGAGAAAGCTGTGGCGCAGGCGTGCACCAGAAGGCTGACGGAACTTCATCGTTGTCTCCAGGCTGTTGTTGTGACATCGACAGATGTCTCTGGGAGGGGCGAATCGGCAATCTCAGGCTGCGTGAGCACCCACTCATGATGTGCGTCAGTTCCCAAGTCAGTGGCCTAGTGATTTCCCGCTGAAGTGACCGCCAAGAAGGCGGTTTTGGTCGTGATTGTCAGTTGCTGGGTGGGTTGTTGACAATTTTGGCGGAGGCTGGTGCCGCCACGGCAACCAGTTCCTGCGCCAGCAGCGCGATGGAGCGCGGTGCGCAGCCTTCGGCATCATTACTGATGGTCACAAATGCCGGCTGGCCCGCACCGGTTATGCCTTTGATGGTGCGCGCCAGCCACTGGCGGGTGTGCGGGTCTTCGCTGCGGATTTCGCTGAACGGGTCATGTTTGCGCTGCGCATCGGCATAACCATAGGCACCAAAGATACGGTTCAGATTCCAGCGGCAGACCAGCGGGCTGGGCCACAGGGCGCGCAGTGTGCGCAACTGTTCTTCAATCGGCGGCATCTTGCCGTGCAGACCCAGGCAGAAGGTTGCGCCATGGGCTTTGAGCACTTCCACCAGAGATTGCCCCAGCAGCTCAGGGTCACGCACTTCCACGGCAACAATGACCTGCGGGTGGTTTTGCAAGGCCTCGCGCACGGCGGCCAGCATCAGCCCCAGCTTCTCGAAGAGCAGGCTCTGGCGGGTCAGCAAACCCCAGGGCAGGGGGCTGAGCTGAAACACCAGCACGCCCAGCTTGGGTCCCAGGCCTTCCAGCGTGGGTTGCACAAAATGCTCCACGGCAAGGCGCGGGTCCAGAAATGCAGGGTTGGCTTCTTGCGGCTTGCCTTCTTCACTGCGCACCTGGGCATCGGTCACGCCTGCCGGGCATTTGACGACAAAGCGAAAGTCATCATCGACCTGCGCCGCAAACGCCGCGTACTGGCTGGTGGTCAGCGGCCGCCAGAAGGTACGGTCCACGCAGATGCTGCGCAGCAGCGGGTGCTGGTGGTAGGCAGTCAGTCCCTTCTTGGCCAGAACATCCTTGGAATAGGCGCCGTCCCAGACCAGACCTTCCCAGCCCGGATAGGACCAGGTGGACGCGCCCATGCGTAGATTGGCGGGCAGCTGGGCAGCCAGATCGGCCCATTGCACGGCTTCGGGGGCCAGGGCGACGTCACCGCGTTTGGGCTTGCGCGGCGCAGGTTCTGGTGCCTGGAGCGATGGTTCAGGCACGGCTGGCGCTGGGCTGGGGCTTGGGGGCGGCAGCGCGTCGGCAAAGAAATCGTCCTGAACAGGGTTGGTCATGGGGCAGAATTTTAATGAAACGGGCTTCTAGTCCATGATTTATATGGGCTATTAGCTATGAAATCCATAGTTTTTAAGCTTTGGTTGCATTTCCGTCAGCCAAGGAGTCCGGCGGTCCGGTGTGCCTATGGCAAACTCATCAGCTTTCTGTGTTGAACGCCGTGGGGCGCGAGTATCGAATGCAAAAAATCATTGGTCAGATTGCTCAGGAACTGAATGTCAAACCGCAGCAGGTGAGCGCGGCGGTGGAATTGCTCGATGGCGGTGCCACGGTTCCGTTTGTGGCCCGCTACCGAAAGGAAGCCACGGGTGGCCTGGACGACACGCAGCTGCGCACGCTGGACGAGCGCCTGAGCTATCTGCGCGAGCTGGACGACCGCCGCGAGACCGTGCTCAAGGCCATTGACGAGCAAGGCAAGCTGACTGATGCGCTGCGTCTGGCGATTGCCAACGCGCCCACCAAGCAAGAGCTGGAAGATATTTACCTGCCCTTCAAGCAAAAGCGCCGTACCAAGGGCCAGATTGCTAAGGAATTTGGCATTGAGCCGCTGGCCGACAAGCTGTTTGCCGACCCCACGCTGGACCCGCACAAAGAGGCCGAAGCCTTCTGCAAGCCCGCCACTACGCTGGACGATGGCAAGCCAGGTCCCGATTTCAGCACCACGTTTGCGGTGCTGGACGGCGTGCGCGACATCCTCTCCGAGCGTTGGGCCGAAGACCCGGCCTTGGTGCAAAAGCTGCGTGAATGGCTGTGGGACGAAGGTCTGCTCAAGTCCAAAAAGGTCGAAAGCAAGAATGAAAACGACCCTGAAGTCGCCAAGTTCCGTGATTATTTTGACTACGACGAGCCGATTGGCCGCGTACCTTCGCACCGGGCTCTCGCCGTATTCCGTGGCCGCGCACTGGAAATCCTTGAAGCGAAACTGGTTCAGCCGGTGGAGCCCGAACCCGGTCAGCCCAGCCTGGCCGAAGGCAAAATTGCCCTGCATCTGGGCTGGAGCCATGCCAAGCGAGCTTCGGACGATTTGCTGCGCAAATGCGTGGCCTGGACCTGGCGCGTAAAGCTGAGCTTGTCGACCGAGCGCGACCTGTTCAGCCGTCTGCGCGAAGACGCCGAAAAAGTGGCGATCAAGGTGTTTGGCGACAATCTGCGCGATTTGCTGCTGGCCGCGCCCGCCGGTCAGCGCGCCGTGATTGGCTTGGACCCCGGCATTCGCACCGGCGTGAAGGTAGCCGTGGTGGACCACACCGGCAAGTTGGTGGACACCACCACCATCTACCCGCACGAACCGCGCCGTGATTGGGATGGCTCTTTGGCCGTTCTCGCCCGTCTGGTGGAAAAACACAATATCAATTTGATAGCAATTGGCAACGGTACCGCCAGCCGCGAAACCGACAAGCTGGTTGCCGACTTGATCAAGATTGCCGGCAAGGCCGACAAAAAGATCGACAAGGTGGTGGTCAGCGAAGCGGGTGCTTCGGTCTATTCCGCCAGCGAGTTTGCGGCGCAAGAAATGCCCGATATCGACGTGAGCTTGCGCGGCGCGGCGTCGATCGCCCGCCGCTTGCAAGACCCGCTGGCCGAGCTGGTCAAGATCGACCCCAAGAGCATCGGCGTGGGCCAGTACCAGCACGATGTGAACCAGAGCGAACTGGCCCGCCAGCTCGATGCGGTGGTGGAAGACTGCGTGAACTCTGTGGGTGTGGATTTGAATACCGCCTCGGCCCCGCTGCTGACGCGCGTGTCGGGCCTCTCCGGTTCGGTCGCCAAGTCGGTGGTGCGCTGGCGTGATGCCAATGGCTCGTTCAAGAACCGCAAGCAACTGATGGAAGTGGCCGGCCTGGGCGCCAAGACTTTCGAGCAGGCCGCAGGTTTTTTGCGCATTCGCGGTGGCGACAACCCGCTGGATATGACCGGTGTGCACCCCGAAACCTACCCGGTGGTGGAACAGATCATTGTCTCCATCGGCAAACCCGTGGACCAGATCATGGGCCGTGGCGAGGTGCTCAAGAGTCTGAAGCCCGAGCAATTTGCCAGCGAGAAGTTCGGTGCCATTACCATCAAAGACATTCTGGGCGAGCTGGAAAAACCCGGCCGTGATCCACGCCCGGACTTTGTCGTCGCCCGTTTTAACGACGGCGTGGAAGACATCAAGGACCTGAAGGAAGGCATGACGCTGGAAGGTACGGTGAGCAACGTCGCTCAGTTTGGCGCCTTTGTAGACCTAGGCGTGCACCAGGACGGTTTGGTTCACGTGAGCCAGATGAGCCACAAGTTCATCGAAGACGCACGCGAAGTGGTCAAGACTGGCCAGATCGTCAAGGTCAAGGTGCTGGAAGTGGATGTGGACCGCAAGCGCATCAGCCTGACCATGAAGCTGGACGCAGCACCGGCAAGACGCGATGGCCCACGTGACAACCGTTTTGAAGGCGCAGGCCGTGGCAATAGCTATGGCGGCGGTGGCAACCGTGGCGGCTACGCGCAGCCCCAGCGTGGTAACCAGCCCACACAGCAAAACGCCATGGCATCAGCCTTTGCCAAATTGCAGGGCCTCAAGAAATAATCCTCCCGGGCCGCTATCTCACAAAACTTTACAGGCGGCTCTTTGAGGGGATTGGGATGAAAAAAGCAAGGGGCAGAGTTCTGCCCGCTGTGTGCGTGGTTCTGCTAGTGGTCCTGGTAGGCGTCAAGATGACCTCTCGCGGCTGGTTCTCGCTGGACCGGGTCAAACAAAAGGCTCAGGCCCAGCAGCCAGTGCCGCTGGTCTGGCCGCCAGCGCTGGCCCCAGATTCGGACAGCTTCTGCCACACGGTCAAGCTCAATATCGGGCAGGTGGACAAGGCCCAGGAAGAAGGCTTGGACGTGGATGTCAACCGCCGTTGCATCACACGCGCCACCATGGCCGAATATGAAGCGGCCAAGGTCCGCAATGCTGCAGCCCGGCGGGCCGATGCCTCAAGGCGTGAAGAACAGGCCCAGATTGAAAAGACGGTGGAGCAGCAAATTTCCACTGGCGGCATCACTTTGCAGAACCTGATGCAGGCCCGCGCAGGCCGCAGCACGCAAATCATCACGGCTTTGCAGCCCGGTGCGCGCACGGCGATCAAGCCCATGCCACGGCCTCCTGCACAGTGGTTTGTGCCCATGACTTATGCCAGCGGCAATTTGCAGCTCAAGGCCTTTGTCACTCCCAACCCCGGTGATGGTCGCAAGCTGCCCTTGATGGTCTGGCTCACTGGCGGGGACTCCAACACGCTCGATGATTTCTGGACCGAAGGTGCAGAGGCCAATGACCAGAGTGCTGCGGCCTTCCGCAAGGCTGGCATGGCCATGCTGTTTCCGACACTGCGCGGCGGCAATGACAACCCCGGTCAGCGTGAATATTTCTGGGGCGAGGTGCAGGATGTGGCGGCCGCCATTTTGCAGGCCGCGCAACTGCCTTATATCGATCCGTCGCGCATCTATCTGGGTGGGCACAGCACGGGGGCCACTCTGGCGCTGCTGACGGCTACGGCTGGTCTGCCGGTTCAAGGCGTTTTTGCGTTTGGCCCGGTCGATGACATCAGCGGTTATGACTGGCCCGTGAAATGGGGGCTGCTGCCCGTGGAGGAAAAGCGGCTGCGCTCTCCTATGTATTGGCTGCATGGCATCAAGAGCCCGACCTGGATCATTGAAGGCACCAAGCGGCCCAGCAATAGCAACAGTCTCGATAATCTTTGCGCTGCGCGAAAGTCCGAGCAGGTGCACTGCGTTTCGGTTCAGGGGGCGAATCACTTTTCCGTGTTACAACCGATGACGCGCAGAATTGCCAGTCAGCTGGTCATGGGCAAGCCTGTGCAACTACAAAGAGATGAAAAGCTTTAGAGCTACGGGCTTTCGCCTGTGGCTCAACGAGGGGCGAGAGCGCGATAGACGCCTCTCGCATATGGGATGAGCCGCGCCAAACCACTGAATCTGTCTGCCGTGCTGGAGTCGCAGTCCATGCTGCCCAGTCAGCCGCGTGCGCTGGCGCTATTGTCCAGCGAACTGATCAAGCCGCTGCCGCATATGCGCAGTCTGGTACAGCTTTTCTCGACGGAACCTGTTTTGGCTGCTCGCTTGCTGGCCATGGCCAATGGGCCGGCTCATCTGATGAGTCAGCGCGTGCACAGCATTCCCGAAGCGCTGGTCGTGCTCTCGCCGCTGCAATTGCGTCAGTTATTGCACAAGGCTACGCCCGGGGTGGACACCACGTCTACGCTGGGCTGGGGTCTTGCATCCTTTTGGCGCTACAGCCTGGATACCGCCCGCATGGCGCGGGCACTGGCCATGTCGGTGCAGACCAATGCCTCCGCGGCTTATGCCCTCGGGCTGATTCATGGTCTGGGTGAGTTGCTGCTGCAGCAAGCCGACCCGGAGACCGCAGCCCGACTGGCTGAGTTGTTGGAGCCCGTCCATCCACAGCGCCCGCAGGTGGAGATGCAACTGCTCGGTTATTGCTCGGCGCAAATTTGTGCGCACCTGGCTCGGCAATGGAGTCTGCCTGCGGTCGTGACAGATGCGCTGCAATACATGCATCAGCCGCTGGAGCAGCCGGTGTTTGAGCCTCTGACCGGTGTGCTTCACCTGGCCATGTGGCGCGCCAGCACCCGGGCGTTGAACTGGAGCGAGCGCAAGCTGGCGGTTTCCTTTCCCGCAGAGGTGGGGCTGGCACTGGGCATGGACATCGATATGGTGCTGCGTCAAGCCTCCATCGACTGGCATTCAGGCGGCGAGCCCGATGTTGTGTTTTAGCCTCCCGTGTTAATTGTTTGCAGAGGTATCAAGAACAGATTTTTCATGCATGCCTCGCATACGAGATGCGCCGGACCTAATGATGACCAGACCATGTGTTCGGGGTATCTGGCTGTTTTCTTCCGCAAGATTGCCTTTCGGCTTACACGATATTCTCCTGTGTATTGTTTAAATCTATCTAACAAATTTCTAAAGAGATTTTGTTTATGTTACGAGTTAAGCAAGAACTGTTAACAAAGCAAAAACTCAAAAATGCCAGGAGAACAACTTGAAACCGAATGACGTAGCCTTTGATGGCAGTGCACTCATGATGCGTCCACAGCCGGTTGAGCTCAGCAGCCCGTCGTTGTGGCCGGACTTTATGGTCGGCCAGCCCGAGAACCCGGTGCGGGTGCTGGTGGTTGATGACGATGTTCATCTGCGCATGGTGATCTCACAGGAGGTCATGAATGACCGCCGTACCATGGTGGTCGGGCAAGCCGGTAATCTGCGCGATGCCAAGAAAGCCATTCGCCAGAACGACTTTGACGTGATGCTGCTGGATCTGAATCTGGGCGATAGCGACGGGCTGGAGTTGATCGATGTGATGAAAAGCCAGCGCCCTCATGCCGATGCCATCGTGGTGTCAGTGGTCGAGACTGAAGAGCAGGTGCTGCGCGCTTTTGAACTCGGTGCCACGGGCTATCTGGTCAAGAATTCCTGGTTTGGCAACTATCCGCAGGCGGTGCTGCAGGTGGCCAATGGCGGCGCATCCATCACCCCAACGCTGGCGCGCAGGCTGCTGCAGAGGTTTGATAAAAAGGCCGCTGCGCAAGCATCACAGTCTGAAGAGGAAGGCTCCAACAGCGCTGCGGATCGCCTGTCCACGCGGGAGCGCGAAGTGCTGCGCCTGGTCTCCAGCGGGCATACCAGCGCTGAAATTGGCACCAAGCTGGAAATCAGTGCCATGACGGTGAATACGCATATCAAGAATATCTACCGCAAGCTCCAGGTGCGCACCCGTGCTCAGGCCGTGCGCTTTGCTTCGCTGCGAGGCTTGCTCTGAGGGGCTTGTGAGTCAGCGCGATGACATCCGCATTTTTGTGCAGCTGGGCTTGTGGGCGCTGCATTTGCTGCTGGCCCTGGTGTGGCTGGCGCATCTCGATGGTCGTGCCCATCCTTGGCTGTGGGGCGCATCGGCGCTTGCCGCTCTGGCTGCGGCGCTCATGATGGCCTGGTACGCTGCGCGCACATACAGGGTTCTGCTTTGGCGCAGGCGCAAAAGCATTCGCCCCTCGCGCGAAGTGCAAGCCGAGCGCCGACGCATGGCTGCGGCCCTGCATGACGGGCTGGGCAGCCAGTTGGTGCATGCCACGGCTCTGGCCGAGGCGCACAAGGATAAGCCCCTGCAGCAGATGCTGGAGCAATGCCTGCTGGATCTGCGCCTGATCGTGGACTCCATGGATGCTGAGGATGACGCGCTGTCGCTTCGGCTGGCACGCTTTCGTCACCGGCTGCAAGGCGTGCTGGACCATCGCGGCATTGCGCTGCACTGGGATGTCTGGGACCCCGAAATCGTGGGTGAGGAAGGGCAGTTGCCGCGTGGGAGCATGGCGCAGAACATCATGGCCATCTTGCAGGAAGCGGTGAGCAACATCCTGCAGCATGCGGCAGCGCAGGAAATATGGATCACGCTGGCTCCGAGCGCGGCGCAGGCCGTGGCCGATGCGCCGGTGCATGCCAGCCTGTGCATCGAAGACGACGGACGCGGTATACCTCAGGATTTGGCAGAGCAAGCGGGTGCCAGGGTTGGCCGTGGTGGCTCGGGCATGGGCCTGGCCAATATGTTCCGCCGAGCCAGTGAGATCGGGGCCGAGCTGGAAATTCATGCGCGCGAGGGAGGGGGCAGCAAAATCAGCCTGCGCTGGTAGTGCTTTTTTTCCAACGCAGGAGACATGCGCGGCCGATGGCGATCGGCAACAATCCCTGCATGACTTCCTCGCAGCGCGCCTTGCGCATCTATGCGGGCCCCAAGGCCCTGACTCATCTTCAGCAGCATGGCCTGAGTCCCGAAGCCGTGCGCGTCATTCCCGCTGCAGCTGGCGGGCCCAAGGGGCTGATCCTGGGGCCCTTGGATCGTTTTATTTTTGGGCACTGGCTGGCGCAAAGTCAGCACACTGTTGACCTGGTGGGCGCATCCATTGGTGCATGGCGCATGGCCACAGCCTGTCTGGAGCGGCCCGAGCAGGCGTTCGAGCGGCTGGAGCGCGACTATATTGCCCAGCGCTTTGACCCGCCTGCCGGGCAAAAGCGCACACCGGCATGGCTGGTCAGCGAGCGCTTTGCCCAAAGCCTGCAGGACTTCTACGGCGGTCGTGTGGGCGAGGTACTGAACAACCCACGCTATCGTCTGCATGTGGTGACTTCACGTGGACAGAAATTGCTGGCGCGAGAATCGCGCTGGCGCACGCCTGTGGGGTATCTGGGAGCGTTCGCCGCCAATGCGTTGCATCGGCCTGCGCTGGGACGCTGGCTGGAGCGGGTGGTGTTTTCTTCTGGGAAAGGCAGTGTGCTGCCTGCACTGCCTTTTGGCTCGGGCGGCCTGCGCACGCGGCAGGTGCGGCTGGATGAGGCCAACTTCATGGATGCCTTGCGCGCCAGTTGCTCCATCCCCTTTGTGCTGCAGGCGGTGCACGATATTGCAGGCGCGCCGCGTGGCGCGTACTGGGATGGCGGCATCACCGACTATCACATGCATCTGGATTACGCCGCATCCCGCTCGGCGGCACAAGAAGGCGGCGAGCACAGCGGCATCGTCCTCTACCCGCATTTTCAGAAAGCGGTGGTTCCCGGCTGGCTGGACAAAGGTCTGCGCTGGCGCCACAAGGCCAGTCATTTTCTCGACGCCATGATTGTGCTGGCCCCGGACCCCGCCTGGGTGGCGCAACTACCCCGTGGCAAGTTGCCTGACCGCCATGATTTTGTCGACTATGGCTCTGACCACGATGCGCGCGCTACGGCCTGGAATGCCGCCACGGCCGCCAGCCGCCAGCTGGCCGATGAGTTTGCGCAGTGGCTGGAGCGCCCGGATCTGTCTCGGGTAGAGGCACTTTGATGGCGGGCCGCGCTTGTGGTTTCCTGGGGCATGCCTTGAAAATGCCGACAGTCCAGTGAAATCAATTGCTCGCTGCTATCAAATATGAGTCATTGTGAATTGCGGTGTACTCTGACACGGGATGATCCGCGCACGCGCTGAAATCGAAGCAAAACCACATCTCACTACAAGGCGGTCATGCCCCAGTCTTCCTTTGACCCTCTGGAACAGGAACCTGATGATGCACGGGACTCGGTCAATCTGGGCGCGGTTGCGCCTGGAGAGCCGTATGCGGGTGCTCCGGTTGAAGTCGAATCCCTGCAACTGAACCCCAAGTCTGGCAAGAACAGCTGGTCCGGGCCGGAGCGCCGCCGTGGTACGGGCGTGCCGGGGTTGGTGCAGCTGGGCGATATGCTGCCCGCGCTGCGCCTGCTGGTGGGCATGCTGATTGCCACACTGGTGATTGCGGCGCTGTACTTTGGGCGGGAGATGCTGATTCCGCTGGCGCTGGCATCGCTGCTGGGCTTTTTGCTCGATCCTGCAGTCTCGCGCCTCAAGCGCTGGGGCTTGCCGCGTCTGGCCTCTGCGATTGTTGTGGTGGCGATTGCACTGGGCGCGCTGGGGGGGCTTGGCATGTATCTGGTCAGCCAGGTGCAGCAGCTCAGCGCGGATTTGCCCACCTACCAGACCACGATCCGCGACAAGCTGCGCAGCCTGCGCAAGAACGCCAATATGCCCAGCGCCTGGGATGGCGTCTTCAAGACCTACAACACGGTGGAAAAGGAAATCACCACACCTGACGCCAGCCAGCCGCGCGTGCAGAAGGTGCAGATCCAGTCGCCGGAGCCCAAGCCCACCTCGCAGATGCTGCAATGGCTGGGCCGGATTGCCGAGCCGGCCACCACGGCCGGCATTGTGCTGCTGTTTGTGATCCTGATACTGCTGGACCGGGACGATCTGCGTGACCGGCTGCTGCGCCTGATGGGCGGCAATCTGCATCTGGCCACTGATGCGCTGGACGAAGCGTCCGAGCGCATTGGCAAATATCTTCGCATGCAGTTCATCGTCAACTGCAGCTATGGCCTGCCGCTGGCGGCGGGCCTGTGGTTCATCGGCGTGCCCGGGGCGCTGTTGTGGGGCGCGCTGGGCGCCATCATGCGGTTTGTGCCCTATGTGGGCCCGCTGATCTCGGCCGTCTTTCCGCTGGCGCTGGCGTTTGCCGTTGACCCGGGCTGGAATATGTTCCTGATGACGCTGGGCCTGATTCTGTTGCTGGAGCTGATCAGCAACAACATCATCGAGCCCTGGCTTTATGGCTCCAGCACCGGGTTGTCGGCCTTGTCCATCATTGTGGCGGCCACGTTCTGGACGGCGCTTTGGGGGCCGATTGGCCTGATCATGTCCACACCGCTCACGGTCTGCCTGCTGGTGTTGGGGCGCAATATTCCTTCGCTCAAGTTCATGGAGGTGCTTCTCGGCAGCGAGCCGGTGCTTGGCCCGCAGCAGCGCCTTTACCAGCGCTTGCTGGCCGATGACAGCGATGACGCCGTGAGCACAGCGCTGGACATGGTCGAGGAGGAGTTGCCCTCCAAACCCACACCGCAAGATAAGGCCGATGCCGTGAGCGGCTTCTATGACTCGGTGGCCATTCCGGCATTGCGCATTGCCACGCAGCAGCATCTGGAGTCCGCCACGGCGGAGCACCGGCTGCGCCTGGCCAGCGGCATGGATGCGCTGATCGAAGAGCTGCAGGAGCACTATCCGCCGGGGCTTGAATCCTCGCGTGAGGCGGCAGGGCAGGGGCGGCGGCGCTTGCGCATTCACAGCGCTGGTGCGCGCTGGGAGGCCGATGCGCTGGCCGCAGCCATGGTGGCCCATGCGGAAAGCCTGCACGGCCATGAGGTCAGCCGCTCCGACTGGGCGCTGGCCACACAGTCGGCGCTGAGCCAGCGCGGCGGCAGCGGACTGCCTGCCGACGAAGACTGGGTGCAGGCCATGCAGCAGGCCGACCTGTTGGTGCTGTCCTTCTTCAACAGCCAGCCGCAAAGCATGGCGCGGCGGTTGGTAAGGCGCATTCAGCGGCGTTGGCCTGGCGTGCCTGTGGTGCTGGCGCTGTTCAACGCACCTATGGTGGCAGCAGATCCTGAATTTGCTGCGGACTGCGGAGCGCAGGCCTGCGTGACCAGCCTGCATGAGCTGCATCTGTGGGTGGAGGCCCTGCAGGCAGAAGAGCTGAGCGACGGCGTGATTGCCGCCCCCGTGCCTGAAGACGATGCCTTGCGCGTGCAGATTCTGCATGCCAGCGGCGTGATGGACCCGGCGCTGACACCGCTGTACCGGGATGCAGTGCAAAAAGCCATCAACGCCTTCGATACGCGCTGGGCACAGGTTTCGTGGGTGGACGAAAGCCGCGTGCATGCGCCTGGCAGCCTGCTCATGGTCGAATCCGACAGCCGCAAGCCAGCCAGCATGTCGCGCGAGCAGAGCATTTGCTCCTACGTGGTCTATGAGGAAGAGCCCGTCGTCATTGGCGATCTGGCACGCGACCCGCGCTTTTCAGGCAATCCGGGCCTGCAGCAAAAGCAGATTCGCTTCTACGCGGGTGTGCCGCTGGCGGACCGCAAAGGCCATGTGCTGGGCTGCTTTGCCATCATGGACGACGAGCCGCGCAATATGTCCGACGATGAAATGGAGCTGCTCAGCAGCATGGCCGAGCAGTTGATGACGGATATCCGCGAAGCGCGCAAGCATGGTGCTGCGGACAAGAACTGATGCTATCTAATTTATAGCTAAATGTCTATTCGATATATAGACTTGATGCCAATATGGCATCAAATTCAGAGGGAGTCGCTCAGCAACTGCTCATAGTCCTCGGATGAGGCAATACGCGGATTGGTGCCGTGGCAATGGTCCTTGAGTGCGCCGTGGATGATGGAGTTGAATTGCGCACGCTCCACGCCCATGGCAGCCAGCCCGGCAGGCAGGCCCAGGCGGGCGTTCATGTCCTTGATCGCGTCGGGAATGTCGCTGCCGCTTTTCAGACCCATGGCGTGCGCCATGCGGTTCAGGCGGTCTTCGCGTTGCACGCTTTCGGCGGCGGCGTTAAAGCGCACCACAGCGGGTAAAAACATGGCGTTCAACGTGCCATGGTGCAGGCGCGGGTTCACACCGCCTAAGCTGTGGCTGAGGCTGTGCACGCAGCCCAGACCCTTCTGGAAGGCCATCGCTCCCTGCATGCTGGCGCTCATCAACTGGCGGCGGGCTTCACCATCGCTGCCGTCGCGCGTGGCGCGCTCGATATGCGCCCAGCCGCGTGTCAGGCCATCCAGTGCAATACCGTCGGCAGGAGGGTTGAAGGCGGCGGCCATAAAGGTTTCCATGCAGTGCGCAATCGCGTCCATGCCGGTGGCAGCCGTCAGCATGGGCGGCAGGCCATAGGTCAGCTCGGGGTCGCAGATCGCAGTCTTGGGCACCAGATGCCAGCTGTGAAAGCCCAGCTTGCGGTGGTCATCCACAATGATGATGGCGCCGCGCGCTACTTCGCTGCCGGTGCCACTGGTGGTGGGCACGGCAATCAGGGGTGCCACGCGCTCGCTGATGCGCGGCGAGCCGCCCTCGATGGTGGCGTAGTGCGACAGCGGCCCTTCGTGCGTGGCCGCAATCGCGACACCTTTGGCGCAGTCGATGGCGCTGCCGCCGCCCACGGCAATCAGACCGTCGCAGCTCTGGGCCTGGTAGATTTCAGCAGCGGCGCGCACGGCAGCTTCCGTGGGGTTGCTGGGCGTCTGGTCAAAAACGGCGTGGGGCAAGTCGCCCAGCGCATCCACCGCTTTTTGCAAAATGCCTGCGGCCTTGACGCCAGGGTCCGTCACGATCAGCGGCTTGGTGATGCCTACTCGCGCACATTCTTGGCGTAGCAGCGCAATCGCGCCAAAGTCAAACTGGATCTGGGTGACGTAGTTGATGAAGGCCATGACCGGGTCACTCAAGCTGAAAGTAATGCCTGCAATCTAGAAGCCTTATGCTGCACTGCAAACAAAACAAACCCTGAGAGTTTTGCCGTTTCGTCGCTCTGGGGACACTTCAATGCCTGTTGGGGTCAGATGAAGTACTGAGCGAGTCGATGGCGGACTAAGGACACAGCACCAGGGCGCTGTGTCTGGAAAGAGGCCGAGGCTTATTTGTGCATCCAGTCGGAAAGCTCGTCGGCATGCTCTTGCTCCTGTTCGAGGATTTGCTCGATCAGGCGGCGCGTGGTGTGATCCTTGTCTCCGATCAGAGCAATCATCTGCGTATAAGCCTCGATCGCGACGCGCTCGGCAATCAGATTGGCGCGAATCATCGAGTGAAGATCCAATTGCTCATCGTAGTCGGCATGGCTGCGTTGAACCAGAGTTGCAGGGTTGAAATCAGGCTCTCCACCCAGCTGAACGATGCGCGCCGCCAATCGGTCGGCGTGGGCTTGTTCTTCATTGGCATGCACCAGAAATTCATTCGCTATGGCGGGTGATGACAGCCCTGTGGCGGTGAAGTGGTGACGCTTATAGCGCAGGATACAAACCAGCTCGGTGGCCAAAGAGTCATTGAGAAGCGCGATGATGTCATCCCTCCAAGGGCTTTTGTCATCAATCACGGCGCCATCGTCCAGGCTGCGTTTGGCTCTATCCAGTGCCTTGGCATCAAGCTTGAGAGAGGTGCGAGTGATTTTCTTTTCGGTTGTCGGGGTCATATGTGGGTCTTTTCTTGAAGTTGGATGAAAAGTCACAGGCCCACCGAGCCTGTTGGTGCGAGATGGCCTCGCACGCCCCAAATTAGGATGCTTTGGGGTGAATGTCTGTGAGACAAGTTCGCATAAGTACTTGCTCAGGGATGCGATGTTTTACAAGCGCGCCGTCAACGCATTTGCACAACTGGCAATGCTGCCTGCTCATCCCCAAGTTGCCGCTTGTTGCACTTGGATTGCTGCTGACTGAAGTTGGGGCTTTTGATGGACTGCCCCATCTGTAGTGGCCAATGCAGGCTGCGATATTGACGCTGCAAAAGCGGGTGTGGAGTGCTTGCGCCCTGGTCAGTTGGGCGTGATATAGCTATTTCGCTCGCGTCTGTGCTTGCTGTCAGGGTAGTTGCCCAGGCTCTTGAGGGTATGGGCTTTGCTGCTGCTGTGGCTGGTTTTTCCTGTTTGGCGGCGTCTTGGCCTGGCAGGTTCATGTTGTGCCGCGGCATTTGTTGCTGAGGCATGGCGAAACTCCTTCCGATGGGGCTCGCAAATCGAGCTGAATGGCAGTGCCTCCATGGTCTCAACCGGAGAAAAACCCTGATGTAGGAAAGCTGTGAACAAAGCTGACCCTGGTGACAGCTGCGGCTGACAAAAAATCGCCAAGGTTTACATCCTTTGCAGGAACTTCAGCTTGCGGCAACATCATTTGCGCCCATGAAGTCATTGCCCGTTGGCCCAAGCAGGGCTTCGGTGTTGCCGCCTGCGAGATGTTTTCCGCGGTCAAGCATCGATTCGGATGATGGTTTTCTGTTGGGAAGACAGGCGCGAACGGCAGTGCTGTTCAAGGCCGGCCAAGAGGTGATGCCAGTGCCCGCTGCTGCCATTGATTTGTCCCCGCTGGGACATGCGAGCCGGTGGTGCGCTGGCATTCTGTGGCCCGCATGAAATGAGGGATTTTCCATTCGAACTGCAGCAGGAGGGAGCATGAGCGAGCCGGTTGATGGGCAGGTTGAACGTCTTGATTTCGGGCGCGTCAGCGTCTTTCTTGGCGAAAAAAGCGGCAAGTATCCTGACGGCAACCAGGTGCTGATTTGCGGCACGGACACGCGAGCTGCGCTGGATACGCCCATTGTCTCCAACGTCATCGGGCCGGAGTTCGACGCCTCGGAATTGGTCGTGCTGGGCCATGTGCACGAGGACCATATGGCGGGTCTGCACCGCCTGCCGCATGCCAAGGTCTATGCCCCCATGGCTGACCTGCCTGCGCTGCAAAGCTGGGAAGGCTTCACCTCGGTCATGGGCATGGAGTCCGAAGCCATGCAGGCCGAGGTGCTGGAGCAATTTCAGCGCAACTTCTTCTACGCCCCGCGCCCTGATGCGCAAGGCTACGAAGATGGCGCCTGCTGGGAATTGGGGGGCTCGCGCATCCGGGCGTTTCATATGCCGGGGCATACGGCAGGTCACACGGTGCTGCTGATCGAGCCCGAAGGCGTGGCTTTTATTGGCGATATCGACCTGACGGGCTTTGGCCCTTATTACGGCGATGCCTGCTCCAGCCTCAAGGACTTTCGCCGTACTTTGCAGCGTCTGCCCGATGTGCCCGCCAAAGTCTGGGTGACCTCGCATCACCGGGGCGTCTATACAGATCGCGAAGTTTTTTTGCGCGATCTGCAGGCTTTTGAAGTCAAGCTGCAGGAGCGCGAAGAGCGCCTGTTGAATATGCTGGAGCCGGTGCCGCAAACGCTGGCGCAGCTGGTTCAGCAGCGCTTGCTGTACCCGCGGGGCTTTTATGCGCCCTGGGTGGAGAGTGCGGAGACCAGAACCATTGCCCGCCATCTGGAGGAGTTGCTGGAGGCAGGACGGGTGCAGCAGGACGCCGAGGGCGCCTATTGCCAAGCGTGATACCCGCTCCAGAGAGGCCGCGCCTAGTCAGGTCTTGTGCCTGATCTTGTGCATCAGCGAGGCCTGACTCGGCCCTGCAAGGCTTCACAATGCAAGCCTGTGTTTTCAATCTCCGTGAATCAAGACCATGTCTGATGCATCTACTGCCTTGACGGCTGCCATGCGCGATGTGCTGCGCCGCATGGAGCGCGCGGCGCGCACGCCCATGTATGAGCTGGGCGCCGCTGCTGCCAAGGCCGCTTATGAAGCCGGTGCCGGTGTGCTGGAAATTCCGAGCCAGCCGCTGGCGCGTGTTGATGAGCTGCAAATTCCCGCCCGTGATGGAGCCAGCTTGCCTGCGCGCCTGTATGCGCCGCTGGCTCGGGCCGATGCGCCTGCTGCGGGCCTGCCCGTGCTGCTGTATCTGCATGGCGGCGGCTTTACCGTAGGCAGCGTGGCCACACATGACCAGCTGTGCCGCCAGTTCGCCCATCTGGCGGGCTGCATGGTGGTGTCGCTGGACTACCGGCTGGCCCCTGAACACCCATTCCCCACCGCGCATAACGACTGCTGGGACGCGCTGCAGTGGCTGGCCGCCCATGCCGCAGAGCTGGGCGCAGACGCCCGCCGCATCGCCGTGGGCGGCGACAGCGCTGGCGGCACTTTGTCGGCCTATTGCGCCATCGAAGCACGCAATGCGGGGCTGGCGCTGGCGCTGCAACTGCTGATCTACCCCGGCACCACGGCGCATCAGGATACGGACTCGCACCGCCGCTATGCCCATGGCTTTGTGCTCGATGAACCGGCCATCACCTGGTTTTTTGCACAATACATCACCAACCCCGAGGATCGCGAAGACTGGCGCTTTGCGCCGTTGCTGGCTCCCGATGTTGATGGCGTGGCCCCCGCCTGGATAGGGCTGGCCGAATGCGACCCGCTGGTCGATGAAGGCGTGGAATACGCCGATAAGCTGCGCATGGCAGGGGTGCCCGTGGATCTGGAAATCTACAAGGGCGTGACCCATGAATTCATCAAGATGGGTCGCGTGATTCCCGAAGCGCGCAAGGCCCACGCCGACATGGCTTCGGCTCTGAAAACCGCCTTTGGATTGAACTGAGAACAAAGATATGAACCGACACGACTTTCGCAGCCTGACCCGTATCGAGGTGCGCTGGGCCGAGGTGGATGCGCAGAAGATCGTCTTCAACGCCCACTATCTGATGTATGCCGATGTGGCCATCACCAACTACTGGCGTCAGCTGGCCATTCCCTATGAAAGCGGTTTTGCCGCGCTGGGCGGCGAGCTGTTTGTCAAAAAGGCCACCACCACCTACCACGCCTCGGCCACGCTGGGCGATGTGCTGGATGTGGGCATACGCTGCGTCAAGCAGGGCAATACCTCGGTGCAGTTCGAGGCGGGCATCTTTCGCGGCATGGACCTGCTCAACACGGTGGAGCTGGTCTATGTGTTTGCCGATCCCACCACGCAGACGCCCAAGCCCTTGCCGCAGGAACTGCGCGATGTGCTGACGGCCTATGAAGCAGGCCAGGAGGTCGTCAGCCTGCGCTCGGGCAGCTGGAATGAACTCAGCCGGGACGCCGAACGCCTGCGTCTGGCTGTCTTTGTGCGCGAGCAGGGCGTGCCGCGCGAGATTGAAATTGATGCGCTGGACCCCGTGGCCCGCCATGTGGTGCTGTTCAATGCGCTGAACCAGCCCGTGGCCGCAGGCCGTCTGGTCACCGACGCACCCGGCGCAGGCCGCATTGGCCGCATGGCCGTCGATCGCTCCGTGCGCGGTGGCCGCTGGGGCCGTATGGTGCTCGACAGCCTGATCGAAGCCGCCCGCGAGCGCGGCGACAAGGAGGTCGTGCTCCACGCCCAGCGCCATGCCGAGGTGTTCTATCTGCGCGCAGGCTTCACCGTGGTGGGCGAGCCCTATGAGGAAGCCGGTATTCCCCATATCACCATGCGCAAGTCACTCTGATTTTGATAGCTTTCAGCCTATATGATTCAGGGGCTGAAAGCTTATTTCATTCAAAATGGAGCTGAACCATGGGCCGAATCATGACCGCGTTGTGCGTGCTGGGTGTGGCAGTCGCCGCCTATGTGGCCTGGCGCTATGGAGTGTTTTGATACGCTGAAGTTTTGAGAAAGGTGACCGAGTGGCCGAAGGTGGGATGCTCCCTCGCAGGACATCTCTGTGGCAGGGCGATTAAGTTGCCGCCGCACGCAGGTTCGAATCCTGTCCTTTCTCACCTGCGTGGCCGGTTTTATTGCAGCTGGTCTTTGAGAGCGGTCAGCGCTTTTTGCGCACAAGCTTCGTCCAGATGACCGCCGGGCGCGCCAGCCACGCCAATCGCGCCGATGGTTTCATTGCCAATCTTCACAGGCACGCCACCGGCCAGCACCAGAAAGCCGGGAATCTGAGCCATGCCTGCTGCATCGGGGTTGCTCTGGATGGCCTTGGCAATGCCGCTGGTGGGGTTGCGCGAGGATGCCGAAGTGAAAGCCTTGGCACGCGAAGCTTCTGCCGTGTGGGTGCCAGCACCATCGGCGCGCACCATGGCCAGCAGCACGCCGGCGCGGTCCACCACGGAGGCGCTGACGTTGTAGCCATCGGCGCTGCAGGCGGCCACGGTCTGCTGAGCCAGTTGCACAGCGGTGACGGATGCAATGCTGCGGGCGCTGGTGGTGCCAGCCACGGCGGCGCTGGCGGCGGTGCTCAGGCCCAGGGTGATCAAAGCGGTTTTGAGCAGGCGATGGTTCATGTCAGGACTCCTTGTGGATGCGTTCAATCGATGACTGAACTTTAGGAGTCACGGCCTTGCCTGCCCATTCGCAGCTTCACGCAGCGCTATCCGTAATCCTACGGAGGGCAGGCGCTGAGCAGTAATCGTGTTTGTTCGGCTACCGACCCCGTACCCAGCTTTTCAGCCAGATTGGCGCGGTGGGTGTCCACGGTGCGTACCGAAATATCCAGCGCCGCAGCAATTTCCTTGCTGCCCAGCCCCTTGGTGATGAGTTCCAGCACCTCACGCTCGCGCTCGGTCAGCGTCTGCAGGCTGTGCAGCGCCTCATTGCGCTCGGCCAGCTGACGCAGCCGCACCTGAGCGGCTTCGATGGCTTCCAGCAGCGTCTGTTCTTCGATGGGCTTGGTCAGAAAATCCGTCACTCCGGCCTTGAAAGCGCGGCGGCAGGCGTGCAGATCACCGTGGCCGGTGATGACGATGGTGGGCCAGTCCATACCCTGTGCCAGCAATTGCTCATGCATCTGCAGGCCGGACATCAGCGGCATGCGCAGATCGGTGATCAGAATGCCAGGCTGGCTGCGGTCCAGATGAGCCAGGCAGTCGGCGGGCGATTCAAAGCAGGTCACCGGCAGCTCGTAGGTCTGCAACAGCAGATGCAGAGCCTGGCGGACCGAGGGGTCGTCGTCGATCAGATAGATCATGGGGCAGTGTTCTCAGCAGCCAGTGGCACAAGCATGGCAAAGCAGGCACCGGGGGCGTTGCCTGCGCGGTATTCGAGTCGCCCGCCCATGCGTTCCATCAGCGTGGCGCACAGCGGCAGGCCCAGACCCATGCCTTCGGCCTTGGTGGTGAAGAACGGCTCAAACGCACGCGCAGCGGTGGCGGCATCCATGCCGGGGCCGTTGTCCTGTACGGTCAGCAGAGCTTGCTTGCCTTCCTGCCCCAGTGTGATGGTGATGGCGGCGCTTGCTGATGGGGATTGCTGCAAAGCATCGAGAGCATTGCGCACCAGGTTGTGCAATACCTGCTCCAGCGCAACCGGGTCGGCCTGCACTTCGCAGGGCTGTGCGGGCGGCTGCCAGTGCAGCGCCACTCCAGCTTGCCGGGCTGGGCCTTCAAGCAGCAGCAGGGCCTGGTTGACTGTCTGCGCCAGATCCAGCCTTTGCGACTGGCTGGGCGCATTGCTGATATAGCTGCGCATGCGGCCCAGAATATCGCCGGCACGGCGCGCTTCGCGCACATTGGCTTGCAGGGCGGTGGCCAGCAGCTCGGTCTTGCCCAGCTCCTGCGCGCGCAGGGCGGCCTGGCTCTGGCTGAGCAAGGCGGTTACAGGTTGGGCCAGCTCATGGGCAATGCCCGAAGCCATTTCACCCAGACTATTGATGCGCGCGGCATGGGCTAGTCGCGCCTCATTGGCCAGCAGCTGCGCACGTTGCTGATGGGCGCGGGTCTGCTGGCGGCTGCGCCACAGCAGATAGGCAAGGCCCACCAGCAGCAAGCTGCCCAGAGCGCTGGTCCAGAGCATGCCTGCCTTTACCCATGGGCGCGGCGCGCTGAGCAGCTCCACCTGCAGCGGCTGGCCATAGCCGTCGAGTGTGAATTGCCCCAGTACCTCGCTGCGCTCGGCAGGCCTGGGGTTGAGCAGCCATTGCTCATTGAGTGCAATGCGCAGCTGCGTACCTTCGGGCAGGCTGCCTGCATCGAGCAAATGAGCAGAATCGACGCGAACGCATAACCAGCCTACGGGTTTAGCTATCTTTTTCAAGAGCAGATAGCGGCCTGCGTGCTGGGCGTCGGGCAGGCTGGCCGATTCGCCGGGCTGCAACGTGCTCGCCAGCTGGGCCGCTTCTGGCACTGCGCAGCTGCCGGTAGCGGGCTGCAGATCGGTGATCAGATCAATCGCTTCGATGCGCGGGTAAATCGTGGCAATCGACTGGGCCACGCGCTGCAGCGGGCGGGATTCATGCTCGGCTTGCAGCGGCGCAAGCGCGGTCAGTGCCGTGAGGTGGGCCTTGTGCTGGGCAATTTTCTCCAGCATCTGGCGCTGCACGGTCTGTGTCAGCTCGGCCTGCTGGCTCTGGGCTTCAAGTCGGTGCTGGCAGACCTGCGCGCCCAGCAGCACCGCGCCCGTCAGCAGCCACAGCCCGGCCAGCCGCCATGGGCGCTGGGTGGGGGAAGGGCTGGCGGTAGTTTCAGGCAAGGTGCGGGCTCGTCAAACCGTTCAGATATCTGCCAGCAGCTCGTAGGGCAGGGCGCGCAGTTGCAGCGCAATGCCGTTGGCGGCGTCGGAGCTCTGGCCTTCTGCCAGCGCGGCATGGGCAAACAGGTCGCTGCGCTCGGCAGAGCTGATCTGCATGGACACCAGCGCATCCCAGCCGCCATTGGGCGCGGCGGCGGCCTGCACCACGGTGCCGGTGGATTGCTCCAGGTCTTCGGGGCTGAAGACTTCCTGGCCCACGCTCAGCGCCTTGTCGGCATGAACCAGATAGGTGCGGCGCTTGAGCGTGCCGCGAAACTGGCTGCGTGCCACCACTTCCTGGCCGGGGTAGCAGCCTTTTTTGAAGTTGACACCGCCCAGCGATTCGTAATTGAGCATCTGGGGCACAAAAGCATCGACCACGGGGGCGGACAGCGTGGCCACGCCGCTTTGCACCTCGCTCCACTGCCACAGGTCTTCGCTCAGGGCTTCTCCAGCGGGTTGCTGACCAGCAGGAGCAACCCACAGCGCGCGGCTGCTGCCTGCTGCGGGGTAGAGCGCCAGCACGCTGGCTTCGCCTTCATGCTTGAGGCTCCAGGGCGCGGCGTCAGCTGCCATATATTGCTGGGCGGCCGTGCCTGCCAGCCCGTACAGCGCAAACTCGGCGGTGGCATCTGTCAGCTTGCATTTGGCGCGCAGCACAAACATGGACAGGCGCTTGAGCGTGGGCGCAAGCAGGCTGCGGTCACAAATGAGCACAATTTCTTCGGCGCTGCGCTTGAAGCCGATAAAGCTGGCCAGCATGCGGCCCTTGGCCGTGCAAAAAGCGGCCAGGCGTGCATGGTTCATGTCCAGCAGCGCAAAGTCATTGCTCAGTTGGCCATGCAGAAAACTGGCCGCATCAGCTCCCACGGCGCGAATGACGCCAAGGTGGGAAATCGGGGTGATGCCATTGAGGGGCTGCAGGGCTGTAGAAGCGGACAAGGTGGACTGAGTCATGGCTGAATTATGATCGCCGCTCTAAGTCTTCAATGGATCAAGGTTGTGCGTGCTTTCTTTCGTGCACTGATTATTTTGCTGTTGCTGGCCGCTGTGGCGGCGGGCGGTGCATGGTGGTGGCTTCATCAGCCCCTGCCTCTGGCCAAGCCCAATCTGGAGCTGGAGATCGAACCCGGCACCACACCGCGTGGTGTGGCGCAGAACGTGGTCAAGGCCGGTGTGCAGACCGACGCGCGCCTGCTCTATGCCTGGTTTCGCCTCTCGGGCAAGGACCGCTCCATCAAGGCCGGTAACTATGAGCTGAGCACAGGCCTGACCCCATATGAGCTGCTGCAGAAGCTGGCCCGGGGCGAGGAAAGCCTGCGCGCGCTGACGATTGTGGAAGGCTGGAACTGGCGCCAGGTGCGCGCTGCACTGGCGCGCGAGGAATTCCTCAAGCATGACAGTGCGGGCCTGAGCGATGAAGCCGTGATGACGGCGCTGGACCGCGCAGGTGTGCACCCCGAAGGCCGCTTCTTCCCCGACACCTATACCTATGCCAAGGGCAGCTCCGACATGGCCGTGCTGCGCCGCGCCATGCACGCCATGGACCGCCGTCTGGCCGATGCCTGGGAGATGCGCGCCGCCAATACCCCGCTCAAGTCGGCCGATGAAGCCCTGATTCTGGCCAGCATTGTCGAGAAAGAAACCGGCAAGGCCGTAGACCGTGCCCAGATTGCAGGCGTGTTCAGCAACCGTCTGCGCATTGGCATGCTGCTGCAGACCGACCCCTCAGTGATCTACGGGCTGGGTGCCAAGTTTGACGGCAATCTGCGCAAGCGTGACCTGCAGACCGATACGCCCTGGAATACCTATACCCGTGGCGGCCTGCCCATTACGCCCATTGCGATGCCTGGCAAGGCCGCGCTGATGGCTGCGGTGCAGCCCGAGCAGACCAAGGCCCTGTACTTTGTGGCGCGTGGTGATGGCACCAGCCATTTCAGCGCTACGCTGGACGAGCACAATAGGGCGGTGAATCGCTATCAGCGTGGGCAGTAGCTCCCCCTGAGCGGCTTTGCCGCTTCCCCCTCTCTCGCTTCGCGGGAGGGGGACGACACCAGCGCTGCGGGGCGGCCCTTGCGCGGTGTCTGCTGGCATGGGGTATGCCTTTTCGGGTGCGGCCTGTAATAAATGGATGATTTTTGAATGACAACAGGACTGTTTATCAGTTTCGAGGGCATTGATGGCGCGGGCAAGTCTTCGCATATTGAAGGGCTGGCTCAGGCTTTTCGTGATCAGGGCCGTGTGGTGACGCTGACGCGCGAGCCCGGTGGTACGCCACTGGCCGAGAAGCTGCGTGCCTTGATGCTGCATGAAGCCATGGACCCGCTGACCGAGGCGCTGATTGCCTTTGCGGCGCGGCGCGACCATCTGGTGCAGGTGATTGAGCCTGCGCTGGCGCGTGGCGAGGTGGTGATCAGCGATCGCTTTACCGATGCGACCTTTGCCTATCAGGGCGCTGGCCGTGGTTTTGATCTGCAAAAGCTATCAATTCTGGAGCGGTTAGTCCAAACAAATACTGGACATCAGACCGATTTGGCATCAGATTTTCTGCGCGAGCCAGATATGACGCTGTGGTTTGACCTGCCTGCCGAAGTGGCGGCAGAGCGTCTGGTCACGGCCCGTGTGCCTGATCGTTTTGAGGCCCAGCCCGGTGAGTTCTTTGCCCGCGTGGCTCAGGGCTATGCCGACCGCGCCAAGGCCGCGCCCCAGCGTTTTGTGCGCATTGATGCCAATGCCAGCCGTCATGCGGTCTGGCAGCAGATTACCCAGGCAGTGATTCGCAAGGGCTGGCTGGCCTTTATGGTGGGCAGCAAGGCATGAGCGACGTGATGCCACTGGCCCCCTGGATTGTGGCGCAGCGCCGCCAGTTGCTGGCCCAGCGTGGTCACGCGTGGCTGCTGCAGGGGCCGTCCGGGCTGGGTCAGTATGAGCTGGGCCTGTCGCTGGTACGTGCCTGGTTGTGTGACCAGCCTACGGCCGATGGCGCTTGCGGCCACTGCGGCAGCTGCCACGCCATTGATGTGCGTGCCCATGCCGATCTCTGCGTGCTCATGCCTGAAGTGCAAATGGTGGCGCTGGGCTGGCCTCTGCCCGAGAAGGCGCAGGCCGAGATTGACGACAAGAAACGCAAGCCCAGCAAGGAAATTCGTGTCGAGGCCATGCGCGATGCCGTGGAGTTCTGCCAGCGCACCAGCGCACGCGGGCGCGGCAAGGCCGTGCTGGTCTATCCGGCCGAGCAGATGAACGCCATCACGGCCAATGCCCTGCTCAAGACGCTGGAAGAGCCGCCTGGAGATACTCGCTTTGTGCTGGCCAGCGAAGCCGCGCACCAGTTGCTGCCCACGATTCGTAGCCGCTGCCTGGCCCACACCATGACCTGGCCTTCGCAGGCGGATGGTCAGCAGTGGTTGCAGGCTCAGGGTATTGCTGCCGAAGATGCAGCAACCGCGCTGCAGGCTGCAGGTGGCCGCCCCGGCGACGCACTGCGACTGTCCGCCGAGGCGGGTCGCACCGCTGCCTGGTCGCAGTTGCCGCGCCAGCTGGCCAAGGGTGATGTGGCGGCGCTGGCTGCGTTTGCTCCGGCCGATGCAGTGGAAGCGTTGCAAAAAATCTGCCACGACCTGATGGCCATTGCCTCGGGTGCTGCTCCGCGTTATTTCTCGGGTGCTGATCTGCCAGCCAAGCCTCTGTCCATGCCGCTGCTGGCCGGTTGGTCGCGTGAGCTGGTGCAGGCCGCGCGCACGGCAGACCATCCGTTCAACGCTGGTTTGATGACCGAGGCACTGGCTGCCAAAGCGCGTGCCGTATTGATCTCGGGCAAAGTCGCCAGAGCAGGCCGCCCAGTACCGTGACGCCTGTTTGTTACAACAGATGCGCGGTGTTAACCTACAGCCTGCCCGGCCCACCCCAGATTTCTTCTCTTTATGAACGCCTCATCCAGCCCCCGTCCCAGCGTGATGCAGCTGGCGATCAAGGAAAAAGCCGCTCTTTATGCCGCCTATATTCCGTTGTTCGCCGAAGGGGGGATTTTTGTACCCACAACCCGTGATTACCGTTTGGGCGATGATGTCTATGTGCTGCTGACCCTGCCCGACGATCCCCAGCGCTACCCCGTCGCTGGCCGTGTGGCCTGGGTGACGCCCGAGCGAGCCTCCGGCAATCGCACCCAGGGCGTGGGCATTCAGTTCCCCAAGGATGCCAAGTCCGCTGAACTCAAAGCCAAGATCGAGCAAATACTAGGCACGGCGCTGGCCTCCGAAAAGCCTACTCAAACCATCTGATCTTTAATACTGGCGTGCTCCATGCGAGAGACGCCGAGCAAGAGCCGCCTCGCAGCGATGGCGTCGTCCCCTGGGGGAAGCGGCGCAGCCGCTCAGGGGGTGCCCATTTCTATGTTTACAGATTCCCACTGCCATTTGAATTTTCCGGAGCTGAGTGCCAACCTCAGCTCGATTCGCGAGGCCATGGCCGCCGCCAAGGTCACGCGCGCGCTGTGCATCAGCACGACGATGGAAGAGTTTCCCGATGTGCACCAGCTGGCGCTGGACTATGACAACTTCTGGGCCACGGTGGGCGTGCACCCCGATACCGAGGACATGACCGAGCCTTCCGTACAGGACCTGGTCGAGCGCGCCGCGCTGCCGCGTGTGGTGGCGATTGGCGAGACCGGGCTGGATTACTACGGCATGGAAGACCGCAAGGGCGGCCGCACGATTGCCGATCTGGAATGGCAGCGTGAGCGCTTTCGCGTTCACATCAAGGCTGCGCAGATCACGCAAAAGCCGCTGGTCATTCACACCCGCAGCAGCTCGGACGACACGCTGGCCATTTTGCGCGAGTGTGGCGAAGCCGATGCCAGCACGCAGGCAGGCGGCGTCTTTCACTGCTTTACCGAGACGATGGAAGTGGCCCGCGCGGGTCTGGACATGGGCTACTACATCTCCCTGTCGGGCATTGTGACTTTTAAGAACGCCCAGCATCTGCGCGATGTGGCGGCTTTTGTGCCGCTGGACAAACTGCTGATCGAGACGGATAGCCCGTATCTTGCGCCCGTGCCCTACCGTGGCAAGACGAATAATCCTTCATACGTACCGTTTGTCGCCAAGCAAATTGCCGAGGTGCGCGGTATTTCGGTGGAAGAAGTGGCCGCCGCCACCAGTGCCAATTTCGATCGCCTGTTCAAGGGCGTGACCCAATAAGTGATCTCTGGAGCCTGTGCATGAGTTTGTCTGCAGCCATTGTTCTACGCGCTAGTCGTCGCCAGAGTCTGCGCTGGCTGGGCGCGGCCGCAGCGGGCAGTGCGGCTGGCCTGTCGCAGCCAGTCTGGGCCAATGCCTATGACGACTATTCGCGTGCGCTGGTCAGCGATAACGCCAGCGCCATGCTCAATCTGATCTTTCGCGGCTTTGACCCGAATACGCTCGATACGCGTGGCCGCCCGGGCCTGGTGTCTGCGCTGCATCAGGACTCGCTCAAGGTGGTTGATGAGCTGCTCAAAGCTCCCAAGATCAATGTGAATCTGGCGTCCAAGCAGAACGAAACACCGCTGATGATGGCCTGCATCAAAGGCCATCTGGATCTGGCCAAACGTCTTATCAAGATGGGCGCGGATGTGAATCGCGAAGGCTGGGCGCCGCTGCACTACGCAGCATCGGCGGACACGCCACAGACGCTGGACATCATCAAGCTGCTGCTGGAAAACAGTGCCTATATCGACGCGGCATCTCCCAACGGCACGACCCCGCTGATGCTGGCGGCCCAGTACAGCAGCGAAGCCGTGGTCAAGCTGCTGCTGGAAGAGGGTGCGGACATCACGTTGCGCAACCAGCGCAATATGACGGCGGCAGACTTTGCCAAGCTGGTCGATCGCCAGTACATGGTGGACTTGCTGGGCAAGGCGCTGCAGAAAGAGCGACGGACTCAACCCTCGAGAGGGGGGTGGTGATCTCCCCCTGAGCGGCTTTGCCGCTTCCCCCTCTCTCTACGCGCTGCGCGCTATGGGAGGGGGACGACAGCCTCGGTGCGCGGCGGCGCTTCCTCGCTGTCTCTCGCTTGGAGCACGCCAGTTTTTAGGTGTTTTGACCCAAATAAAAAGGACTACAAGGTTTTTTGCCTTGTAGTCCTTTATTTATATAGGCAAGCAGCTATCAGTTTTGAGTCGATGCTGTATTGCGCACCTGGGTGTGCAGGCGGGCATAGAGGCCGTTCAAAGCCATCAGCTCAGCATGCGTGCCTTGCTCGGCGATCTGGCCGCGCTCCATGACGACCACGCGGTTGGCGTGTTCGATGGTGGAGAGGCGGTGGGCAATCACCAGCGTGGTGCGGCCTTGCATCAGGCGGTTCAGGGCTTCCTGCACCAGACGCTCGGATTCGTTGTCCAGCGCCGAGGTGGCTTCGTCCAGAATCAGAATCGGCGCATTCTTGTACAGCGCGCGGGCAATGGCCAGGCGCTGGCGCTGGCCGCCGGAGAGCTGGCTGGCGTTATGGCCGACCAATGTGTACAGGCCTTGAGGCAGGTTGCGCACAAAATCACCCAGGTTCGCCGCCTCAAGGGCTGACCAGACGCGTGCTTCGTCAATGTCGTTGCCCAACGCCACATTGGCGGCCACGCTGTCGTTGAGCATGACCACATCCTGGCTGACCATGGCGAACTGCTGGCGCAGCGTGCCCAGGTCCCAGTCGGCCAAAGGCACGCCTTCCAGTGTGATCTGGCCGCTGGTGGGCGAGAAAAAGCGCGGCAGCAGATTGACCAGTGTGGTCTTGCCCGCGCCCGAGGGGCCGACCAAGGCCACCACTTCGCCGGCTTTCACATTCAGGCTCAGATGCGAGAGGGCGGGGGCCTTGTCCTCGCCAAACTGGACGCTGACATTGCTCAGTTGCAGATCGCCCTTGACCGCAGCCGTGGGGCGGAAGCTGCCACCTTTTTCATCGGTCGAGCCCTCCAGCAGTGCCAGACCACGCTCCAGCGCCGCCACGCCGCGTGTGATGGGGTTGGCCACGTCTGCCATGCGGCGAATGGGCGCAATCAGCATCAGCATGGCGGAGATAAAGGCTGCAAAACCGCCCACCGTCACATCCTGCACGCTGGCCGAGCCAATGGCTGCGCCGCCTTCGCGGCTTTGCCACAGGGCAATACAGAGAATCACGGACAGCGCAATCGCCGCCAGTACCTGGGTCAGCGGCGTCATCGCGGCCGAGGCAATCGTGGCCTTGGTATTGAGGCCACGCAACTGGCGGCTCAGATCGCCAAAGCGCGACTGCTGCGAAGCCTGCGCGCCGTGCAGGCGCACCATGCGGTGGGCCAGCACGTTTTCTTCCACCACATAAGCCAACTGGTCCGTGGCCGTCTGGCTGATCTTGGTGATGCGGTACAGGCGGCGCGACAGCGTCTTCATCACCCAGGCCACACCGGGCACCATAAAGGCCACAATCAGCGTCAGCTGCCAGTTGAGATAGATCAGATAACCCAGCAGTGCAATCAGCGTGAATCCGTCGCGCGAAATGCTCATCATGGCCTGCACCAGTTGCTGTGCGCCGGTCTGCACTTCATAGACCACGGTGTTGGACAGGGCCGATGCCGACTGGCGCGAGAACAGACTCATATCGGCGGCCAGCAGCCGCTCGAACAGCTTTTGGCGCAGGGCCAGCATGCCGTCATTGGTAATGCGTGCCAGTGCGTACTGACCGGCAAACTGCGCCAGACCGCGAATGACGAACAGGCCGATCAGAAAGACCGGTACCGTCCACAGCTGCAGCGAACCCGCCGTAAATCCACTGTCGAGCAATGGCTTGAGCAGGGCAGGCATGGCGGGCTCGGTGGCGGCACCGACCAGCGTGGCCAGAATCGCCAGACCCCAGGCCCAGCGCTGGCCCGAGAAATAAGGCGTCAGCCGCTTGAGGCGCTGCATCAGCGGTAGATCGGAAGGGTTGACGGCGGCGGGCTGGGCAGGTGTCTGAGGCGCTACGGCGGGCGCGGCCGTCTCTGCCTTGGTTGCTGCACCTGAGGGTGTGGGCGGTGTGGCTTGCATAAGCGCCCGATTTTAGGGCTTGGGTCAAGACATTCTGAGCTGCTCGTTTTGCGATCTGCCTGTTACTGGGTATAAGAGAGACTCGCCTGTTCAAAACCTCTTTGCTGTCACGTGCCGAAAGAAATAGCTGGCAGTGCATGTATGCCGACTCTGGCATGCTCTCGTTTTGAAGATTTTGTTGCACTTGCGTTTGATCACCCTACTGAGCATGTTCTTACATCAGCTTGCAGTCAGTGTGTGTAACATTCGCGCTTGTGTTTATGCCGGGATTGCCCCGAAATTTTGATGGCTGCCAATGACTATTGACCGACTTCCATCCCTTACCTCTATCAAGGCGGCAGGGCCGCATGCTTCACGCAGGACCGTTTTGGGCGCCATGGCCGCCACGTCGGCATTGCCTGCTCTGGCTCAGTTCCGGGTTGAAGTGACTGGCGTGGGCCTGACTCAGTTGCCTATTGCCATTGCACCTTTCAAGGGAGAGGGCGCATCGCCCCAGAAGATTTCGGCCATTATTCAGGCGGACCTTGAGCGCAGCGGCCAGTTCCGTGGCGTGGATGCTTCGGGTGCGGCGCTGGACGAAACCTCGCGCCCCGATGTGGCGATGTGGAAGCAAAAGGGCGCAGACGCGCTGGCTTCCGGCAGCGTAACCCGTCTGGCCGATGGTCGCTGGGATGTGCGCTTTCGCCTTTGGGACGTCGTCAAGGGTGCCGATCTGGGCGGTCAGGGCTTTGCCGTCACTACGGGCGATCTGCGCCTGGTGGCTCACCGCATTGCCGACTACATCTACGAAAAGCTCACGGGTGAAAAAGGCATCTTCTCCACCCGCATCGCTTACGTCACCAAGGCTGGTGCGCATTACCGCCTGTGGGTGGCCGACGCCGATGGTGAAAATTCCCAATCTGCGCTGTCCAGCCCCGAACCCATTATTTCCCCCGCCTGGGCACCGAATGGCACGCAGCTGGCCTATGTGTCGTTCGAGGCACGCAAGCCCGTGGTCTATGTGCACGATGTGGCCAGTGGCCACCGCCGCCTGCTGGCCAACTTCCGTGGCTCCAACAGCGCGCCAGCCTGGTCGCCCGACGGCAGCCGTCTGGCCGTCACGCTGAGTCGCGATGGTGGCTCGCAGCTGTATCTGCTCAGCGCACAGGGTGGCGAGCCCCGTCGCCTGATGCAAAGCAGCGGTATCGATACCGAGCCCTGCTTCTCCAGCGATGGCCGCACCATCTACTTTGTCAGTGACCGTGGTGGCGCACCCCAGGTCTACAAAGTCTCGTCCTCGGGCGGCAGCGCAGAGCGCGTGACCTTCAGTGGCACCTACAACATCTCGCCAGCCATCAGCCCTGATGGCAAGTGGCTGGCCTATATCTCCCGCGTGGGTGGCGGCTTCAAGCTGCATGTCATGGACCTGGCTACAGGTACCGTGAATGCGGTGACCGACACCACTGCGGACGAGAGTCCCAGTTTTGCGCCTAACAGCCGACTGATTGTCTACGCCACCATCCAGGGCGGTCGTGAATCGCTCATGACCACCACGCTGGACGGCAAGATCAAGGCTCGGCTGGCAGGCCAAGGTGGAGACATACGTGAGCCCGATTGGGGCCCGTTCCAAAAACATTAAGCGTAAGTTTGCGTTCCCTCTTTTCATAGTGATGAAGTCCGTTGTGGACTGTTCGGAGAATTTTCATGTTGACTATCAAACGTCTTTCCTTGGCTTTGGCTGTGACTGCTCTGGTCGCAGGTTGCAGCTCGGGCGTCAAGCTCGACGACAAGCCTGTTGATGGCTCGCTGACCAGCCAGGGTGCCGGCGGCAATGGCCAGGGCCAATCCGGTGTCTCCGGTGTGGACCTGACCGGCTCCGCCGCTTCCAAGGCCGGCCCTCAAGGCGTCAGCCGCATCGTGTACTTCGACTTTGACAGCTACTCTGTCAAGGCCGAAGCACAGCCCCAGATCGAAGCTCATGCCAAGTTCATCAAGGCCAACCCCGCAGCCAAGGTGCAGCTGGAAGGCCACACCGACGAACGCGGTGGTCGTGAGTACAACCTGGCTCTGGGCCAAAAGCGTGCAGAAGCTGTGCGCCGCTCGCTGGGTCTGCTGGGTGTGAACGACTCCCAGATCGAAGCGGTGAGCTACGGCAAGGAAAAGCCTGCTGTGGAAGGCAATAGCGAAAGCGCTTTCGCCCAAAACCGTCGCGTTGAAATCAACTACCGTTAATGATGCAGCAGGCTTTGTTGACTCTCCGTCGTGCAACGCTGCCCCAACTGGTGGCCGCTGGCCTGCTGGCCAGCTCGGCCATCAGCGCTCATGCAGCCCTGTTTGGTGATGACGAGGCTCGCCGCGCCATCATTGAGTTGCGCCAACGCGCCGACAGCCTGCAGCAATCGCAGGAGCAGACTCGTCGCAGCCTGCTCGATCTGCAATCGCAGATCGAAGCGCTCAAGGCCGATCAGGCCAAGCTGCGCGGCCAGAACGAACAACTGACCCGTGATGCTGCCGAGCTGCAGCGTGGTCAGAAGGATCTGGCCAAGGGCTTTGACGAGCGTCTGCGCCAGTTTGAACCTGTCGCGGTCAATGTGGATGGCCTGGAGTTCACGGCGGATCGCAATGAAAAGCAGGACTTCGAGCAGGCACTGGGGCTGTTCCGCTCTGGCAAGTTTCCTGAGGCCGGTCAGGCTTTTGCCGCTTTTCTACGCCAGTGGCCCAAGAGCGGCTACACGCCCTCCGTGCGTTTCTGGCTGGGCAATTCGCAGTACGCCACGCGTGACTACAAAAACGCCATTGGCAACTTCCGCTCGGTCATGACCAACGCGCCCATGCACGCACGTGCACCTGAGGCGGCCTTGTCCATCGCCAACTGCCAGGTGGAACTCAAAGACACCAAGGCAGCGCGCAAGACGCTGGAAGATCTGCTGCAGGCTTACCCCAACTCGGAAGCGGCAGGCATTGCCAAGACCAAGCTGCCAACACTCAAGTAATGCAAAGCAACTCACTTGAAAAGGAAACAGCGCCCCAAACCGGCGCTGTTTTTTCTATGGAAGACGCCGATCTGCAGCGCCGCTTTGGCGGCTTGGAACGCCTGTACGGCGTGCCCGGTGCGGCCAGCATTCGCGCGGCCCATGTGGTGGTCGTCGGTGTCGGCGGTGTCGGCTCGTGGACGGCTGAAGCACTGGCGCGCAGTGGCGTAGGGCGCCTGACGCT
The DNA here is from genome assembly GCF_003569915.1 of Comamonas testosteroni. GTDB lineage: Bacteria > Pseudomonadota > Gammaproteobacteria > Burkholderiales > Burkholderiaceae_C > Comamonas > Comamonas testosteroni_D. The sequence continues at coordinate 90,157 of NZ_KZ984446.1, read as the reverse complement.
GATCGATATGGATCATGTGGCCGAGTCCAATATCAACCGCCAGATTCATGCGCTGACCAGCACGGTAGGCCAGGCCAAGATCGAAGCCATGCGTGATCGCATTGCGCAGATCAACCCCGGCTGCCAGGTCAACTGCATTGACGACTTTGTGGATGCCGACAACTGGCTGCAGCTTTTGCCTGCAGATGCCGATGCCGTCATCGACGCCTGCGATCAGGTCAAGGCTAAGGCCGCCATGGCGGCTCATGCGCGCAAGACCAAGCAATGCTTTATCTCGGTAGGCGCTGCAGGCGGCAAGCGTCTGGCGCATCTGGTCGATATTGATGATCTGAGTGCCACCACGCACGACCCGCTGCTGTCCCAACTGCGTTACCGTCTGCGCAAACAATATGGTGCGCCCAAGGATGGCAAGCGCATGGGGGTGAACTGCGTTTTCAGCCGTGAATCGGTGGCGCCGCCTGATGCATCCTGCGCGATGGATGGCGGGGATGGCAGCCTCAACTGCCATGGCTACGGCTCGGTGGTGGCTGTGACAGCGACTTTTGGCCAGTGCGCTGCAGGCTGGGTGCTGGATCAATTGGCCCGCAAGGCAAGGGCTTAGCCAGTAGGTGCTTAGGTAAACACCAGTAGCCAAAATGACAGCATGAAGGCAAAATCTTTAGTTTTGTCTGGATGCTCTAAAAATTCAGCTACAATAACGTCATTCCACTGATTGAGCAAACATTGCTTTTGAAGTGTGGCAGGGTCTTTAGCTCAGTCGGTAGAGCAGCGGACTTTTAATCCGTTGGTCGCGAGTTCGAATCTCGCAGGACCCACCAGAATGTAAGCGCTACAGCTAGCAAAGCTGTAGCGCTTTTTTCATTTGTCCTGCCATTGCCATATTCGATGGCTAATGGTGTCGCGCCTGCTGGAATTTGCGGTTGAAATAAAATTGCCGCTTTGCGCGCAGAGGCGCCCTCGCTGGAAAAATCACATGACCCCCACAGATTCTGATAGCACCACGCAGACCAAAAGCACACCCAAGGTAGGCTTCGTGTCGCTGGGCTGTCCCAAGGCCTTGACCGATAGCGAGCTGATCCTCACGCAACTGAGTGCAGAGGGCTATCAAACCTCCAAGACCTTCGAGGGTGCAGATCTGGTCATCGTCAACACCTGCGGTTTCATCGACGATGCGGTCAAGGAAAGCCTGGACACGATTGGTGAAGCGCTGGCCGCCAATGGCAAGGTGATCGTGACCGGTTGCCTGGGTGCCAAGGCGGGCAAAGAGGGTGGCGCGACCATGGTGGCTGAGGTGCACCCCAGCGTGCTGGCCGTGACTGGCCCCCATGCCACGCAAGAGGTGATGGATGCGGTGCACACCCATTTGCCCAAGCCGCATGATCCGTTTGTGGATCTGGTGCCCGGCAGCTTTGGCGATGCGGGCATCAAGCTCACGCCCAAGCACTATGCATACCTGAAGATTTCCGAAGGCTGCAACCACCGCTGCACCTTCTGCATCATCCCCAGCATGCGCGGCGATCTGGTTTCGCGCCCGATTGGCGATGTGCTCAAGGAAGCCAAGGCGCTGTTTGAAGGCGGCGTCAAGGAACTGCTGGTGATCAGCCAGGATACCTCTGCCTATGGCGTGGACGTGAAGTACCGCACCGGCTTCTGGGACGGCAAGCCCGTCAAGACTCGCATGCTGGAGCTGACCGAAGAGCTGGGCAAGCTGGCCGCTGCGCATGGCGCCTGGGTGCGTCTGCACTACGTCTACCCATACCCCACGGTGGACAACATCTTGCCGCTGATGGCAGAAGGCAAGATCCTGCCTTACCTCGATGTGCCGCTGCAGCACAGCCACCCCGATGTCTTGAAGCGCATGAAGCGCCCCGCCAGCGGAGAAAAGAATCTGGACCGCATCCGCGAATGGCGCAAGATTTGCCCCGAGCTGGTGATTCGCTCCACCTTTATCGCAGGCTTTCCTGGCGAGACTGAGGAAGAGTTCGAGCATCTGCTGGACTTTATCCGCGAAGCTGAAATTGACCGCGCAGGCTGCTTTGCCTATAGCCCGGTTGAAGGTGCTACCGCCAACGAGCTGCCCGGTATGTTGCCCGAAGAAGTGCGCGAAGCGCGCCGTGCCCGTTTTATGGAAGTGGCCGAAGAAGTTTCCACTCAGCGCCTGCAGCGCCGCGTGGGTCAGGTCATGAAGGTACTGGTGGACAAGGCCGTGAGCCTGGGCAAGAAGGGCGGCGTGGGCCGTACCTATGCCGATGCGCCTGAGATCGACGGCGTGGTGCATATCCAGCCACCCGAAAAGGCTAGCAAGACCTATAAGGTGGGCGACATGATCAGCGTGCGTATTGTCGGCACGCAAGGCCATGATCTGGTTGGTGTACCGGTATAAAGAGGTCGCTGGCGCTTGATCTATCTGGTTTTGAAGGCGAATTGCCTTCATGTCCAGATGGAATATGTGCCAGTAGCTACTGAAAATATAGCACCCATAAAAAAGGCTTCCAGAACTGGAAGCCTTTTTTGCATGAGAGGCAGCGGCCAGCGCTGCGCTCGCATTACACGCGCTTGCGGTATTCGCCCACGCGGGTGTCGATTTCGATCTTGTCTTCCTGGGCCACGAACAGGGGCACAGCGATTTCAAAGCCAGTAGCGATCTTGGCAGGCTTCATCACCTTGCCGGATGTGTCGCCCTTGACGGCAGGCTCAGTCCAGGTGATTTCGCGCACGATGGTGGTGGGCAGTTCGACGGAGATAGCCTTGCCGTCATAGAACACTACTTCGGCAGTCATGCCGTCTTCCAGGTAGTTCAGAGCGTCAGCCATGTTTTCGGCTTCGACTTCGTACTGGTTGAACTCTTCGTCCATCCACACGTACATGGGGTCAGCGAAGTAGGAGTAAGTGCAATCCTTCTTGTCCAGGATCACGTTGTCGATCTTGTCGTCAGCCTTGAACACGTTTTCTGTGCCGAAGTTGCCGATCAGGCTCTTGAGCTTCATGCGCACAGTGGCAGCGCCACGGCCGCCACGGGCGTATTCGGTCTTCAGAACGATCATGGGGTCCTTGCCGAACATGATCACATTGCCTGCGCGGATTTCTTGAGCGATTTTCATGGCTTGCGTTTGAAAGGTTGGAGCCGCTCTACACGGCAGGCAAGCTGTTCGCAATGGTTGCGTGGAGCAACGCATCAAAAGTGCGGCGGCGGGGCCTGCCGCGTGTACCGCGGCGGGGCGCGACCCTGAAGGCTGAATTTGCCGGTTGGCAAATACCCGCAGAGAGGCAAAAGGGTGATTTTAGCTTTTTTCGGCCACAAAGGCTTGAATCTGTTCAATCAAGTCAGTTTGGGCTGCCAATTTGTCTCTGGCCGAGCGCATGCAGGCTTGCCATTCACGCAACAGCTCTGGGCTGAGCAAAGGCAATGTTTGTGGCGCGGTCATCCCATTCCAGGCGTGGTGAAACGCTCTGAGGCTTGCTGGCGCATCCAGCCAGTCCAGAAACGCATTGAGCTTGTCGTGATGCGCATTGTCATGCTGAGGGTAGATATGCCAGACCATGGGCTGCCCCGCCCAGAGTGCGCGCACCAGCGAGTCTTCACCACGCACCAGATTCAGGTCGCAGCCCCAGAGCATTTCATCAAACTGGGCTTGAGGGCAGGGCTGCAGATAGTGGGGCTGCAACCCTTTAGCTTGCGGCAAGGCCTGCACGGCAGCCGTGGCACGGCCCGGCGTGACCAGCAAGCGTGGGGAGAGTTCTGCATTGCCCTGTAACTGGCTCAGCAGTTGCGGCAACGCTGGAGGCTCATAACAAAACAGCGAGATCGCGAAGTCTGAAGCTTGAACTCCACGTGCTGCGCGCCAGTGCTTGCGCTCGGCAGCAAAGCCTTGCTGGCGCTGGCCCAGGTTCTGCTCGCGCACCAGCGCGCCAGTGGCTGCGGTAAAGCCGGGGTAGAAGAACCAGCGTGTCAGCCCCGCAGCAGGGCCGGACATGATGCGGGACGGCAGGCGGTGGCAGCGCTCCACATAGTCTTCGGCAGACAGGTATTCCAGATTGAGCCAGATCGGTGGTTTGCCGCTGGCAGCTTGCCGGGCAATGGCTTCAACAAAGGGCGCAGGAATCTCGCAGCCAAAGGCTTCGACCACCACATCAGCGATCTGTGCAGGCACATCGCTGCTTTGGCCGGGCCATGCATGCACGCTCAAACCCTCAGGCCAGGGCTGGGGAGCCATCCATTGCAGCGCGCTGGCGTCGTCCATCCACAGCCGCACGGTCTGGTCGCGCGCTACCAGTTCGGCCGCGCTGCGCCAGCACACGCCTACATCGCCAAAGTTGTCGATGACCTGGCAAAAAATATCCCAGACCAAGGGCGGGTGCTGCGCCGTTTGATGGCGGTCGGGCAGGGGGAGAAAATCCAGCATGGTTTCAGTCTTTATCTTGTTCGGTGCTCTGGCACAGGTGCTCCACCAGTAGCTGCGCGACGGGTGATAGTGCGTCCTGCGAACGCACGCACAGCATCAACTGGCGCTCGGCCCAGGCTTCATCAAGGCGAATGCATTTCAGCGGCAAGGTGCCCATATAGATGCGGGCGCTGCCTTCGGGCAGGATGCCTATGCCCAGACCAGCAGCGACCATCAGGCACAGCGCGTCATAGCCGGTGACCTTCATGCGCAGCCGGGGCTGCAGGCCTTGGTCGGCTGCAGCGCGGGTAATCAGGTGATTGAGTGCGCTGTCGGCGTGCATGCCTATCAGGTCATGCTCTATCACCTGCGTGAGTTGCAGGCTGCGTTTAGGCGCCAGGGCATGCGATTGCGGCACCACCACGGCCAGTCGGTCGCGGCGATAGGGGCGCAGGCTGATCTTGTTGCCATAGCTGCCGTTGTTGAGCAGGCCGATGTCGGCCTCGTTATCAGCCACGGCGCGGGCAATATCGGTGCTCACGCGTTCCTGCAGGCGCACATCCACATGCGGGTGCTGGCTCAGAAAGCTCTGCAACTGCGCGGGCAGAAACTGCGTGATGCTGGAGATATTGGCCATCACCCGCACATGGCCGCGCAGACCCTGGCTGCCGCCTTGCGCATAGTCCTTCATTTGCGTGGCAATGCCATCCATCTCATTGAGCACGCCGCGCGCCATGTTCAGCAGCGCGTACGCTGCGGCCGTGGGTTGACTGCCGCGATTGCTGCGGATGAATAGTTCCACCTGCAACTGGCTTTCCAGCTCCGCCAGGCGGCGGCTGGCCGCCGAGGGCGCAATATGCTCGCGCGCTGCGGCGCGGGCAATGGCGTTTTCTTCCATCACCGCCACAAACAGGCGCAGGCTGATCGGGTCAAGTTTCATCAGGTCTGCATTATCCCGCCTGGCTATGCCCAAATGCGATGGCAGCTTCGCGTATCAGCGCTTTGCCGATCGCGGCGCACAGGGCACCATGCTTGCAAAAGTGCTTCTGACGGATTCAGAAGCGAGGATGAGCGAGACAAGGATGACAGCCATGTATATCAAAGACCCGGCCACGCAAACCGCCACGGCGCGCGCACTGGAAGGCGTGAAAGTGGTGGAAATGGGCCAGCTGATTGCCGGGCCCTTTTGCGGAAAGACTCTGGGCGAGTTCGGTGCCGATGTGGTCAAGATTGAAGCCCCCGGTGCGGGCGACCCGTTGCGCAACTGGCGCTTGATCAAGGAAGGCACCTCCGTCTGGTGGCAGGTGCAGTCGCGCAACAAGCGCTCCGTCGCTCTCGATCTGCGCCAGAAAGAAGCGCAGGAGCTGGCCCGCAAGCTGATTGCTGAAGCCGATGTGCTGGTCGAGAATTTTCGCCCCGGCACGCTGGAAGGCTGGGGCATGTCACCCGAGGAGCTGCATGCCATCAACCCCGGTCTGGTGATTTTGCGTATCTCGGGTTACGGCCAGACTGGCCCTTATCGTGATCTGCCGGGCTTTGGCGTGATTGGCGAAGCCATGGGTGGCCTGCGTCATCTGACTGCCGAGCCGGGCCGCGTGCCCGTGCGTGTGGGTGTCTCGATTGGCGACACGCTGGCGGCCTTGCATGGCGTGATCGGCGTGATGATGGCTCTGTACCACCGCAAGGTAAATGGCGGAGCTGGCCAGGTGATTGATGTGGCGCTGCACGAGGCAGTGTTCAACATCATGGAAAGCCTGCTGCCCGAATACAGCGCCTTTGGTGCCGTGCGCGAAGCCGCTGGCAGCGCGCTGCCCGGTATTGCGCCATCGAATGCCTATCCTTGCCAAGATGGCTGGGTGCTGGTCGCTGGCAATGGTGATTCCATCTTCAAGCGCCTGATGACTGCGATTGGTCGGCAGGACTTGGCCGGCGCCCCAGATCTGGCCGACAACGCAGGCCGCGTCAAGCGCGTGGCTGAGATTGATGCCGCGATTGGTGACTGGACGCGTGCGCGCAAGGTGCAAACCGTAATGGATGAACTGGGCGCTGCTCGCGTGCCTGCAGGCAAGGTCTATACAGCCAAGGATATTGCCGAGGACCCACACTACCGTGCCCGCGAGATGATTTTGACCCAGCACACGCGCGACGGCTTTGATGTGGAAGTGCCCGGTGTGGTGCCCAAGCTCTCGCTGACGCCCGGCACAGTGCGCAGCAGCGCGCCGCATGTGGGCGATGACACGGACGCCGTGCTGGCTGAGGTGGGCTTGAGCGCTGAGCAGATCGCCAAGTTGCGTGAGAAGGGCATCATCCAATGACAAGCTCCAGCGTATGGAATGGTGCAGGCCGCCGCATCTATATCAACGAAGTCGGCACCCGCGATGGCTTGCAGATGGAGCAGGCGTTTGTGCCCACCGAGGACAAGATTGCGCTGGTCAATGCGCTGTCTGAAGCGGGCCTGTCCAAGATTGAGGTGACGGCTTTTGTTTCGCCCAAGGCGATCCCCGCGCTGCGTGATGGTGAGATCGTGATGCGCGAGATTGAGCGCCGCCCCGGCACCATCTACACCGCCCTGGTGCCCAATGTGCGCGGCGCAGAGCGCGCGATTGATGCACATACCGATGAGCTGAATCTGGTGATGTCCGTCAGCGAGACGCACAACCTCTGCAATCTGCGCATGCAGCGCAGCCAGTCGTTTGAAGCGCTCAAGCAGGTGATCGCCACGGCGCAGCAGGCGGCAACGCCTGTCAATGTCTCGCTGTCCTGCTGTTTTGGCTGCCCCATGGAAGGCGATGTGGCCGAAGTCGAAGTCCTGAGCTGGGTACAGCGCTTTGCTGACCTGGGTGTGCAAGGTATCACGCTGTGCGACACCACGGGCATGGCTTACCCCACGCAGGTGCACTCCATGGTCAAAGCCTTCAAGGCGCGCTGGCCGCAACTGGGTTTGACTCTGCACTTTCACAACACGCGCGGCATGGCGCTGGCCAATGTGCTGGCGTCGATTGATGCGGGTGGGGATCGCTTTGACGCATCCATCGGTGGGCTGGGCGGCTGCCCTTATGCGCCCGGTGCTTCGGGCAACGCCTGCACCGAAGAAATCGTGCATGCGCTACAACTGATGGGCTATGACACAGGCACAGACCTGGCCCGGATTGTGGCGGCAGCGCGCGCCTTGCCCGCGTTGATAGGGCATGAGACACCAAGCCAGATCGTCAAGGCCGGGGCGCGCTGGGATTTGCACCTGCCGCCTGCCGATTTTGCAGAGATCAAAGAGCGTGCTCTGGCCAAGGCCTGAGTTCGTTGATCTCTCAGCTTTCAGGAGCCAGCGCTTTCGGGGGGCAGGTGCTGACACCGTATTCATACCAACAAGGACACCTAAGGAGACAGACATGAACATTCAACGTCAACGTATTCATCTGCTGCTTGCCACAACGGCTGCAGCTTTGGGCTTTGCAGCAGCGCCTGCTTTGGCACAAGGCGGTTACCCCAGCAAGCCCGTGCTGATGATTGTGCCCACCGCCGCCGGTGGTACTACCGACCTGGCAGGCCGCATGGCGGCGCAGGCTCTGGCCCCAGTGCTGGGTCAATCGGTGGTGGTGGATAACAAGGGCGGCGGCAACGGTGCCATTGCCGCCAATCTGGTCAAGCGTGCCGAGCCCGATGGCTACACGCTGTTGATGCAGTACTCGGGCTACCACGTCATCTCGCCCCATCTGGTCAAGGCCAAGAGCTGGGAGCAGAGCGACTTCGCGCCCGTGGCCAATGTGCTGTCGGCCCCGCAGATCATTGTGGTGCGTGCTGAGTTGCCTGTGAAAACACTGGCCGAGCTGATCAGCTACGCCAAGGCCAACCCTGGCAAGTTGAACTACGCATCGTCCGGCAATGGCTCGCTGCAGCATGTGACCGGTGCCATGTTGGAGCAGCAGGCGGGTGTGAAGATGGTGCACGTGCCCTACAAAGGCACGGGCCCTGCGCTGCAGGATTTGCTCGGTGGTCAGGTTGATCTGACGTTTGGCACTGCACCTCCCTTCATGCCTCATGTGCAAAGCGGCAAGCTGCGTGTGCTGGCAGTCACCGGCAAGCAGCGCCTGCCCAGTCTGCCCAATGTGCCCACCACGGCTGAAGCCGGCTATGCAGGCGTCAATGCCACATCCTGGTTTGCCGTCTTTGCGCCCAAGGCCACGCCACAGCCTGTCATCGACAAGCTGACCGCCGATATCAAGAAGGTAGTGGAAGACCCCGCCTTCAAGAAAAAAGCCGAAGAGCAGGGCGCGACGGCTGACTATATGAACCCGCAGCAACTGGGCGCCATGGTCAAGTCCGAATACGCAAACTGGGCACAGGTGGTGAAGTCTTCCAAGATCGAAGCTGAATAAGTCTGGCCCCAGCCTGGCTGAACACAAGGCCCGAAGCTTCTTCGGGCCTTTTTTGATTCAAACCGCTCTTTAGTCCAGATAAGTATTAGGCATGCAGCTATCAAATTGATAGTTTTGATGCCCTGGGCGTGCAAGGCCTGCAAAGCGCCGCAAAAGCGCATGAAAATAGGCCCATGTCTTCCACGCATTCCGATGAACTGCTGGCCCAGGTGGCCGCGCTGCCGCCGCTGCCGGGCGTCTATCGCTACTTTGATGCGGCAGATACCTTGCTTTATGTAGGCAAGGCCATCAACCTCAAGCGCCGCGTCTCCAGCTATTTTCAGAAGGACCATGGCGGCACGCGCATAGGCCATATGGTCAGCAAGATTGTGCGCATGGAGACCACGGTGGTGCGCTCCGAGGCTGAGGCGCTGCTGCTGGAAAACAATCTCATCAAGACGCAGCACCCCAAGTACAACATCTTGTTCAGGGACGATAAAAGCTATCCCTACCTCAAGATCACCGGTGTGGCGCACAGAGACGGCAAGGCGGGCGAGCCGCCGTTTCAGGAGTTCCCGCGCATTGCCTACTACCGCGGCTCCATTGACAAAAAGCATCGCTACTTTGGCCCATACCCCAGCGCCTGGGCGGTCAAGGAAAGCATGCAGCTGCTGCAAAAAGTCTTCAGGCTGCGTACCTGCGAAGACACGGTCTATGCCAATCGCTCGCGGCCCTGTCTGCTCTATCAGATCAAGCGCTGCAGTGGCCCCTGCGTGGACATGATCTCGCCTGAGGCCTATGCGCTGGATGTGCGCAATGCCGAAGCCATGTTGCGTGGCGAAACCAGTGAGCTGATGGAGCAGCTTGAAATACGCATGATGGCGCACTCCGACAAGCTGGAGTTCGAGCAGGCCGCTGAAGTGCGCAACCAGATCACGGCGCTGTCACGCGTGCTGCACCAGCAGGCCATTGAAACAGCGGACGACAAGGACGTGGACATTCTGGCCGTGAAGGTGCAGGGCGGGCGCGCCTGTGTGAACTTGGCCATGGTGCGCGGTGGGAGGCATCTGGGCGACCGGCCTTATTTTCCTGCAAACCTGGGCGATGCGGCCTCGGTCTATTTCAGCGAGGAAGAAGTCGATGAGGCCGCCGAAGCACGCCCGGTGGAAGAACTGGTGCTGGAGGCCTTTATTGCCCAGCACTATGTGGATGTGGCTGTGCCACCCACGCTCATCGTCAGCCACCCCGTCGATAAAAAGCTGATTGCCTTGCTGACCGAGCAGTCCGGTGTGCGCATCACCGTCGTACAGCAGCCGCGCGAGCAGCGCCGCATCTGGCTGGAGATGGCGCAAAAGAATGCAGATATCCAGATGGCTCGTTTGCTGGCCGAAGAGGGCTCCCAGCAGGCGCGCACCAGAGCCTTGGCCGAGGCGCTGGATTTGCCCATCGACAATCTGGACGAGTTGACTATTGAATGCTTCGATATCTCTCACACCAGTGGCGAGAACACCAAGGCGTCCTGCGTCGTCTTCCATCACCACAAGATGCAGAGCAGCGATTACCGCCGCTTCAATATCGAAGGCATCACCGGCGGCGACGACTATGCGGCCATGCGCCAGGTGCTCACGCGTCGCTACAAGCCTGTGGCTGATGCGCAGCGTGAGGCTGGCGGCGCCGAGCTGACAGGCAAGCAGCCGCGTTTGCCCGATTTGGTGCTGGTCGACGGCGGCAAAGGCCAGGTCAGCATGGCGCGTGAAGTGTTTACCGAACTGGGTCTGGACCTGTCGCGCATTGTGGGCGTGGAAAAAGGCGAAGGCCGCAAGGTCGGCCTGGAAGAGCTGGTCTTTGCCGATGGGCGCGACAAGGTCTACCTGGGCCATGACTCCGCAGCATTGATGCTGGTCGCGCAGATTCGCGACGAGGCCCATCGCTTTGCCATCACCGGCATGCGCGCCGCGCGGGCCAAGGTGCGCACGGGCAGCAGCAGTCTGGAAGAGATTCCGGGCGTGGGCCCCAAAAAGCGTGCTCGTCTGCTGCAGCGCTTTGGCGGCGTGCGGGGCGTGCAAGACGCCAGCGTGGAAGATCTGATGATGGTTGAAGGCATTTCCGCAACGCTGGCCGATGAAATCTACCGGGCTCTGCATTGAGTGCAGACAGGCGGATGCCCTTGCTTATGCACCAGCCCGCTGTGCGCGTGACACAATGACGCCCATGTTCTTCACCATCCCCACCTTGCTGACCTGTACGCGGATTGTGGCGATTCCGCTCATCGTCGGGGTGTTCTATGCGCCGCTGGACCAGGCTACGCGCAATCTCATCGCCACCCTCATGTTCATCGTGTTCGCCGCCACGGACTGGTTTGATGGCTACCTGGCCCGCAAACTCAACCAGACCTCGGCCTTTGGAGCATTCCTCGACCCCGTGGCCGATAAGTTCCTGGTCTGCGCCTCGCTGCTGGTGCTGGTCTATTTGCAGCGCGCCGATGTCTTTGTGGCCCTTATCATCATTGGCCGTGAAATTGCGATCTCGGCCCTGCGTGAATGGATGGCGCATATTGGCGCCAGCAAGAGCGTGGCTGTGCACATGATCGGCAAGCTCAAGACCACGGCGCAGATGGTGGCCATCCCCTTCCTGCTGTATGACGGAGTGCTGTTTGGTACGGTTGATACAGGCGTATGGGGACAGTGGCTGATCTGGATAGCCGCCGTGCTCACTGTCTGGTCCATGGTGTACTACCTGAAAAAGGCACTGCCCGAGATCAGAGCCAGACTCTGATGATTTCTAGCTGAAACCTCTTAAAGCGCTTGTATATCAAGCGCTTTTTGCTATTGTTTTTGAATTTCAAGATGCTTTTTTGATGTCGATCATGGCATCTGCTTTATCGCTTAGAGGGCTGAAGCCTTTGTCAATCCTTGTCAATCCGTGAAGGCGACAGCGAGCTATCGTTTAAAAAAGCCAACGCCAAACCCTAAACCTGCTTGAAAACCGCATAGAATCTGGCTCTGTCGCTGGGATGCGCAGCGCGACTGGGCATTGAAAAGTGCGTGGTTCAGCTTCTGGGCAATAGCCCGATCTGCTCCGCAGCCATCAACCCTCGCGACTGGTTTCTGCTGGTGCAAGGTTTTTCGTACGTACAGAGACATTCCATTCACTTATTTCTCGAGAGGCATCTTGTGAATAAAACCGAACTGATTGAGCACATCGCTAACAACGCCGATATTTCCAAGGCCGCTGCTGCGCGTGCACTGGATTCCACGTTCGACGCAGTGAAGAAAACACTGAAAAAAGGTGGTACAGTATCGCTTGTTGGTTTTGGCACATTTGCCGTCGGCAAGCGTGCAGCCCGTACTGGTCGTAACCCACGTACCGGCGCAACTATCAAGATCAAGGCAGCCAAGGTGCCAAAATTCCGTCCGGGCAAAGCATTGAAGGATGCTCTGAACTGACAAACAGTTTGAAGTGGGGTCCTTAGCTCAGTTGGTAGAGCGGCTCCTTTACACGGAGTAGGTCGGCGGTTCGAGACCGTCAGGACCCACCACTAAAAGACTATAGAAATCAAGGGCTTAGAGCGATCTAAGCCCTTTTTCTTTGCCCAGTTTATTCGTCGATAAAGCAGCCTCTAGCCGTGCTTGCCAACCGCATTTCGATGTCTACCAACCGGTGTGGGAGTAGGGGCGGATCCTGGGTTTGGAAGTTTTCATAGAAGCAAAAGCAGCTTCCCAGCGGCAACCGGTGCGATGCTTCAAAGCGCGATTGCTTGAAAACCGAACTTTGTCATCTTTTAACCGAAGATGGAGTCGCTCTCACTGGCCTCTTGGGCAAGCAACTTCTGAAGCGCTGCATTGCCATTCGCACAATCACAAGCGGAGGTCGTGCTTGGCACCTGGGCTTGGTTGTTAAAACGAGCGGGCTCACGTCTTTCCTGGCTGACGCAGTTGCCAAAGATACGAAGTCTCGTAATGCCTTGGCCGAGTGCATGGCACTTCCAATGTGCTCAAGCTCAAACAGTGCAAGACCGGCTTCTTCTTATTCCTCTCCTGTGAGCAAGTAAGCCGCTGTTGGCCGTACTAAAACGGTTGGCGTGGACTTATTTCATGACTTTGTCATGTTTCCTGTCAACAATCTGACAGTGTGAAACGTTAAACCTATACGAACCAGTTTTAAACCGTCTCAAGGAGTAGCCATGACTTACCCATACGCCGCATATCCAGAACTCAAAGCGACGCAGGAGGCCATGATGAATCTGCCAGACCCGCGCACCCCTGAAGAGGTGCTGCAGATGCTGGGCCAGAATCCTCCGCCCGAAGGTGAGTACAGCGTCGACGCCTTCTAATCAAACTCCCAAGCAACAATCAAGCCACCCATTGAGGTGGCTTTTTATCGTCTGGCGCCGCGAATGCTTCAACGGACACGCATAGGGAGCAGGGTCTGGAGGCCGACGTCATGCCGCAACCTGCAGGTGCGGAAATCAGCGCATGTCCTGTTTCCTTTGCTCCTTGAAAGCTAGCGTTATTGGGGTCTTGAGGGTTTGATAAATGTGGTCTTGGAGGTCGCAATGCCACATGGCTGACAATCAGCTGATGCAATTGGTCAGTGGAGCTTAGATGCGCAGAATTCGCCACCTCACAAATCGCCATCGAGCTCCCTCAACAGACTTGATGCTGGGATTGCTGCTTGCCTTCAACGCAGGCGCGGTCAACGCTGGCGGGTTTCTGATTTTGCGCATGTACACATCGCATATGACCGGGTTCGCTTCGCAACTGGCAGATGGATTGGTGCTTGGGGGGGCTGAGGTGATGCTCAATGCACTAGGTGCCATCATCGCCTTCACCACGGGCGCCGCACTTTGCGCCTTTCTTGTGAACTGGGCCCGTCAGAAGCGCTTGAACAGCGTGTATGCGCTGCCCCTCATGCTTGAAGCGCTGATGATGTTTCCTTTTGGCTTGATGGGGGCCATAACGTTGACATGGAGCACTCCCTTCGCCGTTCCTGTGACGGTGCTGCTGCTCTCCTTCATGATGGGCTTGCAAAATGCGGTTGGCTCCAAAACATCTGGAGGCAGCACCCGTACCACCCATATGACAGGAAACTTCACGGATCTTGGAATGGAGCTTGGCAAGCTGGTGTTTTGGAGAAACCAACGGGGTGCTGGCGATGGGCCTCCAACACATGTGCATCATGACTGGGCCCGAATGAAGGTGTCTGCGGGGTTGATTGCCATGTTTGTGCTGGGTGGAATCTCAGGCGCCCTCGGCTTCAAATACATTGGTTTTTTCTGTGTGGTGCCGCTGGCAGCGTTACTGCTGGTGATCTCCGTCCCCCCTTTTCTGCGCGATGCCGCCCAGGCCAACAGTGCCATTTCGAATCCGTTCAGACGGGGTCGTTGATTGAGGTTATTTATCGCTCGCAGGTGCTGCCTTGGTCGCATTCTCATGTGTTTCAAGGTGAGGGGGAGTAGCCGATACAGGCCGGTACTCAAAGGGTGGGCAGATCCTCCATAGAAGCCTGGCCCGGCGACTGGATCGGGGGCGATAGCGATCTCCCCGATAGCTGCTGTGTGGGTATTTCTGCGCAACAAGCTCTTGTGCCAACACGGTATTAGGGTGCACACAGTTAGAATGAGCGGGATTAGCCTAACCCTGTTGGTGGAGGTTGGATGGCAGTTCTGTAGTGCATCAATGCCCTGTAGAGGCCCGGACGGTGGCGCATTCGGGTCGCACGGCTTTCACCATTGTTGATAAGGCGAACGGAAGTTCGCCTTTGTTTTTGCTGCTGCAGAAAGATTGACCATGTTCGAATCCATCCGCAAGCATTCCAAGTTCGTAATGATCTTGTTGTTCTTGCTGATCATTCCGTCTTTTGTGGTTGTTGGAGTCAACCAGAACTACTTCACCGAATCCAGCCATGCTGTGGCTCGTGTGGATGGGCATGACATTACCCAGCAAGACTGGGACAACGCACATCGCGCCGAGAGTGACCGCTTGCGCGCTCAGAATCCTCAGATGGATGTCAAGCTGCTGGACTCTCCAGAAGCGCGCTATGCCACGCTGGAAAAGCTGGTGCGCGACCGCGTGCTGGCTGCCGCCGCGCAGAAGATGCATCTGACGACGACCGATGCAGAGTTGGTGCGCACGTTGCAGGACATCCCGGCCATTGCTGCTTTGAAAAAGCCTGATGGTTCACTTGATGCGGAAGCCTACAAGGCGCTGGTGGGCTCGCAGGGCATGACACCCGAAGGCTTTGAAGCCAATCTGCGCAAGGAACTGGCGCTCAATCAGGTGCTGGGCAGTGTGACTGCAACCGGCTTCACCACGGATGCGCAGCTCAAGCAAGCCATGGATGCGCTGTACCAGCGTCGTGAAATTCAACTGGCCCGCTTTGATGCGACTGCTTACGCTTCCAAAGTTCAGGCGTCTGAGGCTGATCTGAAGGCTTACTACGACGCACACACCAGCCAGTTCAAGCAAGCTGAAGAGGCGAGCGTGGAATATGTTCAGCTGGATCTGGCGGCCGTTGCTGCTGGCATCACGCTGAGCGAGGACGATCTGCGCACCTATTACAAGGAAAACGCCCAGCGTCTGGCGGGCCCTGAAGAGCGCCGCGCCAGCCATATTCTGATCAATGCACCCAAGGATGCACCAGCCGCCGAGCGTGAAAAAGCCAAGGCCAAGGCCGACGCGCTGCTGGCACAGGTTCGCAAAGATCCCAAGAGCTTTGCCGATGTGGCCAAGAAGGAATCGCAGGATCCAGGCTCTGCGGCCAATGGTGGCGATCTGGGGTATTTTGGCCACGGAGCCATGGTCAAGCCTTTCGAAGAGGCCGTCTTCAAGATGAAGGAAGGCGAAGTCAGTGATGTGATCGAGTCGGACTTTGGCTATCACATCATTGAGCTGACCGGCATCAAGGCGCCCAAGGTGCCGAGCTTTGAAGAATTGCGCCCCAAGCTGGAAGCTGACCTCAAGCAACAACAGGCCCAACGCAAGTTTGCCGAAATTGCTGAAACATTCAGCAATGCTGTCTATGAGCAGTCCGACAGTCTGCAGCCGGTGGCCGACAAGCTCAAACTGAGCATTCACAAGGCCGAACATGTGACGCGCCAGGTCGCTCCTGGAGCACAGGGTCCCTTGGCCAATGCCCGCTTCCTGGAGGCGTTGTTCTCTACCGATTCGCTGGAGAACAAGCGCAACACGGATGCTGTCGAACTGGCTCCCAATAGCTTGGTCGCTGGTCGCGTGGTGCAGTACTCGGCTGCTCGCACTCTCCCCATGAACGAAGTGGGCGACAAGCTCAAGCAACTCTATACTGAGAAAAAGGCGGCAGAGCTTGCAGCGGAAGATGGAAAGGCCAAGCTGGAGCAATGGAAGGCCAAACCTGAAGCTGCTCAACTGTCTGCGGCTCTGGAAGTCGGGCGCGATCAAGCCAAGGACCTGCCGAGGGAAGTGCTGGATGCTGCCATGCGCGCTTCGACCAAATCTTTGCCTGCCTGGGAGGGCGTCGATCTGGGTTCGGCAGGCTATGCCGTGATCAAAATCAATCGCATTGCCGAGCGTCCCGCGGCAGAAGCCCAGGTCCGAGAGCAGCAAAAGTCTCAGTTCACCCAATGGGCGTCTATGGCGGAAGTCATGGCCTATTACGAGTTACTGAAGAAAGAATTCAAGGTTCAAATCAAGGTGCCTCGTCCTTGATTGCTGTAATGAATCGGCCCAAATTCACTTTTGGGCTGATTTCTGCAGTACAATAGAGACTTCTCCGGTGGCTATAGCTCAGTTGGTAGAGTCCAGGATTGTGATTCCTGTTGTCGTGGGTTCGAGTCCCATTAGCCACCCCAAAATTCAAAACGCTCTGCATGCAGAGCGTTTTTCTTTGCAGAAAGAAAATGTGCTCTAGTCCTTATTCTTTCTGCAGTTTATGCTCTTAAATTTGATTTTGAGCGGTGTGAATTGAAGTACAATAGATACTTCTCCGGTGGCTATAGCTCAGTTGGTAGAGTCCAGGATTGTGATTCCTGTTGTCGTGGGTTCGAGTCCCATTAGCCACCCCAAAATCCAAAAGCCCTGCAGCTTTCGCTGCAGGGCTTTTTGTTTTGGGTTCGACGTATCCCCCGAATTGAGTAGCACATGAGCTTGGAGTCCAATCCCAACGACAGGAGATTGGATATGAGGAAGCGATTCACCGAAGAGCAGATCATTGGCTTTCTGCGAGAAGCCGATGCCGGTTTGACCGTGGCGGAATTGTGCCGCAGGCACGGCTTCTCCGAAGCCAGCTACTGGACTGGGGCAGTCCACTCTCAGTCTAAAACTGTCCACTATGGAGTGGTGCTCAATTCCCTCAAGGCTATTGTCTATCGAGGCCTAGCCTTTGGGCGGTAGGAATGGGTGAAAGGTGATCTGAAGTCTTGCCGTCGTATTCGGGCATGCCAGTCAGACTACCTGCGTTGTTAGGGCAACTATGCCTTCACTGCAATGTCCAGCAAGCAGGCAATGAAGGCTAACGGTTTGGTGCGATTTGGTCATTGCACCGCCTCGAAAGGGGAGGGTCTTGTGCGTCGTGATGCCTGCTGGCTTGAATCCAAGGCGGCCCCTGAGATGTGCACCGATGAGCTGAATTGCAAGGAGCTCAATGGAGGGGAGGTCAAATACCGTTTACCCCTTGACCCCAGAAAGACTAAAGGACTTAGCCCCTCTCGAAGCTAAGTCCTTGAATCATATGGTCGGAGCGGCGGGATTCGAACTCGCGACCCTCTGCTCCCAAAGCAGATGCGCTACCAGGCTGCGCTACGCTCCGTAAGCATCTATTCTAACGAGAAAACCTGCTCATTTTTTGAAAGTGACAGAATTTTCCGAAATAGAGGCCAGAAATCAGGAGCGTGAACCGTTGGTCGGAGCGGGGCCGCGGTTGGCCAGGTGACGGAAGGTGATGCGGCCCTTGGTCAGGTCGTAGGGGGACATTTCCAGCGAGACCTTGTCGCCAGCAAGAATGCGGATGTGGTGCTTGCGCATCTTGCCGCCGGTGTAGGCGATCAGTTGGTGACCGTTTTCCAGTGTGACGCGAAAACGCGAGTCGGGCAGGACTTCCGTCACGGAGCCTTGCATTTCAATCAGTTCTTCCTTGGCCATGTGTTCAATCTCGTAAAAGGTCAGTTGCGGCGCTTGTTCGTCAGTACCACGCTAAAGGCCTGAGCATTGCTCAGGCCTTTTTAACAAGTGGCAGGGCGCTGCGCTGATTGCGCAGACCGAACAAAAGGCCGGTATTCCATCAAGCAATGCTTAGATTGCATTTAGCAAAACTGTGGGATTGTAGCTTCTTGGCCTTGCAAGTGCTTGGCAAAAGGGCGGAACGTCGCAGCGATGAGACGCTCGAACTGGAGCGTTGGCGCTGAGTGAGGTAACGATTTTTGCGCTGGGGGCTGTAGTGATCCTGTGGTGGAGTGTCGCGGCAACTCAGGTCTTCGTTAAAATCAGCGAAACCTTCTATAACTTTGATAGCAAAAAGCCTACTGTGTCTGACCGCCTAGCCGTACTTTCCCAATATCTTTTACCCAAACAGGCGCTGACTGCGCTAATGGGAAAGCTGGCCCAGGCGAAAGCAGGGGGATTGACGACGGCGGTGATTCGCCGCTTTATCCAGCGCTACAAGGTCAATATGGCAGAGGCTGCCAATCCTGATCCTGCTGCTTACGACACATTTAATGCGTTTTTCACGCGTGCGCTCAAGGATGGAGTGCGCCCTCTGGCGCAGGCGGAATGGATTTGCCCGGTGGATGGCGCCATCAGCCAGTTTGGCAAGATTGAAGGCGAGCAGATTTTTCAGGCCAAGGGTCATCAGTACAGTGCGACAGCGCTGGTTGGCGGTGATGCGGCGCTGGCGCGGCAGTTTGACAACGGAAGTTTTGCCACGATCTATCTGAGCCCGCGTGACTATCACCGCATTCACATGCCATGCGCGGGCAAGCTGCGTCGCATGATTTACGTGCCCGGTGATCTGTTTTCGGTCAACCCTGTGACGGCGCGAGGCGTGCCGGGCCTGTTCGCACGCAATGAGCGCGTGGTCTGCGTGTTTGATTCCGCGCATGGCCCGTTTGTATTGGTGCTGGTGGGGGCGACGATTGTAGGCAGCATGGCCACGGTCTGGCATGGTCTGGTTAACCCGCCGCGCCCCGGCCACATCCAGACCTGGGGCTATGAGGGCGACCAGGCGTTGGAGTTGGCGCAGGGCGCAGAGATGGGGCGCTTTCAGTTGGGCTCCACGGTGGTGATGCTGTTTCCGCAGAGTGCGGGCGTGCAGTTCAACGCCCAATGGCAGCCAGCCCTGCCGGTGCAATTGGGGCAGGTCATGGCGCAGGCTCAGCCACGCTTGAGCTGATTTTCAAAATCCATAGCAAAAGCCGCTGGTTGCGCAAGCGCCAGCGGCTTTTTTGTGCCTCAATGTTTCAGAGGAACCAGGTCAGGGGCTCGGGCCGCCTCTCGGTGGTGAACAGCGTGGGCGAGAGCTGCAGAGTATGCGGTTTGACGGGGTCGTCATGACCCTGCAGATAGATCATCAGCTCGCGTCGTCGCAAGATGACATGGCTGACGACTTCGCGCCGGCCATTTTGTGTGACCTCTGTGCCAGGGCGAAACAGCGGCATGTGAAACAGGCCACTGCGGGTCGTGGGCGGCGGTGCCGCAACTTCCGGGGATGCGAGCTGCATAGGCTTTCCGTAGTAGTGGTGACTGCAATATCGGCAGTCACCATGCAAACTGAAGCCCGCGCTATGAATTTTTTTTAGCGTCAGTTGCTGGGGGCCAGCGCCTTGAGCAGCTCCGTTTCGATTCGTAGCTGGCTGGCGTTGTCCTGTAGCTCGGGGCCTTCGATGAGGAAGGTGTCTTCCACTCGCTCACCCAAAGTGCTGATTTTGGCCAGATGCACATTGATATGGTGCTGGGCCAGGATGCGGGCAATGGTGTAGAGCAGGCCGGCGCGGTCGGACGCCGAGATGGACAGCAGCCAGTGCTGGGCTTTTTCATCGGGGTGCAGCAGCACGCGCGGTGCAAACGGGAAGCTCTTGACGCGGCGTGACAGGCGGCGAAGTGAGGGTGTGGGCAGGGCGCCGCCTTGCAGCAGCGTCTGACTCAGGTCGTTTTCCACCATGTGCATCAGCTCGCGGTACTGCTCCTGCATGGTCGGTGCGACGACCTGGAAAGTGTCCAGTGCATAGCCGTTATTGGCGGTGTGCACGCGGGCATCGAGAATCGAAAAGCCTGCACGGTCAAAGTAGCCGCAGATACGGGCGAAAAGGTCGGCCTGGTCGGGTGCGTAGACCAGTACCTGCAGGCCTTCCCCGGCCAGAGAGCGCCGCGCGCGCACCACGGGCTTGCCCATGCCTACATGGCGCGAGAGGTGGCGGGTGTGCCAGGCAATGTCTGCAGCCTCATGGCGCATGAAATAGCTGACATCCAGCGTGTCCCAGAGCTTTTTGTGGGATTCAAAAGGCTGGGCCGACAGCGCCAGTTGCACCAGTGCCTCGCGCTTGCGGGCTTCGATCTCAGCAGCGGCGTCAGGGGCGCGGCCACCCAGCACGCGCAAGGTCAGGCGGTAGGTGTCCTCCAGCAGCTTGCCCTTCCAGGCGCTCCAGACCTTGGGGCTGGTGCCGCGAATATCGGCCACCGTCAGCAGGTACAAGGCTGTGAGCTTGCGTTCATTGCCCACTTTGTCGGCAAAAGCGCGAATGACGTCGGGGTCTGATAAGTCCTGCTTTTGCGCCACCTGGCTCATGGTCAGGTGCTCGCGCACCAGAAATTCGGCCAGCTCTGCATCGGGCTTGGCTATCTGATGGGCACGGCAAAAGCGCTTGACTTCGACGGCACCGATCACGGAATGGTCACCCCCCCGGCCTTTGCCAATGTCATGAAAAAGGGCGGCCAGATACAGAATCCAGGGTTTGTCCCAGCCTGCGGCAAGCTGAGAGCAGAACGGATATTCATGGGCATGCTCGGCCATGAAGAAGCGCCGTACATTGCGCAGCACCATCAGGATGTGCTGATCCACGGTGTAGACGTGGAACAGGTCGTGCTGCATCTGACCGACGATGCGGCGGAAGGGCCAGAGGTAGCGACCCAGCACCGAGGTCTGGTTCATCAACCGCATGGCGTGGATAATGCCGCGTGGCTGCTGCAGGATTTTCATGAAGGTTGCGCGATTGACCGGATCGCGGCGAAACGCGCTGTCCATGAGGTCGCGGTTGGCATACAGCGCCCGCAGCGTACGGGTTGAGAGTTCCGTCAAGCCTTCGTGCTGCTCATACATGAGAAAGGTCTCAAGAATGGCATGCGGGTTGCGCTCATACAGATCATCACTGGCGACTTCAATGGCGCCAGCCTTCTCATAAAAACGCTCATTGAGTTTGATGGATTTGTACGAACTGGGGTTCAGCCGCTCCTCAATGCTCATGCGTACGATTTGGCACAGCTGACTCACCGCTTTGGCCGCCCAGTAGTAGTGGCGCATCAAAGTCTCGCTCGCGCGCATGGCCAGCTTGCGACCTTCCGGCGTGGTGGACCGGTAGCCAAAAACCTCTGCCACCGCTGTTTGCAGGTCAAATACCAGCCGGTCCTCATGGCGGCCAGCCACGGCGTGCAGACGGGCGCGAATCAGGTTGAGCAAGGCCTCATTCGATTCAAGCTGCTGCGCTTCAAAGGGGGTAATCAGCCCTTGCTCGGTCAGCTCATGCCAGCTTGCGCCAAAGCCTGCGGCCTTGGCCAGCCAGAGCATGGTGTGCAGATCCCGCAGGCCGCCAGGCGACTCCTTGCAATTTGGCTCCAGTGCGTAGGGGGTGAAGTCATATTTGGCATGACGCTGGCGCATCTCCAGCAACTTGCCCTCGACAAAGGCCTTGGGTTTGAGCGCCGCACGGAACTGCTGCTCAAAATCGCTGAACAAGGCTTGGTTGCCGGTGATAAGGCGAGACTCCAGCATCGCCGTCTGCACGGTCAAATCTTGGGCGGCCTCGTGCAGGCACTCCGAAATATTGCGTACGCTGGAGCCAATCTCCAGCCCTGCATCCCAGCAGCTGCTGATGAACTGTTCGATACGCGCTGTCCATTCCGGTGCAGGCGCACTGCTGTGGGGCAACAGCAGCAGCACGTCGATGTCGGAATACGGAAACAGCTGGGCACGACCATAGCCGCCCACGGCGACAAGTGCCATGCCTTCTGGCATCTCGGCTCTTTGCCACAAGGTTTGTAGCAGCTTGTCCGCCAGTTCACTGAAATAGTGCAAAACGCCATGCACGCTGCGACGGCCCAGAGAAGGTGTTTTCAGCAGCTCAATTTGCTTGGCCTTGGCCTGACGATAGTTGTCACGCAGCACCGACAGGTCAGGCTGCTGCGTATCGGTGGCGGGCAGGGGGATGGAGGAGGTAGTCATGCGCGGCAGAAAAGCAAATCAACAGGCTGATGTCTGGCGGTCACCTTACCTCAAGTGAGCCGAGTCTCGCTTGTTGAAGCCAAAATGAGCACCTCGCACCAATGGTGGCTGAGGACACGCAAATACATGCAAAAAATATGCCGTATCCGGTCAGGCCAGATACGGCATTGATTTTTTAGCAGCTGATGCGGGCTCAGGTGCTGACTCAGGTACGAATCGCCTTGATGAAGTCGGGTGGAGTGGGTGAGCCGTCGGACCAGGTCAGCACGTCATAGCCAGTCTTGGTCACGGCCAGCATCAGCTCCCACTGGGCCGTCAGGCAGTGGTCCTTGGTGATGACGGTCCAGCCATCGGGCATGGCTTTGATATCGCGCTTGCCCAGGTTAAGCATGGGCTCGATGGTGAAGACCATGCCTTCTTCCAGCACCACGCCTTCGCCAGGCTTGCCGTAGTGCAGCACCTGGGGCTCGTCGTGGAAGACTTTGCCAATGCCGTGGCCGCAGTATTCGCGCACCACCGACAGGTTGTGGCCTTCGGCATAGGTCTGAATGGCGTGGCCGATATCGCCCAGCGTGGCACCGGGCTTGACTTGCTCAATACCCTTCCACATGGCTTCAAAGGTGAGCTTGGACAAGCGCTTGCCCGCCACAGTGCCTTCGCCAATGATGAACATGCGGCTATTGTCGCCAAACCAGCCGTCTTCGGTAATAACAGTCACGTCCACATTGACGATATCGCCCTTCTTGAGTGGCTTGTCATTGGGGATGCCGTGGCACACCACGTGGTTGACCGAGGTGCAGACATAAGCCGGGTAGGGCGTCATGCCGGGCGGTTGATAGCCCAGGCAGGCAGTCTTGGTGCCTTGCTCTGCCATGCGCTTGGCGCACAGATCGTCGATCTGCTGGGTGGTGATGCCAGCCTTGATATGAGGGGTAATGTAGTCCAGCACATCCGAAGCAAAGCGGCCAGCGATACGCATGCGCTCGATGTCTTCGGGGGTTTTCAGGGTGATGCTCATGGGGGAATTATCCCACTCACATCGGTCTTCCTTCTTGGCGCCGACCCATTGACCGTATTGAGGCGAATAACAATAGTTTGGATTTGAAGTGTGGTTACGACGGATAGCTTGTAACAATCTATCGGTATACTTACTTAGTGTTTTTGTAAGTTGTTGCCATTGATTGTGAATGGCATGATGAGTTTGTCTATCTCTGTAAACTTGCTTGGGTAGACCTTTCGCTGTGTGCATCACCATTAGTGTGAATTCAATAATGAAACATCTCGGTTTTCGATCAGGCCGATTGAAGGGGTTCACGATCATTGAAATGCTGATCGTGGTAGCTGTGCTGGCGATCTTGGCAGCGCTGGCTGCGCCCTCGTTCAGAACGCTGATCGCAAATCAAAGGGTGACAGGCACATCCCAAGACCTGCAAGTGCTATTGCTGTATGCCCGCTCTGAAGCGGTCTATGGACGTACCAATAGTGTGCTGGCGCTGAACTCCAGTTCCGGCCAGTTCGAGGTGACTGCGACCGGGTCTGGCGTCGTACGCAAATTGGATCTTTCGCCGGCAGTTACGGTGACGCCTTCAGATGCTTCGGTATCAGGGGTGAAGTTCAACGATATCGGTGCTGCGACCGCAATCAAGGACGGTAGCAGCACTTACATGCTCACTATTACGGCGCCAAATGCCAGTCGATTGCAGTGTCTGACGGTTTCTCGCGCCGGAGTGGTGCGCTCTGAGCGCAAGAGCAGCAGTGAGGCGTGCACATGACTATTTTTAGGGGGAGTCCATCACATTTGTCCATGCAAAGTCGCCGTTCACGCCAACGCGGAGTTGGCTTGATTGAAGTGTTGATTGCGGTTTTGCTGGTGTCATTTGCTGTGCTTGGCGCGGTGGCCATGCATGTGCGTACGGTTGAGTTCACTACCGATACCCAGCAGCGGCAAATGGCATCGGATATTGCGTCCTCGCTGATGGAGACCATGCGTAGCGATTACAAAAACACGCTGGACGCCAAAGGCATGCCCAGGTCAGATCTGGGTGGCTATGCCAAGGCCCCGGGTGCTGCTTTTGGTACGGTTGAACCTGCGGATTGCACGGTTCCCAATGTGGCAGATCCGGCAAAGCGCAGGAATTGCTGGGGCTTGCGCGCGACTCAACTGATGCCGTCTTTGACTACGGCTTTGATGACTCAGCAGTTTGCAGTCACGGCAGATACAGGAACTGGCGTAGTAACAGTGACGGTTGCATGGCCTGTCAGAACAGGACAGTGCATGAGTGCCAATACCAAAGATGCAAACAATGAATACTGCACCTTCTCGCTGCAATCTCGGCTTTGAGTCGAATAGCACTTATTTCCAGGTAAATCACTTGAAGCCGGTGAGGGGGCAGCGTGGTTTGACTCTGGTAGAGCTGATGGTCTCAATGGCTATTGGCTTGTTTGTTGTGCTGGTGGTTACCACGGTTTTTGTTCAAGGGCTCAATAGTGTCAGCTTCAGAATGGGGCAGGGAGAAAACCTGAGCAATGGGCGATATACCCTTGGAGGGCTTGAAACTGCTTTATCCAAGGCTGGATATCGCAGAAATCCTCTCCAAGATGTTGAGGAGGCATTCCCGGCAGATGCTGTGGCTGCGGCAAATGGCTGCATGTTTGCCATGGGACAGGCGATCTATGCGCCGGACGCCAAATCGCTCTGCATGCGCTATCAAGCCCGCGATAGCGCGGAAACAGACTGTGCTGGGACTGCTGCGAATCTCTCCACGGATACCAGCAAGCCCTATGTATCGCCAGTGTTTGGAACGGGACTATTTGTGGAGAAATACTCTCTCAATAACGGTTCTTTGGTCTGTGCAGCTGGAGGAGATTCAATAAAGCCAGCCGTACCCACTGTAATCGCTGATGGAGTCAAGGACTTGCACTTTGATTTTGGTGTCGGGAATTTGCAGAACTCTTTGGGTGAGCGCGTTGTCGAAAAATTTCAATCTACCGCGCCCGTCGGGAATGATTTGATTTTGGCCCTGCGCTACGCTGTTTTATTGGGGTCTTCGTCTAAAAACATAACTCAAGGGATGGAGTCAACAGTTTGCTCCCGTTGGGTAGATGCTGGCGGGGACAGCAGCAGTTGTACAAGTTCAGGACAACTCAATCAGATTGCGGTGGGCTATCTGGCGCTGAGGAATTTAATGCCATGAGTCCATATTTGAAATTTCCGGGAAAAGTGAGCCGACAAAGAGGCGCTGCATTGCTGGTTTCGCTGGTGATGCTCATGCTGATACTGGTGCTTGCAGTCATAGGTATGCGTGTTGTGACCTTGGAGTCACGGATTACCGGCAACAGCTTGTTGAATCAGCGCATGTTTGAAGTGGCAGATGGCACTTTGCGTGAGGGAGAGAGGCAGCTACTCTATCACGCAACCGCGCTGCAACCCTGTGGTGGTGCGTCAGCAATCATGAATAGTGGCATCCCCTGTTATGTCTCTGAGGCGCGCACTGATGCGTTAGGAATGAATACCAACTTTGGTGCTGCAAACGCAATTTTGGAAGCAGCAGTGGGTTTTCAGACAACTGAAGATCCATCAAAACAGCCTGCACTGGCCGGGTATTGGTACCCTAGATATATCGATACTGTTTGCCCCAAGGGAGAGAGTGCAACCTCCGCACTTAATGCTGCCGTCGTGGGGTGTACCGAGTATCACGAGATGAATAGCCAGGCGGCGAGAGTTGATCAAGATGCTACGTCGGCACCGAAAGACTGTGGACCTTTGGCCTATTGCCTGCGTTCGACAGTCAATATGTTTATAAAATAATTGAGGGCTTAATAATGTCGCGTCTAGCGGAAGGCAACAAAAGAGAAGTTGTCAAAGCACTAGTAATCGGTGGTATTGCGGCTAGTGGCCTGGCGTTGTTTGGGGTGCGAATCGTACAAGGGCAGTCTGTGCCGCCAGAAAGCGGGCTATCACAAACCCCGTTATTCGTGAGTCAGTCCATGCCACCATTGAATCTATTGGTGATGGGGCGCGACCATAAGTTGTATTATGAAGCCTATAACGACGCATCTGACTTGGATGGTGATGGCGTAATTGATGTAGGTTATAAGCCTAATCAACTTGATTATTATGGATACTTCAATAACAACGTTTGCTATGACTATGTTGATGGCGTTTTTATACCATCTGTTGCTGCAACTGGCGATAAAAAGAAAATTTGTGATAAAAAATGGAGTGGTGATTTCTTAAACTATCTCACTACATCGCGTATGGATGCGATTCGCCGGGTTTTGTATGGCGGAATGCGTGTGACAGATACAGCGACAAATACCATTTTGCAAGGGGCGTATATTCCAAGAGATGCGCATGCCTGGGCTAAATCATATAACCCATGGCGCCCTGGTGGAGAGAGTTATAAGCTATCTGAATACTCTCCCTATGATGATCCAAGAATAGGCACGCGGCACCTATTTGCTGTCACAACATTAGGCGAGCCGACTGATGCTAATCCAACCGCAACAGTGAGTAAGTTGCGGGTTTTGGATAATACTTCGTTCCAGGTATGGGACTGGGTTTCTCAGGAAAAGCAGGCTGGTCAATGGAATTGTGCGGGTAGAAATGACCCTGCTAATCGCTGTGCTGTGAGTGTGGAAGCTAGTAATTATGTAATGGTCCCCTCGGAAAATTTCCGAGAGGTAAGTATTACAACGTATAAAACAGATAATTCGAGCCCTCCGGGTGGTTTGAATGCAATGGATACTCTTTTTTCGACAAAGGGTGTTTCAGGTAATCTTTGTGGTACAGGTAGTTTGCCAAATATTGATACCTCTGGGGGGGATAATAATCCATTTGGTGGAAGAAATGGCTGCGGTCAAGATTATTATATGACTATGATTTCTGGTCAGATATATATTCCTGCTGCCGGTAGTTATAAATTTGCCATTGATGGGGATGATGCTGTTGATATTGCAATTAATGGAGAAAAATGGGGCTGGTATGGGTCGCATGGGCCCAATCGAACACAAGCAGGATTTGAATCCCATTCAAAAACGGTGAATTTCACTTCTGCAGGTTGGTTCGATATAACTTTCAGGCATGTGGATGGTACATCTAATGATAACTGGGGGTTGGCTTGGAAAGTAACTCAACCAGTTAATGAGATAAAAGATTTTGATATACGAGTAAAAGCCTGTACGGGTGTTGCAGTTGAACTGCAAGAAGAAACCTGTAAGCGCTATGGTAATAATGCTGGTAATCCAATCTACAAACCCACAGGAATTTTTCACGATTTTGGTGAAAATGGAAAAATGCTGTTTGGTTTGCTAACTGGCTCTTACTCGAAAAATGTTAACGGTGGCGTTTTGCGTCGAAATATTGGTGCGTTCACTGATGAGGTAGATGCTCAGACAGGTGTCTTTAAAACATCTGTTGATGGACTGGTCGCCAATATTGATCGTCAGCGTGTTATGGGCTTTTCTAATGATTATTACCCAGCATGCGGTTGGATTACCAGTGGGCCACTTGCATCAATTGCAGACCCATCTCGGTGTGCGCTGTGGGGTAATCCTGTTGCAGAGATGATGTTCGAGGGGATGCGTTATTTTAGCGGTGCATCCACACCATTGGCTAATTATGCCTATGGAGCTGGCTCCAATGATAGCAAGTTGAAACTATCCAACCCTAATTGGCGTTCTCCATACAAAAGCACTGCAGATGGAGGTAGCGGTTACCAGCACTGTGCACGCCCTGTTATGACAGTTATCAGTGATATCAACCCATCATATGATACCAAGCTGCCTGGAAGCAGGTTTTCCACTGTTGCTGCAAATGCTCCAGCCTTGACCAGTTTTGATGTTTCAGCAGAGGTTGATGCTATTGGTGATAGCGAAGGGATTGTTGGTAAACAATATTTTATTGGCCAAACTGGTTTGAGTAATGCAGACCAAGCACCGACCGTAAAGCGGATTGATAGATTTTCTTGGGTTAGAGGTATTTCCCCGCAAGAGCCAAGTAAGGAGGGATCATATTACTCGGCTGGTGTTGCTAGATATGGTGCTAATAATAAAGTTTTTGGAGTTTCTGGTAGGGAAAATGCACTGATGACATATTCTGTTGCCATTGCTTCGCCTTTGCCTGAGATTCGCTTTCCTGTCAATACAGAGAAGACACGTTTTGTTACTTTGGCGCCTTTTGCGAAAAGCGTTACGGGTGGAACTGCTGGTGCCGAGAATGGAGTTGATAATAGTGTATTTACTCCCACTAACCAGATTGTTGACTTTTATGTGGACAAAATTGCTAATACTGGCGAGAAAGATAAAGATCCAAGTATCAATAGTGGCCGACCTTTTGCAAGTTTCCGAATTAACTATGAAGACGTGGAACAGGGCGCTGACCATGATATGGATGCTATTTCTCAATATACTGTTCGCTTGACTGCTGATGGCAAAGTTCAGGTAGATATGGCTTCTCAGTATGCAGCAGGTGGCTATGGTCAACACATGGGTTATGTGATTTCTGGAACAACAACTGATGGTATGTATCTTGAGGTTAGAGACCGTGATACAGCATCAGTTCATTACCCAGGCAATACACCTCCTGGCATGTTGCCTGGCGCCTGCCAGTCGCCTGTCGGAGATGCGCAGGTCAACGCCTGCAAGTCTTTGGGTCTAAATGCCAGCCGTACTTTTACCCCCAGCACATCTGGAGCTGCTGCCACATTTTTGAAGGATCCTTTATGGTATGCCGCCAAATACGGCATTCCTGATCGTGACCCCAGCAAAATTACGACTCCCGATCCAGATAACTATTTCCTGGTGACCAACGCCACCACGTTAAAGCAGCAGCTGACAAAAGCTTTTAACAGCATTTTGCAGACTACTTCTTCGGTGACAAAGGTGGCAATCAGCGCGCCCAGTGCCAATTTGTCTCTGGGCGGAAATGTGTTTAGAACCACATTTGAAGCAGAGTTTTGGAGTGGTGACGTGATCAGCGACAACCTGGATGGCAGCAAAACCCAGGCGTGGAGTGCAGCAAGTTTGCTGTCTACGCGAAATCCAGATAATCGCAAGATTTTCTTCGCTGGAAAATCTGCCACGGGCACTCCTTTGCTCAAGGAGTTCAATAGCGCGAATCTGACACTGGAAAACAGTGGCTGGATTGAGGCGCTCAACATCAATCCAGAAACCAACAGCTCAGATGGGAAGGCCGCACAGAGGATCGCCTTCCTGCGTGGTGCCAAGGACGACAGCCTGCGCAAACGCAAGTTGCTGGATACAGGTGCTCCCAATGTTCTGGGTGACATTGTGAATTCGTCCATTGTCA
Organism: Comamonas testosteroni; assembly: GCF_003569915.1. Taxonomy (GTDB): domain Bacteria; phylum Pseudomonadota; class Gammaproteobacteria; order Burkholderiales; family Burkholderiaceae_C; genus Comamonas; species Comamonas testosteroni_D. The sequence goes on along the minus strand of NZ_KZ984446.1, from coordinate 60,710 downwards.
CCACCACAGGCGCGCTGTATCGTGCGGCGCCTTCCGACAAGCTGGAAGGCACAAGCAAATATGACGCGTTTATCACCGCACAAAAGGCTAAGCCACAGATGCTTTATGTTGGGGCTAATGACGGAATGCTGCACGCCTTCAATGCGACAACTGGCGCAGAAGTGTTTACATATATTCCCAGCGGCTTGAAGAAGACATTGAACTTGCTGACGGCTCAAAATTACGCAACATCTCATCGGTATTTTGTGGATGGGACGCCAGTGATTTCGGATGTCTACTTTGGCGATGAATGGCACAAAGTACTGGTTGGTAATCTGGGTGCTGGTGGCAGGCAGATTTTTGCACTCGATATCACCGACCCCGTCAATCCGCGACTGTTGTGGGAGTTTGGGTCCGACAACGATGCCGATGTCGGCTACACCGTGCCTCAGCCGCTGATCGCGCGGTTGAATAACCCTTCCACTACTGTCAACGGCAAGTGGGCTGTGCTGCTGCCCAATGGTTACCAGGGCGGCTCCAGTGCCACAGGTGCTGCCAGCATGTTTGTGCTGGATATCGCCACCGGTAGTGTGCTCAAAAAAGTGGCTATGCCAAACAATATGAGCGCCGAAGAGTTGACTGCGCTTGGCGCCTTGGGCAACGGCCTGTCTCGCCTGACTGCAGTGGACAACAACGTCGATGGCATGGTGGACATGATCTACGTCGGGGATCTGGGAGGAAACATCTGGCGTGTCAATGTGGCGGATGGTTCGGCTTTGAGCTCCTGGTCGCCAAATCTGTTCTACACGGCACGTGATGGTTCTAGCGCGACGGGCAAGCGTCAGCCTATTTCCGCGGCGCCTTACATCATTCGCCATCCCACCCGCAAGGGGGATCTTGTGATTGTTGGCACTGGCCGTTATGTCGCTGATGCCGACCGCCAAAGTGCGCAGAAGCAGTCCGTGTACGCCATATGGGACAGGTATGCCGACATTGGCGCCGCAGCGCCTGGCACTTTGCCCACAGCGGACAAGACTCGCAACGATCTTTTGGGGCAGACCTTTACTGCGATAGGAACGGATACCGGTGCTTATTCGCTCAGCAGCAATGCCATAACCTGGTACAAGTCAACGGCAACTGGAACGGCTGATACCGATGTGCAAAACTGGGGCTGGTATGTGGACATGCCGCGCGCCGGCGAAATGCTGGTCTACAACATGACGCAGTATGGCCTTGGCTTGGTGGCGTCTTCCGTTCGTCCATCTGTGGACCCTTGCGCTGCGGGTATCAGCAGTACCTTGTACGGTATTGACCCCTTCACTGGTGGCAAAACACCTTATGTGATTTATGACATCAATAACGATGGCCTGTTCAATGCGGCCGACTATATCGGCGGTAAGCCACCTGCAGGCGTCGCTATCGATGGTGGCGCACCTGGCATCCATGGCGGCAAGGTCTACAACCCTGATGGCTCGGTCAAAGTGGGGGTGAACTCAGGTCTGGATCTGGGTCGCAAGAGCTGGCGCAAACAGCCAGCCAATCAGTGAGTGGACTTATGAATAAAACAACTAATTGCGAACCAGGATGGCGTTCGCGCCAGGTGGGCTTTACCTTGATTGAGCTCATGATTACGGTTGCCGTGATTGCCATTCTGGCGGCGGTTGCCCTGCCTTCGTACAGGGAATATGTGTTGCGAGGGAATCGCCTTGAGGCGCAAGCCCTGTTGTCCGATGCTGCAGCCAGGCAGGAGCGCTGGCGAGCCCAGAATGGCAGCTACACCACTGATGCGACCAAGCTTCAACTGCCATTTGGAGTGAATTCAGAGCATGGCTTCTACACCTTGTCGATTGCGGCCAATGGTGCTGGATATGTGATGACGGCGACGAGAGCCGGATCGCAGACAAGTGATCAGAAGTGCGGCGAGTTCACCTTGACGGATCAAGGAGAGAAGGGCATCAAGGCCGGAACGCCCGGAACCAAGGAGTTGTGCTGGCGATGAAGTGAAATTGTCGTGAGTCGTAGGAGAGTGCTTGCCCATGGCTTAAAATAGCGGGCTTCACCCTATTCGGAGCGCTCAGGCCGGTTGCCCCATTCAGCGGTAACAGGTACATGCGGCGCCTTGGCAACGTATCCCTACTTCACGACAGGCCGCCACCGTGACCTTGCACATCACCCAGTTTGACGGCGGTAACGCCATTAGCGCGTTTCGCGTTCAGCAACTGCTCTCGGCTCTTGAAGCCATTCACCCCAAGATCACCGGTATTGCGGCACGCTATGTGCACTTGGTCGCAACCGAAAGCGTTCTCGATCCTCAACAAAAAGAACGCATTGCCGCGCTGCTGACCTATGGCGATCCCTATGAAGGTGCAATTGAAGGTTCGCCCTTCATCGTCACCCCCCGCATGGGCACGATCTCGCCCTGGGCGTCCAAAGCCACTGACATCGCGCGCAACTGCGGTCTGAATGTGTTCCGCGTGGAGCGCATCACCGAGTACCGTGTCGATCTGAAGTCCGGCTTGCTCGGCGGCAAGCCCGAGCTGAGCGCAGAGCAAACCGCCCAGATCGCCGCCCTGCTGCACGACCGCATGACCGAATCGGTCTTTGCCACACGCGATGAGGCGCAGCAGCTGTTCTCGGCCCTGCAAGCCCAGCCCATGGAGTTTGTCGATGTGCTGGCCGGCGGTCGCGCCGCGCTGGAAAAAGCCAACAAGCAATGGGGCCTGGCCCTGGCCGATGACGAGATCGACTATCTGGTCAATGCTTTTAATGGCTTGAAGCGCAACCCCACGGACGTGGAGCTGATGATGTTCGCCCAGGCGAACTCCGAGCACTGCCGCCACAAGATCTTCAACGCCAATTTCACCATCGACGGTGTGGCGCAAGACAAATCGCTGTTCGGCATGATCCGCAACACCGAAGCCGTTTCGCCCCAGCACACCATCGTGGCCTATGCCGACAACGCCTCCATCATGGAGGGCCACGAGGTCGAGCGCTTTACGGCCAAATTTACCGGTAGCGCAGACGCAGCGAGCGCGCCCAGCTATCAAAAGCAAAGCGCCATCAACCATGTGCTGATGAAGGTGGAAACGCACAACCACCCCACCGCTATTTCTCCTTTCCCCGGTGCATCCACCGGCAATGGCGGCGAAATCCGCGACGAAGGCGCGACTGGCCGTGGCTCCAAGCCCAAGGCGGGTTTGACCGGTTTCACCGTCTCCAAGCTGTGGGGCAGCGAAGTGGGTAAGCCTGAGCACATTGCCAGCCCGCTGCAGATCATGATCGAAGGCCCGCTGGGTGGCGCGGCCTTCAACAACGAGTTTGGCCGCCCCAGCTTGACCGGCTACTTCCGCGAATACGAGCAGCAAGTGGGCGACGTGACGCGTGGCTACCACAAGCCCATCATGATTGCCGGTGGCCTGGGCGTGATCGACGCGGATCAGACCAAGAAAATTCTGTTCCCCGCAGGCACCTTGCTGATCCAGCTGGGCGGCCCCGGCATGCGCATCGGCATGGGCGGTGGCGCGGCCAGCTCCATGGCCAGCGGCACCAATGCGGCAGAACTCGACTTTGACTCGGTGCAGCGTGGCAACCCCGAGATCGAGCGCCGTGCGCAAGAGGTCATCAACCACTGCTGGCAGCAGGGCGACAAGAACCCCATCCTGGCCATCCACGACGTGGGCGCCGGCGGTCTGTCCAATGCCTTCCCTGAGCTGACCAATGACGCAGGCCGTGGTGCGCGCTTTGATCTGCGTGCCGTGAACCTGGAAGAATCCGGCCTGGCACCCAAGGAAATCTGGTCCAACGAATCGCAAGAGCGCTATGTGATGGCGATTGCGCCCGAATCGCTGGCGCAGTTCACCGCTTTCTGCGAGCGCGAGCGCTGCCCGTTTGCCGTGATCGGCACGGTCACCGAAGAGCGCGAGCTGGTGCTGGAAGACACGGCTGTGGAGTCGGGTGACCAAAAGTTCCCGGTCAACATGCCTATGGAAGTGCTGCTGGGCAAGCCGCCCAAGATGACCAAGGACGTCAAGACCGTGGTGCGCGAGCTGCCTGCCATGGATCTGAACGGCCTGCCGCTGGAAAAAGCCGTCATCGAAGTGCTGGCCCACCCCACGGTGGCGTCCAAGCGCTTCCTGATCACCATCGGCGACCGCGCTGTGGGTGGTTTGACCCACCGCGACCAGATGGTTGGCCCCTGGCAAGTGCCTGTGGCCGACGTGGCCGTGACCTTGGCGGATTACAAGGGCTTCAAGGGCGAAGCCATGGCCATGGGCGAGCGCACGCCGCTGGCAGCTATTAACGCACCCGCATCGGGCCGCATGGCAGTGGCTGAAGCTATCACCAATATGCTGGCCGCGCCGATTGAGCTGAGTAAGATCAAGATGTCGGCCAACTGGATGGCCGCTTGCGGCGAAGCCGGTGAAGACGCGGCGCTGTACGCCACCGTCAAGGCCGTGGGCATGGAACTGTGCCCGGCGCTGAACATCTCCATCCCCGTGGGCAAGGACAGCCTGTCCATGCGCACGCAGTGGAACGACAACGGCGTGACCAAGAAGGTCACTTCGCCCGTCAGCCTGATCATCACCGGCTTTGCTTCGATTGACGATGTGCGCAGCACGCTGACCCCCCAGCTCAACGCCGAGGTGGAAGACAGCTCGCTGGTGCTGATCGATCTGGGCCGCGGCAAGAACCGCATGGGCGGCTCCATCATCGGTCAGGTGCTCAACCAGTCGGGCAACGAAACGCCAGACCTGGACGACGCCAAGGACCTGATCGCGCTGGTCGATGCTGTGAACGAACTGCGCGCTGCTGGCAAAATCTTGGCCTACCACGACAAGGGCGACGGCGGCCTGCTGGCCACCGTGGCTGAAATGGCCTTTGCCGGCCATGTGGGCGTGGCGCTGAATGTGGACATGCTGATCACCGAAGGCGACGGCATCTCCGACAGCCGCATGGACAGCGGCGAAGGCAAGAACTGGGGCAAGCAAGTCGCAGGCCGCCGCGAAGAGCAGACGCTGCGTGCGCTGTTCAACGAAGAACTGGGCGCTGTGCTGCAGATTCGCACAGAAGATCGCACCGAAGTCATGGACGTGCTGCGCAAGCATGGCCTGATCCAGTGCGCGACCATTGTGGGCAAGACCCGTCCTGCGTCGTCCCCTGTCGATGCCGGCAAGGGCGAGCTGCAAGTCTGGCGCGATGCGAACAAGGTGTTTGGTGCAACGCTGTCTGACCTGCATCAGGTCTGGGACGCCGTGAGCTGGAAGATTGCCCAGCAGCGCGACAACCCTGCTTGTGCCGACAGCGAACACGCTGCTGCCGGCGTGCCTGCCGACCCCGGCATGCATGTGCACCTGACGTTCGACCCGCAAGACAATGTGGCTGCGCCGTTCATCAACGTGGCCGCCAAGCCGCGCGTGGCCGTGCTGCGCGAGCAGGGCGTGAACTCCCACGTGGAAATGGCCTACGCCTTCACCGAAGCGGGCTTTGACGCAGTGGACGTGCACATGACTGACCTGCAAACCGGCCGTGCGCAACTGAAGGACTTTGCGGGCGTGGTGGCTTGCGGCGGCTTCAGCTATGGCGACACCCTGGGTGCCGGTATTGGCTGGGCGCGCTCCATCACCTTCAACGACCGTCTGTCTGCCGAATTCCAAGCTTTCTTTGGCCGCACCGACACCTTTGGTCTGGGCGTGTGCAACGGCTGCCAGATGTTTGCCGAGCTGGCCGACATCATCCCCGGCGCGCAAGACTGGCCCCGCTTTACGCAAAATCAGAGCAACCGCTTTGAGGCGCGTCTGTCCATGGTCGAAGTGCTGGAATCGCCCAGCCTGTTTCTGCAAGGCATGGCCGGTTCGCGCCTGCCCATTGCCGTGGCGCACGGTGAGGGTTATGCCAACTTCAAGTTCCGTGGCAATGAAGGCCAGGTGCTCAAGGCCATGCGCTACGTGGATAACTACGGTCAGCCGACCGAGCAGTACCCGTTCAACCCCAACGGCTCCACCGGTGGGTTGACGGCAGTGACCACGGCTGATGGCCGCTTCACCGCCATGATGCCCCACCCGGAACGCGTGTTCCGCAATGTGCAGATGAGCTGGACTTCTGGCGACAAGTCCGAATTCAGCCCCTGGATGCGTGTGTGGCGCAATGCGCGCAAGTGGCTGGGGTGATCTGAACCTGGCTCCGTAAAAAAGCCCCGCAGCGTGAAAGCTGCGGGGCTTTTTTATGGAATGGGGCTGCGAGGCACGCCCGCCAAATCCATGAATCCTTGCTCCTGTACAGACACCTTGCCGGTATTGAACACCAGCCACATGGCGGATTTGGAGTCCTTGTCTTTCAAGGGGCGAAACACCACGCCCTTGGCCTGAATGCTGCGAAAGGACTCGGGCACCAGGGCAACGCCCAGCCCAGCTGCGACCAGACCGACGATGGTGGCGGCTGAGCGGGCCTCCTGTGTGATCTGTGGTGCAAAACCGGCGTGATGGCACAGCGCCATGGCTTGCTGGTAGGCTCCAATGCCGCTTTCACGCGGGTACATCACAAAGCGGTCATCGACCAATGCGCTCACTGCCAATGCGCGGGTGCTATTGGCATGGGGGTGCGATGCGGGCAGGGCTGCCACCAAGGCGTCTTCAAACAGACGGATGCTGCCTAGCGACGGAGGCAGCTCAGGCGTATCCGTTCCCCGCACAAAAGCGAAGTCCAGACGCTTTGCCAATATGGCCTGCAACTGCTCCTGGGTGGAGAGTTCCTCAATACGAACCTGTACGCCCGGCCAGCGCTGGCGATAGGCAAGGATCAAGTCCGGAATGACCGGGGCCAAAGCGGCTGCGCTGGTGAAGCCGACACGAATCTGCCCCAGCTCGCCGCGCTGTACGCGAGCCGCCACATTGCCGGTGCGCTGGGCTTGTTCCAGCAAGGCGCGAGCTTCCGGCAGCAAGGCCTGCCCTGCAGGTGTGAGTTCGACACGTCGGTTGTTGCGTTCAAAAAGCCGGGCTTGCAGCTCTTCCTCCAGCACATGGATCTGGTGGCTGAGCGGCGGCTGCGACATATTCAGGCGCAGCGCGGCGCGGCCAAAGTGCAGTGTTTCGGCAAGCACGACAAAGTAGTGAAGGCGGCGTAAGTCCATTGATATGAATTATGTATTAATGATACATAAAACAATATTGGACGTGGATGGATGGGATGCGCACCATAGGCCCTATCCCGCAACAAAGCCGCGCAGGCTTGCCATGATTTCCGAAAACGCTTCCTTCTGTGCCGTCCCTTCGCGGGCTGCAACCAAAGTCCATCTGCCCGCACTCGCTGCTGTTTTGCTGGGCGTATCCATCGTCACGCTGGATATCTCGCTGACCAGTACTGCAGTCCCGGCGATTGCGCGAGGCATTGGTGCCGAGCCTGCTAGCTCCATCTGGATCATCAATATTTATTACCTGGCCGTGGTGGCGGTGCTCTGCCTCTGGGGGCCTTGGGTGAGATCTATGGCTACCGCCCTGTGTTTCTGGCTGGCATGGCGGTGTTTGCTGCAGGCTCTCTGGTCTGTGCCCTGGCAGACTCCTTGCCTGTGCTGATGCTGGGCAGGGCTTTGCTGGGCCTGGGCGCGGCAGCTTCATCAGCGACAACGCCTGCGTTGATTCGGGTGCTGTACCCGCCCATCAGGCTCAATCAAGGCTTGGGCTTGTATGCGACCATTGTGGGCCTGTCATTTGCCGTTGGGCCCACAGCGGCTTCGGCTATTTTGTCCTTCGCATCCTGGCCATGGCTGTTTTTGGCAAATGTGCCCATGGCTTTGCAGGTGATGCTGTTGGCCCATCGCGGCTTGCCGCGAGCGGCTCGAATGACTCGCCCTTTTGATGCATCAGCAGCAGCACTGTGCGCGTTGATGCTGGCCAGTCTGCTGCTGGCCATCGCGGGCATGGCGCATCTGGGCTGGATGGCGGTGCTGATGGCACTGGTCTTAAGCGCGCTTTGCGCAACGGCTCTGTGGCGGCGTGAAGCAGGCAAGTGCGCGCCTATTCTGGCTCTGGATCTGTTTCGCATTCGCTTGTTCACGCTGTCATCGGCGACGTCCATCTGTGCTTTTGCCATACAAGGTCTGGTGTTTGTGGTCCTGCCATTTCTGTTTCAGTACCGCCTGGGCTATAGCCAGGTGGCGGCAGGTTTTCTGATCACTCCCTGGCCTGTTGCCTTGGCGTTGATGACTTTTGTCGCAGCAAGGCTGGCGTCTCGCGTTGCGCCCGGATTACTGGGCTTTTGGGGTCTTGCCGGAATTGCGGTGGGCCTTGGCCTGCTGGCCACCATGCCTTCAGATGTCGGCGTGCTGGGTATTGCCTGGCGGATGGTCTTGTGCGGCCTGGGCTTTGGCCTGTTTCAGTCCCCCAATATGCTGGCCATCATGAGCAGCGCACCGCGTGAGCGCAGCGGCGGTGCGGGCGGCATTTTGGCGGCATCGCGCTTGCTGGGTCAGTCCGTTGGCGCGGCGGCAGTGGCCTTTTGCCTGTCAACCTGGCCTCAGCAAGGCATGCAACTGGCTTTGTGGTGCGGCGTTGCGCTGGCCCTGACAGGCAGCCTGATCAGTTTGGTGCGCATTTTGCCCTGGGCAAGGGGCATGTGAATATGTTCCTGGGTCTGTTGAGATGCAGGCGCTTGGCCCGCAGCGAGGCCGGAGCCTCTGCAGACTCTCAGCTGGATTGAGACATCTCAGTACTTCTTATTCTTTGTTTCATTTGAGTCCGCATGTTCGGTGTTAGGCTGCGCAGCAGTGGCCGCAGCCCGCTGGGCAGTGCAGAAAATACTGCACGCCAGGGTTGCGGCCTGTCACAGGCAATGGCATACGAACGGGAGCATCGGTGTCGCGTGTATTAGCAACAGAAGCAGAAGTGCTGGCGCTATCGCCGGATGCTGCGTCTTCCAAAGCCGCCAAGGGGCTGCAATCCATCAGCAAATGGCCGAGCACCGGCTGCAACGATGCCGCAGCCTGGGGCGAATGCCAGGGCAGCGGCTCCAAGCCCTATCAGACCCAGGTCGACCTGAGTGGGCCTGCGTTCAAGTGCTCCTGCCCTAGTCGCAAATTCCCATGCAAACATGGCCTGGCGCTGATGCTGCTGCGCGCAGCAGGGCAGGTGACTGAAGGCGCTGAGCCGCCTGAATGGGTCAATGCCTGGCTAGGTGGCCGACAGGAAAAAGCCGAGAAAAAAGAAGCCAAGGCTGCCGCCATTGCTGCAGCGCCGCCGCCAGACCCCGAGGTGCTTGCCAAGCAGCAGGCAAAACGCGACGACAAGCGCTGGGACAAAGTCTCTGCAGGCATGCAGGAGCTGTCGCTATGGATGCAGGACATGGTGCGTACTGGTCTTGCCAATCAGGCCAGCGACGCCCAAGCCCGCCAGCACTGGAACACCATGGCGGCGCGCATGGTCGATGCGCAGGCGACAGGCATGGCGGCACGCGTCAAGGAGGCGTGGGAACTGGTGGACAGTCACCCGCACTGGGCGCGTGATCTGCTGGTGCAACTGGGCCACTGGCAATTGCTGGTGGATGCGGTGGAACGGCGTGAATCGCTCTCGCCCGAAATCAAAGCCGATGTGATGGCGGCGCTGGGCTGGCCCATGGACAAGGCCGAGGTGCAAGCCCAGGGGCAGGCTGTGTCCGATGAATGGCGTGCCGTGGCCCTGCGCATGATGGAGCGCGAAGGCCGTTTGACCGAGCGCCGAGTCTGGCTGCAAGGACTGCAAAGCGGGCGCATAGCCTTGTTGCTGGACTATGCCCAGGGCGGGCGCGGCTTTGAGACAGCTTGGGTACAGGGCGCAAGCTACAAGGGCAGCCTGAACTTTTATCCCGGCCAAGGCGCATTGCGGGCGCTGACTGCCAGCGATATGCAATGGCTGGATGGAGATGCGCTGCTGACGCAGGCGATGCTGGGTGATCCGCTGCTGCAGCTGAGTCAGCGCATTGCCGCCAGCCCGCTGCAGTTTGCCCAGCCGCTGTGGTGCGTAAATGCGGGGCTCAGCTATGCAGAAGGGCAGTGGTTTGCCGCATGGCCGCAAGCTGATGCACAGATGGCACCTGTGCCCGTTGTCGTCAGCGATAACGAAGCCTGGCGCTTGCTGGCGCTGACAGGCGGCGCGCCGGTGACCTTGTTTGGCGAGTGGGAGGCCGGGCCGCAGATTGGTCGCTGGCGCTTGCTCAGCGCATGGATGGCTGTGGAGGAGGATGGTGCACTCGCTCCCATCTGGCACAACCGTGGGGAGATGCTATGAACCAGGCCAATCTATGGTCCGCGCTGCAGCAGTCGGCGCTGGTTGGGGCTGATCGTCTGGCGGTGCCTGCGGTTCTGACTACCGCCGATGTGAGTACGCCCGCCACGGTGCAAGCCGTGCAACTGGCCTTGCAGCAGCCTGCTGCGTCCACAGCGGCGCAGGTACTCAGAGCCAGTGCCGTCGCCGCTGTGCTCGAGCGTGCGGGCTGGGTGCCCGGTGCGCACATCAAACTGGCAGCGCCGCTGGCGCAGCCCGCTGTGCCGGTGCCCGATCAACGTGCAGCGCCAGACGATGCAGCCCTACAGACGCTGATGCAGGCCGTGATGGAGCAAGGCCCGCAGAACATGCTGGCGCTGAGTTTTGCCGAGCTGGATCAGGCCGGTCTGCGCTTGCCGCATGGCTTGCTGGTGCCTGCGCTCAATCTCGGTCGTCAATCCATCGAGTTGCGTGAATGGCTTCTGCCCGTGCTGGGCGAGCGCGGTCGCTGGCTGGCCTCGCTTAATCCGCAGTGGAGCTATGCAGCCGGTGTGCAGGAGACCGCGAATATCGAGCTGGTCTGGCAGGAAGGCTCCATCACCCAGCGTGTGGGTGTGCTGGAGAGTGAGCGCGAGAGTGACCCGGCTAAAGCCCGCGCAAGGCTGGAAGCCAGCCTCAAGGAACTCAATGCCAAGGAGCGCGCGCCCATGGTGCAGGCTCTGCAAGAGGGCTTGAGCATGGACGACGAGCCGCTGCTGGAAAAGCTGCTGACCGACCGCAGCAAAGAAGTGCGCGAGAACGCTGCCCAACTGCTGACGCTGCTGCCTGCCAGTGCACACAGCCAGCGTGTGACGGCCTGGTTGCAAGCCATGTTGAGTCAGGATGCCAAGGGCGAATGGCAGATTGAGCCACCTGAACTGGTCAACAAGGACTGGGAGCGCGATGGCGTGACGCTGCAACCTCCTTCCTATGTGAAAGGTGAGCGCGCCTGGTGGCTGCATCAACTGGTGGCGTTGACACCTTTGGAGTTCTGGCATCAGACGCTGAACAGAACCCCCGAGCAGCTTTGGGAGTGGAGCCGCCGCAGCGACTGGAAAGGCGCGTTGCGCCAGGGCTGGCTCAAGGCACTGGACACCCAGCATGACCTGCGCTGGTTGCCGCTGCTGCAAAGCATGGAAAGCGATTCACGTGCGCAGGCGCTGCTGCCGCCGTTGCTAGGCCAGCTCACGCCCGAGCAGCGCGAAGCGCTGTGGATGCAGCGGCTGGAGCGCAAGCAGGGCCAGAGCGCATTGATTGAATCCGTCAACAGCATTGATGACAGCCTGGGTGCAGTGGATTTGCTTTCGCTCGCAACTTCAGAGTGGATTGTGGACGCCATCTACAAGGCCACGCGCGGCAAGCAGGCGCAGGGCAACTGGCATAGCTGGCAGGCTGATCAGGCCGTGCTGGCCTGTGCGCGCAGGTCGCACGCCAGTGTGCTGCCACGCTTTGCCGATCTGTGGCGCACACCTGTGCCCGAAGACCAGCTGCCTGCCGTTGAGACCGAGCCCAAGCCTGCTGCAGAAGGGCAAAACGTTGCAGCTAGTGCCGCAGCCAATGCCGAGGCCATTGAGCGCCTCAAGGCCGAGCAGGCTGAGCGCAAGGCGCGCGCCCGTTTGCGGCCCTGGGATGATGAGAACGTGCTCGCCCAGCTCAACCGCATTGTCGATCTGCGACTGGCATTGCATGCCGTCACCCAATCCTGAAGTCCCGATTTCTCAAGCATTCATACCGGAAGCAACACCATGAGCCAAGTACTACGTCAGCACGCCGAGGCGCAATTTGCCGAAGAACTCCATGCCCTGCAAAAGGTGGATGACCGTCCACGTCCTGCCAACTGGAAGCTCTCGCCCTGGGCCGTGCTGCAGTATCTGATGGGCGGCAAGCTGAGCAATGGTTTCGAGGTCAGTCCCAAATACATTGGCAGCCCGCGCCTGATGGAAATTGCCGTGTCCACGCTGGCCACAGACCGCGCACTGCTGCTCTACGGCGTGCCGGGCACAGCCAAGTCCTGGGTGTCCGAGCATCTGTCAGCGGCCGTAAGCGGCGACTCGACCATGCTGATTCAGGGCACGGCAGGCACCAGCGAAGAACAGCTGCGCTATGGCTGGAACTATGCGCAACTGCTGGCCCATGGCCCGTCTGAAACAGCGCTGGTTCCCAGCCCGCTGGTCAATGCCATGAAGCTGGGCAAGATTGCGCGTATTGAAGAGCTGACCCGCATTCCGGCCGATGTGCAGGACACTTTGATTACCGTGTTGTCTGAAAAGACCTTGCCCGTGCCCGAGCTGTCCACCGAGTTTCAGGCTGTGCAGGGCTTTTCGGTCATCGCCACGGCCAATAACCGCGACAAGGGCGTCAATGAACTCTCAAGCGCTCTGAAGCGCCGCTTCAACACCGTGGTGCTGCCCGTGCCTTCTTCGCAAGATGAAGAAGTGCAGATCGTCACCAAGCGCGTCAGCGAGCAAAGCCGCGCGCTGCAACTGCCGGCCGAGCCGCCCGCACTGCAGGAAGTGCGCCGCGTGGTGCAGATCTTCCGCGAGCTGCGCAATGGCCAGACCGAAGACGGCAAGACCGTGCGCATCAAATCGCCCAGCTCCACGCTGTCTACGGCCGAAGCGATTTCCGTCATCAATAGCGGCATGGCCCTGGCTGGCCATTTTGGCGATGGTGTGCTGCGAGCGGGCGATGTGGCTTCGGGTCTGCTGGGTGCGGTGATCAAGGATCCGGTGCAGGATGCGGTGGTGTGGAAGGAGTATCTGGAAACGGTGGTGAAAGAGCGAGCTGACTGGAAAGACTTGTACCGTGCTTGTAGAGAACAGCTCTGATGCGCCACTTTTCTGTCCACTGACCGCTGACCTCGCCCATGGCCACTTCCGCTGATTCCGTTCATTTCTTTGGCATACGCCACCACGGCCCCGGCTGTGCGCGCAGCCTGCTGCAGGCGCTGAAAGCCTTGCAACCAGACTGTTTGCTGGTGGAAGGCCCGCCCGAGGGCGAGGCGCTGCTGCCCATGCTGCAAAGCGCGGAGCTGCGCCCGCCGGTCGCTATGCTGGTCTATATGCAGGACGAGCCAAGTCAGGCGGCGTTCTATCCGTTTGCCGAGTTTTCGCCCGAATGGCAGGCCATGCAATGGGCGAGCCGCCAGGGCGTGATCACGCGTTTTATCGATTTGCCTCAGACCCATGCGATGGCAATCGAATTTGCGCGGCACGAGGCTTTGAAGCAGCAGATGGCAGAAGCGCAGTTGGATGATGAGTCTGACGAAGCGGATGAAGACGCAGAGCCAGAAATGGCAGAAGCAGTAGATGCCGAAGCGGTGGTTGATGTGCAGGCTGAGGAAGTCAGCGCGCCAACTGAGGTCCCGCAGAATTTTCCGCGCGACCCGCTGGACTGGCTGGCGCAAGCTGCGGGCTTTGAAGATGGCGAGAGCTGGTGGAACCGTCTGGTGGAAGAGCGCGGCGATAGCGAAGCGCTGTTTGAATCCATCAACGAAGCCATGACTGCTGTGCGCGGCGAACTGGCCAAAGATGGGGGAAGGAGTTGCGGAGCACTGGCGCGGTGAAGCCTATGTGCGGCGCGAAGCCTTGCGTGAAGCGCATATGCGCCAGTGCATATGCGAGGCGACCAAGGCAGGCTATCAACGCATTGCCGTGGTCTGCGGTGCATGGCATGTGCCAGCACTCAAGGAAAATATTACGGCCAAGGCTGATGCGGCTTTGCTCAAGGGCTTGCCCAAGGCCAAGGTCATGGCGACCTGGGCACCCTGGACTTACCGCAACCTGGCCAGCAGCAGCGGCTATGATGCGGGTGTCACCTCGCCGGGCTGGTATGAGCATTTGTGGAACTGCTACAAGCCAAATCACGCTGTAGTCCAGCAAGAATATGCGCCATCAGCTATCAAAACGATAGTAAGCGAAGCCACGCTGCGCACTGCTGGCTGGCTTACGCGCGTGGCGCATCTGCTGCGCGAGAAGGATCTGGATTGCTCCAGCGCCCACATCATTGAAGCCACGCGCCTGGCCGAGGGCTTGGCGGCGCTGCGCGGTCAACCCACGCCGGGGCTGGAAGAAATCAACGAAGCCATCGTCACCGTGGTCTGCATGGGCGAGACCGCGCCGCTGCGCTTGATTGATGAAGAGCTGACCGTGGGCCATGTGCTGGGCACTGTGCCAGCGGATGTGCCGCAGGTGCCGCTGCAGCGCGATATTGAGCAGCAGCAAAAGTCGCTGCGCATGAAGCCCGAAGCCGCAGTCAAGCTGCTGGCGCTGGACCTTCGCAAGGAAAACGATCTGGCGCGCAGTCACTTTCTGCACCGCCTGCGCCTGCTGGGCATTGACTGGGGCACGCGCGCTCAGGACGCGCAGCGCAATCGCGGCACCTTCCGCGAAAGCTGGCAGATGCAGTGGCAGCCCGAACTGGCAGTGCGCATCATCGAAGCCAGCGTGCATGGCGCTACCGTGGCGCAGGCCGCCACAGCCAAGCTGCGTGCCAGCCTGACTCCTGAGGTCGCGCTGCCTGAAATTGCGCAAGCTATTGACGATGCACTGCTGGCCGATCTGCCTCAGTTGGTCGAAGCCTTGATTGAAACGCTGGCCGAGCGCGCCGCGACCACGGGCGATGTGGCCCAGTTGCTGCAGGCTCTGCCGCCGCTGGCCAATGTGTATCGCTACGGCAGCGTGCGCCAGACCGATACGGCGCTGTTGGCAACCGTCATTGATTCATTGATCTTGCGCGCAGCGATTGGTCTGCCTGTGGCCTGTATGGCCATGGATGAAGACGCCGCCAGTGCAATGAAGGTCAAGGTGCTGGCCGCGCACGATGCTCTGCGCTTGCGTGGCTCAGAAGGCGAAGCGCTAGAGGCCGTGGATGCCTGGCGCTCGGCCTTGCGCAGTCTGGCCATGGGCGATGCCGCTGCGGCCTTGCTGCGCGGCATGGCTTGCCGGCTGCTGCTTGATGAACATCTGCTGGAAAGCGCCGAGGTGGTGCAGCAGTTCAACCGGAATCTGTCTTTGGGCGCTGCGCCCATGGATGTAGCGGCCTGGCTGGATGGCTTTCTCAGCCAGCAGGCGTTGGTGCTGCTGCACGATGAAGCCATCTGGGGCGCTGTCGATGCCTGGCTCACGGGTCTGGGCGAGGTGCAGTTTGCGCAGATTCTGCCGCTGGTGCGCCGCAGCTTTGCCAACTTCAGCAACCATGAGCGCCAGAGCCTGGGTGAAAAAGCCAAGCGCGCACCGGTGGCGGGAGCAGCCGGGGCAGCGGTGCCCATGCCTGTTGCCGCAGGCGATGAGGCTGGCCCCTGGGATGAGCGCCGCGCAGCGCTGGCCTTGCCGGTGCTCAATGCACTTTTAGGGCTGAATCTGCCTCAAGTCCTGATAAATAATACGCAGGCTGCTCCTGATTTTGAAGCGTCTGATGCAAAGGTGTGATGATGAATACAAGCCCTGACACCTCCATGGATGACGCACCTGAAACGGCAGACCCGCAGCTGGAGCCCACCTCGCGCCTGCAGCGCTGGCGCATGGTTCTGGGCAGCCCGGCCGATGCCAGCTGCGGCGGCGTCAGTGGTCGTCTGCAGGAAATGGACCAGGCGCTGGCCGCGCTGTATGAGCCAGACCAGCAGCTATCGTCACGCAAAGGCGGGCGTGGCAACTCCTCGCCCTCTGTGGCGCGCTGGCTGGGTGATATTCGCAAATACTTTCCCAGCCAGGTGGTGCAGGTCTTGCAGCGCGATGCGATGGAGCGCCTGAAGCTGCGCGAATTGCTGCTGCAGCCCGAGATGCTGGAGAACGTGCAGCCTGATGTGCATCTGGTGGCGGATCTGATTTCGCTGGGCTCGGTCATTCCGCAAAACACCAAGGCCACGGCGCGGCTGGTGGTGCGCAAGGTGGTTGATGAGCTGATGAAAAAGCTGGAGGAGCCCATGCGCAGCGCCGTGGCTGGTGCGCTGGACCGCAGCCAGCGCAACCGCCGCCCGCGCCATGCCGAGATTGACTGGAACCGCACCATCCGCGCCAATCTGCGCCACTGGCAGCCCGAGTACAAGACCATCGTGCCCGAGACGCTGATTGGCTATGGCCGCAAGGCACGCCGCCCGCAGCGCGAGGTGATTCTGTGCATTGACCAGAGCGGCTCCATGGCCAGCTCTGTCGTGTACTCCAGCATCTTCGGCGCCGTGATGGCCAGCCTGCCAGCGGTGGCAACCAAGCTGGTGGTGTTTGATACGGCCATCGTTGATCTGACCGAAAAGCTGGATGACCCGGTGGATGTGCTGTTTGGCGTGCAACTGGGCGGCGGCACCGATATCAACGGCGCTGTGGGCTATTGCCAGGGCCTGATCAGCGAGCCGCGCAACACCATTCTGGTGCTGATTTCTGACCTGTATGAAGGCGGGGTGGAGTCTGGTTTGCTGCGCCGGGCCAATGAGTTGGTGGAATCTGGCGTGGAGTTCATCACGCTGCTGGCGCTTAGCGACGAGGGCGCACCGTCTTATGACGCTGAGCTGGCCGCCAAGCTGGCCGCTTTGGGTGTGCCTTCGTTTGCCTGCACGCCCGATGCCTTCCCGCAGCTGATGGCCGCCGCCATTCGCCGTGACGATGTGGCGTCCTGGGCGGCCACGCAGGGTTTCAAGACGAGTAAGTAGCTCAATCAGGAAGCGCGACGCCGAGTTTGGCCAGCTTGGCCGCAAGCACATCGCGGCGGCGTGCGGCCTTGGCGGCGGTTTCACTGACCGCGGCGATGGTCTTGGGGCCTTTGCCTGCGGCGGCTTTGACCAGTTCGGCTTTTTTGGCGGCTTCTGCCGCGAGTTTTCGATAGCTGGCAATCAGCTCGGCTTGAGGGTGTTGAGGGTTCACGGGTTTCCAACCAAACAGGGCGCAGCCATAGCAAGGTTTGCAGGCATGATGGCGGCGTCCCAACACAGGAGAATTTTGATGGCAGGTGCAGGCCTTTTGATGCTGCTCGACGACATCGCAACACTGTTGGACGATGTTGCCTTGATGACCAAAACCGCTGCGGGCAAAAGTACGGCCATTCTCGATGATGTGGCCACGCAGACCAAAGTCGCGGTGCAAAAGACGGCGGGGGTGCTCGGTGATGACCTGGCGCTCAACGCCGAGCAGGTAACGGGTGTGAAGGCCAACCGCGAGCTGCCTGTGGTGTGGGCCGTGGCCAAGGGCTCGTTGATGAACAAGGCGGTGCTGGTGCCTGCAGCTTTGCTGATCAGTGCGTTTGCGCCCTGGCTGATCACGCCGCTGCTGATGATTGGCGGGACATTTCTGTGCTTTGAAGGCGTGGAAAAAATCCTGGAACTGTTTCACAAGCACAAGGCGCACGATGTGAACGAGGCGCTGGCCGATGCGGCAGAGGCCGACAAGGTGGGCGTGGCGCCTTCATCTTTGCGCGCGGCCCATGCCAAGCAGATGGACCCTGTGGAGTACGAAAAGCAAAAAGTCAAAGGCGCGGTGCGCACCGACTTCATTTTGTCTGCCGAAATCATGGCCATTGCACTGGGCACCGTGTCCACCAAGCCGATCTGGGAGCAGGCGCTGGTGCTGATTGCCGTGGCCATTGGCATTACCGTGTTTGTCTATGGGCTGGTGGCAGGCATTGTGCGCATGGACGATGTGGGCAACTGGCTGATGGCCAAGTCCAGCAGCGCGGCCAAGGCCCTTGGCCGCGGCCTGATTGCGTTCACGCCCTGGCTGATGCGCGGCCTGTCGATTGTCGGCACAGCTGCCATGTTCATGGTGGGCGGCAGCTTGCTGGTGCACGGCATCGGCCCTATCGAGCATTGGGTGCATGAGGTCATCACGCCCATGGGCGGCGTGATTGCAGCGCTGGGACCTGTGCTGGTGCATGTGGTGGTGGGCGCCATCATTGGCGCGGCGGTGGTGGCGTGTGTGGAGTTGTGGCACAAGCTGCGCCCCGCCAAGGCAGCACATTGAAAAAACATAGCTAACACCATATTTGCGGCGCTGACTTGCGCTGGGTCAGACAGGTGTTGGATGCAAGGCGGTCGTGGTCCAAGGACAACGGCCGCTTTTTTCTTTGGGTTCAAGGGTGGCAGGTTGATATGGGACAAACCCGAGGGAGTGCGGCTTTGTTTCAATCAATGCCAAGGGAAGTGCAAAGCGCTCCCACCCATTTCTTCAAGGAAAAGCATATGAAAAAGACACTGATCGCGATTGCCGCCGCTGCCAGCGCACTGACTGCTGGTACTGCTTTTGCCCAATCCTTCGATGGCACAAGCCCCTGGATGGTGCGCGTGCGTGCCGTGAATCTGGACAGCGACAACGGCGGCGCCGCCGGTGATGCTGGTGTGAGCATCAACAACAAGTGGATTCCTGAACTGGACGTTTCCTACTTCTTCACTCCCAACATCGCTGCCGAGCTGATTCTGACCTATCCGCAAAAGCATGATGTGCGCCTGGATGGCGTGGGCAAGATTGGCTCGCTCAAGCATCTGCCTCCTACGCTGCTGGCGCAGTACCACTTCACCAACTTTGGTGCGTTCAAGCCTTATCTGGGTGCGGGTGTCAACTACACGCGTTTTTCCAGCGTGAACATCATGGACGGTGCTCTGACCGTCAAGAAGAACAGCTTTGGTGGCGCGCTGCAGGTCGGTTTTGACTACGCGCTGGACAAGAACTGGTCGCTGAACTTTGACGTCAAGAAGGTGTTCATCGACACCAAAGTCAGCGGCGGCATTGGCAAGTTCAAGGTCGATCCATGGCTGGTCGGCGTGGGCGTGGGCTATCGCTTCTGATAGCTGCACGGCAAGGAGTGTTCTTGTCTCTGGCCTTCTTCCAGGGATGAGGCACGCATCGCAGTCCTCTGCGGTGCAATGGAGCAGGCCCGTCGGCATGGCGGGCATGTTCCAAGGCTAGGGTGTATGTTTAGATCGGTATTCCGTTTGCGCGGGGTACCGATTTTTTTGTGGTGACTTGCCCCGTACGCTTAAAACACATAGCGAAAGCTCTGGGCAAAACAGGCATCGGCAGCTTGTCCATTGCGCGTGATGGGTGAGAACTTCCACTGCTGAACTGCGGCCACTGCAGGCTTGACTGCTTCTGGCGGGGCGCCAGGCTTTACCAGGTGGTGCAGCAACTTTCCCTGCGCTGAGATGTGCAGCAAAAGCACTACCCTGGCTTGCAGTCCGTCGATCATCAACTGGGATGGGAAGTCAGGAATCACAGTGCGCTCGATCTTTGGCGGCTGGTCCAGCTGATGCAGTGCCAGGCAATTCTGCAGCCACAGGGGACGCTGGCTGGGTGCAATCCAGCTTGCGCTGCTGGCACCCAGCGGCACAAAGGGCTGCACGGTTTGACGCGGTGCCGAGGGCGGAATCACCGGCGGCATTGGGGCTTGGACCGCAGCAGGGGGAGCTGGTGGCCCGGGACGCTGAATTTGCTCCAGCACTCTGGGTGGTTCGCTGCCAGCGTCATCGGCGCTGACACTGGTGCTGGTGCGGTAGGCAGGGTCATCATAGGGCGGCAATTGCGGTATCTGGCGGCAGCCGCCCAGCCAGAACAGAGCCAGCAGCGCCGCGGCTGCTGGAATGCGAATAGATGTGCTCTCTGCTCTGGCGGTAAAGGACATGGTTCAAGTCTCCCTGGCAACCCGCAGGGTGCGGGCTGAGACTTTTATACCTTGTCCAGTGCCTGGTTCAGGTCGGCCAGCAGGTCGTCGATATGCTCAATGCCCACCGACAGGCGCACCATGCCTTCGGTCACGCCGGCCTTGGCCAGCTCGGCGGCGTCCAGCTGGCGGTGGGTGGTCGATGCAGGGTGCGTGGCCAGCGATTTGGCATCGCCAATGTTCACCAGGCGCGTGAACAGCTGCAGCGCATCTAGGAAGCGCGCGCCGGCAGCGCGGCCTTCCGCGCCCTTCAAGCTGAACGACAGAATGCCCGAGGCGCGGCCTTGCGACTGCTTTTGCACGATGGCGTGGTCGGGGTGGTCCTTCAGGCCCGCATAGCGCACCCACTCCACCTTGGGGTGGTTTTGCAGGGTTTCGGCAATCTTTTGCGTGTTCTCGCAAATGCGGTCCATGCGCAGGGCCAGGGTTTCGATGCCTTGCAGAATCTGGAAGGCGTTTTGCGGCGAGATGGCCGCGCCCATATTGCGCAGCGGCACCACGCGGGCGCGACCGATAAAGGCGGCTGGGCCCAGGGCTTCGGTATAGACCACGCCGTGGTAGCTCACGTCCGGCTCGTTCAGGCGCTTGAAGCGGGCCTTGTGCTCCGCCCAAGGGAACTTGCCGCTATCCACAATCGCGCCGCCCACGCTGGTGCCGTGGCCGCCCAGGTATTTGGTGAGCGAATGCACCACGATGTCGGCACCAAACTCAATGGGGCGCAGCAGGTAGGGCGAGGGCACGGTGTTGTCCACGATCAGCGGCACGCCGTGGGCGTGTGCCACATCGGCCAGCGCCTGGATGTCGGTCACATTGCCCAGCGGGTTGCCGATGGATTCGATGAAGACCGCCTTGGTCTTGTCGTCGATCAGCTTGCCAAAGCTGGCCGGGTCGCGCGGATCGGCAAAGCGCACCTCAATGCCTTGCTGCGGGAAGGTGTGGGCAAACAGGTTGTAGGTGCCGCCGTAGAGCGTGCTGGCGCTGACGATGTTGTCACCGGCTTCGGCCAGCGTTTGAATCGCAGCGGTGATGGCCGCCATGCCCGAGGCCAGGGCCAGCGCCGCAATGCCGCCTTCCAGTGCCGCGACGCGCTTTTCCAGCACATCGGTGGTGGGATTCATGATGCGGGTGTAGATATTGCCCGGCACCTTCAAGTCAAACAGATCGGCGCCATGCTGGGCGCTATCGAACGCATAGGCCACCGTCTGGTAGATGGGCACGGCCACGGCCTTGGTGGTGGGGTCGGGGGAGTAGCCGGCGTGAACGGCGAGTGTCTCGATGCGCATATGTCTCTCTTGAATGGAAGTTATGGGTAATTCGTCAGGGGATCCCGGGAAATTATGGGTGCTCACTCTGGAGATATGAACAACGCAATGGCTATGTGCTTATGCACAAGCGCGCGAAATAGCGTTTTCCCGTTGGGGATTTGACATAGAACAGTTACACTTTTTAGCACAATGGCCTACGCCTAGATTCATCAATTCCTACAAAGCGTCACAGTGAGCCAATCCGCTGATCTGTACTTCGCCTTGATTGCGCCTGGTTGCGTGATGCTGTTTGCGCTCACGTTGCTGCTGTGCTGGTGGCCGCAGCGCCATCAGCCGCAGGCTCGCTTTCTGCTGTGGCTGGCAGCAGGCTATGTATTGCCCGCCAGTGCGCTGGCTGCACAAAGCCTGATGAGCAATGCGCAATTGGGTGAATCAGCAGTCCTCACCGGTGTGCTGTATCTGGCGGGAGCCTGGTGCCTGGCCCAGGGCATGGCGCAGCGGTTGGGTGGGCGCAGTGTCAGTCTGCTGGCGGGCGGGTTGATTGGCGGGGCCACGCTGACGGCACTGTTTTACTTCTCGCACCTGCGCGATGATCTCTGGCTGCGCGTACAGCTGCTGAATCTGGGCGTTGGTCTGACGCAGATGCTGTGCATGCCGCTGCTGCTGCATAAGCCTGCCACCAAGGATTGGCTGGAAAAAGCCGTGCGCTGGACCTATGGGCTGTTTGCCGCCTATTCGCTGCTGCGCGTGCCAGCCATCTGGTTGCTGCCGGTGCGGGAAACGGCCGAGCTGACACGCTCGGGCTATTGGCTGCTGACGCTGGTGGGCACCACGCTTTTCAGCATGTGGTTCTCGCTGGTGCTGCTGGCCTGCTCGGTACGTGATGTGTTCACCACACTGCGCGATGAGCGCAACCGCGATCAGCTCACCCGCTTGCTCAACCGCCGCGCTTTCATGGAGGCTGCGGAGCAGTTGCTGCGCGATCGGCGTCTGGCCCCCTGGGCGGTGGTGGCCGTGGATATTGACCATTTCAAGCAAATCAACGATAGCTGGGGGCATGCGGCCGGCGACCATGTGCTGCAGCAGTTCGGGCAGATATTGCCTGAGCAGGTCAGGGACTGCGATCTGGTGGCCCGCTTTGGTGGCGAAGAGTTCATGCTGCTGTTGTCGCGCGTGCAGATGAGCGAGGCACATACGATTGTGGAGCGCATCCGCGCAAGTGTGGAGCACCATCACTTCACGATGCTCAATCCGCAGACGCGAGTGACGGCCAGCTTTGGCATCTCGCAGTTCTTCTCCCCCCAGTTGCTGGAGGAGGCCATTGCGCAGGCCGACGCCATGCTCTACCAGGCCAAGCGGGCCGGACGCAACTGCGTGCATCCGCCGCCGCAGTCGCTGACTCCGGCCATGCCACAGGCACTGACGCAGATGGCGGTCTGATTGCTATTAAATAAATAGCTGTATGTCTATGTAAATCATGGACTAAAGGCCTATTAGAGCCTTTTTTTGCGTGGCGCAGAATTTTGGCGTGATGCAAGCGGTGGCTGAGCCGCCTCCCATGCGGACAGCGCAGCATAGATCACGGCAGGCGCATGGGCGTCATTGCAGGCATAGCGGATTTGCGCAGGGCTCAGTTGCAGGGCCGCCCAGTTGGAGGTGGTCGTGCGCTTGGACTTGTGAAAGCTGCACCCCAGCACCAGCGCCGCAGCGGCGCGCACACCAATGGATGCGCCATAGCCGCGCTGCTTGAAGCGGCGGTCCAGGTCCTCGATCGTGATCAGTTCGGCCTGCAGCTTCTGCGGCAGGGTGTGGCGATCATTGTCCAGACCGAAGCCCACCTTGCAGATATGGCGCGCCGCCATCAGCTCGCGCGACAACTCCAGCGCCATGGGGTGGTGCAGTTGCAGCAGCCAGGCTTGGCTTGTGGTGGCCAACTGAACCAGATGCGGCCCGCTGTTGTGCTGCCCCACATTGAAGATGGGCTTGCTCTCGGTATCAAAACCCAGCACCGGTTCGGCCATCAGAGCGTGGTAGGCGGCTTCAAACTCGGCCGGCGTCTGCGGCAGATGGATGGCTTGGCTGGGCAGTTCCGCAAAAGGAGGAAGCAGGGCACTTTCGTCCTTGCTGGGGGCAATCAGTCGTGGCATGTGTGTGATTACACAACAGCTTGGCTTGTCCCCAGATCATGTGGGCCGGTCTGTGGGTAATTCTGCGCAAAAGCCTCCAAGCCCTTGTCTGTCAAGGCTTGGAAAGCATTGCCTTAAAAATGAGCAGTCGCTTCAGCGGGGCTGAAATACGGGCTTGCGTTTTTCCATGAAGGCCGTCACGCCCTCCAGACTGTTGGACGATAGGGCGCAGGCCTGCATGGCCTGCAGCTCGGCCTGCAGCTGTGTCTGCAGCGAGTTCTGCAAAGCACCGTCGCACAGTTGCTTGATGCCCGCCAGAGAGTTGGTGGGGCCGCCCGCCAGCTCCTCGGCCAGAGCCAGAGCGGCGGGCAGCAACTGGTCTGGCTCGTGCAGCTCATCGACCAGGCCCATCCGCAGGCAGTCCTGCGCGGAGATGGCGCGGTTGCACATCAGAATGTATTTGGCCTTGGCCGCCCCGGCGCGCCTTGTGAGATAGGCGGAAACGCCCAGATCCGGGCTCAGCCCAATGGCCGAGTAGCCGCCGCGCAGGAACATGCGGCTGGATGCCAGTACCATGTCTGCACACAGCGCCAGACCAATGCCGCCGCCACCCACCGGCCCCTGCACGGCGCTGATGATGGGCATAGGCAGCGTGGCCAGGGTGTGCATCACAGGGTTGAGCACGCCCAGCATGTCGGCAATCAGCGGAGCCAGCTGTGTGCGGTTTTGCACGAACTCGCCGATATCACCGCCCACGCTGAACTGCTTGCCTGCGGCTGAAATCAGGATGGCTCCCACATCGGCCCGGTTGGCCTGTTGCACAACGGTGGCCAGCGCATGGGCCATGGCCGTGCTGATGACATTGCCCTGATCGGGCTGGTTCAGCACGATATGGCCGACGTTGTTGCGGACTTCCCAGAGCACGAGATCAGACATCAGGCGACCTTTCGTTCATGGTTGGCCCAGAAGGGCGCACGCAAAGTGGTTTTGAGAATTTTGCCTGCGCCGGACAGCGGCATGGCATCCACAAACGAGACTTCACGCGGACATTTGTAGTGCGCAATACGCGCCTTGCAAAACTCGATCAGCTCTTCTGCCTCGAGCGCCTGCCCAGGCTTGCGCACGATGAAGACATGCACCAGCTCGCCCCATTGCTCGCTGGGTACACCTATCACGGCGCAGGTGGCCACCGCAGGGTGCGTGGCAATCACGCTCTCCACTTCCACGCTGTAAACGTTTTCGCCGCCTGTCACGATCATGTCCTTGAGCCGGTCCACGATGAAGACATAGCCCTCATCATCCATACGGCCCCCATCGCCGGTATGCATCCAGCCATTGCGCACGGCGGCCTCGGTCTCGGCAGGCTTGTTCCAGTAGCCCAGCATCACGCCCGGGCCTCGTACGATCACCTCGCCCACTTCTCCGCGTGGCACTTCGTTGCCCTCGGGGTCCACAATGCGTACCTCGGTACACACCATAGCTTTGCCGGCACTGCGGTGGCGGCCTTTGGCGCGTCCTGCCTCTCGGTGCATATCGGGGCTGAGGGCGGTGGCTGCGGGGGAGAGTTCCGTCATGCCATACACCTGCGTGAAGCCCATGCCGGGCAAGGTCTTCATGGCACGGTCCAGCAGTCCTTCAGAGATGGGGGATGCTCCATACAGCATATTGATCAGCGAGCTGAGGTCATATTTGTGCACATCGGGGTGATCCACCAGCATCTGAATCATGGTGGGAACCAGCAGCATGTCCGTCACGCCAACCTCGGCAATGGTCTGCAGCGCGGCCACAGGGTCAAAGCGGGGGACCATCACATGGCAGGCGCCGGCGGCAAAGAGCGCATTCATGAAGGCACCATCGGCCAGATGGAACATGGGGGCGGCATGCATGCCGATGCTGCTGGGTCGTGCGATGTTCTCGGTGACCGCAGAGATGGCATTGGTGTAGAGATTGCGGTGGCAGAGCATCACGCCCTTAGGCGAGCCAGTCGTGCCGCCGGTGTAAAAGATGCCTGCCAGGTCCTCGCCGCCGCGCAGGGCGTCCTCGACGGGCGCTGTTTCAGCGACCAGTGCTTCATAGGACAGCGTGCCCTCGGGCGGTGCGCCATCGCCGGTGTGAATGACGGTCTGCAAGGCTTTGCTGGTTTTTTTGATTTCGGCGAGCAGAGGAAAAAAGGTGTCATCGACCAGCAGAATGCGGGTGTCACAATCGTCCAGCGAAAAAGTGATTTCGGCTGCACTCCAGCGAATATTGATGGGATTCACGGCTGCCCCGGCCCAGTAGCAGGCCATGTAGTACTCCAGATACCAGTCGGAGTTCAGGCTCAGAATGCCGACCCGGTCTCCGGGCTGCACGCCCAGCGCGCGCAGGGCTCCGGCAAAACGGGCCACGCGTTCGCCCATCTGCGCAAAGCTGCGTCTGCGGCCGTTGAAGATGCTCACGGTGGCATCCGGGTGTTGCTGTATCGCTCGGCGCAGGTGTTGTGTGAGATACATGGCAAACCTTTCTGTCTATGAAACCACTAATTCGTTGTGTTGCTGCAAAGAGTGTTGGCACCTATACGCAAACCGAAGGTTTGCAGTTGATATGTGGCACTGCGCGTACTGTGACGTGCAGGGTGCAGCTCGGGGCAGTACCGGAGTACCGCCGAGACCAAGCGCCACCGTCGAAACAGCGACGTATCCAGGGCGGTGCGAGTGGGCCCTACTGGGCAAACAGGCGGCGGGCGATCAAATCCTTCATGATCTCGTTGGCTCCGCCGTAGATCTTCTGTATGCGTGCATCGGCATACATGCGGGCGATGGGGTACTCCTCCATATAGCCATAGCCGCCAAACAGCTGCAGGCATTCATCGATTACCTTGCACTGCTGCTCGCTGCACCACCACTTGGCCATGTAGGCGGCCTCGTTGTCCAGCGTGCCGTCCAGTAGGCGCTGAATGCAGTCGTTGACAAAGCTGCGCACCACATGGGCGGTGGTTGCGCACTCGGCCAGCTTGAAGCGGGTGTTCTGAAAATCGGCAATCGTCTGGCCAAAGGCCTTGCGCTGCTGGGTGTAGTCCACTGTCAGTGCCACGGCCATCTCGATGGCGGTGGCCGCGCTGACGCCCAGCAGCATGCGCTCGTAAGGCAGCTGGCTCATCAACTGCTTGAAGCCCTGACCTTCCACGCCCCCGAGCAATTGGCTGGCGGGAATGCGCAGGTCTTCGAAGAACAGTTCTGCCGTGTCCGAGATATGCTGGCCGATCTTGTCCAGCCTGCGACCGACGCGAAAGCCGGGCAGATTTTCGGTTTCCAGCACCACCAGAGAAACACCGCCGCTGCCTGCATTGCCGGTACGCACAGCCACCACCAGCAAGTTGGCGGTAAAACCATTGGTGATAAAGGTCTTGGAGCCATTGATGACGTAGTGATCACCGTCCAGCCTGGCGCTGGTGCGCATGGCCTTGAGGTCCGAGCCCACGCTAGGCTCGGTCATGGCAATGCCCGCCAGCATCTCGCCACTGCACAACTTGGGCAGCCAGCGCTGTTTTTGCTCTGGCGTGCCGTAGGTGTCTATGTAGTGGGCGGTGATGGTGTGCACGCTGGTGATGGCGTGAATCTCGGCCTTGGTCAGCTCTTCCTGTACGACCAACTGATAGGCCAGATTGCCACCGCCGCTACCCCATTGCTCATCCATCTCGGGCAGCAAAAAACCATGCTCGCCAAAACCACGCCAGGTCTCGCGCGGCACATAGCCCTGGGCGCGCCATGCAGCGGCGTGGGGGCTGAGCTCCCGCTCGATGTAGCGGCGCACCTGCTCGCGGAAGGCCTCGATATCGGCGTCCATCCACTGGTGTTGATAAGGTTTGGGCAGCATGTTCAGACTCCTGTGAGGCCGCCGGTACACATCAGAGTCTGGCCGCTGATGTAGTCCGACTCGGGCTGGCAAAACAGATAGACCGCACCGGCCGCTTCATCGGGTGTGCCGCCCCGGCCCAATGGAATCGTCTGCTCCATGGCGGCCATCAATCCGGGATTCACCCCCACTTTGATGTCGCGTCCTTCAATATGGGCAGTCTCTCCGGCGGCCGTCGAATTGGTGAGCCGGGTCTTGATCAGCCCGAATGCCACGCAATTGACGTTGACGTTCATGCGGCCCCATTCCTTGGCTAAAGTCATGGTCAGGCCCGTGATGCCAGCCTTGGCGGTGGAATAGTTGGTCTGGCCCGCATTGCCAAACAGGCCTGCGACGGAAGAGATGTTGACGACCTTGCGCATCACACGCTGACCCGCATCCATCTCGGCCTTGGAGAGGGCCTTGATCACGGGCTGGGCCGCGCGCAGGATGCGAAACGGAGCGGTCAGGTGGCAGTCCAATATCGCGTACCACTGCTCGTCCGTCATCTTCTGGATCACGTTGTCCCAGGTGTAGCCTGCATTGTTGATGATGATGTCCAGGCCCTTGAACTCCTGTATCGCCGTGCCCACAAAGCGCTCGGCAAAATCGCTGTGGGTGACATTGCCCACGCAAGCCACGGCCTGACCACCCATTTCGCGGATCAGGGCGATGGTTTCATCGGCAGGCTCCTGGTCCAGGTCGTTGATGACCAGTTTCGCGCCCTCGCTGGCCAGTTTGAGCGCAATGCTGCGGCCGATGCCACGGCCCGAGCCGGAAACCAGTGCCACCTTGCCTTCAAGTTTTCCTGTCATGGTCTGTTCCTTTGGATGGATTCAGGGCAGGGCGATCCAGGCATCACCCGCAATCTTGGTCTGCCCATGCTGATTGGTGCTTTGCACCTCGATACGCACGCTGCGATCTGCATTGCGCTTTTCGGCAACCCTGCCAGTGCAGCTGATCGCATTGGCCAGATGGGTGATACCCAGAAAGCGCACATCAAAGCGCCGCAGCTGTGACTGCGGAGCCCAGTTGGTCAGCAGCCGTCCCAGCCATGCCATGCCCAACATGCCATGGGCAAACACATCCGGCATACCGGCCTTGCGGGCAAAGTCGATATCGATATGAATCGGGTTGTGATCGCCAGAGGCGCCAGCAAACAAGGCCAGTGTGGTGCGATCGATGGCAGGCAGCTGCAAGGCAGGCAGCAGATCGCCGACTTGCACGGAGTCAAAACGGGGGGTAGTCATGCCGGTCTCTCAGTTGCGAACCACGATGACGGCGCGCATCTCGGCCACCAGTTCGTCGTTCTGGTTGGTGACGCGCGAAGACTTGACGACAAACTCCAGAGCGCCGTTCTTTTTGTCATAGATGTCGTCCACCTTGGAGCGCACCGTGATGCGGTCGCCCGCACAGGCAGGAAGGTGGTAGCAAAAGCTTTGTTCACCGTGCAGGATCCTGGCGATGGGAATCTCCAGCGTCTGCAGCAGCAGGTCCGATGCGCCGCTGTCCATTTCTGCGGCAAACAGAAATGTGGGGGGCGCAGGCAGGTCACCGTAGCCAGCTGCACGCGCAGCATCCACATCGGTGTAGATGCTGCTGGTCTCGCCAATGGCTTTGGCAAAAAATCGCAGGCGGCTACGGTCCAGGCTCAGCTCGGACGCGGGTAGCTCATGACCTATCCATTTTTTATCGATCATGGGCGATTCCTCAGACGCGTTCGTACAGCGTCACCACGCAGGCGCCGCCCAGTCCCAGGTTGTGCTGCAGCGCCAAGCGGGCGCCATCAACCTGACGCTGCTCGGCGCGGCCACGCAGCTGCTGCACCAGCTCCGTGCACTGAGCCAGACCCGTCGCGCCCAGCGGATGTCCCTTGGAGAGCAGACCACCCGAAGGATTGGTCACGAACTTGCCGCCATAGGTGTTGTCCCCATCGCAGACAAATTTCTCCGCGCCGCCTTGGGGGCACAGGCCCAGAGCTTCGTAAGTCAGCAGTTCGTTGTGAGCAAAGCAGTCATGCAGCTCCACGACGTCGACATCGGTGGGGCTGATTCCCGCCTGCTCATAGACTTGCTGGGCAGCCTTCTGCGCCATGCTGAAACCCACCACTTCGCGCATATCGTGGGCCTCGAAGGTTTCGGGGCCATCGGTGGTCATGGATTGGGCCCGAATGCGCACGCTGTGGTCCAGACCATGTTTGCGGGCATAAGCTTCAGATACCAGCAGCGCCGCCGCCGCACCGCAGGTGGGGGGGCAGGCCATGAGGCGGGTCATGACACCGGGCCACATCACAGGGGAAGCCATCACTTCTTCTTCGGTGACTTCAGTGCGGAACAGCGCGAGTGGATTGCGTGATGCGTGGCGACTGGCCTTGGCACGAATCTTGGCAAAAGTGGACATCTGCGTGCCGTACTGGTCCATATGCGCTTTGCCTGCGCCCCCAAAGTAGCGCAGTGCCAGCGGAATTTCGCTATGGCCAACCAGGGCATCGGTTTCCACATCAAACCGGTCGAAAGGGCTGGGGCGGTCGTTGTAGACCGAGCCCAGAGCACCGGGACTCATCTGCTCAAAGCCCAGAGCCAGCACACAGTCCGCTGCTCCGCTGGCCACGGCCTGACGGGCAAGAAACAGCGCAGTCGATCCGGTTGAACAGTTATTGTTGACATTGACGATTGGAATGCCCGACATGCCCACCTCATACAGCGCACGCTGACCCGCAGTGGAATCGCCATAGACATAGCCGACATAGGCTTGTTGCACTGCGTCATACGCAACGCCTGCATCTGCAAGTGCAAGACCTGCAGCGGTGGAGCCCATCTGGAAATAGGGATCGCTCTTGCCGGGCTTGGCGAAAGGAATCATTCCAACGCCGGCAACAAATACATCACGACTCATGGTGGGCTCCTTGGATAGAGGGAAGGACGGAAGGGTACGTAAGTCCCATCGTAGAAATTACCGATGCGCAAACCCATTGCGGAGCGCATCTTTCATATGTCAAAAGACCTCAATCTGATCTCTGTTTGCATGGCTGCTTCCTCCAACATTCCTTTCACGATCTCCACGGCATTGGTGCGGGGCATTGCTGCTGGCGTGAAACGACGCGGGCATGACTGTGAAACCTTGCTGCTGCGCGCTGGCATTGCACCGCAGTTGCTGGAGCAAAGCAGTGCGCGGGTGACAGCTGATCAATATGTGGCACTGATGTGGAGGGTGGTGGAAACTCTGGGTGACGAGGCCATGTGTCAGTTTTCCCGCCCGCTCAAGCGTGGCTCGCTGGAGCTTATTGGGCGTCAGGCGCTGATGGAGCGCACGATGGAAGCGGCGCTGCAGCGCATGTGCCAGGTGCATGCGCTGCTGCAGGACGATGTGGACGTGCTGCTGGTGCGTGACGGTGCGCTGGCCGGTATCGTGATTCGTCCCGTCGATAGCCGGCCGCTGCCCAATTTCCTGTATGAGTTTTCCTTGCGTGTGCTGTGGCAGCTGACCGCCTGGTTGATGGGGGGATCGCTCAAGGTGCAGTACTTTGACTTTGCGTTTGCCGAGCCGGATTACGCGGATGACTATGGCGACACCTTCCCTGCGCCGCTGAGATTTGGTCTGCCTGCCTCCGCCTTCTGGTTTGATGTGCGCAAGCTCTCGCGTGTATGCAGCCGCGACGAGCAGGCGCTGCAAAGCTTTGTGGCCAGTTGGCCTGCCGCAGCCATCATGCCCCCCCGCGTGGGGGAGGGCATTGACGCTCGTGTCCACGCCTATCTGTTGCAGTCGCGTCCGCAATGGGCGGGGCTCGAATCCATTGCGGCCAAGCTGCACATGTCTGCTCCCACATTGCAGCGCAAGCTGGCGGCTGCTGGGACCTCGTTTCAGGCGATCAAGGATGAGCTGCGGCGGGATATTGCCGTCTCTCGCTTGGGCACCAGCCGGGTCAGTTTCTCGGAACTGGCTGCGGATCTTGGCTTTGCCGATGCAGCTGCTTTCCAGCGCGCGTTCAAAGGGTGGACGGGAAGTTCGCCAGGACTGTACCGGGCGCGTGACGCTGCTGATTGATGCGTCAAAACCCTTGGGTGAAAGCCCTAAATATTTTTACCGATCAAGTGATTGGTAAAAATATCAAAGACCGCTATGCTGTGACTCATGCAAGCAGGTCAAGAAGCAATTGCCGAAATCAAGCGTGGTCGCGGCAGGCCACCTAAATCCGCGGGTCAGCGCAATGAGAGCGCGCGTAGGGGGGAGCTGGTGCGGGTGGCCGCCAAGCAGTTCCGGCTGCGCGGTTTTCATGGTTGCAGCACCCGCGATATTGCCGCTGCGGCAGGCATGCAGCCGGGCTCGCTGTTCTATTTCTTTGAGAGTAAGGAGGCCATGCTGCACGCCGTCATGCGTGATGGCATGGCGCAGGCTGCGGCCAGTCAGAGTGCGGCGTTGGCCGCCTTGAATGCACGCTCCAGCGCGGTGCAGCGCCTGCGTGCGTTGGTGCGCAATCATCTGCAGATCATGGTGGGGCCGGAGAGTGACTTCATCCCTGTGATGCTCTATGAATGGCGCCTGCTCAGTGACGCCCAGCGTGCCGACGTGGGCGCTCAGAAAGATGAGTACGAAGCGCAGTGGATGCCTGTGCTGCAGGCGCTCTATCACACGGGAAAGCTCAAGGCCAAGCCAGAGATTGCCCGTCTTTTGATCTTTGGTGCGCTGAACTGGACGGCGCAATGGTTTTCGGACAGCGGCAGTCTGAGTCTGGACGATCTGACCGAGCAATCTCTGGCTTTATTCATTGGGGAGCGTTGATGTACCAATCCGTTTTCCGCCCCGCCTTGTTCGAGGGGCAGGTTGTTGTGGTGACTGGCGGTGGCTCTGGCATTGGCCGCTGCGTGGCGCATGAGCTGGCATCGCTGGGTGCGATGGTGGCTCTGGTGGGGCGTAACACGGACAAGCTGGCCGCCGTGCGCGGCGAGTTGCTTCAAGCTGGCGCTGCTAACAGCAGTGTCAGCAGCCACAGCGCAGACATTCGTGATGAAGCTGCCGTCAAGGCGCTGGTGGCGCAGATTCTGAGCCAGCATGGCCGCATCAATGCGCTGGTCAACAATGCCGGCGGCCAATACATCGCGCCGCTGGCAACCATTGGCGCCAAGGGCTGGCAGGCCGTGCTGGACACCAATCTGACGGGTGGCTTTCTGATGGCGCGCGAGTGCTTTGTGCAGCATATGGCGGCGCACGGCGGCGCTGTCGTGAATATGGTCGCCGATATGTGGGGCTCCATGCCCGGCATGGGCCACAGCGGTGCAGCGCGTGCTGGCATGGTCAGCTTTACCGAAACGGCTGCCGCTGAATGGGCGCCGCATGGTGTGCGCGTCAATGCGATTGCGCCGGGCTATATCGCCTCCAGCGGCATGGACCACTACCCGCCTGAGGCCGCCGCCATGCTGCGCAAGATGCCAGCTACCGTGCCTCTGGGGCGCTTTGGCAATGAGGCCGAAGTCTCGGCCAGCATTGTGTTTTTGCTCAGCCCGGCGGCCAGCTTTATCAGCGGGACGGTGTTGCGTGTGGATGGTGCACGCCCGCAGGTACGCATGGGCATGGGGCCGGTGGCGGCCAGCGCCGAAGTGCAAAAGCGCGCAGCCGTACGGCCTTTCGAGGGCTTTCCGCTTTATCAGACTCCCAAGGTGTTTCAGTCATGAAAGTGTTTGCATCGCAATGGAATGCGGGCAGCGAGCAAGCCCAGCAGCGTCGCGCCGCCACCTTGCAGCGCATTGCTGCGCTGCGCGAGCTGGAAGAGCGCGCGGCCCAGGCCTCGCAGCGCTCCAAGCCGCAGTTTGAAAAGCGCGGA
Source organism: Comamonas testosteroni (assembly GCF_003569915.1). Lineage (GTDB taxonomy): Bacteria > Pseudomonadota > Gammaproteobacteria > Burkholderiales > Burkholderiaceae_C > Comamonas > Comamonas testosteroni_D. The sequence continues at coordinate 27,742 of NZ_KZ984446.1, read as the reverse complement.
CAGTTGCTGCCGCGCGAGCGCGTGGCCTTGTTGCTGGACCCCGGCGCGCCGTGGCTGCCGCTGTGCTCTCTGGCCGGTTTCATGCAGGACCGCAATGACCCGGCCAAGTCCGTGCCCGGTGGCGGCATGCTGGCAGGCATTGGCTTTGTCAGCGGCGTGCGCTGCATGGTGGTGGCCAGTGATTCCGGCATTGAAGCGGGTGCGATTCAGGAAAAAGGCCTGGACAAGATTCTGCGTGTGCAGGAGATTGCGCTGCAGAACAAGCTGCCGTTCATCCACCTGGTGGAAAGCGCCGGTGCCAACCTCATGCGCTACCGCGTTGAAGGCTTTGTAATAGGGGGGGCGCTGTTTCGCAATCTGGCGCGCCTGTCTGCGGCGGGCATTCCCGTGATCACGGTGCAGCATGGCTCGGGCACCGCTGGTGGTGCCTATATGCCGGGGCTGTCGGATGTGGTCATCATGGTGCGAGGCCGCTCGCGCGCATTTCTGGCGGGGCCGCCGCTGCTCAAGGCCGCGACGGGTGAGATCGCGACCGAGGAAGAACTGGGCGGCGCCGAGATGCACACCGGTGTCTCGGGGCTTGGTGAATATCTGGCCGAGGATGATCGTGAGGCGCTGGGCATGGCACGCGATGTGGTGGCTCAGCTTTCTCAGTGGAAAACGGCTGTAGTCCGTAATAATCATAGACATGATGCTATCAAATCAGGATTCTTTGAGCCATGCTTTGATGCAGAGGAATTGCTGGGACTGATGCCGCCGCACCACCGCGAACCGGTGGATATGCGCGAGGTCATGGCGCGGCTGGTGGATGCTTCGGAGCTGCTGCTGTTCAAGTCCAGCTACGGTGCGGCCACGGTCTGCGCACAGGCGCATATCGGCGGCCATGCCGTAGGGTTGATCTCGAACAATGGCCCCATCGACGTGGCCGGAGCCAACAAGGCCACGCACTTCATTCAATGGATGTGCCAGCTGGGCCACCCCATCATCTATCTGCAGAACACCACCGGCTATATGGTGGGCAAGGACAGCGAGCAGGCCGGGATGATCAAGCACGGCAGCAAGATGATTCAGGCCGTGACCAACGCCACCGTGCCGCAGATCACCATCCAGTGCGGTGCCAGCTTTGGCGCAGGCAACTACGGCATGTGTGGCCGTGGCTACGCTCCGCGCTTTCTGTTCAGCTGGCCTGGTGCCAAGACGGCCGTCATGGGGGGCGAGCAGGCCGCCCGCACCATGCAGCAGGTGACCGAAGCCGCCATGGCGCGCAAGGGTTTGCCTGTGGATGCCGAGCAGATGCAAAAGCAGTACGACCAGATCGTGGCCATGTTTGAAGCCCAGGCCGATGCCTTTGTGACCAGCGGATTGCTGCTGGACGACGGTGTGATTGACCCGCGTGACACAAGACAGGTGCTGAGCTTTTGCCTTGACACCCTCAGTGAGGCCGACAGCCGCACGCTGCGCCCCATGCAGTTCGGGGTGGCCCGCATGTAGGGGGGCCTGGAAGCAACCCCGATTCTTTCCTTTTTCTTCCAAATAAGACCAACGGAGACTAGCCATGCAATGGACCCATGAGCATCTGGAAGTTCGCAAGACCTTGAAGCGCTATATCGACGAGCAGATCAATCCTCATGTTGATGAATGGGAGGCGGCGGAAATCTTCCCGGCGCACAAGGTGTTCAAAGGCCTGGGCGACCTGGGCCTGCTGGGCCTGACCAAGCCCGAAGCCTATGGAGGCTCTGGGCTCGACTATTCCTACAGCCTGATGATGGCCGAGACGCTGGGCCACATTCGCTGCGGTGGCGTGCCCATGGCCATTGGCGTGCAGACGGATATGTGCACCCCGGCGCTGGCGCGCTTCGGCAGCGATGAGTTGTGCCAGCAGTTTCTAGCCCCGGCCATTGCTGGCGACATGGTGGGTTGCATCGGCGTGAGCGAGCCCGGTGCGGGCAGCGATGTCTCTGGCGTCAAAAGCCATGCGCGCAAGGATGGTGACGACTACATCATCAGCGGCCAGAAGATGTGGATCACCAACAGCATTCAGGCTGACTGGATGTGCATGCTGGTCAATACCAGCGAAGGTCCTGTGCACAAAAACAAGAGCCTGATCATGGTGCCCATGCGCGATGGGCCCAATGGCAAGCTGACCAAGGGTATCGAGGTTGCGCAAAAGCTGCGCAAGATCGGCATGAACTCCTCGGACACCGGGCTGATTTTCTTTGATGAAGTGCGCGTGCCGCAGCGCTATCTGGTGGGGCAGGAGGGGCAGGGCTTTATCTACCAGATGCAGCAGTTTCAGGAAGAGCGGCTTTGGGCCTCGGCCAGCGGGCTGGTGGCCATGGATGAATGCATTCAGGAGACGATTGAATGGGCGCAGCAGCGGCGCATGTTTGGCGCCACGCTGATGGATCAGCAATGGGTGCAGTTCAAGTTGGCCGAGCTGCAGACCGAGGTGGAAGCGCTGCGCGCGCTGACCTATCGCGCCGCCGAGGTCTATATGCAAGGCAAGGATGCGCTGCAACTGGCCAGCATGGCCAAGCTCAAGACCGGGCGTCTCACGCGCGAGGTGGCGGATACCTGTCTGCAATTCTGGGGCGGCATGGGCTTCACCTGGGACAACCGCATCTCTCGCCTGTACCGCGATGGGCGCCTGGCTTCGATCGGTGGTGGTGCGGATGAAGTGATGCTGGGCATCATCGGCAAGACCATGGGGCTGATCAAGCGCCCGGCACAGTGAAGGAGGGGCTGATGGCTGATGTACTGCAGATTGAGCGCCAGCCGATGGGCAATGGCTTTATGGAGTGGTGGCGTCTGAATACGCCCCAGGCCCGCAATGCGTTGACTGATGAGGTTGTGCTGGCACTGTCCACCCAATGCGCACGCGCCATGCACGATGGGCAGTTGCGCCTGATTGTGCTGACCGGCAATGGCGGGCACTTCTGCGCAGGCGGCAGTCTGGGCGGTTTTGCCAGCAGCATTGGTAAGTCCCTGCAGGCGGGTCAGGCTGATCCGCTGGTGCAACTCAATCGTGAGTTTGGTGCTTTGTTGCAGCGATTGGCGGCTTTGCCTCAGCTTCTGGTCGCTGCTGTGCAGGGAGCGGCCATGGGCGGTGGTGTGGGCCTGCTCTGTGTGGCCGATGTGGTGCTTGCCGATGCTGGCGCAGTCTTTGCCACGCCCGAAGTCACTCTGGGCATTGTGCCCGCGCAGATCGCGCCCTTTGTGCAGCGCAGGCTGGGCGATGGGCATGCGCGGCAATGGCTGCTGGGCGGACAGCGCTGGTCGGCGCAGCGCGCTCTGGAGGCGGGTCTGGTGCAAGTGGTCATCGAGGCAGACGACGAAGCGCATTGGCAAAGTCAGCTGCAGCAACAGCTGGCACGTCTGACACAGGTCGCGCCCGGTGCCGTGGCTGCGACCAAGCAATTGCTGTCGGCACTGCCCGCGCAGAGCCTTGATGCATCGCTGGACCAAGCAGCGCAGGCTTTTGCCGAGGCCTTGCGTGGAGCGGAAGCCGCTGCCGGTCTCAAGGCGTTTACGAACAAGGAGTCGGCGCCCTGGGCTGGCATCACAGGAGTTTCGTCATGAAGCGTATTCTGATTGCCAATCGTGGCGAGATTGCGCTGCGCGTCATGGCGACGGCCCATCGCATGGGCATTGAGACTGTCGCTGTGTATTCCGATGCGGATGAGGGCAGCCTGCATGTGCAGCAGGCCACGCAGGCCTATGCGCTGGGCGGGCTGACTTCGGCACAAAGCTATCTGGATGTGAGCAAGCTGCTGGCAGCGGCCAAGGCCACGGGCGCAGATGCGGTGCACCCCGGCTATGGATTTCTGAGCGAGGACGCAGGCTTTGCGCAGGCGGTGCAGGATGCAGGGCTGACCTGGATTGGCCCGCCGCCTGCGGCGATTCGTCAGTTGGGTAGCAAGTCTGCCGCCAAGCAGCTGGCCAAGGCCCATGGCGTGCCTTGCCTTCCCGGCTATGAAGGTGAAGACCAGTCAGAGCAGCGCTTTGCCGCTGAGGCTGCGGCCATTGGCTACCCCGTCATGGTCAAGGCCGTAGCCGGTGGCGGCGGGCGCGGCATGCGGTTGGTACAGGAGGCTGGGCAGTTGGGCGCGGCATTGGCCAGCGCCCGTTCTGAAGCGCTGGCAGGCTTTGGCAATGGCGATTTGCTGGTGGAGCGCGCCGTCATGCATCCGCGCCATGTGGAGCTGCAGGTGTTTGCCGATGCGCATGGCCATGTCATTCATCTGGGCGAGCGTGACTGCTCGGTGCAGCGGCGCCATCAAAAGATCATCGAAGAAGCGCCCAGCCCAGCGGTGGATGCCGATTTGCGCGAGCGCATGGGCCGTTGCGCCGTGGCGCTGGCCAAGGCCGCAGGTTATGTGGGCGCAGGCACGGTGGAGTTTCTGGTGGAAGGCCAGCAGTTCTACCTGATGGAGATGAATACCCGGCTGCAGGTTGAACACCCGGTGACTGAGGCGCTGACGGGCCTCGATCTGGTGGAGTGGCAGATTCGCGTGGCGCGCGGCGAGCATCTGCCCTTGACGCAGGAACAGGTTCAGCTCAGCGGCCATGCGATAGAGGTGCGTTTGTGTGCTGAAGACGAGATGTTTCAGCCTCATACGGGTGTAGTCCAGTATTTATATGCACCTGCTGCTACTAAATTTGAAGTATCAGCCTTGCGCTTTGATCATGCGCTGCGTGCGGGTAGCGAGGTCACGCCGTATTACGACGCGATGCTGGGCAAGCTGATCGTTCATGCACCCACGCGCGATCAGGCCATCAACCAGCTCATTCATGCGCTGGGCCAGTTGACGGTGCTGGGCCTGCCCACCAATCGTGCTTTTCTGATCGAGTGTTTGAGCGATGCCGTGTTCAGACAGGGCAAGGCGCTGATTTCCTATCTGGCCGGTGATGCGGCCCGACTGCAGCAGCAGCTTCAGGATCGTGAAGCACATGCCCATCAGCAATGGGGTGCACTTTGCACTGTTGGGCAGTTGCCGGGGGCGTTGGCTTGCAGCTACCCGCAACTGCGCAAGCTGCGCCATCGCGGCCAGACCCATGAGCTGGCGTTGCAACCCGCAAGCCGCAATAGCTGGGCAGTGGTCAACGGGGATGGTGAGCCCGCGCTGCTTCAAATTGATGAGCGCCTGGCGCATGGCTGGCGAGCGCGTCAGTCTGATTTGACGCAAACCGTCAGCGCGGTGCAGATGCCCGGCGATGAAGGCGCAGCGCGCTGGCATCTGCAGGCCGGGGCGGTGGACTGGTGGGCCGAGGATGTCAGTTATCTGCCGCCCGAAAACTCTGGCGCAGCAGGCCAGGTCAGCGAGTTGCGCGCACCGTTCAATGGCCGCGTGGTGCAACTGGCGGTGGAGCCGGGGCAGATGCTGCAGGCGGGCGCGGTAGCGGTGGTGATCGAATCGATGAAGCTGGAGCACAGCCTGAGCGTGCGCGCAGATTGCGTGGTTGAGGCAGTGCTGATCAGTGCAGGCCAGCAGGTAACGCCGGGGCAGGTTCTGCTGAAGCTGGCACCTGCGGTAGACAAAGGAGGCCAAGCATGACGGACGCTGCAGACCGCGAGATGCTTTATGACATGGTGCGCCGTTTTGCCACCGAGCAGATTGCGCCGCATGTCACTGCATGGGATGAAGCCGGTGAATTTCCGCGTCAGCTCTACCGTCAGGCCGCAGAGCTGGGCTTGCTGGGCATAGGCTACCCCGAGCAGCTGGGCGGCACGCCATCGACCTACAGCCTGCGCGCAGCGCTATGGATTGCGCTATGCCGCCATGGGACAAGTGGCGGCGTGCTGGCCAGCTTGCTTTCTCACAATATTGGCTTGCCGCCCGTGGTGGCGCTGGGCAGCGAAGCGCTGAAAAAGCAGGTTGTGCCGGATGTGCTGGCTGGCAAAAAAATCGCAGCGCTGGCCATTACCGAGCCCGGTGGAGGCTCGGACGTGGCGGCATTGCGCACCCGAGCCAGACGCGATGGTGACCACTATGTGATTGATGGCGAGAAGACCTTTATCACCTCGGGCGTGCGCGCGGACTGGCTGACAGTGGCGGTGCGCACGGGCGAGGAAAAAGGCGCTTCGGGCGTGTCATTGATTCTGGTGCCCGGTGACAGCAAAGGACTGTCGCGCAATGCGCTGCACAAGATGGGCTGGCAATGCTCGGATACCGCGCACCTGTTTTTCGACGGCGTACGCGTGCCCGCCAGCCATTTGCTGGGTGCGGAGGGCGAAGGCTTTCGCGCCATCATGCACAACTTCAATGGCGAGCGCTTTGGCATTGCCTGCGGCGCGCTGGGCTTTGCGCAGGCTTGCTATGACGAGGCCTTGAGTTGGGCGCAGCAGCGCAAGACCTTTGGCGTCACGCTCAACCAGCACCAGGTCATACGCCACAAACTGGTGGACATGCAGCAGCACATTCGCAGCACCGAAGCCTGGCTCAACGCCGTGGCCGCGCGTGCCGATGCGGGAGATACCGGCGCGGACTGGGTGGGCGAGGTCTGTGTGCTCAAAAACCATGCGACGCAGACCATGCAGTTCTGTGCCGATACCGCCGTGCAGATTCTGGGCGGCATGGGCTTTATGCGCGGCACGGTCAGCGAGCGCATCTACCGCGAAGTCAAGGTGCTGACGATTGGCGGAGGCACCGAAGAAATCATGAAAGAGCTGGCTGCGCGCCAGTGGCGCATCTAGCGCAGATCTTTGTCGATTTTGAACGAAAACAGCCTGAAGTCCTTATGAAATATGGACTATCAGCTTCTAATTGAGGAGCAACCATGTCTGACAAAGCCATCATCACCTGTTCCATCACGGGCGTGCTGACCGACCCGGCCCAGCACCATGTGCCGGTCACGCCGGAGCAGCTCGCGCAGGAGGCGCGCCGTGCCTATGACGCAGGCGCCTCAGTGGTTCATGTGCACTTTCGCAAGCAGGAAGAAGGCAAGGGTCATCTGCCCAGCTGGGAGCCCGAAGTGGCCAAGGCCTGCGTGGATGCCATGCGCGCAGCCTGCCCGGACATCATCATCAACCAGACCACAGGCGTGGTCGGCCCCAACTATCAGGGCCCGTTGGACTGTCTGCGTGCCACGCGTCCCGAGATGGCGGCTTGCAATGCGGGCTCGCTCAACTATCTGAAAACGCGCAGCAATGGCACCTGGGCCTGGCCGCCGATGCTGTTCGACAACCAGCCCGCCAAGGTGCAGGATTTTCTTGATGTGATGGCCGAGACCAACACGCTGCCGGAGTTGGAATGCTTTGACGTGGGCATTGTTCGCTGCGTGGGCATGTATGTGGAAACCGGCATGTACAAAGGCTTGCCCGAGTACAACTTTGTGATGGGCGTGGAGTCCGGCATGCCTGCCGACCCCGATCTGCTGCCCATTTTGCTCAAGCTCAAGATCAAGGACGCGCCCTGGCAGACCACCCTGATCGGGCGCAGCGAAATCTGGCCCACGCATCTGCGCACGGCAGAACTGGGTGGTCATCTGCGCAGCGGGCTTGAAGACACGTTCTACCTGCCTGATGGCAGCAAGGTCACGTCGAATGCGCCGCTGATCGAGCAACTGGCCCGCTATGCCCGCGACGTGGGGCGCGAAGTCGCAACGCCGCAGGAAGCGCGGCAGATGCTGCATCTGGCGGCTTGAGTACCAGGAAAGGCGTGACACATGAACGTGCAATTTGATTTTTCGGGCCGCCATGTGATGGTCTTTGGCGGCACCACGGGCATCAATCTGGGCATCGCGCAGCGCTATGCGGAAACTGGCGCCAAGGTCACGGTTGTCAGCCGCAAGCAGGCCAATGTGGATGCGGCAGTTGCCACGCTGGGCGCAGATGCACTGGGCGTGGTGGGCGATGTACGCGATGAGCAGGCCGTGGCGGCAGCACTTGAGCAGGCGGTGGCGCGGCACGGGCCTGTCGATGTACTGGTGTCCGGCGCGGCGGGCAATTTTCTGGCACCTGCCGATCAGATGTCAGCCAATGCTTTCAAGGTGGTGGTGGATATTGATTTGCTGGGCAGCTTTCATGTGGCGCGCCAGGCATTGCCGCATCTGCGCACGGGCAACTCCAGCCTGATTTTCATCACTGCGCCGCAGTCCACTGTGCCCATGATGTATCAGGCCCATGTCTGCGCAGCCAAGGCCGGTGTGGACCATCTGGCCCGTGTGCTGGCGCTGGAGTGGGGAGCCAAAGGCGTGCGTGTGAATGCGATTTCTCCGGGGCCGATTGCGGGCACGGAAGGCATGCGACGGCTGGCGCCACAGGGGGCCGAGGGTGATGCGCTGGTGCGCCAGATGGTGCCTCTGGGCCGCATGGGAACCACGGACGATATTGCGCAACTGGCGCTGTTTCTGGGCAGTGATGCGGCCAGCTATATCTCGGGCACCGTGATTGCCTGCGACGGCGGAGCGCAAGGGCAGTTGTCGCCCATGATCACGGCCGCAGCGGCAGCCGCCGTCATGGAGCAGAAGAAGGGTTAAGACAACAAGAAAAGCGTGAAAGAGGCATCAGGAGAAACACACTTTTAAGGAGACAAGCCATGATCGAAATGAATCTGTCGAGCCAGGCGCGCCGCATCCGGCGCATTGCTCTGGGGGATCTGCTGTACCGGACAGCGCGAAAGTTCGGTGAGCGTACTGCGCTGGTCGATGGTGATCAGCGCATCAACTACGCGGATCTGGATGCGCGCAGCTCGCGCTTTGCGCACTATCTGCTGTCCACGCTCGGGACTGGCAAACAGGTCGGCATGTTGTGTGCCAACTCTATCGACATGGTGGTGGCCTGCAATGGCATTCATAAGGCGGGTCAGGTGTGGGTTCCCGTCAATATCAAGCTTGATGTGGCGGCGCTGGGCTATATCCTGCACCACGCTGAAGTCTCGGCCGTCGTGGTGGACCACGAGATGCTGGGTCTGCCGGGTTTGCATGATCTGCTCAAGCAACTGGCCGTGCCACTGATCTTCACGAGTGTGCCCGCCGGTGTCGCCGTCGATGGCATCACGCTGGCGCAGGCTGAAGAGGGTCAGCCCGATGCTTTGCCCGAGGTCGATATTGACGACAACCAGGCAGCACTGCTGATGTACACCAGCGGCACCACGGGCAACCCCAAGGGCGTGGTTCATTCGCATCTATCGGTGTACACCGCCGTCAAGGGCAACATCGATGAGATGGGTTACCGGGAGACCGATGTGCTCAGCGGCTGGCTGCCACTGTTTCACTGTGCCCAGCATTCGCTCACGCAGACGGCGCTGGCCACAGGCGCTTGCACGGTGTTCACACGGCAGTTTGTGCCTGCGGAGGTGGGGCAACTGGTCCTCAAGGAAGGGGTGACGATTTTTGTGGGCCTGCCTCTGATGTATGCCGCCGTTCTGGCAGACCCCAGTTTTGCGCCTACATCCGTCAGGCAATGCATCTATGCCATGGCGCCGATCCCCAAGCCGCTGATTGCACAGATCGCCAAGCGCATGTCCCGCAAGATCGCGCTGGCCACAGGGCAGACGGAAATCTATCCGGCGACCATGACCTTCTACCCGTTGGACAACCCCGAGTGCGATGCCAACTTCTGGGGCAAGTCTTTGACGACCTGCGAGACGGCCATCATGGACGATGAGGGCAACTTCCTGGGACCGGGTCAATTGGGCGAGATCGTGCATCGCGGCCCGAACGTCATGCTGGGTTACTTCAAGGACCCCAACGCCACCGCTGAGGCGCAGAAGTTTGGCTGGCACCACACTGGTGATCTGGGCATGTGGGATGAGCAGGGCCGTATGGAGTTCATCGACCGCAAGAAGGACATGATCAAGACCGGTGGCGAGAACGTGGCCAGCGTGAAGGTTGAGGCCGTGGTACTGGCGCATCCGGATATTGCCGCCGCTGCCGTGTTTGGCCTGCCGCATCCGCACTGGAGCGAAGCGGTCTGCGCTTTTGTGATGCGCAAGCCCGGTACGCAGGTTGATGCAGAGGCTGTGCTCGAGCATTGCCGCAATCATCTCGGTGGCTTTGAAGTTCCCAAGCTGGTGCACTTTGTGGATACCTTCCCGGCGACCGCGACCGGCAAGGTGCAAAAGAATGTGATGCGCCGGCAGTTCGAGCAGATCGCCAAGGATCTCTGGGGGCAGTGATAGCGCAAAGGCAATAAAAAACGGGCCTGCATCAGGCCCGTTTCTTTTGGCGCTTTGCCTTATTCGACGGTTTCTGCGCTCCAGGTAAAGATGGGGTCGGCGCGCGTCTCGATGATCTTGTTGCGGGTCTGCAGCAGCGGGTCCAGCATTTCTGGCTGGGGAACGATCCAGTATTCGCCTTTGTCGATGGAAGCGAACACACGAGCAGCAAACTCGTCTGCGCTCAACCCGTTTTTATCGAGCATATGGGTCATCATGCCGTGGAACTGGGCTGAGGCGTCCGATGGCGTCTCTCTGAAGATGGCAGTCTTCACGGGGCCGGGCGCAAGCAGCGAAACCTTGACCTGCGGATTGATGGCAGCCAGTTCGTTGGCCAGACCTTCCGTCAGAGCTACCACGGCAAACTTGGTGGCCGAGTAAGGTGCCATCAGCGGGCTGGGCAGGAAGCCGCCCACCGATGCGGTGTTGATGATGCGTGCAGGCCGATCAGCCTTGAGCAGTCGCGGCACAAAAGCGCGCAGGCCGTTGACGATGCCGTTGACATTCACTTGCCAGGCCTGCTGCCATTTGGCATCGCTGATTTCCCAGCAGTTGCCGGTGGAGAGTACGCCTGCGTTGTTGAACAGCAGATCGACCTGGCCAAATGCGGCATAGGCCTTGTCGGCCAGTGCATCCAGCGAGGCTTGGCTGGTGACGTCGGTCACTACGGCCAGGGCCAGGTCTCCCAATTCACCGGCCACTTTGTCCAGGCCCGCTTGATCGCGGTCGGCCAGAACCACTTTCATTCCACGTGCTACGGCCTGTTTGGCAAGACCTGCGCCAATGCCGCTGGCGGCTCCGGTGATGACAGCAACTTTCATGTTTCCCTCGTTTCAATCGATGTGGTTTTATTAAAGCATTCGCAAATAAAGCATGTTTCTCATGCATTCCCGCTTGACAGTTTTTATGACTGTTTACAGGTCCAATTGATATTAAATACAAACCCTGTATTGACATATAAATTGGCGGGGCACAGTGCGTCTGAATTGATTAATGGTTAACCCTTGAGACTGTGAATGTGATTTGATTTTGTAAAGAGGAAAATTCACAGTGATCTGATTGAGAAAACCTCGAAGAATGGCAACTCGCTAATTCATGGCGTTTTGAATAGGTATCGAGGTTTCAATGAATCCAACAAATCAACAGATCAGCGGCTTGAAAGACAAGGTGGTTTTGATTACCGGAGGAGCATCGGGGATTGGTCTGGCCAGTGCCCAGGTGGCTGCGGCTAACGGTGCGAAAGTGGTCTGTGCAGACCTGCAGCAAAGCCACGACCTACCAGCAGGCTGCGAGTTTCAGAAACTCGATGTGAGCAACTGGGAGCAGACGCAAACCCTGGTGCAGAGTGTGCTGGCGCGCCATGGGCAGATTGATGGTCTGGTGACCTCTGCCGGTATTTCACGCGTTGGCGATCTGGAAGGCATGACGCTACAGGAATGGGAACAGGTACTCCAGATCAATCTTACGGGAACCATGTATTCGGCTCGCGCAGTGGCCGCGCATATGAAGCAGCGCAAGCAGGGCTCGATTGTGACCATTGCCAGCATCAACGGCATGCTGGGCAATCCCAGTAATCTGGCTTACTGCACTTCCAAAGGTGCTGTCATTCAGATGGTGCGCAGTCTGGCTGCCGATCTGGGGCCGCATGGCGTGCGTATCAACTCCATCAGCCCCGGCCTGATTGAAACCCCCATGACGGCGGGTCTAGACCAGAGCCCGGCATTTGCCGGCTTTGTCAAACAGCATTTGCTCAAACGTCAGGGTCGTGCTTCGGAAGTGGGAAATGCAGTGGCGTTTTTACTGTCCGATATGGCGTCGTTTGTCACTGGCATCAATATGCCGGTAGATGGCGGATTTTCTTCGGCAAAAGTCATCGAAATGTATTGAGAGGAAAATATTATGAAATATGATGTCATCGTCATTGGCTGCGGAATGTCCGGTATTCTGGCTGGCATTCATCTAAAAAACAGCGGCAAGAAATTCATTATTCTGGAAAAGGCCCAAGCGCTGGGCGGCACCTGGCGAGATAATACGTATCCAGGCTTGACTTGCGACGTCCCATCACACGCCTACACCTATTCATTTGAGCCCAATCCCGAATGGTCACGCGTGCTGCCTCCGGGTGGGGAGATTCAGCAGTATTTCGAAGCCGTGTATGCCAAATACGGTATTGGCGAATATGTACGTTTTGATTGTGAGGTCACTTCTGCGCAGTGGAAGGGTGATGCCTGGCATCTGCAAGATCAGCATGGTCAGAGCTATCAAGGGCAGGTAGTCATCGCGGCAACCGGCGTGCTGCACCACCCCAACTATCCGCAGATCAAGGGGCTGGAGAGTTTTGAAGGTGCGACCATCCACAGTGCGCGCTGGGATCATTCCGTGCCGCTGGAGGGCAAAAAAATTGCCGTGATCGGCACTGGCTCCACGGGCGTGCAAATCGTCTCGGCACTGGCCTCGCGCAGCAAGGTGCGGCATTTTCAGCGCACGGCGCAATGGATTTTCCCCGTTGAGAATCCCGAGTTCACCGAAGAGCAGCGCGCAGAATTTCGCAGCAACCGCGACTTGCTGATTTATCTGCAGCGTGAGCCGACTTATCTGGCCAATGTGGAGCGCTTTACCGACGGTGTGCTGGACCCCAATTCCGAGCAGATTCAGGAAATTCAAAAGCTCTGCCAGGAAAATCTGGACAACTCCATCAAGGACCCGGCCTTGCGCCAGAAACTGCAGCCCAATTACCGCGCGGGCTGCAAGCGCCTGATTTATTCGCCCGACTATTACCGTGCGATTCAGGAACCTGGTTCCCAACTGATTTGCGAAGGCATTGAGCAGATCGAACCCAACGGCATTCGCACCAGCGATGGCGCGCTGCACGAGGTGGACATCATCGTGCTGGCCACCGGTTTCAAGACCGATCGCTATGTGCGCCCCATGAATGTGACCGGCCTGCAAGGCAAGACGCTGGAGCAAGCCTGGAGCAATGTGCCCACGGCGTACAAGTCGATCTCGGTGCCGGACTTTCCGAACTTCTATTTCATGAATGGGCCGACCTCGCCCGTGGGCAACTTCTCGCTGATCGATACCTCCGAGATGCAGTGGGGCTATATCTCTCAGCTGATCGAGCGCGTGCAGGGCGGTGATGTGGTGGGCCTGTCAGCCAGCCCCGCAGCGCTGGCGCACTATGACCAGGAGCGCCTGACCGCTGCCAAGGGCTCGGTCTTTGGTTCTGGCTGCAATAGCTGGTATCTGGACAAGAACGGCGTACCCAATACCTGGCCCTGGTCGCAGTCGCGCTTCAGGCAGGAGATGAGCGAGCCTGTGTGGCAGGACTATGTCCATCATCAGACAGAGCAAGTGGCAGTGTGAGCTGCGTTTTGAATCAACAAGGAATGTGATGCAAATTCATCCCGAACTGGCTGCCGTGCTGGAGCACTTCAAAGATGCTCCCCCCATGGATTTTGTGACCATGACCGTGCCCGAGATTCGCGGTGTCATGGACAACTTTGCGTTTCCGCCCTCGGATCTGCCTTTGCATGAAGTGCGTGATCTGCAGGCCCCCGGCGGCGATGGCCAGCCCATGCGGCTGCGCCTGTACCGCGCCACGGCTTCGCCTGCTGCGCCTGTGATGGTGTTTTTTCATGGCGGCGGCTGGTGCATTGGCACGCTGGACACGCATGACAATCTGTGCCGCCATCTGGCCCATCTCACAGGCATGAATGTGGTCTCCGTCGATTACCGTCTGGCACCTGAGCATGTCTTCCCCGCTGCGCTTGATGACGCCTATGCAGCAACGCGCTGGGTGGCCGATCACGCTGTGGACTTGAGTTGCGATGCAAGGCAGTTGGTGGTTGCGGGCGACAGCGCTGGCGGCAATCTGGCAATAGCAACCAGTTTGCGCGCCAAGGAAGACAACTGGCCCGGCATTGCGCGGCAACTGCTGTTCTACCCCGTGTGTGATGCGCGGATGGACACGGACTCGCATGACCTGTTTGGGCAGATTCCCATGCTCACACGCGATGCCATGGCCGCCATGTGGCGTCACTACCATCCCGGCAGCCCCATGCATCCGCTGGCATCGATCACGCAATACCCTGATCTGACAGGCTTGCCGCCAGCGGTGGTGGTGACGGCAGAGCTGGATATTTTGCGTGACGAAGGCGAGGCTTTTGCCGCGCGCTTGCAGCAAGCCGGAGTGGCTGCACATTGCCAGCGCGTGCAGGGCATGATTCACGGCTTTGCCAACTTCAGCACCCTGGTGCCAGCGGTTGCGCAGAGCTTGCAGCAGGCCTGCGATGCGCTGCAAAAACTGCCCAACCGGGCAGCCATGTCTGCGACGATTTGAGAACTGTTCATGCATACAGCGGTGTCTGCTGAATGCTGCAATTCTTATCCCCGCATCATGTGGACGCTCTTGTGGAAAACTCAGGTTTCAAACGCTGAAACCCGCGCCAGATGGTGCTTTCCACGGATTGCCTAAAAATTGGTCGATCTGCTTCAAATTTGCAAATCAAGGGTTTGTACTAGGATTTTGAAGCATTGCAGTGGGCCGTAAAAAAGCCCGCAACCAGAGCTGGTGTGCGGGCTTTTTTGTGCTTGAAAATTGAGTTCAGGCCTTGATGTTGGGCACAGGGCGGGTGCGATAAAACTGCATGGGATGCTCCTGCATTTCCTTGGCATGCTGGTTGAGCACAGACTTCTTCATCTTGCCCACCACATGCATCTCGCAGGGCTTGCAGTCAAAGCGCAGCGTGAGCTTTTCCTTGCCGTTGATCAACTGGAGTGGCTCGGCCTTGATGGTGCCCTTCACGCCAATCACGCCCTTGGCCTGCTTGGGGCACAGGCTCATCGAAAAGCGCACGCAGTGCTTGGTGATCATCAGCGAGACTTCGCCTTCTTCTTCCTTGCTCTCGTAGGCGGCGTCAATCACCTTCACGCCATGCTTCACATAGAAGTCATGCGCCTTCTGGTTGAACACATTGGCCAGATAGGTCAGCGTGTCTTCGGGGAAGGGAACGGGCGGCTCCACCGGCTTGGCGCGCGGAAGGCGGATAAAGCCGCTGGCGCGGGCCGATTCCAGCGCTGCCAGCGCATCGCGGCGCAACTGGTTCAGGGCCGAGGCGGGCACAAACCAAGGCTGGCTCACATTCAGCGAAATATCGTGCACCGAGAAGATGCTGGCACCAAAGCGGCCCAGTTGCTCGCGCAGCGTGGCTTCGGCCTTGGCGGCATCGGTGGCGGCCTGGTGTTCTTGTTCGATCTGAGCTGTCGCGCTAAAGCCATCCTCATCGGTCAGCGTCAAGGCAAAACCGTCGGCAGCTTCCTTGAACTCGGCCCACAGGCCGATGCGGCGTTCGCTGGATTTTTTCTCCAGCATACGCACCCAGTCCATATCGCGGTTGCGGTTGATTTCCAGGCCCTTGCGCAGGTCCTTGAACTCGGCAATCTCGTTCTTGGGGAACACGCGCCAGATGCCTTTTTTGGCGCTCACGCATTCGGCGCGGTTGATGTGCACGCCTACCAGTTCCTTTTGCAGGTCGTAGTAGCACAGGCCGTCGCCGTTGTGCAGCTCGGTGGCCTTGTCACTGGCTTCGATCTCAAACCACTTGTCGCCCACCTGCGTGACCCAGCCAATCGCGCGGCCTGGGGTCTTGGGCGTGTCGAAGGCGCCAATATCGTCCTGGCGGCCGTTCACAAAATAGTCGGTGAACTCGCGGTTGAAGTTCTGGTCGGGATCGGGCTCAAAGGCAAACGTCGTGGTGCCGGACGAGGAGCGCGCCAGTGGTTGCTCGGAGAACTCGCGCTCTTCGATGATTTCGTCCAGCAGCTTGCGGTAGTGGGCGGTGATGTTCTTCACATAGCCCATGTCCTTGTAGCGGCCCTCGATCTTGAAGCTGCGCACGCCGGCATCAATCAGGGCGCGCAGGTTGTCGCTCTGGTTGTTGTCCTTCATCGACAGCACATGCTTTTCGTGCGCAATGATGCGGCCCTTGTCGTCCATCACCTCATAGGGCAGGCGGCAGGCCTGGTTGCAGTCGCCACGGTTGGCGCTGCGGCCCGTGTGGGCGTGGGTGATGTAGCACTGGCCCGAATAGGCCACGCACAGCGCGCCGTGGATGAAAAATTCAATCGTGGTGCGGGCCGGGTCGGTGGCGGCGCGCACGGCGGCGATCTGCTTCAGGTCCAGCTCGCGGGCAATCACGATCTGGCTCAGGCCCGCATCCTGCAGAAAGCGCGCTTTTTCGGGCGTGCGGATGTCGGTCTGGGTGGAGGCATGCAGCTGGATGGGGGGCAAATCCAGCTCCAGCAAGCCCATGTCCTGGATGATCAATGCGTCCGCCCCGGCGTTGTACACATCCCAGGCCATCTGGCGCGCTCCTTCAAGCTCATCGTCGCGCAAGATGGTGTTGAGCGTGATGAAGATGCGGCTGCCAAAGCGGTGAGCATGCTTGATGAGCCGCTCCAGATCGCGGATGTCATTGCCTGCCGTGGCGCGCGCGCCATAGCCGGGGCCGCCGATATAGACGGCGTCCGCGCCATGGTTGATGGCTTCAATGCCGATATCGGCATCGCGGGCCGGGGACAGGAGTTCGAGCTGGTGGGGCAGGAGAGACATAGGGGCAGGATTATCTCAGCACTGCCTGATTTCGGCACAGGGGTGGGTAATCGCCTGTATCAATGGCCGCGTGGCACTACCGCGTCGAGCTACCCGCGCGGACTGAAGGTGCGGGGGAAGACGACCGGGCCGCTGCGGTCAGCCAGCCGGTAGCCCATGGCGGGGCGGTTGGAGGTGCCCTCCACATGCCCGGCCTCAACCAGAAAGTTCGCAGCCAGCATGCGGGTGCGAAACCCGCTTTTGTCCACGCTGCGGCCCAGCACGGTTTCATAGACCTGCTGCAACTGGGGCAGCGTAAAAGGTTCAGTGAGCAAGAAGGCAGGCAGCGAGGTGTACTCGACCTTGCTGCGCAGGCGCTCCACCGCTGCCTGCAAGATGGTGCTGTGATCAAAGGCCAGTGCAGGCCGGGCCAGCAGTTCATCGACCTCGAACCAGGCCACATCGGCGGCATTGGCTCCCTTGGTCAGCGGCAAGTCGTGAGCGGGAATCAAGGCAAAGTACACATGGGTGGCCGACCAGCCACGCGGGTCGCGCGCCGCGCCGCCCCAGCTGCCGAGCTGTTCCAGATAAGGGCTGTCCACGCCCGTCTTTTCCTTGAGCTTGCGAGCGGCGCAGGCTTGCAGGTCAGCATCCAGATCCACATTCACAAAACCGCCGGGCAGGGCCCAGAGGCCAGGGAATGGGTCATCTTCATGCTCCGGGCGTTGCACCAGCAATACGCTTAGCTGGCCTTGCGCAATCGTGAAGATCACCACATCCACCGTGGTGTAGGGACGGGGAAAGTCTGGCGCTGGCTTGGAGTGACGTTGTGTAACGGTCATGAATCAGACTTGACGGGTTGGATGTTGGGTTGTATTGTACAACTTGCTTAAGTTGCTCAATACAACTAACGAACCACGCTTAAGCAATCCACAAGAAAGAGAACAAGAAAATGAAAAACTCAAACGCCAGCGAAAAGGCTACCGCCCGCAGCAAATTCCTCAGTCTGGTACTCAGGCACAGCCCGCAGACGATTGGTCTCAAGCTCGACGAGGCGGGCTGGGCGCAGACCGATGAACTGCTGGCCTGTCTGGCCCGATCAGGTCGCCCGACCAGTTTGCAGGATTTGCAGACCCTGGTGGCGGACAACAACAAGCAGCGCTATTCCTTTAGCGCAGATGGCAAACGCATCCGGGCCAATCAAGGCCATTCCATCAAGGTTGAACTGGGTCTGGATGCCCAGCGCCCGCCCGCCGTGCTCTACCACGGCACGGCCACGCGCTTTCTGGATGCAATTTTTCTGGAAGGCCTGACCCGTCAGGCACGCCACCATGTCCATCTGTCCGAGAGCGTGGAGGTCGCCAGTCAGGTGGGTAGCCGCCATGGCAAGCTGGCCTTGCTGCAGGTGGACGCCGCGCGCATGCACGGCGAGGGCCATGTGTTTTACCGCTCCGACAACGGCGTGTGGCTGACCGATGTGGTGCCGGTTCAGTATCTGTTGAAGCTGTAATCATGAGCACCTCAAAAATCATAGCTATCGACGCAGATGGTGTGCTGGTGGACTACAACCTGGCCTATGCATCCGCCTGGGAGCGGGCGTTTGGCGAGCGGCCTGTGCTGCAGCAGCCCCATGCCTACTGGGCCATGGATCGCTGGGGTGTTGCCACATTGCAGGGCGAGGCGCTGAACCGCTTTCGCGCCAGCTTTGATGCGCAGTTCTGGTCCAGCATTCCCGCGATTGCGGGCGCGGTTCAGGCATGTGAGCAGTTATGCGCAGCGGGTTATGAGCTGGTCTGCGTCTCTGCCATCAAGCCGCAGTTTGCCCAGGCCCGGCAGGCCAATCTGCGCGAACTGGGCTTTCCCATAGCGCGTGTGATTGCGACCAGCAGCAGTGCAGATCTGAACCAGAGCCCCAAGGCGCAAGCCCTGGCGCAGCTGCGGCCTGTGGCTTTTGTCGATGACTTTCTGCCGTACTTTGCAGGCGTGGATGCCAGCATTCACAAGGCGCTGGTGCTGCGCGAGCAGGGTGGCTCGCCCAATACCGGGCCGGGTCTTCAGGCCATTCACTCCACGCACACCAATCTGGCTGCTTTTGCCGACTGGTGGCTGAACCACTTTCAAGAAGAACAATGATGAACCGAGATTACGAAATTCGATCCGTAGCTGAGCTGGTGGCGCAACTCGATCAAGGCTACCGGCCCAAATACATTTGCTTCTGGGGTCACCAGAGCGAAAAAGATGGCTCTGTGGGCAAAGGCTGTCTGAGCCAGTGGTTTCCCGCGCCATTTACGGTCGATGGCGATCGTTTTGCCACCGCAGAGCATTTCATGATGGCGGGCAAGGCCAGACTGTTTGGCGATGAAGAGGCACGCCAGCGCGTGCTGGCTTCACCATCGCCTGCCGCAGCCAAGCAGGTAGGGCGCAGCGTGCGCAATTTTGAGGATGCACGCTGGAAGGCCGAATGCTTTGACATTGTGGTGCGCGCCAATGTGGCCAAGTTCACGCAGAACCCGGCCATGGGCCAGTTTCTGCTGGGCACGGGCGAGCGCGTGCTGGTCGAAGCCAGCCCGCGCGACCGCATCTGGGGCATTGGCATGGGCGCAGCCAACCCCGATGCCGAGCAGCCACGTAAATGGCGTGGCCAGAACCTGTTGGGCTTTGCGCTGATGGCTGCGCGTGCGCAGTTGAGGGCGCAATCATGAGCCAGCTGGACCGCTTTGAAGGCGCGCTGCTGGGGCTGGCCTGCGGTGACGCCGTGGGCACAACGCTGGAGTTTCAGCCACGAGGCAGCTTTGCGCTGCTAACCGATATGGTGGGCGGCGGGCCGTTTTCGCTCAAGGCGGGGCAATGGACGGATGACACCTCCATGGCGCTGTGCCTGGCCGAAAGCCTGATCGTCAAAAGCGCTTGTGACCCGCAGGACCAGATGACGCGCTATGCCAACTGGTATCAGTGGGGTTACTGGAGTTCCACCGGTCACTGCTTCGATATCGGCATGGCAACACGCGAGGCGATTCAGCGCTATCTGCGTACCGGCAATGCGCTGGCAGGCAGTGAAGACGCGCACAGCGCGGGCAATGGTTCGCTAATGCGGCTGGCCCCTGTGGCCATGGTGTATGCGCATGATGAGCAAATAGTGCAGGAGATGGCGGTGCTCAGTTCCCGCACCACGCATGCAGCGCCAGAGTGTCTGGACGCCTGCCGTCTGTTTGCCGTAGCCCTGAGCCGTGCGCTGCTTGGCGCGCAAAAGAATCAGGTACTTGATCTGGCTGCGCTGCAGCTTGGCAGCCCCAGCATTGCGGAGATTGCCCAAGGCAGCTGGCGCGATAAAAGCCGTGAGCAAATCCAGAGCTCCGGCTATGTGGTGCACAGCCTGGAAGCCGCCTTGTGGTGCTTTGCCCGGCACGACAGCTTTGAAGCTGTCGTGCTGGAGGCCGCCAATCTGGGTGACGATGCGGATACTACCGCTGCCATTGCCGGTCAGCTGGCCGGAGCCTTCTGGGGGCGCCGTGGCATTCCTGCGCACTGGCTGGAAAGACTGCATCAGGAGGGCGAAATTCGTGCGCTGGCGCAATCTCTTCATGCGTTGCATCTGGCGCAGCACTGATCAATGCGCTGTTGCAGTCGGCGCTGTCATGTTCCAATCCCCTGATCGTTCTGCAGGGAGATGTCATGAGGGCTGTTTTCGGGGTGCTCAGTTTGGTGGTGGTTCTGGCCGTGGTCGGCGTGCTGGCCAAAAAAAGCTTGCACAGCAGCCAGGAAAGCCTGGCGCGGCAGGCACCATCTTCGTCAACAGGGCACAATCAAGGCTCTGAACCGGTGACGGTGCGTGAGCAAAGTCAGCAGGTTCAGCAGCAATATCGCCAGCAACTGGAGTCTGCGCTCAACGCCAGACGGCCCGAGCCTGATCAGGCTCAGTAGCCTTTCTGCATCGGCTTTTCTGCGTTTGAAACGCCAGGGATTGCCCGCCTCTGTTGCCTGTTGAAGTGGCATCGCAATGCTTGCCGATACGCTCCCCCTGCGCTCTGGAGTAGGCTTGCGTGCCACAGCCTCCCGCTTCATCAAGGAGAAAGCATGTCCATGACTGATCGCCCGGCCCGGAGCCGTTTTGTGTGTAACGCGTCTGCCTTGAGTCTGGCGCTGGTTGCTGCCTGCCTGTCGTCAGCGCATGCGGCGGACGTGCAAAAGCCTCTGATCGTTCGCATTGCCCATGGTGGCCCGGTCTCCGGCCCGATTGCGGCCCTGGGCAAGGATGAGGAAAACGGCGTGCGCATGGCGATTGATGAGCTCAACGCCCGCAAGCTGCAGATTGGGGGGCGTCCCGTGCAGTGGAAGTTGGAAGCTGGGGATGATGTGGGAGACCCCGCTCATGCCGCAGCGCTGGCGCGCATGTTCTGCGACAAAAAAGTCGCTGCCGTGGTGGGCCACCTTCAGTCGGGCACCACGCTGCCGGCGGCCAGGATCTACAACGACTGCGGCATCCCCAATATCACCCCAGCCGCCACCAACCCCGCTATTACCGAGGCAGGCTATGACGACACCTTCCGCGTGATTGCCAGTGACCGCGCCATGGTGGAGGCTTTGCTAGATCAGGCCATCAAGCAGGGCGTCAAACGCGTGGCCATCATCGATGACCGCACAGCTTATGGCCGGGGTATTGTCCAGTTGTTCGAGGCTGCAGCCGCAGAGCGTGAGGTGAAGATCGTCGCCAAGCAGTACACCAGCGACAAGGCCACGCAGTTCAGCTCCATCCTCACGGCCATCAAGGGTCACAAGCCCGATGCCATCTTCTTTGGCGGTGTGGATGCGCAGGCCGGTCCCATCTTGCGCCAGATGTCGCAACTGGCCATGAACCGCATCCAGTTTCTGGGCGGTGATGCGCAGTGCACCGAGCGCCTGCCCGAAATGGCGGGCAAGGCCGCAGCGCTCAAGAACGTGACCTGCGTGGTGGGTGGTAGCGCGCTGGTAGATATGCCCGGTGCGGTGGCCTGGAAGCAGAAATATGACCAGCGCTTCCCCAGTCAGTATCAGGTTTACAGCCCTTATGCCTATGACGCCACCATGGTGCTGGCGCAGGCCATGCTGCGCGCAGACTCTGCTCAGGCCGAGGCCTACCTGCCGCAGTTGCGCCAGATTCACCACGAAGGCGTGACCGGAGTCATTTCCTTTGATGCGCAAGGCGAGTTGCGCGACCCGCGTGTGACGCTGTACCGCTATGCCTCGGGGGAGCGCCAGGCACTGACTCCAGAAAATTCCAAGTAAATTGCCTTCATGTCCAGAATTTATATGCGCTTTGAGCTATGAATTTTGAAGTGGATTCACACGCGCATTTCATGCGCCAGGCAATTGCGCTGGCGCGCGAGGCGGCTGACTGCGGTGAAGTGCCTGTGGGGGCGGTGGTGGTCAAGGATGGAGGCGTCATAGGCCGTGGGCGCAATAGCCCGCTGTTAAGTCTGGACCCCACTGCCCATGCAGAGATTCAGGCGCTGCGCGAGGCGGCGCAGGCGCTGGGCAATTACCGGCTTGAAGGCTGCACGCTGTATGTGACGCTGGAGCCTTGCACCATGTGCGGCGGTGCGCTGCTGCACGCCAGAGTCGATCAGGTCGTGTACGGCGCAGCCGAGCCCAAGACGGGCGCGGCGGGCTCGGTGCTCAATGTGTTTGGCTATCCCGAAATCAATCACCAGACGCAGGTAATTCGCGGCGTGCTGGCTGATGAATGTGCCGCGCTGATGGCCGAATTCTTTCAGCAGCGCCGCAAGGAAAAAAAAGCGCAGGAGCCGCATCCGCTCAAGGACTGGGCGCTGCGCAACAGCAATGAATGCTTTTCCAATCTTCCCGACTGGCAGTGGCTACCCCAGTGGCGCAGCGACCTGCCAGCGTTGCAGGGTTTGCGCATGGCGGTGGTCGATGAGGGGGCCCAAAATGCGCCCCTGACCTGGCTGTGCGTGCATGGCAGTCCCGCCTGGGGCTATGCCTTCAGGCAGATGTTGCCGCAGTTTCTGGCTGCGGGTCACCGCGTGGTGGTGCCTGATTTGCCGGGCTTTGGCCGCAGCGATCAGCCCAAGAAAGAGTCCCGCCACAGCGCGCAATGGCATGTGCAGATATTGCGCGAGCTGGTGCAGGCGCTGGATTTGCGCAATGTGGTGATCTGCGCGCAAGCGGACGGAGGGCGTCTGGCTCTGGCCGCAGCGCAGGCGGATGAGGCGCGGTTTCTGGGTTCCTGGCTCATAGATGTCTGGCCACTGGCCGAGCAACCCGCAGTGCGGCGTGAGCTGTTTGAGCAGGCGGCGCGCAAGCCCGGTTGGGATGTGGCCCGTGCCATTCAAGGCCAAGCCGCCAGCGCGGATGAAGCCAGGGCCTGGAATGCGCCGTTTGCCCAGAGCGGTCACCGCGCCGCGCTCAAAGCCTGGCCGCGTGTGCAGTCTGAGTTGCCAGACATTCCTGCACAGTTGCTGATGCGCTGGGCTGGCGCTGGCAAGCTCTGCCTGCAGGGGCCCGAATCCTGCCAAGCCGCATGGCTGCGGGCTGTGCCGCAATTGTCAGAGTCTGTGCAGATCTGGCGGCAAACCCAGCATGCCTCTCTGGTTCCTGTCACGGATCGGGGCGGCGCAGCTGCGGCTGTGGAATACTTTGCGCCATAGCTCGGCTGCACAGCAGCGCGGGCAGCGGCATTGAACTTCTGAATCTGCGGATTCCCCAACTTTCACGGAGCATGTAGCCTGCGCGCTGCATGAAATGGTAATGGCTACTTCGCGCAAAAAAACGGCTGAAAGCAGCGTCAAAGCTACTGCAGCAGCGCATGTGCATGATGAAAATTGCACGCACGAGCATCATCATCACGACGAGACTGCTCACACTCATCACGACCACGAGCATGCAGACCATGTGCATGCTGCGGACGGCAGTTGCTGCGGTCATGACCACAGCCATGGCTCCAAGCACATCTATATCTACTCGCCCTCCGGCGCGGTGCGCGACAAGGCGGCTTTCAAGCGCGGCATCAAGCGGCTGGAAGCTCTGGGTCATGAGGTCGAGGTGGATGCAGATGCACTGGCCAGCAGCCAGCGCTTTGCCGGTGACGACGCCACACGTCTGGCCGCCATTCACCGCGCTGCGACCAGCGGCGCCGATGTGGCGTTGATCTCTCGCGGCGGCTACGGCCTTACGCGCATCCTGCCGGGCATCAAGTACAAGACTGTGGCCAAGGCGATTGCCAAGGGCACGCAGTTTGTGGGCCTGAGCGATTTCACGGCCTTCCAGCTGGCCATGCTGGCCCAGACGGGCTCGGTCACCTGGGCAGGTCCCGCGCTCAACGCCGACTTTGGCGTGGATGGCAAGGACGGCGGTGAAGTGGACGACATCATGCTGGACTGCTTTGAGGATTTGCTTAGCGGCCAGGGTGAAGGTGCAGGCTGGCAAATGCCCAAGATTGGCGAGCTGCCCAATGGCAAGCCCCAGCTCAAGGACTTCTATGTGCCCGGCGGTGCCACGCTGTGGGGCGGCAATCTGGCCGTGCTGGTGTCCCTGCTGGGTACGCCTTACTTCCCGCAGATTGAAGGCGGCGTGCTGTTTATTGAAGATGTGGGCGAGCACCCCTACAAGATCGAACGTATGCTGACGCAGTTGCTGCTGGCCGGTGTGCTGCAAAAGCAAAAAGCCATCGTGTTTGGCCAGTTTACCGAGTTCAAACTGAGCACCCATGACAAGGGCTTCAAGCTGCAGACCGTGATTGACTGGCTGCGCATGCAGGTCAAGCGCCCTGTGCTGCAAGGCCTGCCATTTGGTCATGTGCCAACCAAGGTGCTGCTGCCTGTGGGGGCACAGGTCTCTCTGTCAGTGGAAGGCCGCGATGCTCTGATTTACTGGGGGCATACTCATTAATTGATAGCTGATAGCGCTTAATGAATAAGCGCTTGAAGGCTGTTTTATATCAATTCAAGAGGCGAGTGCAGCGCATATGGGCAAAGCCGCATTGCAATGGACTGAAGACATGCTGGCCCAACTGGGTCAGGAAAAAGATGCGGTGCTGGCCGAGCGCTGGGGCACATCGGCCAAGACCGTGAACCTCAAGCGCAATGCGCTGGGTATTGCGGCTTTTGGGCATTTTCAGTGGACGGTCGAGGCACTGGCCTTGCTGGGCAAGGAGTCTGATGCTGAAGTAGCAAAGCAGCTTGGCATCAGCAAGGCTACGGTGGTTGCGCGGCGCACGGAGCTGGGCATTGGCTCGGTCACCGGCAGCAAATCTGCCTTTGACTGGACACCTGAAGCCGTGGCTTTGCTGGGCACGGCGTCTGATGCACAAGTGGCGCAGCAACTGGGCCTGAGCCGCCTGACGGTTTACAACGCCAGACTGGCCCGCGGTATCGAGGCCGCTGCGCGCGGCAAGTCTGCGCCTGCTGACAAGGAATGAACACGCCACAGGCCCAGCCCATGATTGGCGCGCTGCGCGCCGTCTTGCTGGGCTGGCTGTGGCTGGCCGCATTGGCGGGCTTGAGCCAGTTGCTCACGCGCATGTCGCCCTGGGTCTGGCTGCTGGCCGTGCTGGTGCTGATGGTTTTGCCCGCATGGGGGCTGTGGCTGGCCTTGATGCTGCGCAAGAAGATTCTGCGCTATCAGTTTGCGCAGCAAGGCCTGCTGGGGCGCTGGCTGTCGGGCGGCTGGTGGCCGGCGTGCAAGGCCTTGCTGGCATCGCTGCTGCTGGTGGCATTGACGCTGTGGCAAAGCTGGTTTCTGGCGCGTTGGGAATGGGCGCTGCTGGCTGCGGCAGTTCCCGTGCATGTCCTGCTCAGCCATATGCTGCAGCGCCGTCTGCAACCCGAGTTTTCCACCTCGGCCTTTGCCTGGGCCTGGAGTCAGCGGTTGGCGCGCTGGCTGCTGGTCATATTGATGGGCGGGCTGTGGCTGTATCTGATGGCGCGCAGCCAGGACTTTGGGCGTGCGCTTGCCAGCGGCATGGAGCCTGCAGCGCTTGATGCCGTGATTGCCGAAATTCGCAACGCGCCATCGGGGCTGGTGCGCTGGGGACTGGATAGTCTGCTGAGCCTGCAGCTTGCCAGCAATGCTCTGGCCGATATGCCGCAACTGCCAGCCTTGCGCTTGCTGCTGCTGGCGCTGTTTGGCCCTGTGGGCGTGCTGCTGTGTCTGGGTTCCGTCATGCAAGGTGCAGCGGCCAGCCGGGCCATCTGGCAGCAGGCGGCTCCTGCGGGGGCAGGCAAGGGCGCTGCGCCTTTGCTGGCGCTGGTGGGCGTGCTGGTGCTGAGCATTTTGCTGCAGACCACTGCCAGTCTTGATGGCCTGGCGCGCGAGCATGAAAGCCCGCTGGCTTTGCAGCGCCTGCCGCAGTGCGAGCGCATAGGCCAGAAGCTGTACTCCATTGGCACGCTTGAAGCCACGCGCCAGCAAGCTTTGCAGGCACTGGGCAAGCTGGGCGCGAGCCCGGCCATGTGCCAGAGCATGGCCTCCATGCAGACCCAGCTGGATGCGGCAGTGGAGAGCTATCTGGACTGGTACTTCAGCCTGGGAGCGGAATGGGGGCGCATCTTCAGTTTGCTCACTGGCGATGTCAGCCAGTTTCTGCAGAACAAGCTGACGCAGACCTTGGGCAGCACGTCCGGCCTTGAAGCCTGGATGCAGACCTTGCAAAAACAGGGGCAGCTGGGTGATCAGGCGTTGACAGAGGGGCAGCAGCGCATTGCGCAGACGCTGGAGCGCCACCATCTGGCGCTCGACGCCAGCCAGTGCATCGTGCGCGCTGAAGTGCCCAGCCTGCCTGCGCTGAACTTGCTGGGTGATGCGCGCCAGCGCCTGACGGCTAGCGCTCTGGCGGGCACGGGTGCCGGTGCTTTTGCGGCCGTGGTCGCAGGTAAGGCCATGGCCAAGACCTCCATGAAAGCCGCGGGCAAGGTGCTGGCCAAGGCGGCTGCCAAGCAAGGGCTGGGTAAGGCTGGCGCTGCAGTTGCTGGTGCGGCAGTGGGCTCGGTCGTGCCCGGCGTGGGCACGGTGGCCGGGGCCGTAGCAGGTGCGATTGCCGGGGCTGTCATTGGCGTGGGCATAGACTGGGCTGCGCTGTATGGCGAGGAATTGCTGACTCGCGATGCCATGCGCGAAGACCTGCGCTCTGCCCTCGCTGCGCAGATGCAGGCTGTTCGCTCTGCCTTGGGCTGCGAGGGGGCAGCGCTTGGGCACAGCAACCAGCCCTAGCTTGGTAACAAATACCCCTCAGTGGTGGGGTAAGCAAGGCCAGAACCGGGCCAGACAATGAATGTGCAAGAGCGCCGCAGAGCAAGCGGCGGCTTTATCACTGCAATGCGAACTCCAAAGCGAAGGGGAGCACATTCATGACAGCCTTTGAACTGAGCTACAAATCATCCACTCTGGTTTTGCTGGCAGCCCTCGCAGCTTGTGGCGGCGGTGATGGAGGGGGCTCTGGCGGTAATTCGGGAGGAGGAGGGAGTGGCACTGTCACTCCAGTTGCCACTTATGCCATTTCCGGCGAGGTGACTGGTCTGGCAGCAGGCAAGTCGGTCTTGCTGCGCAACAACGGCGTGGACGAGTTGAGCGTGGCCAAAAGTGGCAGCTTCAAGTTTGGCAGCCGTGTGGAAACTGGCAAGGCTTATGCGGTGACGGTTGTTACCCAGCCTCAGGGTCAGAGCTGCCAGGTTCAGGCGGGCAGCGGCACGGCGACTGGTGATGTCAGCAATATCAAGGTGAGAGGTGGCTCCGGTCGTTTGAACAACTCAACCCAGTTGCTAAGCAAGATCCTCGGGTTATGCCGCCTGCATTTTTGCAAACGGCAAGGTCGCAAAGTAGGCCTCATCAGGGGTGGCTTGGCTATGCGCCTGATGGGGCCGCTGTGAATTGTAAAACTGCAGATATTGGCCAATACCGCAGCGTGCAGTTCGCACGCTGTCATAGGCTTTGAGATATATCTCTTCGTACTTGATGGAGCGCCATAGGCGCTCCACAAAGACGTTGTCACGCCAAGCGCCTTTTC
>NZ_KZ984445.1 GCF_003569915.1 Comamonas testosteroni | reverse complement strand
TGCACATCCGAGCTTCAATCCTCAATCAATTTACCGCTCTGGGCACGCCCCAGACAGTCGCTGCTGCGTAAATCTATTTGGGATTGGGGATGCCTTGGCCTATGGCCGATTTATGCAACAAAGCCCAGCCGCAAGCACAGAGGCATAGAAGGAGTGAAAGTCGATAACGGCAGAGTCATTTTCTTCGGAGGTCTGCTGCACAAGCTTCACGGTTGACGGACTCAGCTGCTCAATTTGAAAGCTGAATGGCCCATCCATGAACAAGCCTTCACAGGATGACGATAGACCTTGTGCCAGATCAGCAAGCCCTTTCAACCACCAGCCCAGCACGATGATGGGGAAGTCACTCCACTGTGAATCGGGAAAGCTTCTTCCATCGACTTCTAAATAAATGATGCCGGTGACATTGGACTGTGGAGTGCGTGCGGCCCAAGTGTCGGGGGCAATGACTATTTTTGCAGTCATGAAGATCTGAACCTCGCTTTCTCGATCTGGTGTTTGTTTAAAACAGATGGGCTTTCAAGTCGAGCAGCTGGTTGGGGGCGCGCAAAAATAAGTCCGCAGGCAACTGCTCACCACAAGCGACGTTATAGATGGTCTCTGAGTAATGCTGGCCTGAGTATGAGGTATGGCGTGCATTGATAAGGATGCGCGCGCTCTCGCCTGCATTGAGCGTGATGGCCCGCAGGACTGGGTGGCGGCGTGGCTGGCCGTCATGCGGTGTGCCGTGAATGCCCAAGCTGTAGCTGTCGTTGCCGAGCGCAATGATTTGCAGCGCATCGACCGAGCCGGGGATGGTTTGCTGTTCTTTTTGCTCAAGCAGCAGCGGTGCAAAGTCTTTCCATTCGGCCATCTGGTAGCGCTGAATGACGCAAGGCTGATCCCCTGCGGAGAAGGGAAATGCTCTGGGCAGAGCTACCCGCTCATTGGCGCGCGGTGCGCCGCGAGTGGCTTTGGTCCATAGAATTTCGACGACCTGGATGATCAGCATGAGAAGTGGGCGAGAAAACCTGAAATGACTGCTTGAAGGCTAGGTTATGGCCACTGACCCTGAGTGACTTGGAGTAGCTGACCATCTTCTTGCCTAAGCTGAACAACTGCAATTCCTGTCGGGCTTCGCGGCTCAGGATAAGAACCTTCAATAGTCCAGACGCCTTCGGACAGGTTGACTTTGAATGGCCTTTGCTTGCGAATCGGTTCCGCGCCGTAGAGATGGCTGAGCACTGCTTCGGCGACTTGAATCGCGACTTCCTGTGTCGGAATCAGGCCATTTGGCGGAAGCTCGCTAGGGCCTGCTCGGTAGCGCGACCGATCGCCATACATGCTGTAGAAGATGGTGAAGAAATCCTTGGTTCGTGAGATGCAGAAATGCCCACCCGGGCCAATACCGGCAATGAACTCCTCGTCTTCTCCGGTTTCTTCATTCAAGTCTGTGCTGATTTTGAGCTCGGTGATGTAAACAGTCGCGGTGGTAATCTCGTTTCCGCTTGCATCGAATTGCGATATGAAACAAGTGCCATGGGCTGGGGCAACCTTGAGAGCGAGTGTTCCTTGAGATGATGTCGCTTTGAACGTGTAGACCGTTGATTTCGGATGAATGGGGCTGCTGTGCTCAGACGACACACATTCGCATCCGAGAAATTCAGCAATTCGCTTGTGCTCAAACTCTTTCATATGGCTTCTAACGAGTCAGTGATGTTGGTCGAGGGGGCAGCTTGGGCTTGCAAATACAGGGCGGGTTCAGCCGCGATACCAAAGTAAGAGCGACTGACGCACAACAGATAACCGCCTGAAGGGTGAGCCTTGGTCAGCGGCGCGCCTAGTTGAATGTGCCAGAAAATGCAGCGTAATAACCAGCAATAAAAAACCGCCCGAAGGCGGTTTCTATGAATTGCGCGAATGTGAACGCGTCAATAAGCGCTTACGCGCCAGCGACCGAAATACCCTTGAATTCGCCGGTCGCAATTTTTTCCTTCCAGATGGCTGGGCCCGTGATGTGGGCGCTGGTGCCGCCGGCGTCCACAGCCACGGTCACGGGCATGTCCACCACGTCGAATTCATAGATGGCTTCCATGCCCAGGTCTTCAAAGCCCACCACCTTGGCGTGCTTGATGGCCTTGGAGACCAGGTAGGCGGCGCCGCCCACGGCCATCAGGTAAGCGCTCTTGTGCTGCTTGATGGATTCGATGGCAACGGGGCCGCGCTCGGCCTTGCCCACCATGGCGATGAGGCCGGTCTTCTCCAGCATCATGTCGGTGAACTTGTCCATGCGGGTGGCGGTGGTAGGGCCTGCGGGGCCGACAGCTTCGTCACGCACGGCGTCAACGGGGCCGACGTAGTAAATGATGCGGTTGGTGAAGTCCACGGGCAGCTTTTCGCCCTTGGCCAGCATGTCCTGAATGCGCTTGTGGGCAGCGTCGCGGCCGGTCAGCATCTTGCCGTTGAGCAGCAGGGTGTCGCCGGGCTTCCAGCTGGCCACTTCTTCCTTGGTCAAAGTGTTCAGGTCGACCTTCTTGGACTTGTTGTAGTCCGGTGCCCAGTCGATCTTGGGCCAGGTGTCCAGTGAAGGCGCGTCCAGGTACACGGGACCGCTGCCGTCCATCACAAAGTGGGCGTGGCGGGTGGCGGCGCAGTTGGGGATCATGGCCACGGGCTTGGAGGCCGCGTGCGTGGGGTACATATTGATCTTGACGTCCAGCACCGTGGTCAGGCCGCCCAGGCCTTGGGCGCCAATGCCCAGGGCGTTGATCTTTTCGTACAGCTCAAGGCGCAGCTTTTCGACGTCGTCCAGTTCTGCACCGCTGGCTGCCTTTTCCTGCAGCTCATACATGTTCAGATCTTCCATCAGGCTTTCCTTGGCCAGCAGGACAGCTTTTTCTGCTGTGCCGCCAATGCCGATGCCGATCATGCCGGGTGGGCACCAGCCAGCGCCCATGGTGGGGATGGTTTTCAGAACCCATTCGACCAGATCGTCGCTGGGGTTCATCATGATCATCTTGGACTTGTTCTCGGAGCCGCCGCCCTTGGCTGCCACGGTCACTTCCACGGTATTGCCGGGAACAATCTGCACGTTGATGACGGCAGGCGTGTTGTCCTTGGTGTTCTTGCGCTTGAAGTGGGGGTCAGCCACCACGGAGGCGCGCAGCGTGTTGTCGGGGTGGTTGTAGCCCTGGCGCACGCCTTCGTTGATGGCGTCTTCCAGACCCATGGTGAAGCCGTCCCACTTGACGTCCATGCCCACCTTCAGGAACACGTTGACGATGCCGGTGTCCTGGCAGATGGGGCGGTGGCCCGTGGCGCTCATCTTGGAGTTGGTCAGGATCTGGGCCATCGCATCCTTGGCCGCAGGGCTTTGCTCGCGCTCATAGGCGCGGGCCAGGTGCTCGATGAAATCGGGCGTGTGGTAGTAGCTGATGTACTGGAGGGCACCTGCGATCGAATCGATCAGGTCCTGCTGGCGGATGGAGGTTGTCATCGTGAAGCTTCTCGGGGGTTGCAATGTGCGCGCGTGTGGGGTGCGCGCCGGTCACTTGCGGATTATCAGGCCAAGCACGGGGCTTTGCAGGTCAAAACCAACTAGTCTTATATAGGACTTGGCTGCGCGGCAGCTTACTGCATCTGACCGAGCTAGGGGATTCAGGGGCTTGTGGGGACTATGATATTCATAGCTATTAGTCTATGAATATCATGGGCTGAGGCCTTGTTTTTCTATAAATCAGTGCTAGGCCAGATCACCCAGCATGGATGCCGCAAAGTCAGCCGTGCCTGAAGGCTTGTTGCCACGTGCCCAGGCCAGCAGCATGTCGGCGGGCATGGGTTTGGCATAGAAATAGCCTTGCAGCTCGTCGCACTGCATGGCCAGCAGAATGTCGCGCTGGCCGGCGGTTTCCACGCCTTCGGCCACCACGCGCAGGCCCAGCGCATGGGCCAGACCGACGACGGCCTGCACTACGGCGCGGGCGTCTTCCTCGGTTTCCAGGTCGCGGATAAAGCTGCGGTCAATCTTGAGCTGCTGGGCGGGCAGCTGTCGCAGATAGTTGAGGCTGGAGTAGCCAGTGCCAAAGTCGTCAATCGACAGATACACGCCAATGCTGCGCAGCTCCTCAAACGTGCGCTGCGTGGCCTGGGTGTCTTCCATGGCGATGGATTCGGTGATCTCGCACAGCAGCTGGTCGGAGTCCACGCCGTAGCGCTTGAGCGCGTCGGCAATGCGCTCGGCCAGCCCGGCTTCGCGCAACTGGTGCACGGACAGATTGATGGCCACGCGCATATGCAGGCCCAGCGTGCGCCACTGCGCCAGCTGGCGGCAGGCTTCCTCGATCACCCAGTTGCCCAGCGCGAGGATGATGCCAAAGCGCTCGGCCAGCGCGATAAAGGTCTTGGGGCTGATCATGCCGCGCTCGGGGTGCCTCCAGCGCAGCAGCGCCTCCACACCAATGATGGTGCCGCGCAGTCCATCGACCTTGGGCTGGTAGTGCAGGGTGACCTGGCCGCGCGCAATGGCGTGGCGCAGGTCGTTTTGCAGCTCCAGCTGGGCGCTGGCGTCACCGCCCATATGCGGCTCGAAGACGACGATGCTGTTGCCGCCATTGCGCTTGGCGGCATACATGGCGGCGTCGGCATTGGCGATCAGGTGGTCGCGCTCGCCATGGTCGGGAAAGACCACGATGCCGATAGAGCAGGTGATCTGCAGCTCCTTGCCGCCCAGATGAAAAGGCTCGGACAGGGCCTTGAGAATGCGCTGGGCCACGGTCAGGCAGGCCGCCGCATCGTGCACGTCTTCGAGCAGCACCAGAAATTCGTCGCCGCCCACGCGGGCCACGGTATCGCTGGTGCGCGCCTGTGCAATCAGCCGCTGGGCCGCGCTTTTGAGGATTTCATCGCCCGAGGCATGGCCAAAGGAGTCATTGATGGGCTTGAAGCCGTCCAGATCGACAAACAGCACGCCCGCGCGCTCCGTGACCTTGCGGTGGTTGTTGCGTTCCATGCGCCGCAGCGCGTGCAGCAGCCGGTCTTCAAACAGCAGGCGGTTGGGCAGATTGGTCAGCGGGTCGGCAAAAGCGCGCTTTTGCAGCTCGGCGTTCGCTTCCTGCAGCTTGGCATTGCTTTCCTTGAGCGACTGGTTGAGCTGAAACGCCGTGGTCTGCAGCCGCGCATCGAGCAAGGTGCTGAACAGCGCGGCAATCAGCAGCATGGCGGTGGTGATGACGATGATGGTCGTCAGCTCGGGCCCGCCCAGCGCATCGGCGCTCAGGCAGATGCTGCCCTGCGCGAAATGCGCCGCTGCCATGCCCGTGTAGTGCATGCCGCAGATGGCAATGCCCATGACCAGCGCCGCCAGCGTCTGGTACAGCCACAGCAGCCGCCCTGAAAGCGACTGCAGCACCCTGAACAGATTGAGCGCTGTGGCCGAGGCCAGCACGGCAATCAGGGCCGAGGCCGTGACCAGACCCCAGTTCCAGACAATGGGCATCGTCAGATCGATGGCAAGCATGCCCAGGTAATGCATGGCGCAGATGCCGCCGCCCATGGCCAGTGATGCGCTCAGAAACTGCGGCCAGCGGTAATCAGGCCGCGCGGCAACGGCCAGTGCAATCGCGGAGGCAAGCACCGCCGCTATCCAGGACAGCAGTGTGATCAGCCCCCGGTAGCCCAGCGTGATCGGCAGCTCGAAAGCCTGCATGCCGACGAAGTGCGTGGCCCAGATGCCTGTGCCCATCACCATGGAGCCAATCACCCACCAGGTGCGCCCCAGCCCGCCCGAGGCCATGCGCACACGCCGCGCCAGACCCAGCGTGACAAAGGAGGCAAACACGGCAATGACCACGGACACCGCCACCAGCATCGCGTTGTAGCTCGATGCCATGAAAGCGGTGCCAGCAGTGGAGGGAAGGTCAGAAAGCATTGATGTGGCAGTCCAGCAAGCCTGTCCGAATTCATGCCGGACAGCCCTAATGTAACTATTTACTACGGAATTGGCCCGTGCAGGGGTGTTGTGAATCTGCGTACACACGCCTGAGCCTGCGCTAGCATGGGGCTCGTTTTTTTGCGGCCAACGGCAGCCAGATTTTCCAGCCACCTGCGCCCAGTTGTATTGCAAGGAGTGATTTCATGACCCAGACCCGCCAGGAAAAAGACACTTTTGGCCTGATCGACGTACCCGCAGACAAGCTCTGGGGTGCGCAGACACAGCGCTCGCTGCAGAACTTCGACATCAGCGGCGAGCAGCAGCCGCGCGAAATCATTGCTGCCTTGGCGCAGGTCAAGAAGGCATCGGCCACCGTGAACCACGCGCTGGGCCTGCTGGACGCAAAAAAGGCCCAGGCCATCAATGCCGCCGCTGACGAGGTGCTGGCAGGCAAGCACCCGGGCGAATTCCCGCTGGTGGTGTGGCAGACGGGCTCGGGCACGCAGACCAATATGAACGTCAACGAGGTGCTGGCCAACCGCGCCAGCGAATTGCTGGGCGGCGAGCGCGGCGAGGCGCGCCTGGTGCACCCCAATGATGATGTGAACAAAAGCCAGTCCAGCAACGACGTGTACCCCACGGCCATGCATGTGGCGGCGGTCACGGCCATCGAGCAAAAGCTGCTGCCCGCGATTGCCAAGCTGCGCGCCACGCTGCAGGCCAAGAGCGAGGCCTTTGCCGACATCGTCAAGATTGGCCGAACCCATTTGCAGGACGCTACGCCGCTGACGCTGGGCCAAGAAATTTCGGGCTGGGTGGCCCAGTTGGCGCATGGCGAAAAACATGTGCGCGCTGCGTTGCCTCATCTGTATGAGCTGGCGCTGGGCGGCACAGCGGTGGGTACGGGGCTGAATGCGCCCAAAGGCTATGCGGAGGGCGTGGCGGCTGAGCTGGCGAAACTCACCGGCTACCCGTTTGTCACATCACCCAATAAGTTTGAGTCTTTGGCCAGCTGCGACGGCCTGGTGCATGCGCATGGCGCTCTGAAAACAGTAGCCGCCAGCATGATGAAGATTGCCAATGATGTGCGCTGGCTGGCTTCCGGCCCGCGCAGCGGCCTGGGCGAGCTGTCGATTCCCGAGAACGAGCCCGGCTCATCCATCATGCCCGGCAAGGTCAACCCCACGCAGTCCGAAGCCGTGACCATGCTCTGCGCCCAGGTGTTTGGCAACGATGTGGCCATCAACTTTGGCGGTGCCAGCGGCAACTTCGAGCTGAACGTGTTCCGCCCGCTGGTGGCGCACAATTTTCTGCAAAGCGTGCGTCTGCTGGCCGATGGCATGGTCAGCTTCAACGACCACTGCGCTGTAGGCATAGAGCCCAATCGCGAACGCATTGCCGAGCTGGTCAGCCGTTCGCTGATGCTGGTGACGGCGCTCAACACCCATATCGGCTACGACAAGGCTGCCTATATCGCCAAGAAGGCGCACAAAGAGGGCAGCAGCCTGCGCGACGCCGCCATTGCAAGCGGCCATGTCACGCCCGAACAGTTTGACCAGTGGGTGGTGGCCAAGGACATGGTGGGCAATCTGTAGGCGGTGTTTTGCATGGATTTCAGGTTAAAAGTGCCTGATGTCCATGCAATTCATAGGCATGAAGCTATCAAAAACATAGCTCATGCCGAGCGCAGCGAATCACCCATCTGGCCTACCACGCGGCCCCAGTGCTCGGTTTCGTGGCGGATAAAACTGGCATAGGCGCTGTAGCTGGCGCTGGGTGCAATGTCCACCACCAGCGACTCCAGCTGCTTGACCACGGTGGGTGACTGCAGAGCCGCGTTCAGATGCGCATGCCAGCCATGGGCAATGGGCGCGGGCGTCTGCGCCGAGGTGAACAGGCCGAACCAGCCTTCATTGACGACGGACTGCAGGCCGCTTTCGCGCAGCGTAGGCAGACTGGGGTAGAAGCGGCTGCGGCTTTGCGATGCCACGGCCAGCGCCTGCAGCTTTTTGGCATCGATGTACGAGCCAATCGCCCCAGCCGTGACCAGCATGCAGTCCACACGGCCACCCACCAGGTCCTGCAGCGCAAACGGGCTGCCGCGATACGGCACATGCAGGCCTTGCACGCCCAGTTCATTGGCCAGCAAATGGCCCAGCAAATGTGCGCCTGAGCCCTGACCGGTGGAGGCGTAGCTCAGGCTGCCCTTGCGCTTCCACTGCGCAAAGGCTTCCTTCAAAGTCCTGGGGCCACCTGCGGGCACGACCAGCACTGACGCAGTGTTGCCAATCTGGCCAATCGGCGTAAAGCCGCTGACCGGGTCGTAGGGCCTGGGGTTTTGCATCAGCGGAGCCAGCACATTGGGTGCAATCTGCCCCAGCAGCAGGGTATGGCCGTCATTTCGGGCCTGCGAGACAAACTTGGAGCCAATCGTGCCGCTGGCACCGGCCTTGTTCTCCACCACGATTTCGTGGGCCAGAGACTTTGACAGTTCCTGCGCCACGACGCGGGCCACGCCGTCGGTGGCGCCACCGGCAGGGCCGCCCACCACCAGTGTGACGGGCTTGCCTGCATTCAGAAAGTTGGCGGGCAGGGTTGCGGCTTGCGACTGGCGTGCCAGCAAAGGGCTGGCAGCGGCAACAGCACCTGCGACAGACCATTGCAGCCATTGGCGGCGGGAGGGGGCGGGAAAAGCATGCGTAGACATAGGAGCAATCTGCAAAAAATGGGCAAAGCAAACCCCGCCGGGCTGAGCACATCAGCCAGGAGCCGGGGTTCAAATGATTCGGTTTACAGGCCTTCGCTGACCTGTGTGCGGTGCATATAGCGGCGCGACAGCGGGTCAAACGCATCGCGGCGGTGCAGGGTGACGCGGTTGTCCCAGGCCACCAGATCGCCTTGCTGCCACTGCTGAACCCAGGTCAGCGAGGCCTGCGTGGCATGGGCCCAGAGCGCATCAAGCAAGGCTTCGCTGTCGGCCAGTTCCAGCCCCTGTACATAGGCATTGCGGCGGCGGCCCAGGTACAGGCTTTTGCGACCGGTGGCGGGGTTCAGGCGCACCAGCGGGTGCACGGCACCCACGGTCTGGCGCGGGTCGGTGTTGTCCACAAAACCAAGGCGCAACTCGCCCGCGCTATTGCGGCTGGCGTCGTGCACGCATTGCAGATGCGCTATGCGTTCGCGCAGCGCGGCGGGCAGGGTTTCATAGGCTTCATAAAGATTGGCAAACCAGGTGTCGCCGCCGCTGGGCGGCACTTCACGGGCCAGCAGCAGCGCGGCCTTGGGCGGCACGGGCTTGTAGGTCATGTCGGCATGCCAGACGGCTTCGCCATCACCCAGGCCGCCCAGCGCCTGCTCACCCTCTTTGATATTGGAGATGACCACAATCTCCTGCGGTAGCGCAGCCGTGCTGACATGCAGTGCCTTGGCGGCAATCGGGCGCTTGTCCAGAGGGCCGAAATAGCTGGAAAAACGAATATGGTCCTGCACGGACAAGTGCTGCTGACCGCGAAAGCGCAGCACCAGGTGCTGGTTCCACGCGGCTTGCAATGCGTCAACCGTGGCGGGGTTTAGCGGCTGGGACAGGTCCAGACCGCTGATGTCCGCGCCCAGCGCTTTGCCGGACGGAGTGATGGTGAAATTCTGAGGGGAGGCTGTGGCAGCTGGTTGGTGTTCCAGCGTAGAGAGAGACATGACCGGCAATCGAGAAATCTGTGAATGCCTGCATGGTAGAAATCACGGCATATTTTTCAAACTACTATTAAATGGTTTTTAAATTCAAAAATCATCTAAGTAGGCTTGGGTGAAAGTCAATAGCCAGCGTCAAAGGTGCTTGTCTGATCCAAACACTCTGGCGTTGAAGAGGCTCTCCGGGTCCAAGGTTTGCCATGCAAGGCTCGACGCGGATCAGGTGCTGGGAGGGGCATCACAGCCCGCCTCTTCAATAGAGACGCGCTGGCCGTGCTCCAGTTCATCGGCCGCGCCATGGTGCAGTGATGGAGGCTGGCGCATGTCTTCCCTCACCACTGCGGCTCCTCTTCGCGGAGGTATCGTAAAAAATTACGACGATCGCGCTACCGCTTTCATGCGCAGTGCACTGCGAAAGCCCAGTTGCCCCACCAGACTGGCGATAAACAGCACCGCAAAAGCGGAAAGTGCAGGATCGCCCCCCAGACTGGCGCCAAAGGTACACAGGCCGCCTACGGCCATCTGCGAGAAACCATAGACCCCGGCGGACGAGCCGGTGAGGTCCGGGTGCACGCTCAGTGCCTTGGTCAGTGCGGCGGGGCTGGTCATGCCTGCGCCCAGCGTGAACAGCATCATGATGCCCACAACGGCGATGACACTCAGCTGGTGCATGAACGTCAGGCCCAGCAAAGCCGTGGCGCAGATCAGGCTGAGCAGATTGCCGCCCAGCATCAGCCGCTCCAGCGGCCAGTGCTTGATGAGCTGGCGGGCCAACGCATTGCCCACGGCCATGCCCGCCATCAGCAGGCCCAGATAAATGCCGACCTGCGACTTGCTGGAGTGCAACTGGTCGATGAAGATAAAGGGCGCGGCAGCAATGAATGCATACATCGACGTGGTGGCGCTGCCGCCGCCAATGGCAAAGCCCAGAAACGGGGGCGAGCTGAGCAGGGTGCGGTAGTCCTTGCGCACGGTGCGCCAGTTGAGCTGGCCGGTGGGGTGGCCGGTTTCGGGCAGCAGACGCCACACGCTGATGGCGGTGATCACGCCGATGAGCGCCAGCGCCGCAAAAATGGCACGCCAGCCAAAGGCTGCGTCCAGGCCCGAGCCTATGGACGGTGCTACGCCGGGGCCGATCATCATCATCAGATTGAGCAAAGCCAGGCTGCCCACCGCTGTTTCGGGTGTGGCGGTATCGCGCGCAATGGCGCGGCCCAGCGCCAGACCCGCACAGCCGCCCAGCGCCTGCAGCAGGCGCGCGCCAATCAGCATGGGGGCGGACGGAGCAAGACAGGCGGCCAGACTGCCGAGGGTGTAGAGCGCCAGCCCTGCAAGCAGCATGGGGCGGCGCCCCAGCGCATCGGACATGGGGCCGTAGATCAACTGGCCCAGCGCCAGACCGATGATGTAGACGGTGATGGTCTGCTGCATTTGCGCGCTGCTGCTGCCAAAGTGTCTGGCGGCATCAGGCAGTGCGGGAATGAACATATGCATGGCCAGTGTGCCGGCAATGGTGACCATGACCAGCAGCCACAGGGGGGCTTTGCGAACGGGGAGAGCGGGGCTTTGCATGGGAGGAAGGCGCTAGAGGCGAATGCGGTGAACAAGGCGGGAGGGGAGCAGCATCAAGGCCTCTATTCGCTGTCGGCTGCCGCGTCGGCTTCCAGCGCAGCCATCTTGTCCAGCATGGTTTCGAGCGCGGTTTGCACAGGGCCCAGCAGTTCGGCCGGGAAGTCCTGCATGACTTCGGTGCGCACACGGGTCACCACTTTTTTGACGGCTTCCACCTGCGCGTGACCTGCGGCAGTGAGCTGTATGCGCTTGACGCGGCGGTCGGCATCGTCGAGTCGCTCTACCCAGCCCTGAGTCTGCAGCCCATCGATGAGGCGCACGACAGACGAACTGTCCAGCGCCAGTGAATGGGCCAGGTCCTTCTGGCGCATAGGGCCCTCGCCGCGTTCCAGATGCAGCAGCGGCAGCCACAGCGCCTGGGTCAGGCCCATGGGGGCGAGCGCCTTGTCCAGCGTGCGCCGCCACTGCTTGTTGACCTGAGCCATGGTGAACATGAGCAGGCGCTGACGATCGGGCAGGGCGGTGGAGCGGGGCATGATGAAGCAGTCATTCAAATAGTTGGTATTCAAATTATTGCATTGCAAGATTTCATGCGCCAGCAGCAGGGTTGTGGCGGGCTTGCGGTGCCGGGCATCGTCCAAACGGAGTGCGGATTTGCCTGCGGTGCGGGCGTAGCGCTGTTGTTCAAGAATTCCCTGCGTATTACGCGCCAGGCCCGGGCTTGCGCGCGCGATCCAAATCCAATAACAACAGGAGACACGCGATGCAGACTTTTGCCCGTTCCATGCCGGCACGTACGATCCACCGAGCCGCTGCTTGCATGGCGGCCAGCGTGCTGGCGCTGGTGCAGTTGCCCGCAGCTCTGGCCAACCCGGCCAGCAAGGTCGATGAACGTCATATCGAAGCCAATGCCCGCACCGGCAAGGACTGGCCCAGCTATGGGCTGAACTATCAGGAAAACCGCTTCAGCCCGCTCAAGCAGGTCCACACCGGCAATGTGCAAAAGCTGGGTCTGGCCTGGTCGTACAACCTGGAGTCGTCGCGCGGCGTGGAGGCCACGCCCATCGTGGTCGGCGGCGTGATGTATGTGAGCGCGCCCTGGAGCGTGGTGCACGCGATTGATGCGCGCACGGGCAAGCCGCTGTGGACCTATGACCCCAAGGTGCCGCGCGAGAGCGCCTACAAAGGCTGCTGCGATGTGGTCAACCGCGGCGTGGCCGTCTACAAGGGCAAGGTGTTTGTGGGGGCCTTTGACGGGCGGCTGATTGCGCTGGATGCCGCCACAGGCAAGGAAGTCTGGTCCAGGGACACGGTGGAGAACAAGAAGTTCTCATACACCATCACCGGCGCACCTCGGGTCTTCAAGGGCAAGGTCTATATCGGCAACGGCGGGGCCGAATATGGGGCGCGCGGCTATGTGACGGCGTATGACGCGGAGACGGGCGAGCAGAAGTGGCGCTTTTACACCGTGCCCGGCGACCCGGCTCTGCCCTACGAAAACAAGGCGCTGGAGCAGGCCGCCAAGACCTGGGACCCGGCGGGCAAATACTGGGAGGCGGGCGGTGGTGGCACGGTCTGGAACTCGCTGGTGTTTGACCCCGAGCTGGGCCAGATGTATATCGGCGTAGGCAATGGCTCGCCCTGGGCGCACCGCACACGCAGCCCTGCGGGCGGAGACAATCTGTATCTGGGCTCCATCGTGGCGCTGGATGCGGAGACTGGCGAGTACCGATGGCACTACCAGGAAACACCGGGTGATAACTGGGACTTCACCTCGGCGCAGGACATTGTTCAGGCCGATCTCAAGATCGGCGGCAAGCTGCGCAAGGTATTGCTGCACGCGCCCAAGAATGGTGTTTTCTTTGTGCTGGACCGTACCAATGGCCAGTTCATCTCGGCCAGAAACTTTGTGCCCGTGAACTGGGTCAAGGGCTTTGACGCCAATGGCCGCCCCATCATGGAGGAAGCCGTGCGCAGCGCCGGCAAGGCCGAGATCATTCCCGGTCCGCTGGGCGCGCACAACTGGCATTCCATGGCTTTCAGTCCGCAGACCGGGCTGGCCTATATCCCGGCCCAGCATATTCCTACGGCGCTGATGGACGACCCGAACTGGAAGAAGTTCAACAGCAACCATCCCGGTCAGATGATGAGCAACACGGGCTGGAATACGGGGCGCATCATGCTGGAAGGCCATTCCAAGCCGTTTGGCCGCCTGATCGCCTGGGACCCGGTGCAGCAAAAGGAAGTCTGGCGGCATGAGCATGTCTCGCCCTGGAATGGCGGAACGCTGGCCACGGCGGGCAATCTGGTGTTTCAGGGCACGGCCGATGCACGCCTGGTGGCCTATAACGCCAGCAACGGCAAAAAGCTCTGGGATGCGCCCATGGGCAGCGGCGTGATGGCTGCGCCCATCAGTTTTGAGCTGGGTGGCAGGCAGTACATCTCCATCGCGGTGGGCTGGGGTGGCGCTTTTGGCATGGGAGATCGCGTGGCGGACTTCAAGAGCCCTGGCACCGTCTATACCTTTGCACTGGGCGGCAAGGCTACCATGCCCGAGCGCGTGGCCTACCAGATGAATGCGCTGGTGGGCGGGCTGCAGTACGACCCCAAGCTGGTGCAGGAGGGTGGGGCGCTCTACAACAGCAATTGCGTGGCCTGCCATGGCTACCCGGGCGTCAGCAAGGGCGGGGCCTTGCCGGGCCTGACCTATCTGCCTGCGCCCATGATTGACCACCTGAGCACCTTCATCATCAACGGCCCGGCCACTTCACGCGGCATGCCCAATTTTGCGGGCAAGCTCAGCGAGGAGGAGGTGCAGAAGATTCGCGCCTTTATTCTGGGGATGGCCGATGCGGTGAGACCGCAGGCCGCGCCCAAGCCCTGAGCCAGGCCGCCAGGGCCTGTGCAGTATTTCAGCGGGTTCTTGCCCAGCTGGCTCTTACAGGCCCAGCGACTTGAGCAGATCGTCGGTGTCGCTATTGCCTGCTGGAGAGGCGGGCGCTGCAGCGGTGGTGCTGGCCTGCGCTTCGCGGGCCTGCTCCATGACCAGATCGGGGTCCGGCTTTTCCTGGGCCTCGAAGTCCTTGATCTTGATGAACTCCATGTGGTCCACGGCCATCTCCAGGTAGAAGATGTTGTTGTTGCCCGTGTAGAAGGTCACGCGGCGCGCTTCCGGGGCATCCAGGTTGGCGTCCACGCTCAGATTGACCTGCTTGTTCAGGCGGATCATCTTGGGCTGGCTTTGCGAGATATGGGTCTGCAGCTCGCGCTGGACTTTGCTGGTGAAGTCACCCACGACCTGGTTCATCAGCTCGCCCATGACGTTGCTCACGTCGTCAGAGGTGTAGGAGTTGGCCAGATCGCTCTCGCTCATGCCCATGGACAGCAGGTAGTTGCGGTACAGCTCCATGGCCGCTTCGGCCGAGAAGTTGATGATGATCAGCGCAGAAAAGCCGCCGTCGATCAGCACAAAACAGCCGATATCGGGCTTGAGGCTGGTCTTGGTAATGCGCTGCACCATGCCTGAGTACTGAATGGGACACTGAGTGGCAACTTGCAGCACGCGGGAGACGGAATTGCACAGGGCGATCAGCACATCTTCGGTGCCGTGGATGATGGGGGCGTGTTGTGGGCTCATGGCTGCAGTGGTTCAACAGATGCTTTGATTATGTATGCAACACTTTGTTGCACCTAGTCATTCCGGGGGCGGCAGCTTGAGTCAGGTCTGTTAACGTGCGCGCTGTTTCGAGAATTTCAGAGGTATTCATGCAGAACAAGCTGTGGCAGCTGGCGGCCGGTGCGGTGGTGTTGATGGGGCTGACGGGCTGCTCGACGGTGTCTTCGGTCACGGACTCGGTCGCTCAAGGCCTGAGCAAGACCTGGTCGGGCATCACCAGTCTGGGTGGCAAGGCCGAAGAACCCAAGGTGCAGGCCAAGGCGGCTGCCGCGCCTGTGGGCCTGCAGTCCAGCAAGGAAAGCGGGCGCTGGCATGGCCTGTACCGGATGGAGGGTGATGCGGGGCGCTTTGAAGAATGCGTGACGGGGCAGATCATCCCCGTGCTGATGGAGGGCGACAACGTGTTGCTGGAGCAGGCCTACCTGAATACACGCGGCAGCGAATCCGCCGTCATGCTGGCCGAGGTGCAGGGCCGCGTGGTGGAGCGCCCCGTGGCCGACCCGGTGCTGGCCCAGCAAGGGCGCAAGCAGCTGGCGCTGCGGGTGGAGCGCTTTGTCACGCTGTCCAGCAAGGCGATTTGCCCCGCTGGCTCGGGCTGGCGCTAAAAAAACCGGCCCGCCTGGGCAGGCTGGGCCGGTTTGCTGTGTTTATCAAAAATGATAGCTATCAGTCTATATATTGAATGGACTAAAGGCTGATTTGATACTTATTTGGCAGCGACGGCCCGGGCCTGAGCCAGCCAGTCGTCAAAAGCCTTCTGGTGGGCCTTGATCCAGCCTTCGGTGTGGCGCTCGATGTCGGCAGCCTTGTTCTGGCCCTGGCTCATCATGAAGTTCTGGGCGTTGATATCGCTGACCGGCAGCTTGATCAGCTCGAACAGCTTGGCAGCTGCCGGGTTTTGCTCGGCCCAGGCCTTGTTGGCCACGATCTGCTGGTTATTGGCGATAAAGCCGTAGTTCTTGCCGTTGGGCAGCTTGGTGTCCGTGCCTGCCTGCTCGCCGGGCAGGGACGAGAATGGCACCTGCAGCCAGACCACGTCCTGGCCGGGCTTGAGGACATTGCTCACCCAGTATGGCGTCCATGTGTAGTAGAGGATGGGCTTGCCCGCCTTGTAGCGCGTGATGGTGTCGGCCATCAGCGCGGCGTAGGTGCCCTGCTTGTGCGTGACGGTGTTGCGCAGCTCGTAGGCGGTGAGCTGGTGCTCGATCATCGCTTCGCAGCCCCAGCCGGGCGTGCAGCCCGTCAGGTCGGCCTTGCCGTCGCCATCGGCGTCAAACAGCTTGGCGATTTCGGGGTCCTTGAGCTGGCCCAGATTGGTGATCTTGTGGGCATCGGCCGTCTTTTTGTCGATCAGATAGCCTTGCGCGGCATTGGCCGACAGAATGCCTTTGCGGTAGAGCTTGGCATCGCCGCCCGCGTTCTTGTAGTAGTCCGCATGCAGCGGGTTCCAGTGGTCGGCCATGAAGGTCGCATCGCCGTTGGCGATCGCGATATGGGCCGTGGGGTATTCCACTTCCTT
This sequence comes from Comamonas testosteroni, assembly GCF_003569915.1. Classification (GTDB taxonomy): domain Bacteria; phylum Pseudomonadota; class Gammaproteobacteria; order Burkholderiales; family Burkholderiaceae_C; genus Comamonas; species Comamonas testosteroni_D. Next base: position 181,136 of record NZ_KZ984445.1, on the reverse strand, counting down.
GATGGGCTGGACTTCATAACCCAGCTTTTGCAGTCCCTTCATCACCAGCAGGGTCTGGAAGGTTTCTTCGGCCAGCGAGCTTTTCAGTGGCTGGACCTTGACGCCCTTGCCTGGCAGGTCATTGGCTGCCCAGGCGCTGGTGGCCGCCATGGACAGCGCGGCTGCGCCCGCCAGCAGATAGCGGCCCAGATGGCGGCGGGTGTTTTGCGTGTGTGTGGTGGTCATGGGTTCTCCTCTTGGCTTTGAAATCAGGCCTGCACCGCAGACTTGCTGGTGCGGGATGGGGCGGTTCGGTTGTTGCGCTGCAGCAGGCGCAGCACCAGGCCGGCCGGGCCTGCCGTCCACCAGCGGGCGCTGCCGCGCTTGGGCTCACCCATGGCCTGGGTGATGCGGTCAAGAACAATGGCCAGCAGCACAATGCCCAGGCCGCCGACGGTGGCCAGACCCATGTCCAAGCGGCCAATGCCGCGCAGCACCATCTGGCCCAGGCCGCCCACGGCAATCATGGAAGCGATGACCACCATGGACAGCGACAGCATCAGCGCCTGGTTGATGCCGGCCATGATGGAGGGCATGGACAGCGGCAGTTGCACCTTCCACAGCAGCTGCAGGGGCGATGCACCGTAGGCGCGGCTGGCTTCGATCAGATCGGGGCGCACCTGGCGAATGCCCAGGTTCGTCAGGCGAATCAGCGGCGGCAGCGCAAACACAATGGTCACGATGACGCCGGGCACATTGCCAATGCCAAACAGCATCACCACGGGCACCAGATAGACAAACGCGGGCGTAGTCTGCATGGCGTCCAGCACCGGGCGCGTCCAGCGCTGGGCGCGGTCGCTGCTGGCCAGCAAAATGCCTGTGGGCAGGCCGATGACGATGCAAAAGAACAGTGAGGTCAGCACCAGGGCCAGCGTCACCATGGCTTCGGACCAGATGCCCAGCAGGCCGACCAGCAGCAGCGACACGGCCGAGCCAATGGCCAGCTTGCGCCCGGCAAACTGCCAGGCCAGCAGCGCGATCAGCGCAATCAGCGCCGGCATGGGAATGGTCTGCAGCACATCGGTCACGCCGTTGAGCGTGGCATCAATCGGGGTGCGCACGGCCTGAAAGAAGGGGCGAAAATGCTCCACCACCCAGCTCAGGCCGTTGTTGATGGAGTCCTGCACCGGCAGGCCCTCGGTCGTGATCTGGTGCCAGAGGTGGGCCATGCCACCATCGTCCACAGGCATGTCGCCGGACACGTTGGCAGGTGCGCTCAGCCAGTCGTCGGGGCTCACGGAGCTGCTGGGGCTGATGGTGCTGCTGGCGTCGCCCTCGCTCCACGGGTCGGTACTGGTCGCGGCATCGGGGGCCATGGAGGATTCGGCCCATGGGTCGACCTCTGCGGCGGGGGCCGCATTCACCTCGGCCTGGGGCGCGGCTGGGCTGGCATCGGCCCAGGGGTCTTCAAACGCGGCGCTGTTGCTGGCCTGGGCCAGGATTGTGGGTTGAGTGGTGGATTGGGTTGCGGTATCGATCAAGCGACTCCCTCCTTACTGTGCGGCGCGCTGGGCGCTCTGGTGGTTCTGGCTGGCTGTGGACTGCGGGGCAGGCTGAAAATTCGCATCCAGCGTGATGGGCGGAATTTCCTTCTGTGGCGGCGGCACGGGCGGCGTGGCGCGGTCCAGGAAGCGCAGCATGGTGGTGCGGCTGATGACGCCCAGGTATTTACCGTTGTCGTCCACCACGGGCAGGGCAAAGGGCGGCGTTGCCACAGCGCCGAACAGCTCGGCCACGGGGGTGTGGCTGGCAATCGGCTGCACATCGGGGATGAAGGCATGCTGCAGGCCCAGCATGCCTTGGTGGCCGTGCAGCGCGTCGCGCAGCGACTGCGAGGACACCACGCCCAGAAAGCGCTTGCGGGCGCTGAGCACATAGGCGTGGTCGCGGTCCGAGTCTTCTAGCAGGCGCAGCGCGGCGCGGCAGCCACGGTCGCTGTGCTCGGAGATCACGGTAAGCGCCTGGCGCGCGATGTCCGACGCCTTGAACACGGCAGCCGCATCCACCCCCTGAATAAAGGTGCGCACATAGTCATTAGCCGGGTTGCGCAAGATTTCATCGGGCGTGCCGACTTGCTGAACCATGCCGTCCTTCATGATGGCGATGCGGTCGCCGATGCGCATGGCTTCGTCCAGGTCGTGGGAGATGAAGACGATGGTGCGGCGCTTGATTTCCTGCAGGCGCAGCAGCTCGGACTGCATCTCCGTGCGGATGATGGGGTCCAGTGCCGAAAAAGCTTCGTCCATCAGCAAAATCGATGGGTCGGACGCCAGCGCACGGGCCAGGCCCACGCGCTGCTGCATGCCGCCCGAGAGTTCATCGGGGTAGCTGGCGCCCCAGCCGCCCAGGCCCACCTGCTCCAGCGCATCGAGCGCCTGGCGCTGGCGCGTGGCGCGGTCCACACCGGCCAGTTCCAGTCCGAAAGCCGTGTTGTCCAGCACTGTCAGGTGGGGCATGAGCGCAAAGGACTGGAACACCATGGAGATGTCCTTGCGGCGCAGGGCGCGCAGTTCCTTGTCGCTGAGCTGGTTGATGTCCTCGCCATCGATCAGGATGCGGCCGCTGGTCGGCTCGATCAGGCGGTTGAGCATGCGTACCAGCGTGGATTTGCCCGAGCCCGACAGGCCCATGACGACGAAGATTTCACCGGCTTCGATGGTGAAGTCGGCGTCGAACACACCGATGGACTGCCCGGTGCGGGCGAGGATTTCCTGCTTGCTCAGGCCCTGCTGGACGAGGCTGAGCGCGGCTTTCGGCTCGTTGCCGAAGACCTTGAAGACGTGATCAATAGCGATTTGCTTGGCCACTGTGGCGTTCTCCTTTGAGGTGAGATGGAACACAGTCCAGCGCCGAATTCCGGCAAAGGCCGGAAGGCGCTGGCGCACAAGCCAAAAGAAAGCCCTGATGCCGCAGCTCAGCCCGGCCGGGTGGGGCAGGGCTGCGCAATGCTGTGGCGTCCTGTTGACGCCGCGGGTTCAGCCCGAATGGCACAAGCGGTGTGTGCGCAAGGGCTGCAAGGTGGAAAAGCGCCTTTGAAGGCTGGCTCAGTACCAACAGGCACGTTGCCGCAGGGCTTCTCGCGCAGGCTGCTCCTCAGAGGGAAGCCAGCCTCTTGCATCAGGGCCGAGTTTCGGCCCGGTTGACGGGGTCGCGTCGCCAAGCAAACAGCGCTTGAAGCGGCGCAACGATCCGCCGGGAAAATGAATCAGCCGAGGCATTCAGGCAATGCCCGATTGCAGGCTGAGAACCCGTGGAACGGGCTGTAAATGACTTTTTAATATATCGAACTCGGTTTTATGCGTCAAACCAAGCTGTAAGAAATGACCTGCATTAAGGCCTGAAAGCCGTCTCTCCTTGTGGCGAAAAAATCAAAAACCATAGCTGAAAGCCTATGCAATATATGGACATGAAGGCAATCTGACTGTTTTTTGAGCGGGCTGTCAGCTTTGACCATGAAAAAAGCCCCGTCATGGGCAGTCCATGCGGGGCTTTTTGACGACGGAAGGCAGCGGTTTCAGTGGTGATGCGTGCTGCTGGTCAGCTTGTCGGTGTAGGCAATGGCCAGCGCGCTGAACAGGAAGACCACGTGGATGATGGTCTGCCACATCAGCACATGGACCTCGTAGCTGCCTGCATTGATAAAGCTCTTGAGCAGGTGAATCGAGCTGATGCCGATGATGGACAGCGCCAGCTTGACCTTGAGCACCGAGGCGTTCACATGGCTGAGCCACTCGGGCTGGTCGGGGTGCGCTTCCAGACCCAGGCGGCTGACAAAAGTCTCATAGCCGCCCACGATGACCATGATCAGCAGGTTGGAGATCATCACCACATCGATCAGCGCCAGCACCACCAGCATGATCACGGTCTCATTGAGGTGGTCGAGTTTCACATCGCTGCGGTAGCCAATGTTGGCGATCAGCGCCTGCAGCGCTTCCTGGTTGCCAAAGACGGCTTCCACCAGATGCCACAGCTCCAGCAGAAAGTGCCAGACATAGACGCCCTGGGCGGCAATCAGGCCCAGGTATAGCGGCAACTGCAGCCAGCGGCTGGCAAAGATCAGCGAGGGCAGCGGGCGCAGAGCGGCCGGCGTCTGGTAGCTTGCCGCGCGTGGTTGGGAAGGGGTGGGCGTTGAGGAGGAGGCTGCTTCGTCGGAGTGGATGCGGCTCATGATGGCGTGTGCTGCGCCGCAGCAAGGCTGTAGCGGCCACGGTGCGGCCCGCCAGCCAGGTGCGGCAGTGGTTGGTCAGTAATGGGTGGACAGGTTGGGCGGCGCGCTGCGCTGAAGCGTGCTTTTTTGCACAGCGCACCGATTGGCTGCTGCCAGGGTGAAACACATATGTGCAAGAGACACGCTTTGCAGCAGGCGCGCGATTTTAAGGGTTTGCGCCAGTATTTTGGGGGTGGAGCGTGCGCAAACTCGCTTAAATGATGCGCAGCTTGCTTCCAAGTTGCTAGCGTTTTTCCGAATTTTGGGCCGCAAAAATAGGCAGGCAAATTTCAGTCAGTAGCGTGTAAGACCGAGCCTTGACAGTACGCCCACAATAATTTCATTGCCAAGCATCAGGAGACAACAAAGATGAGCACTGCAACCTCTGCGATCGAGTCTGTATTGGTGGAAAACCGCGTTTTCCCCCCGCCCGCCGACTTTGCTGCCAAGGCCCGTGTTTCGGGCATGGAGCAGTACAAGGCACTGTGCGACGAAGCCGAGCGTGACTACGAAGGCTACTGGGCCCGCCTGGCCCGCGAAAACGTGGTCTGGACCAAGCCCTTCACCCAGGTGCTGGACCAGAGCAACCCTCCGTTCTACAAATGGTTTGCCGACGGTGAGCTCAACGCCAGCGCCAACTGCCTGGACAAGCACATCGGCACGCCGGTCGAGAACAAGACCGCCATCATCTTTGAAGCCGACGGCGGTGAAGTCACCAAGGTCACTTACAAGGAGCTGCTGGCTCGCGTGAGCCAGTTCGCCAATGCGCTCAAGGCGCGCGGCGTGCAAAAGGGCGACCGCGTGCTGATCTACATGCCCATGACCATCGAGGGCGTGGTGGCCATGCAGGCCTGCGCGCGCATCGGCGCAACCCACTCCGTGGTGTTTGGCGGCTTCTCGGCCAAGGCTGTGCAGGAGCGCATTGTGGACGTGGGCGCGAGCCTGGTCGTCACCTCCAACTACCAGATGCGCGGCGGCAAGGAGCTGCCACTGAAGGCCATCGTGGACGACGCGCTGGCGCTGGGTGGCTGCGAAGCCGTCAAGACCGTGCTGGTGTTCGAGCGCACGGCCACGGCCTGCAATATGGTCGCAGGCCGTGACCTGACCTTCACCGAAGCACTGGCGGGCCAGTCCACCGAGTGCGAGGCCGTGGCCGTGAACGCCGAGCACCCGCTGTTCATCCTCTACACCAGCGGCTCTACCGGCAAGCCCAAGGGCGTGCAGCACGCCACCGGCGGCTATGTGCTGTGGGCCAAGCAGACGTTTGAATGGACGTTTGACGCGCGCGACACTGATGTCTTCTGGTGCACGGCCGACATCGGCTGGATCACCGGCCACAGCTATGTCGCCTACGGCCCGCTGGCCGCAGGTGTCACGCAGATCGTGTTTGAAGGCGTGCCCACATTCCCCAATGCGGGCCGCTTCTGGCAGATGATCGAGCGCCACAAGTGCAGCATTTTCTACACCGCACCCACGGCGATTCGCTCGCTGATCAAGGCAGCGGAGTCGGACGACAAAGTGCACCCCAAGAACTCCGACCTGTCCAGCCTGCGCCTGCTGGGTTCGGTGGGCGAGCCCATCAACCCCGAAGCCTGGATGTGGTACTACAAGCATGTGGGCGGCGAGCGTTGCCCCATCGTGGACACCTTCTGGCAGACCGAAAACGGCGGCCACATGATCACGCCGCTGCCCGGCGCCACGCCGCTGGTGCCTGGTTCGTGCACGCTGCCGCTGCCCGGCATCACGGCGGCCATCGTCGATGAATCGGGTAACGACATGCCCAACGGCGCGGGCGGCATTCTGGTGGTGAAAAAGCCCTGGCCTTCGATGATTCGCACCATCTGGGGCGACCCCGAGCGCTTCAAGAAGAGCTACTTCCCCGAAGAACTCAAGGGCTTCTATCTGGCTGGTGACGGCGCGGTGCGCAGCGAAGACCGTGGCTACTTCCGCATCACCGGCCGTATCGACGATGTGCTGAACGTCTCAGGCCACCGCATGGGCACGATGGAAATCGAATCCGCGCTGGTTGCCAAGACCGATCTGGTGGCTGAAGCCGCCGTGGTGGGCCGCCCCGACGACCTGACCGGCGAAGCCATCTGTGCCTTTGTGGTGCTCAAGCGCGGCAAGCCCACGGGCGAGGAAGCCAAGCAGATCGCCAACGAACTGCGCAACTGGGTGGCCAAGGAAATCGGCCCCATTGCCAAGCCCAAGGACATCCGCTTTGGCGACAACCTGCCCAAGACCCGCAGCGGCAAGATCATGCGTCGTTTGCTGCGCTCGCTGGCCAAGGGTGAGGCGATTACACAGGACACATCTACCCTAGAGAATCCTGCCATCTTGGAGCAACTGTCTGAGACTAATTAATCTCTGACAGCTCAAGGACTACAAAGCCGCTGCCTGCAGCGGCTTTGGCGTTTCTGAAGCTCTCTGACTTGGCCCAGCTCCAACTTCGGTTAAAAACAGAGGATTGGACAAGGAGAACAACACATGAACTTTCGCACTATTTCCATTGCCATCATCGTGGCGCTGATTGCCGTGCTAGCTGCTTTCAACTGGACTGCGCTGTCTACGCCCGCGGCGGTGTCGTTGGGCGTGACCGAGCTGCAGGCCCCGCTGGGTGTGCTGATGCTGGCGCTCACAGTGCTGCTCAGCGTGTTCTTTATCGCCTATGTGCTGTGGATGCAGGGCTCGGTGCTGATGGAAGCACGCCGCCACAACAAGGAGATGCAGGCCCAGCGTGATCTGGCGGACAAGGCTGAGGCTTCACGCTTTACCGAGCTGCGCAGCGTGCTCGAAGCACTGCACGCCAAGGACAAGCAGGATTTGCTGGCCCGTATCGACACGCTGGAGGCGCAGATGCTCAAGCGCGCGCAGGAGTCCGAGAACAGCACGGCGGCCTATCTGGGTCAGCTGGAGCAGCAGGTGAGTCAAGTTCGACGCTCTTAATCAAATTTGATAGCTGTTGGTCTATGTTCTATAAGAACTAGAGGCCAAAAATACTAAAAGCCGCTGTTTCAGCGGCTTTTTTGTATCTGCGGCGCAGCTTAGAGCCGTTAACACGACCCAGCAAACCGCAGGTTTGCGTTTGAGACGAGGCGCGAAGCCGCAGGCAGTACTTCAGTATGACAAGGCGAAGCAACGACGTATCAAGGGTTGTGTTCGCGGGTCTTACTTGAGGTTGCCGGAGAGGAACTTGGCCAGCCGCTCACTGCGCGGGTTGCTCAGCACTTCGCGCGGGTTGCCTTGTTCTTCGATCAGGCCCTGGTGCAGAAAGACCACGTGGTTGGAGACCTCGCGGGCAAAGCCCATTTCGTGGGTCACCACCACCATGGTGCGGCCTTCCTGGGCCAGCAACTGCATCACGCGCAGCACTTCGCCGACCAGCTCGGGGTCCAGTGCCGAGGTTGGCTCGTCAAACAGCATCACCTCGGGCTCCACCGCCAGCGCCCGCGCAATCGCCACGCGCTGCTGCTGGCCGCCGCTCATGTGGTTGGGGTAGGCGTCTTCCTTGCCTTCCAGCCCCACCAGCTTCAGGTACTTGCGCGCACGGGCCACGGCTTCGTCGCGCGGCACGCCCAGCACATGGATGGGCACTTCGATGATGTTCTGCAGCACTGTCATATGCGCCCACAGATTGAAGTGCTGGAACACCATGGCCAGCTTGGTGCGGATTTTCTGCAGCTGGGCCGGGTCCTGCGGCTCCAGCTCGCCATTGCGGGCAGGTCGCAGCTTGAGCTCTTCACCAGCCACAATGATGCGGCCCTGCTGCGGTTTTTCCAGTAGGTTGATGCAGCGCAGCAAGGTCGATTTGCCCGAGCCCGAGCTGCCGATCAGGCTGATCACGTCGCCTGCCTTGGCCGTCAAGCTCACGCCTTTGAGCACCTGATGCTGGCCGTAGCTTTTGTGAATGCCTTCGGCCTGGAGTTTGTAGTTGTTGGTCATGGTGGGTCAGGCCTTGCGGGGGGCCAGATAGCCGAGGAAGCGCTTTTCCATCAGACGGAAGAAGCCGATGAGCGCGAAGGTCACGCACAGATAGATGACGGCTGCGGCCAGATAGGCCTCGAACGGCAGATAGAAGTCGGAATAGATGCGGCTGGCCACGGCGGTCACATCGGTCAGCGAGGGCACGGTGCTGGCCAGACTGGTGCTGTGCAGCATCATTACCACTTCGTTGCTATAGGGCGGCAGCGTGCGGCGCAGCGCGCTGGGCAGCACAATGCGGCGCATGATCTGCCAGCGGCTCATGCCCATGGCGCGGGCCGCTTCCACCTCGCCGGGGTTGGTTTCGCGTATGGCTCCGGCCAGCATCTCGGCTGTGTAGCCGGCGGTGTTCAGGCTGAAGGCCAGCAGCGCGCAGAAGAACGGTTCCTTGAAATGCGTCCAGGGCCAGATGGTGTCCCAGCGCGCCTGAATCCATTCGAGCTGCGCCAGTCCGTAATAGATCAGATAGACCTGAATCAGCAGCGGCGTGCCGCGAATGAAATAAGTGCAGGCGCCGACGAGCTTGCGCAAAATCAGATTGTTGCCGGTCAGCGCCAGTGCGCCCAGCAGGGCCAGCACGCCGCCAATCAGCAGGCAGGACAGCAGCAGCGACAGCGTGGTCAGCAGGCCCTGGCCATACATGGCCAGGGTTTCGGGGTTGAAAATGACATCCCAGCTCATAGCTGCACCTTGTCCGTGCCCAGGCTGTAGCGGGCGTTCAGGCGCTTGAGCACCCACAGCGATGCGCTGGTGAAGATCAGGTACAGACCCGCCGCAAACAGCAAAAAGACAAAGGGCTGGCGCGTGGCCGCGCTAGCCTGCTTGGCCAGATAAGTCATGTCGTGCAGGCCGATCAGGCTGACCAGCGCCGTGGCCTTGATCAGCACCAGCCAGTTATTCGTATAGCCGGGCAGGGCATAGCGCACCATCTGCGGCAGGGTGATGCGCCAGAAGGTGCGCAGTGGGCTCATGCCAAAGGCCCAGGCCGCTTCCATCTGGCCTTTTGGAATGGAGAGAATGGCCGCGCGAAATGTCTCGGTCATGTACGCGCCGTAGATAAAGCCCAGCGTGCAGACGCCGGCCACAAAGGGGTTCAGGTCCAGCGTGTAGTCGCTGCCCATGGATTCAAAAAAGCTGTTGATGCCGATGGCTGCGCCGTAGAAGACCAGCAGCATCAGCACCAGCTCGGGAATGCCGCGCACCACGGTGGAGTAGAAAGTGCCCAGCCAGACCAGTGGCCGTTTGCCGGACAGCTTGGCCGTGGCGCCCAGCAGGCCCAGCACCGTCGCCACCAGCAGCGAAGCCAAGGAGACGCCTACCGTCAGTAGCGCGCCCTGGAGAATGGAGTAGTAATAGTCGCTCATCAAGTCGCTCATCAGCGCCCGAAAGATGTGAAATGCAAGCGGCTGAAATGACACTGCCCGCACCAGTCTATGGTTGCGGGCAGTGCGGTTTCAGTGATCAGTTGCCGTAGGGGTCAAAGTCAAAGTACTTCTTGGCCAGGGTGTTGTAGGTGCCGTTGCTGCGAATGGTCTTGATGGCCGCGTTGATCTGGTCCTTCAATTCCTTCTGGCCCTTGCGCATGCCGATGCCGATGCCGTCGCCGTAGTACTTGGTCTCGTACTGGTCAGCGCCCACATAGCCATAGTCCTTGCCTTCGGGCTTGCGCAGGAAGCCGCCGTGCACTTCCACCTTGTCGGCCACGGTGCCGTCGAGGCGGCCAGACTTGATGTCCAGATAGACTTGATCCTGCGCCTCATAAGGCACGACGGTCACGCCTGCAGGCTTGAGTTCACCCATGGCCCATTTTTCCTGGGTGCTGCCCTTGAGCACGCCAATGCGCTTGCCCTTGAGAGATGCCGGGCCGGTATAGGCCGTGCCTTTTTTCACCACGATGGCGCTGGGCGTCTTGTAGTAGCGGTCAGAGAAATCGATGACGCGGCGGCGTTCGTCGGTCATGGACAGGGAGCTGACGATCACGTCGTACTTCTTGGCCTGCAGGCCGGGAATCATGCTGTCCCAGACCTGTTCCACAAACACGCATTTGCGCTTGATCTGCTCGCACACGGCGTTGGCAATGTCCACGTCAAAACCCGTGGGCTTGCCATCAGGCGTCTTGTAGGTAAACGGTTCGTAGGTTGGGTCGATTGCGACCTTGAGGTCTGCAGCCTGTGCAGAGAAAGTCGTCATGCCACATGCGGCCAAGATTGCCAGAGGTGCGAGAGCCCAATTCTTTGTTGCCATACCCGTCCTTGATGTGAAGATGTCCCCGAACTGGATGCAGGATGCGTGCCAGCTTGTGCTCTCATTTTAGGCAGGCGAATCCGCATTCATGGCGGTTTTCTGTCAGAGAAGGTCATCGGATACCCGAGGTCAAAACACTCGCTGATGCGGTGAATTTGCGCGAGGCTCAGACACAAAAAAGCCGCTGAAGCTTTCGCTCAGCGGCTTTTTGAAGAGGCTAAGAAGAATTACTTCTTGTCGCCGCCCAGCTGGGGCAGGGCGTTGGTGCTGCTCACGCTCAGCAGGCCGGCCTTGGAGTAGATGGCCAGCTTGTCGCGGGTGTCGATCAGGTCCAGATTGCGCATGGTCAGCTGGCCGATACGGTCGGTGGGGCTGAAAGGCGCGTCTTCCACCTTTTCCATCGACAGGCGCTCGGGAGCGTAAGTCAGGTTGGACGATTCGGTGTTCAGAATGGAGTAGTCGTTGCCGCGGCGCAGTTCCAGCGTCACGGTGCCGGTCACGGCACGGGCCACCCAACGCTGTGCGGCTTCGCGCAGCATGATGGCCTGGGGGTCGAACCAGCGGCCTTGGTACAGCAGACGGCCCAGCTTCAGACCGTTCACACGGTACTGCTCGATGGTGTCTTCGTTGTGGATGCCGGTCACCAGACGTTCGTAGGCGATGTGCAGCAGCGCCATACCGGGGGCTTCGTAGATGCCGCGGCTCTTGGCTTCGATGATGCGGTTTTCGATCTGGTCGCTCATGCCCAGGCCGTGGCGGCCACCGATGCGGTTGGCTTCCAGGAACAGGGCCACGGGGTCGTCAAAGCGCTGGCCGTTCAGGGCCACGGGACGGCCTTCTTCGAAGGTGACCGAGACTTCTTCGGCCTTCACTTCGACTTCGGGCTTCCAGAACGCCACGCCCATGATGGGGTTGACGATGCGGATGCCGCTGTTCAGGTGCTCCAGGTCCTTGGCTTCGTGGGTGGCGCCCAGCATGTTGGAGTCGGTCGAATACGCCTTCTCCACGGACATCTTGTAGCCAAAGCCTTCCTTGATCAGGAATTCCGACATTTCGGTGCGGCCGCCCAGCTCGTTGATGAAGGCGTTGTCCAGCCAGGGCTTGTAGATCTTCAGTGCGGGGTTGGTCAGCAGACCGTAGCGGTAGAAGCGCTCGATGTCGTTGCCCTTGAAGGTGGAGCCGTCACCCCAGATGTTGACGTCGTCTTCCTTCATGGCGGCCACCAGCATGGTGCCGGTCACAGCGCGGCCCAGAGGCGTGGTGTTGAAGTAGGTGATGCCACCGGTGGAGATGTGGAATGCACCGGCCTGGATGGCGGCAATACCTTCGTTGGCCAGCTGGGTGCGGCAGTCGATCAGGCGGGCTTTTTCCGCGCCGTATTCCATCGCCTTGCGGGGGATGGCATCGTAGTCTTCCTCGTCGGGCTGGCCCAGGTTGGCGGTGTAAGCGTAGGGCAGAGCGCCCTTGTTCTTCATCCAGCGCAGAGCGGCGGAGGTATCGAGGCCGCCGGAGAAGGCGATGCCGACCTTCTGGCCGACGGGAACGTTTTGCAGGATGGTTTCCATGAATTACTCTTCAAATTGATAGCGGCAAGCCTAATTGATATATGGACTTGAGGCTAAAAAGTCTTGAAATCTGGGCCCGCCCGGGCTCAGGCGTAGTGGCAGATGTAGTGGTATGCCTCGGTCACGCGGATGTCGAACTTCGAGTTCGCGGGGATGTGGAAGCTCTCGCCGGCGGAGGACTTCTTCCATTCATCGCTGCCGTCGAGCTTGTATTCGCAGGCACCGCCCACGCATTCCATGATCTCTGCCGCAGCCGTGCCAAAGGTCAGGGTCGCGGGCAGCACCACGCCGACAGACTTCTTGGTGCCATCGGCCAGGGTGAAACTGTGGCTGACGCACTTGCCGTCGAAGTACACATTGGCCTTGGTAGTCAGGTTGACGCTGTTGATGGTTTCGGTGGTCATGGAAGAGAACGCTGTGCGTGGTCGAGGATCAAAACCTCTGATTTTAGGCCAGGGGATTCGCCGCCGTGCGAATCCCCGCCAAAGGCATGAAAAACAAGAGCCCCGCGGTGGGGCTCTTGGGTCAGACGCGAGGGCAAGATCAGCGGCGCCAGCCGTGACCACCGCCATAGCCACCATGGCCCGGACGGTAGTAGCCGCCGCCATGGCCACGGTAGTAGTGGCTGGGTCGCGTGGCGTAGTAGGCACCTGCACCAATCACGGCGCCAATCAGCAGCGGAGCCACATAGTCAGCGGCCGAATAGCTGCTCGAATAACTGGGCGCCACGGGCTGGGGTGCGTAGTAGCCGCTTTGATAGCTGTTGGGATAACCGGTCTGGTAATCCGCCGGGTAGCCGTTCTGGTAATTGGTCGAATAGGCCGATTGCGGCTGTGCTTGGCTGTCGTAGTAGCCATTGCTGCTGTAGGCCTGATCGTTGGCCATGGGCTGCACATTCAGCGCAATCCACTGGCCGGGCGGCTGGGTCGTCTGTGTGGTGTAGCTGCGACCGTTGTACTCATAGGTCACGTTGTATCCCACGGTACGGTTCTGATAGAAGGTCTGCGTGCTGCACTGGCGCACGGTCTGGTACTGGGGTTGGGCGCCCGAAGCTTCTGCCTGGTTGCCCAGCATGGCACCACCAATCAGACCCGCACCCGTCATGGCAGCGCGGCCACCGCCGCCGCCAATGGCATTGCCCAGCAGACCGCCCGCAATCGCACCCACCACGGCACCGGCTCCCGAAGGGCGGGGTGCCACGGCAACGGGCTGGTCCGAGCACACCTGCTGGGGCACGGCCACCTGCTGGGTAATGGGAGAGGACGACAGCACGCGGCCACGCTCCTGGGCATAGGCCCCGGAGGCGGCGAGAGCGGCGATGGTCAGAACAGCCAAAGATTTCATGGAAGACTCCTATCTCTGAACCTATAACGCTTCAGAGTGAGAAAAGGTTAACCGCATCGGGTCAACCCTGGGTTCCAGTTACGTAAAGCTAGGTAAAGCGGTGTAATGGCGCGATTGGGTGTGAGTGGTTGCTTATTTGCTATGCAAGGCAGCCCAGTCATCGGCCTTGAAGCCCACGGTAATTTTGCCGTCGGCCCATTCCACCACGGGGCGCTTGATGGCGCTGGCATGTTCCTGCATTACGGCAGCAGCCGACGCCGCATCCACGGCACTGGCCTTGGTGGCGTCATCGAGTTTGCGCCAGGTCGTGCCCTGGCGGTTGAGCAGTTTTTCCCAGCCCACAGCCTTCATCCAGTCGGGCAGGCGATCGGCGGGTACGCCCTGCTTCTTGAAGTCATGAAACTGGTAAGTGATGCCTTGCTCATCCAGCCAGGTGCGCGCTTTCTTGACAGTGTCACAGTTGGGAATGCCGAAAACAGTGGTGGTCTTGCTCATGAGATTAAAAATTCTGGAACGATTGGAAGCAGGTTTAACGCACTTTGCCATGTGCCGCAGTACATAGGGCCTCTGGCTGTGGGCGACAATAGCGTCCAGTATGCACACCACATTTCCCACTTTGGATGCATGGCTCTCTTATTGCGAGCATCTGCATCCCCAGAACATCGCCCTGGGTCTGGATCGCGTGCGTGAAGTCGCACAGCGCATGGGCCTGAAATTCGATTGCCCCGTCATCACCGTCGCAGGCACCAATGGCAAGGGCTCCACCTGTGCCATGCTGGAAGCCGTGGCCCTGCAATCGGGCTTTCGCCCCGGTGTTTTCACCTCTCCCCATCTGGTGCACTTCGAAGAGCGCTGCCGCGTAGGTGGCGAGATCGTCACGGCCGAGGCGCTGATCCCCCACTTTGAAGCGGTGGAGCAAGCCAGAGTCAAGGATGCCAATGAGGTGGCGCTCACTTATTTTGAGTTCACCACGCTGGCCATCCTGCATTTGCTGAGCCAGTCCAAGCTCGATGTGGCGATTCTGGAAGTCGGCCTGGGTGGCCGACTGGACGCCACCAACATCATCGACACCGACTGTGCCGTGATCACCAGCATCGACCTGGATCATATGGAGCTGCTGGGCCCGGATCGCGAAAGCATTGGCCGCGAAAAAGCCGGTATCATGCGCCCCGGCAAGCCTGTGGTGGTCAGCGACCCCATGCCGCCGCAGAGCGTGATCGATCACGCCGCGGAAATCGGTGCCGATCTGTGGCGCTTTGGCAAGGACTTCAATTACGACGGCGACAAGCAGCAGTGGGGCTGGGCCGGTCGTGGCCGCCGCTATGCCGGTCTGGCCTACCCCGCACTGCGCGGTGCTAACCAGTTGGTCAACGCCGCTGGCGTGCTGGCGGCGTTTGAAGCCATTCGCAGCCAACTGCCGGTGACGGCACAGGCCGTGAGAACCGGACTGTCCATGGTGGAGCTGCCAGGGCGCTTCCAGATTATTCCCGGCCAGCCCAATCTGGTGCTGGACGTGGCGCACAACCCGCACTCGGTGGCGGCGCTTACGGCCAATCTGGACGCCATGGGCTACTTTCCGACCACGCACGCTGTCTTTGGCGCCATGGCGGACAAGGACTGGATGCATATGCTCACCAAGGTCGCTCCGCTGATCGATCGCTGGTACTTCACCGATCTGCCCATAGCCCGCGCCGACACGGCAGAAGGCCTCAAGGCCAAGCTGCAGCAGTTGCAGGACCAAGGCCTGGTTCGCAAAGATGTGAGCATGCAATGCTTTGCCAATCCTCAGCAGGCGCTGGATGCCGCCGTCGCTGCGGCAGAGGCGGCTGATAGAATCGTGGTCTTTGGATCGTTCTACACCGTTGGCGGTGTGCTGCAAAACGGCACGCCCCGACTGAACGCCAAACACTTGGCTCATTGAGTCTGTGGCCTGCCTGCACGGGGTGCAGCAGCAGGCCTCAACCAAGTCCGAACTCATGGCACTTTTCAATTTCCGTTGGCCTGGCAAGAAAGACGACGCTGAGTCGGTGGCTGGCGCCAAGCGCCCCAGCCGTCTGGCGCAGGGCGAGAGCGTGGAGGACATGCGTCGCCGGGCGCGCCACCGCCTCATTGGCGCTGCCGTGCTGGTGCTGATCGGCGTGGTGGGCTTTCCGCTGCTGTTCGATACCCAGCCGCGTCCCATTCCCGTCAATATTCCGATTGAGATTCCCGACCAAGCCAATGCCGCGCCCGAAGTCGTGCCTGGCGCGCAAGTCGCTGGGCAGACGCATTCCACTCCCGCGCCTACAGGCCGTGTGGCGGCCAATGCATCGCTGGATGATGGGGAAGAGGTGCTTTCGCCTTCTTCAAGGCCCGCAACTTCCACAGCGGCGGTCGGAGCTGCCGCTGTGGGCGCAGCCGCTGGCGTGGCGGCGGTGACCTCTGCTGCCAAGCCGGAGGTCAAGCCTGAACCCAAACCCCAGGCAAAGCCCGAGCCCAAGCCGGAAGTCAAACCTGAGCGCAAGCCCGAGCCAAAACCCGAGGCAAAGCCAGAGTCCAAGCCTGAAAAGCCCAAGGCGGAGCCGAAAAAGCCCGAGCCCGAGGTCAAAAAGCCTGAACCCAAGCCTGAAGCGAAACCCGAGCCCAAGCCCGAAAAGCACAAGCCAGACACCAGCAAGGCTGATGACGCAGCCCGTGCCCGTGCCTTGCTGGAGGGGCGCAGTGCGCCTGAGGCTTCCTCGGCCAAGGACAATTCCAAGGAAGCTGCCGCAGGCAATGAACGCTTTATCGTGCAGATCGGCGCCTTTGCCGAGGTGAGCAAGGCCAATGAGATCAAGGCCAAATTAGGCGGCGGTGCGTTTACGCAAACTGTGGATACCAAGGACGGCAAGCGAACCCGCGTGCGCATGGGGCCTTTCAAGAGCCGTGAAGAAGCTGACAAGGCTGCTGCACGCGCCAAGGCCCTGGGTCTGCCTGCTTCTGTGTTCAAGGGCTGACAGCCGCTGAGCATTTTTGAGCGATGACCACGCTGGACTGGATTTTTGTGGCCATCTTGCTGGGCTCCATGCTGCTGGGGGCCTGGCGTGGTCTGGTTTATGAGGTGCTCTCTTTGCTGGGCTGGGTGGTGGCCTTTGTGGTTGCCCGCACATGGGCGCAAGAGGTAGCCGTGTGGCTGCCCCTGGAGGGCTGGGATATGCAACTGCGCTATGCGGCCGCTTTTGTGCTGCTGTTGGTGGGGGCCATGTTCGCCTGGGGTGTGGTGTCCTGGCTGAGCAAGCAACTGATAGAGGCGGTGGGCCTGAGACCCGTGGACCGCACGCTGGGCGCCTTGTTTGGCGTGTTGCGCGGTGCGCTGCTGCTTCTGGTGCTGGCGCTGGTGATTCAGTACACGCCGCTGCACAAGGGGCTGTGGTGGCAGGAGTCTGCAGTGGCGCCCTGGCTGACACAGGCGCTGGCCTGGGTCTTGCCCGCGCTGCCGCAGGAGTGGGAACAGTATCTGCCTGGCGCGGCTTCGACTTGAAGTGCCGGGTTTGGCCTCCATCTATCGGTGGTAGGTGGCGGATAGATGGATAGAGGTCTTGGCCGTGAACTGCGGCAGACCTGACAGGAGTTTGGTGCTGGCGCGATCCGCGAGCACCTGATATCAAAGCGCAGGCTAGCCAATGGGTGGCAAAGCAGGCGAGTGTGGCGAGGAGCGATCCTCGCAAACAGATGGAACGCAACTATGTGTGGAATCGTTGGTGTGGTCAGCACCGCACCCGTGAATCAGCTGATTTATGACGCTTTGCTGCTGCTGCAGCACCGTGGGCAGGATGCAGCCGGCATCGTGACCCAGCAGGAACGCAAGTTCTTCATGCACAAGGCCAAGGGCATGGTGAAGGACGTGTTCCGCACCCGCAATATGCGCGCTCTGCCCGGTGATGTGGGTCTAGGCCAGGTGCGTTACCCGACGGCTGGCAATGCATCGAGCGAGGAAGAGGCCCAGCCCTTCTACGTGAATGCGCCTTTCGGTATCGTGATGGTGCACAACGGCAACCTCACCAACGCCAAGCAGCTGCGTCGCGAATTGGCGGAGACCGATCACCGCCACACCAACACCGAGAGCGACTCCGAAGTGCTGCTCAATGTGCTGGCGCACGAAATTGGCCGTGCTTCCAGTGGTGCGCCGCTGCAAAGCGCCGACATCTTCAAGGCCGTGCGCGCCGTGCACAAGCGCATCAAGGGCTCGTACTCGGTGATCGCGCTGATTGCTGGTTACGGCCTGCTGGCCTTCCGCGATCCATTTGGCATCCGTCCTCTGTGCATGGGCCATGGCGCTGACGGAACCATCATGATGGCCAGCGAATCCGTGGCGCTGGAAGGCACGAACCATGTGTTTGACCGCGACGTTGCTCCTGGCGAAGCTGTGTTCATCCACAACGATGGCAAGGTGGAAAGCCAGCAGTGCGCTGATGTCACTCACCTGAACCCCTGCGTGTTCGAGTTTGTCTATCTGGCCCGCCCCGATTCGACCATGGACGGCATCTCCGTTTATCAGGCGCGCCTGAACATGGGTGAGACGCTGGCCAAGCGCGTGGTTTCCATGGTTCCCCCCAGTGAAATCGATGCCGTGATTCCCATCCCAGAATCCAGCCGCCCCAGTGCCATGCAGCTGGCGCAGCTGCTGGGCATCCCTTACCGCGAAGGTTTTGTGAAGAACCGCTACGTGGGTCGTACTTTCATCATGCCGGGCCAGGGCGCGCGCAAGAAGTCGGTGCGTCAGAAGCTCAACGCCATCAGCAGCGAATTCAAGGGTCGCAATGTGCTGCTGGTCGATGACTCCATCGTGCGCGGCACCACCTCCAAGGAAATCGTGCAGATGGCGCGTGACGCCGGTGCCAACAAGGTCTACTTGGCTTCGGCTGCGCCTCCCGTGCGTCACCCCAATGTCTACGGCATCGACATGCCCACCCGCGCCGAGCTGGTGGCCCATGGCCGCACCGTGGAAGAAATCCGTCAGGTCATCGGCTGCGACGCGCTGATCTATCAGGATGTGGACGCGATGAAGCAGGCCGTTGGCAAGATCAATGCCAAGGTTGATGGTTTTGAGGCTTCCTGCTTTGACGGCATCTACATCACCGGCGACATTTCGGACGAGGAAGTGACGGCTCTGAACGAAGGCCGTAACCGTGGCAGCGAAGAGGAAAGCGAAGACACTTCGCGCCTTTCTCTGCCCAATGCACAGGAAAACTGAGCGCGCAAGCCGCCTTCTGAATGACTGAGTGTGAAAGGGTTGCTTCGGCAACCCTTTTCATTCAGGAGGACAATGGCAGGGCTGTGCAATCAGATTGCTATATTAAAGTGAGCATTCTGCGTATGTTTATTCAGGATTTGAGTGCGATTTGACTCAAAATCCAGCCCAAACATGCGTGCAGGGCATCTTTGAAGACCGCCAGGGCACAGGCCTGCGGTCAAGCTGGTCAAGCGATTGCGCCAGGGCTCGACAGAGCCTGCTGCCGGGCTTGAAGCCAGTACCAACCATCTGGATTTGACGATTGTGACCAACAAGACATTACCCGAAGGTTTGCATCCCGAGACTCTGGCCGTGCGCGAAGCGGTCGAGCGTAGCCAGTGGGGCGAGCATTGCGAAGCGCTGTACATGACCAGCAGCTTTGTGCAGCCCGATGCTGCGACCGCCGCGCGCCGCTTTGCCAATGAAGAGCCGGGCTACACCTACAGCCGCACCACCAACCCCACGGTGACCAGCTTCGAGCGTCGCCTCGCGGCCATGGAAGGCACGGAATGCGCTGTCGCTACCTCCACGGGCATGTCCGCCATCTTGCTGGTGGCGTTGACGGCACTCAAGACGGGCGATCATGTGATCTGCTCGCAGTCCATGTTCGGCTCCACCATCAAGCTGCTGGGCACGGAAATGGCCCGCTTCGGTGTGGAAACCACCTTCGTGCCGCAAACCGACATTGAAGCCTGGAAGGCCGCCATCAAGCCCAACACCCGCATGCTGTTTGCGGAAACGCCCACCAACCCGCTGACCGACCTGTGCGACATCGCCGCACTGGCCGAAGTGGCGCACGCCCACAACGCGCTGCTGGCCGTGGACAACAGCTTTGCCACGCCCATCCTGCAGCAGCCCGCCAAGTTCGGCGCGGACATCATCGTGCACTCCGGCACCAAGTTCCTTGATGGCCAGGGCCGTGTGATGGCAGGTGCCGTCTGTGGCTCCATCGCTCTGGTGGACAAGGTCATGGGCACCTTCCTGCGCAGCGGCGGACTGAACATTGCCCCGTACAACGCCTGGACGGTGATGAAGGGTCTGGAAACGCTGGCTCTGCGCGTCAAGGCCCAAAGCGCTGCGGCGCTGGACTTTGCCGCCTGGCTGGAAGCTCACCCCAAAGTGGCCCGTGTGTACTACCCCGGCCTCGAGAGCCACCCTCAGCACGATCTGGCCATGCGCCAGCAAAACGGCATGGGCGGTGCGGTGCTGGCCTTTGATGTGATCGGCGAAGGTGCCGAGCAACTGCGTGCCAACGCTTTCCACGTGATCGACAGCACGCGTCTGTGCTCCATCACTGCCAATCTGGGCGATGTGAAGACCACCATCACCCACCCGGCCAGCACCTCGCATGGCCGCCTGACCGAAGCCCAGCGCCAGTCCGCTGGCGTGGGTCAGGGCTTGATTCGTATTTCCGTGGGCCTCGAACATCTGGACGATCTCAAGGCCGATCTTTCTCGCGGACTGGATACGCTGTGAAACACCCCCTGAGTCGCTTCGCGCCTTCCCCCTCAAGGGGGACGATGCCTTCGCTGCGAGGCGGCTCTTGCTCGGCATCTCTGGCTGAGGTTGCGCGTTATTGATGCGCCTTCATCTTGGCTTTGAACTTGCTGCACAAGGATTTTTATATGACAACTAATAAAATTCGCACCCGTTTTGCTCCATCGCCCACTGGTTTTATCCACCTGGGCAATATCCGCTCGGCTCTCTACCCCTGGGCTTTTGCTCGCGCTAATGGCGGCGACTTTGTGCTGCGCATTGAGGACACCGATCTGGAACGCTCCACACAGGCTTCTGTGGATGTGATTCTGGAAGGCATGGAATGGCTGCAGCTGGACCATGATGAAGGTCCGTTCTACCAAATGCAGCGCATGGAGCGCTACAAAGAAGTGCTGGCCACGCTGCAAGAGAAGGGCTACGTCTACCCCTGCTATATGAGCATGGAAGAGCTGGACGCCCTGCGTGAAAAGCAAATGGCCAACAAGGAAAAGCCCCGTTACGACGGTACATGGCGTCCTGAACCCGGCAAGGTGCTGCCCGCCATTCCCGAAGGCGTGAAGCCTGTGCTGCGCTTCAAGACGCCTCTGACTGGTGTGGTCGGCTGGGACGATAAGTGCAAGGGGCATATCGAGTTCCAGAACTCCGAGCTGGACGATCTGGTGATCGCCCGCCCCGATGGCACGCCCACATATAACTTCTGCGTCTGTGTCGATGACATGGACATGAACATCACCCATGTGATTCGCGGCGACGACCACGTCAACAACACGCCCCGTCAGATTCACATCTTTGAAGCGCTGGGTGCTAACGTGCCCGTGTTTGCCCACCTGCCTACTGTGCTGAACGAGCAGGGCGAGAAGATGAGCAAGCGCAACGGAGCCAAGGCCGTGACGCAATACCGTGACGAAGGCTATCTGCCCGACGCCATGGTCAACTATCTGGCCCGCCTGGGCTGGAGCCACGGCGACGACGAAATCTTCAGCCGCGCCCAGTTCCTAGAATGGTTCAACCTTGACCACCTGGGCCGCAGCGCCGGTCAGTTTGACGAAGCCAAGCTGCGCTGGGTCAACGCCCAGCACCTGAAGGCCATGGACGATGTGGCGCTGGCCGCCATGGTCAAGCCTTTTGTGGTTAAGGCTGGTGTGGATGCTGCCGCTCTGGAAGCCGATGACCGTCTGGTGCGTATCGTCGCTCTGTTCAAGGACCGCTGCGAAACCCTGGTTGACTTGGCTAACTGGATCAAAGTCTTCTATGTAGATAGCGTGGAGCGCAATGCCGAAGACTATGCAAAGCATGTGACCGAAGCCGCAACACCTATCCTGGATGCATTTGCTGCTGCCATGGAAGGCGTGGAGTGGAGCAAGGAAGCCATTGCCGCCTCTATCAAGGAAGTGCTCAAGGCCCAGGGCGTGAAGATGCCCATGCTGGCCATGCCTGTGCGTGTGCTGACCGTGGGTACGGCCCATACGCCATCGGTGGATGCGGTGCTGGAACTGCTCGGACGCGAAAAAGTTCTCTCGCGTTTGAAAAACCGCTAAAAACCTGTCTATAATTCGAGGCTCTGCAAAGCGCAACTGATTAAAAGGTTGCGCTTTCAAGAGAAAAGAATTTTGGGGGTATAGCTCAGCTGGGAGAGCGCTTGCATGGCATGCAAGAGGTCATCGGTTCGATCCCGTTTACCTCCACCAAAATTTTTGACGGCGAGTTGAAAAACTCGAATCGTTCTAGGAATTGACCCTATCGTCTAGAGGCCTAGGACATCACCCTTTCACGGTGAGTACCGGGGTTCGAATCCCCGTAGGGTCGCCAAGTTTGAAGCACTTGTAGCTACAAAGTAGTGAGCAAAGCTTCCTGCCAGGAGTGGTAGTTCAGTTGGTTAGAATACCGGCCTGTCACGCCGGGGGTCGCGGGTTCGAGTCCCGTCCACTCCGCCAGTCCAGTCGCTTGATTAAAAAAGCGCCTTTACAGAAGAAGGCGCTTTTTTAATCGGTTACTGCAAAGTAGTCCAAGGTTTGACCCTATCGTCTAGAGGCCTAGGACATCACCCTTTCACGGTGAGTACCGGGGTTCGAATCCCCGTAGGGTCGCCAAGTTTGAAGCACTTGTAGCTACAAAGTAGTGAGCAAAGCTTCCTGCCAGGAGTGGTAGTTCAGTTGGTTAGAATACCGGCCTGTCACGCCGGGGGTCGCGGGTTCGAGTCCCGTCCACTCCGCCACAGTTTTGATGCTCCCTAATTGGGAAGTATTTGGGGGTATAGCTCAGCTGGGAGAGCGCTTGCATGGCATGCAAGAGGTCATCGGTTCGATCCCGTTTACCTCCACCAAAAAATTTGACGGCGAGTTGCAAAACTCGAATCGTTCTAGGAATTGACCCTATCGTCTAGAGGCCTAGGACATCACCCTTTCACGGTGAGTACCGGGGTTCGAATCCCCGTAGGGTCGCCAAGTTTGAAGTGCTTGTAGCTACATAATATGTAGCAAAGCTTCCTGCCAGGAGTGGTAGTTCAGTTGGTTAGAATACCGGCCTGTCACGCCGGGGGTCGCGGGTTCGAGTCCCGTCCACTCCGCCACAGTTTTGATGCTTCCTGATTGGGAAGTATTTTGGGGGTATAGCTCAGCTGGGAGAGCGCTTGCATGGCATGCAAGAGGTCATCGGTTCGATCCCGTTTACCTCCACCAAAAATTTTGACGGCGAGTTGCAAAACTCGAATCGTTCTAGGAATTGACCCTATCGTCTAGAGGCCTAGGACATCACCCTTTCACGGTGAGTACCGGGGTTCGAATCCCCGTAGGGTCGCCAAGTTTGAAGCGCTTGCAGCTATATAATATGTAGCAAAGCTTCCTGCCAGGAGTGGTAGTTCAGTTGGTTAGAATACCGGCCTGTCACGCCGGGGGTCGCGGGTTCGAGTCCCGTCCACTCCGCCAGATTCAAAAAAGCCGCAATCCTTTCGGGTTGCGGCTTTTTTCATTCCAGTCATTTGCAATGATTGGCTTGCATGCTACTGACTTTCTAGCAAGATCCCCTTGTACTGCAAGTGCTATGGCGATAAGCTATCGTTCACACTTTCGTGAAAGCCTGACAAAAATTTTCCATTGAGGGAACTTTTGTCACTGACAGGTACACCATCCTGTTTGTACCGCTGCTGTCGGCGGTACCAGTTTTCCTTTCCCGTCGTTGCTTGTTTCATCAGGGCATTTCCGCTTCATGCGTCCGGCTTCGTCTTTCCTGCTTTCATTGCTGATGTTTGCCGCCATTGTTGGCGTGCAGATCGCGGCTATCTGGCCTGCAGGTTCGCAAGATGTGGTAGCCATGGCCTATGCGCTGGATGCCGAGCCGCACGAATATGGCGTGGACGTGCTGCAAGAGTTTGAAGAGGATGTGGAAGACGATACGGTGGAGTTCTCCATTCACCGTCCGCATCGCTCAGCAGAGCTCAATTCCGCGCAGGAAGATCGCAACGAACTGTTTGGCCCGCCCGATGATATCGCGGTGGGTGTCGCTCATCTCTGGGTGCAACCGCAAGCGCATACGGTGCATCCCAATTCTGCCTGGCTGGACGGAATGCTACGTCCGCCTAGTCGTCGCCTGCCGCAGGCAGGCGAGTCCCAGCGCGTCTGACGCCAGCATGCGTGCTTGCTGGTGGGCAATGGACTGTATCGACTGACTTCGGCTTCGGACCGTTTCAGGCCGAGTTGGCCTGAAATCTGCTAGTCCTATCGCGGGACTTCATCGCAATCCGAATGCCTTCACACCTGCCTTGGTGTTCCTGAGCCTTGTTCACAGCAGCAGCGCTGCCACGTGAGCCTTGGCGCAGGTTTTATATTTTTCTCACTTTATCTGCCCTCAAGAAGGCAGCTGTGTTCTATGTTCTATAGATCGATAGTGCCGGCGTCTGAACCGGCCAAAGTGGATGTGCATCGTTTGGGTGACATGTCTGCACGGCGTTTTTTGCAACCTGGCATTTTGGCGCTTTGCCTGACTGCGGCTTTTTCGGCCCAGGCTCAGACTTCGGTGCCTGCTGGTGCATCGCAGGTGAGCACCAGCATTGCTGACGCCGGTAACGCGGTGCCCAAGCTCAGCCTGGGCCAACTGATTGAAACCGTGCTCGACCACAACCCTGAACTGCGCTCGGTACAGCAGTCCAGTGTGACGGCTCAGGCAGCCGTAGTGACTGCAGGTGCTTTGCCCAACCCCAAGCTGGAGTGGAGCCGTGGTGACAACAAGGCGCGCATGGCTTCTGCCAATCCCGGAGCGGTGAACTCCATGGGCATTTCGGTGCCTATCGAAATGCCCTCGGTGCGCAGCGCCCGTGTGAATGCGGCTGAGGCAGGTCAGCGGGCATCTGTGCACCAGATTGCAGCATCGCGCAATGCGCTGGTGGCCCAGGTCAAACTCAAGGCCTATGAAGTCGTGCTGCGACAGGCGCAGGTGCAGGCAGCGCATGATGCGGTCAAGCTGCTGGAGCAGGCGCACGAGCGCGTGCGTGTGCGCGTGGCCAGTGGGGAGGCAGCACGCTACGAAATCATCAAGGCCGACGCTGAGTTGATCAATGCACGTCAGCAGGAACAATCGGCCCGCTTGATGGTCGAGCAGTCGCAGCTCACGCTCAACCGCCTGGCGGCAGGCCAGTTGCCTGCACGTTTTGATCTGGCGCTGTCACTGCAAGACCCGGTGCGAGCCAGCCAGATGCAGGGCATCGATGTCCAGACCCATCCCGAGTTGATGCAGCTTCAGTCCGAGGTGGAGAAGGCCGAGGCGCAGAAGCGGGGGGCCAAGGCCGGTCGCTGGCCTGGCATCGAGTTGCGCTATGCCCAGACTCGCGAGCCAGATATCCGCAACAACACCATTGGCGTGACCATGCAGATCCCGCTGTTCGACCAGCGTCGTGGCCCGATGGATGAGGCAGCGTCGGAAGAGCAGCGCGCCCGTTTGCGCCTGGATGGCCGCAAGGCCGAGTTGGAGCAGCAAATGCTGCAGGCCCGCAAGGTGCTGGAGATGGCGCAGGTACGCGCCAAGGCGCTGGGCGAAGGCTCGGTCAAGGAAGCCGAAGCCGCCTTGCGTGTGGCCGAGGCAGCTTACCGCTATGGCGAGCGCGGCATTCTCGACGTGCTCGATGCGCAGCGTGTGCTACGTACCGTGCGTGCCGATTTGCTGGAAGCCCGCTACCAGATGCAGTCCGCTCGTATCGAGCTGGACTTTCTGGCCGGCCGTTATGCCGATCCATCTGCGGTGATCACGCGCTGAGCGCCGGCATCGAATTAGAGACCGAGTTTTATTGTTTCAAGCACGCTTATGTCTTCTCAAAATTCTTTATCTTCAGCGGGTCTTCGTCGCCCGGCCTCACTGGTTCTGGCACTGGCAATGGCCGGGCTGGTGTCTTTGACTCTTACCGCCTGTGGCAAGGATGAAAAAGCCGCCGCTCCAGTGGCTGAACAAAGCAAGCCGGACCTGGACCCCATGGAAGTCGTGGTGCCAGCAGAAATGGCGGGCAACTTCAAGCTGGCGGCTGTGGCGCAGGCTGATCTTGCATCGGTGCAGGAAATTGCGGGCCGTATCGAGGCCAATGAACGCAAAGTCACTCGCATTGGTGCAGCGGTCACAGGCCGTGTGACCGAGGTGCTGGCCGAGACCGGTGACCGCGTCAAACCTGGTCAGGTGCTGGCTCGCGTCGCAAGCCCCGAGTTGACGACAGCGCAGCTGTCCTACATGCGCGCCAGTGCGACGGCCACCTTGGCCGAGCGCTCTGCCGAGCGTGCGCGTCAGCTGATTGCCGCCGATGTGATCGGCTCCGCCGAGCTGCAGCGCCGTGAATCCGAGGTGCAGATTGCTCGCGCCGAGTTGCGTGCCGCAGGTGACCAACTCAAGTTGATGGGCTTGTCCAATGATGCGCTGACGCGTTTGCGCGGGCAGGGCAGTGTGGCCCCCAACGCTGCGATTACTGCGTCCTCAGCCGGTATCGTGATTGAGCGCCAGATCAGTCAGGGTCAGGTCGCTCAGCCCGGTGACCCTCTGTTCACCGTGGCGGACCTCTCCAATGTTTGGGTCGTTGGTGCCTTGCCTGAGCAGATTGCGCGCAGTGTGAAGACGGGTCAGAACGTGCAGATCGATGTGCCTGCACTGGGCCTCACGCCTGATGAAGGTTTGATTCCCGGCAAGATCATCTATGTGGGTGATACGGTCTCGCCCGAGACCCGCACGGTGACCATCCGCACCCAGGTGGACAACTCCGACCTGTCACTCAAGCCCCAGATGCTGGCCACCATGAAGATTCAGGGAGCCATGGAAAAGACTCTGGCCATTCCTGCTGCCGCCGTGGTGCGTGAGAACGACAAAGACCATGTCTATGTGAAGAAGGCCGAGAACCATTACCGCCTCACTCCCGTGGATCTGGGCGCTGTCAGCGGTGGTCTGCGTCCCGTCATCAAGGGCTTGAACGAAGGCACGCAGATTGTGGTTGAAGGTGCTTTTCACCTGAACAACGAGCGCAAGCGCGCAGAGCTGGAGTAAGCCCATGATTGCCTCCATGATTCGTGCCGCGCTATCGCAGCGGCTGGTGGTGATCGTGCTGGCCCTGGTGATGTGCGGTTTCGGCCTGCGTGCTGCCATGAATCTGTCGGTGGATGCTTTCCCCGATGTGACCAATGTGCAGGTGCAGATTGCGACTGAAGCGCCAGGCCGCTCGCCCGAGGAAATCGAGCGTTTTGTCACGGTGCCGCTGGAAATCGCCATGACCGGTCTTCCCGGTCTGACGGAGATGCGCTCGCTTAACAAAAGCGGTCTGTCCATCATCACGCTGGTGTTCACTGATGCGACCGATGTGTACTTTGCTCGCCAACTGGTGACGGAGCGGCTGATCGAGGTCACTCCGCGCATGCCCAGCGGCATTGTCCCTGTGCTGGGTCCTGTCTCCACAGGTTTGGGCGAGGTCTATCAGTACACGCTGGACCATCCCGACGATGGCAAGCGCGAGCTGACCCAGGCCGAGCTGACTGAGCGCCGCACCATCCAGGACTGGGTGGCGCGCCCGTTGCTGCGCTCCATTCCTGGCGTGGCTGAAATCAACTCGCAAGGTGGTTATGTCAAGCAGTACCAGGTGCTGGTGGACCCGAGCCGACTGCGTCACTATGGTCTGACTGTGCGCCAGGTCGTGCAGGCGGTGGCAGATAACAATGCCAATGCCAGCGGCGGCATTCTGCCGCAGGTGACGGAGCAGTATCTGATTCGCGGCGTGGGCATGATTCGCTCGCTCGAAGACATCGGCAATATCGTGCTCAAGGAGCAGGGTGGTGTGCCCGTCTATGTGCGTGATGTGGCGACGGTGCAGATCGGTGCCGAAGTGCGCCAGGGTGCCATCGTCAAGGGCGGCTATACCGAAGGTGTCTCTGGCATTGTGCTGATGATGCGCGGCGGCAATGCCAAGGAAGTCGTGACCCGCGTGAAAGAGCGCGTGGCCGAGATCAACGCCAAGGGCATGTTGCCTGGCGGCCTGCAGATCGTGCCTTACTACGACCGTACCGATCTGGTGGACTCGGCGCTGTGGACCGTGGGCAAGGTGCTGATCGAAGGCATCTTCCTCGTGGTGGTGGTGCTGTTCATCTTCCTGGGGGATGTGCGCTCCAGTCTGATCGTGGTGGCCACGTTGATCATCACGCCGCTGACGACCTTCATCCTGATGAACAAGTACGGCATCTCGGCGAATCTGATGTCGCTGGGGGGGCTGGCGATTGCCATTGGTCTGATGGTGGATGCCACGGTGGTGGTGGTTGAAAATGTCTTCCACAAACTGGGGCAGGCCGGCAACAGCGTTGGAGAGCGCGTGCGCACCGTGCTGTCTGCCACGTCAGAAGTCGCGACGCCCACTATCTTCGGTATTGCCATCATCATCTTGGTGTTCCTGCCGCTGATGACGCTGCAGGGTATCGAAGGCAAGATGTTTGGCCCATTGGCACTGACGATTGTGATTGCGCTGGCGGTTTCGTTGGCGGTGTCGCTGTTCCTGTCGCCTGTTCTGTGCTCGTACTTCCTCAAGGGTGGTGCAGATCACGACACCAAGCTGATCGCTTTCCTCAAGCGTCACTACCTCAAGCTGCTGGAAGCTGCGACCTCGCGTCACCGCCTGACGCTGGCCGTGGCCGTGCTGCTGCTGATCGCATCGCTGGGTCTGTTCCCCTTCCTGGGCAAGTCCTTCATGCCCACCATGAAGGAGGGTGCGCTGACGCCGCAGATCAATCGCGTGCCCAGCATTTCTCTGGATGAGTCCATCCGCATGGAAATGGCGGCCATGAAGGAAGTGGCGCAGGTGGAAGGCGTGAAGTCCGTGGTGTCCAAGCTGGGTCGCGGTGAATCGCCGGCAGACCCTGCAGGTCCGAACGAGTCCGACCCCATCGTGTTGCTGGATCCTGATTCCGAGCGTACGCAGGACGAGATCGACGAAGACATTCGCCAGCGTCTGTCCAAGATTCCAGGCGTGCAGATTGTGCTGTCCCAGCCGATTTCGGAGCGCGTGGATGAAATGGTGACGGGCGTGCGTTCGCAACTGGCCGTGAAGGTGTTTGGCGATGAGCTCGAAGACCTCAAGCAAGTCTCTGAACAAGTGGCCCGTATCCTCAAGAGCGTGCCAGGCAGCACCGATATCCGTATCGAGCGCTTGTCGGGTCAGCAGGCCTTGACCGTGGACATTGACCGCAAGGCCATTGCCCGCCACGGCCTCAATGTGGCCGATGTGCAAAGCGTGCTGGAGTCTGCCATTGGCGGCAAGGATGTGACCACGCTCTATGAAGGTGAGCGCCGTTACGCGGTCGTGGTTCGCTTCCCCGAAGCCTTCCGCGGATCGCCGTCTGCCATTGGTGCCACCCTGCTGACGACAGCCACTGGCGCGCAAGTGCCGCTGAACAGCGTGGCCAAGATCGAGCTGGTCGACGGTCCAGCGCAGATCAGCCGCGAAGGCGGCAAGCGCCGCGTGGTGGTGGGTGCCAACGTGGAAGGGCGTGACCTGGCTGGCTTTGTGGCCGAGGTGGAGCAACGTCTGGAGAGCGAAGTCAAGCTGCCAGATGGCTATTACTTCAAGTTCGGTGGTCAGTTCGAGAACATGGAGCGCGCTATGGGCACGCTGCAGGTCATCGTTCCGCTGACTATCGTGGCCATCTTCTTCCTGCTGTTCCTGCTGTTCAACTCCGTCAAGCTGGCAAGCCTGATCATTCTGGTGCTGCCTTTTGCTTCGATTGGCGGCCTGGTTGGTCTGTTTGTGACAGGTGAGTACGTGAGCGTGCCAGCTTCCGTGGGCTTTATTGCGCTGTGGGGTATTGCCGTGCTCAACGGCGTGGTGCTGGTTACCAGCATCCGCCACCTGCGCGAAGACGGCATGAGCGTGCACGACGCCGTCAAGGAAGGTTGCACCCAGCGTTTCCGCCCCGTGATGATGACGGCGACAGTGGCGCTGCTGGGCCTGGTGCCATTCCTGTTTGCCACGGGCCCGGGCTCCGAAGTGCAGCGGCCACTGGCGATTGTGGTGATTGGTGGCCTGATCTCGTCCACCTTGCTCACGCTGGTGGTGCTGCCTACGCTGTATCGCTGGTTTGATGAAAAACCGAGGGAGGCGTAAGCACCCCCTGAGGCGCTTTGCGCCTTCCCCCTCTCTCTACGCGCTTCGCGCTATGGGAGGGGGACAGCAGCCTCGCTGCGGGAGCGGCCCTTGCTCGCTGCTCCTGACTTTGGGCTGTGCCAGTTTTGAAGGTATGTGTTGATAGGAGATTTGCGATGTCGATGAAAGAAATCCGTGCCATCGTGCGTCCTAGTCGGCTGGAGCGCTTGCGCACAGCCTTGCGTGCGATTCCCAATTTTCCGGGGGTGACTCTGTTCAAGGCTGAGGGTTTTACGGCCCCTGCGGCGGTGGATAAGCGCTCGGTCAAGGATGAGTTGACCGACTTTTCGGACAAATTGATGGTGTGTGTGATCGTGGATGAGTCCATGGTCGAGCCCATCCGTGAAGCCATCATCAGCGCTTGCCGCACGGGCCAGATTGGCGATGGCCTGGTCTGGACCGTGGACATCGGGGAGATGCACCGTATCCGTGATGGCGGTGCCGTCTGATCGAAGACGGGCTGGAAGATTGAAAGGGATGCTTGGCATCCCTTTTTTTGTGGGTTGACTGGAAAATTTTGGCGATTTCGAAAAATCGGTGAAAAAGCCTGTGCTACAATTTTTGTACTGCAGCAGTGAGGCACTGTCTTGTTGCTCAAGGGGGTATAGCTCAGCTGGGAGAGCGCTTGCATGGCATGCAAGAGGTCATCGGTTCGATCCCGTTTACCTCCACCAAAGTTTTTGACGGCTGATCGAAAGATCAGAATCGTTCTAGGATTGACCCTATCGTCTAGAGGCCTAGGACATCACCCTTTCACGGTGAGTACCGGGGTTCGAATCCCCGTAGGGTCGCCAAGTTTGAAGCACTTGTAGCTACAAAGTAGTGAGCAAAGCTTCCTGCCAGGAGTGGTAGTTCAGTTGGTTAGAATACCGGCCTGTCACGCCGGGGGTCGCGGGTTCGAGTCCCGTCCACTCCGCCAGATTTAAAAAGCCGCAATCCGAGAGGGTTGCGGCTTTTTTTCTTTGTCTGAAGCAAAACAGGTCTTGGGTGAAGACCTGTTTCTAAAGCATTGGATTTACTTCGGTGCCATGCGGATGGCGCCATCCAGGCGAATCACTTCGCCGTTGAGCATATCGTTTTCAAGAATGTGCTTGACCAGCTTGGCGTAGTCCTCAGGCTTGCCCAGGCGGCTGGGGAAGGGCACGCTGGCGGCCAGTGCATCCTGCACTTCCTGCGGCATGGTGAACAGCATGGGTGTGCCGAAGATGCCGGGGGCAATCGTCATATTGCGAATGCCGTTGCGCGACAGGTCGCGGGCGATGGGCAGGGTCATGCCGACCACGCCACCCTTGGAGGCTGCGTAAGCGGCCTGACCGATCTGGCCGTCATAGGCGGCCACGCTGGCGGTGGAGATCATCACGCCACGTTCGCCCGTGGCTTCGGGCTCGTTCTTGCTCATGGCGTCTGCCGCCAGACGGATCATGTTGAAGGTGCCGACCAAGTTGACCATGATGGTCTTGGTGTAGACGTTCAGGTTGTGCGGGCCGTTCTTGCCCACGGTTTTTTCAGCGGGAGCAATGCCGGCGCAGTTGACCAGACCTGCGAGCTTGCCCAGGCTGGTGGCTTTTTCCACCACGGCCTGACCATCGGCTTCGCTGCTGACATCGCAGCGCAGGTATACGCCGCCAATTTCGCGCGCTACGGCTTCGCCGCGCTCGGCGTTCATATCTGCAATCACTACTTTGCCGCCGTTGGCGGCCAGCATGCGTGCCGTGCCTTCACCCAGACCGGAAGCGCCGCCGGTGACGATGAACACGCGATCTTGAATTTGCATGAGTTGTCTCCTGATGCATGACGTTGACGTAAACGTCAATTATGCATGGGGAGGTTTCAATACGGTACTGCGGAAAGCGTGCATAAAAAAAGCCCGGTCCAGAAGGGCCGGGCTTGAAGGGATCCATGAAACGGGGGT
Source organism: Comamonas testosteroni (assembly GCF_003569915.1). Lineage (GTDB taxonomy): Bacteria > Pseudomonadota > Gammaproteobacteria > Burkholderiales > Burkholderiaceae_C > Comamonas > Comamonas testosteroni_D. The sequence continues at coordinate 149,456 of NZ_KZ984445.1, read as the reverse complement.
TTCAGGAGGATCCAAGGAGACAACTTGCGCGAGGTCAATGCAACCTCGCATGCTGGCAATTATAGGGTAAACCCTAGATGTTTGCCTAGCATGCAGAAAAACCTTGTTGTGGCTGCTTAGCGCTTGGCGCCGGAAGCAGTCTTCACGGCTTCAGTGGCTGTCTTGGTGGCAGCATTGAAGTTGGCTTCAGCCACGTCGGAAGCTTGCTTGACAGCCTTTTGCACGGATTCGAAAGCGCTGTTGGCAGCAGACACGGCGTTCTTGACCAGAGCCACGGCGGATTCGGAACCAGCGGGAGCGTTCTTGGCAGAAGTTTCCAGCAGGGTGTTGAAGTTCTTGCGAGCTTCAGCAGATTGGCTTTCCAGGGCCTTGTTGAATTCGGTAGCCGTGCTGCTGGCGATGTCGTACAGGTGACGGCTGTAGGAGGCTGTCTTTTCAGCCAGGGGCTGGAACAGGCCGGCTTGCAGAGTCAGCAGTTCCTGGGCGTCCTTGACGCTCAGTACGGCTTGTGTGTGCTGAGCAGCTTCGCTCAGGGCAGCACGGGAGGCAGTCACATTCAGTTCCACCAGCTTTTCAACGCCTTCGAAGGCTTTGCTGGTCAGGCCAAACAGGGTTTCGAGGTTGGCTTTGTGGGCGCTCAGGATTTGTTCAGGTGTCAGGTTCATTTTCAATGCTCCAAATTTGCGGATCTAACAGAGGGATCGGACCGGAGAAACATCTGCTCTGACACCGTCATTCGCCTGAATGACTGTATGTTGCAGTGCAGCATGGAATGAATTGTGGAAGAGATTTGCGGTCAACGCAAGTCCTAAATTGTTGCAGTGCAACACAAAAGATAAGTGACTGTTGGTTTTTGGTAAGTAATTGATTTTCATCATCTTTATTGTGTCGCGTAACCGACGCTGCACATGGGTGGTGCAGGTTTGGAGCGGTTTGTCACTTGCGTGCTGGAATGAGCAAACAGTGCCTGCACAATGTCGCCATGACCTCAACCAGCACTGAAAAACCGGCCCGCGCCCAGCCTCAGGCGCGCAGCAGCTACCCTGTGTTTCGTGAGATCAGCACGCGCTGGTCCGACAACGATGTCTATGGGCATGTGAACAACGTCATCTACTACAGCTGGTTCGATACCGCGGTGAATGCCTATCTGATTGAGCGTGGCGCGCTGGATATTCATGCCGGGCAGACCATAGGGCTGGTGATCGAGACGCAGTGCAATTACTTTGCTTCGCTGGCCTTCCCGCAGACGGTGGAGGCGGGCATTCGCGTCGCGCATATGGGCAGCTCCAGTGTGCGCTATGAGGTGGGGCTGTTCGCGCAGGGTCAGGCGCAGTCTGCGGCCGCAGGCCATTTCATCCATGTGTATGTGGACCGCGAAACGCGCAGGCCCGTGCCATTGCCCGATGCATTGCGCACTGCGCTGGCTTCGCTCAAAGTGTGATTCATTAAAATTGATAGCTGCTTGCCTATATTCCATATAGACATGAAGCATGTTTGATGCAAATTTTCGCGGTGCGGCGGCGGAATCTGCGCGCTTGCGCCTTGCAAGCCTTGAGCCACTTGTGAATCGCCTACACTCGTAGACCTTCTTGGGGCGAGTTGTCTCGCCTTGCTCAATGACTGAACAGGGGCCGCCAGGGCCCAAGTCGTCCATGATCATCACCAGCCTGCTCGATACCGACCTGTACAAATTCACGATGATGCAGGTGGTGCTGCACCAGTTTCCTGGTGCGCAGGTGGAGTACCGCTTCAAGTGCCGCAATCCCGGCGTGCAGTTGGCACCGTACGTCAATGAAATCCGCGAAGAAATCCGTTCGCTGTGCAAGCTGCGCTTTCAGGATGCCGAGCTGGCCTACCTGAGTTCGCTGCGCTTTATCAAAAGCGATTTTGTGGATTTTCTGAGCTTGTTTCAGCTCAACGACAAATACATCACCGTCACGCCGCTGGAGAGTGGCGAAATCGACATCTCCATCAAAGGCCCGTGGCTGCACACCATTCTTTTTGAGATTCCGGTGCTGGCCATCGTCAACGAGGTGTACTTTCGCAATACCCAGCCCGTGCCCAACTTCCTCGAAGGGCGCAAACGCCTGGACGAGAAGATTGCCCTGCTGCAGGGGCCGGGGCTGGAGTCGCTCAAGATTGCCGATTACGGCACGCGCCGGCGCTTTTCCAAGGCCTGGCATGAGGAAGTGCTGCGCGTGCTGTGCGCCAAGTTGGGCCACTCGGGCTCGCGCGTCAGCGGTACAGCAGGTCAGCGCAAAGCGCAGTTGGCCGGTACCAGCAATGTGCTGTATGCCATGAAGCTGGGCCTGATTCCGCTGGGCACGCTGGCCCATGAATATTTGCAGGCCTGCCAGTCACTGGGCCCGCGCTTGCGCGACAGCCAGATTTTCGGCTTCGAGTCCTGGGCGCGCGAGTATCGCGGAGATCTGGGCATTGCGCTGTCCGATGTCTATGGCATGACGGCCTTCTTGCGCGACTTCGATATGTATTTCTGCAAGCTGTTCGATGGTGCGCGCCACGACAGCGGCGATCCGTTTGACTGGGGCGAGCGCCTGATCGCGCATTACAAGGCCAACAAGATCGACCCGCTGACCAAGGTGCTGATCTTCAGCGACGGCCTGACGGTGCCCAAGACCATTGAGCTGTTCGAGCGCTTTCATGGCCGCTGCCAGCTGGCGTTTGGTATTGGCACCAATCTGACCAATGACCTGGGCAGCCCGCCAGACCATGTGCCGCTGCAGGTTGTGATCAAGATGACACGCTGCAACGGCCAGCCTGTGGCCAAGCTCTCGGACACTCCGGGCAAGAGCATGTGCGATGACGAGAAATATCTGGCCTATCTGCGCCAGGTCTTCAACATTGCGCCTCCGCCCGCCGTCGGGGCCTGAAAACAAGAACTCGCGGAGGGAAGTCTGTGCAAAGAATTCAAACTCGGACCAAGGCCGCCATGGCGGCAATGCTGATGGTGCTTGCCGGAGTGGCGAATGCGAGCGAAGTGGCGGGCGAGGTGGATGGTGCGGCCATGTCCGTAGCCTGGGGCATACCGTTTGTGGGCATGTTGCTATCAATTGCGCTGATGCCGCTGGCGGCGCCGCATTTCTGGCACCAGCACTTTGGCAAGGTCACTGCTGCGTGGGCACTGGCGTTTATGCTGCCATTTGCGGTGGTTTACGGCATGGGCGCGGCAGCCGTGAATCTGCTGCATGCGCTGGTGGCCGAATATCTGCCGTTTGTGATTTTGCTCACTGCGCTGTACACCGTGGCGGGCGGCATTTATGTGCGCGGCAATCTGCGCGGCTCGCCGGGCTTGAACACAGCCATTCTGGGCATTGGTGCCGTGCTGGCCAGCTTTATGGGTACGACCGGCGCATCCATGCTGCTGATTCGCCCGCTGCTGCGCGCCAATGACAACCGCCGCCATCAGGCTCATGTGGTGGTGTTCTTTATCTTCATCGTCTCCAACGCCGGTGGCGCGCTCACGCCGCTGGGCGACCCGCCGCTGTTCCTCGGCTTTCTGAAGGGCGTGGATTTCTTCTGGACGGTACGCCATGTCTGGGGGCCTATGCTATTCCTCACACTGGCGCTGCTGGTCATCTTCTTTGTGATCGACTCTCGCCTGATGGGAGAAAAAGGTGAAACCGACTTGCCCGACCCTACGCCCAGTGTCGATGTGACGGGCGCGCAAAGTCGCCTGGGCTTTGATGGTCGCGTTAACTTCGCCTTGCTGGCCGTGGTGGTGGCGCTGGTACTGATCAGCGGCATCTGGCGCACGCCAGCCGGCTTTGAAGTCGCGGGCGTACACGTTGGCTTGCCGGGGCTGGTGCGCGACGTGGGTCTGATCATTGTGGCGCTGCTGTCGCTCAAGCTCACGGCCAAGCGCGTGCATCAGGCCAATGACTTTGGCTGGGGGCCCATGCAGGAAGTGGCCAAGCTGTTTGCCGGCATTTTCCTGACCATCATTCCCGTGATTGCCATGCTCAAGGCCGGTGTGGATGGCCCGTTTGGTGCGGTGGTGCGTGCGGTGACCAATGCCGATGGCACGCCCAACCCTGCCATGTATTTCTGGGCCACGGGTTTGTTGTCATCCTTCCTGGACAATGCGCCCACCTATCTGGTGTTCTTCAACACGGCGGGTGGCGATCCGGCCCACTTGATGACCGATATGGCACTGACGCTGACCGCCATCTCGGCTGGCGCGGTCTTCATGGGCGCCAACACCTATATCGGCAATGCACCCAATCTCATGGTCAAGGCCATTGCCGAAGATCGCGGCGTGAAGATGCCTGGCTTCTTTGGTTATATGGTCTGGTCGGTGGGGATTCTGGTGCCGTTGCTGGTGGTAATCACATTCATTTGGTTCACCCCCTGAGCCGCTGCGCGGCTTCCCCCTCTCTCTCGCTTTGCTTCGCAATGCGGGAGGGGGACGACACCCTCGGTGCGGGGCGGCGGGGCCGCCTAGGCCCTTCCTCGGTGTCACTGAGTTAGAACATGGCTGTTTGAACAGGTTGATAAGGAGAACAGCACAATGAGCAACAAACCTCGCATTCTGATTGCACGCGCTATTTCGCCCGAGGTGGTGCAGCGTCTGCAGCAGCACTTTGAGGTGCAGTCCAATCAGGACGATGTGGTCTGGACGCCCGAAGAACTGGCCCAGCAACTGCAGGGCAAGGACGGGGTGCTGACTACGGGGTCGCAGCGCATTGATACGCAGTTGCTGACTGCCTGCCCGCAGCTGCGCATCGTGGCCAATATGGCGGTGGGCTACAACAACTTTGATGTGCCTGCGATGACGGCGGCTGGCGTGCAGGGCACGAATGCGCCCGATGTGCTGACCGAGACGACGGCAGACTTTGGCTTTGCGCTGCTGATGGCCACGGCCCGCCGTATTTGCGAGAGCGAGCATTACCTGCGCGCGGGTCTGTGGAAGGACTGGCACTACGACCTGTTTGCGGGCGCGGAGGTGCATGGCTCCACGCTGGGCATCATCGGCATGGGCCGCATTGGTCAGGCCATTGCCAAGCGTGGCGCCTATGGCTTTGGCATGAAGGTGGTCTATCACAACCGCTCGCGTCTGGATGCGGCGCTGGAAGCCGAATGCAAGGCCAGTTATGTGAGCAAGGAAGAACTGCTCAAGACGGCAGACCATGTGATGCTGGTGCTGCCTTTCACGCCCGAAAACCGCCACACGATTGGCGAGGCCGAGCTGGCGCAGATGAAGCCCACGGCCACGCTGATCAATATCGCACGCGGCGGCATTGTTGATGATGCTGCCCTAGCCAAGGCCTTGCGCGAGCAGCGCATCGCGGCGGCAGGTCTCGATGTGTTCGAGGGCGAGCCTGCCGTGCATCCCGATCTGCTGACGGTGCCCAATGTGGTGCTGACCCCGCATATCGCCAGCGCTACCAAGGGCACGCGCACGGCCATGGCGGGCCTGGCGGCAGACAATCTGATTTCGTACTTTGAGGGCAAAGGGCCGTTGACGCCCGTTAATCAGCTGGCTCGCTAGCCGGCATTAGGTTGCCTCATGTCACATCAGTTTGAGGGCTGGCGTGTGGTCTGGCGGCATTGATGACTTTGATAATTTGAGCCCGCTTGCGCAGTCATGGCGCGGCGGGCTTTTCATTTTTATCGAGACATCACATGCCCTTCATCCGCACCAGCGTCCACAAGGACACCACGCCTACCCAGCGCCAGGCCATCGTCAACGGTATTCATCAGGCGCTGATTGACGGCATCGGCATGCCCGCCGATGAGCTGTTCAACATGGTGGAAGACTATGACGCGCAGAAGTTCTTCTTCAGCCGCACCTTCAACGGCTACCAGCGCTCGGACCGCGTGGTCGTGGTCGAAATCACCATGCGCCGTGGCCGCAGCGACGCCATGAAGCGCGCGCTGTATGCCAACATTGCCGCCAATCTGGAAAAGGACGCGGGCGTGGCACCGAACGATGTGTTCATCTTCACGCACGAGAACGATTACTCCGACTGGTCGGTGGGTGGCGGCAAGTTCGCCATGGCGATTGCCCAGCAAGTCGGCCCTGACGCGTAAATCTCCAGCTCCAAGAAGTACCTGGGGGACAAAAACTCCCCATATCTGAAGATCAGCGCCTTCTCACTTTCTGTGGGATGGATGCTGAATCCGCCTGCTGGATGCAGGCCGCTATCTGATAGATTTCATTGACGAGCAAGCGCTTGCGAACGCGGCTCGTCGCTGCTGGACATGACGGGACGTGGTTCATGCTCATTTTCAGCAGAAAACAGGCTTTAGTGCAGAATATATATGCGCTGATAGCTATTGAAATGATAGTTCTGCAGCCTGCGCTGCAGTCAACGAAAGAAGCGGTTGGATACGGTGACTTCCTGGTGGGTATGGGCAATGGTGGCTGCGGGCCTGGGTCTGCAACTGGTGGTGTTGTGGTGGCTGTTTGCGCTCAGGCGAGCGGCGCAGGCTGCCACCAGCCCTGAAGCCATGCGGCTGCAGGCGCAGATGCTGCAAGGCCTGCAGGCACTTGATCTGCGTCTTCAGCAACTGGAGCGCAGTAGCCAGAGCACGCAGATGACGGTGGCCAAAAGCGATGGTGCGCTGGATCGCGTGACCCAGCATGTGCAGGCGCAACTGGCCCAGACCCAGCAGGACACGCAGGCCGCGCGGCGCGAGCAGGTGCTGGCGCTGACTGCTTTTCGCGATGAAGTCACGCAACTGGCCCAGCGCCTGACCACGGACAGCCAGCAGGCCAGAGCCGCACTGGCGCAAAGCAGTGCCGAGCAAAGCGCCCATGTGCAGCAGCGCTTTGAAGCATTGGCCGAAACGACAAGAGGCACGCTCGACTCGCTCAAGGGCGATATTCAGCAGCAGCTCACGCATATGAGCACGCATATGGGCGCGACGCTCAAGGATCAGCTCAGCGGTAATGGCGAGCAGATGCGCAACCAGTTTGCCGTGCTGCAAGATGCCGTCAGCCAGCAGCTGGGCGCGCTGGCGCAGGGGCAGCAAACCACAGCTGAGCAGTTGCGTGGCACGCTCAATGAGCGGCTGGCCACGATTCAGAGCGACAACGCCATCAAGCTTGAAGAGATGCGCCGTACCGTGGATGAAAAGCTGCACGCCACGCTGGAGCAGCGCCTGGGTGAATCCTTCAAGCTGGTCAGCGACCGGCTGGAGCAGGTGCACAAAGGCCTGGGTGAGATGCAGACGCTGGCAGGCAGCGTGGGCGACTTGAAGCGCGTGATGACCAATGTGAAGTCGCGCGGTACTTGGGGCGAGCTGCAACTGGGCAGCATCATCGACAATGTGCTCACGCCCGAGCAGTACGCGAGAAACGTCAAGACCGTGCCGGGCAGTGATGAACTGGTGGAGTTCGCAATTCGCCTGCCGGGCCGCGCCGATCAGCAGCCCGTGTGGCTGCCCATCGATGCCAAGTACCCGGTAGAGCATTTTCAGCGCTTGCAGGATGCGCAGGACAGCGCAGACAGAGGTGCTTTGATTGCGGCTGGCAATGCCTTTGAAAATTCGATCCGCGCCGAGGCCAAAAAAATTGCGGGCAAGTACGTGGCGCCACCCTACACCACGGACTTCGCTGTCATGTACCTGCCCACCGAAGGTCTGTTTGCCGAGGTGCTGCGCAGGCCCGGTCTGGTGGAGGCGCTGCAGAATGAAAGCCGCATTGTGGTCACCGGCCCGGCCAACCTGGCGGCTATGCTCAGCAGCTTGCAGATGGGCTTCAAGACGCTGGCGATTGAGAAACGCTCTTCGGAAGTCTGGGGTGTGCTCGGCCAGGTCAAGACAGAGTTTGCCAAGTTTGGCGATGTGGTGGAGGCCACGCGCAAGTCCATCGATGCAGCGGCGCGCAAGTTTGAGCAGGTGGGAGTGCGCACGCGCGCCATTCAGCGCCATTTACGCAATGTGCAGGAACTGCCCCAGCCCGATACGGATGGCGCAAGTGATCTGCCGCTGTTTCCTGCAGCGCCAGTGCCTGAGGAGGACGAGGAATGAACGCGGCACTGCTGCGATTGATCCTCGCTCAAGTCTCGATTCACGCCTGCATGACAGGCATGCGCATGGCAACGCCGCTGCTGGCACTCAAGGAAGGTTATAGCGCCGCAGCCGTGGGCATGCTGCTGGCGCTGTTTGCGTTGACGCAGGTTTTTCTGTCCCTGCCTGCGGGGCGCTATGCAGACCGCCATGGCCTGAAAAAGCCGCTGCTGCTCAGCGTGATTGCCGCATCCGTTGGCGCAGGCGTGAGCTGTCTTTTTCCTAGCTACCCAGTGCTCTGTCTGGGCGCTTTGCTGACGGGTGGTGCAGCCGGTACGGCCATCATCGCCCTGCAGCGGCATGTGGGGCGCTCGGCGCACAACACGGAAGAGCTGCGCAAAGTCTTTAGCTGGCTGGCCATTGGCCCAGCGATTTCCAACTTTCTGGGGCCATTCTTTGCAGGCTTGCTGATTGATTACGCGGGAGGGCAGGAAGCAAGCCTTACGGGTTTCAGAGCGGCCTTTTTGCTGCTGGCTCTGCTGCCCCTGGCTGCATGGTTCTGGGCACGAACCGTGCAGGAATTACCACCGCCAGAAGTTGCCCATGCCGGCAAGAAAGCCGCGGCCTGGGACTTGCTGCAAAACCAGGGCTTCAGGCGTTTGCTGCTGCTGAACTGGGCTTTGTCCTCATGCTGGGACGTGCACACATTTGTGGTGCCGATTCTCGGTCACGAACGCGGTCTGCCCGCGTCGGTGATAGGCACAATCCTCGGCGCTTTTGCGATTGCGGCGGCAGTCATTCGCCTGCTGATGCCCATCATCACCAAACGCCTGAGTGAATGGGTGGTGGTGATGAGTGCCATGCTGGCCGCTTGCGTGCTGTTTGCGGTGTATCCGCTGATGCCTGGGGCCTGGAGCATGGGCACGTGCTCGGTGCTGCTGGGCCTGGTGCTGGGCTCGGTTCAGCCCATGGTGATGAGCATGATTCACCAGATCACGCCGGCCGAGCGCCATGGAGAGGCGCTGGGTCTGCGCATGATGGCAATCAACGGCTCCAGCGTCCTCATGCCGGTGCTGTTTGGCTCCATTGGCACCGTGGTAGGTGTGTCCGTGCTGTTCTGGGCCGTGGGAGCCATGGTGGGTATTTCATCGCGGCTACCCTGGCTGATTGGTCATGAGGACATGCCAACTGATGAGTGGAAGCAGGATTAGCGGATGCATTCATCCGTGAAATAAAAAGAGCGCCATTGGCGCTCTTTTTATGGGTAGGGCTTTAAAGCTCTTCGACTCTGCGGGCGGGGTAGCTGTCCCAGCTCTGGCAGCCGGGGCAGTGCCAGAAATGGGTTCTGGCCTCAAAGCCGCAGGCCGCGCAGCGGTAGCGGGTCAGAGGTTTGGCTGCGTGGTCCAGCGCCTTCTGGATGGCTCCGTGGTATTGCTCTTCGGTCAAGGTCTCACCCTCAAGCCACTGGGCGGCAGCAACCAGCGAGTTCTCATGCTCCAGATGCTTCACAAAGCGGGCACGGCCAGGAGCTTCTGCACTGTCGCCATCCAGCGCGACCTGGGCTTGTAGAAGGTCCAGCGAGGGCGCTTGGGCATAGTGCGTGGCCAGCAGGGCCTGCACAGCGCTGACCTCGCCTGTGGCTTGTGCAATTTGTACCAGCAGGCTGGCAGCCAGGGGCAGGGAGGCTGGGCTTTGCTCTGCAAGAACGTTCAGCGTCTGCAGGGCTTGGGCCGATTGGCCTTGGCGGTGTTGCAGCTGCGCCAGCTCCAGACGGGGGCGGGGCGCATGCGGGGCGATCTCGACGGCTTGCAGCAACTGTGCGTTGGCGGCGTCGAACTGGGCCTTGGTAATTTGGGTCTGCGCGTCCTCGCACAGATAGTGCGCGAGGCGGGCGCTGAAGTCACCCTGGTTGGCAGCCTGCATCTTGCGGGCGATATTGGCGGCTTGAGTCCAGTCGCGTGAACGCTCGTAGATGGCAAGCAGGGCCAGCCGTGCCTCGCCTTCATACTGCGTGCCTTCGAGTCGGTGCAGGGACTCTTCTGCCCGGTCCAGCAGGCCGGCCTTGAGAAAGTCCTGGGCCAGCGCATGCTGGGCACGGTCACGGTCAGGGCGCGAGAGGTCGGCACGGCTCAGTAGATGCTCGTGCACGCGCACGGCGCGGTTGTATTCGCCACGGCGGCGGAACAGATTGCCCAGCGCAAAGTGCAGCTCGGTAGTGTCGGGGTCGTTCTGCACGGCCTCGATAAAAGCATCAATGGCTTTGTCCTGCTGCTCATTGAGCAGAAAGTTCAGACCCTTGAAATAGGCTCTGGGGGCCTGGCGGTTATCGGCGCGCACCTGGCGCAAGTCCCAGCGAGAGGCCAGCCAGCCCAGCACAAAGGCCACGGGCAGGCCCAGCAAGATCCAAGTCAGATTAAATTCCATGCACGTCGCTCGGCACAATGATCGAAGAGGTGGGTGAGGCAGCCGCTGCGGGTGCCTGACTGTCTGCCGCTGCTGGCATGGCCTGCTTTTCTCTGGCGCGGGCCTCGCGGGCAGCGGAGCGGTGCTTGAGCCAGCGCGGCACCATGCCCAGCACTCCAACAAAAAGACCCAGCGAAAAGGCCGTCAGTACGACCAGCACCAGAGGCGCTGTCCAGGCCGTGCCGAAGAAAAAGTGCACAGTTGCGTCTTGCTGGTTATTGAGCGCGAAGGCAAACAGAGTGAAAAAAATGGCTGCCTTGAGCAGCCACAGCAGGTATTTCATGCTTCCCCTTGTGTGACGAGGAAGATTTTAGGCCAGCCTAAGTGCCAGCAAGCAAATAGGCTTGGCTATTGATCAGGCAGCTGGCTGCTGTGCAGGCTGCTCGTCGGTCTTGAGGTTGTCCACGGCTTCGCGCAGGGCTTTGCCGGGTTTGAAATGAGGTACGCGCTTGGAGGGAACCTGAACGGACTCTCCACTGCGGGGGTTGCGGCCGACACGAGGCGGGCGGTGGTTGATGGCAAAGCTGCCAAAGCCGCGAATTTCAATGCGGTGACCGCGCACCAGGGCATCGCTGACGGCGTCCAGAATGGTCTTGACGGCCTGCTCAGCATCGCGTTGGTTGAGTTGGCCAAATCGGGCGGCAAGTTCTTCGACGAGGTCGGATCGGGTCATCGGATGATGAAAACTAGGTTGAAACAGCAACGGGCGCACAGGGCGCCCGTTGTCTTTGACGCTGAGCGGTCAGTCAGGCGAGCCGACCGACCTGCTGAGGCAAGTGATTACTTGTCAGCGTCCAGCTTGGCGCGCAGCAGAGCGCCCAGGCTGGTGGTACCAGCGTTTTCCTTGGAGGACTGTTGCGACAGGGAAGCCATGGCTTCTTGCTGTTCAGCGTGGTCCTTTTGCTTGATGGACAGCTGGATGTTGCGGCTCTTGCGATCCACGTTCACCACCACGGCTGTCACTTCGTCGCCTTCCTTCAGGACGGAACGAGCATCTTCCACGCGGTCTTGCGAGATTTCGGAAGCGCGCAGGTAGCCGATGATGTCTTCGCCCAGGTCGATTTCAGCGCCCTTGGCGTCCACAGTCTTGACCTTACCGGTCACGATCTGGCCCTTGTCGTTCACGGTCACGAAGGTCGTGAAAGGATCGCTGTCCAGTTGCTTGATGCCCAGGGAGATGCGCTCGCGCTCAACGTCCACGGCCAGCACGATGGCTTCAACTTCCTGGCCCTTCTTGTAGTTACGAACGGCGGCTTCGCCAGCTTCGTTCCACGACAGGTCAGACAGGTGCACCAGGCCGTCGATACCGGCAGCCAGACCCACGAACACGCCGAAGTCGGTGATGGACTTGATGGGGCCCTTCACGCGGTCGCCGCGCTTGGTGTTCTGGGCGAATTCTTGCCAGGGGTTAGCCTTGCATTGCTTCATGCCCAGGGAGATGCGACGCTTGTCTTCGTCGATTTCCAGAACCATGACTTCCACTTCGTCGCCCAGGGACACGAGCTTGGTAGGAGCAATGTTCTTGTTGGTCCAGTCCATTTCGGAAACGTGCACCAGGCCTTCGATGCCGGGTTCCAGTTCCACGAATGCGCCGTAGTCAGCGATGTTGGTGACCTTGCCGAACAGACGAGTGCCGGAAGGATAGCGGCGAGCAACGCCCATCCAAGGATCGTCGCCCATTTGCTTCAGACCCAGAGACACGCGGTTCTTTTCGGTGTCGAACTTCAGGATCTTGGCAGTGATTTCCTGGCCAGCAGTCACCACTTCGGATGGGTGACGCACGCGACGCCATGCCATGTCGGTGATGTGCAGCAGACCGTCGATGCCGCCCAGGTCAACGAACGCACCGTATTCGGTGATGTTCTTGACCACGCCTTGAACGATGGCGCCTTCCTTCAGCGTTTCCATCAGCTTGGCGCGCTCTTCGCCCATGGAGGCTTCCACCACAGCGCGACGCGACAGCACAACGTTGTTGCGCTTGCGGTCCAGCTTGATGACCTTGAATTCCATGGTCTTGTTTTCGTAGGGCGTCAGGTCCTTGATAGGACGTGTGTCGATCAGCGAGCCGGGCAGGAAAGCGCGGATGCCGTTGACCAGAACGGTCAGGCCGCCCTTGACCTTGCCAGAGGTGGTGCCGGTGACGAATTCGCCGGACTCCAGAGCCTTTTCCAGCGACAGCCAGGAAGCCAGACGCTTGGCGGTGTCACGCGACAGGATGGTGTCGCCGTAGCCGTTTTCGATGGAGCCGATGGCCACGGAAACGAAGTCACCCACTTGGACTTCGACTTCGCCCTGGTCGTTCTTGAATTCGTCGAGGGGCACGTAGGCTTCCGACTTCAGGCCGGCGTTCACCACCACGAAGTTGTGCTCAACGCGCACGACTTCAGCAGTGATAACTTCGCCAGGACGCATTTCGGTGCGTGTCAACGACTCTTCAAAAAGGGCGGCAAAAGATTCAGACATGTATTTCCTTGACCGCAAACAGGTTTCCGGCAGCACTATTGCTACCGTTTTTAAGACTGAGTGCGGAGGGTTGCGGGTTCACACCCACGGGGTTAAAGGTGAACAACCTTGTTGCCGGGCTACGAGCTGCAGCGCCTGACACCAAGGGCCAGTTCACCAGCTGCGAGGATGCTTTTGAAAAATCAAGAGCGGCCAAACGGCTGGCGTTCCTGCCACCACGACAGCACCTGGGCAACCACTTGTTCAATGGTCATCTCGGAGCTGTCGAGTTGCAGAGAATCTTCGGCGGGCTTGAGCGGCGCAGTCGCGCGATTCATGTCGCGGGCGTCGCGTGCTTCAAGGTCTGCCAAAAGGGTGCATATATTAGCTGAAATCCCTTTGGAAATCAATTGTTTATGGCGGCGCTCCGCGCGGCACTGAGCAGAAGCCCACAAATAGACCTTCAGCGGCGCATGGGGAAAGATCACCGTGCCCATGTCGCGGCCGTCCGCCACCAGCCCTGGCAGGGCCTGAAAGGACAGTTGCAAATCCACCAGCGCCGTGCGCACGGCAGGCAGGGCAGACACGCGGGAGGCGTTCATGCCGGCTTCTTCAGTGCGAATGGCCAAGCTGATGTCTTCGTCGCCAAGCCAGACGCGCTGCTGGGCGTCAAAGCGCACGGGCATTTCCAGCGCCATCTCGGCAATTTCTTCTTCGTTGCTGGCATCCAGCGCCAGGCCTGCACGCGATGCCGCCAGGCCCGTGATGCGGTAGAGCGCACCGGAGTCCAGCAAGCCATAGCCCAAAGCCTTGGCGACTTCGGCCGCAATCGTGCCCTTGCCCGAAGCCGTGGGACCATCAATGCAGATTACGGGAATGCGCTCGCGTTCGGTCTCGCAGACGGAGAACAGGGCTTCGAAATAATCGGGGAAGGTCTTGGCCACGCATTTGGGGTCTTCAATGCGCACGGGCAGCTTGGCGGGGTTGAAGGCGGCCAGTGAGAAGCACATGGCGACGCGGTGGTCGTCATAAGTGTGGATGCTGGCCGCTTTCCAGTCTGACTTTGCAGCCGGTGGGGTGATGCGGATGTAGTCCGCGCCTTCTTCCACCGTAGCACCGAGCTTGCGCAGCTCAATCGCCATGGCGGCAATGCGGTCGGTTTCCTTCACGCGCCAGCTGGCGATATTGCGCAGCGTGGTGGTGCCATTGGCATACAGGGCCATCACGCCTAGCGTCATGGCGGCGTCGGGGATGTGGTTGCAGTCGAGGTCGATGGCCTTCAGAGGCCAGCTGCCGCGCGAGACTTCCAGCCAGTTGGGGCCGCTTTCTACCTGCGCGCCCATGGCCTGGGCGGCTTCGATAAAGCGGATATCACCCTGGATTGAATCTTTGCCTACGCCGAGGATTTTGATGCTTTTTTGCTCTGTAGTCTCGGCAGCAATTGCGCCGAGTGCTATGAAATAACTAGCGGATGAGGCGTCGGCTTCCACATGGATATCGCCGGGCGACTGGTAGCGGCTGCCTGCGGGGATCACAAAGCGCTGCCAGTTGTCGTTCTTCACGGCAATGCCAAAGCGCGCCAGCAGCTCCAGCGTGATGTGGATATAGGGCTTGGAGATCAGCTCGCCCACCACCTCGATGGTGATGTCACGGCTTTTGGCCTGCAGGGGCAGGGCCATGAGCAGCGAAGTCAGAAACTGGCTGGAGACATCGCCGCGCACCTTGATGGATTCGCTGCCCAGCTGGCTGAAGTCCGGCCGGCCGATCTTCAGGGGTGGAAAGCCTTCGTCCTTCAGATAGTCGATCTTGCAACCCAGCTGGCGCAGCGCATCGACGAGGTCGCCAATCGGGCGCTCGTACATGCGGGGCACGCCGGTCATCTCGAAATCTCCGCCCAGCAGCGACAGCGCGGCGGTCAGCGGGCGCATGGCGGTGCCAGCGTTGCCGAGGAACAGCGTGGCCGCAGTGCCTGTGGGCAACTGGCCGCCAATGCCGGTGACTTCAATGGCCTGGCCGGGCGTGACCGCATCGGGCGTGATGCGGCAGCCCAGTTGCTTGAGGCCGGCCAGCATGACCCGGGTGTCGTCGGAGTCGAGCAGGTCGTGAATCGTGGTCGTACCCTGGCTCAGCGCGGCCAACAGCAGAACGCGGTTGGAGATGCTTTTGGAGCCGGGCAGGCTGACGGTGCCGTTGGCAGCGTCCAGTGCAGGCAGATCCAGAAATTCGGTCGAGAACATTTTTACCCCCTGAGCGGCTTTGCCGCTTCCCCCTGAAAGGGGACGACACCTTTGCTGCGCGGCGGCGCTTGCTGGTGTCTCTTTGATGAACTGTGCCTTGTTTCAGGCGCTTCGCTTAGCACCCATTTTCCAGTGGGCGCGGGCGGCGCTGGCCAGCGTCAGCCGGTCTTGCAGACCCTGGCCGTCATCGGCTTGCATCAAGCCTTCGAGCTGTTCCAGTGCCTGACGGAAGTTGCGTGACTGGGCCAGGACTTGGTCGCGGTTGGCCAGCAGCACATCACGCCAGAGCTTGGGATCGCCTGCGCCAATGCGCGTGAAGTCTCTGAAGCCGGGGCCTGCGAGAGACAGCACATCGTCGGCATTGGGCTGGGTCAGCACGCTTTGCATCATGGCAAAAGCCAGCAGATGCGGCAGGTGGCTGACGGTGGCCAGCGCCGCGTCATGTGACTCTGGTGACATGGCCTGCACATGGCTGCCGAGCGCCTGCCACAGCGCCTGGGCGCGGTTCAGGTGGGCGGTCAGCGTGCGCTCCGTGGGCGTCAGAATGACTTGCGCGCCTTGGTAGAGCTTGGCATCCGCATGTTCCACACCGGCCACTTCCTTGCCTGCGATGGGGTGGGCGGGCACAAAGCTGCCGATCTGGTCGCGTAGTGCAGAGCGCGCGGCCTGTACGACGTCGACTTTGGTGGAGCCCACGTCCATGATCATCATCTGGGGTGTGACCAGGTGCTTGATGGACTTGAGTGTGGCCTCGGTCGCGGCCACGGGCACGGCCAGCAGCACCAGATCCGCACCGGCGGCGGCCAGCAGGGCAGAGGGGGCTTCCACATCGATCACACCCATCTGGCGGGCGCGCTCGGTGGTCGATGGTGATTTGCTGTAACCCACCACGCGCTTGACCAGCCCTGCCTTTTTGAGCGCCAGCGCAAACGAGCCACCCATGAGGCCGCAGCCAATCAGGCCCAGTTGCTCAAATGGCTGAATATCCGTTGCGGCCATTACTTGCTCACCGGGTAGGTGCCCAGCACCTTGTAGAAGGCGCACAGGCCTTGCAGCTCCTGAAGCGCAGCGGCCACATTGGCCTCGGCAGGATGGCCTTCGATGTCGATGTAGAAGTAATACTCCCACTGACCGGTGCGGGCAGGGCGCGATTCAAAGCGGGTCATGGACACGCCATGCTTTTTCAGCGGCACCAGCAGGTCGTGCACAGCCCCTGCGTGGTTGGGCACGGACAGCACGAGGCTGGTGCAGTCATGGCCGCTGGGCGGGGCCATGCCCAGCGTGTGCGGCAGGCAGATGACGGCAAAGCGCGTGCGGTTGTAGGCGTCGTCCTGAATGGCATGGCTGACGATATGCAGACCAAACTGCTGGGCCGCGCGCTCGCTGGCAATACCGGCCCAGGTGGGGTTGAGTGCTGCCTGGCGTGCGCCCTCGGCGTTGCTTTCCACGGGGCGGCGTTCTGCGTGGGGCAGGTGCTTGGACAACCAGCCCTGGCACTGAGCCAGCGCCTGCGGGTGGGCGGCCACGACTTCAATGCCTTCCAGATCGGCGCTGGTGCGCATCAGGTTGTGGCGGATCAGCATACTCACCTCGCCCACCACATGGCAGGGCGTGTGCAGGAACATATCCAGCGAGCGCGTGACCACGCCTTCGTTGGAGTTTTCGACGCCCACCACGCCGTACTGGGCGCTGCCTGCGGCGGTGGCATGAAAGACTTCTTCAAAGTTGTTGCAGTACATCAGATCGGCTGCGCCGCCGAAGTACTGGATGGCCGCTTCTTCACAGAAGGTACCTGCGGGGCCGAGCACGGCCACGCGCTGGGGCGATTCCAGCGCCAGGCAGGCGGACATGATTTCGCGCCAGATGGCGGCGACATGCGCGCTTTTCAGCGGGCCGGGGTTGTTGCGCTTGATCTTCTCGATCACCTGGGCCACGCGGTCCGGGCGGAAGAAGGCCGAACCCTCTTTCTTCTTGAGTTCACCCACTTGCTCGGCCACATGGGCGCGCTGGTTGACCAGCTCCAGCAACTGGCGGTCCAGCGAGTCGATCTGGTTGCGTAGCGTCAGCAGCTCAGGGCTGGCTTGGGGTTCGTTGCTCATGAATTCCTCAAATTTTGTAGCTGCTAGTGCTGGTGATCAAAGGGCTTCAAGGCCAAATTGGCTCAAAAGGCATATTCATCCAGCGCATGCAGCTCATTTTTTTATGACCGGTGCGGGGTATGTCAGAGAGGCGAGGCTCAGGCCTGGCGCTGCTCGAAGTCCTGCATATAGGCAATCAGTGCCTTCACGCCTTCAATCGGCATGGCGTTGTAGATGCTGGCGCGCATGCCGCCCACGGATTTGTGACCTTTGAGCTGAAGCAGACCGGCTTCCTTGGCGCCCGCCAGGAAGGCGTCGTTGCGCGACTCATCACGCAGGAAGAAGGGGATGTTCATGCGCGAGCGGCAGTTTTCGGCCACCTTGTTCACGTAAAAGCGCGACTGATCGACATAGTCGTAGAACAGCTGGGCCTTGGAGATATTGCGCGCCTCCATGGCGGCAACGCCGGTCAGGCTGCCTTCTTTTTGCTGCTTGAGCCATTTGAAGGTCAGGCCTGCCATGTAAATGCCCCAGGTGGGGGGCGTGTTGTACATGCTGCCGTTGTCAGCCACGATTTTGTAATCAAAGGCGCTGGGGCAGATGGGCAGGGCGTGGCCCAGCAGGTCTTCGCGCACGATGACGATGGTCAGGCCCGCAGGGCCGATGTTCTTTTGCGCACCGCCAAAAGCCAGACCCACGCGGCTCCAGTCAATGCTGCGCGAAGCCACATGCGAGGAAAAGTCGATGACCAGGGGAGCGTCCGAACCCAGCGCCTTCAGGTCGGGCAGTTCCTGAAACTCCACGCCGTGGATCGTCTCGTTGCTGCAGATATGCACATAGCTGGCGCCACGGCTCAGGTTCCAGCTGCTGGCGGCGGGAATCGTGGTGTAGTCGCTGTCCTTGGCGCTGGCGGCCACATGGGCATCGCTGGCGTACTTGGCCGCTTCCTTGGCGGACTTCTGGCTCCAGCTGCCGGTCACCACAAAATCGGCCACGCCAGCGCGCGACAGGTTCAGCGGGACGATGGCGTTTTCGGCAATGCCGCCACCTTGCATGAACAAAATCTTGAAGTTCGAGGGTACGGCCAGCAGCTCGCGCAGATCGGCTTCTGCGGCTTCGTAAATGCTGATGAACTCCTTGCCGCGGTGGCTCATTTCCATCACGCCCATGCCAGAGCCGTGCCAGTCCAGCATTTCGGCGGCTGCGGTCTGCAGCACTTCTTCAGGGATGGCGGCAGGGCCGGCGGAGAAGTTAAAAGGGCGGTTCATCAGATTTACGCTCAAAACATGCGAGAGTCCATGTAAATCATAGGCTCTCAGCTATCAAAATCATTGCGCCACGGCGCAAACTGTGGCGCTGAAGCTGCGATCAGCTTCGTTGCAGGGATCAGGCGTTGTCGCCCGATTCCTCAGTGCCTGCATCGGCGGCCGGTGCAGCGCTGTCACCTGCAGATTCGCCCTCAGCGGCTTCGGACTCATTCGCATCGTTTTCCACAATGCGCTGCAGGCCGTTGAGCTTGGCGCCTTCGTCCAGATTGATCAGCGTCACGCCCTGTGTGGCGCGGCCCAGTTCGCGGATTTCCGCCACACGGGTGCGCACCAGCACGCCAGTGTCGGTGATCAGCATGATCTCGTCTTCCGGTGCCACCAGTGTCGCTGCCACCACCTTGCCGTTGCGCTCGGACTGCTGGATCGCAATCATGCCCTTGGTGCCGCGGCCATGGCGGGTGTATTCGGCAATCGCCGTGCGCTTGCCGTAGCCATTTTCGGTGGCGGTCAGCACGCTTTGCGAGCCCTCGACCACGTTGCCGGAGCCGTCATCGGCCTCGGCCACCAGCATGGCAATCACGCTTTGGTGGTCTTCGATGTTCATGCCGCGCACGCCGCGCGCATTGCGGCCCATGGGGCGTACATCGTTTTCATCAAAGCGCACGGCCTTGCCGCCGTCGCTGAACAGCATCACATCGTGCTTGCCGTCGGTCAGGGCTGCGCCAATCAGGTAGTCGCCGTCGTCCAGGCCCACGGCGATGATGCCGGCCTTGCGGGGGTTGCTGAATTCGTCCAGAGACGTCTTCTTGACGGTGCCCATCTTGGTGGCCATGAACACATAGTGATCGGCCGGGAAGCTGCGATACTCCCCCGTCAGCGGCAGCACCACGTTGATCTTCTCGCCATCCTGCAGCGGGAACATATTGACGATGGGGCGACCCCGCGAGCCGCGCGAGCCCGAGGGCACTTCCCAGACCTTGAGCCAGTACAGGCGACCCCGGTTGGAGAAGCACAGCAGATAGTCGTGCGTGTTGGCGATGAAGAGCTGGTCGATCCAGTCGTCTTCCTTGGTCGCAGTCGCCTGCTTGCCACGTCCGCCGCGCTTCTGGGCGCGGTACTCGGAAAGTGGCTGGCTCTTGATATAGCCGGTGTGCGAGAGCGTCACCACCATGTCGGTGGGGGTGATCAAGTCTTCGGTGGACAGGTCCTGCGCGCTGTACTCGATGGTGGAGCGGCGGGCGCCCTTCTTGGTCTGGCCGAACTCGGCCTTCACTGTGTTCAGCTCTTCGCCAATGATGGTGGAGACGCGCTCGGGCTTGGCCAGAATGTCCAGCAGGTCTTCGATGACCGCCATCACATCCTTGTACTCGGCCACGATCTTGTCCTGCTCAAGACCCGTCAGGCGCTGCAGACGCATCTGCAGAATTTCCTGCGCCTGGGTCTCGGACAGGCGGTACAGACCATCGCTCTGCATGCCGAATTCGACTTCCAGACCCTCGGGGCGGTAGTCGTCGGCATTGACCACGCCGCCGTCAGCACGCGTGCGGGTCAGCATCTCGCGCACCAGCTTGCTGTCCCAGGACTTCTCCATCAGCGCTGCCTTGGCCACAGGTGGTGTGGGGGCGTTGCGGATGATGGCGATGAAGTCATCGATATTGGCCAGCGCCACGGCCAGGCCTTCCAGCACATGGCCGCGGTCGCGCGCCTTGCGCAGCTCGAACACGGTGCGACGTGTCACCACTTCGCGGCGGTGCTGCAGGAAGACTTCGATCAGGTCCTTCAGATTGCACAGCTTGGGCTGGCCGTTGACCAGCGCCACCATGTTCATGCCAAAGGTGTCCTGCAGCTGGGTCAACTTGTACAGATTGTTGAGCACCACCTCGGGCACTTCGCCGCGCTTGAGCTCAATCACCAGACGCATGCCGGACTTGTCCGACTCATCCTGGATATGGCTGATGCCCTCGATCTTCTTCTCGTGCACCAGCTCGGCCATGCGCTCCTGCAGCGTCTTCTTGTTGACCTGGTAGGGCAGCTCGTCAACGATGATGGACTGGCGCTGGCCGCGATCGATGTCCTCGAAGTGGCACTTGGCGCGCATTACCACGCGTCCACGGCCCGTGCGGTAGCCTTCCTTGACGCCGTTGATGCCATAGATGATGCCGGCCGTAGGGAAGTCCGGCGCCGGAATGATCTCCATCAGATCATCAATGGACGCATCGGGGCTCTGCAGCAAATGCAGGCAGGCGTCCACCACCTCATTGAGGTTGTGCGGAGGAATATTGGTCGCCATACCCACGGCAATGCCCGACGAGCCATTGACCAGTAGATTCGGCAGGCGCGTGGGCAGCACCAGCGGCTCGCTTTCGGAGCCGTCGTAGTTGGGCCCGAAGTCCACGGTTTCCTTGTCGATATCGGCCAGTGTTTCATGGGCGATCTTGGACAGTCGGATTTCCGTATAACGCATGGCGGCAGCACTGTCGCCGTCCACCGAGCCGAAGTTGCCCTGGCCATCCACCAGCATGTGGCGCAGCGAGAAGTCCTGCGCCATACGCACGATGGTGTCGTAGACCGCGATGTCGCCGTGAGGGTGGTACTTACCGATCACGTCACCGACGATACGCGCCGACTTCTTATAAGGGCGGTTCCAGTCGTTGTTGAGTTCGTGCATCGCGTACAGAACGCGCCGGTGCACGGGCTTGAGGCCATCGCGCGCATCCGGAAGCGCCCGGCCCACGATCACGCTCATGGCGTAATCGAGATAACTGCGACGCATCTCCTCTTCAAGGCTGATGGGCAGAGTTTCTTTAGCAAACTGGGTCATGTCTTGCGATACTTTGACGGCTGGAAAGCAACCATTTTAGGTCGAATGGCGTGTGGCAGCAGAGCAACATAACTTGGGAATTACGCAGCTGTCCTACTTGTTGGTGCCCAGTTGACAACACGTCGGCATGTTACGTATGGCACAATCGTTTCAACGTTTTTGGTGATGGTCACTAATGACGTCCACAGATTCGCAGCCCTGCTGCGGCTTTTTCCCCAAGAGGAGAACCATGAAGAAACTGAACAAAGTGGCGATGTTGTTTGCCTCTGCTGCCCTCGTGACGGCCGCTGGCGCACAAGTGAAGGCTGCAAATGGCGGCAACGTCATCGACAACTGGCAAAACGGCACCAGCGAACTGGTGTGGAAGAACGGCACCAACGAACTGTGCTGGCGCGATGCCAACTGGACTCCTGCTACTGCCGCTGTTGACTGCGACGGTGCTCTGAAGGCTCAGACTGCTGCTCCCGCTCCTGCTGTTGTTGCTCCTGCACCTGCTCCCGCTCCCGCCGTGGCTTCCAAGGTCACTTACTCTGCTGACGCTTTCTTCGACTTCGACAAGTCGGTTCTGAAGCCCGCTGGCAAGGCTAAGCTGGACGACCTGACCAGCAAGATCAAGGACATCAACCTGGAAGTCATCATCGCCGTGGGTCACACTGACTCCGTGGGTACCGATGCTTACAACCAGAAGCTGTCGGTGCGCCGCGCTGAAGCTGTGAAGGCTTATCTGGTGTCCAAGGGCATCGAAAAGAGCCGCGTGTACACCGAAGGCAAGGGCGAGAAGCAACCCGTGGCAGACAACAAGACTGCTGCTGGCCGCGCCCAGAACCGTCGCGTGGAAATCGAAGTGGTCGGCACTCGCGCTGCCCAGTAATCTTTCGATTGCGACTCAAGAAAGCCCCGGTAACGGGGCTTTTTTTATGCCCGAACCATGGCTGTAATCGCCGACAATGGCAGCATGACCAACACGATCAATGCCGACCCAGCAGAGCTGGAGAAATTCTCCAGCCTGGCCCACCGCTGGTGGGACCCCGAGAGTGAATTCAAACCCTTGCACCA
Organism: Comamonas testosteroni; assembly: GCF_003569915.1. Classification (GTDB taxonomy): domain Bacteria; phylum Pseudomonadota; class Gammaproteobacteria; order Burkholderiales; family Burkholderiaceae_C; genus Comamonas; species Comamonas testosteroni_D. The sequence continues at coordinate 127,117 of NZ_KZ984445.1, read as the reverse complement.
GATCAACCCCTTGAGATTGGACTGGATCGATGGTCAGGTACCACTGCAGGGTAAGCGAGTGCTTGATGTGGGCTGTGGCGGCGGTATTTTGGCGGACTCCATGGCGCGCAAAGGTGCCCAAGTCATGGGTATCGATCTAGCCACCAAGGCACTGCGCGTGGCGCAGCTGCATGCGCTGGAGACCGGTACACCTGATATTCAGTACCACGAAGTCAGCGTGGAGCAACTGGCACAAGAGCAGCCTGCATCTTTTGATGTGGTGACATGCATGGAAATGCTCGAGCATGTGCCTGATCCGGCGTCCATTGTTCGAGCCTGTTCAACACTGGTTAAACCCGGTGGCTGGGTGTTTTTCTCGACCATCAACCGTAACGCCAAGGCATTTGGTCTGGCAATTGTGGCTGCCGAGTACGTGCTCAAGATGATTCCCAAGGGGACGCATGAATACGCTAAGCTGCTGCGCCCCAGCGAGCTGGCGCGCTTCGCGCGCGAGGCGCAGCTGGATGTGCTGGGCAGCAAAGGCCTCGAGCACAACCCCGTGACGGGCCGCTACTGGCTCAGTAACGACACTTCGGTCAACTACATGCTGGCCACGCGCCGCCCTCAGGAGTGATACGCATGTGGTCCCATGTGAAAGCCGTGCTGTTCGATTTGGACGGCACATTGATTGACAGTGCCCCCGACCTTGGCGCGGCTGCAGACAAGATGCGTGTTGACCGAGGCATGCCGTCGCTGCCTCTGGAGGCCTACCGCCACATGGCGGGAGCCGGCGCTCGCGGCATGCTTGGCATCGCTTTCGGCATGACGCCCGAGTCGGAAGGCTTTGCCGAAATGCGCGAAGAATTTTTTCGCAACTACGAAAAATGCATGACTGAGCGCACTTATGCCTTTGAAGGTGTTGCGCAATTGATTCATTCTTTGCAGTCTGCCCCTCTTGCCTGGGGTGTGGTGACCAATAAATCCATGCGCTTTACTGACCCTCTCACACAGCAAATGCCATTGTTTGCTAGTGCTGCGGCGGTGGTCAGTGGAGATACGACGCCGCATTCCAAGCCGCATCCGCAGCCCTTGCTCGAGGCGGCAAGGCGTATTCAGATCGCGCCAGAGAGCTGCATCTATGTCGGTGATGACGAGCGAGACATCCAAGCTGGTCGTGCAGCAGGCATGAAAACTGTGGCTGCCTGCTACGGATACCTGGGTGCAAAGGCTGATACCAGTCATTGGGGCGCTGATGCGCAAATCAATTCTCCACTCGAGCTCTTGAAACTGCTCGGAAGAGGCTAAAATAGTGAACTAAGGGGCTGTCCTGGTTTCGACGTGGGTTCGGGATCGGTGCGGTGCATGTCGAGCTTGAGTGATGCTCGTAAATCTCCATTCAAAAAACTAACTGCAAACGACGAACGTTTCGCACTCGCCGCTTAATCCGGTGAGCCTTGCAACAGCACGCTAGTGGGCTGGGCAAGGGGGTAGCAATACCTCCCGGCTGCAAGGGAATTTTCATTAGCTGGCTGGGTACCGGGCTTCTTGGTACTTGGCGAGATTTTAGGAAGCTGGCTACCTCAGCAGCGTGTGCCTGCGGGGCTGGGGTGGCGAGATTCAAAACAGAGCACTAAACATGTAGATCTGTCCGGCGAAGGCTTGCGGACGCGGGTTCAATTCCCGCCAGCTCCACCACCATAATGTTCAAAGGCGTTCATCAACATCCGGTGAACGCCTTTTTTCTTTGTTAAATCAATAAGTTATGGTTCGTGGTGGTTCATTGTCGTTCGCTGACAGCCGGAGGATGATGGGGGTACGAGTGGGGGTGCAATCCTGTTTTTACATATACTTTAGCCAATCTGTACCCCCTGATTGGCGCTAGGCCTTGCTACATGGGCCTTTTGGCGTGTCACTTGTACCCCCGTGGGTATGCGTCAGGTGGGCGTTGTACCCCCTAGCCAATTGAGTTCATACCCCATGTTGACCGATGTGCAATGCCGAAACGCCAGTTGCCCCGCTGATCGCAAACAAGCGAGATTTGCTGATTCCGGAGGGCTTTACTTGCAGGTGAGTCCGAATGGCTCCAAGCGGTGGTTCTACAAGTACCGAATCCAAAATAAGGAAAAGCAGCTTGCATTGGGTAGCTATCCGACGGTCTCTCTGACGGCGGCTCGCAAGGCGCGTGATATTGCTAAATTGAAGAAGTCCGAAGGTGTCGATCCTGTTCAGGCTCGAAAAATGGAAAAGCTCAAGGGCTTGGCAGTTGACGGAAGCGTGTTCAAGGTTGTGGCATTGGAGTGGCATGCCAAGCAAGTAGGGACATGGAGTGCCAGCCACGCCGAACGTACCAAACGCCAGCTTGAACGAGATTTATTTCCATGGATCGGTGATCGACAAATGGAAAGCATTGAGCCAATGGAGCTCCTGTCCGTTCTGAAGAAAGTGGAAGAGAGGGGTGCTATCGAAACGGCGGATCGCGGTCTGATGCTTGTTCGTCAAATATGGCGTTACTGGCTACCAACCGCTGGAAATGATCAACGGGACATCACCGAAGGCTTGAAAAGTCGATTGCTGCCTTATCGTGGCAAGAATTTCCCGGCAATTGTTGAGCCGCAGCGTTTTGGTGAATTGCTTCGGGCTATGTATGCCTACAAGGGTGGCCCGATTGTCCGTACAGCGCTGTTGCTGGCTCCAATGCTCTATCAGCGCCCTGGAAACTTGCGCATGATGGAGTGGACTGAGCTCGACTTGGATGCTGCTACATGGACGATTCCGAGCGCGAAGATGAAGCGAACGGTGGAGGAAAAAGCCAACGGTGAGCCGCATGTAGTGCCTATGCCAACACAAGCCGTGGAGTTACTGCGAGACTTGCAGAAGCTGACAGGGCGTAGTCTTTACGTCTTTCCAGGACAGCGTGACCATGAGCGCCCAATGTCAGATAACTCCGTGCGAAGCGCGTTGTATGGTCTTGGGTTTGGGACTGAGCAGAGCTGGCACGGATTCCGCGCAAGTGCGCGCACCATGCTTGTTGATCAGCTGGATCTGGATCCTTTGGCAATTGAGGCAAATCTGGCGCATATGGTGAAGGACTCCAACGGTCGTAGCTACAACCGTACGAAATACTTGGCGAAGCGCTTCGAAATGGTTCAGCAGTGGGCTGATTACTTGGATCAACTGCGTTTGGGTGAGGTTGCAAAGGGATAGCCTTGGTGGGTTGCTTTGCAGCGCTCTCAGCCATTCGGCTCCTGGTATCGTGCATGCGGTCATGAGCTCATTGCAGTCATTGACTGGAGTCGTTCGACACCTCACGTATTGTCTATTGACATATCTAACTCTATCCAGACGCGATACACTCTTTGAGTGGCGGTCAGACATACCGCCATCGCTTTTTTTTCTACCGAGCGGCGTTGCATGAGACTAGTAAAATGACAGCAAAATTAGGCCATGCTGGTCACAACCTGATGAGATCGGGGCGCACATCCGATCATTGGGGGCGGTACTACACGTCCCCCGAGGTCAGTCGCTCCCTCATTGAGCGCATCAGTGTCCCAAAGCCTAAGCTGGTCCTCGAACTGGGCTCCGGTTCAGGTGCACTATGCGCAGCCGCAGCAAGCCGCTGGCAAGCCGCCCAACTCATCACCGTTGATACCGACAAGAGCCACTCCAATCGGCATACTGCACACAGTCTGGGCCAGACTGCCCATCACATGCACTTCGTGCACGATGCGCTCGACGAGGACCTGCCGAACAAGATCGGGGTGCGCTTAGGCACCGTTGACGTAGCCGTATGCAATCCGCCCTATATCCGGCCACGTTGGCGCGCCGACTTTGGCAGCATCCTCGAAGATGCCGGCCTTTCGGGAGCACTGACCTCGTTGCATGATGCTGGAGCAGATCTGTTGTTCCTCGCACAGAACCTCCGACTCCTGCGCTGTAAGGGCAAGCTAGGTTTGATTTTGCCTGATGGACTAGTTACTGCGGAACGGTTCAGAGGAGTGCGTCGTGCGCTGTTGCGCCAACATCTGATTGAGCAGGTCGTACAGTTGCCACGAGGCGTCTTCAAGGGCACCGAAGCCCAGACCTACTTGGCTGTGCTGTCCAAGATGGCTGGAGAGACTGACCAGCTGACGCTTCGCCAGATGGGCCCAGACGGGCAGTTAAGTTCCGCAGTTGACGTTCCGCAGGAACTAGCCTCCAAACGAATGGACTACGCCTTCCATGCTCAAGCGAACTCCGCACGAGGACTGCTTAGCAAACATCAACGGATTCAAGTCGGTGACGCATTGACGGATGTGATTCGTGGATCGATTTGCTCTTCCGAGATCGAGGGTTTTCCTACCGCCGTTTTTCACCTTAGCGACTTTGCTAAGCCTGATGGCAAGAACGTCATTCGTATCGTGCCCAAGCGTTTCTCACTCAGCGACAGTGCGGCCAGGACGATGAGCCGTAACGCTCAATTGGCACAGCCTGGTGACATCCTCCTGGCGCGTGTGGGCCGCAATCTACACAATCGCCTTGCCCTAGTGGTCCACGGTTCATGCGTGATAAGCGACTGTATATTTGCGCTGCGCGCGACCCAGGAACACCGCGAGCGGCTCTACGGGTTCCTCGAGAGTGATGCAGGCCAGCGCGCGCTGGCAACCTCAGCCCATGGTGTTGCTGCACGCTTCTTGTCCAAGCAGAACGTGCTTGAGATCGAGTTCTGAAGACCGCTGTGCGTCATGACTGCTGTTAAAGTTTCGCCGCTCGGTCCCTTGCTGGCTGAGTCTATCCAAAGCTCAGTCGGCTCCCCCAACCTGTGATATATACATGAGTACTTCAGCCTTGGACAGTGCACCGTCTTTAACACTTGACGAGGAGCGTGAGGTCGAACAGCAATATGAAGAGCGTGCAGACCATCTTGAGCTTGCTGCATTCTCCTCCAAGACGGCGCTGACAACCGACGCGGAAGAGTGGATCAGGTCACTTACTGGGTCAGGTGCGAAGCTGCTAGTAGGCCCACGCGGTTGCGGCAAGACGCATTTGATGCGCTTTGCCTTTACGCAATGCATCGCCGATCCGGATCTGCCCCTAGCTGTCTACATCAACCTGAACCGGTACTACACGCTCGAGCCCCTGCTTCGTCGTCGGCCAGAAGCCATGTCGATGTTCTACGTTTGGGTGCTAGCCAACGTCATGGTTGGCTGCCACGAGTCTCTTGAGGCACTCAACGCACAAAGCCTTGATCGAGCGACCGATATCGACGCGCTTTTAGAGTTCAACGAAACAGAACTGCGGGACCTAATCGGCGCCTACGAGAAGAACCAGCCTTTGAGCGCAGAGCTCAACGAGGTCGCTAGTCGGTTGACGATCGACCGAGTCAAGCAATTGCTCCTCCGTAGCGCAGACGCGCTTGGACGTCGGCGGATTGTGCTGCTGCTCGACGATGCTGCGCTCACCCTCACTCCCGAGTACTTGTCGCATTTTTTCGACATCTATCGGGCGCTGAAAGCTGCTCGAATCGCGCCGAAGGCGTCGGTTTACCCGGGCACCACGGAGTATGGCCCCAACTTCCATGCGGGGCACGAGGCTGACACAATCTTCGTCTGGAAGCGCGTCAGTGACCAAGACTACCTACCCTTCATGCTGGACATTGGCGCAAAGCGCTTTCCAGACATGTCCCAAGTTCCTGATGACATCCGAGAGCTACTCGCCTACTGCGCCTTCGGAGTTCCCCGCGCGTTTATGACGCTAGTCCGGGGCTACCTAAAGAACGCGAAGCGGCATGTAACGGCCCAGAGTACTTTCAACGTCACCATCGACGAATTTCTGGTTGACCGCGCACGCGAATACCTGACCCTAAAAGACAAGAAACCTCAGTTCTCCAGCATCGTTGGTGTCGGCAAGCAGCTTCTAGACAAAATGGTTGAAGCTGTCTATGAGGCCAACCAACTTCTGCTCGAAGGTACAACGCGCCAGCTGTACATTGGGATCGATGCGTCGGGCGTTAATGACAAGCCTTATGTGCAGCGCATGCTTCTATTGCTTCAAGAGGCCGGCATGGTTTACGCCGTTTCAGGTGTCTCCCACGGCGATCGCGACTATGTCAGACTTTTACCCCACCTAGCTGCAGTGCAGGCACGTCGCGCCTTCGCAAAGAAGGGGGGCTTCTCGCCGAGGTTTGCAGTCGATATGCTATCCCGTCCTGACGAGAAGCATCCCGTGCGTCGATCGATGTCCACTCTGCTGGATTCGTCCACGCTTGAAGCACTGTGTTTGGATCTTCCGAACTGCCTTAACTGCCAGACCAAGCGCGTGGAAGGAGCTAAATATTGCTTCAACTGTGGAGAAAAGCTCACTGACGAGTCGACATACGACAAGCTCATGCTGACGCGACTAGCCGATGTGCCGGGATTAACACCGTGGCAACGAGAAAAACTTAGCAGCTCAGACACGTTGCCGCAGACGGTTGGCGAGTTTATCGCTCTGCAGGACCCCGGCACGACGCTCCGCACGATTCATCGCGTTGGCCAAGTACGCGCTAAGACCATTATTGATGCGGTTCAAACTTTTCTTGACGAATACCTGTCGTGAACATGAGCAAGAGCGTAATCAGCCTGTTGGAAACTATCACACCCTTTCCGGCACCCACTGCAACGAGGTTAGATACGGTCAAGTGGTTCGATGCGGCGCACGTACCAATGGTTGAGTCGCCAATCGACGAGTTCCGCCGGAATATTGCCGAGATCAACAAGCTGTACCTGCGGGCAGAACAGCGCAACGAATATGTGCCAATGCTCGGGTCATTGGTGTACCTGGGCATGGTTTCAGCCGCAGAAGGCTATTTCCGATCGTTACTGCGGCGCCTGATTCGTCAAGACACTGCATGTGAGGCCAATGCTGCAACGCGGACGGTGACATATGGCGCCGCGATCCATCATGAACCAGCGCTGCTTCCTGAGTCCCTTTTCGAAGGAGTCTCGCTCGCATCGGCCAAGAATGTCTTTAGCGAACTACGCTCGTTGTGCGGCATCGAGGTTCCTGACTCACTTCAACAGTTGTTCCAGAACTTTGAGGCGATCAGCCAGGTGCGCCATTGCGGTATTCATCGTTTCGGGAAACTCGGCAGCCAGCAAGCCCTCCGACTTGGAATTGACCAGCACAAGCCACTGCTCGAGAAGCCGTTGGCCCTTAAGGTGGAACAGTTGCAAGAGATCGCTGACGCACTCCAAGCATTGATTCATGCCGTCAACTCTCTATGCTTCTCCGAAATCCTGAAGAGGACACATACGGCTGGCCCGACAGGTCAAAGCAAAGTGCAGCTGTATCAGGAGGCTTGGCAACAGGATTGGGAGGCGGACAAGGCAAGGTTCACCTTGTATTACGACATCTTCGCATCGACGAGTAAGCCAGATCCATCAGCCCCCGTTAAGGACGTCTATGACTCTTTCATAGCTTTCGTAAAGCACCGAGTCTCTACGCAAAAAAACCCAAAGCCGCAGCTTCGCCGCACGTCCCGGTCAATACAGACTGATCACTGTTTCAATGCGTGAATTGCAATGGTCTAGCTGCGATGACGATCAATGATCGGTTTGTGCTTATGCTGTCGCTCAGGTACCGCAACTTGAACGACTCAGATCAGCCTAAACAGTCCTCCAAGCATCAACTTCGGATCTGCAGCGATTGCCGCTGCTCATAGCCGCATCGCGACCTACCGGTCACCGCTCAATAACAGCCATCCGAGCATCTACGCTGTCACTGCCCAAAGACGAATTTCACGTGAGGAGCCGAGCATCGCCATCAGTGCACCCGAGGGGTTCTTGAAAGTCTGCGATCGTGGCTCTTGAATAGACGTTGCCGCCCCTGAAGAGTCATTGACATACTGCACCCAAAGCAGTCACTCTGCCCCGTAAGACAACATATTCAATGAGCTACCGCTCTTAAAACGTGCATATAGATCACAATGGTACTATACCTGACCGGCTCATGCACCGTGCAAACGGCCATACGCTAATTCAGGGTCAATTGCACATTCGTTTTCATTGACAGCAAAAACACCTCGGTCACTTGGGTCATCTGCGAACGTTCTCCCGTGGTCAATTAATTGTTTTTGAGAATTAATATCGTGAAACCGTCTTCCAATGACAGCCTCGCATACAAGTACCGTAGTGGTGATTCATACACACTGTCACGGGATCTGCAGTCTCTGGCTGAAGCTAACTTCTATGCAGCAGAGCGTCGTACGCTGAACGATCCTTTCGAAGGGAGATTAGAGCGTAAAGCCCTTGATGTACAGCTCTCTGAGCTTAAGGCACGTGCATCCAGCATGGCTCCTAGTGCGGTAGGCCCTTTAGGCGATTTGTCGCGGGCGATGGAAGAACTTTTAGGTTTTGTAGACAAGAGTGGGGTCTTCTCGCTGAGCGGCAACCCTTTACAAGAGCTTATTTGGGCTCACTACGGAGGTTCGCACTGTGGTTTCTGCATCGGGTATCAAACGAAGAGGCTAGTTGCTTTCGAGCCCAATACTCATATCGTGCTGAAAGTTCAGTACAGTAACGAGGCACCGAGCATTGCCTTAACCGATCTGCTACGCGCCGACTCAAACTCAGTGGCTGGCTTAGTTCAGAAGATACTGGGAGTAAAGTCAAAACCGTGGGCATATGAAGAGGAAATTCGCGTCATAACTCAACCGCCAGGACTGCATGCTCACGACTACAGGGCTGTAAAGGAAGTCTACTTTGGTCTGAATTGCCCTGAATCTACCAAGCAGGCCGTTATGGAGGCTTTGGCGGGACGCAATGTCACCTACCACCAGGTCATCAGCCCACAATCATCCTATGCGTTGAAATCTACAACCATTCCCGATCGGTATGCATCAGCCCCTCGTTACATGACGAACTGCGCTCCAATTGAGGATGGCGCGATCTTACTTGCCTGTCTCAAGCCCGAGCAAAAGCAATACACGGAATATCTGAACAGAGCAGCCGAAATCGTGCGTAGGGACCCCTACTGCAAAGCCGTTCAGTCGGTTGCTTTCAGCAGTTCCAACGTCTCGGCTGCTGAGCCCATCATTATTGTGCAGTGCCAGACTGCCCTCGGTAAGTTCGTTAACCTCTTTATGACCATACAGGAGATCGATGAGAAATACTCCGTCCTGGACCACCAGAACGCCTGATCAATCCATAGTTGAGTGACAGCATTCCTACAAGAGGGAAGTCCGTACTTGGCCGGTAGGATGAGTGCGAAGTCGAGTCAGAAAGCCGACCTTCGATTCGGCAGCCTCGCCAGCTAAGGTCAGCTTTCTGCAATCTTAACCTATGCCTGAATCCGGCCATAAGCAGTCACTGCAGTCGGACACCGCTAGCGGTCATTGATCATTCATGCTTCATGTTATTCATTGATTCAACAATTGATGTATTATTGTTAGATGCAAGAAGAAAACGTCATCCGCTCACTCTCCGCTCTAGCCCATGAGGCCCGATTGCGCGTATTTCGCGCCCTTGTGGTGGCCGGTGCCGAAGGCCTGACGCCTAGCGCATTGGCTGAACAGCTCGGGATCGCACCGAACGCACTGTCCTTTCATCTCAAAGAGCTTTTCCATGCTGATCTGGTTAGCCAAGAACGGCATGGGCGAAATGTGCTCTATCGCGCAGCATTCCCCGTCATGAACGACCTTCTGGCATATCTCACCGAAAACTGCTGTCAAGGCGCGGTTTGCCTTGATGCCACAGCAACTTCATGTGACTGCTAAGCAATATTTTCCATCCCTCCAACCCTTGACTAAACGCCATGCATGATCAAAAAGCTCTGCTGAACGTATTGTTCCTATGCACCCACAACTCAGCTCGCAGCATCTTGGCTGAAGCCCTTTTGAACGATATGGGGCAGGGCCGCTTCAAGGCCTACTCTGCAGGAAGCAGTCCCCGAGAGAATCAGCAACCTAATCCACAAGCTCTCCAAGTGCTTCAGATGGCAGGTGTCTCAGTGGAAGGTCTGCGCAGCAAGAGCTGGGATGAATTTGCAGTGCCTGGGGCACCGCACATGGACTTGATCATCACCGTCTGTGACAACGCTGCAGGCGAAGTTTGCCCGTTTTGGCCTGGTCATCCCGCCACAGCCCATTGGGGCTACAGGGACCCATCGGAAGGTGGTGCTCCAGTTGAAGCCAAGCTGGAAGCTTTCCGTCAGACCATGCACATGATCCGTCGTCGCCTGGAATTATTGGTAAACCTTCCGGCCCAAAAGCTGGAGCAAGCAGTGCTGCAGACCACGGCGCGAGAGCTTTCGGCACACTAAATCCCAACTCTCCAACTGCCCCATCCAGAACCAGAGTCTGGATTGCGACAGCACTTCTCGGAGGCCTTCGTACGTTGTGGGAGCCACCAATGTCGACTCAAAGCTTTTCTAGGACCCATGCGTCATGTTGACGGCTATCCTGATTTTCATCTTCACACTCACGCTGGTTATCTGGCAGCCACGCGGACTAGGTATTGGCTGGAGCGCCTTGATTGGTTCCGGTATCGCGCTTCTGCTGGGAGTCGTGCACTTTGCTGATATTCCTATAGTCTGGCAAATTGTCTGGAATGCCACGGGGACCTTTGTCGCCGTCATCATCATCAGCCTTTTGCTCGATGAAGCTGGGTTCTTCGAATGGGCAGCGTTGCATTTTGCCCGCTGGGGCGGCGGCAGCGGCGTCAAACTGTTTGCTCTGATTGTGCTGCTGGGAGCCGCCGTCTCTGCCATTTTTGCCAATGATGGAGCGGCTCTGATCCTCACGCCCATAGTGATGGCCATGCTTGTGGCGCTGGGCTTTTCTCCAGCAGCAACGCTAGCGTTTGTTATGGCCGCCGGTTTTATTGCAGACACTGCGAGCTTGCCGCTGATCGTCTCCAATCTGGTGAACATCGTATCCGCCGACTTTTTCAAAATCGGCTTCAACGACTACGCATCGGTGATGGTGCCGGTCAGCATCGTTTCGGTCCTGGCTAGCCTCGGCGTGTTGTTGCTCTTTTTCCGGCGCGATATTCCTGCGTCCTACGACGTGGGCCAGCTCAAGCAGCCATCGGCTGCCATCAAGGATCTGGCCACGTTCCGGGCTGGCTGGGTTGTGCTGATCTTGCTTCTGGTGGGCTTCTTCGCGCTGGAGCCACTGGGCGTTCCCGTCAGTGCCGTAGCTGCCGTCGGGGCCGCGATCTTGCTGGCGGTGGCTGCGCGTGGCCATGTCATCAGCACGAGGAAAGTGCTCCATGGCGCTCCGTGGCAGATCGTGGTGTTCTCGCTGGGCATGTACCTTGTTGTCTATGGGCTGCGCAACGCGGGCCTCACAGATTACATCGCCATCCTGCTGAATCAATTTGCAGCCGGTGGTATATGGACCGCATCGCTGGGCACAGGAGTGCTCTCTGCAGTACTGTCCTCCATCATGAACAACATGCCCACGGTGCTGATCGGAGCCTTGTCCATTGATGCATCTGCGGCTAGCGGGGTAGTTAAGGAAGCCATGGTGTACGCCAATGTGATCGGCTGCGATCTTGGCCCCAAGATCACGCCTATTGGCAGCTTGGCCACATTGCTTTGGCTCCATGTGCTCGCCAAGAAGGGCACGACCATTGGCTGGGGCTACTACTTCAAAGTCGGTGCGGTGCTGACCATGCCCGTGCTGCTCATCACACTTGCAGCGCTGGCCCTGCGGCTCAGCGTAGCCTCATGAACCTTAGCAACGGAAATCTACCGCTATGAGCTACATCACGATCTACCACAACCCTGCTTGCGGCACCTCCCGCAATGTTCTGGCATTGATCCGCAACAGCGGAGAGGAGCCTACGGTCGTTGAATACCTCAAGACGCCCCCTGACCGCACCACGCTGGTGGGCCTGATCCAAGCCATGCACATGCCGGTGCGGGATGTGTTGCGACAAAAGGGTACGCCGTATGACGAACTTGGCTTGGGCGAGCACAAATGGACGGATGAGCAATTGATTGATTTCATGCTCCAGCATCCCATATTGATCAATCGTCCGATAGTAGCCACCCCTCTAGGAACCCGCTTGTGCCGTCCCTCGGAGGCTGTTCTCGACATCCTGCCACAGCCTCAGCAGGCCGCATTCTCCAAAGAAGATGGGGAAGCGGTCATTGATTCCAAAGGAAACCGAATTGACAAGCTCTGATCTACCGAACCTCGACGAACAAGTCTTTGAAAAGCCCAGCCTAGAAAGCCTGTTGCCCGCACAGCGTGCGACGCACGCGCCGCGCATTCTGCTGCTGTATGGTTCTGTTCGTGATCGCTCCTACAGCCGACTGCTGACCGAAGAGGCTGCGCGTTTGCTGCGCAAGATGGGGGCCGAAACTAGGATCTTCGATCCTCGTGGCTTGCCACTGCCAGATGGCGCCCCTGACGACCACCCAAAGGTCAAGGAACTGCGCGAACTGGCGCAATGGGCCGAGGGCATGGTTTGGACCTCTCCCGAACGTCATGGGGCGATGACCGGTATTCTCAAAGCGCAGATCGACTGGATTCCTCTATCCGTTGGCGCGGTACGACCGACGCAAGGTAAGACACTCGCCGTTATGCAAGTCTCGGGAGGATCACAGTCCTTTAATGCCGTTAACCAGATGCGTGTGCTGGGTCGCTGGATGCGCATGATCACCATCCCCAATCAGTCATCCGTAGCCAAGGCATTCGCGGAGTTCGATGAGGCTGGGCAGATGAAGTCTTCCTCTTATTTCGAACGGGTAGTGGACGTGATGGAAGAGCTGGTCAAGTTCACGCTGCTGACGAGAGACTGTTCGGACTACCTAGTGGATCGCTATAGCGAGCGCCGAGAAAGCGCCGAAGAGCTGTCCAAGCGGGTCAACCAGCGCAGCATCTAAACGATAAAGATGGCATAGAACCGGTACGCCCGCACTGACTAGCCCAGTCTCTGATCAGCGCCTTTGTGGCTCTTTGGTCGATGCGTATGAGCCCACAGCAATAACCCCGAAAAGGATATCAGCGATGTTGTTACACGATGTGATCATCGTCGGAGCAGGTCAAGCGGGTCTATCGGTGGCGTACTTCCTTCGTCGCACTAATCTGTCAGTCCTTCTACTTGATGCAGAGGACGCTGGAGGCGGAGCCTGGCAGCATGGATGGGATTCTCTGAGACTTTTTTCTCCCGCCGCCTGGAGCTCGATCGCGGGATGGCCGATGCCAGCTGCCGGTGATCAGTATCCAAATCGTGACCATGTGATCGACTATCTGCGCAAGTACGAAGCACGCTATCAATTCAACATCGAGAGGCCGGTTCGCGTCACGGGCATTGAATCTACAGAGCAAGTCTTCCAAGTCAATGCCGGAGGGAGAAGGTGGTATGCACGTGCAGTTGTGCTTGCCACGGGAACATGGAGAAATCCGTTTGTTCCCGAGGTTGAGGGTGCGGCATCCTTCAAGGGGCAGCAGTTGCACTCGGCTCAGTACGTGTCTTCTGAGCCATTTAAAGGCAAGAGGGTTATGGTGGTCGGCGGCGGAAACTCCGGTGCACAGATTCTGGCGGAAGTCTCGCTTGTTGCGCAGTCTACGACCTGGGTCACGTTGGAGCCACCAGCTTTTTTACCGGACGAAGTCGATGGGCGAGTGCTCTTCGAGAGAGCCACTGCCCGCTGGCAGGCGTTGCAGGAGGGCAAAGATCTCGAGAACCTGCCAGGCGGCTTTGGTGACATCGTGATGGTGCCCCCGGTTCTCGATGCACGCAATCGCGGCGTGCTGCAGTCTGTCGGCCCGTTTGAGAGTCTCACGGCGGACGGGGCTCGATGGGGCGACGGAAACTCCAAGCCCTTCGACGCGATCATCTGGTGTACCGGCTTCAGGCCAGCGTTGCAGCCTCTGGAGACTCTTGGTGTTGTCAAAGAGTCCAAGGTCGCGGTGGACGGCACACAGGTGCGTGGAGTTCCAGGTTTATGGCTGGTGGGCTACGGAGAGTGGAACGGACCTGCGTCGGCCACGCTCATCGGAGTTATGCGCACAGCTCGGAGCACTGTGGCCGAAATTGCTCAGTATCTTTCGGCCTGAATGACCGCTTTTCTTAGATTTCAAGTCTGATGTGGGTTGGGAGCAGTCAAGTGCGGGATTCTGATGGATCGCTGTCACCACCGATTCACACCTGTAAGCGTGATCCTACCAAGCTAGAACCTGACTTCCGATAGGCAAGGGATTGGATAGGGCCTAACGTCTTTTTCAATCGTTAAAGTAGGAAATTGGATGGATCTCTGGAAGGTGCTTTTGCTGTGTTTCGCTGGTTGGCTCGCGTATCACGCGTACGGTTTGTGGGTGCGACCTGTAGCTCAGCCTAGGCTACCGAAGCCAAAACCCTTGTTGAACTTAGTTTCTAAAAAGCATTGGGCTCCGGGCGAGAAGGTCAGATTGATCGATGATGGCACCTTCACATCCAACATCTATCGGGTAGCTGGTAACACGTTTGGGGAGTATGTGGACCGCAGCTGTATTGCCCACCTCCTTCCGGAGACCAAAGATGAGGGAAAAAAGGTGGTCTCAGTATTCATTGATGGATTGTGCGTTGGTTGTCTCTCGGATAGGCATGCACCTAGCTTCTATGTTGTTCTTCAACATGCTGGATTGGATTCCTCCGTGACTTCTTGCAACGTACACCTTGGTGGAGGTGGAGTTGGCATTGACGGCAAGAAATTGCCGTATTCGATCACTTTGGACATCAATTGGATGAAGATCTCCGCTCTGTAATGCCAGGATTCTGAAGCTCGATGACGGTGCGGGCGTGAGTTAGAATCGCGCTATGTCTGATCTTGAGCACTTCGTCCGTCGCCCGGTGTACTACCGGGCCTCGGCTATGCCTCGCGGTCATTTCCACTCGGTCACGCCGCCGTGACCTTCGCCGCAGCTTGCGGCATCTTGGCTTCGCGCCACTCTCAGTCGTCTAATGCCATTGCACTTGGATGACGCACTCCTTTTTCAAGTCGTTGCCGCAGGTGCTAACACCCCGGCAAACTTCTCCCTTTGCATCCCTCCGTATTAGGGGTGCCGTCCAACTATGTCTTTTCAACACATCCGCGCGGAATGGTTCTCAAACATCCGCGGCGATCTCTTGGCCGGTATCGTGGTCGCCCTGGCCCTGATCCCCGAGGCAATCGCGTTCTCCATCATTGCAGGCGTTGACCCACAGGTCGGTCTCTACGCGTCCTTCTCCATCGCGACGCTCATCGCATTCGTCGGGGGCAGGCCCGCCATGATTTCTGCCGCGACTGGCGCGATGGCACTCGTCATGGTTTCGCTGGTTAAACAGCATGGCCTAGACTATCTGCTCGCAGCAACTATATTGGCTGGTGTCCTTCAGGTCGTTGCTGGCTGGCTCCGACTAGGCCAGTTGATGCAGTTCGTCTCAAGGTCGGTAGTGACAGGGTTCGTCAATGCGCTGGCCATTCTCATATTCATGGCGCAGTTGCCTGAACTCACCAATGTCACTTGGCACGTCTATGCAATGACTGCGGGAGGACTGGCCATCATCTATGGCCTGCCTCGGATTACGAAGGCTGTGCCCTCGCCTTTGGTTGCCATCATCGTGCTCACCATCCTGGCCATCGCGTTGGACCTGGACATTCGCACTGTTGGGGACATGGGGCAATTGCCGAACAGCATTCCGTCGTTCTTGATTCCAAATGTGCCGCTGACTTGGGAAACGCTACTCCTTATCCTGCCTTACTCTGCCACGCTCTGCGTGGTCGGCCTGCTGGAATCGTTGATGACGGCAACCATCGTGGATGACATGACCGACACCACAAGTAGCAAGGACAGGGAATGCGTTGGCCAAGGAGTTGCCAACATAGCGACAGGCTTCATCGGTGGCATGGCGGGCTGCGCCATGATCGGACAATCCGTCATCAATGTGAAATCGGGCGGAAAAACGCGCCTCTCGACCCTCGTATCCGGTGTTTTCTTACTGTTCTTGGTCGTTTTTCTGGGCGAGTGGGTGCGTCAAATACCAATGGCCGCGTTGGTGGCCGTGATGATCATGGTGTCGATTGGTACTTTCAACTGGCGATCCATGAGGGACCTGGCTGTCCATCCTAAAACGTCCAGTTTCGTAATGCTCGCTACGGTAGTGGTCACTGTCGCAACGCACGATCTGGCAAAAGGCGTGTTGACAGGAGTACTGCTTTCCGGTGTCTTCTTTGCTCACAAGGTTCGTCGTATTCTCGAAGTGAAATCCGAACTTAGCGAAGATGGGCGAGCGAGAACCTACATCGTTACCGGGCAAGTGTTCTTCGCTTCATCCGAACGCTTTATCTGGATGTTCGACTATCAGGAGAAGGTCGAAAAGATATGCATCGACGTCACTCATACGCGGTTCTGGGATTTGACCGCCATCGAGGCCCTTGATCGCGTGGTGCTCAAATTGCGGCGCGGAGGGACACTTGTCGAGGTACGCGGCTTAGAAAGGACTAGTGCGACGTTGGTCGAGAGGTTCGGTATCCATCACTTAGATGGAGTTACGGAGTACCCTAAAGGGCATTAATCAACCAGGCACAGTTCAATCCACATGAAGGCGGGCCACTATGTCTGTGCTTTGTAACCCCTTCTTCTAAGATGGCGTGCCTTTAGCTTAGGATCGGGATGAATTCTTGGAAGACAGCAAAGCAAAGTTGTTAACGGCTGCTATGGGTCGGCATCGCCAGTTCGCAACCCGTGAGAGCAGCCATTGACCTGCGTGGAGCCACGGAGCTTGGTCGCCCTTGCTGAATGGCCGGACTAGGCGGCGCCGCAGTCACTCGGGAGGCGACAAGCCCAATGACAGGAATAGGTGGCAGCGGTCATCGGTCCACAAAAGCGGGATGACGGCAGCCAGCCTTTTGCAGCCCTCCAAATAAAAGATTTTCAGCAATATATCCCTAACTAGATGCGAGGAAAGTTCGCTATGAACTGATGCCGCATCTATCTGTTTTCCTGTTCTTTCCATCATCCAGCGCCCTCGGCTTTATGCCCAGGGCGCTTTTTTTACGTCAGGAGTATTCATGTCCATCCAATGTCCCCGTTGCCGGTCCTTTCATGTCCGCAGCAAAGGAGTCGCCAAACAGATCGGTCAGCGTGTAGGAGGGGCCGCCGGCACGGTTACCGGCGTGGCCGGAGTTGTGCAAGGTGCATCAACCGGTGCATCCATTGGCATTGTTGCAGGCCCCGTTGGCAGCGCCCTAGGCACCTTGGTCGGTGCGCTCATCGGAGGTGTACTCGGCGGCACTGTCGGCCAAGAGGTCGGTGGCCGCATCGGTGCACAAATCGACCAGACCTACTTCGATGACTGCGTCTGCGAGGACTGTGGTCACAGTTTTCACGCGTGATTTTTACCCCCTTATCTGAATCTCACCAAGGAGTTCTCTCATGTCCCATCTGATCGAAACCATGGCCTACACCGGCCAAACCCCCTGGCACCAACTGGGTCACGCCTTGCCCAAGAAGCAAACCATTGATATCTGGGCGCAAGCTGCAGGTATGCAGTGGAAGATCCAAGAAACACCCGTGCGCTATATGGCAACAGGTGATGCCGATGCTCTCTACGGCGAAGCCCTGGAATTCCCCGAGCAAAAGGTGCTCTACCGCAGTGACACCAATGCAGCCCTGTCGGTGGTGAGCCAGCGCTACAAAGTGGTGCAGCCCCAAGAGGTGCTGGAGTTCTACAGAGATCTTTCCGAAGTCGCAGGCTTTGAGTTGGAAACTGCTGGTGTTCTTAAAGCAGGTCGACGTTTCTGGGCTTTAGCCCGTACCGGTAAATCCGCATGCCTCAAAGGCAACGACGTGGTGCACAGCTACCTGCTGCTCGCTACCTCATGCGATGGAAGTCTGGCTACCATGGCCATACCGACATCCGTTCGTGTGGTCTGCAATAACACCCTGGCTATTGCATTGCAAGGAGCCGGTGCAGGATCTGGCGCTATCAAGGTGCCGCAC
Source organism: Comamonas testosteroni (assembly GCF_003569915.1). Classification (GTDB taxonomy): domain Bacteria; phylum Pseudomonadota; class Gammaproteobacteria; order Burkholderiales; family Burkholderiaceae_C; genus Comamonas; species Comamonas testosteroni_D. The sequence goes on along the minus strand of NZ_KZ984445.1, from coordinate 109,209 downwards.
TCCACCAGCTTTGATGCCCAAGCCGTCAAACGTCAGCTGGGTATTGCAGTCGGCAAATGGGACAGCTTTATGTACCGCATGAAGACCTTGGCCGAGCGCAAAGTCAAAACCCACGAAGCCATGAACTACTTCCTCAAAGTGATCTGCCAGACGGATCAACCAGGGGATGCTGGTACAGGCATGCCAGGTCTCGCCAATGAGCGCGCCCTCAAGAAGGTGCAAACCTTGTTTGAAGGCCATGGCCGTGGTGCTGAACTGCACGCCGCCAAAGACACTGCCTGGGGCCTGCTCAGCGCGGTGACCGAGTTTGTTGACCACGAGAAGCAAGCCCGTAGTCAGGACAACCGCTTGGACAGTGCGTGGTTCGGTCAAGGCGCAGCACTCAAACAACGCGCCTTGGAGCATGCACTGCAACTGGTTGCATGAGAAACAAGCGCCGGAGTGTGCGGCTTATTGGATTGCATCAACAGCAAACCCTGTATTGCCACAAACCATCATCACCATCAGTCATCACCATCCCCGCCACTGTTCATAAGTCAAAGCCCTCGCCATTGCGGTGAGGGCTTTGTGTTTTGTGGGGAACAACTTTTTAAGGAGGCACCATGCCTATACGCGTTCTAACCACCGAAGCGCGGGACATTGCAATTCCTATCCCCCGTCAGCGTCCCGCATTGCGCCTGGTCTCTACCAAGGGCATGGCCCGAGAGACCTGGCTTGATGTTCGGCGCCAAGGCATTGGCAGCTCCGATGCAGCAGCGGCTGTCGGGCTCAATCCCTACCAGTCACAACTCGAACTTTGGATGCAAAAAACCGGCAAGGGCGATCTTTTGCCAACCATCGATCCCCTTGATGAAACCACCCCCATGTACTGGGGCACTTTGCTGGAGCCCATCGTTGCAGCCCACTACACCAAACGCACCGGAAACAAGGTGCGGCGTGTGAATGCAGTGCTGGGCCATCCTCAAATTCCTTGGATGCTCGCCAACATTGACCGTGAAGTCGTTGGCGCTCCTGATGTGCAGATTCTCGAATGCAAGACGGCAGGCATCCATGGCGCCAAGCTCTGGAAGGACGGCGTTCCCGAATACATCCAGCTGCAGGTCATGCACCAACTGGCGGTCACCGGCAAGCAGGCCGCCGATGTCGCAGTCCTGATCTGCGGTCAGGAGCTGCAAATCCACCGGCTCGAGCGCGACGAAACCATGATCGCCCAACTGATTGCCCTGGAGGAGCAATTCTGGGAACTGGTCACAGCGGAGAAAGAGCCTCCCGTCGATGCGTCGGAAAGTGCTTCGACTGCATTGCGATGCCTATATCCGCAAGACACGGGAGAGGAAATCGACCTGTCGGAAGACGAGTCGGTATCCAGCGCCTTTGCTCAACTTCAGCAGGTTCGCCAGCTTATGAGCGATTGGGAATCGCAAGAATCCTTGCTCAAGCATCAGATCCAGCAACGCATGGCATCAGCCAGCTTTGCCCGATTTGCAGGAGGGACAGTCAGCTGGAAGCGCAGCAAGGACAGCAAGTTCTTCAATGCAGCCCTGTTTCAGCAGGAGCAACCGGAGCTTGCCAAGGCATACATGGGTACCAAACCGGGTTCCCGGAGGTTTCTGCTTCATGCAGAGAACTGAGTACTACACACCGCCCAGGAATTTACCAAACCAACGCATAAGACCCGCCCGCCAAGCAAGGCAGACGGGTCTTTTGCATTTATGAATGGAGAAACCCATGATCAAAGGACTGATGATGACCCCGCCCGTGGTGGGGCGCATTTCGATTGGCCGTGTCGTGGAGCGCAATGGCAAGCGTCTTCCGGAAAAGGATGACGAATTCACCATTACAACCCAGGTGCAAGGCCGCAACGGCTGGATGCTGCATCCCATGGACGGCATCTTGCGCCGAGAAATGGAAGATCGGCAGTTGATGACTACTGGCGTGGTAGTCACGGAGCTTGCGCAGATTCCCAAAGAGTTCTCGGCTGAAGCTCCCACATCCCAATCGACCTCGTTGCGCTCCAAGCTGGCGAAGCGAGCAACCGATGCCAAGAAAGCCCAGACTGCAGAACTGAGCAGCTCGAATGCTGATCCCGCAAACATGCATGAGGATGCATCTTCCAAAACGTCAACAGCACGAACCAAATTGCGCAGCATTCCGGTAAGGGTCTTGTTCAACGATCCCGATTTGAACCTTCGTGCGAACTACACCTTGTTTGACCGGACAACGGCACGGCCGATCTGTGTGGGCGACGGTCAGATGTGCAAACGCATGACGGCCAAAGGCATTGAGTCGATGCCGTGTGAAGGTCCGGATCTGTGCGCCTTGGCCATCGACGGAGGCTGCAAACCCTTTGGGCGTTTCCATGTCCGCATTGATCATCCGGAATGTCAGGCGGATGCACTGAGTACTTTTGTGCTGCGAACGACGGGTATCAACTCCATGCGCACCTTGCTGACACGCATGCAGTATCTACAGGCAGTGAGTGGTGGTTTGCTTAGCTTTCTGCCATTGGAGATTCGTCTGCGCGCCAAGTCCACCACCATGTCCCGCAGAACACCCATCTACTATGTGGATCTCGGTATTCGCGATGGAATAGATTTGGATGCCGCTATCGGCCAAGCCATATCGACTGCAGAGCATGACTGCAAAATCGGGCGGGATCAGGATGCGCTGGAACAAGCGGCAAGAACGGGCTATGCCTTGGGGCTGTTCGAGGAGCTGAGCGCGGAAGCTGCCGAGATCGTCCAGGAGTTCTATCCAACGAGCGACGAACATGTCGCTGCAGAAGATCCAGAAGACGTTCAACCCAGAATGCGCCAACGGGAGATTAGCCATGGATGATGGTGCGCACACTGGAGGCGTGCAACACCACTATATGCATGGCCTGTGCTTCGATGGCATGTGGGACTACCACACACGCTCACGAAAGGGGCGTAAAAGTTGGGCTCGTTTGGATTTGGGGTCTGACGCTTATCAGTGGGCTCAAGAAGATGACCCGGAAGGTGCAGGATGGTGCGTGCGTTGCTGCGCCTCTGTTTTGGGACAGCGTCCTGTGCCGCTAACGCACATGCAAAATTCACCTACTCCAACGGGTGATCCGGCTAGTGTGGCGTTTGCATTGCGGGAGCTGTTGCCAAAATTCGAGGTCGATGTGCAGCTTTGTACAGGCCAGAACGTCGTTCAAGACGTCGAAAAAGTTATCAAGGGCGGTGGCAGCATGCTTGTGCGACTAAAGCGTGCTTCTGGGGTGCGGCAGATACCGCCCAGCTGGATGTGGATCGTGGGAGTCGAGTTGCGACCTGTTGCGCATTGCGCTCTTGGTGCGCAGGGAACACCCAAAACCCCAGCGCTTTTGCTGGTCGGACGTGGACTTGAGCCTTCATGGGCATCTGGCTATGGGGTCAAGGCCATTTGCGGTGAGGATGCTATTTGGTCGGTTCGCAGCGTCGATGGCCAGACTTGGCGGGCAGTGGTGAGCTGCGTGGTCAGAATTTCTCCGAGATAAAGGGAGTTTTTGCGGATCTTGCAACGTGCCTGCTGCTGGGCAGGCAATGTGGTGAGATCTTTTTTTTTTTTGACAGTGCCGCTTGCGGTCAAAATCTGGCACATGCGCTCCCATGGAATACGCAATGCGTATGCTGAGGGACAGTGAAGCGCTATCGAACAGCAGGATTCAATGTCAGTCAATGGTAACTAGGGCAGAATGCCTGTTGCAACCAGCAACATTCGAGGGGCCTCTTGCTGCGTCGCCTATTTTCTTTAAAACAAGAATTTTTTATTACTAAATAGAATTATGACCAGCAGCCAACAACGTGCAGAACTGCAACGACGCATTTGGGCCATCGCCAACGAAGTCCGTGGGGCCGTCGATGGATGGGACTTCAAGCAATATGTGCTGGGCACTTTGTTCTATCGCTTCATCAGCGAGAACTTTGCCAACTACATCGAGGGCGGTGACGACGGTGTGGACTACGCTGCCTTAAACGATGCCGTGATCACGCCCGATATTCGCGAAGATGCCATCAAGACCAAGGGCTACTTCATTGCCCCCAGCCAGCTGTTTGCGAATGTGGCCGCTAAAGCCAATGCTAATGACAGCTTGAACACAGACTTGGCGGCCATCTTTACGGCCATCGAAAGCTCTGCCAACGGCTACCCCTCCGAGCGCGACATCAAAGGGCTGTTTGCCGACTTCGACACCACCAGCAACCGCCTGGGCAACACCGTGGCCGACAAGAACAAGCGCCTGGCGGCCGTGCTCAAGGGTGTGGCCGAGCTGAACTTTGGCGAGTTTGGTGACAACCAGATTGACCTGTTTGGCGATGCCTATGAGTTCTTGATCTCCAACTACGCAGCCAACGCAGGCAAGTCAGGCGGTGAGTTCTTTACGCCCCAGCACGTCTCCAAGCTGATTGCGCAGTTGGCCATGCACAAGCAAACCAGCGTCAACAAGATCTACGACCCGGCCTGCGGTTCTGGATCGCTGCTGCTGCAGGCCAAAAAGCACTTTGATGCACACATCATTGAAGATGGCTTTTTTGGGCAAGAGCTGAACCACACCACGTACAACTTGGCGCGGATGAACATGTTCTTGCACAACGTGAACTACGACAAGTTCAACATCCAGTTGGGTGACACGTTGGAAGATCCACAGTTCGCCTACGACAAGCCCTTTGATGCCATCGTCTCCAACCCGCCGTACTCGGTGAAGTGGATTGGCAGTGACGACCCCACACTGATCAACGACGACCGCTTTGCCCCTGCCGGTGTGCTGGCTCCCAAGTCCAAGGCAGACATGGCCTTTGTGATGCACGCGCTGAGCTACCTGTCTAGCAAGGGCCGCGCAGCGATTGTGTGCTTCCCTGGCATCTTCTACCGTGGCGGTGCAGAGCAAAAGATTCGCAAGTACCTGGTTGATAACAACTTTGTGGAAACCGTCATCTCGCTGGCACCCAATCTGTTCTTTGGCACCACGATTGCCGTAAACATTCTGGTGCTGTCCAAGAGCAAGACCGACACCACCACCCAGTTCATTGACGCCAGCGGTCTGTTCAAAAAAGAAACCAACAACAACGTGCTGCTGGATGAACATATCGACCAGATCATGGCCGTGTTTGTCAGCAAGGCCAATGTGGACCACTTTGCCCAGTCCGTGCCGTTTGAGAAAGTGGCTGGCAATGACTACAACTTGTCGGTCAGCAGCTATGTAGAGGCCGAGGACACCCGCGAAGTGGTGGACATTGCCCAACTGAATGCCGAGCTGAAAACCACCGTGGCCAAGATCGACCAGCTGCGCGCGGAGATTGATGCCATTGTGGCGGAGATTGAAGGCGAGGAGTTGGAAGCATGAGCAGCGTGAATTTTTTGGAGAAGCTGCTGGATGGGGTGGAGGTTGAGTGGAGGGCGCTGGGTTCACTTGGAGAACTGGTTCGCGGTAATGGACTGCAAAAGAAAGACTTCACTGAAACCGGCGTCCCCGCCATTCACTATGGCCAGATTTACACCTATTACGGCCTGTCTACGATAACGACTAAATCTTTCGTTTCGCCTGAACTGGCAAACCAACTTCGCAAAGTTGATAACGGCGATGTCGTAATTACCAATACAAGCGAGAATATTGAAGATGTAGGTAAGGCGCTGGTCTACCTTGGCGAGCAGCAAGCAGTCACTGGTGGGCATGCGACCATTTTGAAACCCGGAAAATGTTTGATGGGGAAGTATTTTGCCTATTTCACCCAGACAGACGAATTTTCAGGCGAAAAGAGAAAGTATGCAAAAGGCACAAAGGTCATTGATGTCTCAGCCAAAGACATGGCTAAAATTTCAATCCCTATCCCCTGCCCAGACAACCCCAAAAAATCCCTTGAAATCCAGGCTGAAATCGTCCGCATTCTGGACGCAATGACCGCCCATACCGCTGAGCTTACCGCTGAGCTTACCGCTCGCAAAAAACAATACAACTACTACCGTGATAAGTTGTTGAGTTTTGAGGATGGGGAGGTAGAGTGGAAGACGTTAGGAGAAGTTGCACGCATCAGAAATGGCAAAGATCATAAATTACTAACTGAAGGCACTATTCCTGTTTACGGGTCAGGGGGGATTATGAGGTATGTAAATAAATCTTCCTTTGATCGACCTTCAGTTTTAATTCCAAGAAAAGGCTCTCTTGGGAATTTGTTTTATGTAGACAAGCCTTTTTGGAATGTTGATACTATTTTCTATACTGAAGTCGATGAGTCTCTTGTGAAAACAAAATTTTTATATTACTTCTTAACTACTGCGAAATTGAGTGAATTGAATCAAGCTGGGGGAGTTCCAAGCCAAACCCAATCAGTTTTGAATAAATTGTTGATCCCAACTCCTTCGCTTGACGAACAAGATCGAATTATTTCCATCCTTGATAAATTTGATGCGCTGACCAACTCCATCACCGAAGGCTTGCCGCGCGAAATCGAGCTACGCCAAAAACAATACGCCTACTACCGTGACCTGCTGCTGAGCTTTCCAAAACCGCCAACGATTTGAAAAAAAGCATAGCTGCTTGCGCTTGAATAGATTGGGTTTCAGCTATAAAAATACCTGAAACCCAATGAACTAAAGCGGTGGCAGCTCTTATTTTTAACTATTGTTGGCCGTTTGCTGCTTTTTCTACCGGAGTACGGATGAGCGACTACAAAACCATTGCCGAATCGAAAAATTTCATCGTTCTGGACAAGTACACGCCTGAGTGGAAAGCGGCAGAGGGCTATCAGACTGAAGATGCGCTGGAGCGCGAGCTGATTCAAGACTTGCAGAACCAAGGCTATGAGTTTGTGCCCAGCATCAACACGCCCGAGAAGCTGCTGGCCAATGTGCGTGTAGCTTTGCAGGCGCTGAACAATGTGCAATTTGCGGATGCGGAGTGGCAGCGCTTTGTGAGTGAGTGGCTGGACAAGCCCAGCGAAGGCATTGTGGACAAGACCCGCAAGGTGCGTGACGACTATGTGCTGGACTTTGTGTTTGACGATGGGCACATTCAGAACATCTACCTGTTCGACAAAAAGCATATTGCGCGCAACAAGCTGCAGGTAATCAAGCAGTTTGAGCAAAAAGGCAGCCACGCCAACCGCTATGACGTGACGATCTTGGTCAATGGCTTGCCACTGGTGCAGGTAGAGCTTAAAAAGCGCGGCGTGGCAATTCGCGAGGCGTTCAACCAGGTGCACCGCTATAGCAAGGAGAGCTTTAACAGCGACGACTCCCTGTTCAAGTACCTGCAGTTGTTTGTGATCTCCAACGGCACAGACAGCCGCTACTTTGCCAACACGACCAAGCGCAACAAGAACAGCTTTGACTTCACCATGAACTGGGCGAAGTCAGACAACACGCTGATCAAGGACTTGAAGGACTTCACAGCCACGTTCTTCCAAAAGCACACGCTGCTGAATGTGCTGTTGAACTACTCGGTGTTTGACGTGAGCGATACGCTGCTGGTGATGCGCCCCTACCAGATAGCGGCGACAGAGCGCATTCTGTGGAAAATCAAAAGCAGCCATGAGGCCAAGAGCTGGAGCAAGGCAGAAAGCGGTGGCTTTATCTGGCACACCACGGGTTCGGGCAAGACGCTAACCAGCTTTAAGGCAGCGCGGCTGGCAACGGAGCTGGATTTCATCGACAAGGTGTTCTTTGTGGTAGACCGCAAGGACCTGGACTACCAGACCATGAAGGAGTACCAGCGGTTCTCGCCAGACAGCGTCAATGGATCAGACAGTACGGCAGGTCTGAAACGCAATCTGGACAAGGATGACAACAAGATCATTGTCACCACCATCCAGAAGCTCAACAACCTGATGAAGGGCGAAGGCGATCTACCCATCTACCACAAGCAGGTGGTATTTATCTTTGACGAGTGCCACCGCAGCCAGTTTGGCGAGGCGCAGAAGAACCTGAAGAAGAAGTTCAAGAAGTTCTACCAGTTTGGCTTTACCGGCACCCCCATATTTGGCGATGTGATCGAGAACGGCCAACTCATCCGCAAGGGCAATGCCTTAGGTGCCGAAACTACGGCCAGCGTGTTTGGCCGGGAGCTTCACTCGTATGTGATTACCGATGCGATTCGCGATGAGAAGGTGCTCAAGTTCAAGGTGGACTACAACGATGTGCGCCCCAAGTTCAAGGCCATTGAGCAAGAGCAGGATGAGAAAAAGCTCAGTGCCGCCGAGAACAAGCAAGCCTTGCTGCACCCAGACCGCATTAGCGAGATCACGCAGTACATCCTGACCCGCTACCGCCAGAAGACCCACCGCCTAAAGCCAGGCGCCAAAGGCTTTAACGCCATGTTTGCCGTCAGCAGCGTGGATGCGGCCAAAGCGTATTACGAATGCTTCAAGGCGCTGCAAAAAGACGCTGACAAGCCGCTGCGTGTGGCCACCATCTTCTCGTTTGCTGCGAACGAGGAGCAAGATGCCGTGGGCGACATCCAGGATGAAAGCTTTGAGGTGTCTGCCATGAACAGCAGCGCCAAGGAGTTTCTACATGCGGCCATCAAAGATTACAACGCACTGTTCAAGACGAACTTCAGCGTGGACAGCAATGGTTTTCAGAACTACTACCGCGACCTAGCTAAGCAGGTCAAAGCCAAAGAGATTGATTTATTGATCGTGGTCGGCATGTTTTTGACGGGCTTTGATGCGCCGACGCTGAACACCTTGTTTGTGGACAAGAACCTGCGCTTTCACGGTTTGATGCAGGCGTACTCGCGCACCAACCGCATTTATGACGCAACCAAGACCTTTGGCAACATCGTCACCTTCCGCGACCTAGAGCAGGCCACGGTGGATGCCATCACCTTGTTTGGCGACAAAAACACCCGCAACGTGGTGCTGGAGAAAAGCTACAAGGAGTACATGGAGGGCTTTACTGATCAAGCCTCGGGCGCAGAAAAACGTGGTTTTATTGAGGTGGTCAAAGAGCTGGAGGAAAGATTTCCCGATCCTGCTGCCATCGAAAAAGAGTCGGATAAGAAAGCCTTTGCCAAGTTGTTTGGCGAGTATTTGCGCCTGGAAAACGTGCTGCAAAACTACGATGAGTTCGCTAGCCTGAAGGCGTTGCAAGACGTGGACATGAATGACGCTGCTGCCGTTGAGGAATTTAAAGCGCAGCACTACCTGAGTGACGATGACTTGGCACAGTTGCAGGCCATCACCATCCCCAACGAGCGCGAAGTGCAAGACTACCGCTCTACCTACAACGACATTCGCGATTGGTTGCGTAGAGAGCGCGAAGGCGGCGCTCAGGAAGCCTCTACTATCGATTGGAACGAAATCGTTTTTGAGGTGGATTTGCTCAAGTCGCAGGAAATCAATCTTGACTACATCTTGGAGCTGATTTTTGAGAGCAATAAAAAGCTCAAAGACAAAGCCCTGCTGGTGGAAGACGTCCGTCGTGTCATCCGTTCTAGCTTGGGCAACCGTGCTAAAGAAGATCTGGTGGTGGAATTCATCAATCAAACCGACCTGGACCAAATTGGCGACAAGGCCTGCGTGATCGATGCCTTCTTCCAGTTTGCCCAAGCTGAGCAGCAGCGAGAAGTGCAAGAGCTCATCGACGAGGAAAAGCTCAATAACGATGCTGCCAGGCGCTACATCATCAACTCCCTTAAACGCGAATTTGCCAGCGATAGTGGTACCGAACTAAATGCAGTGCTGCCCAAGATGAGTCCGCTGAATCCGCAGTACCTGACCAAGAAGCAATCAGTGTTTCAGAAGATCGCTGCGTTTGTGGAGAAGTTCAAGGGTGTAGGAGGTATTTTTTGATTGGTGCAATAAGCTCTACATCTAGGATTTATCTTTAATGACAGCTAAAAAGAAAATTGCTGCTGAGCTCAATCGAGCACTTGCAGAAAAAATGGCGATGAGCGACACCCTGTATGCAGAGGAGTTGGCTGACTTTGAAGCAGAGCTGAAAGCGTCGCTTGATAAAGATGCAGACGATGCCCTGCTATGCATGCTGGCTGACCAAAGCGATGTCGCCATGATGCTGATAGATGGGGGTGGAAAAATCTATCAGAACGAGGCAGCATTGGCGAAGCTCAAGCTAATGTGGGCCGCAGCTTTTGATGCCAATATGCAGATTCTGGTGCCTTTATTGAGCGACCATATCAGCGATGGCGATTTGGGCGTTGCAGGTATCAAGTGGGTGAAGAGTGAGGCTTGAATTTTTGAGCTGCTGCACAGCATCCATGATGACTCATAGGGGCTGATCCACTTAAATTCTGGCACGGACAATGCTTTACCTTAAATGCACCGCACATGTTCAAAAAGCGCTCGGTCTGAATAAACTGAGTCTGAACCAGGCGCAGCCTTCGCAAGCCCCGCTAGGACATTGGCTTGTAAACCGCTTTGATTTAGGAGATCGAAAAGCACTGGTGTTCATGAGCGAGCCGACATTGCTGTCATTTATTTTGTACGAAGGCGCACGACCACTGTCACCCATTACCTTGCCGCAAATGTTTTTAGCGGGATTGACCCAGCTATTAGAAATGCGTGGCTTTGCAGAAAAAAGCATCGCTGATGCCACCAGACCCTATCACACTGTGCTATTTGCCAAAACTGACAGCCGCGCATCGTTAGGCTCGCTTAACGACATGGTTGGTACCTATCAATGGCTGGTAGAAGTCGGAAGTGGATTGCAGTCCTGCAATTTGTCAGCCATCATCATGCAAATCAATAAAACGCCGCAACGGCGCTTAAATTGGGCCTGCGCATGGGATGCAGTAAGCACTAAATTGCAGGTGCTGTCTTGACCTCGGGATCACAGTCAGTGGGCTCTTGATTTCCATCCAGAAGTGACCTACCAAAGGATAAAACTGGGTCACCTCTAATGTGCTGTTGATGCAGTAAAGCTAAATGTTGTGAGTGCTTCGCATAGCGTGTGGTACCCGTGCCCCGTGTTGGGGTGTTCACAACAGAGGTGTAAATGACCAGTCCCATTCCTGTCCATATCGGTGATCAAAATTTTGCCAGCATCAATCAAGCACGGATCTGCTTCACCGACATATTGCATAGTTATCCAGTTGGTGCACCGCTCATCGCAGAAGATCATCAGCGCATTCTGCAACTGCTTTCCGAGCAGCAAATAGGGCGCATGGCCCCGGTTCAAGAAGTACAAGTCGTACGAGCCCAATTTGGCCGCAACTGCTTCGAGGTGCGCTCGTCCAAAGACACGAGGCAGAAGATTTCCATCATGAAGTCCATCAAGCAAAATTTGCTGGAAAAAACGTAGCGGCAGACCTGCTAAAAGTATCAACCACATCAGTCATGGGCTGCACCGATAGGAGCTGCTCATGGCTATATGCTGCCGGTCCGAGCACCAACCAATAGCGGGGCTCAAAGCCTAGGCAAAGTTTTGTGACTGCGGCGCTCGCAGCAAGGTCCAGACCTCCACCCCCAAAGCCTGGGCAAGGCGCTCCATATTGGAGAGCGACACATTCCAGCGCGACCGCTCCACCGCTGACACATAGGTCCTGTCCAACTCACACTCCAGAGCGAGACGTTCTTGTGACCAGCCTTTTTCCACGCGTTTGAGACGTACCCAGTACGCCAGGACATCACGCAGGTTGTCTGGATCGGGAAGTTGGGTCGGTGGTTGAGGCTTGGCTGACACCTCATCAGGATGCATTTCTGATACATTTGCATCTACGGAGTTTGCTTCACATATGGGTGCTCACATGATCTCGTTCATTGCCAATTTGATTCTGCTTGTACTGTTCGCGATCTTCTTTATGTACCTGTTTGGCTGGTGGCTGATACCGGCCTTGGCCATCTGGGGTTTGATCGTTCTGGCCGACGGCGGAAAGCGATGACGCTGGGCTGAGCAGTGAAGCGCAAGCCGTATTACGAAGTGGGTTGTTCTGAATCTTGAGAGGGAGTCTTTGAGATGGCGATTGGAAAGGCGATTGGTGGATACCTGTTGGTGGGGCTACTGTGTGTCCCATTTGTGTACTGGAACAGTGCCAATGGGTATCGAACCGATGGAACTGGGCGTAACGTAGGGCAGGCATTGTCGGGAGGCTTGCTGTTTTGGCCCTCTTACCTGTTTTCCATCGAGCCAGAGATAGATGGTGATTCCATTGAGGGCTTCGGAAAGTCCTATCGAGAAGTCTTGGACTACCGCGACACCAAGTGGTTCGCTGGAGGTAGTGACCGTAGTCGCAAAAGTGAAAATCGTCACATGATGGACAGCGCCTTGACTGCTTGTATTCTGATGCTGGATACCGAGCGGCGCATTCCAAAAGGGGTGGATGTATGGGCTTGGATGAGTAGCAGCACCGATCCGTACGTTCGAGCGGTGCAGAAGAAAGTCATGGACAAATTCGATGGTGAAGACTTTTCCGGGATAAACAGCGTGGGGCGCGAATGTTTCAAGAAACAATGAGCCGGCTTGTCAGCATTCCTCGCACATCGTTGATCGCGGACAGAAGTAGGTGTTTGTCGATTGCGTTGTTGGCATCAGTGGTGATTTGCACTGTTTTTTTGGCTGGCTGTAGTTCGGCAGAGGACAAGGTCTACAAGGCCTTCAGGTGCGCAAAGGTAGCCAGTCTCCTTGGAGCCGATGCTGCGGCCAAAACAGCGATGAGTAAAGTGACCATTGAAATGGAAAAGCTGACCACTTCAACCAGCCCAGACTACATCGGAAGAAAGCTCAACGAGCGATTTGACGAAGAGGCCCCTCTGTACCGCTATGGGCCCGCTACGCGTACAGCAGTACTGACTAAGGCTTATGAAAGCAGGGAGTGCCAGAAGTACTACAAGTGAGCTCAAAAGCATAAGACAGGCAGTGGATGAATAGCCACTGCCTTTTTCTTATCTACTTGATCTCACTGCACGGCTAAACCCTGCTGCACCCAAAGCAATGGTAGTGATTGCCAAACTCCTTGGAATGCACCTTGCACAGATAACTGACACGCTTGAAAGCCTCATTGAACGACGCATTATTCCCACGAATAACCTCATAGCATGGATTGTCAGGAATGTGAATAAGCCCTTTTACATCCTCTGAAAACAAATGCAAAGCACTTCCCCATGCCTCGTGGATGCGGGAATACATATTGTTGCTGGATAAATTAAATTTACCAATGAACGAATACGCAGCAGCATTGAGCAGCAGCGCCACATGAAAATGAACGCGACCTTGAGTGCTTAACTCGCGGCACCAGATATAGCGTAATTCCGTGTGATGAACACGATTGCCAAGCTTCATGCTTTGATCTTGAGCATATGCGATTTTAGCTTTGAGTGAAGAGAAGAATCGATAAATCAACCTATTGTCCGCCAATGCTTCTGGAGTGCATGTTTCTGGTACATGCAGATCAAGGCGAATGAGACATACGCGACTATAGTCCTCCTGTGCTTTGGTGAAACACGCATGAACTCTACTTAAATAATTCTGAATGAGTGGACCATGCTTTGATTGAATGTCAAAGCCGCGATAGCTGTCTTGGTTATACCGATGAAAATTACTGTTGAACGAAAGTTGATTCATGAAGTGTTTCCTTTGTGGATTAGGCATACACTTCACTTTAGGATTAATATTTTAATTTTTAAAGTTAAATTAATTAAAGGTACCTTTTGTTAATTAATAATGAATTGGATATTGATGAATTCTTATCAATGTATTTTCATAAGTTCTTCTGTCAATAGTTCTTCTATTAATAATACTTAAACATACAGATCCTTCAGGTTGGGATTGATGAATTTCTTCTGAAATCACGAGAAATTGCCTTTGTTTTTTGATGTTAAAGTAAATTCCTCGGAATCTTCAAATAAATTTCCACTCTGTAAAATAATTAAGAAGTTATCCTGCTCCTGGATTCAATTTTTTCAAGAATCCATGCATCAACCTCGCTCTCTAACCAGCCAACTGCACGCAATCCTAAAGGAATTTGCTGAGGGAAATCTCCGTTGCCAATGAGTGCGTACAAAGTGGTCTTGCCAAGCCCCGTTCGATTGAGAACTTCTTTTAGTTTGAGAATGCGCATGATGAACTCCAATGTTTGAGACATCGGATTTCATTGAGGGATAAGAAATTGATATTTAACTTCGCCCACCTTTCGAGAGTGCGGGGGGGTATGTTTGATTACTGGTTAAGTCAAAATTCGAGCCAATGAAAATACTTGGGATCAGTGGTGTTAATGGAAAATCGTCCGCAATCTGGATCGGCTGAGGCGCTTGCTGGCTGGCTGTAGGTGCTGGGCGTCCAGTCATTGGTACAGGCAACACGGATTCCGCACTAGATGTTCACAGGCATCTCATTCCAATTTATTATCCATTTCCATGATGTATGCGCTATGCAATCCCTGCTACTTTCGCAGAAATCGCAATTGTCGCAACTATCGCAACTATAAAAAACCCAAGGTCTAGACCCCTGATGACCCTGGAAAGAAAGGTGCTTCAGGCATGGCTTGGGAGTGAAATTCTTCAGGCGCCGGAGCAGGCTCTACTTGGGTCTCTACTGTTGTGAATTTGGAGACGAGAATTCCATTGAGAAATGCTTCCCCTCTTTGGCTCCAATCACTTTTGAATGGATCAGGAGGAGAATTAAAACGAAAACCATTGGCGAGGTTTTGCGAAAATTCAACTGTGATTGGCGAAAAATTTCTGTTATAGATCAAAATGCCACGTTGCTCTAGGTTGTGTACGGCGCGTAGTACACGCTCTTTTCCTCTAATTGGGTTGGAAACACTTTTGTACAGCTGGCTTAACCGAAATTGTGGGGCTCCGCAGGAGTTCGGATGATCCCTAAGCCATTCAAGCAACATATTTCCCATATCCTCGTCTGTCAGCTCATTTTTAAAATTCTTGACAAATTTAATATGCTGACATGTATACCAGTAAAGAATCTGGCTTGCTGTGGATAATGAATTATAAGTAATTGAATTATTTTTATTTTCAAATGCCTGAATCAAGCCTGCTATCCGCGCAAGATTGTTTCCGAGTTTAGAGGCAATAGCACCATGTTCCTCAAACTCTCCTCCGGGTGCAATTGCACTTTCTATGCTGGATAGTATTTCCAAATACGCTTCACCTGCTGCTTCATCAAAGGAAAACTCTTGCAGTGGAGTGCCATCAAGGGTTTGTCTTTCACTTATCTTTAGCCAATGCAGCAGTGTGTCTTTGAAATGACTTAATGCAGAAGTTGGATTGCTTTTTTCAGTGTCGGGTATTTTTCCAATTTTTCTAAAGCCTTGTGTGCTGGTCGGCATCGCTACTAGAAATCTTGATGTCAATCCAATATTTATCGCAAGGCCATTTTTCTTGGATAGGAACTCAATGAATGGTTGCAGCTGGATCATGAGTGAAATCGAGAGCCTGGCATCTTTGAGTTCGAAACTATCTGATTTCTTTCTGTCAACTGGAATATAGCTATCACCATCCCATAATTCGTTTAAAGGGCCCAGCTTATGGAGCGTTCTCCCACTCATGACTGTCGAAGCTTCACTTGAGTGAATGGCTCCAGAAGGCCATAGAAAGGCTAGATTCTCTAACAAAGCCTCGCTAGTGGAGTCAGAGTAAAGCAATCGTATTTGCAAAGGTGCAACGGGTTTGTTTTTTAGTAGCTCTTCAAGATGTTCTCTTATAGGCTCAGTTTCACCATTGCCCTCTCGTATTTCAAATCGAAGAGATCTTTCTAGTTCTTTTTTCTGAAATTCCCATACTGATCTTTTACTTTCGTAGGATTGAAGTTTTGTGCGGTGATATTGCCTCCGCTCGGCCTCGAAATCTCGGATGGTTTGGATGAATATATTGTCTGTGGCCGTTTTGCGTTCGCCTGATTCTGCGACAGTGATGATGAAAAGGCTGGAAGGAAGGACAGAGTTGATTGGAGTACGAATATTGAATGCGCCCTGACACGCTATGGCCATCGTCGAGAGCATCGAAGATGCAATCAATCCGATAGGCGACTGAATATCTTCCTCTACTTCAAATAGAGTATTTTTCAAAAGTTTTGGAAGTACATCAATGGGAAATCCATCTGGATTTCTGGTGCCGTATTTGGTGCTCATGTTTGAGGGTGATGATGGATGTTGGAGTGCTCGTAGGGTTAACTACTCGCAGGCAGTGCTTGGAGCATTTCTGGCACCGCAAGTTTGATGCACGTTGGGGCTGAAATGCTCCCCAAACCGCAACGCCGTATGATCGATGCCAAGGTGGGAGGTATTGTGCCCAAGTGAGGGACAATACGAGCCCGAGTCTCGGGGCTGCGCATGTTGCACCCCCTCTGGCAATGACTCAATGTCGAGCTAGCGCAAGACAAATTTTTAACACGCTCGTTAGCAGGATGTTCAGCGCAACAAACGCTGGATGGTAGTGGCCAGACATATCTCCGGGTTGGATGGGGCAATCTGGCGAGGATGTAAGAGCCACCGAGCGAGCAATCAAGCTATAGCATCAGGCATCTGCAAGTGGGGGTACATGTGGGGGTGCAGAGTGCAAAAATATTTTTTGAAGTATAGGTTTTTAGAGGTTGTGAAGAAGAGATTCAATTGACGCCAGCCCACCATAATGTGAAATCCCAACCCTTATCCGGTTGGGATTTTTTTTGCCCGTTCCCCCAGTGTTGGCGCGGTTTCGGGCGGTTTCCTCTTGAGCACGGCCCTGCCGAAGTCATCGGTTTCGGCGAACTTTCCGCCGTTTTTCTCTCTCTGTTCTCCGTTTGCCTCTTGAGCATTCAAGGGCCGAAGTCGTGTATCGGCGCGGGGTTGCGGGCCATCGGTTTGCTTCTTCGCCTGCTCGGGAGCGCGCGACTGAACGTGCGAACGACTAACGCCGGGAGTCAATAGCCCGAGGTGAGACACTACAAGCACCCACTAATAAAGGAGACACAAGTGCAAGTGATAGTTGCCTGCGTGGATGACGAATCCTTCGACTTTCGCATCCAGGTCCACCAAATCGGCTATGAGAAGGCGTCCCACAATTTCTCCATGCCTCGTCCAATCGGCGACGATTGGCTTCAGCGAATCAATCATGTGCCTTCACATCCACCGGTCTTGGTGAGAACGCAGGGGCAGATCATGTTTGTGCTTTTCACTTCATTGAAGTCAGGCGAGGAATTTTCGGCCTGGCTGGTGAGTGCCGAGGCGGAAGCGCAAGAGGGCTACCGCACGATGCGTGGCTGACGAGAAGCTCACCGAGCGGACAAGCCGCCTTCTTTAGCGACAGGCGAGCCTGCCACCAGGGCCTCGCGTTGCGCCAGCCAGGACGCCGACAACCTGCCGCGCAGCAACTGGCTGACGCCCACCTCGAGGCGTCCCAGGGCGATTGCTTCGATCAGGTCGGGGGCCAGTTGCGCCAATCGGCTCATCTTGCTGGCTTGGCCAAGGTCGATGCCTTCAGCCTCCGCGATCTCGGTCATGGAGCTGAACCGCCCCTCATCCAGCAGCCGCTGCCAGTGGTGCGCGAGGCCCAGCGCCCGCATCAACGGGGTGTCCTGGGCCATCTCGCGCACCTGCCGCTCACGGCGGGCCTCGTCCAGGAACTCCTGCGGCGCGTCGAACGGCGTGATGACCTGCTTCTTCAAACCCCGGCGCACCAGCGTCCAGGGCAGGAAGGTCTCCATCTGCACGCCGCCAGCAGGCAGCGGCGTCTGATACGTCACTGGGTCGCCCTTGGCGTGGCCGCGATGCTTCTTGCTCACACATCCTCCTCAAAACTGGCCATGAGCTGGCGCTGGGCGTGCCAGTCGACCATTAGGCGGTTTCGCTGAAACCACATCAGCGTCAGACGCCGCGGCTGCTTGCCCGCCATGAACTGCTCAATGATGTCGGGGGCCAGCAGGGTCAGGCGCAGCAGTTCGTTGACCACCGAGTGATGCAGTTTCTCGGCGCGGGCGATGGCCGACCCACTCTGCATCGCGCCGGTGTCCAGTAGGTGCTGCCAGTAGAAAGCGCGTGCCACACCGTCGAGCAGGGTCACGTCGTGGACGCTGCGCTCGTCGGTGGCCACGCGTTGGACGCCCCGACGGCGAAACGTCAGGGGCACGAAGGTCTCCATCGACTCGTCCATCAGGCTACGACCTCCAGTAGTTCTGCACCAATGCTGTCCGGGGCGAATTCCTTGATGAGCGCATTCCAGCCCACCTCACGCCACTTCACCTTGATCCCTTGCACCTCGCCCGCGTGGACGAGATCGATGCGCTCGATCATCAGATTGGCGATGCGGTGGCGCTCGACTGGGAACAGTTGATCCCACACGTTGTTGAGGCGTCCCATCGCCATCACGGTGGTGGCCTCGTCGATCTGGGCCTCGTTGCGTTGGATGTGCCGCACCACCGACGCCACGGTCTCCGGGCTGGTCAGCACCGTTCGGATCTGGGCCACCACCGCCCCCTCGATTTCCAGCGCAGGCAGGCGCTCGTAGCACTTACCCGGCGCGCCGAACCGCGCTTCCGACTTGGACACGTAGTAGTGGTACTTGCGCCCGTTCTTGCGCGAGTAGGTCGGGTACATCCGTTCGCCCGAGGGCGCGTATAGCAGGCCGCGCAGCAAGGCGTCGGTGCGCGACCTGATCTTGGTCTCGACTGACCGGGTGTGACTGTCCTTGGCCAGCACCTCGTGAACCCGGCCCCACAGACCGGGATCGATGATGGCTTGATGCACGCCCGGGTACCAACTGCCCTTGTGCGACAACTCCCCGAGGTAGATGCGGTTGCGCAGCAGCTTGTGCAGGTACTTCTTGTCGATGCGCGTGCCTGCCCGTGTCTGACCGTCCTGTGTCGTCCAGGCCTTGGTCGTGATGCCATCCAGCGTCAGGTTGGCAGCAATCTGGGTCGGCGAGCCGATGGTCAGCATCTCCTCGAAGATGCGACGCACCACCGCCGCCTCGGCCTCGTTGATGACCAGCAGACGGTTCTCGACGTCGTAACCGAGGGGCGGCACGCCCCCCATCCACATCCCTTTGCGCTTGCTGGCGGCGATCTTGTCGCGGATGCGCTCGCCGGTGACCTCGCGCTCGAACTGGGCAAAGGACAACAGCACGTTGAGCATCAGCCGCCCCATCGAGGTGGTGGTGTTGAACTGCTGCGTGACCGACACGAAGGACACGCCGTGGCGCTCAAACACCTCGACCATCTTGGAGAAGTCGGCGAGGCTGCGCGTCAGGCGGTCGATCTTGTAGACCACCACGATGTCGATCTGGCCGCGTTCGATGTCGGCCATCAGGCGTTTCAGCCCGGGTCGATCCGTGTTGCCGCCAGAGAAACCGGGGTCGTCGTAGTCGTCGGCCACCGGAATCCAGCCCTCGGCGCGTTGGCTGGCGACGTAGGCGTGGCCAGCTTCCTTCTGCGCGTCGATGGAGTTGAATTCCTGGTCAAGGCGCTCGTCCGACGACACCCGGCAGTAGACGGCGCAGCGTTTGCGGGCCTTGGGAGAGGCGATCTGGGTGGCGTCGCTCATTGCGCACCTGCCTTGCCGGTTAGACCGAAGAACAGCGGCCCCGACCAGTGCGTGCCGGTGATCTGCCGGGCCACGGCGGTCAGGCTCTTGAAGGTGCTGCCCTCGTACTCGAACAGACCGTCGGCGGTGACCGCCACCTTGTGCTCGCGGTCGCCCCATTCGCGCAGTAGGATCGTTCCCGGCGCGAAGTTCATGTCGCGCGGGCGAGCCCGCAGCTTGATCTTGGAATGCTTGGCACCGATGGCCTCCAGGCGCTGGCGCGTGTTGTGCGCCAGACCGCCGAAGGCTTCCTCTTGCATCTTGTAGGCGATGCGCGACTCGATGAAGACGCGGTTGGGGTTGATGGGGCGGCTGCTGAAATACCGATCCCACACCGGCCACAACTCGGCGATGGGCAGGCTGGACAGCTCCGCGATCCGCGCGGCGACGGATGCTTGTTTCTCGTTCATCACAACTTCTCCTGTGGATAGGGGGTTGTATGAACGCGCTGGTCGGGCAGGAAGCCAAGGCCAACTTCTCTCTGTTTTGGCGCTTCTGCGACGACGGTGCGGACTATGGCGGCCGCAAGGATGGCGGTGATTTCACCAGCGCGGGCGCTGGCAGACATCTCCGAGGGAGATGCGAGTTCGAGGTTCTTCATGACGGCTCCGGGGAATTGCAACCGTCATGGATAGTGAACTTGATCCTTCGGAGAGGATGGCAACGCAGGGTAATCGGCGAAAAATGATTGCGCGTTTACGAAACAGTTGAAAAGAGCACCTGATCGCTCTATGATCGACAAATTAACAAATCACGCAATTAGGAAACGGCCATGCCTTTCGGAGACTTCATTCGCAAAATGCGCGAAGAGAAGCAGATCCAGATGAACGACTTCGCGCGTCAGCTGGAGATTTCGCCTGCCTACTGGTCACGCATCGAGCGCAACATGGAAAAGCCCCCCAAGGACGAGCTGATCCGCAAAGCAGCAGAGATTCTGGGCATCGATCCGGACGACGCTTTCGTGGAGGCCAGTCGTCTGCCGCCCGACATGCGCGAGGATGTGGGCAACGTTGTGCGGATGTACCGCCGTGAAGTCTCGGAGAAAAAGTGAATGCCGGTTCTGACCCTTGACTACCGGCATTGCGACCGCAAGCGCCCCAAATTCATCAAGCATGTTGAGATCGAAGCCATCGCAGCGTCTGCCCGCCAGCAGCTGGTGGAGAGCGGTGTGGAGGCAATTGCCTTCGACAGGCTGCGCCAGATCGAGCGCCTGAAGATCAACGGCATCGACTTTGCGCTCGAGGTCAGTACCGAGTGCGAGGTGCATGATGAGGACGGCAACCACGTCTTCGGCATCTGCGAGTATGACCCTGGTGTTCCGGACACCGCGATGGTGTGTGTTTCTCCCGTCGGCGAAAAACTCAGCGAGCTGCTGGCACTCAGCACCCTGGCCCACGAATTGGGTCATGCGGTGTTCGATGCCCCTGGCTGGATCATGGATGGAAGCAAGGGACCGGGACTGTTTGACGCCTTTGAGCCCAGTGCGCAGCGCGCCTACCGTACCACCACGCCGGACAGCGACCATTTGGCGAAAACGCCCACAGCTGCAACGGCAGCACCGGCTACAGACGTGCAGTTTGCCGAGCTTCGCGCCAACGAGTTCATGGGCTCGCTGCTGGTGCCACGTCGTCTGTTGAGTGCGGCCGCAGAGGAGTTGGCACCGGAATACAACGTCCGCGTCCATCGAGGCCCATCACTTGATCCGGAGTTCCCTCGCACCAGCCTGCACCTTGCTGCCAGTGACGCTGTCGACATGGGATTACTGGAGCGGGCGCTGGCCATGCGCTTTGGCGTCAATCCGCGCTTTGTGCAGGTGCGCTTGCAGCGCTACGGACTGACTCGACCGGGGGCTGCCTTGCGCTGAACATTGCCCCAACCATCCCGCGCCGACCTTGGTCGGCATTTTTTGAACCCCTCTATTAACCCTTCGCGCAATCGCGCACATTGTTTTTTAAGGAGTGGCGTGTATGACAACCATCGAACTGAACACCATCCAATCCGGCGACGTGTCTGCGGTTGCCGAGAAGGAAGATGGCAAGCCCCGGACGCGCGGCAAGGACAACGGCCCCGCCACCTTGCCGCATCTGGAGCATCTCGTTCACATCGCCCGCAAAGTGCAGCGGCCGATGCTGCTCCGGTTGCTTCTGGAATCGGCGCATGGCCAGGCGCTCCCTGCCGCACAGGCGCTGACCGATGCCGCCAAGGGTTCGCTGCCCATTCCATCGCGCAACGTGCTGTTTGCACTGGTGGCCGAGATGGAGATGGAAGTTCAGGCACGCCTTGAGCGCGCCGCCGAGCGCATCGCGCTGCTGGCCGACGAGTACGGTGCAATGGCGGTAACGGAACTGATGGATGCGGGCAATCCTGACGATGCTGCCGTTCTGGCGGCCCCGTCCGACAAATATAGCCGGGCCCTGTACCTGTACCTGGAACAAGAGTTTTCGTCGTCGGGGGCGACGGAAGACCGCTTCGATCACGCCGAGCGCCGCCAGCAGATGCTGCGGCATTTCCAGAGCGAAAAATACTCCAGCCATTACCTTGGCCCCAAAGGCGCGCAGCCTTCACTGGGCGATGCTGCAGTGGAAAGCCTGAAGCAGCGCTTGGCAGAACTGTTTCCGCAGGTCAAGCCAGAGGACATCCTGGTCGAGCCGTTTGCCCACAGGGAAAGTGATGCCCAAGATGCGCCAGTACTGCTGTTCACGCTGTCGGCCAAATTCAACGGCAAGCACATTCACTACCCGAAGATCATCGATGGCGAGGACACCGACGTGGATGACTCGTCGACGGTCTGTGTGCGCTATTCCTGGCACTCCAGCAAAGGCGAGTTGGCGGTATTCAGTGATGATGAAACCGTGCGCCCCGAGCTGGCCAAGGCCTTCCGTGACGTGTTGCTGGGTGGAGACGGCAACATTCACGCCATGCCGATGCGCGAGTTCGATCTCATGGGGTTTTGCACGCCCGCCATCCTGGCGCGGTTCAAGAAGGATCGCATTGACGGCATTGAATCCATCGACATCAAGCAGATTCTGATTGCCAACCCCGAAGTGCGTCAGACCAACCTTAAAAACCGGCTGATTGCCCGTCGCGTGGAAAACCCGCTGCTGATCAAGCGTGACCGATTTGAGGATCGCAACATTTACGAAGTGGCGGGCCAAGCTTATCCGCTCGTCGATCTGACGAATTACGTCATCAAGCAAGTCAAGCTGACCTTCCGGATCGCAAGGACAGCCCATCGCAAAGCGCACGACGTGACGGTGCAGATTACTACGCCCAACGGTTTCAATGATGCCAAGCTGACCAAGGCCGACAGTGAACTGGTGTTTGCACAGCTCATGAAACTCGACTGCGCACGCCAATACTGAGGCTGCCATGCTGCATTCGGAATACCTGCTGGTGCTGGAGCATGCCCGCAGCCTGGAGAAAAAGTTGCTGGCGGACGAGTTGCGTGGACAAGCGGTAGCTTTCCTCTCGCGGCGATGGATGGTTGCCGATGGCCACCTCACATCCATCCAGGTGCCGGTACTCGACAGTGATCAGGAGGTCGAGGTCGAGATCGACCATGATCGGCAAACCTACTTCTACCGAAGCCCGAGCTGTCGGGGGCGGGTTGTAACCCGTCCGCTGTCGGACATCACGCTATATGCGATCAACCTTGATGCGTGGATGGACGACGTCTGCGACCTGCTCGAAATCGAACCGTCACGTCGCGCACGCAGCCGTGAAGTCATCGCAGAGCGCCTCTGGCATTTAGGCGACATTCGGGTCGGGCAGACGCACCGTTTTGCACCCATTTACCTTGCCCGTCGTCTGCCGTCGTCCGCAGCGGATTGGCAGCACGCGCTACTCAGTGCCAAGCGGCCAAGCCAAGGCATCGTTCTGACCGCACACGATGTTGATATCGAACTCCCGAACAGTCACCAGACATGTGGCATTGGTCGTCTGCTGGTGGATTCCGGCGATGGCATCACCTATGACGCGGATCTCCTTCATCGCTTGCTGAAAGGCACGGGTGCCGACGCAGATGACCCTGACGAGTATTTCGATGCGGATATCGGGGAGCTGAAGCTGGCCTGCGTTGCAGAGCCAAAGACCTTCAAGGGCAAGCAGAAGGACGTTATTGCGATGTTCTGGAAGGCGCGCCAGCAGCACAGCCTCAAATGGTCTGAAGTCGTGACTCGAACCAGTTGCCAAAAAGATCCAGACAGCGTTTTCGGCAGTGAATGGTCAAGATGGCTTGAGCGTGTCGAAGGCCAGCGTGGTCATTACCGGCTGCGAACGCGGCAGTAGTTTTCCGGCGATTATTCCGGAAAGACATCCGGACACCATCCGGATTCATATTCGAAAAATGAGCAGTGCCCGTTTAGTTCAAAGGAGCACTGCAAATGGCAAATACTCACCCAGCAAGTCGATATGGGCACGCATCCCGTGTGTCGTCGACTCCCACCGCACACCCGTGCATCGCACTGACTGAAAACGAGCTGGCCATCCGCTGGGGGCTTTCCGTCAAGACCCTGCGCCGCTGGCGGCAGGAACAACTCGGCCCGGTCTTCTGCAAGCTCGGTGCCCGCGTCACCTACCTGATCTCCGAGGTCGAAGCCTTCGAGCGTCGCGTTTCGCGGCACTCGACCTTCACTCGCGCATACCAGTGAGGAGAGCGGCCATGAGCGATCTGACCATCTTTCCCGCCGACCTCGCTGCCATGAGCACCGCCCAGTTGGTGGCGCTGCCGATCACCGATTTCGTCGCCGCCGAGCGCAATGTCGACGAGGCCACTGCTTACCTCAAGCAACTGCGTGCCAAGCTGGATGCCGCCAAGCTCCAGCGCTACGGCGAGCAGGCCCGTAGCGCGCTGCGGGATTCCGGCCGCGACTTCGGAACCGCCCACGTCAGCGACGGTGCGCTGCACGTGAAGTACGAGCTCCCCAAAAAGGTGACCTGGAGCCAGACCATCCTCAAGGAGATGGCCGAGCGTATTGCCGCCTCGGGTGACAAGGTCGAGGACTACATCGACATCAAGTTGTCGGTGTCCGAGTCCCGCTACACCAACTGGCCCACGGCGCTGCAGGAGCAATTTGCGGCTGCGCGCACAGTCGAGGAAGGCAAGCCGAGCATCACCCTGACGCTCGATGGGGGGGCCGCATGAAGAAGCTCCCCATCGTGTCCGCCATCGAGCGGATGGCCGAGCGCAAGGGCGTGAAGCTGCTGATGCTGGGCAAGTCCGGCATCGGCAAAACCACGCGGCTCAAAGACCTCGACCCGACCACCACGCTGTTCCTCGACATCGAGGCCGGTGACTTGGCGGTGGCCGACTGGCCGGGCGACACCATCCGTCCGGCTTCGTGGCCGGAGAGCCGCGACTTCTTCGTGTTTCTCGCGGGCCCGGACAAGTCGCTGCCGCCTGAGAGTGCCTTCTCGCAGGCGCACTACGACCACGTCATCGAGAAGTTTGGCGACCCGGCGCAACTCGACCGCTACCAGACCTTCTTTCTCGATTCGATCACCCAGCTGTCCCGCCAGTGCTTTGCGTGGTGCAAGACGCAGCCGGGTACCGTCAGCGACCGATCCGGCAAGCCCGACCTGCGCGCGGCCTATGGCCTGCTCGGCCAGGAAATGATCAGCGCATTGACTCATTTGCAGCACGCACGCGGCAAGAACGTGGTGTTCGTGGCGATCCTCGACGAGCGGCTCGATGACTACAACCGCAAGGTGTTCGTCCCGCAGATCGAAGGCAGCAAAACCAGCTTGGAGCTGCCCGGCATCGTCGACGAGGTCGTGACGCTGGCCGAGATCAAGGCCGAGGACGGCAGCACCTACCGCGCCTTCGTCACCCACACCGTCAATCCCTACGGCTTTCCGGCCAAAGACCGCAGCGGTCGCCTCGACCTGCTGGAGCCGCCGCATCTCGGCGCGCTGATCGCCAAGTGCGCAGGCGCTTCCGCCGCGCCTGCCAGCGCCGCCACCCCCGCACACATCGAATCTCAGGAGTAATCGCAATGACCGCATGGAATGACTTCAACGACGCCGACGCCCAGCAATCCGGCTTTGATCTGATCCCCAAGGGCACCGTTGTCCCGGTGCGAATGACCCTCAAGCCCGGTGGCTATGACGACCCGTCGCAGGGCTGGGGCGGCGGCTACGCCACCGAATCTTTCGAGACCGGCTCGATCTACCTTGCCGCCGAATTCGTGGTCACCGCTGGTGACCACGCCAAGCGCAAGATGTGGTCGAACATTGGCCTGCACTCCAAGAAGGGTCCGACCTGGGGCCAAATGGGGCGTAGCTTCATTCGCGCGGCGCTCAACAGTGCCCGCAACGTTCATCCGCAGGACAACAGCCCACAGGCTTCTTCTGCGCGCCGCATCCAAGGCTTCCATGAACTGGATGGCCTGGAGTTCCTCGCCCGCGTCGACATCGAGAAGGACGGCAAGGGCCAGGACCGCAACGTGGTCAAAGTGGCGGTCGAACCCGATCACCCCGACTACGCCAAGCTGATGGGCGTGCCGACCAAGGCTTCAAGCGGTGGCACTTCCGGCGCACCAGCGCAGGTAGCACCCGCGTACCAGGCACCGGCTCAGCAACGCACACCCGTGACGGGCAAACCGTCGTGGGCGCAGTGAGGGAAATCGCCATGAACGCATCCATCCTCACTGCCAGCCACTACGGCGTCGTGCATTTCGGCGACCTCTACTGCGAAGCGGTCGTGCTCACATCGGGCGAGCGCGGCTACATCCAACGCCAACTGGCCCGCGCACTGGGTCTGCGGGAGAAAAGTCCGGGTACGCAAATCGGCGCTTTGATCGAGGAATTCTCCGCTAAGTCCTTGTCAGAGTTTGAGAAAAAAGGGTACGCAAAGGTGCGCCTGCCCTCCGGTCAAACCGGAACTTTCTTTCCGGCCGGAATCGTCGGTGATGTGGCGCTCGGGGTCATCGATGCCGCGTTGCTCGGGCATCTGCATCCCAAGCGTCAACGCCTCATTCCCAACTGCCGAAAGATTCTGTCAGCACTGGCCACCACCGGCGAGGTCGCGCTGATCGACGAGGCTACTGGCTACCAGCACCACCGAGCGCCCGATGCGCTGCAGGAGCTGATCTCCAAGTTGCTGCGCCAGTCCTGCGCATCGTGGGAGCGCCGCTTCCACCCGGACTACTACCGCGCCATTTATCGGTTGTTCGGCTGGAAATACCAGGGCCACGACCAGAACCCTCCGCATGTCGTTGGCCAGATCACGCTGCGCTGGGTCTACGGGCCGGTGCTGCCAGAGGACTTGCTGGGCGAGATCCGCAATCGCAAGGGCATCTCGCAGAAGCACCACCAGTGGCTGTCCGATCAGGGACTCGCGCATCTGGAATCGCAGATTCACGCCGTCACGGCGATTGCGCGCAGTTCGCAGAGCTATCCCGACTTCAAGCGCCGCTGCGAGGCCGCCTTTGCTGGCGCTGCCCTGCAGTTGGGCCTGCTGCTCGATGAACTCGAGGAGGGGGCGTGAAATGCTGGGTCTGCAAACGACAGGCCCGGGGCTACGGCCACACCGACAACCGCCACGGTGTGGGCGATCCCCGGCGCTATCCCATCGACTGGGTGTTCTGTTCCCGTCGCTGCCAGGAGGCGTTTCACGCGCTGTACGGCAACTGGCAGCGGGCCAAAGAAGGTCGCATCGACAAGACGGAGGTCGCCATGATTGATCCATCTGATGTCGAACTGGCCGCAATGCGCCAGTGCCTCAAGGCCTTCGGCGAGGCAGCGGGCGAGATCGGCTTCACCAAGCCGCTGGGCGACTACTCCGAAGCCGAGGCCCTGCGGGTGATCGACGCCATCGTCACTTGCTGGTCGCACGCAATGGTCGCGCACCACGAGTCCAGCAAGTTTCCGCCCGTGCGGGGCTTGCCGCCTACGCCCGATCCGCTGGCACCCGATGCCGCCAATCCGTTCGCGGACCTTGAGGACGACCTGCCCTGGGAAGAACCGAAGGGGAAGAAGCCATGATGGACTTCAACTCCACTTCGAGCATTTCGGGTCAGATCACTGCGCTCGTCGATGCCGGGTTGCAGCAGGCCCGCGCCCGCCAGTCTGAGCGCCAGTACCTCGGGGCCTCGCGCCTCGGGGTGGCCTGCGAGCGCGCGCTGCAGTTCGAGTACGCCAAGGCACCTATCGACCACGGACGGGATATCCCGGGCCGGATGCTGCGCATCTTCGAGCGTGGCCACGTCATGGAGGACTGCATGTTCGCCTGGCTGCGGGACGCAGGTTTTGACCTGCGCACCCGCAAGGCCGACGGCGAGCAGTTCGGATTCTCGGTGGCTGATGGTCGCCTGCAGGGCCACGTCGACGGCGTCATTGTCGGGGGCCCAGAGGGCTTCGCTTACCCCGCGCTCTGGGAATGCAAGTGCCTTGGCAAAAAGTCCTGGAGCGATCTGGATAAAAAGGGCTTGGCCATCTCCAAGCCCATCTACGCCGCGCAAGTGGCGATTTACCAAGCCTATCTCGAACTGCACGAGCACCCAGCGATCTTCACGGCGCTCAACGCCGACACGATGGAGATCTACACCGAGCTCGTGCCCTTTGACGCGGCGCTTGCCCAGCGCATGTCGGATCGGGCGGTGAAGGTCATCAGGGCGACCGAGGCAGGAGAGCTTCTGCCACGCGCCTTCCATGACCCGACCCACTTCGAATGCCGGATGTGCGGGTGGCAAGACCGCTGCTGGAGGACGCAGGCATGAATGCAAAAACTAATGAAACCATGATCGATGGCCGTGAGGCCTCAATCGCCTTGCGTTTGCCGTATTACTGGTTCCGGGACCCCACAGAACGTTCGCGCTACCGCATACCGCACTACGTTATGGGTGGCTTGATTCGATACCGTTTGTCCGAACTGTCGGAGTGGGCTGCCAAGAGTTCTGCCGTCAAGGAGTGGCGACCTGAAGAAGCACAGGGAGGCGACGCATGATCGATTTCAACGACGTGCCTCAACCCCCTGTGCCGGAAACCCGCGAAGCCGAACGCGATGAAATTCGTGCTGAACTGATTGCGCGTCTGGAGGCTGTGCTGATCACGCTGTTCCCGGCTGGCAAGAAGCGCCGGGGTAAGTTCCTGATTGGCGATGTGCTGGGCAGCCCTGGCGATAGCCTGGAGGTTGTGCTCGCGGGTGACAAGGCGGGACTGTGGACGGATCGCGCCACCGGCGATGGCGGCGATATCTTTGATCTCATTGCCTGCCATTTAGCGCTATCCATACACACCGACTTCAATCGCGTGTTGGATGCCGCCGCCGATTTGCTTGGGCGTGCGCGCTCTGCGCCGGTGCCAAAGAGCAAGAAGCAATCGGCGCCTGTCGATGAACTTGGCCCGGCCACCGCCAAGTGGGACTACCTCGACGCCAATGGCAAGCTGCTCGCGGTCGTGTACCGCTACGACCCGCCCGGAGGCAAAAAGCAGTTCCGCCCGTGGGATGCCAAGCGGCACAAGATGGCACCGCCCGATCCGCGCCCGCTGTACAACCAGCCTGGAATGGTCAGCGCCGCGCAGGTGGTGCTGGTCGAGGGCGAGAAATGCGCCCAGGCCTTGATCGACGCAGGTGTCAATGCCACCACGGCAATGCACGGTGCGAATGCCCCGGTCGACAAGACCGACTGGTCGCCGCTGTCCGGCAAGACCGTGCTGATCTGGCCTGACCGCGACAAGCCGGGCTGGGAATACGCAACACAAGCCGCGCAGGCCGTTCTGGTGGCAGGAGCGAAGTCCTGCCACATCCTGTACCCGCCCGAGGGTGCGCCGGAGGGTTGGGATGCGGCGGACGCCGTCGCTGAAGGCTTTGATGTCGCCACCTTTCTCACCCACGGCCCACGCCTGCAGATGCACGACGTGGCCGATTCCGATGAGCCAGTGCTCGGCAACGACGAGTCCGTTTGGGGTACAGAGGATGCGCTGGCGCTGGCCTTCACCCGCCGCTACCACCGCGACTGGCGATATGTCGCCGCGTGGGGCCGCTGGCTGGTATGGGACGGACAACGCTGGCGCACCGAGGACACACTGGCTGCAACTGACCTGATTCGCAGCGTCTGTCGCCAGACCGCCCTGCGCGCCGACAACCCCAAGGTGGCAGCCAAGCTCGCCAGCGCTGGAACGGTCAGTGGTGTGGAACGGCTGGCGCGTGCCGACCGCAGGCACGCCGCCACCACAGATGAATGGGATGCCGATCCGTGGCTGCTCAACACCCCCGGTGGCGTGGTCGATCTCAAGACCGGACGCAAGCGGGCAAATGAGCGCTCTGACCGGATGACCAAGATCACCACGGCCACACCGGACGGCGAATGTCCGCAGTGGACGGCGTTTCTGTCAGATGTGACGGGTGGCGATGTCGAACTGCAAACCTACCTGCAGCGGATGGTGGGCTATTGCCTGACGGGTGCGACCAGCGCCCACGCACTGTTCTTCCTGTACGGCACCGGTGCCAACGGTAAGAGCGTGTTCGCCAATGTCATCAGCACCATCCTCGGCGACTATGCCGCCACGGCGTCGATGGACACCTTCGTCGAAACCCGTGGAGACCGGCACCCGACCGATCTGGCGGGGCTGCGCGGCGCGCGATTCGTGACGGCCATCGAAACCGAGCAGGGGCGGCGCTTGAATGAGTCGAAAGTCAAAGCCATCACGGGCGGCGACAAGATCTCCGCGCGCTTCATGCACAAGGATTTCTTCGAATACACGCCGCAATTCAAGCCGGTGATTGTCGGCAACCACAAGCCCGCTATTCGCAACATTGACGAAGCAATGCGGCGACGTCTGCACATGATTCCGTTCACGGTAACGATCCCGCCTGATCGGCGCGACCCTCGTTTGACGGAAAAGCTGCTGGCCGAACGTGACGGCATCCTCGCCTGGTCCGTCGCCGGATGCCTTGCGTGGCAGCGTGAGGGCCTGAAGCCTCCCGCCTGCGTGCAGGCTGCGACCGAGGAGTACTTCGAGGCTGAGGATGCGCTGGGCCGATGGATCGACGAGCGCTGTGTGCGGGAGGTCAACGCCAAGTCACTGACCGCAGAGTTGTTCACCGACTGGAAGCAGTGGGCTGAAGCATCGGGTGAGTTCATTGGTTCGCAGCGCCGTTTTTCCGATCTGCTGATCACTCGTGGAATCGAGAAGTGGCGGAACAGCGCAGGTGTGCGCGGCTTTCAGGGCATTGGTCTGAAGTACCAGCCAGCACCGTCTTACACCCCCTACGCGGACAACTGAGCCAACCATGACAAACACACGGTCTGACGCAACTGACATGGCTGAACGTAACTTCTCTATACGCGTGCGCGTGCGTGCGCCTCACGGAGAAGTTATGTCTGACTGCGTCCGATGCGTCAGTCCAGCCAAGACAAGGACTGACACCATGAGCACAACCATCCTCGCCCTAGATCTGGGCACTACTACCGGCTGGGCGCTGCGCGGCAGCGATGGCCACATCACCAGTGGTTCCGAGATCTTCCGTCCGCAGCGTTTCGAAGGCGGCGGAATGCGCTTCCTGCGATTCAGACGCTGGCTCACTGAGATCAAGCAATCCTGCGACCGCATCGACTGCCTGCACTTCGAGGAGGTGCGTCGCCACGTCTCGACCGATGCCGCCCACGCCTACGGTGGGTTCCTCGCCACGCTCACAGCTTGGTGCGAGCACCACCAGATCCCGTACCAAGGCGTGCCCGTAGGCACAATCAAGAAGCACGCCACAGGCAAGGGCAACGCGGGCAAGGAAGACGTCATCGCAGCCATGCGTGCGCGCGGCCACGCTCCGGCCGATGACAACGAAGCTGATGCGCTTGCCTTGCTGCACTGGGCTGTCCAGACCCAGGAGGTGTGACGTGAAGATTCCGACACCCCAATACCGCTGCCCCCTCGGTCGGCTGCTACCCCAAGCTACGGATCTGGACGCCATCAAGGAACGTGGCTGGCGCGACCAACACATCCTGGTCGTGTCGCCCGATGACGAACGCCTCGACTGGATGGAGCGTGAACTGGTGCGCCAGATCGGCGAGCGTCTCTACGGCGCAGGAGGGCGACGTCATGGCTAACCGACACACAAACTGGACAATTGAGGATGTGGCCGCGCGCTTCGAGGAGGCGGCCGGCACCGGACGCCGCCTGCCACCCGTGCGGGTGCAGGGCTACTTCAACTGCTGGCCTGCCTTTGTGCGCAAGGAGTGGGAGTCGTTTGCTGCCGACGAGAAGGTGTACCGACCGTTGCCACCCAGTCCTGATGCTATCGACCGGATGTTGGAGACGATGCGCTGGGTGCAATGGCTCGAGGTGGAGCAACGGCATCTGGTGTGGATGCGGGCCAAGCGCTACGGCTGGAGGGACATTGCGATCCGCTTTGCCTGCGACCGGACGACAGCGTGGCGTCGCTGGCAAAGGGCACTGGAAATCGTGGCCACGCAGCTCAACGATGCCGCACATTGACGACTTGGCGGGCACGGCGGATAATAACTATTATTAATAGTTAGGAAAGCTGCCATGCCCACCAGTGTCGCCCTTGGCAATCACTTCGAAACCTTCGTCCGAAATCAGCTGCAAAGTGGCCGGTTCAACAATGCCAGCGAGGTGGTGCGTGCCGGGCTGCGTCTGCTGGAGGAGCGTGAGGAGCGCAAGCAACTCGAACTCGAGGCCCTGCGTGCCGAAATCGCGGCAGGTCGGGCCAGCGGCCCTGCCAAGTCAGCAGATGCGGTGTTCGACCGCCTCGAGGCCAAGTACGCGGCACAAGCTGAACGCTGATGCGCCTGGTCTTCACCCCGTTGGCCGAGCAAGACCTCGAAGCCATTGCCGACTACATCGCGGCTGGCAACCCTGTGCGCGCCTTGAGTTTCGTGCGTGAGCTGCGCGCGCAGTGCCAGCGCATCACCCTCAATCCATCCGGCTATCGCTTGCGCCCCGAGCTGGACGACGGCATCCGATCCTGCGCCCACGGCCACTACGTCATCTTCTTTGAAGCCACGGCCGAGGCAGTTTTGGTCGTCCGTGTCCTGCACGGCGCGCGTGATTTGCCTGCTGTGTTCAGGGCAGACGAACAATAGCTTTCAACTTCCCGAGCAACGTAGGGCAATGCGTGATGTGTTTGTCCTTGCTTTGACGCATTTGTCCTTTTTGGGGACTGCCGGGTATGCAACAAAACAGCCCGGTCGGGGGTAGTATTTGAGCTATCTTCTGGACAGCGGTGACGGTTAAGGAAGTGGCCCAAGGCAAAAGGGGTCCTTCCTCGCCGAAATCCAATGCGGGGGGCGCGAGCGCGACGCTTTTTTAGCGTCAGGGCGCGGGCAAGGTTACCAGTCGGCCAGGTTACCGGCCCCGGTTACCACCCCCAGGCGCGGTTACCGCCCCACCAGAATCTTCATTCACCCAACCCGCCCGGCGGCAACGCTCGGCGGGTTTTGCTTTTGGGACTTCCACTTTGAACACGCTCAACGTCGAGTACCGCAAGGTCGAGGCGCTGATTCCCTACGCCCGCAATCCGCGCACGCATGCCGAAAGCCAGATCGCCAAGATCGCGTCCAGCATCGTCGAGTACGGCTGGACGAACCCGATCCTTGTCGATGGCGACAACGGCATCATCGCCGGGCACGGGCGTTTGGCCGCCGCGCGCAAGCTCGGGCTCGATCAGGTGCCAGTGATCGAACTGGCCCATCTGACCGTCGCGCAGAAGCGGGCACTGGTGATTGCCGACAACCGGCTGGCACTGGATGCGGGCTGGGACGAGGAGATGCTGGCCCTGGAGCTGGCCGATCTGTCCGAGGCGGGATACGACCTCGCTCTGACTGGTTTCGAGGATGCCGAGATCGAGGCACTGCTCACCGGTGACGTGACCGACGCCGATGCCGACGCCGACGCCGATGCCGACGCCGATGCCGACGCAGAGCCGGACACGGAGGAACCGGATGCCGCAGACGACGTGCCGGAAGCGCCCGTCGTAGCGGTGTCTCGCCCCGGCGATGTCTGGGCCATCGGCGCGCACCGCTTGATCTGTGGTGACGCCACCGACCGGGATGTGGTCGCTGCGCTGATGCAGGGTGACCTCTCTCGCCTGTGTTTCACCTCGCCACCCTACGGCAACCAGCGCGATTACACCTTGCGAGGAATCTCCGATTGGGACGGCCTGATGCGCGGCGTGTTCGCGCACCTGCCGATGGCAGGCGACGGTCAGGTGCTGGTCAACCTGGGCCTGATCCACCGCGACAACGAGGTGATCCCGTATTGGGACGGCTGGTTATCCTGGATGCGTCAACAAAATTGGCGGCGTTTCGCCTGGTACGTCTGGGATCAGGGTCCAGGGATGCCCGGCGACTGGGCAGGCCGTTTCGCGCCGAGCTTTGAGTTCGTTTTCCACTTCAACCGCGAAAGCCGCAAGCCGAACAAGATCGTGCCCTGCAAGCACGCCGGACAGGAATCCCACCTGCGCGCCGACGGCTCGTCCACTGCCATGCGCGGTAAGGATGGCGAGGTGGGCGGTTGGACGCACAAGGGCCAGCCGACACAGGACACCCGTATCCCAGACTCGGTGATCCGCGTGATGCGCCACAAGGGCAAGATCGGTCAGGACATCGATCACCCGGCTGTGTTCCCGGTGGCGCTGCCGGAATTCGTGATCGAGGCTTACACGGACGCGGGCGACATCGTTTTTGAGCCCTTCGGCGGCAGCGGCACGACGATGCTGGCGGCCGAGCGCACGGGCCGCGTCTGCCGCAGCGTGGAAATCGCCCCGCAGTACGTGGATGTCGCCATCAAACGCTTCCAGCAGAACCACCCCGGCGTGCCGGTCACCTTGATCGAGAACAGTGGAATCCCGTCAGGTCAGTCCTTCGAGCAAATTGCTGCAGAGCGCACCACCACCCTGGATGCCGAGGTGGTGCCATGAACTGGCTGGCCGACAAGATCGAACAGTGGCCGACCGCCAAGTTGCTGCCCTACGCCCGCAACGCGCGCACCCATTCCGAGGAGCAGGTGGCGCAGATCGCCGCCAGCATCGCGGAGTTTGGATTCACCAATCCGATCCTGGCGGGCAGTGACGGCATCATCGTCGCGGGCCACGGTCGTCTCGCCGCCGCCCAGAAGCTCGGGCTGGAACGGGTGCCTGTCGTGGTGCTCGACCATCTAAGTGCGACCCAGCGCCGCGCCTTGGTCATTGCGGACAACCGCATCGCCGAGAACGCGGGCTGGGACGACGCGATGCTGCGGATCGAACTGGAAGCCTTGCAGCTCGAAGGCTTCGATCTGGACATCACCGGCTTCGACGCCGATGCCCTGGCCGAACTGATCGCCGGCGACGAGCTGGACAACGAGGGGCAGACCGATGAGGATGCGGTGCCCGAGGTCAGCGAGACACCCATCTCGCGCCCGGGCGATGTCTGGGTCATGGGCCAGCACCGGCTGCTGTGCGGCGACTCGACTGTGGCCGAGAGCTACGAGCAGTTGATGCAGGGCGACCTGGCGGACATGGTATTCACCGACCCACCGTACAACGTGAACTACGCCAACAGCGCCAAGGACAAGATGCGCGGTAAGGATCGCGCGATCCTCAACGACAACCTCGGTGATGGCTTCTACGACTTCCTGCTGGCGGCACTGACGCCGACCGTCGCCCATTGCCGGGGCGGGATCTACGTGGCGATGTCCTCCAGCGAACTGGATGTGCTGCAGGCAGCCTTCCGCGCCGCCGGTGGCAAATGGTCGACCTTCATCATCTGGGCCAAGAACACCTTCACGCTGGGACGCGCCGACTACCAGCGCCAGTACGAGCCGATCCTGTACGGTTGGCCCGAGGGGGCGACACGCCACTGGTGCGGCGACCGCGACCAGGGTGACGTCTGGAACATCAAGAAGCCGCAAAAGAACGACCTGCACCCGACGATGAAGCCGGTGGAGTTGGTCGAGCGCGCGATCCGCAATTCGAGCCGTCCCGGCAACGTGGTGCTCGATCCGTTCGGTGGCTCGGGGACGACCTTGATCGCCGCCGAGAAGGCAGGCCGCAAAGCACGGCTGATTGAACTGGATGCCAAGTATTGTGACGTCATTGTTCGGCGCTGGCAGGAGTGGTGCGGTGGGCAGGCCGTGCGGCAGGTCGATGGTGCCCGGTTCAATCATCTGGTCAGCGGGGCATCTATGGCAGAGGAGAGTCCCGGTACCAATGTTTGAGCGAATCCTGGCCAAGAGTAGGCCGTGGATACTGGGAGCCATTCCTTATCTGGTGCAAACTTCGCATTCTCAGATTTTGATTGCGAGCTGGCATGTTCACGCTTCACTGCACCAAAAAGCTACTCGACCGAATTGACCCGCAGGTCGCAGCGCCTGCACATTCGACTTCACGGCTTGGTGCCTGGTATGCCACGGCAATGTTCTGGAAACCGCAAATGGCGCTGCTGGTCAATGAGCGAACATTGTTGCCCGTGCTCTGCCCCTTGGCTCCGGCGGTCACGCTGGTGCAGCGTTTTCCTCAGGCGTTGAGTGTGATGTTGCAGGCGTTAGATTTGCCACCCGAATTCATTCGGGCTGAGATCGAGGAGATGCGCGAAGTGGTCTATGCCAAGACAGTTAATCGAAGTGTGGTTGGCATAATGAACGAGTTTTCCTTTCTCGCCGAGGGCTATCGCAGCCTGGAGGGCAAGATGGATCCATTGGAGATCTCTCTCAAATTGGCGAATACCCCGTGTGGTCCCCTTTACAAAGGGCCGGTCTTTCCAGAAAAGGCTGTTCGCGAGCTGGTCACGGGGGGCGTTTTTCACTGATGTTTCAGTGTCGGCCCTGGTCCCTGCTTTGCGCCAGTTCATGCAGGATCGCCTCGGCCTGGGTATCGCCGCGCAAAGCACGATACAACTGCCTGATGGCTTCTTCAAAGCTCACATCACTGCGGCTGTTTTCCAGTAGCCAGCGAATGGCGTTGGCCTGATCTGTGGGGGCTGTATTGCTCATTGCTGTGTCTCTTGATCCGTGTAATTACGCTATGCGATAGACCCGCTCGCCGCCCTGCGGCTTGTCCGACACGATGGTCAGGCCCAGATTCTTCTTGAAAGCCCCGGCGAAGGTACCGCGCACCGTGTGCGCCTGCCAACCGGTGGCGGCGCAAATCTGGCCAATGGTTGCGCCCTCGGGGCGTTGCAGCATCCGGATCACGTCGGCCTGCTTGCTGTTGTCGCGGGTGCGCGGCTTGACCCACGTTGCTTCGGCGGCGATTACGGCGGCTTCCAGTTCGGGATCGCTCATGGCGGCTGGCGCGCCTTCTGCGTTGGCAATGATCTGGTCGAGATTGGCTTCGAATTGACCGATGCTCGTCTTGTTCACTCCGGGGCGAGTTACCCCCAAGGCGTCGTAGGCCTCGGCGGCGACGAACCAGTCGGTGCCGTCGGTGGTGATCAGGGCACGGTTGAACAACCCGTCGAGCACCTTCTTGCGTGCGCCGCCTTTGATGTTGTCGGGGAACCATTCGATCTTGCCGTCGCTGGTGTTGATGGCCTTGGCGAGGATGGCGTGCTGGGCCGGGGTGAGTTGGGTGCTGGTCATGGTCTGCTCCTTTTGGGGTGGTGGATGACGATGTGATGAACGCGCTGTTCGGGAGTGAAGCCAAGCGCTTTCCGCTTGGTTTCGTGGGTTTCCGATCAGTCCTTGGCGATTTCCCCTTCCGTGGCCTTCGGGATCGATGTGCCAAGTTCAACGCCCGCCTTGAAGGCCGCTTCCAACGCGTCCCGGATGCACCACACCGCCGTGTCGTGGAAGTCCAGGCTGTCGGCGTGGCGGGTTTGCAGGGTGTCGATGCCCAGATGCTTCTCGGCGATCAGGGTGAGGATGGTGTCGATCTGGCTCATGGCGTTTCCCTTCGGGGTGTGGTTGGCGTGACGTGATGAACGCGCTGTTCCCGATGGAAGCCAAGCTCAATCTGCGGACATGACGAACAAATGAGTGAAGGTGACGATGGGACTCTCGATTCGCGCCTACGCGCGCCACCGTGGCGTGTCGCACGTGGCCGTGAAAAAGGCCATCGACACCGGGCGGATCACGCCGCTGTCTGACGGCACGATTGATCCGGACACGGCGGACGCCCAGTGGGCACAAAACACATTGCAGCCGCGCAGTGCTGCTGCGCCAGAGAAGGTCAGCACCGCGAAGGCGCGGCGCGTGGTAGCGACGGAACAAGCAGTACCCCAGCGCGATGCTGTCGACGCCAGCACCGCGCCGATGTCGACGAGCGGCACCTCGCTGTTGCAGGCGCGCACCGTCAACGAGGTGCTCAAGGCCAAGCTCAACAACCTGGAGCTGGCGCACCGCAAGAAGGAACTGGTGGATCGGGCGCAGGCCGTGGCACACGTTTTCAAGCTCGCGCGCATTGAGCGTGATGCGTGGTTGAACTGGCCTGCGCGCGTCTCCGGCCAGATGGCATCCACGCTCGGCATCGACGCGCACCAGATGCACGTGGCGCTCGAATCTGCCGTGCGCGAACACTTGATTGAGTTGGGCGAGTTGCGTCCGCGCGTGGATTGATGATGATGGACTACGAAGGTGCCCAGGAAATCGAACGGGCGTGGCGCGATGGGCTCACTCCCGACCCGCTGCTCACGGTATCGGAATGGTCAGATCGCCACCGGATGCTCTCCAGCAAGGCGTCTGCCGAGCCAGGGCGCTGGCGCACCAGCCGCACACCGTACCTCAAGGCGATCATGGATTGCCTGTCGCCGACTTCTCCGGTCGAGCGGGTGGTGTTCATGAAGGCAGCGCAGCTCGGTGCGACCGAGATGGGGTCGAACTGGATCGGCTACGTCATTCACCACGCGCCGGGGCCGATGATGGCTGTCTGGCCGACGGTGGAGATGGCCAAGCGCAATTCCAAGCAGCGGATTGACCCGCTGATCGAGGAGTCGTCGGCTTTGGCCGAACTGATCGCCCCGGCACGCTCGCGCGATTCGGGCAACACTATTCTGGCCAAGGAGTTCCGGGGCGGCGTGCTGGTGATGACCGGGGCGAACAGCGCGGTAGGCTTGCGCTCGATGCCGGTGCGCTACCTGTTCCTCGACGAGGTTGACGGGTATCCGCTGGATGTCGAGGGTGAAGGCGATGCGATCTCGCTGGCCGAGGCGCGCACGCGCACTTTTTCCAGGCGCAAGATCTTCATCGTGTCGACGCCGACGATCTCGGGGGCCTCGGCCATCGAGCGCGAGTATGAGGCCTCCGACCAGCGTCGCTACTTCGTTCCGTGCCCGCATTGCAACCACCCGCAGTGGTTGCGCTTCGAGCAACTGCGCTGGGACAAAGGCGCGCCAGAGACGGCGGCCTACATCTGCGAGTCCTGCGACACCGCGATTTCAGAGCATCACAAGACCTGGATGCTGGAGCGCGGCGAGTGGCAGGCGATGGCGCAGGGCAAGACGGCAGGCTTTCACCTGTCGTCGCTGTACAGCCCAGTGGGTTGGCGCTCCTGGCGTGATATCGCTGCTGCGTGGGAAGCCTCCGTCAACAAGGAGTCGGGATCGGCCGCCGCGATCAAGACTTTCAAGAACACCGAACTGGGGGAGACCTGGGTCGAGGAAGGCGAAGCACCCGACTGGCAACGGCTGGTCGAGCGCCGTGAGGAGTACCGCATTGGCAGTGTGCCGCTGGGCGGCCTGCTGCTGGTAGGTGCGGCTGACGTCCAGAAGGATCGCATTGAGGCCTCGATCTGGGCCTTCGGGCGCGGCAAGGAATCGTGGCTGGTCGAGCACCGCGTGCTGATGGGCGACACAGCCCGCGACGCGGTGTGGAAAGCCTTGGCCGCGATGCTCGCCGAGCAGTGGACGCACGCCTCGGGCGCGGCGATGCCACTGGCGCGCTTCGCGCTGGACACCGGCTTTGCCACGCAGGAGGCCTATGCCTTCGTGCGTGCCTGCCACGATCCGCGCGTGATGGCGGTCAAGGGCGTACAGCGCGGTGCCGCTCTGATCGGCACGCCGACGGCCATCGATGTCTCGCAGGGCGGAAAGAAGCTGCGCCGGGGCATCAAGGTTTTCACGGTGGCGGTCGGCATCGCCAAGTTGGAGTTTTACAACAACCTGCGCAAGAGCGCAGATGTGGGCGAGGACGGGTTGACCCCGGTGTTTCCAGCCGGGTTCGTCCATTTGCCCAAGATCGACGCCGAGTTCATCCAGCAACTGTGCGCCGAGCAACTGATCACCCGCCGCGACCGCAACGGATTCCCGGTGCGCGAGTGGCAAAAGATGCGCGAGCGCAATGAAGCGTTGGACTGCTACGTCTACGCCCGCGCGGCCGCGTCCAGTGCTGGACTGGATCGTTTCGAGGAACGCCACTGGCGGGAGTTGGAGCGGCAACTTGGGGTTGCGCCCCCACCGGATGCGCCACCGCCCATCCAAGACATCGAATTGAACGAGGCCACCCATAGCGGTGGCCTCGCTGTTTCTGGCAACCGCAATTCCGGCAGGCGGGTCATCAAGAGCCGCTGGCTCGGCTGATTGATAAGCCGATGAGGACACCGTGACTTACACCACTACCCAACTCGAAGCGCTCAAACGGGCTCTTGCCACTGGCGAGCGGCGCGTGAGCTTCGGCGACAAGACGGTTGAGTACCGCAGCGTCGAAGAGCTCCAGGCCGCAATCCGCACGGTCGAGGCAGAAATCGCGCGCAACGCCGGTGCCAGCCCGAAGCGCCAGATCCGCGTCACGACTGCGAAGGGGTTCTAATGGCTTGGTACTCGAAAATTCGCAGCCTATTTGGTCAGCCGCCCGTTCACGAGGCGGCCGGTCGTGGCCGTCGTTCACTGGCGTGGATGCCCGGCAACCCCGGCGCGGTCGCCGCGATGCTGGCGACCAGCAACGAACTGCGCGGCAAGAGCCGTGACCTCGTGCGCCGCAATGCGTGGGCGCAGGCCGGGATCGAAGCCTTCGTGGCCAATGCGGTCGGTACTGGCATCAAGCCGCAAAGTCTGTCCGGTGACGAGCGGTTCAAGGCCGAGGTGCAGGCGCTGTGGCGCGATTGGGTTGAGGAAGCCGACGCGGCCGGACAGACGGACTTCTACGGCTTACAGGCGCTGGCCTGTCGGGCGATGCTCGAAGGGGGTGAATGCCTGATCCGGCTGCGGCCACGGCGCCCGGAGGATGGCCTGTCGGTGCCCCTGCAGCTTCAACTCCTGGAGCCGGAGCACCTGCCCATCAACCTGAACACCGATCTGCCGTCCGGCAACGTCGTGCGCTCCGGCATCGAGTTCGACAACCTTGGGCGGCGCGTGGCCTACCACCTGTACCGCTCGCACCCGGAGGACGGGCGTTTGGCCCCAATGTCTGGCCAGGGCGGGATGGACACGGTGCGCATTGATGCCAAGGAGATCATTCACCTGTTCCGCGTGCTGCGCCCAGGTCAGATCCGGGGCGAGCCGTGGCTGTCGCGGGCGCTGGTCAAGCTCAACGAGCTCGACCAGTACGACGACGCCGAGCTGGTGCGCAAGAAGACCGCAGCGATGTTCGCGGGCTTCGTCACGCGCGCCAACCCGGAAGACAACCTGATGGGCGAAGGTGCAGCGGACGCCGACGGGATTGCGCTTGCCGGACTGGAGCCGGGCACGCTGCAGATCCTGGAGCCGGGCGAGGACATCAAGTTCTCCGATCCGGCTGACGTTGGCGGTTCGTACTCCGAATTCCTGCGCACCCAGTTCCGCGCGGTTGCCGCCGCCATTGGTATCACCTACGAGCAGTTGACCGGCGATCTGACCGGCGTGAACTACTCGTCCATCCGCGCCGGGATGCTGGAGTTCCGGCGTCGCTGCGAGATGGTGCAGCACGGTGTGCTGGTGCATCAACTTTGCCGCCCGGTGTGGGCGGCCTGGATGAAGCAGGCGGTGCTCGCCGGAGCCCTGAATGCACCGGGCTTCGCCCGTGGCGGGCCAGCCCGTCGTCGTCAGTACCTCGCGGTGAAGTGGATTCCCCAGGGCTGGCAGTGGGTCGATCCGGAGAAGGAGTTCAAGGCGATGCTGCTGGCGATCCGCGCAGGCTTGATGTCTCGCTCGGAAGCCATCTCAGCCTTCGGCTACGACGCTGAAGACGTCGACCGGGAGATCGCCGCCGACAACCAGCGCGCCGACGACCTTGGACTGATTTTCGATTCCGATCCTCGCTACACGTCGAAGGACGGCGGCAGTGCGGAACCCAACCGTAACACCGCCGACGCCGACGCATCCGGCACCAATTCGACTGCCTGAAGGACTTCCCATGACCTTGCTGCCGCATCTGGCGGCGCGCCTCTTTGGCGTGCCGCTGGCCATCCATCGCCCAAAACTTGACGTGATCCTGGCCGTGCTCGGCCCCCGGGTCGGCCTTTCCGATCTGGCTGCTGGCCCTGGCTACACGCCGCCGACACGTGCGATGTCCGGGTCGCCGCCCGGTGTGGCCGTCATCCCCATCCACGGCACGCTGGTGCGCCGCACCGTGGGGCTGGAGGCCGAGTCGGGGCTGACCAGTTACGCGGGGCTCGCCGCGCAACTGGATGCCGCCATCGGCAATCCGGAGGTGTCGGCCATCCTGCTCGACATCGATTCGCCGGGTGGCGAGTCGGGTGGCGTGTTCGATCTGGCCGACCGCATCCGCGCGGCCAGTCAGATCAAGCCGGTCTGGGCCGTGGCCAATGACATGGCCTTCTCAGCCGCCTACGCGCTGGCGTCCGCCGCCAGCCGGGTTTTCGTCTCGCGCACCGGCGGTGTCGGCTCGATTGGCGTCATCGCGATGCACGTCGACCAGTCCGAGAAAGACGCCCAGGACGGCGTTCACTACACCGCTGTGTTCGCGGGCGACCGCAAGAACGACCTCAACCCACACGAGCCGATCTCCAGCGAAGCCCACGCCTTTCTGAAAGCCGAGGTCAATCGCATCTACGGCCTGTTCGTCGAGACCGTGGCCCGTCACCGGAGCATCGAGGCATCTGCCGTGCGGGACACCGAAGCCGGACTGTTCTTTGGGCAGGCCGCCGTCGCCATGGGCCTGGCCGATGCCGTCGGCACCTTCGACGACGCGTTGGCGCAACTGCTCGCATCGCTTTCCCCCAACCCGACTCCGGTGGCCGTGGCCGCGCGGGCGGGCTTTCTCAGCAACCACCCCAAGGAGTCATTGATGAATGATCGAACCGACCCCGCTGCTCTTGATCGGCCTCTTGCTGATCCTGCTGGCAGCCCTGCTCAACCGCCCGCCGCCACGCTGAGCGTGGCCGACGCCGTCGAGATCGCGCAGACCTGCACGCTGGCCGGGCGAACCGACCTGATTGCGGGCTTCCTCGAAGCTCAGTCCTCGCCCTCCAAGGTGCGCAGCCAACTGCTTGCGGCGCAGGCCGAAGCCAGTCCCGAAATCACCAGCCGCATCGCCCCCGACGCCGCGCGCCCTGTGGCCAGCAATCCGCTGATCGACGCCGCCAAGCAGATCGCAGCGCAATCCACCAATAAGGAGATCTGAGATGCCCGCTCTAGCCGAACCTCTGAACCTGGGCGACCTGCTCAAGTACGAAGCCCCAAACCTTTACTCGCGCGACCGCGTCACGGTCGCTTCGGGCCAGAACCTGCAGCTGGGCACGGTGGTCGGCATCGTCACCGCAACGGCCAAGTTCAAACAACTTGATCCGTCCGCAGAAGACGGCACGCAGGTCGCCGCTGGCGTGCTGCTACAGGCCTGCGATGCCGCGTTGATCGACCGTGACGACGGCCTCGTCGTCGCGCGCCACGCCATCGTCGCCCACCACGCGCTCGCGTGGCCCGACGCCATCACCACCGCCGAAAAACTCGCCGCCATTGCGCAACTGAAGGCGCTGGGCGTGCTCGTCCGTCAAGGAGCCTGATCATGAACAACCCCTTCAGCAATCCTGCGTTCTCGATGGCAGCGCTCACCGCCGCCATCAACATCCTGCCCAACCGCTATGGGCGACTGGAAGAACTGAACCTGATGCCGCCCAAGCCCGTGCGTCAGCGCCAGATCATCGTGGAGGAGATGAACGGCGTACTCAACCTGTTGCCCACCTTGCCACCGGGTTCGCCTGGTACGGTTGGCGTACGCGGCAAGCGCAAGCTGCGCTCCTTCGTGGTACCGCACATCCCACACGACGACGTGGTGCTGCCGGAAGAAGTGCAAGGTCTGCGTGCCTTCGGTTCA
This sequence comes from Comamonas testosteroni, assembly GCF_003569915.1. GTDB lineage: Bacteria > Pseudomonadota > Gammaproteobacteria > Burkholderiales > Burkholderiaceae_C > Comamonas > Comamonas testosteroni_D. The sequence continues at coordinate 65,621 of NZ_KZ984445.1, read as the reverse complement.
GAAACGGAAACCGAATCCATCGCCAACGTCGTCGCCCGGCACTTGGAGACCATGCGCAACAAGCACGCCATCACGCTGGAGCACCTGCGTATTGGGGCGCTCAAGGGTGTGATCCTCGACGCCGATGGGTCGGAGCTGGTGGATTTGTTCGATGCCTTCGAGATCGATCAGACCGTTGTCGAGTTTCCGTTTTCCAACGACAAAGGTGACGTCAAAGGCGCCTGCATCGCTACGGCAGCAGCGATCGAAGAAGGTCTCAGCGGCGAATTTTCGACTGGTGTTCATGTGCTGTGCTCGCAGGAATTCTTTGCGGCACTGATTGCCCACCCAACGGTAAAAACGGCCTATACCAATTGGCAAAACGGTGCCATCTTGATCAACGATGTGCGCAAGGGCTTCACCTATGGCGGCATTACCTTCGAGGAGTACCGAGGGAAAGCTGTAGCGAGAATCGGCGAGAACGTTGTCGTGCGCCGCTTCATCGAGGCAGGCGAGGCCCACGCCTTCCCGACCGGCACCATCGACACCTTCGGCACCTACTTTGCACCAGCCGACTTCAACGAGACGGTGAATACGCTCGGCCTGTCGCTTTACGCCAAGCAGGAGCCGCGCAAGTTTGACCGGGGCACCGACCTGCACACGCAGTCCAACCCGCTGCCGATGTGCCATCGCCCTGGTGTGCTCGTGAAGCTGGTGGCTGCATGATGGGTCTCGTCGAGCAGGTTTATGCCGCTGCTTTGAGCGCTGGTCTTCTGCGTGACTGCCGGTGGCAGCCTGCCGATGGCTCGCCGTCGCAGACACACGCGGTCGGCTTCACTGCGCCGGACGACACAGTGTTCGACGGGCTGGCTTCGTCCACCGATTACCAGATGTCCTACCCGGCTTCGGTCCTCAAAGGTCTGGGGCCGCGCGAGGCGGTCGAGATCGATGGCGTGATCTATCAGGTGCGTAGCACCCGGGCCGTGGGCGACGGCTCGGAGATGCGCGCACAGCTCACCCGAGTGTAGTGCCGTGTCCCGCAACTCAATCCGCGAACAGATCCTGCTCGCGGTGATGGCGGCTGTCCGCACGCCGGTGGAATCGCTCGGGGCCACGCTGCACCGCTCGCCCACGGTGGCCATCAGCCGGGAGCAATGCCCGGCGCTGGTGGTGTTTCCCGAGTCCGAGTCGATCACCGAGCGCGCCAACGACCGCGTCACGCGCGAGCTCACGGTGCGCCTGGTCGCACTGGCCCGCGCGGTACCTCCCGCCATTCCGGAAACCGAAGCCGACCGGCTGCTGACCGCCGCCCACGCCGCGCTGCTGGCCGACCGGAATCTGGGCGGCCTTGCCTTAGGACTGCGCGAGCAGGAATGCGAGTGGGACGTCGAGGACGCCGATGCAGTGGCCGCCACGATCCCCGCGCGCTACGCCATCACCTACCGGACGCTCGAAACCGACCTTTCAACCAAGGGGTGACACCCATGACATCACTCGTTTTGATCCGCCCACACACCCACGCGGGCAAGCCACTCCAGCCGGGCGAACGGCTCGATGTGGATGGCAGCACCGCCGACTGGCTCATCGCCAACGGCATCGCCCGCCACGACCGACAGCCCGTACCCGAGCTCCAGCTGCAAGGCGACGGCACACCCATTGAGCCCATCCGACCCATCACCACCCAACGTAAGGAATCCAAATCATGAGCACCTACGCCAGTTTTCAGGGCCGCGTCTTCCTCGGCAAGCGCGATATCGACGGCCTTCCCATCGAAGTGCGCTCGCCCGGCAACGTCGCCGAACTCAAGCTCTCGCTCAAGACCGACGTGCTGGAGCACTACGAGAGCCAGACCGGCCAGCGCTCGCTCGACCACCGGATGGTCAAGCAGAAGTCGGCCACCGTGAACCTCACCATCGAGGAGTTCACCAAGGAAAACCTCGCCCTGGCGCTGTACGGCAACCACATCACCGGCAGCACCGGCTCGGTGACTGCTGAAACCATCGGTGGCGAGGCTCCGGTGGTTGGCGACCGCTACTTCTTCGCTCACCCCAAGGTGTCGGCGGTCGTGGTCACCGATTCGGCAGGTACGCCCGCGACACTGATCGCAGGCACCCACTACACGGTGGACACCGACTTCGGTGCCCTCCAGTTTCTGGAGATCACCGGCTTCACCGCGCCTTTCAAGGCCGCTTACACCTACGGCGTGACCACTGAGATTGGCATCTTCACGCAGTCGGTGCCGGAGCGGTATTTGCGCCTGGAAGGTATCAATACCGCGCAGGGCAACGCCAAGGTACTGGTCGAGCTGTACCGCGTCGCTTTCGATCCGCTCAAGGAGATCTCTTTCATCTCGGACGAGTACAACAAGTTCGAACTGGAAGGCTCGCTCCTGGTGGACACCACCAAGCCCTATGACGCGGTGCTGGGCCAGTTCGGCCGCATCGTCCAACTGTGAGGGCTGCCATGAGCGATCTGGACAAACTCGTTCCGCAAGCCGTCGAGATCTCCCTGGCGGGCGACGTCGTTGCCATCAAGCCGCTGAAGATCGGTCAGATGCCCGCCTTTCTGCGGGCCATCACCCCGGTGATGCAGCAGCTCGGTGGCAATGGCATTGACTGGCTGGCATTGTTCGGCGAACACGGCGACGACTTGCTGACAGCGGTATCGATTGCCATCGGCAAACCGCGCGCGTGGGTCGATGCACTCGATGCCGACGAAGCGATCCTCGTGGCTGCCAAGGTGATCGAGGTCAATGCCGATTTTTTTACCCGGACCGTGATGCCGCGTCTGAACGAGCAAATGGGCGGCCTGTTCGAGCAGGCGAGCACGGCGACGGCTGGTTTGACACCGTCCAGCACCTGATTGCCCACGGCCACCGACTGCCGGACATCCTCGACTACACCCTGGCGCAGGTGCGCGGCTTCGCCGCCGCCACCGTGCGTGAGGACGCGGCGCGCGATGCGCGGCTGCTCTCGCTGATCGCCATCGGCGCACGCGGCGATCCGCGTCACCTTGACCAGACACTCGATAGGCTCCAAGACCATGCGCATCTCCGTTCGCATCGATAGCAAGGCCGCACAGGCGCAGTTGCGCCGCTGGGGCGGCGACTTCCGCGAGAAGGTGCAGAAGGCGGTTGCGCACGGCATCGCCAGTGAGGCCGCCGAACTCAAGCAGGACGTACGCAGCCACGTTGCGGGTCAGATGGCGGTGGTCAAGAAGTCCTTCGTTAAGGGCTTCACCGCCAAGGTGCTGGACAAGGACAAGAACCGGCTGCCCGCGCTCTACGTCGGCTCGCGCATCCCGTGGTCGGGCATCCACAAGCGTGGTGGCGTCATTGGTGGCCGGATGCTGATCCCGCTGCACGGGCGCGTGGGCCGCAAACGCTTCAAGGCGCAGATCGCCGACCTGATGCGCGGTGGCAATGCCTATTTCATCAAGAACGCCAAGGGGAACATCGTGCTGATGGCCGAGAACATCAAGGAACACGACCGGCCACTGTCGGGATTCAAGCGCCGCTACAGGAATTCACTCAGGGCCGAGGGCCTCAGTGGAAAGTCCTTGCGGCTCAAACGCGGCGCGGATGTGCCCATTGCCGTGCTGGTGCCCCGGGTGCAGCTCAAGAAGCGGCTGAACGTCGAAGGGATTGTTGCCGGTCGTATTCCGCGTCTCTCGGCCCGGATCGAGAAGCAGTTGCGGCTGGTGGACTAAAGATGGCGAACCGCATTTCCATCCTCGTCGCCCTCGAAGGGGCCGACGAGGGGCTCAAACGCGCCATCACCTCGGCCGAGCGCAGCCTCGGCGGGTTCGGCTCCAGCGCCAAGACCGCAGGCGACAAGGCCGCTGCCGGGGTGGCCGAGGTCAAGGCCGGAATGAACGCCTTTGGTGATCAGGTTGCCAAGGCCAAGACGCAGTTGCTGGCGTTCCTGACCATCAACTGGGCCAGCGGCAAGGTGCAGGAGATCGTCCAGATCGCCGATGCCTGGAACATGATGTCCGCGCGCCTGAAGCTCGCCACCGCAGGCAGCCGCGAGTACACGGTCGCCCAGAAGGAACTGTTTGCCATCGCGCAGCGCATCGGCGTGCCGATCCAGGAAACCGCCACGCTCTATGGCAAGCTCCAACAGGCGGTGCGGATGCTGGGCGGCGAGCAGCAGGATGCGCTGTCGCTCACCGAAAGTATCTCGCAGGCGCTGCGTATCTCGGGCGCATCGGCCACCGAGGCGCAGTCGTCCCTGCTGCAGTTCGGTCAGGCCCTGGCCTCGGGCGTGCTGCGCGGCGAGGAATTCAACTCTGTCGTCGAGAACAGCCCGCGTCTGGCCAAGGCGCTGGCCGACGGCCTGAACGTGCCCATCGGACGGCTGCGCAAGCTCGCCGAAGAAGGGCGGCTCACCGCCGACGTGGTGGTCAACGCGCTGATGAGTCAGAAGGACAAGCTGGCCGCCGAGTACGCACAGTTGCCGGTGACCGTGAGCCAGGCCTTCACGCGCCTGTCGAACGCATTCGGGCAGTGGATCAGCCGTCTGGACGAATCTACCGGTTTCACCAAGAAGCTTGCCGAGGCCCTGACGTGGCTGTCAGAGAACCTCGACACGGTGATGAATTGGCTGGGGCGCATCGCCGAGGTCGGCCTCGCAGTGCTGGTCTACCGCCTGATCCCGGCGTTGATCATCGCGTGGCAGACAGCAGGTGCGGCGGCGGTAACTGCGGCCAGCACCACGGCGGCGGCGTGGGCAGCGGCCAACCTGTCGGTGTCGAACGCCATCGCTACCGTTGGCAAGCTGCGCGTGGCGTTCGGGGTGCTCGGTGCGGCCATCATCGGCTGGGAGATCGGGACGTGGCTGTCGGAGAAGTTCGAGATCGTCCGCAAGGCGGGCATTTTCATGGTCGAGGTGCTGATGAAAGGCATCGAGCACCTCCGCTTCCAATGGGAGGTGTTCGCCGCCATCTTCACCTCCGACACTATTCAACAAGCCACCAAGCGCCACGAACAGCGGCTCGCGGAGATGAATCGCATCTTCGCCGAGATGTACGCGGACGCCACCGAAGGCGCGAACGCAGCCCAAGGCGCGATGAACACCGCCGCGACCGCTGCCGAGGAGATCGCCAAGCGGCTCGAAGCCGTGCGCCAGGGCACGCAGGAAGCGGTCGGGCGTGGCATCGAGGCCGTGCACGCCGCGCTGGAAAAGCTCAAGTCCCGGCTGGGCGAGGTCGAACAGGCCGTCGGCAAGGCCCAAGGTGTGGTGGGCGACGCCGCCGCCAAGATGGCCGAAGCCTACAAGGGGCTGACCACCATCGTCGAGGCGAGCCTCGCGCAGCAGCTGCAGGCGGTGAAGAACCGCTACGACCAGGAAAAGGCGGCGCTCGACCTCACCCAGCAGTCGGAAACCGCCAGGATCACCAAGTCCACGCAGCTCTTCACCGAGGCGCTGACGCAGCAGGCGACCCTGCGCCGTCAGGCCACGACCGAGACGCTCGGTCTGATCGATCAGGAAACGCAGGCGCGCAAGCAGGCCGCCGCCCGGCAAGGCCAGACCGAGGAAGAACGCCGGGCCAATGTGCAGCGTGTCGAGAACGACATCCTGGCCACCAAGCGCCAGACCCTGACGCAGGCGCTCTCCGAGTACCGCCAGCACATCGACGCGCTCAACGCCGAAGCGTACCGGCATCTGGCCGAAGTCCAGCGTATCGAGGAGGCCAAGCGCCAGTTGTCGATGACGACGGAGGAGCGCATCCGCGACATCCGTCGTCAGGGCATGACCGAGTACGAGGCCACGGAGGATCGCAAGCGCCAGATCGCCGAGATGCAGGAGCAGGCGCGCCGGGCGCTGGCCAACGGTGAATTGGAGCTGGCCCGCCAGCTTGCGCAGAAGGCGATGGATACGGCCGCGCAGGTGGCCACCAGCCAGACCAACGAGGCCAAGCGCGGCGAGGAAGCGCGCAAGCAGTCCGAGCAGGCGGTGTCGCAGGTCACGCAACTGGAAGCACAGTCGCGCGAGGCCTACCGCAGGCAGGAGTACCAGCAGGCCACCGATTTGATGCGGCAAGCCGATCAGTTGCGCGCGGAACTGGCGCAGAAGGCCAAGGATGCCGACGTGCAGGCCGCGCAGGGCAAACAGGGCGTGCGCGATGCCATCGACCGCATTCGCCAGTCCGAGGAGATTCTCAACCAGACGCTGGATGCCGAGGCCAAGGCGCACCAGACCGCTGCACGCGAAGCGCTCAGCGCGCGTGACCAGATTCGCCAGGCGCTGGAGCAGACGCAAACCCAGATCGACCAGGTCGCCGCCAAGCTCAAGGACGGCCTGAAGGTCACGCTCGATGCCGACACCACGCGTTTCGACCAGGCCATCGCCGATCTGGACAAGGCGCTCGCCGAAAAGGAATACCTGCTCCAGATCCAGGCCGATCTGCAGGAAGCGGAGCAGAAGCTCAAGGAATACGAGCAACTTCTCAAGGAAGGCAAGACGCTGCCGGTCGATGCCGACGTCAGCCAGGCGCGCGAGGCGCTGAATAGGCTCAAGGCCTACGCCGACCAAAACGCGCAGTTCGAACTGAAGGTGACGACTGAGAAAGCGCAGGCGGCGATCACCAATGTCGAGGGGATGATCAATGCGCTGGATCGCATCCAGACCGAATCTCAACATCAGGTGGCCAGCAACGTCGGCGCGGTGCGCGCGGAAATCGACAGCCTCAATGGGCGCAACACCTCGAGCACCCACACCATCTACGTGACCAAGGTGGAAACCAACGCCACTGGCGGTCTGGTTGGTGGTGGCGTTCAGCGGTTTGCCGACGGCGGTGCGGTGTCTCCCGCCTTTCCCCGGATGAGCGGTGGCTCTGTGCCCGGCTCCGGCCACCACGACACCGTGCCGCGCACCCTAGAGGCCGGTGCCTTCGTCATCCGCAAGGCTGCGGTGCAAAAGTACGGCAGCGGAGCACTCTCGCGGCTGGCCACTAGCGTCGCTCACTTTGCCTCCGGTGGCTTTGTGGGGAGCGAAAAACCGAAGAAAAACCGCGAAGTTGTTCAGGCGCAAAAGATGATGGAACTGGGCATGGTGAGCATCAACACGGGCAGTTGGGGCGGCCCGATTGCCAACCAGGCCACACGCAATCACTGGTCGAAGCTGTGGAATCTGGACAAGCCCGTGCTCGAGCGCCTGGAGTCACTTAAGACCTTGACGAGCCGAGAGCAGGGCGCTTTGTCAGCGATTATTGAGCGTTGGAAATGGGCCATGAATAACAGCAAGCAAGACCTGGAGCGCGAGCTGATCAACTACATGGAGCAAAACCAGGGCGAGTTTTACCGGCGCGGTGGCTTGGCGAAATCCGACACTGTGCCAGCAATGCTCACTCCGGGTGAGTACGTGGTCAACCGATCGGCGGTGGCGCGCCTTGGCGTGGGCTTCTTTGAAGCCATCAACAACCTGTCTGCCCCGACGCAGGCCCTGGCCGGGCGTGCGCTGGCGGGCATTCAGGGCTTTGCCTCGGGCGGACTGGTGCGGCCCGCCGCTTCTGTCTTGTCGAGCCCGCTGCTTCCAAGTGACAGCGGCCCGTCGCGCACCGTGCGCGTGGAACTGTCTGCGGGACAGCAGAAGGTCAATGCCACCGTCGATGCGCGCGATGAAGCGCGCCTCTTGCAACTGCTAGACGCCGCCCGCGCCCGCACTGTCTGAGATTCCCTGATGCAACTGAAGAACCTCGCCACCGGGGTGGCTTTGCCATTGCCGGACGACTTGCTGTGGGCGGACGAACACGCGTGGTCGCCTGCGTTGGCCAGCACTTCCTACCTGATTACCGGAGCCTTGCTGATTCAGTCAGCGACGCGGCAGGCAGGACGCCCGATCACCTTGGTGGGTGCGCCCGACATGGCGTGGGTGACGCGCGCCGCTGTGGAGCAACTGCGTGCGTGGGCTGCGCTGGCGGTGAGTGAAGCCACGGGCCGCTTCGAACTGAGTTTCACCGATGGCCGGGTCTCCACGGTCGCTTTCCGCCACCAGGAGGTCGCCATTGAGGCCGAACCCGTGCTGGGCATCCCGGCGCGATCCGGCAACGACTTCTACCGCCTGACCCTTCGATTTTTGGAGATTGCCTGATGCCAATTCAATCTGGCGACGTGAAGCTGCTCAAGTCCGCCGTGATGGCGGACGTGCCCGAAGGCGGCGGCGCGCCCACGGGACTCGTGATTGCCGATGGCGTATCGAACGCCATCTTCCCCGACATCTCCGAGCTGGATCGTGCCGGAGGCCGTGTCAACCTGCGCAAGAGCTTCGTGCAGGTGGCCACGGATGACACCGACACCTACTTCGGGGCCAACGTCATCGTGGCCGAGCCGCCGCAGGACGAGCGCGTCAGCGTCACGCTGTTTTCCACCCGCAAGACCTTCGACACCCGTGAGCAGGCCCAGACCCGTATCGAGGCCTACCTCAACAAGGGTCCTGAGTGGGCGGGCTACCTGTTCGAGAACCACATTGCGGGCCAGCGGGTGATCCAGCTCTTCCAGCGCCTCAGCGACGCCGTGCCCAACGTCGGCCAGACCCTCGTCCTGATCGAGAACGAAGGACTGCCCACGCAGAAGGAGCAGTACATCCGCGCTACCGCCGTGTCGGTGGTCGAACGCAGCTTCACTTACAACACTGACCAGGACTACAAGGCGGCGGTCGTCACCGTCGCCATCAGCGACGCGCTGCGCTTTGATTTCACGGGCTCGCCCGCCAGCCGAACGTTCACGCGGGCAACCAACAGCACGAAAACGCGCGACACGGTGGTGGCCGACGCGGGCACCTACGTCGGCGTCGTGCGGCTCACCCAAGCTGCCAATGTGGGCGACTTCACCATCAAGGGTGCGTCCATCTACACGCAGCTCGTGCCCAGCGCCCAGACCGAGACGCCGATCTCCTTCGTGCCACCCTACGCTGCAGCAGGTTTGCCGGTACCGGGCGCGGCACCCGTGAGCTATACGGCCAGCCACGCCTGGAACACCAGCATCAAATTCAACCTGCCGGGCGGCTGCCTGCCGGGCTCGCTGTCCATCGTCACCGATGGCATCACGATCTTCGACGATGCGGGCCTGCTCAAGACCGCCAGCGGCCTGCTTGGCACCATCGACTACGCCAACGGCATCCTGAGCCTGAACTCCGGCTCGATGTCGAGCAGCAAGGCCATCACCTACACACCTGCTGCACAACTGCAGCGGGCGCCGCAAAGCTCGGAGATCGCGGTCACGCCGGAATCGCGCAGCCAGTCCTACGTCGGCACCGTAAATCCGGTGCCGCAACCCGGCACGCTTGCCATCAGCTACATGGCGCAGGGCCGTTGGTACGTGCTTTCGGATGGCGGCAATGGCTCCCTCAAAGGGCTGGATGCCAGCTACGGCGCGGGTACTTTCAACGAGAACACCGGGGCCTTCGTCGTGACCTTGGGGGCACTGCCCGACGTGGGCTCATCGCTGATCCTGACGTGGAACGTGCCGACCCAGGAAACGCAGCAGCCAAACGCCGCTCTGAAGGCATCGCAGGCCCTGCAGCTTGCCCCGCCCGAAGGCAAAAGCGTTCAGCCGGGCACGCTCACCATCACCTGGCCACACGAGAGCGGCACGGGCACGCGCACTGCGTCCGCCACCACGTCTGGCGAGCTCAGTGGTGCTGCCACCGGTAGTCTGAACGTCGCGCAGAACCTCTTGAGCTTCGCGCCGAACGTCCTGCCGCCAGTCGGCGCACTGCTGACCGTGGACTACGTTGCGGGCCCCAAGCAGGAAGACAGCTTCGCGCACCCCTCGCGGGACGGCCAGGGCAAGGTACCCGTGACTGCAACCCTGGGCTCCATCGAGCCGGGTTCATTGGAGATCGAGTGGAACACCCTGACGGACACCGCCGTACTCGGGGTCTACACGCTGCAGCAGATTCAGGCGATGGGGCTAGGCCTGTGGAACGGGGTCGATCCCACGCAATACGCCCGCGACGATGGTGCGGGCAATGTGCTGCGCGCAGGCCAAGTCATCGGTAGCGTCAACTACGCCACCGGGGCGGTGCAGTTCCAGCCCGACGTCACGGTCAAGATTCCAAGTCCCGTCTACGGGGCGCAGCGCCTTGGCTGGGCCTCGGGCGTGGGCCAGATGTTCCGCCTCAACTACGGCGGCATCAGCTACGTGGATGCGCCGTCGCTCTACCCGAACGACGAGTCCGGCTACGTCAAGCTGCGCTACAACAGCGCGGGCTCGACCAGCAACCACAGCGAGACGTTCACGTTCAGCCCATCGTTCCGGCTGGTGCCCGGTGTCAACGCGCAGGTGGTGACGGGCACGGTGTTGCTGGCCATCGCGGGCAGCCAGCCCTGGGGCCATCAATTGTGGGGAGATAGCGGTCAGGGCACGCTGCGCGAATTCACGCCCAGCGGCTGGGTCACGCGCGGCAGCATCAACTACCTCTCGGGTGCGGTGACGCTCACCTCGTGGTCGGCGGGCGTGGCCAACAACATCACGCGCGCCAGTTGCGTGACCACCGTGGGCGAGAACATCTCCAGCGAGTACGTGTTCCGCACCGGTGCTGCGCCACTGCGCCCAGGATCGCTCTCCATCCAGTTCGCCAGAAACAGTGGGAATGGGGTGGGTGGAACCCAGACCGTGACGGCAGGCATCGACGGCACGATCACCGCGTCTGGCGTCATCGGCAGCGTCGATTACGACACTGGCCTTGTGCGAGTGCGGTTTGGCACCGTGGTCACGGCGGCGGGCAACGAGAGCGAGCCGTGGTTCGATGCCGAGAACGTGCGGCCAGACGGCAAGATCTTCCGGCCAGAGCCGGTCGCGGCTTCCAGCCTGCGCTACAGCGCCGTGGCCTACAGCTATCTGCCCCTCGATGCGGCGCTGCTGGGCATCGACCCGGTGCGCCTGCCCAGCGATGGGCGTGTGCCGATCTTCCGTCCAGGAGGCTTCGCCGTCGTCGGCCACACCGGTCGCATCACTGCCTCGGTCAGCAACGGCCAGACCATCGATTGCGCGCGGGTGCGTCTGTCGCGCGTGCGTGTGGTCGGCCACAACGGCGTGGTCATCCACACCGGCTACGTTACCGATCTGGAAGCAGGCACCGTCACGTTTACCGACGTGACTGGCTACAGCCAGCCAGTGACCATCGAGCACCGCATCGAGGACATGGCCGTGGTGCGTGACGTGCAGATCAACGGCGAGATCAGCTTCACACGACCGCTGACGCACGCCTATCCGCTGGCCAACCCAGGCGACCCCGTCTCCGGCAGCTTCGTTTCCAGTGCGCTGGTGGCCGGTGACCTGTTTGCCCGCGTGAACCTCGTGTTCGACCAGAGCACCTGGAACGGCAGTTGGTCGGATGAGCTTGTCGGCAGCGCCGCCACTGCCACCTTCAACCACACCCAGTACCCGATTACGGTCACCAATCGTGGGGCGCTCACCGAGCGCTGGGTGGTTCGGATGACCAACAGCACCTCGTTCGAGGTCATCGGCGAGAACGTCGGCGTGATCGCCACCGGCAACACCAGCGCCGACTGCGCGCCCAACAACCCGGCGACCGGGGTGCCGTACTTCCGCCTGCCTGCGCTCGGCTGGGGCAACGGCTGGGCCACCGGCAACGTGCTGCGCTTCAACACCATCGGCAGCCAGTTCCCGGTCTGGGTGGTGCGCACCGTCCAGCAGGGGCCGGAGTCCGTGCCCGACGACCACTTCACGTTGCTGATTCGCGGGGATGTCGACACGCCCTGATGGTGTGGGTGCCCCTGATCTTTGAACCCTTCTCGCAGGAATTCCTATGACCGACCTGAGCGTCAAATACTTCAGCAGCGGCATGACCGGCGCGCCCCAGATCGCCAACAACTGGGGCGATCTGGTGACGATGCTCGATGCGTGCCTGATCAATGGCTTCGCCTTGAAGGCTATCGATACGTTGACCTTCGTCGACGGCATCGCCACGGCGACTATTTCCTCGGGCCACGCCTATCGGCCATTTCAGGTGGTCGAGATCGCTGGCGCTGAGCAGCCCGAGTACAACGGGCAATTCCGCGTGCTGACGGCGACGATGACCACGTTCACCTACGCGGTGACCGGCACGCCCGTCTCACCGGCCACGACGGCGACGAGTCTCTCGGCCAAGGTTGCCCCGCTGGGGTGGGAGAAGCCGTTCTCGGCGACTCACAAGGCAGCTTATCGCAGCAAGAACCCGCAGTCCCCGCAAAACATTCTGCTGATCGACAACAGCCTCAAGACGCCCAACTACACCACGGGCTGGGCCAAGTGGGCCAATGTCGGCATCGTCGAAGACCTGTCTGACATCGACACCATCGTCGGCGCGCAGGCTCCCTATGACCCGAACAACCCGACGCAGAACTGGAAACAGGTCACCGCCAGCCAGTGGGGCTGGCACAAGTGGTACCACGCGAGGGGCGGCCAGTATGAGAGCGCTGGTGACAGCGGCGGCGGTGGGCGCAACTGGGTGCTGATCGGTGACGACCGCCTGTTCTTCCTCTTCTGTACCAACGCGGCGGGCTACGGCTGGTATGGCCGCAACAGCTACTGCTTCGGGGATCTCATCAGCTTCAAGCCGGGTGACAACTACGCCACGGTGCTGGCTGCCGATGACAACTACTCGGGCATGAGCAACCACTGGAGTTACCCGGGTCAATACGGCGGCTACGGATTGGTGTGCTCACTGGATTTCTCGGGCAAGCTGCTGCTGCGTAACCACACCCAACTCGGCAACCCGGTGCGGTTTGGGCTCACGTCCCTGAACACGAACAACGGCCAGCAAATCTGCGGCCGGGGCCCGATGCCGTTTCCGAACGGAGCCGACTACAGCTTGTGGCTGCTGCCCGCCTACGTGCGGCAGGAGGATGGCCATATGCGCGGCATCCTGCCTGGAATGCTGTGGATGCCGCAAGATCGGCCCTACAGCGATCAGAGCATCGTGGACAACGTGGTGGGGCAGGCGGGTAAGCGCTTCCTGCTGGTCAGGACGCAGTACAGCGGGGAAGCCGAAGGCGCGCAGATCGCGTTCGACATCACCGGCCCGTGGAGGTAAGCCATGAGCTACCCGCTGAGCGAAACCTTCGCCACGGCGCCTGCCACTGGCTACACAGCAGTCCTCGGTGGAATGGCCGCGACGCACAACAGCGCGCAGCAATCCATCGACATCTCGGCTCCCAACAGCCAGTCCATCCTGCGCTTCAATGAAGCCGCCCACGGCGATTTCTGGTTCGAGGCCGACATCGAGTTGCTGACCGACCCAAGCGCCCGCAAGCACATCGGGCTGTGGATGACGACCGGCAATGGTTCCGAGGGCTACCGGTTCGCCCATCTCGATGGCGGTTGGAGCGTTTCCCGCTGGAACAGTGGCTTCGGCGATGGTGCGGCGGTATCTGGCGGCATCAACGAAGGGGCCAAGCCCGTCGCTGGTTTTGCCGACGTGGCCCCGACCTTCAACGTCGGCCAGCGGATGATCCTGCGCTGCGAGGTGATCACCGGAGCCTTTGACGCCCATGGTGTGCCGTGGGCGCGGTTGATTCAGTTCAAGGCTGGTGGCGTGCTGATGTTCCAGATTGGCGATGCTGCCTACCGGGGCAAGCTGATCCCGGGCGTATTTCTCTATGGAGCGACTGCCCGTGTCCACGCGATTGCGGGTGACACACCTTCCGGTCTGCCCGCGTTTCCCGCGACGGTGAGCGTGAACGCCGCAGATGACCTTCTGCCGCTGTCGGGTGGTTCGACCTCGGTGCTGCCTGACCCTGCTGCCCACATCGGCGTCAATGCCGATTGCGACCTGAGGCGCTTGAACAGTCCCAACTCTGAGCTGTGGAGTCGGGGTGGTGGCTACGACTGGCACGTTCACGCGATTCCGAATTACCGCAAGAACATCCACTTTAGTGGCCACGGCTTCATCACCGGAACGGTCAAGGAGCAAGGCCAGCCCGACCAGCCCCTGGTGCGGCGCGTGCAATTGGTCAGCGAGAACACCCGCATCCTGGTGGCTGAAACCTGGAGCGACGCTACCGGGGTGTACCGGTTTGAGTTGCTCGATCTGTCTCAGAGATACACCGTAGTTAGCTACGACTACAAGCAGCTGTACCGCGCCGTGATCGCGGACAACCTACGCCCGGAGATGATGCCGTGACCGTTTCCATCACTGTCGAACATAACGAGGCGCGTCTGGTGGGTACCTTGGCCTTCCTCGACGCAGGCACCAACCCGGCGCGCCTGCGCATCTACGGCGGAACGCGGCCGCCCAATCCAGCGGATACGCCTACGAGCGCGATGCTGGTCGAGATCAGGCTCACCAAGCCCGCAGGCACGATTGCGGGGGGACTCCTCACCATGACGCAACAGGAGGACGGTTTGATCACCAGCACCGGCGTCGCCACCTGGGCACGGCTGGTCAACGGCAACGACGTGACCGCCCTGGATATGGACTGCAGCGGCACCGATGGGAGTGGCGACGTGAAGCTGGCCAGCACCAACCTCTATCTGGGTGGTGACGCTCGGATGGTGTCGGCGATTCTAGGGTAGGCCGTGCCAAGCGCACCCAGCGAACTGACCCTGGCCGCCACTTTACCAGTGCCCGGGTTCAGCATTCAGATCGGGCCACCACTGGTCGATTTGCTGTTCGATCAACCCGCATCAACCGACGCCGACTTGGTGTTCGGTGCGGGCTTTATCGCGCCGCGCGACGACGTCGTGCTACTGATCAGCCTACCGTTGCCGGTCGTGGCGATCAAGTTCATCCCGCCAGCGAGGGCTGAACTGCTGGCCGAGCTACCTGCATTGGCGGTGAGCACGCTGTTGCTGCGCCCGAGCGTGCCCTTGGACGTGGTGGGTGCAAGTCTTCCCGGTGTCGTGTTCTCCGGTGAGATCAGGTACTACTCGCGCACCCAGCGTCCCACGGTGGGTCGGACTTCGCACCTCTGGCAGGTGGCGAAGCAGACGGAGGACGGCGCGAAGCAGGGCCAGCAGGATACGGCAGCAACGCCCGCAGGCTGGAAGACGTTCTGGCGGCGCACGATTGCCGCGCCTCAAGGCGTCGATCATCGGTTACCCCCGGTCTTGGCCTCGCTGCCAGCGCAGCATCGAACGGGCCAGCAACAGGCTCGGCCCTTCCACGACTTGACGTGGTTCGCGCATCAGGATGGCACGTATCTCGAATTGGCTCGACTGAGCTTGTTTCAGAACGCGTCCCGCCTGCGCGATGCGACGGGGTTTCGTCATCAAGACGGCGACCGCACCAAGCGCGCGGGACGGGTGAGCCCTTGGCAAACCGCGCGACAGCTCACCCAGCGCCAAGGGAGTGATTTTCAGAGCGCGAGTCCATCAGCGATGGGATGGCGTGGCCGGTATCAGGATGCCGTGCCGCCGCTGCCAGGGATCAGCATCTGGGTGATCCCAGAGCCGCCCGCGCCGCAACCTTGCTACACGCCGAGCGCCCACCTGCTTTTCGCGGCATTGGCCCCAGCGGACAGCCACTTGCTGTTCGTTTGTGAAAACCACATCGACCCGCTACCTCCCGATGGGGAGCCGGTGGTCGTTCCCGTTCGGAGGGTGTATTTCGTGATCAACAACGTGACGCTGCACCGGCTGCCCGATGGCTTGCCCGTGCCGGTGTTCAATCTCTCGCTTTCGCTCGATGCCGCGTCCTGGACCTGGGGCTTCGATGCGCTGCTGCCCGTCGCCGCTACAAGCCTCGTCGCCCCCGGCAGCAACGGCGGCCCGGTCGAACTGGTGGCCAGCGTCAACGGCACGCCGTTTCGCGTGCTGGCCGAGAGCATCAGCCGCGAGCGTGTTTTCGGCGACGCGAGCATCCGCATCTCAGGAAGAGGGCGTAACGCCGTGCTGGCCGCGCCCTACGCGCCGGTGATGAACTTTCAGCAACCGCAGGCGCGCACGGCACGTCAGTTGATGGACGATGTCCTTACGCTCAACGGCATCCCGCTGGGTTGGAGCGTCGATTGGGGCTTGACCGACTGGAACGTCCCGGCCGGGGTATTCACCCAGCAGGGCACGTGGATGGAAGCCCTGGTTGCCATTGCCAGTGCGGCTGGGGGTTACCTGATCCCGCACCCGTCCGACCAGAGCATCCGCGTGCGCCACCGGTATCCGGTCGCGCCATGGGAGTGGAACACCCGAAATGGACAAATACAGCCAGACTTCGTGCTGCCCGTCGACGCCGTCGCCCGCGAGTCGCTGCGATGGCTGGAAAAGCCTGCGTACAACCGTGTGTTCGTCTCCGGGCAGGACGTCGGCGTGCTCGGACAAGTGACCCGGGCTGGGACTGCAGGAGACGTACTTGCACCGATGGTCGTCGATCCACTGATCACCGAGGCGGCGGCCGCAAGGCAACGTGGTATCGCCGTGCTGGCCGACACCGGTCAACAGATCGAGGTCAGTCTGCGCCTGCCGGTGCTGGCCGAGACGGGGATCATCGAGCCGGGTGCGTTCGTCGAGTACCAGGACGGCAGCGTAACGAGGCTGGGCATCGTGCGCTCGACGCAAGTCGAGGCAGGAATGCCGGAGGTCTGGCAGACCTTGGGGGTGCAGAGCCATGCATAACCTCTACGAGCAGTTCCGCCAACTTATCCCTGATCCGCCATTGCAGGCGGGCACGGTAGTCGGCATCGGCTCCGGCGTCGTGACCGTTGCCTTGCCCGGCGGCGGCTTGATCCGCGCACGCGGCAGCGCTGCCATCGGCCAAAAGGTGTTCGTGCGTGATGACGTCATCGAAGGCGGCGCCCCCAGCTTGACGCTGGAAATCATCGAAATCTGAAACCCATCTTCCTGATCACCCCTGAACCCGCCTTGGTGCCACGTGCATCAGGCGGGTTTCGCATTTGGCTTTTCCACAACTTCGTTGAACTGGAGACCTGCAATGACCGAACCCGAACAACAACCCGCCGCCCTTGTGGAAAACATGCTCCTGTTGCGCCGCGAGGACTTCGACGAACTGCTCGACCGTGCCGCCGAACGCGGAGCCGAGCGTTGCCTCGCCCATCTCGGGCTGGAGAACGGCAGCGCCGCGAAGGACATCCGCGAACTGCGCGATCTGCTGGAGGCGTGGCGCGATGCCCGCCGAACGGCGTGGCAGACCACCATCAAGGTCGTGACCACCGGCATCCTGGCTGCGCTGCTGGTGGGGGCCGCCATCAAGTTGAAGCTGATGGGAGGCGTGCAATGACCGCCAAGCCGAAGATCTGCCTTCTGGACGACTGGCGGTGCGTGTTGCGACGGGCCTGGAGCATTCGCTTCTCGCTGCTGGCCGCTGCCTTCACGGCGGCGGAAGTGGTGGTGCCGCTGTTCGGGGACGTACTGCCGCGCGGCGCGTTCGTGCTGCTGGCCTTTGCCGCCAGCATCGGCGCGACCGTCGCCCGCTTGGTCGCGCAGCCGGAGATGCACCGATGATCCGCCCGCCGCAACGCCGGACGGTGGCCGCGCTCACGCTGTCCGCTGCAGCGCTGGTCGGCATCGTGCTTCACGAGGGCTACACCGACCGCGCAGTGATTCCGGTCAAGGGCGATGTGCCGACCATCGGGTTCGGTACCACCACCGGAGTGAAGCTGGGCGACACCACCACGCCGCCGAAGGCGCTGGCCCGGGCACTCACCGACGTGCAGCAGTTCGAGGGTGCATTGAAGCAATGCGTCACCGTGCCGCTGGCCCAGCACGAGTACGACGCGCTGGTGAGCTTCTCCTACAACGTCGGCAGCCGCGCATTCTGCCAGTCCACGCTGGTCAGGAAACTCAATGCCGGTGACTACGCCGGGGCGTGCTCCGAGCTGCGGCGCTGGCGCTTCTTCCAGGGCAAGGACTGTGCGCAGCCTACCAACGCGCGGCTGTGCGGCGGGCTGGCTACTCGGCGAGAAGCCGAGTACCGGCAGTGCATCGGGGAGGCGTCGTGAGCGTGATTCCGTGGCCGTACCGGCTGCTGACCCTCGCGGCGCTCAGCGTCGCCCTGGTTGGCTTCGGCTGGATCAAGGGTGCGAGCCACGTTCAAGCGCAATGGGATGCCGCCATCCAGCAACAAGCCCTGCAAGCCGCCGCCGTCCGCGAACGGCAGGCGCAAGCCACCGTCAAGGTCGTTACGCAGTACGTCGATCGCGTCCGCATCGTCCGCGAGAAGGGCGACACCATCATCAAGGAGGTCCCCGTCTATGTGCCCGTTCAAGCCGATGCTGCTTGCACTATCAACCGTGGCTTTGTGCGCCTGCACGACGCTGCCGCCGCCGGTGAACTGCCCGAGCCCGCCCGAGATGCTGATGCGGCCGCCGCAGGCATTGCGCTCTCTACCGTCGCCGGAACCGTTGCCGCCAACTACCAGACCTGCCACGAGAACGCCGAGCAGCTAAGGGCGTTGCAAACGTGGGTCAGGGAGATGAAGGTTGCCAGCGAGCAGTAGGGTTCAGCACCGCATCATGGATTGTTCCAGCATCCAGGGCTTCGCGAATCGAAGAACATCACTCCTGTGTCAGGCAAGGACCGGCCAGCAGCCTTAAGCACTTGGTGGCAGAACGCCTGCTGATCTCCATCTGGCTGACCAGTGAAAACCGAGACGGCCATTCGCTTTGGCGGACTCGATGCGATGGCGTCGAGCACGTGTTGGTCTCGCTCGTCAAAGCTCCAGCCATATACGACCAGGCTCTCTCCAAGGGCGGGCAGCACCTCTTCATATACGTTCGTCAGGTAGTGACTTCGGCGAATCGCAGCGACCTTCTGATGACTGGTTCCCTCGCTAACAAACACGGGCACATAGTGCCCGGACGCCCACCTCCGGGTTATGGTGCCAAGCAAGTCACCTGCGCCTCCCGCGCCTACAGAAAGCTTTGTCTCATCACCAAGGTAGTCACGAGCAACCGCAAGACTGCCGTGAGGGTAGAAAACTAATGTTGCTCCTGCAGCGTGCCCATAGGGTCGCCGCAGATAATCCCAATCCGTCTGAAATTCCCCGTCGTGGAATGCGTCTTTGAACCAACTTCCGTGCGCCGCGTTGAACAGCAGCATTGCCCAGTACAAGGTGAGGTCGTAGTTCAGGCTGACGACCGTGGGAAACGCGCTTGCAAACGCACCGACCCGCTGTAGGTCGGTGGCAACATCGGCATGCACCGGATGCACGCTGTGCACGGCCTCGATCAGCGCTGTGCGAACCTCCTCATAGGCTGCGGAGATGGCGGCCGACGGCGTCCCTAATGCCCCGTTGACATGCTCGGCATACCAGCACGCGAGCAGAACATGCTCGAAGTCGGTTGTCCCGAGCTTCGCGAATATTGGGGCAGTAGTGGCGAGCAGTCCTTTTGCATCAGCAATGCCATGGAGTGTTGGGTATGCGAACTCTTTGTGGATGGCGATGCTGGCGCCGTTGCCCAGAAGGAGGGAGCTCCAACCGTCAGCGCTGATGTTTGCCCAGGTGTCGATGTAGATTCGATCCATGCTCTTCACTGGCCTGTCACTGACTGGATCGGGTCAAAGAATCGCAGCAGTTGCGATCGAATATCCGCCGTCGACGCAGTCAGATCCACGGTGGCAAAACGAATGCGATGCCCCTGGATCAGCACTGTCTCGTCGACCATCTGGCCAATCGCGGGATGCAACAACAATCCACTCGCGTGATCTGCAAGCGCATCGCCGCACCCAACCTGGGAGCGCAGATAGGCGTAGATCTGGTACACGTATCCGCTGCGCAGGGTTTCCTCACGGTACCAACCGCTCGTCACAATCGAGGTGAACTTGGTATCGATGACGATCCGCTGCCCGTTTGACGGGTGGTCGAGCACGACATCAGTTCGCATGGTCGGCAATATCTTGTCGATCCCCGCTGTCTTCTGCTCGATCTGCCAGCCCATCGTCCCGCCGCACAGCACCCGCCAGCCCTGCGGACTCAATACGACTTGGTAGAAGCCGCCCACCGCTCGCTCAAACAAACGACGTACCCACGTCGCTTCTCGGTCCGGCAGAGAGAGCACATTCGCACCCGACGCCTCCGTAGGTAGCACTAGGTCGAACGCCAGCTTTGCGGCTGCCACCATGAACCGGTCGTCCGCATCGTTACGGCCGAAACGATCGGTGCTCATTTGGGCGCGGGTCGGTGCGTCCCCTGATACACCCATTGCCTTCATGCCACCCGCAAGTGCGCGGCACCGACGGGCAACGTCCTTCCTCTGAACGATCCTGGAGATGGACTCCAAGGCTGCTCGGACGAAACGATTGCGTGGTGTGTCGATGGTGAGTTCGTCGAACCGGCACGCCACCAGGCCTCTATCCATCAACTGATGGCGTTCGGTGGTCAAGACGTCGATCCGGCCACGCACGCGATTGATGACTGCATCACGAGATCGATATCCAAGACTCAAGCGGCGACGCTGTCGCACCTCAACCGCGTGGGCAAGGATCTCCGCGACTAGATCCGGTAGATCGTCCGGGCTGTCTTCCAAGCCGATCTTGCCGATGCCGCGAGTGCGGAACAGGTCAGAGGCGTAGAGCATCAGCAGCCAGAGGTTGCGCACCGGAATGCGTCCGATGAACCCCTCAGCGCTCATGGATGCACTTTCCACCTGTTCTGCGACGGCGGTCATCACCAGCCCTGCGTCAGCCGTGCAATCGCCTTTTGTGCTTCGTCGGGCGCGTCGAACCAGTATTCATCCAGCAACGGGCCGATCTCCGTATCCACGACCTGCTGGAACCACTTCTTCGTGTCTCCCGCCTCCAGTCGATGTGCGGGTGTCACATAGCTGTGACCAATCCGGAATTGCTTGCCAAGGCGCGCATCCGTCGCGATCTGGTCGTTCAGCTCGGCGATACGGCGCTCGATGTCCGCGACCAAGCCCGGATCGACAGCGCAATCCTTGACCACCCACTCCCGCCAGACCTGGCCCAGTCTTGGCTCCAGCCCAACGAAAGCAAAGCGGCGACGCAATGCCAGATCGACCAGCGCAAGCGATCGGTCGGCGATATTCATGGTGCCGACCACATAGAGATTCTCGGGAATATGGACGGGACGTCGTTTGCCGTCCGCATCCGGATAACAGAGTTCCAGCGCTTCGTTGGGCGTCCGTTTGCCCGCCTCAAGCAGCGTCAGCAACTCGCCGAAGATCTGGGCCGGGTTTCCACGGTTGATCTCCTCGATCACCACGACAAACTTCGACGAAGGGTCCTTCGAAGCGGCCTTGATAGCTTCCATGAAGACACCGTCCGCCAGCGACAACTTGCCTTCTCCAGTGGGGCGCCACCCTCGAACAAAGTCCTCGTAAGACAGGTTGGGGTGGAACTGCACTGCACGGACCTTGCTGTCGTCCTTCTGGCCCATGAGCGCGAACGCGAGCCGTTTGGCTAGCCAGGTCTTGCCCGTGCCCGGAGGCCCCTGAAGGATGAGGTTCTTTTTTGTGCGCAGACGATCGAGCAAGCGGTCAATCTCGGTCCGCTCCAGGAAACAGCCGTCCTTGAGGATATCCTCCACCGAGTAGGGAACGATTGGCGCTGCAACCTGAAAGGCTTCGCGAACTTCACCTTCAGTTTCCTGTTCTGCTCCGGCATTGGTACCAATATCGCCAGCCGGCACAGGCTCGTCAACCGGGTCTTTGTACATCCAGGACGCAAGCGACAAGTCAGGGAAACTGTGGACCGGATAGCCGTCTTCGCCGAAGCGCGAACGCAAATCGTCCAGCAGCTTCAAATAGGCCTGACCATCACATGGGCCCTGCTGACCACTCATGGCGACATTCAGGCCGAGCCGCTTGTTGATGTAGTGGCGCGACTGGCTATCCAAGGTCAGGAATTCCCACGGATGCGCCCAGTAGAGACCTGTCGAAAGGTTCCATGCGACACCCCATACTTGGGTTGCCTCGTCATAAGCCCGGATGAAGGCATCGCGAGTGTCCAAATGGTCGCCATCGACCATCTTGCTCGCGGCAACGAATACCTTCCATAGCGCGTCGATGTCGCCCGCACCACGCTTGTCGGCATAGGCAAAAAACCAGGAACGTTGGTTGTTAAGAACGGGAATGCCTTCGAATGAAGGCGGGACCGGCACCGTCACACCTAGCAACTTGGCAAGTTCACCCGCGATGGTCTTGCGGTTGGCATCGGTCATGGATCGGTTAAAGGTGCCCATCGTGGTGAATGGGCAAATGTCCCGCAGCGGACCACTGGTTCCATCGGGAAACT
Source organism: Comamonas testosteroni (assembly GCF_003569915.1). GTDB lineage: Bacteria > Pseudomonadota > Gammaproteobacteria > Burkholderiales > Burkholderiaceae_C > Comamonas > Comamonas testosteroni_D. Next base: position 43,489 of record NZ_KZ984445.1, on the reverse strand, counting down.
TATCCTGGAGATAGGTCAGCCCCGGCACCCGAGACGCGATCTCGTGGATGCCCTCGATGAGCGGAGTTCGATCGTCTGCGTGGGCCAGCAGCTTTTCGGCCACTGCCTCGTAAAAGTCAGTCCACTCGAAGCGCTGCTTTTCTGGCAACGTCGTGCCGTAACGCTCCCGCCAAAAGGGCTCGTTGCGAAAGCGATCTACATCCTGCGGCTTGCCGTCAAACGCAAATGCAATCAGCGCATCGTTCATCCATTCGCCGGGCAGCACACGCCAGATCGTTGCTCGGTGAGTGTAGAAGTACCACTCCCGTACCGGCTCGACCTTGGCCCAGTCCACCTTCACCCGCTTCCCGTCGTTCAGGTTTTCGGTGATCGTGCCGACCGCCTTGATGCCCATAACCGAAACCGCTCGGCCACGGCTATCGAAAGGCAGACCGTGCTTTCGCGTGTAAGACGACTTGATGGCGATCCGCTCCCCCGTGCGCATGGAACGCACCACATCGAGCAGCTTGTCGTCGTAGCCGTTCTCCCAAATTCCTTCTGCAAGAAATCGCGGCATCTGATCATCGGTACCGCCATAGCTGGCGCCAACGAACCAGGTTGCATGCGGTGCACTATCTATCGTCTGAGTGGTCATCCTCCGCCCCCTTTAATAATACTGCCGGATGTAGCTGTAGGCCTTCTCGAACAGCTCTTCATCCGCATGCAGCTTGTACTTGAAGAGGGCTTTGCGCAGGGCCTTCTTGACTTCACGCTCACCGGCCTGCGTGCCTTGCCAGCCCGGGAAACGGACCAGTCGCACAATCTCGTCGATGTCCGCGACCACGCGTTCGACCATGATAGGCGTCTCGGCCGTCTTGACCTCGTTGAATAGTTCAGTGAGCGCCGCCTTGCCGCGATCCTCATCCTCTTCGGGCGGGACCTCCTTCTCGGCTTGCAGCGTCTCCTTGGCGATCTCCAGTAACTGCTTCAGAAATTCGACGCTGTTGATCTGGCCAGACTCGAACCGGTCTTTCAGCGCATCAAGCCGTTCCGACAGCTTCTTGAACTTGGGGTTGCCGCCATGCCCACGCAGTCGGCGCTTGAGCTTGATCTCGATCTCCTTGGCCTTCTTCGGGTCGGGGTTCGACAGCACGGCCTCCAGCAGATCAGCGTCCAGCACCAGGGTGTCAAGGTCATCCCGCACGGCGTCCACATGCACGTTCTGGTGAATCAGCTCGATGGTCTTGGCGCCCAGCGAATGCCAGATCAGCTTGCCGTGGCCACTGGAGGGCTGTACCGACTGGTACACCTGCGACAACCACTTGTAGTCCTTCTCGAAGGGGCCCAGAACGGTGTCCGGTGACAGCGCCTCCCAGATCTTGTTGAGCACGCTGTACTCGGCGGCAAAGTTGTCTCGCACTTCGTTGTTGGGCAGACACTGCTGCGCGGCGATCAGGCCCTCATAACCTTGCAAACTGCGATCGCAGCCAGCGAAAAAGGCCAGGCATTTCTGCATCGCCTCAGGCAGCTTGTCCTTCAACTCCTGGATATTGCTGACCACCTGCTTGACGCTCTGGTCGTCGAACTCCAGCGCTGCTGCCACGTCATCGAAGATGCCGAGGTAGTCGACGATCAGGCCGTGGGTCTTCTGCTCGGAGTAAGTGCGGTTCACCCGGCAGATGGCCTGCAACAGCGTGTGGTCGCGCAGCGGCTTGTCCAGGTACATGGCCTGTAAGATCGGCGCATCAAAGCCGGTCAGCAGCTTGGCCGTGACGATGATCAGCTTCAGCGGGTCGGCCGGGTCGCGGAACCGATCGAGCAGCCGCTCCTCTTCGTCGCGGGTGCGGTCGTAGGCCGCGTACTCTGGGTGCTCCTTCTTGTCCGCCGCCTGCACCGACATCACGATGTCTGTAGCCTCGGGCGGCAGCAGCTTGTCCAGCTCGGCCTTGAACAGCAAGCAGGACTCCCGGTCGAAGGTGACGATCTGGCCCTTGAAGCCATTGGGCTCCACCTTGGTCTGGAAGTGCTCGACGATGTCCTCGCACACCTTGCGGATGCGCTCAGGCGTCTTGACCAGCACGGCCATCTTGGCGGCAGTTTTAGCGAGGTTGTCCTTGTCGAGATCCGACAGGCCGCCGGTCAGGTCTTTGTAGGCGGCGTCCAGGGCGGCCTTGTCGATGTGCAGATCGATCAAGCGCGGCTCGAAGTGCAGTTTCAGCGTGGCGCCGTCACGGATCGACTCCTCAAAGCCGTAGCGGCTCATGTAGCCCTTCTCATCCTCGTCGGCTCCGAAGGCGTAGAAGGTGTTGCGGTCGGCACGGTTGATCGGCGTACCGGTCAGGCCGAACAGAAACGCGTTGGGCAGGGCCTCACGCATCTTGCGGCCTAGATCGCCTTCCTGGGTGCGGTGCGCCTCGTCCACCAGGGCGATGATGTTGCTGCGGTCGTTCAGGCTGCCAGTGGCCTCGCCGAACTTGAAGATCGTAGTGATGATGATCTTGCGCACATCCTGCGCGAGCAGTTGTTGCAGCTTCTCGCGGCTGTCCGCTTTCTCCAGATTGGGAATGTCAGCGCCAGTGAAGGTGCCGGTAATCTGAGTATCCAGGTCGATCCGATCCACCACGATCAGCACCGTGGGGTTCTTCAAGCCCGCATGCATGCGCAGCTTCTGCGCGGCGAACACCATCAGCAGCGACTTGCCCGAGCCCTGGAAGTGCCAGATAAGACCCTTCCTGGGGTAACCCGCCAGCACGCGCTCGACGATCTTGTTGGCCGCTTCAAACTGCTGGTAGCGGCAAATGATCTTGATGCGCTGCTTTTTCTTGTTGGTGGCGAACAGGGTGAAGCTGCCGAGGATGTCCAGCACCACATGCGGGCGCAACATGCTCTCAGCGGACAGCTTGAGCGACTTCAGCGGGTGGTGCTGACCATCCTCCCCATTGCCATCCAGATGCCACGGCCCCCAATCCTTGACCGGCAGGCCGATGGACCCGTAGTGGTAAGCCTTGCCTTCGGTGGCTACCGAGAACACATTACAAACGAATAGCTCCGGTACGAACTTCTCGTAGTCGTCGTGCACCTGCACTGCGCCATCGACCCAGCTGATGCATTTCTTGACCGGCGTCTTGGCCTCGATCAGTACCAGCGGCAGCCCGTTGACCAACAACACCAGATCGGCGCGGCGCTCGGTGGGGCCGGCGCGGTAGATGAACTGCTGGGTGACGATGTACTGGTTCTGCGCCAGATCATCCAGGTCGATCAGCCGCACCGGCACATGCTCATTGTTGTGGCCGAAGGGCATCGAGCGCTCACCGCGCATCCAGGCGGTCATTTCCTCGTTGGCGCGGATCAGGCCATCCGATCGCACCGACAGCACGATGGCGCGCAGCTTGTAGAGCACTTCATCGGCGCGGTCGGGCTGGGCGGCAATCTCCGGGTTCAGCCGAATCAGCGCCTCGCGCAGCCAGGGCTCAACCAGCACCTCCTGAATCTGGCGCGGCACCTCAGCCGGAGCGGCGTAGCGCCAGCCGATGCCTGTCCTGAGCGAAGCCGAAGGGCCTTTGGGGCTGGGGTCGTAGCTGGCCTGGGGTTCCTGGACGGTGTTGGCCTGGATTGCCTTGATTGGGCCGGCGAGCAGATCGCGGACGTAGGCTTCGACGGTGTTTGATTCAGTAAACATTTAGCCGCCCTCAATCATTGTTGTCTGGATCATCTTTGCAACACCAAGCAAATCGGCACGCCGAACTTCGCAGTTGTTGACTGCCTCCGTCAATGACTGCAACTGTGAGATTACTTCCTCTTGAATTTCTATTGACGGGACTGGAATGAGCTGCTTAACCAATTCAGACGCGCTTACGTTTTTTTGAACGCCGCCGCGCGCAAGAGAGGCGGACATTTGACGGCCGACTGGACTGTGAAAAAACTCGTTCAAGAAATATGGATTAAGTCCAGGCTTTAGCCTGAATCGAATCAAGAACGCTGCAGGAATTGTTGGGACAACGTGCTCTTCGAATACTGCGGTGATGCCACAGGTTCCGCTTCGACTAAAAACAAGATCCCCTCGCTGAAGGAGATGAGTCTGCATGTCGTCCAGATTCAATTCGGCAAGAGGAATGCTCTTGTAATCAATTACTCCACTGTCGGATATATCGGTAGTTCGCAGTTGCGCAATAGATCCCGTCTCAGAGTAAAGACTATTGCTGAATCGAGCGCCGTACATCGACTCGAAAACAAATTCTTCAAATGGCCGTAGATTATCTTGGGTGCCAAATGCCTTGAGGCCAATGCTCTTCTTCAGTTCGTTCACGGCAGCAATGCAGCCTTCTAATGCTGTTACCGTCTTTAGTACCTCGGAGAGAACGCCAAGCAGCCGCATCTGTTCGGAGATGGGGGGCAGCGCAAACTCAAAATTCGCCAAACTAGTCCAGTTGGTGCGTGGGCTCAACGAACCCGCCGATGTGCCCACCGCATGATCAAAAAAGGCGTCGGTCTGGCAAATGAATGGCAGCAATTCCGGTAGCAAGACCTGCGCATCCTTGGTCTCCAGCACATAGATGTCACCGGAGCAAACCCCAGAGAAATCCGCCACAGCCACCTTGCGCTGGTAAGCGCGTCGCTTGCCGAACAGCACCTGTCCAGGTTGAAACACGCTGGTGAAGGTCACGCCGTCAGCGACGCTGCCCCAGCTGCGGATGCGCAAATCACCAGGCTCGAGATGTTCCAGACCGACGTAGCGTTCAATGCCATCAGCCAGCGGATCTTGGCTGCGGGCTTTCGAGAGGCGCACCACGTCGCCGAATTTCACCCGGCGCCAGCCGGGCTTGAGGGTTTTATTGTTCTTGTCAGACACGCTCGATGTCCTCCGTAATCAGTCCATCCAGCGTTTCCAACAGTGCGTCCATCTGTTGCCAGAACGCTCGGCCATCGGTTTGCCATTGGCCCCAGGCAGAGCGCAGCGATACCGCGTCACCATTGCTGTCGGTGGCGATGGCGGCGGCAATGCGCTTCACGTACAGCGGGATCGACAGGTTGCCGGCATTGGCGCCGATTTCGGCCAGAGTGGCCACCTTGGCGAAACCGGGCACGTCCGCAAAGGTTTTGTAGGCGTTCAGGATGCGCTGCTGGTGCTCGGGCTTGAGAAAGCTCTGCGCCCGCTCCCGGGTGACCTCGTTCACCGCGTCGATGAAGATCACCTTGCCCGTGCGAGCGGCGACCTTCTTGCAGTTGCAGATGACGATGCACGACTCCATCGGGGAGTTGTAGAACAGGTTGGGACCCAAGCCGATGACGGCCTCGACCCAGTCCTGCTCGACCATCTTGGCGCGCATGGACTGTTCTTCGTTACGGAACAGCACACCGTGGGGCCAGAGCACGGCACTACGCCCCTTGGTGGTGAGGCTGGTCAGGATGTGCTGTTGGAAGGCGTAGTCGGCGCGGCCCTGCGGTGGCGTACCCAGCGAGTTGCGTCCCCACTTGTCACTACTCCAGGCCTCGCGATTCCACTGCTTGATGGAGTACGGCGGGTTGGCCAGGATCACATCGAACTGGCGCAGGCGGTCGCCTTCGATGTGCTTGGGTTCAGCCAGGGTGTCACCCCGGATGATCTCGAAGTCCTCCACGCCATGCAGGAACAGATTCATGCGGGCGATGGATGAGGTAATGAGGTTGCGCTCCTGCCCGTAGAGCTTGAGCGTGCGGTACTCTCCGCCCGAGCGCTTCACTTCGTCCAGCGCTGAAATCAACATGCCGCCGGTACCGCACGTGGGGTCGTAAATCGACTCGCCCGCCTGAGGTGCAAGAAGTTGCGTCATCAAGTGGACGACGGTGCGGTTGGTGTAGAACTCGGCCGCCGTGTGGCCGGAATCGTCCGCGAACTTCTTGATCAGGTACTCGTAGGCGTTGCCGAGCTCGTCCTCTGGGACGTTGGCCACCGAGAGTGTCTGGGTCGAAAAGTGCTCGATCAGGTTTTTCAGTGTTTCATCGGGCAGCCGCTCGCGGTTGGTCCAGGGGGCATCGCCGAAGATGCCGTCGAGCAGGTCCGGGTTGGCGGTCTCGATGGCGCGCATGGCCTTTTGGATGGCCGCGCCGACGTTCTTGGGTGCCTGACGGACATCGTTCCAGTGTGCCCCTTCGGGGATCTGGAAGCGGTGGTTCTCGGCAAACTGGGCATAGGAGAGGTCGCCCTTCGAGTTCGCCAGGGCCGCCTGGTATTCCTCCTCCCACACATCCGACACGCGCTTGTAGAACAGCAGCGGGAAGATGAACTGCTTGTAGTCGCCGGCGTCGATGAGGCCGCGCAGCAGAACGGCTGCGCCCCACAGGTAGCTTTCGAGTTCTTGTTGGCTGATGCGTTTGGTGCTACGAGCTTTCTCTTGTTCCATCTGGGCAAATTTTTCCTTCAGTCGAGCGCGCGCAGCATTAGCCAGTTCTTCAGTAAAGATCTTGTTGTCTTTGAATGGGCGGTCCGAACTCATTTCAGCCATCCCCCTTCAGTCATGACCTGCGCGAGCCGCTCTTCGGCTTCACGGCAGCGGGTGAGCGCGTCCTTGAATGCCGTGATGGCAACCGGCAGCGGGGGGATGTCTTCTTGCAATGGCGGCAGGACATAGCGCGAGATGTTCAGCGTCCAGTCCTCGGCTTTGATCTCGTCGAGGCTGACCACGCGGACCGCGTCCCGCACATCGGCAAAGCCGCGATACCAGCCGAGGATTTCGGTGGCGTGCTCGGGCTCCAGATAGTTTTGCGCACGACCCCGGCGGAACAGGCGTGACGCATCGGCGATCAGAACCTTTTTCCTGTGCTTGACCGGCTTGCGTTTGCGCAAGACCAGGATGCACGCGGCGAGGCCGGTGCCGTAGAAAAGGTTGGGCGCCAACCCGATCACGGCCTCGACCAGATCCATTTCCAGTAGCTTCTGGCGGATGTTGCCTTCCACACCTTTGCGAAACAGGGCGCCCTGGGGCAGCACCACGGCCATCCGGCCGCTGACGTCGGCCATCGACTTGACCATGTGTTGCACCCAGGCGAAGTCACCGCTGGATGAGGGTGGCAGGCCAGCAAAGTTGCGGCCGAAGGGATCGTTCAGCCACAGGTCCTCGCCCCACTTTTCCAGCGAGAACGGAGGGTTGGCGATCACGCAGTCGAAGGTAGCCAGTCGGTCGACCTCGAAGAAGGCCGGGTTGCGCAGCGTGTCGCCGCGCACCACCTGGAAGTCTTCAATGCCGTGGAGGAACAAGTTCATCCGCGCAATGGATGAGGTGGTGAGGTTCTTCTCTTGTCCGTACAGCTTGCCCCACAGCCGCTTCACGTCGCCATGTTGTTCCTTCACGTGCTGCACAGCGGCCAGCAACATGCCGCCGGTACCGCAGGCCGGGTCGTAGATGGTCTCGGCTTCTTTGGGATCGAGCATGTCGATCATCAGCCGCACGACGCTGCGCGGGGTGTAGAACTCCCCGGCCTTCTTGTTGGTGGCGTCGGCGAACTTCTTGATCAGGTATTCGTAGGCGTCGCCAAGCAGATCCGAGTTGACGTTCTTGTTGCCAAACGGCAGCTTGGAGAAGTGCTCGATCAGGTCCTTGAGCAAGGCATCAGACAGCCGATCCTTGTTCGACCACTGGGCATCGCCGAACACTCCGTACAGGGTGTCGGGGTTGGCTTTCTCAATCTCGCGCATCGCGCGCTGAAGGGCCGTCCCGACATTGCTAGCCTTGGTGCGAACGTCGTTCCAGTGGCAGTCTTCCGGGATCTGGAAGCGGTGCGACTCCGGAAACCAGGCCAGTTGCTCGTCGCCGGTCTCATCAACGATCTCCTGGTACTCCTCGTCCCAGACGTCGCAGATGCGCTTGAAGAACAGCAGCGGGAAGATGTAGGTCTTGAAGTCGGCTGCATCCACCGGGCCGCGCAGGATGTTGGCGGATTCCCAGAGGTGACTTTCGAGCTGACCTAGAGTGATTTGGTCTGCACTCATTGTTTTTTGTCCTTTGTGCTTTTTTCTGGCGCGCGGTAGCCCGGCGCGAGCTTGGCGTTCTCGACGCCGTACAGCGCCAGCGGATCGCTGAGCCACAGGCGGTAATGTTCTTCCTTGAGACGATGGTCGGGCGAGCAGTCCACGCTCCAGCGCAGCAGCATGTAGCCCGCGACGGCGGCGCGAACGCGCATCCGGATCGAGCCGTCTGTCATCCCGTAGTCCATCTTGATGATCTCGGGGCGCTCAAGGCGCGGGTGCGGCACGAAGTCCAGCTCGACGATGCGCGTCCACTGGATGTCGTTGTCCGGACGCTCGTTCGCCTGCGGCTCCTCATCAAGAAGGGTCGGCGCTTCGATGCGCGTGACGACGAAGTCCCGAAACTCTCCGCTCTTGCGATCAAAGGCCCGGACATGCCAGCGCAGACCGGTGTCCACCAGCGCAAAGGGCACGATGACCCGCTCGGACTCGCCGCTGCTCATCGAGTGGTAGCGAATGGCGACGGGTCGCTTGGCGTGGATCGCCCGGCAGACCGGGGCCAGCACATCCATCCTGGGGTTGCTCAGGGCGGTGGGCGATTCGCACGGCAGCAGCGGCTGCGTTGCGCCGTTCACGCCATCGCCGAAGCCCAGAGCCAGCGCCGACAGCACGCGCTGCGATGCGTGGTCGAACAGCGGGGAGAACGCCTGCCCGATCCGGTAGATCTTGTTGCTGCCGTCAAAGGTGATGTTCTGCGGCGCGATTTCCCGGTACAGCGCCAAATCGCGTGTCGCCCCTGCCGGAGCCACACCAAACCGCTCAATCAGGTCAGGGCGACCGATCTCGCCGAAGAAGTAGAGCCGGAAGTCGATGTAGGCCAGCCGCTCGCGCTGGGCGTGGCTCAAGCTCTCGACGCGCTGGGGATGCATGGTCAGGTGCTCCTCACCCACGGAAGATGACGGTAAGACCGAAATTGGTTGTTCGATTGCTCATTGCTAGGCAGTTTACATCATCAAATTGATGACATAATACACTGCGACGGAAGCTGGGGCAATGAGGTATGGCGAGTGAATGCCGGGGTAGTGTGAAGTTGATCGGTTTGCACTCCTAGCCGTCCAGGATTTCGCTTGTCATCAGCTAGGGCCTACGACGCTTTCCATATGCATATGACCCACGATAGAATGAAATTTATGTAGTCACATAATTTCTTATGCCTGATGCCCACACTTTTTGCCTGGCTTGGTAACTCAGACCTTCGCGCCTCGGAAGATGCGTCGGGCACAGACTTCGGTCCCATCTTGATGGCGCTGGAGACCGGGGTGTATGACCGTCTAGTGCTCCTGTCAGATCACGGTCAGCAGAAAACGCAGAACTTCGTGGCGTGGCTGAGCGGCAAATTCACCGGGGCTACAGAGGTGCGGTACGCAAAACTGCGCAGCCCCACCAATTTCGAAGACATATACGTCGCAGCCAACGGAGCGGTGTCCGCGACGCTTTCTTCTTCTCCTGAGCTGCCAGTCACTTTTCACGTGAGCCCTGGTACCCCTGCCATGGCTGCTGTCTGGGTGCTGTTGGCGAAAGCCAAGTACGGGGCCAACCTCATCGAATCCTCTCGTGAACACGGCGTGCGTCCTGTCGTTGTTCCATTCGACCTGGCCGCTGAGTTCCTTCCAGTTGCGAGCAAGCAAGCTGACGAAGCTCTCGCACACCTGGTCCAAGGATTGCCCCCGGCAGTGCCGGAGTTCGCCAGCATCATTCACCGCTGCAATGCGATGAAGCGTGTAGTCGCGATGGCGCAGCGATTGGCGCAACGGGATCTGCCCGTATTGATCCAAGGGGAGTCCGGGACCGGCAAGGAACTCTTTGCACGTGCGATCCACGCTTCGAGCAAGCGAAAAGGCGCTCCCTTTGTTGCAGTCAACTGTGGGGCCATCCCGCTCGAACTGATCGACTCCGAGCTTTTCGGTCATGAAAAGGGTGCGTTTACCGGTGCCCATGCAACCCGTGCTGGCTACTTTGAGGCAGCTGATGGCGGGACGCTTTTTTTGGACGAAATCGGTGAACTGCCGCTGCAGTCACAGGTTCGACTGCTGCGCGTACTCCAGGAGCATGAAGTGACCCGCTTGGGGGCCAGTAAGTCCCGAAAAATCGATGTGCGCATCGTCGCCGCTACCAACCGGGTTCTGCCGGAAGAAGTTCGGGCGGGGCGATTCAGAGAGGATGTGTTTCATCGAATCGCGGTTGGCATCTTGGCGTTGCCTCCCCTGCGCGCTCGCGAAGGGGACCTCAATCTATTGATCGACGCTTTGCTGGCGCAGATCAATCGCGAAGCAACTTCCCAGCCGGGCTTTAAAAATAAGAAATTATCTGTTGGCGCAAGAAATCTTCTTCTTCGCCACACCTGGCCGGGCAATGTGAGGGAGCTGCACAACGCGCTTTTGAGGGCGTCCATCTGGGCACCAGGAGAGGAGATAGCCGCCGAGGATGTCGATGAGGTTCTCTCGCTCACAACCACCGGCACCGACGACGCCATTCTCGGGGCTGCAATTGGCGAGGGGTTTTCACTGCCTGACCTGATGGCAGATGTAGCCCGGCACTACTTGGATAGGGCCATGGAGCAGAGTCGTGGCAACAAGACTGAGGCAGCGAAGCTGTTGGGTCTTGGCAGTTACCAAACTTTGACGAATTGGTTGCTCAAGTACCAGTCCAAAAAAGCTGGCACGGATGGTGCATAAGCATAAGAACTTTTATGAATTGGAGGCTGGATCATGGGGTTTGCCAAATACCAAGAAGACATCGTGAGTCGATACGTCGGCGATCTCGCGATGCGTTCCATCAAGGTGCCGGTTTCACCACCCAAGCCCTCAAGCCCGAATGCCAAAAATCAACCTGATCAAAGGACAAAGAAGATGAGCAGTCTCAAAAAATTCGCTGTCGCCACGCCCCGGCCTCTCCCCGTGATCGTCTTGGCTGACACAAGTGGCAGCATGGGGGAGAACGGCAAGATCGAAGCGCTCAACGCTGCGATGAAGGACATGGTGTCGACTTTCGCCAAGGAAAGTCGTTTGCGCGCCGAGATCCAGGTGGGCCTGATCACCTTTGGTGGCAAGGCGCAGATGCACTTGCCATTGGTTGCAGCGCATGGCGTCGCAGGATTCTCGGAATTTAAGGCTGACGGTGTCACGCCGATGGGTGCGGCATTTGATCTCGCGCGCCAGTTGCTAGAGGACAAGGATCGCATCCCCTCCCGAGCCTATCGCCCCGTTTTGATTCTGTTGTCTGATGGACAACCGACCGACGACTGGGAGAGGCCTTTCAAGGCTCTTCGCGACTCCGAACGGGCACAAAAAGCGACCCGTCTTGCAATGGCGATTGGGCCGGATGCCGATGAAGCAATGCTGAAGGATTTTGCGAACGACGCAGAGGCTCCTATTTTCAAGGCCCACAACGCCCGGGACATCCACCGTTTCTTCCGTGCAGTGACCATGAGTGTGACCACTCGCACGGCAAGCCAAAATCCAGACGTCTCTACCGCATTCGTTGTCCCGCCCCCGGATGATGACGCGCTGGACCTCGACTTCCAATGAGGTTTATTGCCTGCGGCGCGAGCGTCATCGGCCCCCGACATCTGGATCTGGGCGAGCCAAATCAGGACGCGATGGTTCTGGCGGGTTGCCGTGGTGGCTGGATTGCGGCTGTAGCAGACGGTTTGGGATCGCGAGCACGTAGTGATCTAGGGGCACGTAGTGCCTGCCAAGTTACCCGGCGGATCTTGCGCGCCACATCGATCAGTTTCGATCTGCCGGCAACGCTGCCGTTGATTCATCAGCAATGGCTGGAAGCGGTTGAGCCGACAACTCCTCGGGACGCCGCGACCACGCTGCTGTTCGGCCACGTGACAGATCAAGGCGAGGTCCATGCAGCCCAATTGGGTGATGGTCTTCTGCTGGTGAAATGCGCTGGTGAGTTCCGTCGCGTCACGCCAGAGCGCACAGCCTATGGCAATCAGACTTGGGCACTTGAGTCCACACACCTGCAGGACAAATGGAGCTATACGAAAGGCCGATTCACCGAGCCGGGTGATGGTGTTGTCTTGATGACAGATGGCTTGGCCGATGACCTCGAACCTGCACATCTTGCCGACTTCTTTGATGCGCTTTACCAAGACTTAAGCGCTCGAAATCGGCGCAGAGGCAGACGCTGGTTGCAGTCTGAACTGAATGACTGGGCCACACCCTTACACAGCGACGACAAAACACTCGTGGCCATTTTTAGGACGTCTGAATGAGCACAGCAACACCAGAGGCACCAAAGAAAAACAGGACGGTGCTAGACCAACACGGTCAGTCCTATGAACTGACAGGGCGTATCGGCGAAGGCGGTCAGGGGATCGTTTGCACGACCAACTACCCCAATGTACTCGTCAAAGTCTCTCGCGCAACCACTGAAGAAAAGCGAGCCAGTTGGACGAACAAAATCCGCTCACTTATGCGTCAGCCACTTGAGGGGCTGCCAATCGCGCATCCGCTGGCCCTCATTACGCAGCCACAGCCGGGATACGTCATGGAATTAATGGATGGACTTGTTTCGATGGCAAGCCTCATGCAAGTTGTAGAAGATGGCATGCGGGCGGCTTCCGAAGCCGAAGGAGAAGAGCGCGCGGGGTTGATGAACTTGGCGGAAAGGGCTGCGTACTTGGCTGCGGGTGGCCTGCGCAGGAGGTTTCGGATCCTTAGCCGAATCGCTCGCGTGCTCGCTGATCTGCACGGGAGGGGACTTGCTTATGGTGATCTGTCTCCTGCCAATGTCTTTGTATCGGAATCACTGGAGCATGCTGAAGTCTGGTTAATCGACGCAGACAACATTTCGAGTCAGTCGCTAGATGGTCAGCAAGGTGTGTTCACCCCCGATTACGGGGCTCCAGAGATTCTGAGGGGGGATTCAGGCATCAACACCCTGACCGACAGCTGGAGTTATGCGGTTATGGCGTATCGCGTCCTCGCGCTGGTTCACCCCCTCAAGGGGGACGTTGTTCTTGAGGGAGAACCCGAGCGTGAAGAGGCGGCCCTCCGAGGCGAACTCCCTTGGGTAGATCACCCAGTTGATCGCAGCAACGCCTTGTCGATAGGTCTTCCCCGCGAAATCACGCTCAATGCGCCACTGCGTGCGCTGTTTGAACGATGCTTCAATGCCGGGCTGAACAATCCGGGTGAGCGGCCAAGTCTGAATGAGTGGGCAGATGCATTCGAGGCTGCCACAGGCCATTGCGATCAATGCGAGTCTTGCGGCAGCACGTTTTTCTACACCTCGAAGCACATCTGTCCATTTTGCGATCACGCCCAGGACACGAATCGCACGATCCTCTTGCAGGAATATCGCTATATGCCTCCGGATCTGCTCCGGGAGGGCTTGCCGGAAGATGTTCCAGAGTCGTTGATTCGAAAAGAGTGCTGGACTCGCACAGGCAAGGCGATGGTTTTGAGTATGAGCCCTGCCGAGTTAAAGACTTTGCCCTTGGGAACGTCTCTGTACGCGGATGCCCGTCCGCTATGCACTGTCGAACTTGCTAAGGATGGCTTGTGGATAGAGCCATCAGCCGGTACGCAAGTTTCCTTGCAAAGAGCATCTGACGACAAAGTCGTCACGGTTGTGCGTCGGCAGCGGCTCAAATCAGACAGTCGTTCAGGAGTGTCTTTCTGGCTCCACCTAGGCTCAGTAGAAGAAGAGCATGTCGTTTGGCGTTTCAACTGGTGAGGCAACGATGAAACTCTGCGACTTTCCTCTTCTGTCGGGTGAACTTGCCAAGTTCACATGTGACGACCTGGGAGCCGATTGGCAAATCGGTGAGGCCGTGTCAGTACAGGCACACGGTAATGACTATCTTCTCCGACAGGGCAACTCCGTTTGCGTCGGCAAAGTAGAAGGACGCCAAGATCGAACTGCGCTTCAGGTACAACGAGGCCTGACGTTGTGGGTGTTAAGACAACGGCATGGCGAGGTTCTCCACCTTCAATCGCTGGATTTGGTCGAGCAGATCCAGCTGGATATGGCGATTTCTGTTGATGAGGCCATTGCGGAGCAATTGGCCAGCAGGGGTGAGATTTCTGCTCCAGACGTACCCACTGCAGTTGGTTGGTTGAATGAGCAATTCATCTCAGCTGAAAAAGCACCGAACTCAGAAATGGATCGTGTTTTTCTTGGCCGCTTCGACAACGCTTCCGATGAGAGCTTCGTTCTGTTTGGTGCAGGCTGGCGCGGCAACGTCAAACGAGATGCTGGCGTGCTCAAACTGATGAGCGTCACTCGTCTCAAGGGGGCTACAGCACGTGTAGCCATGGCTGTTGGCAAGATCTCTTTCGAAGATGCCAGTGTCGCCGTGCGTCTCCAGAGTACAGAGCAACGCGCACTCTTGGATGCCGCGCTGCGCGACAACGGCAGCTACCTACGTTTATGGCAAGAGTATGGTGCGCTCGAATGGGAGCAGGCTCGAGATTGCGCGAGGGAACTGGGTTCTCTTCGCTTCAAGAGTGCGGAACTCGTCGAAGGTGAACTGTGGGCCTGGTTTCTAAAAGTTGACGCTGATCATCTGAAGGATTTCCGGAGGCGATGGAAAGCTTTGGGGCTGGCGAACACGACGCAAGTCGAGCTTGGGGATCGGGAGCTTGATCTTGACTCCGACGTTGATGACGTGCCGGGCAGAGCTGACCGAGCACGCCGTCGGCCGGTTCGTGGTGTATTGCGGTTCGAGCGGGATGGCGTGGTCTTGGTTCCGAGCCAGGACCGGCGCTCAGAACGCCCCCCAACCAAGGGGTTCATCTACTACTCACTATCGGGTGATGAAGCCGTACAGACCCGTCGTGCACGCGCAAGGCAATCTATCAATGAAGGACGGCGACTGCCGCAACTGAGCTACTTGCTGGAAGGGGTGGCTCCGCCAAGCGCCCGGCGACGTCAGCTCGACGGCTTATCCAGCTACGCCAAATCTTGCTTCAAGGGTGTTCCGACCAAGCGGCAGATTGAGGCGCTGGAGAAGGCGATCAATACACCTGATATCGCACTTATCGTTGGCCCACCAGGAACAGGTAAGACTCAGGTCATTGCAGCTTTGCAGCGGCGCCTTGCCGAAACACTCGGGGAAAACTCGCTGCAGCACCAAGTGCTGATTAGCAGTTACCAGCACGATGCGGTCGATAACGCCCTGAATCGTGCAGAAGTCTTTGGCTTGCCTGCCGTTCGAATTGGCGGTCGAGGGCGCCGTGACGAAGGCGGTGTCGACCCCGTTGGTGTTTGGTGTGAACGCAAACGGAAAGAAATCTCTGTGAGACTCGACGCGATTCGGCTGAATGAGCCGCTGACTCAACCATTGGAAGAGCTAGATCGACGTATCACAGCATTGAGACTCGCGAGCATGTCGGCACAGGAACGCCAAACACAGTTCGAGCAAATTGATGTCCTTTTGCGTCAGCTGTTCGATCTAGACGTTCGTCTCCCGGCCCAAATTAAGGACCGATGGGATGAGTTTCTTGCCCAGCAGAAGAGAGTCGAAACCCAGCGTCAGGCCAATGAGCCTGCTGGGCTTGTGCGTTTGCTGAGGGCTCTGCGCACCAGTTCTATCGGGTTCGCCGACGACGGGCCGGACAGAGCTCACCAGCTTGAGCGCACGCTGCGGCGCAGCAACGTCAAACTTCAAGATTCGGAATGGGGCTTGCTCCAGCGACTTTCAACGGTTGCCGATGCCACTGAAGCAGATCTTGCTGAATTGGCTGCGTTTAAGCGGTCCATGCTGGATCGGTTGAGCCCCGATTACAGGCCCCCACAGCTAAAGCAAGCGTTGAGCGGCGAAGCACTTGGTCTCTTGGCCGACATCGAGCACGCAATCGACGCGCCTTTGCGTCAATCTCGCCGTGGCATCTCTGCGGTAGTGGCCTCGTACCACGCGGCACTTTCCCAAGCCCCCAATGAGGCAGCGAGAGCGGTCCGCGAGTACGCCAGCATTGTCGGTGCGACCTGCCAGCAGTCAGCTGGTAAGGCGATGAGTAGTTTGAAAGAGTTGAGCGACCTAGATGCATCAGAAGGAATTGAGTTCGACACGGTTGTCATCGACGAAGCCGCCAGGGCAAACCCTCTAGACCTCTTCGTTCCTATGGCGATGGCGCGGCGTCGCATCATCCTGGTCGGCGACCATCGACAACTACCTCACCTTGTTCAGCGAGAGTTGGAAGACGAACTCATTTCGAGACAAAGCCTGACTGAGGCTCAAGCGAAGGCGTATGAGCAGAGTCTTTTTGAGCGGCTGGTGAAGCAGCTTAGGGAGCAAGAGAAAGTCGACAACATCAAGCGCGTCGTGATGCTCGATACGCAGTACAGAATGCATCCGACACTGGGTGACTTCATCAGCAAACAGTTCTATGAATCTGAGGGATTGGACGTCTTGCACTCGGGGCGACCTGCGGAGGATTTCGCTCACACGATTCCTGGCTACCAAGGCAAATGTGCGGCTTGGTTGGATGTGCCTCTGCAGGACGGGAAAGAAAGATTCCTAAAACCCGGTTATGAAAGACGGGCGGAGGCAATTTCTATTGCAAAAGAGGTTAAGCGGATTGCAGATTCTTGTGGACCTTCGCTGAGCATTGGGGTCATCAGTTTCTACCGCGCCCAGTGTGACCTGATACTTGATGCACTGGCTGACGAGGGCTTGGCAGAGGAAGAGGATGGGGAAATCCGAATCGCACGCTCCTACCGGCAGACTGAATCAGGTGATGAGCGACTGCGCGTCGGCACGGTTGACGCGTTTCAAGGCAAAGAATTTGACCTCGTCTTCCTGTCCGTAGTGCGTGCTAACGACGTGGTGATTCCCGATCAGAAGGAAGGGGAAGAGCGCGAACGATTACTAAACAGCAAGTATGGACACTTGCGGTTGGCAAATCGCATGAACGTGGCGATGAGTCGCCAGAGGAAGCTCCTCGTCGCCGTCGGTGCCAAACACATGGCCGAAGGGCCCGAGTCCGAGGAAGGGGTCCCGGCTCTGGCTGCATTCCTCAAGCTTTGCAGAGAGGAGATGGCGCATGGCCGCTAACCGCTATCTTCGCTTCGATGTCCGTCGCCCCCCGGGTGGGCGGCCGCTTCTGTGGCCTGTCCGCGTTTGGAAGGTCCTTTATCCAACAAATCGTGTCCTCAAGTTGAACCTGTTCCAGCAGGCGATCCTTGGACTGGCAAGGGCCAGATGCCAAGACAGTTCGGAAATGGCTGAGTTGCTGAGGCTGGACCGAGAGCTGGTGGCCTTCATCATTGCAACTCAACTGATCCCGAACGGCTGGATGAACACCTCGGGATCAGTCACCTCTCAAGGTGAGCGTGTCCTCGAAGAGGCTCAGGATGCCAGCGAGGAAGTCCGCATGGGGTACGCATATCAGGACTCGATTTCGGGGAATTGGCTGCCGCGATTCACTGAAGAACTTCCAGAGATCGAAGCGAAGCGAGTCGATGAACGTGGTTTCCCCGTGTTCCTGCGAGACCTCGATTCCGGAAAGGAGGATCGCCCGTTCCGCCTCAATCACTTCCGAAAGGGCGTACTGGACACAGCGGCCATCTTTGATGCGTTTCAGCGCTATCGGACGGATCACGACCATGCCAAACAGCGTGATGACGAGCTTTCGGCACGTGTCCGGATTGAGAGCCTGAGCTTTGTCGAAGATTCGGCGCAGCCGATGTGGTTGTGGACATGGATTTTTCCCGACGAGGCTGGGTCACAACCCTGGTTGGTTGCAGATCCATTCGGGTTGCACCAGGCTGCGTCGTGGTTGCGCAAACCCCTGCAGGAAGTCTTGCCGCGAAACGATGCACTTGCAAGATACATCGCTGACGCGGTAGGCGAGACGAGATCGAACGATTTGTCGGCAGAGGAGTGGCTCCGATCCCTGGAGAATCAGATCGACTTGACACTGCTTGCTGACTACAACTGGTCGCGGAAGGTACCGATTGTTGAGGGATACCTCGCCAGCGTTCTGAGACGAAGGTCCGTGCTGGCTAGTCAGGAGAGGTCTTGGCAGGAGGATGTGACTAGCCTTCTCATTGAGACTCACAACCTGGCAGAAAGCGTACTGCAGTGGCTGTTGAAAGCATACCCATCGGACATTCGTAGATTGCCGCACTGGAAAGACCAGAGGGATTGGAAAGATGGGGAAGCGCAATATTACCTCCAGTTCTTCAACCTTCCTTGCCTCACCGATGACGTAATCAAGCGTTTGTCTCAGCAGCGCCTAGATCAGGTGCGCACAGCGGTAAAGCGCGGTACCAGTTCGCTCAAGGCGTTGTTGTTTGCAGGACTTCTAGGGACAGTGGATCAAGCATCACACCCCTTCCTCAAGCTATCCGCCGATGAGCTTCAACTGGCTCGTCTGCTTGATATGGCCGATGCTCGCAACAAAAAAGCCGGGCATTCAGGTGGCGAAAAAATCGATAGAGAAGAAGCTATGGAATACGCTGACTTTGTCATCGAATGGGTTCAAATTTTTAAGGGCTGGTATTGAAATGGCACAACACAATAAAGGGAAAAAACCCTCAGTAGCGCATAACAAGGATGCGGCACAAAGCGATTTCGCGTCTAAATTACAGAAGGCAAAGGCGACGATTAATTCCATGCCACCGCTTGAACAAAGCGATGCTGCCACCTTGACGCTGCCCGACTTGGATAAAGATCAGGTGACTGCGTTGGACAAAGCCGAGCCGGAGAAGAAGATCGAGCTCGAGAAGCTATTGGTGGACATCTCCGAAGTCGCAAAGAGAGTTCGTGATCTACATGAAGACGCGCAGAAGCGCACAGAGGACCTGGTTCGCAAGGAGGAGGCATTCTCCCGGCGAAGTGATGAGAACAAGAAGCGAACCGAAGAGATCAACAAACTCGACGAAGAGTTGAAGCAAAGGCAAGTTGAGATAAAAAAGTCCGAATCAAGTTTGGCCGATAAGGAGCGTGAACTTGAGAAGCGAGAACTGGATGCGCGTTCCGGCTTTGCCGCCCAAAACGTGGCCGCACTCAGTGATCTCAAGAAAGAAATCGTGGAGCTCGAGTCTAGGAAGACTGAGATTCAACTCGGCATCCTTCAAGCGGAGCAGAAAGCACGTGACGATGAGTCCGCGCGCGCATCCGAAGTGATGGAACGTGAAGCGGAGATTGCAAACAAGCAGAGATCTCTACAGCAGCAGCAACGGCAACTAGATGCAGAGTGGAAAGAGCTTGAGCGTGAACGGGTACAGATCCGCGAAGATTCACTTCGCGAGGCCAGTCAGGAAATTGCCAGATTGACCGATGCTCGACTACGCGCAGAGGCACGCCTTGAAAAGGTTTACCGCGATTGGACATTGACTGAACAGAAACTAGAGCAATACCGGGAGTTCTCAGAGGCATTGGCAGGGAGGTCTGCCCGCGAGATACTTGACGAGTTGGCTGCTCAGAAACGTCGAGTCACTCAATTGGAAAACCAAATTGCAAACAGTCAGGATGATCAGTTGCAATTTGAGAACGAGGCGCTGCGAAAACTGCGGGATGAGCAGAAGGTTCAGCTTGATGAGGTTCACATCGAATTGGCCGATGCAAAGGCGCAGCTTCATCGCCTGCGTCTCGGTGTGAGCGACAAAGAGAACCTTGAAAAAGAGAAGCGCGCCTTAGAAAAGAACAATCAGATCTTGAGTGCAAGACTCAATGACTTGGGCAAAACGGTAGATGACCTAACCCAGTCACAGCAATCCGAGAAGCCGTTCCCTCAAATGGCATGGATGGATTCGGCGACTAATGCAGATTGGATCAAGGATCGTAAGGCCAAGGAGTTGAGCCTGTCGGCGCAGGATGTTCCGGAACTGAAGAAATTCTCGGTTGAACTGCAACACAGAATCGCTCAAGCGGAGGATGGAGCGACATTGCATTTCAGCCTCGAAGATATTCAGTTACTTATTGCCGGGTTGGCCATGAGCCAGCTTCACATCTTTCAGGGAATCAGCGGCACGGGTAAAACGAGCCTGGCGAAGGCGTTCGCAAAGGCTGTTGGAGGGCACTGCACTGACATTGCCGTCCAAGCTGGCTGGCGAGACCGTGATGATCTACTAGGGCACTACAACGCATTCGAGAAGCGCTTCTATGAGCGCGACTGCCTACAAGGTCTCTACCGTGCGCAAACAGCCGCCTACAAGGACCGGTGCAACATCATCTTGCTGGACGAGATGAACCTGTCGCGCCCGGAGCAGTATTTTGCTGAATTCCTCTCGGCGCTCGAAAAGAATGACCCAAGAGATCGACTCATCAGTTTGTCGGAGAGCCAGTTGCCAAACGCACCAGCGCTGCTGGTCGAGGGTCGAAGAATTCGGGTTCCCCACAACGTTTGGTTTGTAGGCACTGCTAACCACGATGAAACGACGAACGAGTTCGCTGACAAAACCTACGACCGTGCTCATGTCATGACGCTTCCCCGCCACGAAGCTGGATTCAAGGTGGAGCCGAAGCCGAAGGCCAGCTTTAGCTATGGATCATTGATGGAGCGTTTCGATGCTGCTGTGACACAAAACGCTGATGAGGTTTCAGAGTTGTTGGCGGAGTTGACCACGGGCCCGCTCACAAGCATCTTGCAGGATCGCTTTGACCTGGGTTGGGGCAATCGACTCGAGCGTCAGGCTATGCGATTTGTCCCCGTTTACATGGCCGCAGGCGGTCGCAAAGAGGACGCTCTGGATCATTTGCTCGCTACCAGAGTATTTCGGCGCGGCAAGGTCACTGGTCGCTACGATGCGAAGGTCGATGATTTGACAGCTGTCGAACAAGCGCTCTCAACTGTTTGGAAAGGGTGGAAAGCAGAGCCTCGCCGTTCCATGGCCCTGTTGGCTGAAGACCGTCGCCGCAAGGATAGGGAGCGTGGCGCATGATATTTCTGGACCGCCTTACCGGCGGGAAGCTCCATGACCTACCCGACGTGTACCTGCCGGGGCGGTACTGCTTGCTTGAGCCACTCGTAGTCAACGGGCACAGCCAACTGCAACCGGGCGAGCTGCTGGCAGATGATGGCTCTGGCGTCATCCGGATTCACGACGCTGAACGCCAAGTGCTCTCCAGCGAACAGTCCGACGAAGATCAAGCGGACTCCGATCTTTCCGCCGAGGCGATCCTTTCGATCGCTGGCAAACTCGGTTACGTACATGATGCCAATGTCTCTCCGATGCTACCGGCTGAGATGGCTGCGCAATGTGCACTTGAAGAGCTCGAACGAAACTTAAAGGCGGTACTCAGAGATCGTCATTTGCACTCAATATCTGGCCGGCCCCGCAGAGACCTTCGGTATGACGATTTGGTTGCACCTGTGGCGCGAGCTCGACGCCTCGCAACCTCGGCATTAAGTCACCTAGCTTCACACTCAGATTGCTGGCAGCAACGCACGCTCAGCGGAATTCAACCGCGCAAAGTTTTAGCGCGGTTCAGCGAGGACGACTACGCCATCTATGAGAACAGGCTCTACAAGCGCTTGCTGGATAGGCTTGATCTACACCTTACAAAGCGACTGGCTCGCATCCGGAGTGTCAATTCACGGCTGGAACGAGCTTTGAAGTTTCAAGACTCTGAGCAGACGCATTTTCGACTTCGCCAGGATATTTGTCGCCTTTGGGGCGAGTCATATCTTGATGACAAGACAGGGATGCAATTGGAAGCCGGAAAGCGTGCTCTATCGGAGATTGAGGCTCAGTTGCGTTCAATTAGAGGATTGAAGCAACGTGGTCTTTACCCACTGGTCCCCGCAGCGTCTGTAGTACCCGCGCAGATTCATCGCACCAACATTCTGAATCATGATCCTCACTATAGGCATTTGCCTCCTCTTTGGGAAAGTTTGAAAGACGAACGAGAGGAGCGGCAAATGAGGCCAGAAGAGCGACTGGCGAAGCATCAGCAGTTGCACCTTGCCTACAGAGATTACGTTGGCCTGGTTCTTCGACGAGCCCTGGAAAGATATGGACTGCAAGGTGGACAGGGTGATCGCTTGGAGTTCGGCTGGGCTGGAATTACGTTTTCAGTGAGACAGGATGGACACGATTGGCTAATTCTCAACTCGCACGGTGAAGCTCTTCGGTTGATTCCTATCGCCTGGTTTGGAAAAGATGTCGAAGAAGGTGAAAACCTAAATTCAAGTCATGTCGTTTGCTGGCCAGGCTGCTCAGACAGTATTTCTTATCGGCAGCGTTTGGCTATATCTCCTTTAGATCTTTACGTTGTCGAAAAGATGGGGAGATTAATTGATGAGTGGATGATTTCAGGGTTGATCGAAGGCTACGGAAAAAAACTTGGCCCCTTGCCAACACTTGTAAAGCAGATGGCTGACGGATGGCCCAATAATTTTGAGAGCATATCTTCGACGCACGTTCGACTTGTCGCGCCACTGGACTCCAGGCAGGCGTCCCAGATCAAGTTAAAACTGCAGGAGTCTGCAAGCGAACAAATCAAAAATCAGGTGTTGACTGCTGTAGATCAATTGACGACTCTGTCGCGTCTCTGCAGTCATGATGCTCAATTCAGTGCTAGCCCGAACCGGGAGTTTTATTGCCGATGTCGAACCTGCGAGACCACTTGGTCACTCAAGACCTTGAGTGACAAGAGAGTCTTTGCATTGCGACCAAGGGGGGCGACGAATTTACCGTTGGCCGATGGGTTTAATTGGTCTGGCCGCGAGTGGTTGGATTTTGAAGTCTCTTTGTGAGAACGGTATTCCGTACTCCCGGGCCTTATTTTGAAAAAAATCAGATTCTAGAGAGGCAATATGACTGCACAGATTGCTGAAAAGCTGCGCTACCAGGGCGAGGACGTGGCCATGTGCACGAACCCCCTGAGCGACTACTTCGCGATGGGGGGCACCAACCCGCGCTTCGAGTCGAACTGCACGGCCCTATGGCGCGGCTACGTCGGCAGTTGGGAGATCACTGACGACCGCCTGTACCTGATCGGTCTGAACGGAACGCTCGAAGACGGGACCGATGCGTCGCTGGCAACCATCTTCCCCGGGTTTCCGGACAGGGTGTTCGCCCATTGGTACTCCGGCACGATCCGTCTTCCGCAGGGCAAGCAGCTCGAGTACGTACACATGGGCTACGGCAGCACCTTCGAGCGCGACCTGTTCTTGGAGGTCGAGCGAGGGGTCGTCGTTGCCACCCGCGTGCAGCACAACGGGGTCGCCGAGTCTGATGGCGCCCCTGAGGGCTATGAAGTTGGCGCCATGACGGTTTTCCCGCGAGCCAGCAAAGACGACGGGGGCACGGCGTGATCTACCTCTATTGGTACCTGGGCGTCGGCATCGCGGTCCTCGCCGTTGTGTACGGTGCCCATCGGCTGACGAAGGAGAAGGAATCCGAGTCCCTTCGGGAGCTGCTCGAGGCGGTCAACCCGGATCGCAAGAAGCTTTCCTACCGAATCCTCAACAACGTCGTCGCGCCGATCCTGGCTGCCATTCTGGTTGTCGCAGTATGGCCTGTTGCGGTTTACATGAAGGCCAAGGAGATGTTCAAGAAAAAGGATGATGCCGAGGTTGAGGAGGAACGGGAGTTCGCCGTCGAGCGGCAACACCTGCTGGAGCGACTGACGGTGCAGGAAGTTGAGAAGCGCGAGGTCGTCACGGATCCTCTCAGGGCGGCGCCTGAACTGCCTTTCGGTCACCTCAACGCAGCGTGGAAGGAGTTCCTCAAGGGTCAAGCTGATGGTGGCGAATTGTGGTCGTTCTCAGCACGGTGGCAGACAACCTGGGGGCGGAAGGAGCTGCGGTCCGGTTACGTCCTGGTCCAAAACGGATCGCCGGGTGCCCATTTCCTGACAGTTTGGAGAGATATCCCGGACGATGCAAGGCCGGACGACAAGGCCAAGCGTGCTGGGGCCGACGACATACCGGGTTGGCTTCGGCGGCAGGCCGACTGAGGTTCGGCTACGAGATACTGTGAAGGGAGGCAGAGAATATGTTTGAAGAACTTACGATGAGCCAATTGCGCTCTCAGAACCTGTTCAAAATCTTTTCCCGATGAGGTACTGATAGCAGGCTGACTGTGACTGAAGCTAAGCTGCGTGCTCCATGAGAGCCAAGTACCCCAGCCGAACGCGCCAGCGAATTAAAGCGTTTGATGTACGTCGAGGGCCTTGCGCCTGGGGTGCTCCCCCTTGAGGCTTAGCGGGCCCTGGCTGCCTCGATACATTGGGAAATGGATTGCTTACTATTTCTAGCGCCAGCGGCCAAATCGTTGAATCCACGCCCTCAAGGCCCATGCGTTACTATCTGGATCGGAAAGCGGACGCGGGTTCGGTTCCGTGCTCCACCACCATCCACCCATCCAAAGGGGTTCAATGAAATTCATTGAACCCCTTTTTCTTTTGAAAAATCAATGACTTAGCGTGCAATTGAGTCTAAAGAGATTCCACCTCTGTCAATAACGAGAGGGGGAACAGATGGGGGAACAGACGATGGAAATGGTAGATTTACCCCCATTGTTCCCCCACCTCCCTCTGGAGAAGGTGATTTTTGAGAGGTTTGTTCCCCCATGTTGACCGATGCTCAGTGCAGAAATGCCACTTGTTCCCCCGGCGCTAAGAGAGAGCGTTTTTCTGACTCTGGAGGGCTGTACTTGGAGGTCAGTCCCGCAGGATCACGGCGTTGGTTCTGGAAGTACCGTAAAGACGGTAAAGAAGGTCGTTTGGCACTGGGAAGTTACCCGCAGGTCAGCTTGTCAGCTGCGCGCAAAGCGCGAGACATTGCTCGGCTGCAAAAGTCTGAAGGCATTGACCCTGCTAAAGCGCGCAAGGTTGAAAAGCTGGTCAATCCGACTGGGTTTGACAATTCTTTCAAATCAGTGGCTTTGGAATGGCATGGGCGGCAGGTAACTCGCTGGAGTCCAGGGCATGCAGAGCGCACACTTCGGCAGTTGGAGCGTGACTTGTTCCCCTGGATTGGTGATAGGGAAATGTCACAGATTCAGCCCATGGAGCTTTTGGCGGTGCTTCAAAAGGTGGAGGAGCGTGGTGCGATTGAGACTGCAGACCGTGCTTTGATGCTAGCTCGGCAGGTCTGGCGCTATTGGCTACCAACGGCCAGCAACACTCAGCGTGACATCACAGAGGGGTTGAAGGCACGGCTGACCCCTTATCGTGGAAGCAATTTCCCTGCGATCGTGGAGCCGGAGCGCTTTGGCGAACTTTTGAGGGCAATGTATGCCTACAAAGGCGGCCCGTTTGTGCGAACGGCACTTTTGCTGGCGCCGCTGCTTTATCAGCGCCCAGCCAATCTGCGGATGATGGAGTGGGAAGAGCTTGATTTGGATGGGCAACTGTGGACGATTCCTAGCGCAAAAATGAAGCGTTCTGTGCAAGAGAAGGAAAACGGCGAGCCGCATGTTGTGCCGTTGCCCAAACAGGCGGTAGCAATGCTTCGTGAGTTGAAGCCTCTCAGTGGGCGTGGCCGTTATGTTTTCCCTGGCCAGCGAGACCATGGCCGGCCCATGTCAGATAACTCTGTGCGTACAGCCTTGTATAGCCTCGGGTTTGGCGATGAGCAAAGCTGGCATGGTTTTCGGGCTAGTGCCAGAACCATGTTGGTCGATCAGCTAGATCTGGATCCTCTGGCCATCGAGGCCAATCTGGCACATGCCGTCAAGGATGCCAATGGACGTAGCTACAACCGCACCAAGTACTTGGCAAAGCGCTTTGATCAGGTTCAGCAGTGGGCTGACTATTTGGATCATTTACGCGAATCGTTGGGCGTGGTTGAAGGTGTTAAAAAAATGCGGGTTGCTTTAAATCAAGGTTGAGCGGGTGTTTCTGGCTGTTTCCTGGCATCTCACTCAGTCGCTGAAGCGGCAACAGCCAAAAAATCCTTATCGAAGTAGGCTCCGCACGAGGGACACATGACGTTCGTGATCTGCTCCGCAAGCGTGCGGTGATAGGTCAGATCGGTGCCGTTCTTGAAGAGCGTTGCATCACAATCGTAGCAGTGGGTGCGAACGGTTTCCATGCCGCAATTTCCGCAGTTCTGTGACCAATAGTCCCTGCCTCTGCGAGTCTGTCGCCGCTTGATGTCGACAGACTCGTGTTTGGTAGCACAGCGGATGCAGCAACTCGTACTGTTCCAGTTGTATTCCTCATCGGGGCTAGGGGGCTGAGGAAACACTGCTTGTAGCTCTATGGCGATCAAACGGCGCAGGTTCTGTTGCGCACCACCGCCTTGCGTCCCAGCCGCGAGTTGGATGCTTCCGGTACGGTGATTTGTGGGCGCCTCCTGTCCATAGTCGCAGTGTTGTCCCCAGGCAAGCGGAGATGACGGTTCAGAAACTGCATTCGCCTGCGGCTGCAAGATGAACACGCGGTCCCTTTTGCCGCCGTAGCCCTTCCCATCGACGAGCTCAGCAAGTAAGTCGGTTAGTTCTCCCCGCCGCCAGCGTGTGCGGAACTTGGCGTCCATGACGATGGCGCCCACATCGGCAGAATCTGAATTGCTGAATCGCAAGCGAAAATCTGGGCGCCTGCCGTTTTCAAGAACTGGCTGGATTTCTAAGATGGCCGAAATGCCAATGTCCTTTCTGTTGAACAGAAGGCTCGCACTGTCTGGCCGCCCGGTCACCGCTCTAAAAACCAACTCTTGCCATCCAGGACTTGGCTCAAAGTCAAAATCCTTGATGAGGGTGCCGATGATCTTCACCAGACACCATCGTTCATAGACGGCACTAGCATGCAAGATGCTGATCCGATGTAGTTCGTCAAGCGACTCACCGCCGATGCCCGCGCGCTCTGCAAGTTCACGCACCCGGGTGTAGGCTTTGAGAACCGCTGCATAGTCGGGACTCAAGACATATCGCATGCCCATCGGAAATGTCGACTGTGGCTGGACGCCCAGTGAGTGCCAATGGGCATCTTGTTGGCGCAATGCTGCCTGAGAGGACTCGAGGTCAGAGGCTGACTTCATTGCTTCTCCGGCTAATCTCATATAGGTCTTAGCACGTGACGTTGCAGTGTGCGACTCGCGCTGCATCTCTGCTCGTTCCGAATGAGAAAGTGCGTGCTGCCAGCCGTTTCTCTCTAGGCGCGTCCTCGTTCGCAGTTTGGCCTCAATCGCTCGACGGTCTGGATCAACCGCAAATACACTCGAAAAGTCCAAATAGCGGTATTGTTTCCCATTCAAACTATTTTTGAGTTTGATGGAAGGCCTACCTGTTAGCGTAAATAAGCGGCAAAAGTTCTGCACAGCAACCACAAGGCTGCTCAATGTCTCGGGAAGACGAACAACGTTGTACTCGATGCCCTTCTTGTCGTCATATGCACTGCGTCCTTCAGGCTTTTCATAAAAGAACTCGTCACCTCGGCGTCCATACTTTTTGGTAATCTCGATTCGGTAGTCTTGAAGGCCGTCTCGATCTTCGTCCGGGTCGTCGTCTGACCATGCTGCCAGTCGATCCAACTTCTCAGTAAGTTCCGCGATCTGTCGATCGAACATCTCTGGATTAACTTGACGGGTTTCGGTTGCTCCGTAATCCACGCTGCGCTTCTCTTCTAAGCACGCGAGCTCCGCGAAACGTTCAGCCTGCTGATCTGATGCTTGCTTAGCAGTGAATGCAATCCGATTGCAAACCTGCACCATGTGCCGTAGATAGCGGTTGTCCGCAGTGTCCGCAGACTCCTCGCTCGCTCGCCCGATAATGCGCGGCCTGTCTGGCTGCCGGGCGTACTGTCGAAAACTTGCCGAGTTAGGGCGCAAACGAGACCTGGGCGTTTCGGCTAAAACTTCGCGTAGGATTCGTGCCGGCCAGGAACCCACTCGGGCCGCTGACGAAGCGAACTCCATCAGTGCTACAGGTAAACCCCCTCCTGAGGAGGCTCCAGCTCTGGAAGACGTTGCGGTTCCTGAACTCAGAACTAGCCAAATCAGGTCGTTCTTGAAGTCTTGCAGGTACTCCTCAAGCTGGGCCTGGCCGAGGCCAGTGGCCAAGTTATCGATGAGCAAACAATGCTTACCAATGCGCACATCGAAGCGCCCCATGGTGCGATGCAACTCGCTGAGATGCTTGTTCTTCCGCGCATCCCAGCCATCGCCTTGCACCCACCAAGTACCGCTAGCACCATCGTCCACAGCAAGCATGGGATGCTCTTGCCCTTGCGTATCGACGAAGACTGGCGAGCTCTGGCGCAACTGGCCACTGAGCCGCAGCCCGAGCCAAGGGTGAAAATCATGGAAGATCTGTGTCTCGAGCCTCAGCACGCCATCGGGGCTTAGCTCGATATCAAGCGGATCCGGCGAAACGACAACGCGTCGTGCGCGCCCGGGCTCAAGCCATTCAACGGCAAGGTAGTGAGCCTCTATTTCCGGATGCATCAACGCAACCAGTAGTTAGCAATTCCGTTGTTGCCATCAGCCGCAGCGATGATCTGGTCCAGCGCATCCACACTGGATTCGGAAACAGCTTGGCGATCCATTCCGTCCAACGATTCCGCCACCTCCGCACGTAGGTCGAGCAATATGTCACGGCGCGACTTCCCCTCGACTGAGGTTCGACCCAGATCCAACATCAGTTTGGGCAGAACCTTATGCAGCACGATGTTGTTGAGGGCGGCCTGGCGCCCAATGCCCGCTGCCTGCGCCTGGCGAAGATAGTGGAGCGACTGGCGAATGGCCCGTAGCCCGAATTCGACACCTAGGGGGTCCAAATGACGGCGGGCCAAGCCAGCAAGAAGCGCTGCGTCCGGATCGTGTCGGTCGAAAGGAGGATAGTCCTCCCTGGTGCCCAGGCCCGCGGCACCCAATCCCACGGGGAGTTGAAGATCGGCGTCAAACGTCTGAACTTCAGCCTCCACCGAGTCCCAGTCGATGAGCACTGGATTGCGAAAGCGGAGCACGTGCACGCGATCAAGCACCTTGGGCGAAAGGTAGTGAGTAGTCTCGTCGATGTTGACAGTGCCGATGATTCGCACGTTTGCAGGAAGGTATAGCGCGGTGGGCGTGCGCGTAACTGCTGCAAGCGAGCGACGCAACCTTGCATGGTGCAACAGGACAGATTCCGCGTCCTTGAAGCCACCCAGGCGATGCAGCAGCGCATTGGCCTCTTCGTTCCTCAGCAGCTCTTCCAGAGTCGCGGCCTCGGAAAGACCAACGCGAGAACGGACTTCAGCCTCGATGGACAGAAAGACCCCATTCTCTATCACAGCATGACGCTCCTCGTCAGATGTGTAGAGCGGGATCTGCGGATTTCCTTTGCGGGTCTCAAGCAAGCTGAGGAAGTCTGCGAAGTAGTGTTCGACGCGCGCAAGGTTCATCTCGTCCAGGCAGATGAAATGGGGCACCTCCGGTTCGGCTTGCGCGGCCTGCAGTGCTCTCAGAAAGGGGGTAGGTTGGTAGCTGCGCTCAATTGGGTTGTAGTAGCCGAGCAGATCTTCTGGCCCTGTCCAATTGGGTTTGACTGGAATCACAGTGCAGCGACCGCCGATAGACTCTGCAACAGTCCGTACCATGCTCGTCTTACCCGCGCCGGAATCTCCTGCTAGGACGATCACGTCGTGCGTCCTCAGAAGCGCTAGGAAGTCTCGCAACTGTGCCTGGGTGAAGAGCATGCCGGTCCGCCAAAGACGCGCTTGCACAAAGGGGGCAAGCCGGGAGAAGTCCGCGCCAAGAAGCTCTTGGAAGTCGTGCTTAGGCTGCTCATCATTCACTTCGCCCGGTGGCAGAAGCTCCTGCAAGTCGATTTCGTCCAGCAGACCCAGTGCGACTAAGCGTTGCCCTTTTTCATTCAACAGGTCGGAGAGTCGGTTCAAGCGATCCGTCATCGCGCGTATCTCTTTCGTGAAGCGTTCTTTGCACTCAGCCTGCCGCAGGCTTTCGGCTTGCGCGGTCTTGTGCAATTCGAGAATCTCGTTGTTGTATGAGTTCTTGGTTCGCTCGAGTTGCGACAACTCTTCAACATGTCGAACAAGCGCCGCGGATTGTTGCTCCCCTAAGTCGGCGAGTTCAGCAGCGGAGCGCTCAAGCATTTTCCTTTGCTGTGCGTGAATGGCGTCGTAAGCCGCTTCGGAAATGCGCCGCACGGCGTCCCTGCCTGTGACCGTGACGTTCCATGCGGCGGGGATATCGCGCAAGGGCCGCAGGGTCCCTTCGCGCACGTTGCATGCATAGGGATTCCTGAGCTTATGCCTTCGATCTGCTGGCGAAAGCACAAGCTCTGCAACAGCCCATTGCTGTTGCGACAAATCAAGATGGCGAACGTCTGGGGGAGGCGCAAACGCGCTCGATGCGCCCGACTCCTGATGTGGATAAAGCAGCCCGACCCCGGTAACTGGGTCCTCTAGGCCGTTGAGAAAGTAGACCGTCCTACCGTCATTGAGTTGTTTCGGGCTGAGTCGACCGACCACAACAATCGGTGCGCCAAGCGCTATGCCCCACGCCTCACGTAACTCATTCAAAAGAGCCAAATCATTCTGCAGGACGCCGAAGCCGGCATCTCGCGCTCTGTTTGGGTCAGATGGGTTCGCTCCCTGCTGTTTTATCAAGCTCACGTGCGTCAACGTATCCAAGCAACCGCCGTCGAAACCCAGCGTCTTCGCTCAAAGCTTCAATTACTGGCTAGATGATTCTAGCCACCGACTTGTCGATCGACAGCCGCCCGAATCCATAGGCGGCTTCCCTAGCTGAAGGTCTGGGCTTTGGATATTACCCCACAAGTGATTACGGTTTGACCGACCTGCTGTTTGGCGTTGGCAGGTTCGAGTTTCTGAGGTTCAGCGTATACATTCAAGCTTCCGAAAACATCAGCACATATAACGACTTCTCCCTAATCAGCTTCTTCAAAGTACAGCGCTGTGTATCACGCTCCATGCTACACCCTTTAGGTTCGTAAGCTGCGACGTTAGCAATCCTCAGTATTGCGAGGAGGCAGATGTATCTCACCGATGCGGGGATAGGAGGGTGTTGGCAAGCAGTCGATGCTGAGCTTCAGCTTTTCGGCGTCAAGTTGATGAAGTCGAGCGACCGTAGTCGCTGAAAAGCCGCCCTAGGAGTCAGAAGTCGGCTTCAGGCTGGTTGCAGTCGCTTGACTCAGAAATACCAATGACTGTTGATGCTCAGAGCAGTCATGGGCCGCAGGCTTCTGCTGAAATCTGCTCATGGGCAAAGCAGTCCAATGTCTGGTTAGGATGGATTTGCTGATCCACTGTCGCGATATCGGCCAGGATAGCATTAGGTAATGAATGAGCACTACTACGACACATTGTTCTCAGCAGGCCGCGAAAAAAAATTGACGATCTCAGCAGCGGCGGACGAAGTAGCGATGGCATTTCTTGACGGAAAGCCGATGCGTCAGGCCAAGAAAAAGTGGAGTGGCAGAGATCGTCACGCAGCCTTCTGGGGCTCCGAGTTTCTGAAAGATCTACCAGCTGATGTTTGGAACCAAGAGCCCATTCGCTTAGCTCTAGCGCAGTACTTGGGACAGGATCGGGTTGCGTGTCCGGCCCTCGTGGCGCGGGTTGCCGCCATCGCTCCCGATACGCTTTTGTGGGCTGCCCGCCATTCTGGCCTCGTGATGCGACAGGATTCTTCGCGTTGGTTGGAGATCAACGAGTTGGCAGCAGATCAGCATGAGGAGCTCGCTGAGTTGAAGCGCGTGTTTCTCATATTCTGCGAAGCTCATCAGGCACGGCTTGATGACGTGGTGCGTCTGCGCAGCCCCTTGCATGAGCTCGCTCCTGTTGATTTGCTGATCTATGCCAGCCTTTTCGCCTTTGAGCACCAAATACCAAATTTGCTTGATGGCCGAGTGCACTCGGAACCTCCCGATACTGTGGAAGCATGGGAAGCAATCGACGACATATTGGCCTGGAAACTTGCCAACTGCGATGAGGCGGACCTGCAGTTGACCGAAACATCAATCGCTTCATCATTGAGGCAGCATCTGATTCCATTTCTATTCCCGTCTGCGGAAAGGCCGCGACACGATTGTTATCAGGCATTTCTTGCATTGCTTGGCGCACAGATCGAGCTGAACGCATTTGCGCATAGATCTGCTGATGCCTTCAGCTACGATGACTCCATTCGGTTTGAGCGATGTGGAGATCACCTTGAGATCGTCGAGGTGGATGCAGATGCCGTAGCGGCGTGGCGTCGAGATGGCAAGAAGTTTGACCTTTTGCAACAATACTGGTTGTACCGGGGCATGGATGCCCTCTTGGACGCTCCTGATTTGCTAGCCCGTGTAGGCCCTGCAAACTTTGAAGCCAATCTTCAGGCTCTGGCCAAGGCGATGGGCACATGGCTTCGCTTGAAAGAAGTCTATGGCATGGCCGAGCAGGTCCGAACAGACACTGGCTCATCTGCGGTGATCTTTCATGTGCTGATGGCCACTGAACTTATGACAGCCTTTTTCATTGAAGACTACCTCAAGCCATATCAGCAGTCCCTTTCCGAGACCGGAAATTCTTTTCTCGCTATGGGGCGGCTGGCATTTGGTGGTTTGCTTCAGCCAGACATGCAAAATCGCTTTCCACTCACATGGTCGGATAGAGCAGCCAAAGTTGAGCGTATTAAGCCTTGGACGGCTACGGCAGAGCATCCGAGCGGCACTTCACGATCTGCAGAGGCAGTCTTGGACTTCATGACATGTGACTGGGCTGCTCTGGCCAAGCAATTGTGCTCAGGTGATTCGGCGTTGAGGCCTCGCTGGCAAGAGCGACCTTTTTTCAAGTTGGGACGACTCTCGCTTCAGTTGCCGTGGATGATGGCTGTACAGAATAACTCTGCGTCTGTTATCAACAACCTACGACGGTTGGGCGCTCGGCGAAATGAAACCAAGGAAGAGACTCGCCGAATTGAAGAGCGGCTCGGAGCATTGTTTAGAGAACGCGGGTTCCAGGTGCTTGTTGGGTACGAAGTCTCTCCACCTGTTGCAGAGGATGCCAACTCGGGAGAAATTGATTTAATTTGTGCTCGAGACGGTCATGTGCTTATCTTGGAGCTCAAGTCAACCTACCAACGCCGTTCTGTGAAGGAGGCGTGGGCACATCGTACTTCCACGCTTCGAAAGGCAGGGCTGCAACTGAGAAGAAAAGTCCCCGCTGTCCAGCGGGCACTTGAGCTAGACATGGAATTAATGACTGCGCTCGGTCTTGTGAACAGTCAGCCCACGTTCACGGCTTGGATCGTTGATACATCGATCGAATGGGATCACCAACTGTTCGGAGGTTTCCTAAAGGTATCTCTGGAAGAGGTCTTGATTGCACTGCGAGATGACAGGCGGCTACTCAATGACCCGCATGGGCTGCTTGCTGGTCATGCCGACCGCGCTCACCGGCGGGAGGAGTATGCGGAGCTCGTCAAAAATGACACCCTATACCCGGATGGCTTTTCCATTGAGCGGCTTGTTGAGGTAATTGAGACGGCTGCCGTATGGGCTGGCAGTCTTTGATGGTGTATGGTGGGCAGTCTTCATTGGCCCGGCAGGGCTAGGTGCGCTTGATCCTTATGCGTGTGGGAATGACAGCTTTGTAGTTCGTCACCGCCGTTCATGTTTTGCAGAATATTGGCTGCAACCGCTGCAACCGCTGCAACCGCTGCAACCGCTGCAACCGCTGCAACCGCTGCAACCGCTGCAACCGCTGCAACCGCTGCAACCGCTGCAACCGCTGCAACCGCTGCAACCGCTGCAATGCCGACTTGTGAATCCCTCAGCCCAAAGAGACAAGAGTTGAGCCTTGACCCGACAGGAGACTCGTACTTTGTTGGCCCAGCACTATTTCGCCAAGACGCTATGTCCAACACTTGGAAGTCAAGTAAATTCACAAAGCATATAGCCGCCAACTTCAGGCCCAGTAGAGGTGTTCAGTGAAAATTGAGATGCATGATTTCGGCACCGTCAACCCACTTTCGCGAAAGCTGAAAATTTTGATTCTGGGAAATGGCACCTCAACTGCGACAACTCAAGAATCAAGTGAGGTGACATTCACGTTCAATGGAAAAGGTTCATTCATGGAGCCGATTTCAAGCATTGACGTTTGGATGAGTCGTGACTCATTTGGAGAGTATCGGCTAAAGCTTTCGGGCACACAGAATAAAGTGCTTTGGACAAGCGTAGAGGATCAACTCAATCAATCTCTCGAGTTGCAAATGGCAATTCTTGGCTGTCTTCCCTCAACGGGCTACGCACTGGTACACGGCCTCTGGCAATGCGTAGACAATGTTGTTATTGATGGGGTTGGCTTCAACCCCAGTTTGGCTAGGCCCACATGTCTTCCCCCAAGAAAACCGCAACCACAAGCCTTCCATAATTGGCTTGGCGAGCGTCGTACCACATTTCAACGCTGGCTGGCTGAGCCTCGCACAAGTTGGTCTTGGTCACTTTTCCAAGGTATAAGGGGCATTAACCGGGAGACTGGCTCTAACTTCGTTACCCATATTGAGGTCCTGGAAGCATTTAAGGCTGCTTCGAGGTCAGGATCGTTTAGCGAGCTTAAAGATGTGGCTCAGTCACCAGTTCTGCCTGCAGTCGAGTTGCTGCATGAAACGAAAAGAATTCGAGACCTAGAGCAACAGTTTCATCTATGTCGTCTCCGTAGTGATACGCCCAATTGGTGGCTTTATGACACGGATGTCTCTGTAATCGTTGAGCGCATTGCAGAAAACTTGCGCTCAGCTCAAGAACAAGCTTTCGTGCAGCACGTCAGTCAGCGAGTGAGGGTTGGCTAAAAAGCCAAGTTTTCACCTTTTTTTCGCGCTCTTTTCGCTCGGCAGAGTAAGCAGGGCGTTCGTGCCAGTAAAGATAGGGTCCATCCAAAAATACGGGATGCTGGGCTAGTTCAGTCATTGGAACCATCGTCAAGAAATCGCTCAGGCAATCGGGATCTGGTGCCTGATCCCAAATAATATTTGGCACCTGTTCAAACAGAGACTTCCGGAAAGCACGAAGGTGGCTCCACACATTCCCACCACCATGCTTTCGTGGTCGTTCGTAATTGACTTCGTACAAAGTCAATGGCTTCTCGGGCCTAAACATTGGAGCATTGATCAAATCAGCGCCGGCCTGCCAAGCGGTCCTAAGCATGTTGACCGCTTCGCGGTGCATTAGCGCATCGTCCTGATCCAGAACGACGAGCAGGGTGTCTGGGTTCGTGCAAACTTGCGCAATGGATTCGCGAAAATTTTCCATATAGCCAGCGCGTTGAGGGCGTCTAATAAGAGTTACCCGATCGCCCAGCCAAGACATTCGATGTGGTAACTCTGCTGCTTGAAGCGGGCTGCCTCCGTCATCAATAAAGACGATCCCGAAATCTTGGTTGGATTGGTTTTTCAGGGATGCTAGGCAGCGTTCCAGTTTGCAGGTTTGAGTCTCGCGCCCAAACAACAAAAAGACGATGCTTTCATGTCGATGGATGCGCTTCCAATTGGCTGCAGGAACTAGGTCCCAGGCTCCTCGCTGAGCCTCTGGCAGACTACCTTGAGCGATCAAATCTCGTGCTATGTCAATGAAACTCAGTCCCTTGTCTTCATTTTTTGGGTGTATGTAAAAAGTTCGGCTATCGCCTCCTCTAACACTACACATGCCTGTCCTGTGCTGCGCATGCTTTAAGAATCGATGCCACATCCAGGTCAAGCGACCTTCAATAACAGGGTTCTTAAACGGCGCATGTGCTTTGACTCTTTCGAGGTTCAATAGCCCAAAACGGACTTCTGGTGCAAACTGATCCGGTTCACCCATGTATGGCTTGAAGCCATTGTTGGCTTGCGGAATATTGAAGCCTACGCACCACACACCTGTTTCTAGACATGCTCGTTTCATGTCTCCAACAACATCGTGCCGAATGTCATTTCCGCCGATAAAAACGTCCACATCCAACTGCAGGACAAATGGAGTTCTGATTCGATCAAATGCCCACAATTGAGAGAAGACGGGGGCTCCTTGTGCAGTGTGAGACTCGGTTATTCCCGGGAGGTCAAACCAATGACGATGGACGTTGGCAATAGAGTCGTGATCAGTTGGTGCAAACCAGACTTCGTCGATTAGGCCGGCCCTCAGTAGCCGATCTGCAATTAGCTTCAACTGAGACAGGCTGCCCTTGGAGTGCTGTCGCAGATAAGGACCCTCAAATGGATCTACGTTGAGAACCGTCTTGCTAAAGCGCGCCCGAAGCCTGAGTTCGCCAACTATATGGTGCACTTGAACATCAAGAGAGTTGGCATCTTGAGGGCAGCACTTGATCAGTAGTGTCACGTCGGTATGCTCGGGTGGCGCTGTCACTGGCAAAGCAATGGAGGCATTCGGCACATAACCTGGATGCAATGCATGAACCAAGCCACTATAGAAGGAGCTAAAGCCAGGAATGGCTTCGAGCGCCTCGGCCGGGCGTTGGACAGTTCTACGACGTGCCAACTCATGATCTGACCATCCTAATTCGCCGATGGCATACAACCGAGCAGCACAATCCAGGAACCGAGAAGTCGTCAGTGGCACGATATCGTGTCCAATATCGATGTACTGAAGTTCACCTGCGGACGTAAACCGGAGGTTGTCGCGCTTGACATTGCTGGTCACTACACTGGACTGATAGAGCTTTTTCAGAAAACGCTGTGTTTTCTCTAGGAGCCAATGCTGTCCTAGTTCTTTCAGCGGAGATTGGGCAAGCTGGATCAATGATCCTTGACCATCGCCGTCACACACGGAAAAGGAAATGATTGCATTTCCGGCAGCCTCAACCAAACGCTTGCATCGCAAAAGATCATCTTTAGTCAATGAATCGGGATAGAAGCGCTTATAAGTGCCAACCGAGTCCCGCCAGACCACACCTTCTTGTCCCCAACCTAGCACTGTCGATTTGGAAATCTGATGTGCGCGATACCATGTCTCTGCGGCTTGTGCCAACGCCAATCTCGAGGCTTTCCAGCTTTCCTGCTTTTGGTTAGCTCGCGTGGCCTCTCCTCCCAAAGAGTAGATGGCATATACAGGTTCCGTCACTACGCAGCCGTCCTGTGGGCGATGCATGAGCAAGGCGGCTACGAGCCAATGGTCCTCCGCACTGCTTGCATTCGGATAGCGAATACCTGATTGTGTCCTGAGCAGCAAATTGCAAGAAGGCAGCTCGTTGGGGATTTCTTGACGGCAGAAGCTCTGGATAAAGGTGTTTAAGCGCTGACGATCCTGTAGTGTCTCCGCACGAGCAAAATTAATGCTGGGAAGCACAGTGCCATTTACGGAGAGGTGATTGCTTCCAATCACAAACGAGCAGTTGCTAGCATCTCCTGCGCGAACAAGCTCTTGCAAGCTACCAGTAGTTGCAAAGCGATCGTCTGCATCCATGCGGGCAACCCACCGCGCTGATGGGAATCGCTGATCCACAAGATCAAGTAGAGCGTTTCTCGCCTGAGGCGGCGAACCAAAGCGACCTGCGGCAATGACCAAGCGAGGATCAGACAACAGCGGATTTTCTAGAGTCCGCATCCATCCTTCATCGGAGCTGTCATCAAGCACCAAGAAGGCAACTGCTTGACTTACGTCCTGTTGGAGAGCTGAGTGCAGAGCCTCCCGAAGTCCTTCAGGATGATTGCGATGTGTCAAACCGACAATTACTTGGGCTTTCAGCGCGACTTTATCTGGGACTTTGAGGAAGTGGATGTTCCTGTGTGTCAGCTTGACACTAGGTAATCGTGGCTCTGACCAATCCACAGAGGGTATGCAATGATTTAAGCTCTTTTTCATGGCATTTCGATACCGAAGATATCTCTGGAACGACTCTTGAAATTAGCCAAAATCTCGGGTGTCATTAGGTGGCCATGCATGCTCAAAAATTGAGTAAGCCCATCACGTTTTTGTGAGCTACCAGGGCTCGACAGTGCATCTTCTTGACTATCTATGTGCCAAGTTGATGTCATGCGGTGAGTAAAAGCTACTTTTAGATCTGGAAGGCTGAGGAGACGAACGGCCAAATCTCGATCATTAGTGCTTGGCATCCCATCCGTGAACCCATTGACACGCATCAGCGTATGAAGTTTGGCGAACGTATTGCTGCCTTGCCAGCCAGGATTACCTGCTAAGAAATCGTCTCTGCAAACAGATGACAGTGGCTTACGAGGCAACTCCACTCCATCTTTTACCAAACGAAGGCCTGATAGAACCACCTCTGCCTCGCCGCCCTGACAAGCAGTTTCACACTGAAGTAAATGATCGGTGTCCCATTCATCGTCGTCGTCGAGAATTGCCACGTAGCCATCAAAGTTCCTCTGAAATAAGTACTGCAAACCGGTATTCCATGTGCCAGCGGCACCCGGGCTTCGCAGATTGCGAATGATGACAGCGTTCAACGGAGCTAAGAGGCTCCGAATGGTTGTCAACTCGCTAGGCTGAGGCCACACACGATCGAAAACCAATACCAGTTGATTCGGAGTCCGCTCTTGAGAGGTCGCGGTGGACAGAGCCCGAAACAGGACCTCTGGCCGTTTAGGCTTTGAGGCGATCAAGGTGGCGATAGAGACTTGTCGCTTTCTCATACACGGCTTTTCATGGCGAGTCTATGTACTGCTGAATTGGCAGCGAAATTAGGGCTCTGAGACAGAATTTTTTGGGATTATATATATTTCAAGCTAGTAGGCGTAATACAGGTGTCGGTTCTCAGAAAAAAATTATTCCGCGAAGGCGGCTACAGGTTTTTCCCACTCAAGCGAGCGCTGTTGTCACTAAAATATGGTGGTGCTGGGGAAAACTCCTACAAAAAAATAAAGGCATGTGATCCATCATTGATGGTAGCAGTCAGTGTGGATCACTATTTTAAATAATCAGTTTTTGCTGATTACCCGCCACCCATTTTCTGTCTTGCGCATCGGTAAAATAAAATTCACTTTGACCTTGTATTCGTTGAATAAAGGTGTTTTATCATCGCTTTGTAATAACGCGAACTGCTGCCCTTCGAACAGACTTTTTGTGAATTGCTTCACGCTAGGATTGCATCCGTTGTAGTAGTTCTTGTATAAAATGGTTTCTTCAGAACCAAATATTTTGAATGGTTTTTGAATTTCTATCTCGTGTTCTCTATTTTTTACGAGGTTTTTCCATTTATTTATTT
Source organism: Comamonas testosteroni (assembly GCF_003569915.1). Taxonomy (GTDB): domain Bacteria; phylum Pseudomonadota; class Gammaproteobacteria; order Burkholderiales; family Burkholderiaceae_C; genus Comamonas; species Comamonas testosteroni_D. The sequence continues at coordinate 4,493 of NZ_KZ984445.1, read as the reverse complement.
TTTCTTGGAGGAATTCTGGTGTTCCATTTGTGACTTCTGCGCTGAAGCCTTGGTTGCGTACAATAATTTCGTTGGAAAGTGATGTAAATCGTACATTCATGCCGATGTCTTGTGCTGATTCTTCTATGTCTTTTTCAAGTGCATCTCTCGTTTCGTGGAAATTTTTCGTTGCCTCTTTCCGCCTTTGCTCCTCTTCTTTTTCTTCATTCCAGCGATTGCGCATAGTATCTAGCAGGCTCGGGTCTTTAAGTTCCAATCCGTAAGAAAATTCCACTCTATAGTAGCCGTCTTCTTGATAGCCATTGGTCTTTTTGATGTCTACGATTTTTAGGTTTTTGCAGCTAACGAATATGGGATTCAGATAGTCTTCTAGGTCGCTATTGCTTGGGGAGGAGTTACAACCGGTCAATGCAAAGATTAATGCTGAACATATAAGTATTCGTTCTTTCATAGGGACATCTCTTGGAATTGAATTGAATTGAGAATACGAACGCAATCTTGAAACTTTCAAATGAGGGGGGAGAAAAATATTAGCTTTAGGGTGTTTGTCGAGGAATTCCAGGTCTGAAATAAGGCGCAAAGTCGTTTAAATGCGCAGCATTGCGTTGCACGGCTAGGTCCCGGAAATGCTCATCCAAAGTCAGGAAGAATTCGGATGCTTTCATATCCAGGGCGGCGATGATGCGCTCCATGTTGACCAGCGTCACGTTGCGCTCGCCACGCTCCACGCTGCCCATATAGCTGCGATCCAAGCCGCAGTAATGCGCAAAACCTTCCTGAGAAAACCCCCGAGCCTTTCGACGCTCACGCACGGCCTCCCCGAATGCTTTAAGCACGGGGGAGCGGTCTGCATCTGTCATTGGTTTGCTTGCCATGGGACGCAATGGTTACTATTCGTAGCACGATTGGCCACAGTGCAAAAGCACCCAGCGATAGTGATCACGGTGTGCAAAAACACTGCCTTAAGTAATACGGGCTGAGCCTCCACAGTTTTTGCGGAGACGGACTATGTGCACCATTTCGTTGCCCAGTCTGAGCGGGCTAGGTGCAGTGGTCATTGGCTACCGTCATGGTGGAGGTGGTGGATGTTTCGCTTTCTTTGAGATAGAACTCTTCCACAATGCGCTCGGTTTCATCTGGGGTGTCTTCAAAGTTGCCATTGGCATAGCCCAGTCGAGCAGCTTCATCCAAAGCCGTCTGATCAAACCCTGCCATCTTGCGCTGAACCGTAAGTTCGCGGGCTTGACCAATAGCGGCATTCAGAGACAAGCCACTGCGCACAATCAGATCGGCGTAGTAGATGGCTGAGCGATGAGACTGTGTGGTGGACTTGCCTCGCAGCTTGAGCTCCAGTGGCATGGAGGCCAGATGACCTCCAGACACGGCCGCGAAGTACCGTAGCCGGGCTGCCAAAGTCCGGATGCTGTTGAATCCTGCGGTTCTGAACACAAAGCTGCCCAGTTCATCGCTGTCACCGATGATCAGATTCAAACGCCCATAGGGCTTGCATCCCTCCTTGCCAAACAAGCAGATATCGGGCCCAGGGCAGGGCATGGACTCCAGCCCCTTGCTGCTCACGCGTTTGCAATTCTCCCCATCTCCCACACAAACCGGCCTGGCCGTCGTGCGATCAAACAAGGTGTAGTGGGCGCGCAGATTCAGATCGGGGTCATTGAACAGCACTCGCACCGGAATACTGCGCAGCTTGCGTCGTTCAGATACCGAAGATGCTGGCAATGATGGGGAAGATGCAGGCTCCATCGCCTGACCTGGATTTGCATCCGCAGCGACTCCTATCTTCTCCTTGAGCGAACGCTTGCCAGAGCGAATAGGCCGTACTGTCGAAATAGGCTGGGTGGCTTGCTCCAAATCAGCGGTACTGCGACCGCCTTCACCTCCATCAGACAAGGAAGGCTGCGAGCCTTCCTTTATGCTGCCGTATGTCTTGTCGGCAGCCAGGCGCAGCGTTTCATCGAGCGGATGCAAGATCCACTGTCCACGAGACTGAACTTGTGTGGTGATGGTGAATTCATCATCTTTCTCGGGCAGACGCTTGCCATTGCGCTCCACCACCTTGCCAATTGCAATCCGGCCAATCACCGGAGGCGTAATCATCAAACCTTTGATCATGAGGATCTCCAAAAAACAAAGCCCCCCAGGGCAAAGCCAAGGAGGGCTGGGGGGGTGTTGAAACGATGCTTCGTCCCCAGCGGTTTCATTGCTCGGGTTCGTAAACACAGAAGCGCCGTGATCCGGGCTTGGGACTCATGAAGCGCTGGGCCAATGTGGGATGTGCTTGGACAAACTCACTGGTGTTGAAAGCCTGCCCATCCTTGCTGCGCTTCCAGGTCACGGAGCCGCCAGAGGCAAACAAGGCCTTGCTGGCTTCACCCATGTGCATCTGAATGCGCTGGCGTAAACGGGCTTCATGCTTTTGCGCGACATCGAGATCGGTGCGGACTTGCAGCAACTCTTCAAACGTCGTGTTGAGATCCTGGTCCTCGCTGAGATCCACCTGGTCACCCACATCGGACGGGAACAGGCAGCGCAAAGCCTTCTCACTGCTGTCCGAGCCATCACCGGCTGGCGCAATGCCCTGTTGCACCATGTCCCAGAACTGCTTTTCCAGATCGATCAGGCGAGCCATCAAAGCCTCATCCCTTTCGATGCGGAAAACTCGCAACTCCTGCCCACCGACCAGTACCACCACATCAGCGGCCTGCTTGCCCGTCACGGCCAACTGGTGCATGACCTGTAGTTGCACATACTCGGGAACCCCATCACGCCACAGGCGAGCCCCATGGATGCCCGCCGTCTTGCACTCCAGAATCTGCACATCGGCAGCACCAACGACCTCGCGGTCCACATTGGCCAGCATCCAGGGATGCTCAGGATGCTGCAACACCGCATTCACCCGGCGCACCTTGTTGCCTGTGCGCTTGGTGTAGTGGGCCGCCACAATGGGCTCCAGCAAAGTGCCCCAGAACATCGGGCTGGTGTCGTCCTGCGGATCGACGGCCGGCAAGAGATGGCCCTTGCCCGTCTTTTGCATCCACAGCTCCAACTGGGACTGATAGGGATTGAGGCCAATAGCCGCAGCGGCATCCGAGCTGCCAATGCCAGTGCGGCGAATCTCCAGCCAGTCGTCACGCTCCATGTCTTTGGTGGACACCAGGCGCAAGGCTGCGCCCTTGCGCAGTGGCCGTGAAGTAGACAGTGAGGAAGAGGGTGAGGATGTACCGTCCAGGTTGCCATTTTTGAGAATATGCACAGACATAGAAATCTCCTGCCCCGCCAATGGCGGGCATAAAAAAGCCACCTCAAAAGGTGGCTTGGGTAGGTGGAAAACAGAGAAGGTTGAAGAGGTGTGAACGGTCCAAAGAGGAACAACAAGGTCTGCAGCTATTCATTGCCATGTCGTCAGCTAGTCAGGCGACCAGTTGCAGGGCATGATCCAGAGCACGCTGCTTGATCACTGCTCCCTGACCAAACCAAGCGCTGTCCAGACGGTTGTCCTGACTACGAGCCTGCTTCTCATGGTCAACAAACTCCGTCACGGAGCACAGCAGGCCCCAAGCCGTGTCCTTGGCCGCATGCATCTCAGCCCCACGGCCATGGCCCTCATAGAGCATCTGCACCTTCTTGAGAGCCCGTTCATTGGTCAGTCCCACAGACAAATCCGAATGGGAGTCTGTATTGCAGATCACCTTCAGGAAATAGTTCAGCGCCTCATGGGTCTTGACCTTGCGCTCGGCCAGCGTCTTCATGCGGTACATAAAGCTGTCCCACTGGCCCACGGCCACGCCCAACTGGCGCTTGACCGCCTGGGCATCAAAGGTCGTGCTATGCGGTACCTTGACAGCACCGACACCGTCACGCAGTGCAATCGTCAGCGTGTTGTTGCACACAACCCGCACCGTCGTCGGCATGGCTACCGTAGCAAGCGTTCCGTCACAGGACGTCGCCAGCAGCAAATAGCCGTTGACCACATCATTGCCTTTGAGCGCTGCTGACTTGCCAGTACGGGCCAGAGCCCAGAACTTGCGCCCAGCCTTGAGTACACCTGCGGTCTCCAGTTCGTAGCCGGCCACTTCCGTCAGATCACGATAGAACTCCAGCACCTGGCGGGGCTGGACTACCTGGTAGCGGCTTCCCACCACAGACAGCGGAGTCTGGGTGTCACTGCGGTACAGCACCTTTTGCTCAGGGAACTCTTTGGGCTCGGCGTACAGGCCTGACAGGCCTGAATCACCATTGGAAGCCAGATAACGCACCGGTGTTTCCTGGATGCGCCAATCCATGCCGGCGGCCTGGGCCCAGACATCGATGCCTTGTTTGGCGGGAAGGGCGTGGCCCAGTTCATGCCAAGGGCGTTGTTGCACAAATGCCGGTCGCAGCTGAGGTAGGCTCGGGAGATGAGAGAGACGAGCTGGGGTCGGGTTAAGTACCGCACAACGAACTGGAAGGCTTACAACGCAGCGTTGAAGGCGCGA
>NZ_KZ984444.1 GCF_003569915.1 Comamonas testosteroni | reverse complement strand
CCTCGCGCCTTCAACGCTGCGTTGTAAGCCTTCCAGTTCGTTGTGCGGTACTTAACCCGACCCCAGCTCGTCTCTCTCATCTCCCGAGCCTACCTCAGCTGCGACCGGCATTTGTGCAACAACGCCCCTCTAGTCTAGAATGCATATAGGCTAGTAGCTATCAATTTTGAAAGCCCAAGGCGCTTACCGTCTCCCTTAGCAGAGACAGCAAGCCAGTCCTAGGCACAGCGCCTTATGGGGGTTACAAGCGATGCATGCGGTCGCCCTGCACAAAGCCCTGCGGAATCCAGGGCTCAACGCCCTTGGACAGCGCAATCACCTTGAACAGCTCGCCCATCTCGTGCTCCATCACCAGCTTAGACGCCATGGAGCGCGCCTTGAGGCTGGCGGCGTCCAGCTTGGGGCCGATGCCGCAGTTGATGAGGAAATAGGCCTGCGTCGTGTAGCCCAGCACCTCAAAGCCCGCATCCTGCGCGGCCACAGCGGTGCCGGTGAAGTTGACGTGGGCCGTGATGTCCTTGAGGCCGACCAGCACCAGCGGGTCGCTATCCACCTGGTGCTGGTGGTGGCAGACCAGCGTGCCCATATGGCGCTGCTCGTGGAAATACTCGCTCTCGCCAAAGCCGTAGTCGATGAAAAAAGCAGCACCCCGAGTCAAACGCTCGCCCAGGGTGTGGATAAATGCCTCGCCCTGGCGGTGAATTTCGGTCAGATAGCCATGCGGGCCGCCAATATCCACAGGCGGGCGCAGCTCGGTGGGGCGGTCTTCCCAGGCAAATTCATCGCCCTTGAGCACCACGCCGCGCTCATGCCACTGGCCTTTGGTGCGCTGCAGCAGTTGCACGGGCATGGCGTCCAGCACCTCGTTGCCGATGATCACGCCTTCCATGGTCTCGGGCAGCGCATCCACCCAGCGCAGCAGATGCTCGTACTTGGTCAGTGCCAGCTTCTGGCGCGCACGCAGCGTGCCGGAGAGATCGACGATGGTGTAGCGCTCGGGCAGCGCATCCATGGCGGCCAGCTCGTCCAGAATCTGCAGCGCCAGCGCGCCCGTGCCTGCGCCGAACTCCCAGATTTCATGGGTCTTCGTTTTTTGTAGCGCCTCGCGCAGCTGCACCGCCACCAACTGCCCAAAAATAGGGGAAATTTCAGGGGCTGTCACAAAGTCGCTGCCGGACTCCGGCATGGCCCCGAACTTGGCCGTTTCATTGGCGTAATAGCCCAGCCCCGGCGCATAGAGCGCCAGCTCCATGAAACGGTCAAAAGGCAACCAGCCGCCCGCGGCGGCAATCTCCTTGGCAATGCGCGATTGCAAGGTGCTCGTTAAACTTGAGGGTTCTGTCGTCACAACCCGCATTTTCCACGAATGTCTTCACCCGCCCGACTACGCACAGTATTGGTGACCGGTTCTGCCCGTCGCCTGGGTCGTGACATGGCCCTGGCTCTCGCCCGCGCGGGATGGCAGGTGGCCGTGCATTACCGTGATTCGCACGATGACGCTATGCAAACCGTAGCAGCCTGTGAAGAAATATCCGGGACTAGCGCCGCTTTTGATGCAGATTTCTTTGACGAGGAGTCCGTACGCTCGCTGGTGCCCCGGGTGGTGGAGCGCTTTGGCCGCATCGATGCCGTGGTCAACAACGCCTCGCTGTTCGAGCATGACGACGCCCAGAGCTTCAGCTATGTGGCGCTGGAGGCGCACCTGCGCAGCAACACGGGCGCGCCCATTTTGCTGGCCCAGGCGCTGCACGAGCATATTCAGCAACGCATCGCTGCTGGCGATGAAACGGCCCATGGCGCCGTGGTCAATGTGCTGGACCAGAAACTGTGGAACCAGAACCCCGACTTTCTGAGCTACACGCTCTCCAAAGCCGCACTGGAAGCCGCCAACACCATGCTGGCCCTGGCGCTGGCACCGCGCGTGCGCGTGGTGGGAGTGGCCCCAGGTCTGACGCTGACCAGCCATCTGCTGAGCCAGGAAAAGTTCGAGACCCTGCACTCGCTCAGCCCGCTGGGTCGCTCGTCCTCGCCCGAGGACATTGCCGCCGCCGTGTGCTTTGCGCTGGAGAACCGCTCGATGACGGGAACAACCATGCTGGTCGATGGCGGCCAGCACTTACAGCGCTTTGAGCGCGATTTTTCGATGATGTGAGCGCCTGTCGCCTCACATGCAAGCAATGACTTCCACTTCCGGTCAACAAATCCTCACGCTCACCGGGCTGCGCTTTGACGCCAGCCTGGGCATACTCGCTCACGAGAAAAAAGAGCCTCAACCCATTCAGGTTGATGCCGAACTGAACCTTGGCCCTCAGCCTCTGGCCCCGCGCGACGACGATATTCTTCATGTGCTGGACTACCGCAAGGTGCGCCAGATCATCATCGACGAATGCACCTCCGAGCATGTGAACCTGCTCGAGAGCCTGATCGGCAAGCTGGCCCAGCGCCTGATGCAGCTGCCGGGCGTGCGCGGCGTGCGCGTGAAGATTGCAAAGCTGGAAATTTTTGACGACTGCGAAGTGGCCATTCGCGTCGAAACCGGACAATGGTGAACCCCATGAATGCTGTAAACGACAACCCCTGGATTGCCGAAGAAACCGAAGCCGCTGATGCGGCAGCTGCGCTGAACGCCGAAGCGGGCGCAGAAGCTGGCACTGATGCCACCAAGGGCAACGGCAAGCCCAAGATCGAGCGCGAGAAGATCAAGCTCGAAAAGCGCCTGTGCCGCGAAGTGGGCAAGGCCATCCTCGACTTCAATATGATCGAGGAAGGCGACAAGGTCATGGTCTGCATGTCCGGCGGCAAGGACAGCTACACCCTGCTGGACATTCTGCGCAAGCTGCAAAAGCGCGCGCCCGTGAAGTTCGACATCGTGGCCGTGAATCTGGACCAGAAGCAGCCCGGCTTCCCAGAGCATGTGCTGCCCGAGTACTTCCAGAGCATCGGCGTGGACTACCACATCGAGAACCAGGACACCTACAGCGTCGTCAAGCGCGTCGTACCCGAAGGCAAGACCACCTGCGGCCTGTGCTCGCGCCTGCGCCGCGCCATTCTGTACAAGGTGGCTGACGAGCTGGGCTGCACCAAGGTGGCGCTGGGCCACCACCGTGATGACATCGTGCAGACCATGATGCTCAACATGTTCTACGGCGGCCGCATGAAGGGCATGCCCCCGAAGCTGGTGTCCGACGACGGCAAGCATGTGGTGATTCGCCCCCTGTGCTATGTGCCCGAAAAGGACACGACGCGCTGGGCGCAGTATCAGCAGTTCCCCATCATCCCCTGCAACCTGTGCGGCAGCCAGGACGGCCTGCAGCGCGTGGCCATTGGCGAGATGCTGCGCGAGTGGGACAAGAAGTTCCCCGGCCGCATCGAGAGCATGTTCCGCGCCATGGGCAATATCGTGACCACGCACATGATGGACCCCCAGCTGCATGACTTCAAGGGCGCCAAGGCCACCGGCATTGCCGACCCGAACGGCGATATGGCGTTTGACCATGAAGAAATGCCGACCACTCCCACGCTGCCCGGTGTGCAGGTGATACAACTGTCCTGACGGATTTTTGAACTAACCCCGGACTTGTCTGTCCAAGCAAAGGCCCGTTTTCCGGGCCTTTGTCGTACAGGAAACACCAACCATGAATATGCGCTGGACTCAATTTCGCTGGATGGGCGCACTGGCGCTGGGCGCTGCCGCCTTGCTAAGCGGCTGCTCCACGGTGCGCGAAGTCAACAGCACGGTACAAAGCTATTCCTCGCTGGCCACCATTCCCGTCCCGGCCACGTATAGGCTGGAGACTCTGCCGTCGCAGCAGGGCCAGATGAGCTTTCCCGCCATCGAGGCCCAGGCCCAGCAGGCGCTGGCCCGCATCGGGCTGACGCGTGATGACGCCCGCGCCAGCCTGGTGGTGCAGATCAGCGCCATTGCCCGCTATGCGCGCGACTACGCCAGTTGGCCCTATTACGACCCCTGGGGCCCGCGCTGGGGCTTTGGCATGGGTTATGGGCGCGGCATGGGCTTCGGTTTTGGCGGCAGCATGATGATGATGGACGGCCCTCCGCTGGAGTACTACCGCGCCGTGAGCCTGGTCATGCGCGACCTTAAGAGCCAGAAGATCGTCTATGAGACCTCGGCCCAGCGCCAGGATGTGTGGACCAATGACCCGCTCATCTTCGGCATTCTGTTCGACGCAGCTCTCACGGGCTTCCCCAACCCACCACAAGGCGCGCGCAATGTGCGCACCATTGTCCAGCCGCCTGCGCCGGCTGTGGCGTCTCAGGCGCCTGCAGCTCCAGCAGCCGCGACACCTTCCACTCCTCAGCCCGTGCTGCCCGCCACGGTTTCGCCAGTACGTTGATTTGCAATCTTCCACACTTGTTGCCCTGCTGGCGTGCTAACGTGCTGCCGTCTTTGAACTGCGGCCCCCTGCGCCGCAAGCAATGGAAAGGATGACCGTCATGAAGAAATTTGCTCTCTCCACCCTCGTCTGCGCAGCTTTGACCATGGGCGCCGTCGGTGCCCATGCCAGCGGCTGGGGCGATGCGCTGCGCGGCGCTGCGGAAAGCGGCGGCTCGTCCTCGGGCCTGGGCGGCATGCTGGGCGGCGGCTCCGGCGGTGCATCTTCTTCGGCGCTGTCCGGACTGGGTCTGGGCGGGCTGACCAGCTCGGGCACGGCCAGCAACGCGGCAGGCGTGCTCACCTACTGCATGAAGAACAACTACCTGAACGCCGACAAGGCCACGCAGGTAAAGAACCAGTTGCTGGGCAAGCTGGGCCTGGGCCAGCAGGAGCAACCCAAGGACCAGGGCTATCAGGACGGCCTGATGGGCATGATCAAGGGCAACAACGGCCAGAGCTTCAGCCTGGACAGCATCAAGGGCAAGATCAAGGAAAAGGCCTGCGACTACATTCTGGACAACGCCAAGTCGCTGCTCTGAAAAACATAGCTACCAGCCTATATAACTGCTGGACTATCACCCCAAAAGGCTTGCAATTCACGTTGCAAGCCTTTTTTCTGCACGCCATGACAGCGCGTGCGCCCGGCTGTTCCAGAACGTAAAAAGTGGGCAACAACAAACCTGTACTCCGGCGCGTTTTGTTTGCAAGACAATGACAGCCTAAGAACAACTCACGCTGAACGCGCCCCAGCCATGCAAGCCACGCGCATCATTGCCATCCGACACGGTGAGACAACCTGGAATGTCGATGGCCGCATCCAGGGGCACCTGGATATTCCCCTGAACGACACCGGCCTGTGGCAGGCCGAGCAAGCCGCCCGCGCGCTGGCCGACGAGAGCATTGCCGCCATCTACAGCAGCGACCTGCAGCGCGCCCATGTCACCGCGCAGGCCATTGCCCGCACAACCGGCGCGCCGCTGCACACCGATGCCGGCCTGCGCGAGCGCTGCTTTGGCGACTTTCAGGGCCGCACCTTCAAGGATGTGGAAGCCACCCAGCCCGAGGACGCCCAGCTCTGGCGCACGCGTAACCCCGCCTATGCGCCACCCGGCGGTGGCGACTCGCTGCTGGCTCTGCGCGAACGCATTGCCAGCACCGTGGACCGAATTGCCCGCCAGCACGAAGGCGAGCAGATCGTGCTCACCGCCCACGGCGGCGTGATGGACGTGTTGTACCGGCTGGCCACGCGCCAGGACTTTCAGACCCCGCGCACTTGGGAGCTGACCAATTGCGCCATCAACCGCCTGCTGTGGACACCCGATGGTCTGACTTTGGTAGGCTGGGCAGATACCGCACACCTTCAGCAAGGCAGCCGAGATGAAGCACATTCCTGAACACCTGCAGGCCCTGGTCGGTCAGGCCGTCAAACGCATAGACACGCCCGCCCTGGTCATTGACCTGGACGCCATGGACCGCAATATCGAGCGCATGGCCCGCTTTGCCCAGCAGCATGGGGTACTGTGGCGGGCCCATGCCAAGCTGCATAAATCTGCACATATCGCGCATCTGCTTGAGCACGCGGGTGCCGTGGGCCACTGCGTGCAAAAGCTCAGCGAAGCCGAGGCGCTGGCCGCAGGTGGCATCACCAACATCTTCATCAGCAACGAAGTCATCGCCCCCACCAAATTAGCGCGTGTGGCGGCGCTGGCCCAGTCACTGAATGCGCAAGGCGGGCGTCTGGCCATTGCCGTGGACAGTGAAGAAGGCATTACGCGCCTTGCCAAAGCCATGCAGGACGCAAAGGCTGGCCCTGCTGCGATTGATGTACTGGTGGAAATCAATGTGGGCCAGAACCGCTGCGGCGTGGAGCCCGGCGTGGCTGCCCTTGCGTTGGCAAACGCCATTCAGAGCCACCCCAGCCTGCGCTTTGCAGGCCTACAGGCCTACCACGGCGGTGCCCAGCATCTGCGCACCGCGGCTGAGCGCAAAGCCGCCATCGAGCAGGTGCTCAAGCTGGTCAACCGCACACGTCATGAGTTCGACCGCGCGGGCATTGAGATTCCGCTGATCACCGGCGCAGGCACCGGCACCATGGTCAACGAAGCAGCCAGCGGCATCTATGGCGAAATTCAGCCCGGCTCATTTCTGTTCATGGACGCCGACTATGCGGCCAACCAGCGCGATGCGGCCCAGCCCATGTTCGAGCATGCGCTATTTGTCAAAACCCAGGTCATGTCGCGCAATGACAGGCACGCCGTCTGCGATGCAGGCCACAAAGCCCATGCGATTGATTCGGGCCTGCCCAAGCTCCATGCCTTGCCACCCGAAAACGCGCTGCGCTTTGCCAATGGCGGCGATGAACATGGCGTGCTGCACCCCGATGCAGAAGCCGGCAACACCAGCGGCTGGCTGCCCGCGCTGGGCGATACGCTGTGGCTGATTCCCGGTCACTGCGACCCCACCGTGAACCTGCACGACTTCATGATCGGCGTGCGCGGCGGACGACTCAAAGGTGTGGTCGAGCGTATCTTTAGCGTGGACGGGCGCGGGGCGCTGACCTGATTCAGCTCTCTCTTTTATCCGATCTCCGGCCACCAGCCATCCGCGCGGCGCTCCATGCGTGGGCAGTCATAAGCGCCCACCACAGGGATGGCGCAACCATCGGTGCGGCGCAGCCTGGCCTGCCACTGCGTGCCCTGGCGCATGGCTACGGCAATGGCTGCGACCTGCGCGCCGCAGCGCTCCAGCAGCTTGATGCCAGAGACCATGGTGGTGCCGCTGCTGACCGCATCGTCCACCACCAGCACGCGCTTGCCGGCAATCAGGCTGAGCTGATTGGGGTCGATATAGAGCAGCTTGCCCTTGCCCGGCGTGGTAATGGAGCTGACGGGCTCAGACAGCTCATCGCGGTACCAGTATTTGCGCGAGTAACCCAGCGGCACATAGCGGCTGCGCCCCAGATGCTTTGCCACCAGCGGCGCAAACGCCAGGCCCAGCGTGGGCAGGCCGACGACCACATCAAATTCATGAGCCTTGGCCGCTTCAGCCATATGCAGCGCCAGTTGCTCCACCACATCCATCGATGCCTGATTGGCAATCAACGAAGCCACGCAACGCTCAGGACTGGAAGGCATGCCGCGCAGGGGCAGCACCAGATAGCGACCATCAGGCAGCTTGGCCGGGTAGCTACTCGCATAAGGGGGCAGCGGCGACTGATCCAGCTGATCGGCGGTGACTATGGTTTGCCAGTAGTCAGTGGTGGCGTCAAAGCCGGGCAGATTCTGGCCGGAGAGGTCTGTCATACGGTATTCAATTCTTCAGAGAAATCCTGCGGGACGCATAGCGCCCAGCGCAGCGGTGCAGACGCGAAACCCGGTTGAAGGCAGTAGCAGCGCTACGGCGAAACCGGGTGACAAAGTCTGCAGGGTGCTAGGCGTTCCGCCCCAGATAGGCCTCGGCCAATTTCACCCAGTACGAAGCCGTCACCGGCAGCAGGTTGTCATTGAAGTCATAGCCCGCGTTGTGCACCATGCAGCCGCCCTCACCCATGCCATTGCCGACGATGAAATAGTTGCCAGGGACTTGGTTCAACATGATGGCGAAGTCATCGCTGGCCTGCAGCGGCTGCAGATCGGGAATCAGCCATTCCTCGCCCAGAAAATCACGTGCCACGCCCACTGCAAAATCGGTAGCAGCCTTGTCATTTATCACCGGGGGATAGCGCCATTTGTAGTCCACCTCCGCGGTGGCACGGTGCACCGCGGCCTGGGCATGGGCCATGGCGGTGATGCGCTCGCGCAGTTGCAGGCGAACCTCAGGGCAGCGCGCGCGGATGGTCACGCGCAGCTCGCAGGTTTCGGGGATGACATTGGGCGCATCACCCGCATGGATGGCGCCGATGGTGACCACCGCCATATCGTTGGGGTCAATCTCGCGCGAGCGAATGGTTTGCAGCGCCAGCACCAGGTGCGAGGCCACAACAATCGGGTCCACCGCCACATGGGGCATGGCGCCATGGCCACCCTTGCCGCGGATGGTGATGATGGCCGTGTCCGAGCTGGAATACATCACGCCGGATCGAAAGCCAAACTGACCTGCCGGGTAGCCGGGCTCGTTGTGAAAGGCATAGAGCGCGTCGCAAGGGAACAGGTCGAACAGCCCTTGATCCACCATCTTCTGTGCACCACCATGGCCTTCTTCAGCGGGCTGAAAAATCAGATTGATCGTGCCGTGAAACTGGTCTTTGCGTTCGGCAATGACCTTGGCCGCCGCCAGCAGCGTAGCGGTGTGACCATCATGGCCGCAGGCGTGCATCTTGCCTTCGTGGCGGCTGGCATAGGGCAGGCCCGTGGCTTCACGAATCGGAAGCGCATCCATATCGGCGCGCAAACCTAACCGCTTTCCACTCTCGTGATCGCCGCAGCGCAGCTGCCCCACCACACCGGTATCACCCAGACCGCGATGGACTTCGTAGCCCCATTCGGCCAATTTGGTGGCCACGATATCGCCCGTGCGATGCTCCTGATAAGCCAGCTCGGGGTGGGCATGCAGATCATGGCGCAGGGCCAGCATCTCATCTGCAATGGCAGCCACTTCGGGCAGCACGGGCGGGTGGATTTCAGCGTGGACGGGGTTCAGCGGCGCGGCCATGGCTTATTCCGCCTGAATATGGGCTGACTTCACAATTTGCGCATAGCCCGCTTTTTCCTTTTGCAGGAACTTGCCAAAGCTGGCAGGCGTGCCGGAGCCCGGTGTTGCGCCACCATCTTCCAGGCGCTTTCTCACTTCAGGCAGCTTGAGCACGGCGTCGAGTTCGGTGGCCAGACGGGTCACCACCGCTTGCGGCGTCTTGGCGGGCACAAACAGGCCCGTCCAGGTGTTGAGGTCAAAGCCCTTGAGCTCGGCGGTTTCGCCAAACGTGGGCACATTGGGGATGGAGTCGATGCGCTTGGCCGAGGTCACGCCCAGACCTTCGAGCTTTTTCTGCTGAATCAGCGGCGTGGCGCTGGTCGTGACCAGCATGCCCACGTCAACCTGGCCGCCCATCACATCACTGGTGATCTGCGCACCGCCGCGGTAGGGCACATGCACCAGCTTGATCTTGGCGCGTTCCTGCAGCATTTCCATGGCCAGATGCAGCATGGTGCCTACACCCGAAGTCGCGTAAGTCAGGCTGCCGGGCTTGGAGCGAGCCAGTGCAATCAGCTCATTCAGATTGTGCGCAGGCAAGCCGGGGCGCGCCACGGCCACCACGGGCGCAATCGTGACCAGGCCCACGGGCGTCAGGTCTTTTTCTGCGTCGTACTTCACGGCAGAGTTGACCAGTTGCGCAATGCTGATCGGGCCGTCAAACCCCATCAGCAGGGTATAGCCGTCGGCAGGCGACTTCACGGCCTTGCTCACGCCCAGCACACCGCCTGCGCCGGGCACGTTGTCCACCACGATGGATTGCTTGAGGCGCTCGCCCAGCTTCTGACCGATCAAACGCGCCGTGGTGTCCACATTGCCACCGGCGCTGAAGGGCACGATCAGCGTGATGGGCTTGGTAGCGGGCCAGACGTCGCTGGCAAAAACAGGAGCAGACAGGCCAGCCGTCATCAAGGCGGCAGCCGCGACAAAAGAGCGACGAAGTGTGGACATGGCAGGCAAACAGACAGCATTGCCAGCAACTGCGGAGCAAGCCACAGCGCAGCAGAGCAAAGAGAACAGGCTTTCGATTATCCCTTAGGCAAAAAGTGAATCCATAACAGGAACTACTTAGCAATTCTGGTTAACCCTAGACACTTTTCATTGCGCCTGGCTCTCTAGGGTTGACGCCAGACCGTCGCCAGTGCCAGTCGCCCCAGAATCACGGGCATGCTCTCTCCCAGCCAAGTCATTGTTCTGGCCACGCCCGTGTTTTTTGCACTGATTGCCGTGGAATGGTTCATCAGTTGGCGACGCCAGCGCCAGGCCTACGCTCTGGCCGATGCGATCAGCTCGCTCAACCTGGGCGTGCTCAGCCAGACCAGCGCGGTGTTCACCAAACTGCTGACGCTGGGCATCTATACCGCCGTGGTCAGCCATGCATCGCTGTGGAGCAACGATGCATTCTGGTTCAGCCTGCCCGGCTGGGTGCTGGCTCTGGTGTTCTACGACTTTTGCTACTACTGGCTGCACCGCATGGGCCATGAAGTGGGCGTGCTCTGGGCCGCGCATGCCGTGCATCACCAGAGTCAGGCCTATAACCTGTCCACTGCCCTGCGCCAGACCAGTTCTGGCGCGCTGCTGGGCTGGATTTTCTATCTGCCCATGGCTTTGGCAGGCGTGCCTCCGCTGGTGTTTGCAGTCGTCGGGCTGATCGATCTGCTCTACCAGTTCTGGGTGCATACCGAGCAGGTCAAAAAGCTGGGCTGGTTTGACCGCTGGTTCTGCTCGCCCAGCAATCACCGCGTGCACCACGCCGTCAACGACGACTATCTGGACAAAAACTACGGCGGCATTCTCATCCTCTGGGACCGCCTCTTTGGCACATTCAAGGAAGAAGATGACAAGCAGCCCTGCGTTTACGGTACACGTGGCCTGCTGCAAAGCTGGGACCCGATCTGGGCCAATGTGACCGTGTACCGCCAGCTGGCCCATGACAGCTGGCATGCCCGCAACTGGCTGGACAAGATTCGCGTCTGGTTCAAGCCGCCCGGCTGGCAGCCTGCCGATGTGGCTGCGCGCTTTCCCAAGCCTGCGTTTGATCTGGACGAACACCGCATCATCTATGCACCGCCCATGAGCCCGTCTCTGCGCATGTTTGCCGTATGGCAGTTTGTGCTGGTGATTGCGGGAACGGCTATTTTTCTGTGGCAGGCAGATCAGGCTCCGGCTGCATCCAATCTGGTCTGGTTTGGTGTGCTGCTGGTCAGCCAGTGGGCACTGGGCGCAGCCATTCAGGGGCGCATCAGCCCATGGATGGCGCTGCTGCTGGAGTCCGGCGCGCTGGCGACGGCCACTGCAGAACTGGGGTTGCGGAACTGGCATCTGTTCTTCAAGCCAGCCACCATGGTGATAGCTATTATTTTTATAGCTTCAAGTCTAAGTAAATTACAGACTAATGGGCAAAAAACCTCAAAAAAACATCAATCCCTGCTGCTGGCGGCCATAGGCTTTTCTCTGGGCGGTGATGTCTGCCTCATGCTGCAGGGCCTGTTCATTCCCGGTCTGGTCAGCTTTTTGCTGGCTCATCTCTGCTATATCGCGCTGTTCAAGCTCGATGCACCCTGGTTTGCTGACCGCGCAGCACTCGCCATCATCGCGGCCATCGGAATAGGGATGTATGTGTTTCTGTGGACTGGCGGGCTGCCTGCAGAGCTGCGCATTCCCGTGGCGGCCTATGTCACGGTCATCGCGCTGATGGCTGCTCAGGCCTGGGGACGCTATCGCATCCATCATGACTTTCCGGCCCTGCTGGTTGCCCTTGGGGCCAGCTTCTTCATGCTCAGTGACTCGGTACTGGCCACCAACCGCTTTGTGCAGCCCCTGCCCTGGGCGGCAGTGGCGGTGCTTGCCACCTACTATGCGGCGCAGGCCTTGATCATTCAGGGCAGCCTCAGCCAGTCCAGAAGACGGACAGCAACAACAGCGCAGTCTGCAATATTGCCCGGCAGTCGGCCCGTTTAAGCTTTGGGCATGCTCTCACTTCAGCACTTCAATGCGCCGGACATTCTGGACTCTCTTCTGAGCCTGGCTTTCGCCTTTGTCTTTGGTGCCGCCATTGGTCTTGAGCGGCAGCTGCGCCAGCGCACTGCAGGGCTGCGCACCAACACTCTGGTTGTCATTGCAGCAGCAGCCTTTGTGGACCTGGGCCTGCATCTGCACGGCAATGATGGAGCCACGCAAATCACGAGCTATATCGTTTCTGGCGTCGGCTTTCTGGGCGCGGGTGCCATCATGAAAGAAGGCGCCAATATCACCGGGCTGAATACGGCGGCCACCCTCTGGGGGTCAGCCGCCGTAGGGGCCATGTGCGGGGCTGATCTGGTGGTGCAGGCGGGGCTGGTCACTGGCTTTGTGCTGGCCGCCAACACGCTGCTGCGCCATCTGGTGCTGTATATCAACACCCGCCCCACCAGCACCGACGCCAGCGAAGCAAACTATCACCTGTATGTGATCTGCGAGCGCACGGCACTGGCCGATGTGATGAACAAGCTGCAGCAGTTGCTGGACCGCTCGGGCTATGCGGCGCGCTCCATCGACAAGCACGCGCTGGGAGCCACGGATACCGAAATTGAAGTGCTGCTGATGACCACCATTGCCAAGGCCGAGCAGCTCAACGCCATCACGGCAGAGCTGGAGCAGAGCACGGGCGTTAAAGGCGCGTTCTGGCATACCAGCCCGCTGCAGGGCTAAGACCCGCTAAACACCGCTTTATTCTTCGGCCTCAGGTGCCTGCAGCCCCAGATGCCGGTACGCCGCCTGCGTGGCCATGCGCCCGCGCGGCGTGCGCTGCAAAAAGCCCTGCTGAATCAGATAGGGCTCGATCACGTCCTCGATCGTGCCGGACTCCTCGCCAATGCTGGCGGCGATATTGTCCAGACCCACCGGGCCGCCATCAAAGCGATGCACCACGGCTTCGAGCAGCTTGCGGTCCATGATGTCAAAGCCCTGCGGGTCCACATCGAGCATGGCCAGCGCCTTGTCGGCAATCTCGCGCGTGATGCGGCCATCGCCCTTCACATCGGCATAGTCACGCACGCGGCGCAGCAGGCGGTTGGCAATACGCGGCGTGCCGCGCGACCTGCGCGCAATTTCAAAGCAGCCTTCTTCGTCAATCGGCGCATTGAGCAGGCCCGCGCTGCGCTTGACGATGCGCGACAGTTCCTCGGACGTATAAAACTCCAGCCGCGCCACGATGCCAAAGCGGTCGCGCAGCGGGTTGGTGAGCATGCCTGCGCGCGTGGTGGCGCCCACCAGCGTGAAAGGCTGCAGATCAAGCTTGATGGAGCGCGCCGCCGGGCCTTCGCCGATCATGATGTCGATCTGATAGTCCTCCAGCGCGGGGTAGAGAATTTCTTCGACCACGGGCGAGAGACGGTGAATCTCGTCGATAAACAGCACATCGTTGGGCTCAAGATTGGTGAGCAGCGCGGCCAGATCCTTGGGCTTTTCCAGCACCGGGCCGCTGGTCTGGCGCAGGTTCACGCCCAGTTCGGCAGCAATGATGTGAGAAAGCGTGGTCTTGCCCAGACCGGGCGGGCCAAACAGCAGCACATGATCGAGCGCCTCGCTGCGCTTTTTGGCAGCGCCGATAAAGATTTCGAGCTGCTCGCGCGCCTTGGCCTGGCCCACATATTCATCGAGCAGCTTGGGGCGCAGCGCGCGCTCCAGCGCTTCTTCACCAAAAGACGAATGCCCTGCCGACACCATGCGCTCTGGCGCAGCAGAGGTTTCAGCCGCTGCCGCGCGAGGCTTGCGTGAGGGTTGAGCCGGGGCGGGGCTGGCCGCAAATTCGTCCACATGAATCGTCATGCGGCAATTGTGCCCTAAGCCTGACTTGAACACTGATTAAAAATACAGGTGAAAACAAAAACCTACAAACCACTGCGCTGCAGATTGCGCACAATGGGCTGCAGTGATTTCAAGGAGTTCCAATGTCTTTGCGTTCCACTCTGGCCTGCGCCACTTTGCTGCTGACTGCGGCTTGCGCCCAGGCCGCCCTCAAGGTCGGCGATACCGCCCCCAGCTTCAAGACGCCTGCTGCCGTTGCAGGCAAGGCTTTTGACTTTGATATGGCCGCGGCCCTGAAACAAGGCCCTGTGGTGCTGTACTTCTTCCCCAAGGCCTTCACGCAAGGCTGCACCATGGAAGCCCATGCGTTTGCCGAGGCGACGCCGCAATTTGCCGCCATGGGTGCCAAGGTGGTGGGCATGTCGCATGACGATATCGATACCCTCAAGCGCTTTTCCACCGAAGCCTGCCGCGACCAGTTTGCCGTGGCCTCCGACCCGCAGGCCAAGACCATCAAGGCCTATGACGCCGCAGCAGCCGCCAACCCCGAGCGAGCCGACCGCATCTCCTATGTGATCGGGCAGGACGGCAAGGTGAAGTTTGTGCTGACCAGTTCTGACCCGCTGGCCCATGTGCAGCAGACAGAAGCGGCGGTAAAGCAGCTGAAGTCCACTACCAAAAAATGAGCACTCACCGCATATCATTCAAGGACTTGATGGCGATTTTCGGCCTGGTTTTGTGCGTACCACTGGGCGCGGCACTCGCCCAGATCGCCCCTGCGACCGAGCAGCGCGCGTTTGCCGATCGCATGATGGTGTGCAACGCACATGCCTTGCTGCTGAAGATGTATGCGCAGGGCACAGTCCCCAGCCATATCCCGGGCCCCGCGCCCTACCGCGATCTGGCTCTGGCTGCGGATAAGGACTATGCGGCGCAGCGCATGAACCGCAGCCACTACCGAGACCTGGCGCTGGAGGAGCTGGAGCCGCTGCTCAACACCCGCCCCCTCGAAGGGCTGAGCGAGGCGCAAAAGGATGAGCATGTCTATGCCATGTGGTCCCAGCTGATTGAAAGCTGCAACGCCGCAGCGGCCCAGCCGCCATCAAATAGCCCATAAACCACAAGGCAAGCGCCGAACGTCGCCATTGCGCGCCCATCCCGGCCAGAGACGCCGAGCAAGTCCTAGGCGGCCCCGCCGCCTCGCGGCGAGGGCGTCGTCCCCCTCCCGCGAAGCGAGAGAGGGGGAAGGCGCAAAGCGCCTCAGGGGGCGCTATTTCGTCAACGCCTTCAGCGCCAGCTTGATCCCCTCAGACACCCCCACATCCGGCGGAAGTTTCTTCAGGGCCGCCGATGCTTCCTTGTCCGAGTAGCCCAGCGCCATCAGCGCCTGCTGGATATCGTTCTGGTCATTGTTATTGGCAAACAGCGACTGCGCGCCGGTGTCTGCGCCGATCTTGCCCTTGAGTTCGAGCAGCAGACGCTCGGCGGTCTTCTTGCCGATGCCAGGCACCTTGACCAATCGCCCTGCTTCCTGCTGTGATACCGCATCCGCGAGATCATCAATGCTCATGCCGCTCAAGACGGCCAGCGCCATGCGCGGGCCTATGCCGGTGATCTTGATGAGTTCACGAAAAGTCTGGCGCTCGCGCGCTGTGGCAAAGCCGAACAGCAGCTGCGCGTCCTCGCGCACCACAAAGTGGGTGAGCAGCGCCACCTTGGCACCGTTGGCTGGCAGGTTGTAGAAGGTGCTCATGGGAACCTGCACCTCGTAGCCGACACCGCCGCAGTCCACCAGGACCTCTGGCGGGTTTTTTTCGAGCAGCGTTCCAGTCAATTTACCTATCATTGATGTCCTTTGCCGCATATTGCGGCGATTCTTTGCGAGAAATTATCCGCGTGATCCTGCGCCACACATTCACACCTCATAACAACAACCGTCTGACGCACCTGTGCGGCCCGGCGGATGCGCATCTGCGCACCATCGAACAGTCTCTGGGCGTCAAGATTGCCCACCGTCACGAGCAGTTCAAGATCGACGGCCCCAAGGCCAAGGCCAACGAGGCGCTTGAGCTGCTGCAGGCGCTGTACGAGATTGCCGACGATGTGATCCCCGACGATACCCTGCAACTGATGCTGGCGGGCGACGCCGAGATGCTGGAAGCCGACCTGACGGCCCCGCAGCTGACCACGCGCCGCGCCGATCTGCGGGCGCGCACGCCCAATCAGTCGCTGTATCTGGAGAACATTGCCAAGCACGACATCACCTTTGGCATTGGCCCCGCCGGTACCGGCAAGACCTATCTGGCCGTGGCCTGCGCCGTCGATGCACTGGAGCGCAGCGCCGTGCAGCGCATTGTGCTGACCCGCCCCGCCGTCGAAGCGGGCGAGCGTCTGGGCTTTCTGCCCGGCGATCTGACGCAGAAGGTGGACCCCTATCTGCGCCCGCTGTACGACGCGCTGTATGACCTGATGGGCTACGAGAAGGTGCAAAAGGCCTTCGAGCGCAATGCGCTCGAAATCGCGCCGCTGGCCTTCATGCGTGGCCGCACGCTGAACAATGCGTTTGTGATTCTGGACGAAGCCCAGAACACCACGCCCGAGCAGATGAAGATGTTCCTCACCCGCATCGGCTTTGGAGCCAAGGCCGTGGTGACGGGCGATGTGAGCCAGATCGACCTGCCCAAGGGTGCGCCCAGCGGGCTGATCGATGCCGAGCGCGTGCTCAAGCGCGTCAAGGGCATCTCCATCAACCACTTCACCAGTGCCGACGTGGTGCGCCACCCGCTGGTGGCCCGCATTGTGGACGCCTATGACGCCCGTGGCCGCGTGGCCGAGGGCACGTCCGCGCCCAAGCCGCGCACCCGCACCAGCCGCCCGCTGCCCACCGCGGACGAGCTTTAATCCACCGGGACTTGCGCACACCCTGCCCCTCGGTCTGATGCGCGCAAGCCATATCAAATTTCATAGCTGATAGCCTATATGGAATAAGGACTAGAAGCCAAAATGTCTTTGAATCAACTACAACTGTCGCTGCAATTTGGCCGCAGCGCCGAAGCCTCTGCCCACCGCGAGCTGCTGACCCGCCCCCGCGTTACGCGCTGGATTCGCCATGCGCTGGCCGTGGACGCCGAGATCACCGTGCGCATCGTGGATGCCGAAGAAGGTCACCAGCTCAATCTGGAGTACCGCAAAAAGGACTACGCCACCAATGTGCTGACCTTTGACTACCAGCAGGAGCCCACGGTGATGGCCGACCTGGTGCTCTGCGCCCCCGTGGTGGAGCGCGAAGCCAAAGAGCAGAACAAGACGCTGGAAGAGCACTACGCCCACCTGCTGGTGCATGGCACGCTGCATGCCCAGGGCTGGGACCACGAGACCAGCGAGGAAGACGCCGACGAGATGGAGGCCTATGAGACCGACATCATGAAGGAGCTGGGCTACGAGGACCCGTACGCCAAGTAAAGCCATCGCTATCAAAAGCTATCAAAAAAAAGCAGCCTGCCCAAGTACTACCTGGGCAGGCTGCTTTTTTGATGCTTGAAGCGGTTTACTCGACGGTCAGGCCGATGTCCTTGACCAGCTTGGCAATGCGCAGATCGTCCGTCCTGATCTGGCGGGCAAACTGCTGCTGGCCTTCCCCGGCGGGGGTGATGCCCTGCTGCACCAGACTCTTGCGCAGCTCGGGGTCCTTGAGGGCGCGGTCTGTGTCCTGCGCCACGGCCTGCACCACGGCAGCGGGCGTGCCCTTGGGCGCAAACAGGCCAAACCAGGCACCGGCTTCAAAGCCCTTGTAGGTCTCAGCCACCGTGGGTACCTGCGGCAACAGTTCGTGGCGGTGCGCGCCAGAGACGGCCAGCGCCACCAGCTTGCCGCTTTGAATCTGGGCCAGTGCCGGGGCAATCGCAATCAGCATCACATCGACCTGACCGCCCAGCACATCCTGCAGACCTTGAGGCCCGCCGCGATAGGGAATATGCGTGGCGTAAAAGCCCGCGCGCTGCTTGAACTGCTCCATGGCCAGATGCTGGGCACCGCCCGAGCCGGACGAGGCATAGTTGATCTGCCCCGGATGTGCCTTGGCAAAGGCCACAAACTCCTTGAGCGTGCGGTAGCCCTTCTTCGGGTTGGCCACCAGCACAAAGTCACTCTGGCCCAGCTTGGTCACAGGCACCAGATCGTTCTTCACGTCATAGGGCAGATTGCGCTGCACATTGGGCATGATGGTGATGGCGCTATCGCCGCCCACCAGCAGAGTGTAGCCATCGGGCTGGGACTTGACCACGGCATCGACTGCCGAGACACCGCCCGCGGCGCCCTTGTTTTCGACCACCACAGGCTGCTTCCACTCTTTGGAAACCAGCACGCCCACCTGGCGCGCCAGCAGATCGGGCACGCTGCCCGCACCATTGGCCACCAGCAGCTTGACGGGCCGCGCCGGATAGTCGGGCTGCTGCGCCATGGCTGCCCCTTGCACGCAGGTAGCGGCCAGCAAAGCCCAGGCGGTGCGTGCAAACAAACGAGACAGGTTCATGGCAAAACTCCTTAACAACAGCCGTGATTGTCAAAACATGGACTTATTTCTCAAAATACTTTTATTCAATGTTCAAAGACTTAAAAATAATTAGAAGGTGACAGGGTCGGCTTGTTTCTCCTTCTAAGATCGGCACATAAAAGCGCGCAAAGCGCATGAAAAATCAGGAGACAAAGACATGGAGAACCTGGGCCACCTCGCCCTGCTGCTGGCTGCAGCTTTTACCGCTGGCGCACTCAATGCCGTCGCTGGCGGCGGCAGCTTTCTGACCCTGCCCGCACTGGTCTTTACCGGTGTACCGCCCGTCATTGCCAACGCCACGGGCACCGTGGCCCTGCTGCCCGGCTATATGGCTGGGGCCTGGGGCTTCAAGGACGATATGGCACCGCCGCCGGGCCTGTCGATGAAGCAAGTCGTGCTGCTGTCGCTGATTGGCGGCTCTGCCGGTGCGGCGCTGCTGCTGTTCACGCCCGACGCCACCTTCCGCAAAGTCGTGCCCTGGTTGCTGCTGGCAGCGACAGCCATGTTTGCCTTCGGCCCCCAGCTGCGCGCCTGGGCCGCAGGCAAGAATGCCACCCACGCCGCGCCCTCCGTGACCAAAGCCGCCGTGGGCATGCTGATCGTCGCGATTTATGGCGGCTACTTCAACGGCGGCCTGGGCATCCTGCTGCTGGCTCTGTTCGGCCTGCTGGGGCAGACCCAGCTCAACGCCATGAACGGCATGAAGAATCTGGTCTCCGCCCTGCTCACCGCCATCGCCGTGGTGATCTATGCCGTGGGCGGCATTGTGCAGTGGCAGCAGGCCCTGATCATGATGGTCGCCGCTACGCTGGGCGGCTACCTGGGCGCCCGCGTGGCCCGCAAGATTCCGGCGCATATTCTGCGCTGGGGGATTGTGGGGACGGGGCTGGTGATGGCTGGGCTGTTCTTTATGAGGGGATAGCGTCCCTCAAACGAGAAAAGGATGCAACAAAATACATTTGTATCAATTTGAAACAAATAGTATGCTTGCGCTTTCTCTATGCCTCAAGAAATGACTATGAATTTCGCAAAACTGACCGCTTTAGCTCTGGTAACTGTTTCTCTGGTGGGATGCGCAAGTGTTGGCAATGAAACTCTCCGCAAAGAGAGCGAAACATCTATCCAAGGCAAAATCGTTGAAGGCAAGACGACTAAAACTCAGGTTCGTGAAATTTTTGGCTCGCCACTGAAGGCATCGTTCACTGACAGCGGCCTCGAAGTGTGGAACTACGAATTTAGCAATGTCTCAGCTGACGCCATCAGCTACGTGCCAATCGTGAACCTCTTCGGAGCCAGTGCCAGCGGCACCAAGAAAGAGCTGGTTGTTCTGTTCGACAAAACCAATGTCGTGCAACGATTCACAATGAATGAATCGGCAGTGAAGAATAAAACCGGGCTGTTCAACAACTAATCTTCATTTCTGCTGTGTTTTGCAGAATATTGAATTTCTTATTTTCATAACCAAAAGGGGCACCAAGGTGCCCCTTTTGGTTATTGGCAATCAATTCAGCCGCAGTTACAGCAAACGCGCTTTCACCGTCTTGCCCTTGACCTTGCCTGCATTAAGCTTGGCGCAGGCCGCCGAAGCAATCTTGCGGTCCACGGCCACGTAGGTCGAGAAGTCATTGACGCTGATCTTGCCAATCTGCTCGCGGCTGTAGCCGAAGTCGGCGCACATGGCGCCCATCACGTCGCCTGCGCGAATCTTCTCCTTGCGGCCACCGATGATCTGGATGGTCATCATGGGTGGCAGCAGCTCACCACCGGCGGCGGGCGTGAGTTCATCCACCGGGTAGAACTGCGAAGCGCGGCCCTGCAGTTGCTCGATCTTGCCTACGCTTCCCATCTCGTCCATGCTGACCAGATTCAGCGCCAAGCCTTCTGCGTCACCACGGCCTGTGCGGCCAATGCGGTGGATATGCACTTCGGAATCAGGCGTCACATCCACATTGATGACGGCGGACAGGTCGGCAATATCAAGGCCGCGCGCGGCGACGTCGGTGGCGACCAGCACGCTGCAGCTCTTGTTGGCAAACTGCACCAGCACTTCGTCGCGCTCGCGCTGCTCCAGCTCACCAAACAGGGCCAGGGCGCTAAAGCCCTGCGCCTGCAGCTCGCTGACCACATCGCGGCATTGCTGTTTGGTGTTGCAAAAAGCAATCGTCGATTCGGGGCGGAAGTGCGCCAGCAGCTTGGCCACCGTGCTCACTTTTTCGCGGGCACCCACTTCGTACCAGCGCTGCTCGATCTTGCCAGCGCTGTGCTGGGCGGCGACCTTCACCGTTTGCGGGTCGCGCATGAAACGCTGGGCCAAGTTGGCAATGCCTTCGGGGTAGGTGGCAGAGAACAGCAAGGTCTGACGATCGGCCGGGCACTGCTCGGCCACGGTGACGATGTCGGCAAAAAAGCCCATGTCCAGCATGCGATCGGCCTCATCCAGCACCAGGGTCTTGAGGTTGCTGATATCGAGCTTGCCGCGCTCCATCAGGTCCATCACACGGCCCGGTGTGCCGACGACGATGTGGGCACCGTTTTCCAGCGAGGCGATCTGGTTGCGCGAGGGCACGCCGCCATAGACGGTGACGACCTTGATATTGTCCTGCGCGCGGGCCAGGCGGCGCACTTCGGTGGCGACCTGGTCGGCCAGCTCGCGCGTGGGGCACAGCACCAGCGCCTGCACGGCAAACCAGCGCGGGTTCAGGCGGTCAACCATGGGCAAACCAAAGGCGGCGGTCTTGCCGCTGCCGGTGCTGGCCTGGGCGATCAAGTCCTTGCCCTGCAGCGTCAGCGGCAGGCTGGCGGCCTGGATGGGCGTCATCTGCGCATAGCCAAGCTGCTGCAGATTGGCCAGCATTTCAGGGGACAGGGGCAGCGCCGAGAAAGCGGTGGATTCAGTGGCCTTGGCGGCGCTGGTGGAGGTATTCATGGGGCGCAATTATCCCGGCCCCGCCGTCTGATGGCCGCTTCTCGCCCCGCTTGGCCCCTGATGGGCCTGGGGCATCAAACCAGTTGCGGCTCGATACGCATGGGAATGGTCACCGGCCCGTCGTTGAGCAGATGCACCTGCATGTCGGCGGCAAATTCGCCGGTCTGCACCACAGGGTGGACGGCGCGGGCCTGGTCCACAAAGTAGTTGTACAGACGCCGGCCTTCATCGGGTGCGGCAGCGCCAGTAAAGCTGGGGCGGTTGCCGCCCCTGGTGTCAGCGGCCAGCGTGAACTGGCTGACGATGAGCAGGCCTCCACAACTTCCTTTGCCATCCACATCCTGAACGCTCAGGTTCATCTTGCCCGCCTCGTCGCTGAAGATGCGCAGCTTGAGCATCTTGGCCAGCAACTTGTCGGCCTCGGCTTCGGTGTCGCCTTTTTCGGCGCAGACCAGCGCCAGCAGGCCTTGCTCGATCTGGCCAATGACCTGACCTTCAACTTCCACGCGCGCGTTTTTCACGCGCTGTATCACGCTCATCATGACTTCAATTCCGTTTTGCTATTGTTTTTAACAGCGCCGCCTTTAATTCACTTAGGCTACAGGCCGTTTTTATCCAAATCAGCAGCAGGGCTGACATCGGCTGCCTCGCTATAGGTTTCCATACCCGTGGGCAGCATTTCTATGCGTGCATACAGACCGGGAACGGCCTTGAGCAACGCCGCTTCAATTTCAGAACGCAATTGTGCGGCGCGCTGCACCGACCATTGGCCGGGCACATGCATATGCAGGTCCACAAAGCTGCGCTCACCCGCGCTGCGCGTGGAGACATTGTCAAACTGCACGCCAGTGCGGCTTGCAAATTCGGCCAGTTCGGCATCGATGCGCTCGCGCTCCGTGTCGCCCAGCGCCTTGTCCATCAGGCCCTGCGACGACTGCCAGACCAGTTGTCCGCCCTGAATCAGGATATTGAGCGCCACGCCGAGCGCGACCACCGCATCCAGCCACAGCCAGCCCGTGAGCTTGGCCGCCATCAGGCCGACGACCACGCCTGCCGAAGTCCACACATCGGTCATCAAATGCCGGGCGTCGCCCTCGAGCGCCATAGAGCGGTGCTCGCGCGCCGAGCGGAACATCACCCAGGCCAGCAGGCCGTTAAAGCCGGTACTGATCAGCGACAGCAGCAGGCCCCAGCTCAGTTGCTCCAGCGGCTGGGGGTTGAACAACCTGACCACCGCCGCCCACATGATGGCCGCGCTGGCGCCCACAACCAGAATGCCTTCAAAGCCTGCCGAAAAATACTCGGCCTTGTGGTGACCGTAGGGGTGGTCTTCGTCCGCCGGGCGCTCGGCAATCGTCACCATGGCCAGCGCGAACATGGCTCCGGCCAGGTTCACAAAGGATTCCAACGCATCGGACAGCAGCCCCACCGAGCCCGTCAGCCACCAAGCCAGCGTCTTGAGCACAATGGTCAGGACGGCCACCACCACGGAAACCCGCAGCAGGTTGCGCGGCTGCAGCCAGACCGAAGATTTCGTCTCCAAAGCTGTGTTCATATCAAGCAAAAGCTACTGAAAAAGTATCAGACATGCTGACACGGATTCAATATGGCTGAAGAAAGTGCGAGATATCGGAAGGACTGTGGTTACATTTGGATAAATTTCCATAAGAATGCTTCCAAAGAGGGAGGCGCATGCCCGACAACCATCCAACGCTGCTGCCCGGAGATGAACTGGCCATGCTGCAGCTCATTGCCGATACCACGCCTGCCATGCTGGCCTATTTTGAGGCGCAGACGCAGTGCTGCCGCTATGCCAACGCGGGCTTTGCCGGGCATTTTGGCAAGCAGCCGCAGGAGGTCGTGGGCCTGCATGTGCGCGACATCGCAGATCCGCAGGTCTGCCAGCAGATCGAAGCCTACGCCCAGCCACAGCAGGCCGGCATGCCCGAGACCCTGCGCTTCACCCGCGAGTCGCGAAGCGGCGACGGGCAGGTTCAGTACCTCGAAGCCGTGCTGCGCCCCCACATCGCCAGCGGCGTCATGGTCGGTGTCGTGCTGCTGATGACCGATGTCAGCCACTACCACCACGAGCTGGTGCAGCAGATACGCGACAGTGAAGAGCGCATGCGCAAGTTCGCCGCCATCACCACGGAAGCCATCGTGCTGCACCGCGACGGGCTCATCATCGACGGCAACGACGCACTGGTGCGCATGACAGGCTATGCCCTGGACGAGCTGCGCGGCACGCCCATCCTCGACTATGTGGCCCCGCAATTTCGCCTGCGCGCACTGCAGTACATGCGCAGCGAACGCGAGGACAGTTATGAGTCCGGCCTGATCCGCGCCAACGGCGAGCTGATCCATGTCGAGGCAGAAGCCAAAAGCATGCCGGGCATGGACAATGAGTACCGCATCGTTGCGCTGCGAGACATGACGGCCAGCATCCAGGCTGGTCAGCGTATGGATTTCCTGACCCAGCACGATCTGCTGACTCGCTTGCCCAATCGCGCCCACCTGAACCAGTTGCTGGAAAAAGCGCTGCACCAGGCTCACACCCGCCAATCCCGCATCGCAGTAATGAGCCTGGACCTGGACCAGTTCAAGGCCGTGAACGACTCGCTGAGCCACCGCGCTGGCGACCTGCTGCTGTGCGAGATGGCGCAGCGCCTGTGCAAGGCGCTGCGCCCGCAGGACGTGGTGGCGCGCATCGGCGGTGACGATTTTGTGGTGCTGCTGGCCGAAAATCCCAGCCTGCTGGAGACCGAGGCCATGGCCACGCTGCTGCGCAGCGCGGTGGAGGCCCCTTATCAGATCGAAGGCACGCAGATCGTGATCACGCTGACCACGGGCATTGCCATGTTTCCCAAGGACCGAGACAGCCCCGAGGTACTGCTGAGCAATGCCGAGGCCGCCTTGCATATGGCCAAGAGCCGGGGGCGCAGCTTTGCGCAGTTCTACACCCCGGCGCTGGAAGGCCGCGCCACACGCATGCTGATGCAGGAGCAACTGCTGCGGCTGGCGGTGGAACAAGGCGAGTTCGAGCTGCACTACCAGCCACAGATGCATATCGGCAGCGGCGCGCTGGCCGGCTTCGAGGCGCTGGTGCGCTGGAAGCACCCGCATCGCGGTCTGGTCTCGCCCAACGAGTTCATCGGCTTTGCCGAAAACCGGGGCCTGATCGCGGCCGTGGACCGCTGGGTGCTCAACGAAGCCTGCCGTCAGGCGCGGGCCTGGCAGGACGCGGGCTTCCCCCCCGTGCCCATGGCCGTGAACCTCTCCGCCCAGGAGTTCCGCCAGCGCGATGTGCCCGAGGAGGTGGCGCAGGCCCTCTCCAGCACCGGGCTGGATGCCAGACTGCTACATATCGAGCTAACCGAGTCCACGCTGATGCAGTCTGGCGAGCAGATGCCCGAGGCGCTGCATGCACTGAAGGCGTTGGGCGTGGGCCTGGCCATTGATGACTTTGGCACCGGTTACTCGTCGCTGGCCTATTTGCGCAAGCACCCGATCGACCGGCTCAAGATCGACCGATCTTTTGTGGCGGACCTGCCACACAACCCTGACGCAGGCGCCATCGTCAGCGCCATCGTGCAGATGGGCCGCAGCCTGCACCTCGAAATCATCGCCGAAGGCGTGGAAACCCACGCCCAGCGCGACCAACTGCAAAAAATAGGTTGTGACATGATGCAAGGGTTTCTGGTGTCTGCCCCGCTTTCATGCGAACAGGCGCAGCACTGGATGTCGCAACACTGTCATCCCCTGCAAAAACAATAGCGCATGACGCCCAAAACTCCGAACACCACAGACAAGAACAGCAGCACTTTCCACGCAGAGGCCGCCCAGGCGCTGGCCCATGTACAGCAGCTGTACCGCGAGCAGATCGACCATCTGCGCGCCGCCATGCAACGCTTTGTGGCCGGTGAGACTCCAGCGGCCCCCGTCCACGCCTACTACCCGTTTGTGCGCATCAAAACCACCACCGTGGCGCGCACCGAAACCAAGCTCACTTACGGCTTTGTGGAAGGCCCAGGTACCTACGAGGCCACGCTGACCCGGCCCGACCTGTTTTCCAGCTACTTTGGCGAGCAATTGCGCCTGCTGATTGCCCACCATCAGGTACCGATCGAAGTGGGCCTGAGCGACAAGCCCATTCCGATTCACTTCTCGTTTGCCGAGAACGACCATATCGAAGGCTCGCTCACCCCGGATCGCCGCCTGCTGATGCGCGATGTGTTCGATCTGCCCGATCTGGAATCCATGGACGACGGCATTGCCAACGGCACCTGGCGGCCTCAGCCTGGCGAGGCGCTGCTGCTGTCGCTGTTCACCGCCCCGCGCGTGGACTACTCGCTGCACCGGCTGCGCCACTACACAGGCACGGCACCCGAGTGGTTCCAGAACTTTGTGCTATTCACCAACTACCAGTTCTACATCGACGAGTTCATCCGCCTGGGCCATGCCGAAATGGCCAACGAGAACAGCGACTACATCGCCTTCATCGAACCGGGCAACGTCGTCACGCGCCGCACCGGCCTGAGCGCCGAAGCGGTGGACGAGCTGGGCGCCGCGCCGCCGCGCCTGCCGCAGATGCCCGGCTACCACCTGGTGCGCGCTGACAAAAGCGGCATCACCATGGTCAATATCGGCGTGGGTCCGGCCAACGCCAAGACGATTACCGACCACATCGCCGTGCTGCGCCCCCATGCCTGGATGATGCTGGGCCACTGCGCGGGCCTGCGCAACAGCCAGCAACTGGGCGACTACGTGCTGGCCCACGCCTATGTGCGCGAGGACCATGTGCTCGATGAGGAGCTGCCGCTGTGGGTGCCGATTCCGGCACTGGCCGAAATCCAGCTGGCCCTGCAACAAGCTGTCGCAGACGTGACACAGATGGAGCGCGCCGACCTCAAGCGCATCATGCGCACCGGCACCGTCGCAAGCACCGACAACCGCAACTGGGAACTGCTTCCGAACAACCTGCCCCAGCTGCGTTTCAGCCAGAGTCGGGCCGTGGCGCTGGACATGGAATCCGCCACTATCGCCGCCAATGGCTTCCGTTTCCGTGTACCCTACGGGACTTTGCTGTGCGTTAGCGACAAACCGCTGCACGGCGAGATCAAGCTGCCCGGCATGGCCAACCACTTCTATCGCGAGCGAGTGGACCAGCATCTGCGCATTGGCATGCGCGCTGTGGACATCCTGCGTGAAGGCGGCTCTGACCGTCTGCACAGCCGCAAGTTGCGCAGCTTTGATGAAGTAGCCTTCCAATAACCACCGCCTTCCATGCCCCAGCTGGACTTCTTTTCCATGACCATGGCCGTCACCATCAATCTGATGACGGTGGCTTTCGCCGTGCCCTGGTTCATGGGCCAGAAGATCAGCGCGGCCGTGCGCCGGGGCCAGCAGTTCCTGCTGCTGCAAGGCCTGGCTTGGCTGTTCATCCTCACCGCAGGCCGCTTTCCGGATTTCTTGGTCAACGCGCTCTTTGCCTGCTCTGCAGCCACTCTGTCCATGTCGGCGCTGTGGCAGCTCAGCAAGGCGATTCGCGGCTGGCTCGGCCCACGTAACCCAGTGCTCATCCGGATGGTTGCTGCTTTGTGCGTGATCGGTTTGGTTGGCATGTTGGTGCTGATCCAGTCCAAGCCCTATCGACTGGCCTGGTACAGCGTCTTCTACGGTCTGGCGATCGAAACCATGACCTGGATGGTGCTCTACCCCCGCCAGCCCGTGCAGAAAGCCTGGCGCTATCTGCTGTTCACCATCGGCCAGTGCATGGCCGTGATGATGCTGGTGCGCAGCTACATCACGCTGCAAACGCCATGGCTGCAGACTTTCACCGAGAACTCGGCCGCCAATGCTCCGCTGTCCATGGTGGCGCCGCTGCTGAGCAGCCTGCTGGTGGTCTCCATCCTGATGGCCTGGCGCGACGAAACCCAGCGCAGCAGCCTGGAGCACAACCAGGAAGACCCTCTGACCGGGCTGCCCCATCGCCACACGCTGACGCGGCAGGCCCAGGGCATGCTGCGCCGTTCCCAACGTGCCAATCTTCCGCTGTCCATGGTGTTGCTGGACATGGACCAGTTCAAATACGTGAACAGCCAGCGCGGCTACCGGGTGGGCAATGAAGCCCTGCAACTGCTGTCCATGGTGCTGCAAAAGCAGATGCGCGCCGATGAGCTGGCCGCACGCTGGCATGGCGAGACCTTCTGCCTGCTGGTACACGCCGATGAATCGGGCGTGCAATCACTGTTCACGCGCCTGAAATCTGCTGTTCAACTGGGTCTGCAGCACGAGCTCAAACTGAGCCTGGACTTCAGCGCGGGCTGTGTACATGTGCCCGAAGTCTGGGACGAGCTCACTTTTGAAGAGCTTGCCAGCGAAGCCACGCGCGCGCTGCACAAGGCCAAGAAGGACGGCCATGGCGGGCTGAAGATCACCACCTTGCTGGCGCCCCGGCATCTGAGCGCGCCAGCAGCGCCAACGGCTCCCGCACCTGCGGCCGCCTCAGAGCCCAGCCCTGCCCCCGCAGTTTCGCAGGAAGCGGCTGTCTCCCAGTTCTGAGCGAATGATTCAGGCAGCGGCTCGAATCAGATCCGCCGCCTTCTCTGCAATCATGATGGTGGGCGCATTGGTATTGCCACTCACGATGCGTGGCATCACCGAGGCATCCACCACACGCAAGCCCTGCACGCCGTGCACGCGCAACTGGGCGTCCACCACATCCAGCGCACCCGACCCCATGCGGCAACTGCCCACGGGGTGGTAGATGGTGTCGCCATGGTTGCGAATGAACTGCTCAATCTCCGCATCGCTTTGCGCCTGGGCTGAATAGGCAAGCTCCTTGCCGCCAAGACCAGCCAGCGCAGGCTGCTTGAGAATCTCGCGCATGCGGCGCACACCGCGCACCATGCGCTGCATATCGTCGGCGTCGGCAAAAAAGGCCGGATCCACCAGCGGCAGCGCACGCGGATCGGGGGACGCCAACTTGACCGTGCCACGGCTTTTGGGTTGCAGGATGCAGATATGGGTAGAGTAACCATGACCCAGCACCGTCTTGCGGCCATGATCGACCAGCTTGCCCACGACAAAATGCAGCTGCAGATCAGGCACCGCCTCCTGCGGCTGGCTGCGGATAAAGCCGCCCGCCTCAGCAAAGTTGGTAGTCAGCATGCCGCGCCGCTCACGCTTCCACTGCAAAGCTGCTTTGCTGATGTTTTTCAGCCCGGTGAACGAAATCCCAAAGCTGTCCGTCAGTTGCGGCGCATCCACAATCTGAATCACATCGGGGTGGTCATGCAGGTGCTCGCCCACACCGGGCAGTTCGTGCACCACCTCGATGCCGTGCTGCTGCAACTGCGCGCCAGGCCCGATGCCCGAGAGCATCAGCAGCTGCGGCGACTGCAGCGCGCCCGCGCACAGCAGCACTTCGCGGCGGCAGCGCAGATGTTTGACTTGCCCGCCCTGCTCGTATTCCACGCCTACCGCCTTGCGCCCTTCCATCAAGATGCGCAGCACCCTGGCTTTGGTGATGACCTCCAGATTGGAGCGACTACGGCGCACCGGCGTCAGATAGGCTTTGGCCGCGCTGCAGCGCTCGCCATTGTGATGCGTGACCTGGTACAGGCCCACGCCCTCCTGGCTGGGGCCGTTGAAGTCGCGGTTATGCACATGCCCCGCCTGCACACCGGCCTGCACAAAAGCCTGGGCCAGCGGGTTCGGGTCCCGCAGATCGGACACATGCAGCGGGCCGCTGCCGCCATGTACGGCATCCGCACCGCGCGTATTGCACTCGGACTTCTGAAAATACGGCAAAACATCGCTCCAGCCCCAGCCGGAATTGCCTTGAGCGCTCCAAAAATCATAGTCCTCGGGCTGGCCGCGCACATAGATCATGGCGTTGATGGAGCTGGAGCCACCGAGCACCTTGCCGCGCGGCTGATAGCCCTGGCGGCCATTGAGTCCCGCTTGCGGCACCGTGTTCATGGCCCAGTTGCATTCTTTTTGCTTGGCCATCAGCGCCAGCCCGGCAGGGCAATGAATCAGCAGGCTTTTGTCTTCGCCACCCGCTTCCAGCAGCGTCACGCTGACGGTGGGGTCTTCGCTCAATCTTGCGGCCATTACCGAGCCTGCCGAGCCGCCACCGATCACCAGATAGTCCCTCATGTCTCACTCCTGCCTTTCCCTTTGATTCTGGGCGCATCGGCGTTCTGGCGGAACACGGAAAAACACGGTCGTGCGGAAAAATGCTGTCACCTTGGTGCTCATATCACGCCAACCATGCCCGACTAGGGTCAAACCCGGGCAGAACCCGGCTAATATTTTCAGGTTCAACGCAGTTTGCGAATTATCTGGAGACTAGGAAATGGCAATTCAAACCGTAGGCATCGTCGGCGCAGGCACCATGGGCAACGGCATCGCACAGGCCTGTGCAGTGTCGGGCATCAATGTGGTGATGGTCGATATCTCTGACGCCGCCGTGCAAAAAGGTCTGGCGACCGTGTCCGGCAGCCTGGACCGCCTGATCAAGAAGGAAAAGATCGGCGAAGCCGACAAGGCCGCCGCTCTGGCCCGCATCAAGACGTCAACCAGCTATGACGACCTGAAGGCCGCCAATCTGGTGATCGAAGCCGCGACCGAAAACTTCGACCTCAAGGTCAAGATCCTCAAGCAGCTTGACGGCATGCTGGGCGAAGACGTGATCGTTGCCACCAACACCTCGTCGATTTCCATCACCCAACTGGCTGCCGTGACCCAGCGCGCCGACCGTTTTATCGGCATGCACTTCTTCAACCCCGTGCCCATGATGGCGCTGGTGGAGATCATTGTGGGCCTGCAGACTTCGGACGCGACGCACGCTGCAGTGAAGGATCTGGCCGAGCGCCTGGGCAAGACTCCCATCACCGTGAAGAACGCCCCCGGCTTTGTGGTCAACCGCATTCTGGTGCCCATGATCAACGAAGCCTTCTTTGTGCTGGCCGAAGGCATTGCATCGGCTGAAGACATTGACGCCGGCATGAAGCTGGGCACCAACCAGCCCATCGGCCCGCTGGCTCTGGCCGACATGATTGGTCTGGACGTGTGCCTGGCCGTGATGGAGGTGTATCTGAAGGAATTTGGCGACAGCAAGTACCGCGCCTGCCCGCTGCTCAAGGAAATGGTGGCTGCTGGCCGCCTGGGCCGCAAGACGGGCCGCGGCGTCTATACCTACTGATCACCCGGCTGCAAGCGGTAGTTTGCAGCTCGCATCAGCAATCACAGAAGGCTGTTTTCAGCCTTCTGTTTTTTATCCACGTACATCAGCCATCAACCGCCGCACGGCCATGGCCAGCGCATCGGTTTCGTTGACCCAGTAATGCGCCACAGCGCCCAGTCTTTGGGCTGACTGGTTCAGTTGTTCCAGCACGCGCTGCGGATCGGCGCTGAGCACGCGCACCTGCGCCGCGTCTCTGTAGCTTCGCTCCACCTCGACCGGCGTATGGGGCGCAAGACTTTGCTGCAGTTCATCACGCAAAGCCTCTATATCGATCTGCGGCTGCACCACGCGCACGCCTTTCTTTTTTGGCACTTCGGGCAGTGACAAGCGGGCCTGAATCTGCAGCTGCGCCGTATCCAGCGCCGTGACATACGCGCCCTGCCGATAAGCCAGCACCGCCAGCCGCTTGCACCGCGCCAGACCTGAAATCAGCACCAGACCACCCACCTGCGTGACCTCGGCCTCGGTCACCATTCGGGCAAAATTTGCGGCTTTCTCGGCGCTGCCTGCCGGGTCAGCACTCCAGAACTGCAGCAGCAGTCTTGGGGTCTGCGCGATGGATGCACCCATGCGCTTGAGAACTTCCAGCATCGCGTCATCCGAAACAATATCGGACTGCACCTCTACCGCCAGAGGACGCCCGCCCGCCAGCGCCTCCAGCCGGCTCTTGCACTCGGCCAGCTCGCCATCGCGCCCCAGCAGGCCCCAGGCCAGCAGCAGCGTATCGCCGTGAACAAAGGTTTTGACAGGCTCATCAGCACCAAAGCTGGTGGCGGCCAGACTGCGCGCTTCCTGCGCACTGGCGGCGCGCACGGCGACCAGCAAAGTCACTTCATGGCAGTGAACACCGCCAGACATGACATTCGCGCCCTGCTTCCAGGCCAGGGCGCGCAGCTCGGAAAACATATCTTCCAACCCATAAGCCATGCCGATGACCGAGCGGCCAATGGCCAGCAGATCACGCGGCATCTCGCCATGGGCCGCGCCCGGCCCGGCCACGCCCTCAGCCTTGAACAATTGCTGCCACTGCGGCGCGTAGTCGGCCTCGGGCCTCCAGTCTGGCAGCAGCTGCGCCAGATAGGTATTAGCGTCGGCAATGGTGTCGAACTTGGCGACCATCACGCATTCGCCGCTGTTATTGCCAGAGAATGCCTGCCAAACCCGAATGGAAGGTGTCATGTGCGGGCCTTCATGCCCGCGCAGTTTTTTGCGGCCTGCGCAGCCTTGGCGCAAGCTGGGCTGGGCCAGACGCGCGCGCTGATGGCGCCAGCCATCCAGAATCTGCTGCGCATTGCTGGCGGGCAGGCCGCCGTCGTGAAACGAGCAGCCCTGCATGCGCTGGTCCGGCGTGATGGAGACAAAGTCCACGCCCGCGCCGCAGTCACCGCAGCCGTCCGCGCCATCGAACAGACGCGGCAGGGGCACGGTGTCGCCAAAGCATACGGACAGGCGGCATTGCAGCGGCGCATCCTGCACGATGGCGGCCAGCTGCGCCCGGCCTTCGGTTGTGAGATGCCTGCGCACATCAGCGCCGATATATGACAACAGCGACACATCATGGCAGCCCAGCGCCGCCAGATCGGCCAGCAAGGCCGGCAGCTGAGCCAGCGCCGCCGCATCGACCAGCACATTCGCGCCCCAGCGCTGGCCGTGGCTGCTCAGCACTTGCGCGGCATCGCGCCAGCGCGGGTCTTCATAAATAGAGATGCGCACCTGACCCAGCCGCCCTGCAAAGTCCTTGAAGCTGTTTGGGCGCAGCAGCAGCCCATTGGTGGTGACGTTCAGCGCCAGCGGCGTGGTTTCATGCAGCTCGGTCACCAGATCGGCAAAGCCGCGAAACGCAAACGGCTCGCCGCCGCCAAAAGCCACTTCCAGCACCCCGGCTGCGCTCAGCTCGCGCAGCGTATGGGCGGCGGACTGCACGGTCCAGGCGCTTTCACGCGCCACATCGCGCGAGCAGAAGTCGCAGCTCAGATTGCATTTATTGGTGATGCCAAACATCGCCACGCGCGGCACGCTGCGGCGCAGCGGCTCAGTGCTGGCGTTTTCGATGCGAATATTGGTGCCGCTTGCCGGATGAAAGCGCAGCAAAGCGCCGTCGAGCGCATAGTCTCTGAACTGATTGCGGTGCGCGTGGCCGGACATGAAAACTCCTGATGCTTGGGGACTGGGCAGCAGCATAGCCGCTGGTGTTTTCACTAGGGCATTACGGCGGCTACTGGTCCTGTATGCGACTGCAACCGTTTTCTGCGCCCTCTAAGGTGGCGGGCAGGAGACTACATCATGCAAATCGACATTCCCACCCCGCCGCCCGAGGGCTGCATTTCCTGTGAAGTGCGCGGCCATGTGCTGCTGATCGGCATCAACCGCCCGGCGCGGCGCAATGGCTGGACGCCCGCCATGTTCCGCCAGCTGGCCGAGGCCTATACGCGCCTTGACGACGACAGCGAGCTGCGCGTGGGCGTGCTGCACGCGTTTGGCGACCATTTCACCGCAGGGCTGGACCTGCCCGCGATTGCCGAGTTCATGAGGTCCGGCCAGAAAACCATACCGCCCGGACTGGTGGAGCCGCATGACTTTGGCATGCCCGGCTACCGCCGCCGCAGCAAACCCATGGTGGTGGCGGTCAAGGGCATCTGCTTTACCGTGGGTATTGAGCTGATGCTGGGCGCAGACATCGTGGTGGCCGCCGACAACTGCCGCTTTGCGCAGATGGAAGTGCAGCGCTGCATCATGCCCACGGGCGGCGCCACACTGCGCATGGCCGAGCGCGCGGGCGTGGGCAATGCCATGCTGCACATGCTCACCGGCGATGAGTTCGGCAGTGCCGAAGCCTACCGCTGCAACTTTGTGCAAAAAGTCGTGCCCGCCGGGCAGGAGCTGGATGAGGCCTTTCGCATTGCTGAGCGCATTGCGGTGCAGGCCCCGCAGGCCGTGGTGGCCACGCGGCTCAATGTGCTCAAGGCGATCGAGCTGGGTCAGGCCGCTGCGGTGGAGGACTTCATCCCCGTGCAGCAGCGTCTGGCCAACAGCGAGGATGCGGCCGAAGGCGTGCGCTCTTTCATCGAAAAACGCCCGGCGCAATTTACCGGCAGATAAAAAACACAGAGAGGGAGACAACGGTGAATTTCAAAGGTTTTCAACGCCAAGTCCTGATTCCATTTGCGATGACAGCTATCGTTTCTGCAGCAGTTGCACAGACTGCTGCCCCCACACTGCCGGACCCGGCCAGCACCACCGTGCAGGCCATGGGCTGGATGCAGGGCTTTCCGCCGCCGCCGGACAAGCTGATCACCTTTGACAACCCGGTCGGCAACACCTTCCCGCGCATCCGCTGGACTTTCTCGCATATCCGCGAGATTGCACCCACGGCCAATGTCTGGCGCGGCGCGGGGGCGGCCAGTCCCTTGAAGGCCGCGCCGCGTGATCTTGATGGCCTGCGCTTGAAGGTCACGGGCAGCGGCGAGGAGCTGAACTTTGCCCAGGCGCTGGAGCGCACCTATACCGATGGCATCGTCGTGCTGCACAAGGGCCAGGTCGTGTATGAAAAATACTTTGGCGCGCTGACGCCAGAGCGCCCGCACCTGGGCATGTCTGTCACCAAATCCTTTGTGGGCACGCTGGCCGCGTTGCTGGCTGCCGAGGGCACGATCAAGCCCGAAGCGCCCGTGACGGGCTACCTGCCCGAGATGAAGAACACCGCCTATGGCGACGCCACGGTGCGCCAGGTGATGGACATGACGATTGGCGTGAAATACTCCGAGAACTACGCCGACCCCAAGGCCGAAGTCTGGGACTATGCCCGCGCTGGCGGCATGATGCCCCAGGGCAAGGACTATGCAGGCCCCAAGAGCTTCTACGACTTTTTGCAGACCCTGCAGAAAGAAGGCGAGCATGGTCAGGGCTTTGCGTACAAGACCGTCAACGCCGAAGTGCTGGCCTGGATTGTGCGCCGCGCCAGTGGCAAATCGCTGGCCGATCTGCTTAGCGAGCGCATCTGGAGCCGCATCGGCGCCGAGCAGGACGCCTACTTCATGGTGGACCGCATCGGCACCGAATCGGGCGGTGGCGGCCTGAACACCACGCTGCGTGATCTGGCCCGCTTTGGCGAGATGATGCGCAACCAAGGCCGCGCCGCCAATGGCCAGCAGGTGCTGCCCAAGGCCGTGGTGCAGGACATCGAGCGCGGCGCGGACAAGGCCCAGTTTGCCAAGGGCGGCTATGCACAGCTGCCCGGCTGGTCGTATCGCAATATGTGGTGGGTCTCGCACAACGCCAATGGCGCGTACTCGGCACGCGGCATTCATGGTCAGGCCATCTATATCGACCCCAAGGCCCAGATGGTGGTGGCGCGCTATGCCTCGCACCCGATTGCGGCCAATGGCGGCAATGACCCGATCAGCCTGCCCATGTATCAAGCCTTGGCTGATGTACTCATGAAACGCTGATCACAAACGTTGATCACAATGGGCGCATGACCATCCGCCCTCAATACCATCTGCGCCCCGGCCCGCAAGGGCTGCAGGCCTGGAATGTACGCAAGCTCATTGCACTGGCCGCCGCCCAGCAACTCGAACCGAAATGGGTGGCGCTGGCCGAGATCACCGAGCTCGATCAGCGCTACTGGTTTACCGAACCCGGCGACGAGCCTACACCGCGCGCGATTGCCGAGCATCTGAAGCTGGTGGAAGCCGCCGACACGGCCTACCCCATCTTGCTGGATGCCCAGGGACGTTTGATGGACGGCATGCACCGCGCCGTCAAGCGGCTGGCGCAAGGCCACAGCACGATCTGGGCGCTGCAGTTTGCGCAAACGCCAGCGCCCGATTTTGTGGGCGTGGCCGCCGATGATCTGCCTTATGACGAGGATTGAGTTTCACTGCACCCACCCAGGGCAAAAGGCTTTCTCTTTATCCACAGCCATCAAAAACAATAGCTTCATGCCTATATATCTAATGGACTGAAGCCTGATTTGACTCTTATTTTTGCGTAGAAGGCACAAGCGCCATCACCCCTGCAGCACGCATGCGCCACAGACTTGCGTTAGCGTGTGAGCTTCAACCACCCTGACCACTGAAGGAGACACCCATGGCCCAGCTCGACAAAGTTCTCTACACCGCCCACGCTCACACCACCGGTGGCCGCGAAGGCGCATCGCGCACCGACGATGGACGTCTGGACATTCAGCTCAGCTCCCCCGGCGGCGCGGGCAAGGGCACCAACCCCGAGCAGTTGTTTGCCGCTGGCTACTCCGCCTGCTTTATCGGCGCCATGAAGGCCGTGGCCGCGCGCCAGAAGCTGACGCTGCCTGCCGATCTGTCCGTGGATGCCGAAGTGGACCTGGGCCCCGTCGGCGAGGCTTTTGGCATTGCCGTGCGCATGACGATCAATCTGCCCGGCATGGACAAGGCTGCCGCCCAGCAACTGGTGGATACGGCTCACAAGGTCTGCCCCTATTCCAACGCCACACGCGGCAATATTGATGTGACCCTGACCATCGCTTAAAAGCGGCTCAGACCTTCCACAAGGCACCGGGCGCTGCACTGTAGCGCCCGGTCGTCAGATCAAACTGCCCCTCCAGCACCAGCGGCCCGGCAATATCGGCCGTGGCATAGCGCACCAGCGCCAGCTCCCGCACCTGAAGCGGCGGCAGGCTCTGGCCCACATCTTCCAGTTTTTGCAACGCCTGGCTCAGCGGCATCTGCACCGCATAGTGGCCCAGCGTGACATGGGGTACATAGCGCCAGTCTGGTGCGGGCTCTTGCGGCACCAGCGCGGTATGCAAGGCCGCCAGTGACGCGCCGCCCTCTTTCACCGCCAGATAAGGCACGGACGTAAAACTGCCCACGCCCTGCAACTGCAACGCAAAAGCAGCCAGACTTTGCTGACGCAGCAGCGCAATGTCCTGACGCAAGGCCTGCAGGCCAAACTCCACAGCCGCGTGATCGTCCCCCACCGCGCACAGGCCGCGATAGGCCACGGTGATATGCGGCTGGCGTGCATAGCGCGGCAGCAGCACATTGCCCAGACGCTGGCGCCCTTGCTCAAGCGCCTGCTCCAGCGCCG
Source organism: Comamonas testosteroni (assembly GCF_003569915.1). Classification (GTDB taxonomy): domain Bacteria; phylum Pseudomonadota; class Gammaproteobacteria; order Burkholderiales; family Burkholderiaceae_C; genus Comamonas; species Comamonas testosteroni_D. Next base: position 161,218 of record NZ_KZ984444.1, on the reverse strand, counting down.
CGTCCTCCAGCATCACCACCCAGACGGCGCACCACGGGCAGCCCCGGTGCCACTCGGCAAAGTCGCGGTCATCACAGGGCAGGGACAGTTCATCGCTCTCATGCATGGCCGCCAGTGTGCCAGCGATGACGTGGAACAGCGCCAAAACCAAAATTTGAGTGTTTTAGCCTCATAGTCCATGATTCATATAGGCAAGTGGCTACTCAATTAATAGCAACCTGAATCAATCCCATCTCCGCTCAGGCGGGATGTTTGCGCACGACAATGGGGGCATGAGCCAACTTCCAGACACTGCGCCAGAAACCGGTCAGAGCGCCGACCATCCTTATGCAGCCCTCACGCCGGACTGCGTGATCGATGCGCTGTGCAGCACCGGCCTGGTGCCCGACGGGCGGCTAACGGCGCTGAGCTCCTACGAAAACCGTGTCTACCTCTCCCATCTGGACGATGGCGACAAGGTCGTGGCCAAGTTCTACCGCCCCGGCCGCTGGAGCCGCGCGCAGATTGAGGAAGAGCACAGCTTTTCGCAGGAGCTGGCCACCAAGGAAGTGCCCGCGGTCGCGCCGCTGGTGTTGCAGGAGCGCACGGTGCACGAGCACGCAGGCTTTCTGTTCAGCATCAGCCCCTGGCGCGGCGGGCGCAGACCCGAGCTGGACGATTGGGAAGTACTGGAATGGATTGGCCGCTTTCTGGCGCGCATTCACACTGTTGGCTCGGCCCAGCCCTTTGCCCACCGCCCGACGCTGAATCTGCAGACTTTTGGCGTGGATTCCATGCGCTATCTGCTGGACCACGATCTGGTCGCCATCGAGGTGCGCAGCCGCTGGCAGCAAGCCTGTGAGCGCGCTTTGGCTTTGATAGCACCTGCCGCAGATGGATTGAGCGCTGCAGGCCATTTTGGCTTGCAGTCCGCCACGCAAATTCGCCTGCATGGCGACTGCCACCCCGGCAATATTCTGTGGACGCCGCTGGACGATGAAGGCCACGGCGGCCCGCATTTTGTCGATCTGGATGACGCCCGCACCGGCCCCGCCGTGCAGGATTTGTGGATGCTGCTGTCCGGCGACCGCGCCCAGCAAACGCAGCAGCTGTCGGCCCTCGTCGAGGGCTATGAACAGTTCCGCCCCTTTGACCGGCGCGAGCTGGCCCTGATCGAGCCGCTGCGCACGCTGCGCCTGCTGCACTACAGCGCCTGGCTTGCGCGCCGCTGGCAGGACCCCATCTTTGCCATCAACTTCCCGTGGTTTGGCACGCTGGACTACTGGCAGGGTCAGGTGGACATGCTCAATGAGCAGATCGAAGCGATTCAGAACGAGCCTTTGTACGTCTGAAATGTAACGATCTCACCGTCGCAGCCAGACCCACAGAACGCGGCAATCTCCTACTGATACACGCATCAACAGCGCCTTTTGGCCTACATGATGTGATCGCAAGCCTTCCTAAAGTTGTGCCAACTTACACAGAAAGTTTCACAATTTTAGGGAGTCATCATGCAGCCACAGACCCTGCCTCGTCTGACCTTCATTGCACTGGCTGCGGCCATGCTGGCCTCTTGCGGAGGCGGCGGTGGAGGGGGTTCCGGCAACACGGGCAGCGCCAGCTCTGGCTCCAGCAACAGCAACAGCAACACCACAACGACGAGCACCACCGGTAGCAGCAGTTCATCCACAACCACAAACAGCAACGCAGGCAGCACGCCACCCGCAGGCGTGTTTATCAGCGAGGTAGCCAATAACTACTTCAGCGACTCGGTCAGCTGGCTGGAGATCTACAACAACTCGGGCGCCGAGATCGATCTGGCCAGCTACAGCCTGCGCAGCCCGGCGCTGAATCTGCTGACCTCCACCACGGCGGGGGCCATCACCTTTACGCTGCCATCGGTCAAAGTGCCCAACCAGTCGCATGTGGTGATTGGCGGGCGCACCAGCTCGGATCTGGTCAACACCAGCCGCAATGTCTATGTGGCCGATGTGCTGAGCAATGTGCCGTTCTGGCAGGGCAGCGGTGGCTTTGTGGAACTGCAAGCCAATGGCAAGACGGTGGACTTCATGCGCTTTGGCAGCAGCACCGCCACCCCGGCCAGCAGCGACGGCTGGAGCGGTGCCAGCATTGCCGCCATGAACACCAAGCCCGACAGCTACAACACCTCGCTGGTGCGGCTGGCATCCAGCTTCAAACAGACCAAGTCCGCCGCCGACTGGACGCTGGTGAACTTTGCCACGCCGGGCGGCCCCAACGATGTAGCGGCGGGCGTGGTGGACAGCGACCTGGACGGCATTCCCGACAGCGCCAAAGTCGCAGGCGGGCGCTTTGCGGGGCTGGACCTGTACGCCATGGGCGCGCGCAAGGGCCAGCGCGATTTGTTCATTCAGGTGGACTATATGGACAGCACGGACCCCGGCGTCACGCCCCATGCCTCGGCGCTGGACAAGGTCGTGCAGGCCTTCAAGGCCCAGGGCATTGCCGTGCACTTTGATGCGGGCGATCTCGTCACCGCCGAACTCAACCCCGACAGGCACAACCTCAGCGGCAGCGTCAGCAACAAGCGCCCGTTTGCCATCTGCACCAAGCTCACCAGCCCCAGCGCCACCACCACGGGCTGCGGCAGCGCGTATGCGCTCAAGTCCGCCTATATGGACATACGCCGCAAGCCTGTCTTTCGCTATCTGCTGATGGCCAATTCGCAAAACCTGGCCAGCGCCGCCACCGGCGGTATAGCCGTGGGTCCATCGGGCGTGGCCGAGCTGCTGGGCGATGATTTTCTGGTCACGCTGGGCGGCTGGAATCTGCAGGCGAACAGCAATGTGCTGATCAACTTTCAGGCCTCCACCATCATGCATGAGCTGGGCCACACGCTGGGCCTGCGCCATGGCGGCGATGAGGACCAGAACAGCAAGCCCAATTACTTCAGCGTGATGAACTACTTCTACCAGCTCACGGGCCTGCCCGACCCGACCGGCGCGGGCGTGGGCCAGCGCTATTACTACTACCGCTCCAACTACACCAGCCAGCCCGTGCCCGGCTATGGCGTGCCCGGCAGCTACCCCGAAACCGGCATGGAAGCGGGGCCGCTGAGTGCAAGCTTTCGCATCGATTTTTCCAACGGCAAGGGAGGCGCGCTTGATGAAAGCGCGCTGCTCGAAGCCAGCCTCATCGGGCGCGGCACCAGCAGCGGCCAGTATGCGGACTGGAACCTCAACGCCGCGCAGGACAGCAAGGCCGAGAGCAGCGACATCAACGGCAGCGGCGGCCAGTCCGTGCTCAAGGACCATGACGACTGGAGCAATGTCGTGCTCAACTCGCGCCGCTACTTCTACGCCAACAATACCGGCCAGACCCCGCCCAATGTGCTGGGCCTGAATACCCGCGCACTGGACCCCATCACCAGCCCCTTCCAGACCACGGTGCAGGAAGCGCTTCCGCCGCTGAGCATTCTGCGGCGTCTGGGCGTCAAGCTCTGAGCAAGCTCTTTCTCGACAACTTTTCAGCCCCCAGAACCCTCCTCAGCGCGGCAACGTGCTGGGGATTTTTACGTTCGGCGCAGGCTTTTGCTGCGCTGCGTCACCCGCTGCGGCAAGCACAGCCTCACTGTTTCTGGGTAGTCAAGTGCCTGGTAACGCTTGTTGGGCCGTAATCCGTTCAAGCCAACATCAGTTCAAGCAAAAACAGCTTCATGTCTATGAATTAGTTAGGCATATAGCTCTTATTTCAATAGCAAAAACCCGTTTTCCTCGCCTCTGCTGCATGTAATCAATCGTGTTTTGTTGAGTTTTTCAGGCTTTTCAGACCTACCTGCAGCACACGCAGCATCTCTTCCCTCTGAAACACCGATCCACATCGGATTCAGACCTACCTTCAAAAAGAATAAAAACTACCACTTGTAGGAATTTGATAGTCAGACTCAATACAACAAGGACGACAAATACCGCCTATATAGCTCCTACCTATCGATGCTCATTGATTAATTAAATTTACATCACTTACAAAACTTTCATTTGTAGATGAGGAGAAGGCAATGAGCAGCACCCCAACATCGATGGTTCAGCAGGCATCCGTTCTGGCACTGGCGGCGCTTTTGACGGCCTGCGGTGGCGGCGGCGGTGGTGGCTCCAGCAGCTCGGCACCTGCAGCATCCCCTGCTCCTTCGCCTTCCACGGCAGCTCCCGCCCCTGTGGCCTCCACACCGGCACCAGCCCCCAGCACCACCGAGCCTGCAGCCGCCACCTCGGGCGTGTTCATCAGCGAAGTCGCCAACAACTTCTACAACAACAGCGTCAGCTGGTTCGAGCTGCACAACAACTCGGGCAAGTCCATCAATCTGTCCAGCTACCAGCTGCGCAGCCCCGCCATCAACCCCGACCCCGCCGTGACCAGCCAGACCATGGTGGACTCCCAGACCTTCCAGCTGCCCAGCCTGGAAGTGCCCGCCGGTGCCTATGTGGTGATCAGCGCCCGTGCCACCAGCGACCTCAAGGACTCGGCCACCAATGTCTATGTGGCTGACGCCAGCAACCGCGTGCCCTACTGGCAGGGCAGCACCGGTTTTGTGGAGCTGCTCTCCGGCGGCCAGACGGTGGACTTCATCCGCTTTGGCAGCAGCACCGCCACGCCCACCACCACAGGCAACTGGACCGGCCCCAGCGTGGTCGCCATGGATACCAATGCCACCAGCTACAACAACGCGCTGGTGCGCCCCGCAGGCAACTTCCGCCAGACCCGCTCTGCCAGCGACTGGATTCAGGTGAACTTCGCCACCCCCGGCGGCCCCAACGATGTGCCCGCAGGCGTGGTGGACAGCGATAACGACGGCATCCCCGACTCTGCCAAGGTGGCAGGCGGCACCTATGCGGGCATGGACCTGTACGCCATGGGCGCACGCAAGGGCCAGCGCGATATGTTCATTCACGTGGACTATATGGACAGCACGGACGGCGGCATCACCCCCAATGCCGATGCGCTGACCAAGGTGGTGCAGGCCTTTGCCAAGCACAACATCGCCGTGCACTTTGATGCGGGCAATCTGTTTGCCAGCGGCATCAGCCCCGCCCAGCACAATCTGGCTGGCGACGTGAGCCACAAGCGCGCCTTTGCCCGCTGCACGCTGCTGGTGCCTCCCAGCCAGGTCACTGCGGGCTGCAACAGCGCCTACAGCATCAAGTCCGCCAATATGGACATCCGCCGCAAGCCCATCTTCCGCTACCTGCTGCTGGCCAATTCCCAGCAAGCTAGCGGCAATGCCAGCGCCTCCGGCTCTGCCGAGCTGATTGGCGACGACTTCATGGTCACACTGGGCAACTGGAATCTGAAGGCTGGCACGCTGGCCCAGGTCAACTATCAGGCCGCCACCATCATGCATGAGCTGGGCCACACCCTGGGTCTGCGCCATGGCGGTGACGAGAACACCAACAACAAGCCCAACTACTTCAGCGTGATGAACTACTTTTACCAGAACACCGGCCTGCCCAGCCCCACCGGTGCCGGTGTGAACCAGCGCTACTACTACTGGCAGTCCAACTACCAGAACCAGTCCTTCCTGGGCTACTCGGGCGCCAACCCCTACCCCGAAGCCAAGATCGACGACGGCCCTCTGTCCGCCACGTTCAAGATCGACTACTCCAACGGCTCCAGCCAGGCACTGGACGAGCGCGCCCTGCAAGAGACGCTGATCATTGGCCGCGGTGCCGATGCCGGCCAGTACGCGGACTGGAACCTCAACGGCCAGAGCGAAAGCAATGCCCAAGCGCTGGACCTGGACCGCAACGGCATGCAATCGACGCTGCATGACCACGATGACTGGAGCAACATCATCATCAACAGCCGCCGCTACCAGTTCGCCAACAACTCCGGCGTGCAAAAGCCCGGCCAGCGCAGCCTGATGTCTGCCGTCGCCGCCACTGCCACCGCTGCTTTCGACCCACTGACCAAGCCCTTCCAGAGCACGGTGGAAGAAGCCGCCCCCAGCGCCAGCCTGCTGCAGCGCCTGAGCCTGGCACGCTGATCAGCAACCTGTCCGACTCTCCCCAAACCGCCTCTGACCGAGGCGGTTTTTTGTTGCTGGCGTGCAGACCTACACCACGTCAGCCACCGCCAGTCATGCGCTGGCAGCGCGTGCTGACAAAAACACCTGTTTTGCCTCCTACGGCCTGTGCTGCAAGCGATTCATACAGTCACTTCATACACAAATGCAAACACAAAAGCAGGGAGGAAACATGCATTGCCCATCGCCCACCATCAAGGGTTCTGCAGCCTTGCCCGCGCTGCTTTGCGCCATGCTCACGGCCTGCGGTGGCGGCGGTGGTGGTGACTCGCCGTCCTCGGCCTCCGCCGCAACGGCGGCCCCGGCTCCTGCAGCCGCACCGGCTCCCAGCAGTTCTTCCTCGGCCCCCGCTCCAGCGCCTGCCGCCTCGCCGGATGCAGGTAGCCTGAGCTTTCCGTCCATGCCCGCACCTGCTGGCGCGCCATCGGGCGTGTTCATCAGCGAGGTAGCCAACAATGTCTACAGCAACTCAGTGAGCTGGCTGGAGATCTACAACAACTCCAGCGCAGCGATTGACCTGAGCCGCTACAGCCTGCGCGCGCCCGCCATCAACCCTGCCACGCAGGAGGCCGCCGCCAGCGTGAGCTTTGCCCTGCCCCAGCTCACCGTGCCCAACAACAGCTATGTGGTCATCGGCGCGCGGGTGAACAGCAATCTGCAAAACGGCATCAACAACGTCTATATCGCCAACGCCCAGAACCAGGTGCCGTACTGGCAGGGCCAGACCGGCTTTGCCGAGCTGCAGTCCGCCGGTGCCACCGTGGACTTTGTGCGCTTTGGCACCAGCACCGAGCAGCCCACCACGGCCAGCGCCTGGTCCGGTCCGTCGGTGGCCGCCATGTCGGGCAGCGCCAGCAGCTACAACACCTCCATCGTGCGCTCGTTTGCGCGCTTCAAGCAGACGCATACGGCGGGCGACTGGAATCTGGTGAACTTCGCCACGCCGGGCGGCATCAACGATGTGGCTTCGGGCGTGATTGATAGCGATGGCGATGGCATTCCCGATAGCGCCAAGCTCTCGGGCGGCACCTACGGCGGCCTCGATCTGTACGCCATGGGCGCACGCCCCGGCCAGCGCGAGCTTTTCATCCATGTCGATTACCTCAGCAGCAGCGACCCCGGCGTCACCCCCGATGTGCGCGCGCTGGACAAGATTGTTCAGGCCTTTCGCAAGCAGAACATTGCCGTGCACTTTGATGTGGGCAATCTCTTCAGCGCCAGCTTTGCGCCCGATCAGCACAATCTGAGCGGCGCCAGCACCCACCAGCGCGCCAGCCAGCGCTGCACGCAGCTGGTGCAGCCGTCGCAACTGGCATCCGGCTGCACCAGCCTCTATGCCACCAAGTCCGCCAATATGGACATACGCCGCAAGCCGGTGTTTCGCTATCTGCTGATGGCCAGCAGCCAGCAGCCTGGCGGTCAGGCTGGAGCGTCAGGCTCTGCCGAAATGGTGGGCGATGATTTCCTGGTCACGCTGGGTGGCTGGGGCCTCAAGAGCGGAAGCTGGCTGCTGGCCAACTATCAGGCCGCCACCATCATGCATGAGCTGGGCCACACCCTGGGTCTGCGCCACGGTGGAGACGAGGACGAGGCCGCCAAGCCCAATTACTTCAGCGTCATGAACTACCTCTATCAGATCAGCGGCCTGCCCAGCATGACGGGCAGCAGCGTCACCCAGCGCTATTACTACTGGCTGAGCAACTACCAGGGCAAGAGCGTGCCCGGCTACTCGGCCTCGCAGCCCTTCCCCGAATCCGCACTGGACGACGGCCCCGAAACCGCCAATTTCCGCATCGATTACTCCAACGGCAGCAGCCTGCCCATGGACGAAAACAAGCTCGATGAAAGCGCGCTGATTGGTCGCGGGCAAGTGGCGGGCAGCTATGCCGACTGGAACACGAACGGTGCGCAGGACAGCGCCACCTATGCCTGGGACATCAACAACTCCGGCAGCAAGACCCTCATGCGTGACTACAACGACTGGGCCAATCTGGTGCTCAACCCACGCCGTCTGGTCAACGCCAACAACTCCGGCATGGTGATGCCCAGCAGCTATAAGACTGGCATATCCAGCCAAGGCTTTGACCCCGTCGGCATGCCCTTCCAGACGATTCACGCACAGGAGCACCCGCTGCCCATGCGCATACGCCAGTTGCAGCACTGAAACCATGAAGCCGCTTCACCTCATCACTGCCGCCGCACTGCTTGCCTGTGCTGCCATGGCGCAAGCCCAGAACCTGCAAATATCGCCGCAGGTACGCGAGCAAGGCCGCAGCTCTGCCATGCAGGTCGATGCGCAGGGAACGCTCAGCTTCGAGCTGCAGGGCCAGCGCTGGCAGGTGCAGGGCTGGCCTGTCGATTTGCCGCGCAAGCTGGGCGCGCAGCAGGTGCAGTCTTTGTTTGCCCATCACCCCGCCGGGCCAGTGCAGGCGCTGCGCCTGAGCGAGCCTGCCCAGTCAGTGCCCTGGCTGGAGCTGGTGAAGTCCGGCCGTACGGGCCGCCAGATTGCGCAGGGCTGGACGCTGCACGCCATCAGCGCTCAAGGTATTGAGGTCATGGATAAGCAGCAGCGTCTGCATGCGCTCAGCCCCGGTCAAAACCTGCAACTCAAAGGCGCAAGCTGCCAGAAGCTGCATCTGCTGGCGGTGGATATTCCTGCCGAAGCCGCAGGCACCGCCACCGAGCGCGAACCGCGCGCGGACTGGTATCTGCAAACACAACCCCGCTGCTGATTGGCTGGATAGTTCTTAGCAACGCCCCTCGGCCTTGCAGGCAGGCACGGGCTGGCCTTTTGAATCCCGCCATTGCACGGCAGGCTGCACGACAGCAGGAGCAGGAGATGGCGCCGTGACCGGAGCCTGCTGCACCGGCTGCTGAGGACGGTTGGGGTCATGCAGCACCGTCGATGTGCCCACACCCACGCCCACACTGGCACCGCCCACGCCCGTAGAAGCACCGACGCCCGCCGAGCCCAGAACCTGGCCGCTCTGGTTCACGCCCACGCCAACACCCACCGGGCCGACACCCGTACCGACACCGGCGCTGAGACCGCCGCGGCCCAAGCCCACACCGACGGAAAATGGTCCCACGGGAATGCCCACACCCACACCCGCCCCCACAGAGCCACAGCCCGCCAGCACCGTGGCAAGGGCCACAGCGGCAGCGGTTTGAAAGAGAGATTTGCGCAGGCTCATGACTTGGGTTCCCGGGTCTTGTTCAGCACCCCATTGTCCACCCCTCTCGCCGCGAACAGGCTTTCAATCAAATGCTCCACCAGCGGGCGTATGGGCAACTGCTGCTTGCGGTCCGTGATCAACAGGCCGTTGTGCACCATGCCCATCCAGAATGGGCTGGCCAGCAACTGGGCGCTGCGGCTGACGGAGTCGGTCCTGAGCTCCCCTTCGTCCACGGCCAGTTGCAGCAAGTCCTGCACATGCTGCTGCCAGGCGTCGAAGGCCAGCTCCTTGTACAGCCGCGCCAGCTCGGGCACATGGCGGCCCTCGCTCAGAATCAGCTGCGCCAGCGCGCCGCGCTCCGAGCTTTCCACTGCATTCAAGGTGGGCAGCAGCGAGCGGCGCAGCAGCGCCTTCACAGACTCGCCTTTTCTGCGCCGCAGCGGCTGATAGGCCGGCGAGTGCCGCAGCGCATGCTCAACCACGCCGCGCAGCAACTCATTCTTGGACGGGTAGTACAGATACAGCGTGCCCTTGGCCACCCGGGCGCGGCGCGCAATGCGGTCCATGGTGCTGCGCGCTAGGCCGCTTTCGACAAACTCGGCCAGCGCCGCCTCGGTGATCTGCTGGCGCGTCTGCGCCGTCTTGTCCAGGCTAGGGCCACGGCAGCGCCGCCCCGTCAGGGCATCCGGGGCATTGGAAATATTTTGTACAGACATTGCCGTGCAAGCGTCAGGGGCAACATCACGACCGCGATGCCCTGCTCACTCATCCTTTTTACAATCCATAAAATTGACTCACTGGTCATTTTTAACCATTGTAGACACCCTGCAAAAGCCCTTTGGCTGCAGCCAGCTGCACACTTCGTTTCATCATGCCAACCAAGTTGACGCCCTATGTCTGGGTGTGCTTTTCCATGTGCGTGGGCGTCATGGGCACCGCCCTGGCCAGCCCTTTGTATCCGCTCTATCAGCAAGCCTGGGGACTGCAGCCCAGCCACATTACGCAGATTTTTGTGGCCTATATGTTTGGCGCATTGGCCAGCCTGCTGTTTCTGGGGCGGCTCACGGACCGGTTTGGCTTTCTGGCCGTGTTGCGTGCCGGTCTGGTGCTGATGACCTTGAGCATCATCGGCTCGGCCCTGGCCTGGAACATGCCCAGCTTTGCCGTGTGCCGCTTTCTGATCGGCGTGGCTTCGGGGCTGATCACCACCTCCGCCTCCGTAGGCATGACCCAGCTCAACAACAACGGTGACCTGCAACGCGCTGCGGCTACCACCAGCCTGACGATCGCGTTCGGCTTTGGCCTGGGGCCTGTGGTGGGCGGGCTGATGGCGCAATGGCTGCCCATGCCGCTGCACACGGCCTATCTGCCCTCCATTGTTCTGGGCTTTGTCGCCATCCATGCGCTGTGGAAGCTGCGTCTGCCGGCGGCCCATGCAGCCCGCACCGATGCGCCCGGTCTGAGCTACAAGGACGTGCTGCCCGCCATCTCCCAGCCGCGCAAGCCGTTTTTGCGCCACTATCTGCTGGGCTGCATGGCCGCGTTCTCGGCCTTTGGCATGTTCAGCCTGTTTGCGGCGCTGGCACCGAGCTTCATGAAGAGCATGCTGCCCTGGCATGGCCCGGCCGTGTCGGGCCTGTCCATCGGCATCATTCTTTTTCTGTCCGCAGGCATACAGCTGCTGGCCCGCCCGATTGCTACCAAAAAAATAGCTATCACCGGTTTCTTTGCGCTGGCTGTGAGCAATGTTTTGCTGATGTGCAATACCTTCCTCAGCTCGCCCTGGCTGTTCGCGCTCAGCGTGCTGACTACCGCCACCGGCCACGCCATGTGCAATCTGGCGGGCCTGTCCATCGTCAACAAGGTCTCCAAGCCGCACAACCGCACGGGGCTGCTGTCCACCTATCTGATCGTGGGCTACCTGGGCACGATTGTTCCGATTCTGGGCATGGGCTGGCTGTCTGACGTCATTGGCCTGACGCGCGCGCTGGTGGTGTTCTGCATCTGTCTGGCCGTGCTGACGGCGGCGCTGGCGGCAGTCAGCATGCGCGCCCGCGTTCTGCCGATCCCGAGGCAATAAGTCCAAGGGATCTATCACCCGTCAAAGACGGGTCTTGCAAGCTCTGTTTGAATGGGTCTCTGGATATCGAAGCGCCATGACCAGCAATACAACCAACCAGCCGCCCATTCTCTCCACTTCCACCCTGGTGCTGATGGCCGTCGCCTGCGGCCTGTGCGCCGGGGCCAATTACTTCAACCAGCCGCTGCTCAACTCCATGGTGCGCAATCTGCACATCAGCGATGCGCAGGCTGCCAGCACCGTCACCATGGCCCAGGTTTCCTATGGACTGGGCCTGCTGTTTCTGGTGCCGCTGGGCGATATGCTGGAGCGCCGCCGCCTCATCCTCACCCTCATGCTGCTGGCCGCCTGCGGCATGCTGCTGTCGGGCCTCAGCGGTGTGGCGGGCAGCTTTGCGCTGCTGGCTGCGGGCACGCTGATGGCGGGCGTCTTCTCTGTGGCTGCGCAGATTCTGGTGCCCATGGCCGCCACCTTTGCCGCACCCGGCACCAGCGGCCGCGCCGTGGGGTTGGTGATGAGCGGCTTGCTGGTCGGCATTCTGGCCTCGCGCAGTGTGGCCGGCATTCTCTCGGGCCTGGGCGGCTGGAGCACCGTGTACTGGGCGGGTGCCATTTGTACCGCGCTCATGGCCGTGATGCTGGCCCGCGCTCTGCCCAAGGCCGCACCGACGGCACCCGTGGGCTATGGGGAAGTCATGCGCTCGCTGGGCCAGCTCATCCGCCAGCACCCGCGCCTGCGCAGCCGCGCGCTGATTGGCGGCGCGGGCTTTGCCACCGTCAGCGTGCTGTTTTCCAGCATGGCGCTGCTGCTGGCGGGGCCGGGGTTTGAGCTGTCGGACGTGACGATTGGCCTGATCGGCATCGTCGGCATTGCCGGTGCGCTGATGGCCAATGTGGCGGGCCGCATGGCCGACAAGGGACTGGAGCAATCGACCACCATGGCCGGTGCCTTGCTCATGCTGCTGGGCTGGCTGTGCCTGTGGCTGGGCGGCAGCAGCATCTGGTGGTTTCTGCTGGGCCTGCTGGTGGTCGATGGCGCGCTGCAGGCCCTGCACATCAGCAACCAGAACGTGGTCTATGGACTGGCACCGCAGGCCCGCTCGCGCATCAACGCTGTCTATATGACGACTTACTTCATGGGTGCATCGCTGGGCTCGGCGCTCGGCTCATGGGCCTGGCTGCACCATGGCTGGAATGGTGCCAGCCTGATGGGCGCAGCACTGGGCCTGATCACGCTGGCCGTGGTGCTGTGGGACCGAGGCTTGCTGGCCGCGCAACAGCGCTCAAACTCCTGATTTGATAGCTGAAAGTCTATATCTTTTATGGACTAAAGACCTGTTTGACTCAAAATCAGTAGCTACCCCACTCAAAAACTCAAGGCCCACCCGGCCAGCGCCGCCAGCATCACCACCAGCACGGGCGATAGCCGCGCATAGGCCAGCAGACCAAAGGCCGCCAGCGCCAGCGCGAAATCGGCTTTGGAGTGAATTGCGCTGGTCCACACCGGGTCGTACAAGGCCGCGCCCAGCACGCCCACCACAGCGGCATTCACGCCTGCCATGGCCCGCTGCACACCGGTGCGCTGACACAGCCGCTCCCAGAACGGCAGCGCGCCTGCCAGCAGCAAAAACGCAGGCAAAAAAATTGCCAGCAGCAAGGCCAGCCCACCAAACCAACCACCAAACGGGCTGGGCATGACCGCCCCCAGATAAGCCGCAAAAGTGAACAAAGGGCCGGGCACCGCCTGCGCCGCGCCATAGCCTGCCAGAAAGCTCTGGCTCGACACCCACTGCGGCACCACACTGGCCTGCAGCAGCGGCAGCACCACATGACCGCCGCCAAACACGAGCGCCCCAGCCTGATAAAAATCGCTGGCCAGCTTCAGCACCGGGCTATGCAGCACCAGCGCCAGCGCGGGCAGCAACACCAGCAGCAAGCCAAACGCCGCCAGCAAACCCGCGCCCGCCTTCGGGCTCACCCCATATTCGCGGTGCTGCGCTGCGGGCAAAGGCCCCAGCTTCAGCATCCACCGCCCGATGACCGCGCCCAGCGCAATCGCCGCCACCTGCCCTGCCGTGGAAGATGCAGCCAGCACCAGCAAGGCAGACACCACGGCCACACCAGCGCGCAGCCTGTCCGGGCACAGCGACTTGGCCATGCCCCAGACCGCCTGAGCCACCACCGCCACGGCCACCACCTTGAGCCCATGAATCAGGCCCGACTGCGCAAGCCCCGCCCAGTGCGACATGCCAATGGCAAACGCCATCAACGCCAGTGCCGACGGCAAGGTAAAGCCCAGCCATGCCGCCAGCGCCCCGCCCCAGCCTGCGCGCTCCAGACCCAGAGCCATGCCGACCTGACTGCTCGCAGGCCCGGGCAAAAACTGGCACAGCGCCACCAGGTCTGAATAGCTCTGATCGTCCAGCCACTTTCGGCGCTCCACAAACTCCTGGCGGAAGTAAGCCAGATGCGCCACCGGCCCGCCAAACGAGGTCAGCCCCAGCTTGAAAAAGACCCACAGCACTTCCCCAAAAGTGCCGCGACCTGGCGCGCTGACTGGCTGTGATGCATTCATGAACGGCATTCTCCATGCAATTGATGACGGCCCGGCGCGCCGCTTTTATGCTGCTCTAAACTGCACGCACCACAGTTTGAGCGTCAAGAACAGGAGACTTCACGATGGCCAATCGCAGCTACCTCTACTCGACCAATATCGCTCCCGGCCCCGACGCCGTGGCCCAGGGGCGCAAGCTGATCGGCATTTCAGAGTACGCCTACGACATCCCCATCGTCTTCAAACTGCTGCTCAGCGCTAGCACGCGCACCTGCCCGTCGTCCATCTGGAGCAGCGATGAAGACATGGCCCTGATCGGCGACTACGACGCAGGCGTTGCCCGCCTGCAGGACTTCTTTGCCCAGATCAAGGAACCCGCAGCCCAGCCCATGATGGCCGAGGCGCTGGAGTTTCTGCGCCGCCCCGAAAACCGCAACCCCTTCTTTGTGCTGGAGTGCGGCGAAATTTTTGAAATGATGGACACGCCCATCGGTGAGCAAAACCAGCAACTGCTGGGGCAGATTCAAAACCTGCAGCCCGAGATCGATACGGCTTTGCAGTCGGCCCAAAAACTGGGCACGCCTGCCCCCGCTACGCCCCAGAGCGCGCCCAAAAAGCCGGGCTTGCTGGCTAGGCTCTTTGGATTTGACTCGCCTGCGCCGCCAGCCAGACCTGCGCCAGACCCCATGCAGCCCATACGCGCGCTGGGCCTTGGGCTGTGGTCTAACTATCTGTATTTTGATTTTTCTGATGCGAATGCGGCTGTGGACAAGGCTTAAGGCTTGTAGAGGCTGCTGCCATCCGTAAACCCAAGCCCCAATACTTCCGAGGATGCCTGTTTGGTCGGTACAAGACTGACGCCGAAGCACAGTGCTTTCAGGGCCTGCAACCATGTCCCATTTGTTTCGCAGCCCATGGCTTTCAGTGGTGACCTCTTGAAATGTTACCAGCGGTAGTACACCCTTGACTTGACTCAGAGAACGCATGGGCACTGCAAGCTACGAGCCGTAACACGATATCTGGAGCAGTCTTAAGACAACCCATAGCATTACCGCCTGTCTCAACAACTGGAAAGTGTTGTATGCATAAATCACATGGATTTCGGTCTACCAAGACCCTGTGCTGGACCGGTCTGAGCCTAATGGTCGCTGGTCTCGCGGCGTGTGGCGGCGGAGGTGGAGGTGGTGGCGACAGCAGTGCCCAACAGGGGACACTCAAGCTGGCCATGACCGACGCGCCAGCGTGTGGCTATGACCATGTCTTTGTCACCGTCACCGTCACCAAAATCCGTGTGCATCAAAGTGCCACGGCTGGCACCAGCGATGCCGGTTGGAGCGAGCTGACAATTGCTCCCAAGCGCATTGATTTGCTAGGCCTGACAAATGGCGTGCTGCAGGAACTGGGCTCATTGCCGCTGCCAGCGGGCAACTACCAGCAAATCCGTCTAGTGCTAGCCGACAATCCATCCAACCCCACGCCTGCAAACCCGCTGGCGAACGCCCTGGTATTGTCTGGATCGACCAACGAGATCGCTCTGACCACACCCAGTGGCCAGCAAAGCGGCTTCAAGCTGCAAGCCAACTTCAGCATAACCGGCGGCCAGGTTGCAGACATGGTGCTGGATTTCGACGCCTGTAAATCCATCGTCAAGGCAGGCAACTCCGGCAAGTACAACCTCAAGCCCGTGGTGGCAGTGATTAAGCGACTGACCACCGAGATCGTTGGCTATGTGAACCCGGCACTGGCTTCCAGCGTCGTGGTGTCCACGCGCGACCCGAACAACAACCTGCGTGCCACCGTGCCAAATGCCACTACGGGCAAATTCGTACTGGCCTATCTGCCGGAAAACTCCAACTACACGGTGGTAGTTGCAGGCCAAAACCTGACCACCGCTGCAGTGACCGGCGTACCCGTATCGATAGCTGCAGGCACCACCACGCTCAATGCACCAACGGCTCCTATCCCCATGCCAACGTCGGCATCGGCAACCGTTTCAGGCACTGTGATCAACACGTCAAACACGCCTTTGACAGAGGCATCAGTAAGTGCCCAGCAAACACTCAGTGCGGGTCAGAAGCTTGAGGTCGCGTGGACTTCGGTGGATCCCTCCAATGCGGCCTACAGCCTGTCTCTGCCTTTGGCGGCACCTCTCAAGGCATCCTATGTGGCGAGCGGCCCGCTGGTGTTCACTGCCGATACAGCAGTGGCCGGCAAGTACAACCTCCTGGGCAGCGCACCGGGCTACACCGTTCAAAACACCACGCCAGCGGTGACGCTGAGTGCACCCGGCAGCGTAACCACCAAAGATCTGGTGCTAGCACCCTGAACAGACTGCGATCAAGCATCAGCCATCACGGGTCTTGGATATTGACCCGGATGGCAAGATGCAAGATAAAGGCATCGAACAACGAGGATTAACCATGAAACAACTTTTGGGAATTCTGGTGGTTGTGAGCACTTTGCTGAGTGGGTGTGCTGTCTACACGCCCAGCGGTGCCGTCGTGGTAGACAGCCCGCGAGGCGGGGGCAATTTCTGCCCCCCAGGTCAGGCCAAGAAAGGTAATTGCTAAAAGCAAAATCCGCTGCGGCGGATTTTTTGCTACTTGGAGCAGGCAGTTCTGCCGACTGCATCGTCTGATTGCCCTTCGGGCAATTACGGCCGATGCAGACACTCAAAAAAAGTTAGCCGACCGCTCCTGGTTGACCTGAGACAGCAGCCACTCCCTGCCCGATAAAAAATCCCCGCAGAGCCACCACTCTGCGGGGATTTTTCTTAAAGCTAAACCGACTTAAGCCAGCAGCGCATTCACGCGCTTCACATAAGCAGCAGGATCTTCCGGCAGACCACCTTCGGCCAGCACAGCCTGGTCAAACAGAATCTGCGCCAGATCGTGGAAGTGGACGGAACCGTCCAGCTTCTTGACCAGGGCGTGGTCGGGGTTCACTTCCAGCACGGGCTTGGAGTCAGGGGCGGCTTGGCCAGCCTGCTTGAGCAAGCGGGCCAGTTGCAGGCTCATGCCGCCGTCGCTGACGACCAGGCAGGCGGGCGAGTCGACCAGACGGCTGGTGGCGCGCACGTCGTCGGCCTTGTCTTTCAGAGCTTCTTTGAGCTTGGCCAGCACGGGCTTGAAGGCTTCGGCGGCGTCTTCGGCGGCCTTTTTCTCTTCTTCGTTTTGCAGCTTGCCCAGGTCCACAGCACCCTTGGCGACGGATTGCAGCGGCGTGCCGTCAAACTCTTGCAGATAGTTCAGCGCCCATTCGTCCACGCGGTCGGTCATCAAAAGGACTTCAATGCCCTTTTTCTTGAAGACTTCGAGCTGCGGGCTGTTCTTGGCAGCAGCCAGAGTGTCGGCCGTGATGTAGTAGATAGCGTCCTGGCCGTCCTTCATGCGGGCCTTGTACTCGGCAAACGAGGTGTTCAGGCCTTCATGCGTGGTGGTGGCAAAGCGCAGCAGCTTGGCGATGCGGTCCTTGTTGCCAAAGTCTTCGCCCAGGCCTTCCTTGAGCACGGCACCAAATTCGTTATAGAACTGGGTGTACTTGCCTTCCTTGGCCTTGTCGTCGGCATCCACCACGTCGGTGACTTCACCTTCGGCAGCAGCTTCATGCTTGTCGTGGCGGGCCAGGTCTTCGAGCATGCTGAGCACGCGCTTGGCCGAGCCGTCGCGGATCAGGCGCACGTCGCGGCTTTCCTGCAGCAGTTCGCGGCTGACGTTCAGGGGCAGATCGGCAGAGTCGATCACGCCGCTGACAAAGCGCAGGTACTGGGGCATCAGCGCTTCGGCGTCGTCCATGATGAAGACGCGCTTCACATAGAGCTTAATGCCGGCGTGCTTGTCGCGCTGGTACAGATCAAACGGGGCCTTGGCAGGGATGTAAAGCAGCTGCGTGTACTCGGTATTGCCTTCAACGCGGTTATGGCTCCAGGTCAGCGGGTCTTCAAAGTCATGGCTGATGGCTTTGTAGAACTCTTTGTACTGCTCTTCGGTGATGTCTTTCTTGGGGCGGGTCCACAAGGCGCTGGCCTTGTTCACGGTTTCCCATTCTCCCGTCTTGACCATCTCGCCGGGCTGATCGTTCTCGCCCTCTTTCCACTCTTCCTTTTCCATCAGGATGGGCAGGCTGATGTGGTCGGAGTACTTGGCAATGACTTGCTTGAGCTTGTAGCCGTTGAGGAATTCTTCGGCGTCGTCGCGCAGATGCAGGATCACGCTGGAGCCACGTGCTTCGCGGGTGATTTGCTCGATCTCGAAGTCACCCGTGCCGCCGCTGATCCAGCGCACGCCTTCGCTGGCGGGCAGGCCCGCACGGCGCGATTCGACGGTGATCTTGTCGGCCACGATAAAGCCGGAGTAAAAACCCACGCCAAACTGGCCGATCAGCTGCGAATCGGACTTTTGGTCACCACTGAGCTTTTCCATGAAAGCCTTGGTGCCGCTCTTGGCGATGGTGCCCAGGTTCTCAATGGCTTCCTGCGCGCTCATGCCGATACCGGTGTCGGTAATGGTCAGCGTCTTGGCGGCCTTGTCAAAGGACACGCGCACTTCCAGATTGGGCTGGTCGCCGTACAGGCTGGCGTCGGCCAGCGCTTCAAAACGCAGCTTGTCGCAAGCGTCCGAAGCGTTGGAGATCAGCTCGCGCAGAAAAATTTCCTGGTTGGAATACAGCGAATGCGTGACGAGGTGCAGCAGCTGCGCAACTTCGGCCTGGAAGGAATGGGTTTGCTTTGTCATGAGCGTTCTATGAAATTCTGGAAAAACCGCAAAAATTTATCGCCACAAGGCGATGCGCTTTATTAGCTAAGGACAGCCCCGGGGATTTCAAGGGCTTTGCACGGCGGTTTGCGACACAGCTCAATCATCAAAATTGATAGCTGCATGCCTATATGAGTCTTGGACTAAAGGCCAATTTCAATAAAAATCACCTCTGGCGTCCCCCGCAGCCATGAAAAAAGCGCAAGCGCTAATTCAAAAAGAATAGCTGCTTGCGCTTATGGATCATGGACTAGAGGCTGGTTTCATCTAAAACTGGCATAACCCAGCCCAGAGATGCCGAGCAAGAGCCGCCTCGCGGCGATGGCATCGTCCCCCTCCCGATGCGATGCATCGAGAGCGGGGGAAGGCGCAAAGCGCCTCAGGGGGTGTCAAAACGTCTCGTTTTGACCGAGATACCGCCACTGACCCACAGGCAGATTGCCCAGAGTCACGCCGCCAATACGGATGCGCTTCAAGCCCACCACGCGCAGCCCCACCAGTTCGCACATGCGGCGAATCTGGCGCTTCTTGCCTTCGGTCAGCACAAAGCGCAGCTGCTCGGGATTCTGCCAGTCCACCTTGGCGGGCTGCAAGGCTTCGCCGTCCAGCTCCAGGCCGTGGCGCAGCAGTGCCAGCTTTTCTTCGGGGAAGACGGACTGCACATCGATATCACGGTCGCCCATGGTCACGCGCACCAGGTATTCCTTGTCGACTTCGGAGTCCTCGCCAATGATGTGGCGGGCTACGCGGCCATCCTGGGTCAGCACCAGCAGGCCCACGGAGTCAATGTCCAGACGGCCGCAAGGCGCCAGGCCCTTGAGCTGGCTGAAGTTAAAGCGCGTCTTGCTGCGGTCTTCGTTCCAGCGGTTTTCGTTGGTGAACAGCACGACAGCAGGTTCATGGCCGTCTTCGGCCTGACCGCTCACATAGCCCATGGGCTTGTGCAGCAAGATGGTGACTTGCTGGTCCTGGCGGTCCTGCGCCTTCTGGTCGATCTCGATCCTGTCGCCGGGCACCACGTTCTGGCCCATGATCGCGACTTCGCCGTTGACCTTGACCCAGCCGTTTTCCACCCACTCATCAGCCTCGCGGCGCGAGCACAGGCCCATATCGGCAATGCGCTTGTTGATGCGGATGGCACCGGGGCGGTCGTCCTGACGAGCCTCCACTTCAGGAGCGCGCTTGACGGGAATCACACGGTCCGAGCCATCGGCTGCAGGACGGTAGGTGCGGATACCGGTCGTAGGGCGGCGTTCGGATTCAGAAATGAACGAGCCGGGGATATGACGTGGTTCACCACCACGGCCACCACGCTCATCGCGGCGGCCGTCGTTACGGCGGTCATCAAAGCGGCGCGGTGCGCTGTCGCGGCTATCGCGATCAGCACGCGGGCCACGGTCACCACGGGGCGCGCCAAAGTCGCGGCCTTGTGGACGATCATCCCGACGATCGTCACGGGGACGGAACTCACGGCGCTCGCCGCGTTCACCACCTTCAGAACGGCCATAGCCGCGGTTTTGAGGACGGTCACCAAAGTCACGGCCCTGTGGACGATCATCGCGACGGTCATCACGAGGACGGAACTCACGGCGTTCGCCACCTTCGGAACGACCGTCAGGGCGGCCAAAGCCACGGCCCTGAGGACGGTCACCAAAATCACGACCTTGAGGGCGATCATCGCGGCGGTCATCACGAGGACGGAATTCACGGCGATCACCGAAGTCACGACCTTGGGGACGCTCACCGCGATCACCGCGCTCTGCACGCTGGCCGTCGCGCTGTTCGCCATAGGGGCGGAAACCACGGTCACCACCACCAAAGCGGCGCTCACCACCGCCGTCAAAGGGGCGGTCATCGCGGCCAAAGCTGGAACGGCGCTCATCGCGCTGCGAGAAGCCACCACGGCGGCCGTCGTCACGGCGGCCACCATCATCACGCGAAGGACGAGCACCATCCGGGCGACCCTGGTCCGGGCGACCAAAGCCCGAAGCGCGTGGGCGCTCATCACGGTCACGCGGGGGGCGGGCTGGGCGGTCACCACGCGGGCCATCGCCGCGGTCACCGCGCTCGTTGCGCACATTGCGGTCGCGGCCACCACGGGCTGCTGGCTTTTCCGCCTTCGCAGGCTTGGCCGGTGCACGCAAAACAGGGCGCGCCGACGATGCATCGGAAGGCGCGGAGGAATTGCCAGCACCTGGGGCGCCGGACTCTTTAGGGGGATTGACTGACATTTGGGCGCTATTTTCGCGCAGCGCGTGCGCGCGAGGAAGCAAGTTATCCACAACTCCAGCAGCTTGCCGGGTTATAGGCTTGCCCGGTCAGCACCCTGCCTCAGGCCACGGCCTTGCGCGGCTGGCTGAACTCGCCATTGCGCAGCGCCTCCAGATCCAGCACGCGCAGACCGCCGTATTCGACCTGAATCACCTGCTCGCGCTGCAGCACGGCCAGCGCCTCATTCACGCGCTGGCGCGACAGACCGACCAGATTGGCCAGCTCCTGCTGGGTGATGCGCAGCACCGAGCCCACGCCGGGGTAAAGCAAGGGGTTGAACAGCACAGCAAGACTGCGCGCCACGCGCTGGTCGGGGTTGTTCATGCGGTCGATTTCACGCGCGGCGATGAACTGGCCCAGTCGCTCGTTGAGCTGGTTCATCACAAAACGGTTAAAGCCAATCGAGTGATCGAGCAGCCAGTGAAACATGTCGATGGGCAGGCCGCCGACCACGGACTTGCGAATCGCCTGTACGTTGTAGCGATAAGGCTCGCGTTTGATGGCCGTGCCTTCGCCAAACCAGCCGCCGGGAGGCAGGCCGGCCAACGTCATGCTCGCACCATCGGCGCCTTCGGTGTTCATTTTTAGCAGGCCATCGACCACGCCAAACCAGTAAGTGGGCGCCCGGCCTGTGCGGCACACATAGTCGCCGGGTTCGGCATCACCGACCACCAGCACTCTCTGCACATTTTCACGCTCCAGCGGTTGCAGCACGGGCCACCACGGGATTCCCTCCAGCTCGGAGCTCAAAGGCTTGCGCCGCCTTTGATGCAAGGACATTTCTTGACTCATGGCTTACAGCATTGCCAAAGCCAGCAGCCAACAAAAGGGGGATTTCCACGAGGCAGCAAATGCGCCGTTTTCAGCAGCATTTGTTACAGCGGATTTCCACTATGAAGGCTTTCCCGCAAATTGTCGTCTAACAGACATCTTGGCGTCAAAGTCACCCATACGATGCCTGCAAGACTTTCGAGGACGGCTGGTGCATGGCATCAGTTGGCTGCAGCGGCTGACTTGCCGCGCCAAGACCCAAAGGACAAGGCATGACCACCACGTTCCCGCAACTGCTGCTCAAGCACGCTGCCGAGCGCCCCGAGGCACCGGCCCTGCGTGAGAAGGAATATGGCATCTGGCAAACCTGGAGCTGGCGCGAAGCCGCCCAGACCGTGCGCCATATGGCCTGCGGCTTGCGCGCGCTGGGCCTGGCCCGGGGCCAGAACCTGGCCTTCATCAGCGACAACCGGCCCCATGTGTATATGGGCTTCCTGGCAGTGCAGGCCTGCGGTGCCGTACCTATTCCGCTGTACCAGGATGCCGTGGCCGCCGAGATGCGCTTTGTGATGGAAGACGCAGAGATTGCGTTTGCCTTTGCCGAGAACCAGGAGCAGGTGGACAAGTTGCTGGAAGTGCGCGAAGTCGTGCCCTCCATCACCCACATCATCTATGACGATCCGCGCGGCCTGCGCAAGTACGACCAGCCCGGTCTGATCAGCACGCAGGAGCTGCTGGCCAAGGGCAAGGAATGGGACGAGCGCAACGCCGGTGGCTACGAGGCCATGGTGCAGGCCGTGTCGCCCGACGATGTCTCGGTCATCCTCTACACCTCGGGCACCACAGGCAAGCCCAAGGGCGTGTGCCAGACACACAAGAGCTTTGGCGAATCGGCCCGTGGCGGCGTGGAAACTGACAAGCTCACGGCTTCAGACAATGTGATCTGCTACCTGCCCCCAGCCTGGGTGGGCGACCATCTGTTCTCTTTTGCGCAGTGGCTGGTGGCGGGCTTCACCATCAACTGCCCGGAATCTGCGGCCACCGTCGCCATCGACCTGCGCGAGATCGGCCCCACTTACTACTTTGCCCCGCCCCGCATTTTTGAAGGCATGCTGACTTCGGTCTCCATCCGCATGGAAGACGCAGCCCCCTTCAAGCAGTGGATGTATGACAAGGCCATGGCCGTGGCGCGCCGCGTGGGCTCGGACATCCTGGACGGCAAGAGCGTCAGCGCCATGGACAAGCTCAAGTACCAGCTGGGCAGCCTGTTTATCTACGGCCCGCTGCGCAACGCGCTGGGTCTGTCGCGCATTCGTGTGGCCTATACGGCTGGTGCGGCGATTGGACCTGAGCTGTTCCGTTTTTTCCGCTCTATCGGCATCAACCTCAAGCAGCTCTATGGCCAGACCGAGACCTGCGCCTATGTCTGCATTCAGCGCGACCGTCAGGTGGAACTGTCCAGCGTGGGTCAGGCCGCACCCGGCATTGAGTTGAAGATTGCCGATAACGGCGAAGTGCTGGTCAAGGGCGTTTCGGTGCTCAAGGAGTACTACAAGCGCCCCGATGCGACGGCAGAAGTCATCGACACCAACGGCTACTTTCACACCGGCGATGCAGGCGTGATCGACGCCAGCGGCCAGTTGCGCATCATCGACCGCGCCAAGGACGTGGGCAAGACCAGCCGCGGCGCGATGTTTGCGCCCAATTACATCGAAAACAAGCTCAAGTTCTTCCCCCACATCAAGGAAGCCGTGTGCTTTGGCCATGGCAAGGACCAGGTCTGCGCCTTTATCAACATCGACTATGAAGCCGTGGGCAACTGGGCCGAGCGCCAGGGCCTGCCTTATGGCGGCTATGTCGATCTGGCCAGCAAGCCCAAGGTGCTGGAACTGGTGGCCGACTGCATCGCCAAGGTCAACGTTGATCTGGCCAGCGAAGCGGGCATGGCCGACACGCAAGTAGCGCGCTTCCTGGTGTTGCACAAGGAACTGGACCCCGATGACGATGAGCTGACCCGTACCCGCAAGGTGCGCCGCAATTTCATCGCCGACAAGTACGGTGTGCTGGTCGATGCGCTGTATACGGGCAAGAAGGAGCAGTTCATCGAAACCCAGGTCAAGTTCGAGGATGGCCGCACGGGCTCCGTCAGCGCCACCCTCACCATTCTGGATGCCAAGGTTCACCCGGCCTCGGCACCCGCCATCGCCCGCGCCGCCTGAGAGGGATTGCAATGAGCACAAGAAAAACCGGCGACGTCATTCTGGACATCAAGAACATCAGCCTGCGCTTTGGCGGGGTGAAGGCCTTGACCGATATTTCGTTCAACGTCCGCGAGCATGAAATCCGCTCCATCATCGGCCCCAACGGTGCAGGCAAGAGCTCCATGCTCAACTGCATCAACGGCGTCTACACACCGTCTGAAGGCTCCATCACTTTCCGTGGTCAGACCTTCAGCCATATGAACAGCCGTCAGGTCGCGGAGATGGGCGTGGCCCGCACCTTCCAGAACCTGGCGCTATTCAAGGGCATGAGCGTGATCGACAACATCATGACCGGCCGCAACCTCAAAATTAAGAGCAACATCCTTATGCAAGCTCTGCGCATAGGGCCTGCTCAGCGGGAAGAAATTGCCCACCGCGAGTTTGTCGAGCACATCATCGACTTCCTCGAAATTCAGGCCTACCGCAAGACGCCTGTGGGCCAGTTGCCCTATGGCCTGCAAAAGCGCGTGGACCTGGGCCGGGCTCTGGCGATGGAGCCACAGGTGCTGCTGCTGGACGAGCCCATGGCCGGCATGAACGTGGAAGAAAAGCAGGACATGTGCCGTTTCATCCTTGACGTGAATGAAGAGTTCGGCACCACCATCGTGCTGATTGAGCACGACATGGGCGTGGTGATGGACATCAGCGACCGCGTCGTCGTGCTGGACTACGGCAAGAAGATTGGCGACGGCGAACCCGACGAAGTGCGCAACAACGAAGACGTGATCCGGGCCTATCTGGGCGCAGGCCACTGAAGGAGCAGTCATGGGATTTTTCTTAGAAACCTTGTTCGGCGGCCTCATGGTGGGCACGCTGTATGCGCTGATTGCGATTGGCTTTGTGCTGATCTTCAAGGCCTCGGGCGTCTTCAACTTTGCGCAGGGTGCGATGGTGCTGTTCTCGGCACTGGCCATGGCGCGCTTTTCGGAGTGGATTCCGCAGTGGCTGGGCATGGAGCGCGGTCTGGTCGGCAATCTGCTGGCCATCATCGTCACGCTGGCCATCATGGTGGTGGTGGCCTGGTGCATCGAGCATTTCGCGCTGCGCCATCTGGTCAATCAGGAGCCGATTGCGCTGCTGATGGCAACGCTGGGCATTGCCTACTTCCTTGACGGCCTGGGGCCCCTGATCTTTGGCAGCCAGGTCTACAAGATTGATGTGGGCATGCCCAAGGACCCCGTGTTCATCATGGACAGCCTGTTTCAGGGCGGCGTGATGATCAGTCTGGAAGACCTGTATGCCGCCTGCCTGGCCGCTGTGCTGGTGATTGCACTGAGCATCTTCTTCCAGAAAACCAAGACGGGCCGCGCCCTGCGCGCCGTGGCGGATGACCATCAGGCCGCACAGTCCATCGGTATTCCACTCTCGCGCATCTGGGTCATCGTCTGGTCCGTGGCCGGTGGTGTGGCTCTGGTGGTCGGCATCATCTGGGGCAGCAAGCTGGGCGTGCAGTACTCGCTGTCGCTGGTGGCGCTGAAGGCTCTGCCTGTGGTGATTCTGGGCGGCCTGACATCGCTGCCCGGCGCCATCATCGGCGGCCTGATCATCGGTGTGGGCGAAAAGCTCTCCGAAGTCTATCTGGGCCCCATGGTGGGCGGCGGCATCGAGACCTGGTTTGCCTACGGTCTGGCCCTGTGCTTCTTGCTGGTACGACCTCAAGGTCTGTTCGGCGACAAAATTATTGACCGCGTTTAAGGCCGGAGGACTGACACATGTTTTATCGTGAAAACGGCCAGTTCAAGACCAGCTACGCAGCTGATCAGCAGATCTTTGGCGTCACCCAGGACCGCGTTGCCATTCTGGCCATTCTGGCTCTGGCCTTTCTGGTCATTCCCTTCGTGGCCAGCGACTACACCTTCCAGGCGATTCTGATTCCCTTCGTCATCATGTCGCTGGGCGCGCTGGGGCTCAATATTCTGGTGGGCTACTGCGGCCAGATCTCTCTGGGCACCGCAGCCTTCATGGCGGTGGGTGCCTATGCGGCCTACAACCTGCAAGCTCGCTTTGAAGGCATGCCGCTGCTGCTAGCTCTACTGGGCGGTGGTGTCGTGGCCATGCTGTTCGGTATTGTGTTTGGCCTGCCCAGCCTGCGTATTCGTGGCCTGTACCTGGCCGTGGCAACACTGGCCGCCCAGTTCTTTGTGGACTGGCTGACGACCCGCGCGGCCTGGGTGACGAACAACTCTTCTTCCGGCTCTGTCAGCGCCAAGCCTCTGGCCATCATGGGCTGGAACATTGACACACCCATGGAGAAATACCTGCTGTGCCTGGCGATTCTCTGCGTGCTGGGTCTGGCAGCCAAGAACCTGGTGCGCAGCTCGGTAGGCCGCGAATGGATGGCCATGCGCGACATGGACGTGGCCGCTGCCGTGATCGGCATTCGCCCCACTTACGCCAAGCTCTCGGCCTTTGCCGTCAGCAGCTTTATCGTCGGCATTGCCGGTGCGCTCTGGGGCTTTGTGCACCTGGGTGCCTGGGAGCCAGCGGCCTTCAGCCTGGACCGTTCACTGCAGTTGCTGTTCATGATCATCATCGGCGGCCTGGGCTCGGTGGTGGGCAGCATCTTTGGCGCAGCTTTCTTTGTGCTGCTGCCACTGCTGCTGACCAATATCCCGCACTGGCTGGGTCTGCCCCTTTCCACTGCGACGGCCACTTATCTGGAGCACATGATTTTTGGTGTACTCATCGTGTTCTTCCTGATTGTGGAACCACACGGTTTGGCCAAGCTGTGGGCGACGGCTCGTCAGAAGCTTCGTGTGTGGCCGTTTCCTCATTAACCCCCTAAGCGGCTTTGCCGCTTCCCCCAAGGGGGGACGGCACCATCGCCGCGAGGCGGCTCTTGCTTGGTGCCACTGAGATGGTTCATGCCTGATCAAGATTTTGTTTAGTTTTTCCAAGACACCGCAGAGTGCCTGCAACCCGGGACAAGGTCCCAAACAACTCTAGGAGACAGTCGATGATGTTCAAGAAAGTTGCGATTGCTGCCGCTACCATCGCCGCCGGCGTGGGCACCCTGATGGCCTCGCCCGCTGCGATGGCTCAGGAACAGTTTGTGCCGCTGCTGGTGTACCGCACCGGCCAGTTCGCACCTCTGGGGATTCCATGGGGTGACGGCAAGCAGGACTATCTGAAGCTGGTGAACGCCAAGGGCGGTATCAATGGCGTGAAGATTAAGTTTGAAGAGTGCGAGACGGCATACGACACGGCCAAGGGTGTGGAGTGCTATGAGCGCCTGAAGGGCAAGGACGGCGGCGCATCCGGCTTTGACACCCAATCCACCGGCATCACCTTTGCGGTGACCGACAAGGCCATGGGCGACAAGATGCCCGTGATCACACCGGGCTACGGTCTGTCGCAATCGGCAGATGGCAAGGTCTTCGAGTGGAACTTCCCTCTGCTGGGCAACTACTGGACAGCGGCTGACTCCATCATTCAAGACATCCTGAAGAAGGAAAAGGGCAACCTCAAGGGCAAGAAGATTGCGCTGGTCTACCACGACTCGCCTTATGGCAAGGAGCCTATTCCTCTGCTGGAAAAGCGCGCTGCCAAGGATGGGTTTGAGCTGATCAAGCTGCCCGTGACTGCCCCCGGTGTGGAGCAAAAATCCACCTGGCTGCAGATTCGCCAGAACCGCCCCGACTACGTGCTGCTGTGGTCTGCCGGCGTGATGACGCCCACGGCCGTGCGTGAAGCCCAGGCCACGGGCTACCCGCGCGAGAAGATGTATGCCGTGTGGTGGGGTGGCTCCGACCATGACGTGAAGGACATCGGTGCAGGTGCCAAGGGCTACAACACCGTGACCATCCACAACACGGCAGAGCGCGACAAGGTGCACGACGACATCAAGGCACAGATCTACGACAAGGGCCAAGGCACAGCCAAGGATGTCAACGAACTGGGCCAGCTCGCACACACCCGTGGCATGGTGATCTCCATGCTGCAGGTCGAAGCCATCCGCACCGCGCAGGAAAAGTTTGGCAAGGGCAAGGTCATGAACCCCGAGCAGGTGCGCTGGGGTCTGGAAAACCTGAACCTGACCCAGGCGCGCCTGAACGAGCTGGGCTTTGGCAAGATCATCCGCCCCTTCAAGACCAGCTGCGACAACCACCTGGGTGCTGACTGGGCCCGTATCGCCACCTGGGACGGTGCCAAGTTCAAAGTGACCTCTGACTGGTACCAGTCCGACAAGTCCTTGATTGACCCGCTGGTCAAGGAATACGCGGAAAAGTACGCCAAAGAGAAAAACGTGAAGACACGCACTTGCACCCCCTGAGGCACTTCGTGCCTTCCCCCTCTCTCGCTGCTTCGCATCGGGAGGGGGACGACATCTTCGCTGCGGGGCGGCCCTTGCTCGATGTCACTGAGCAAGGGCTGTCACCAGCGATTGGATTTACTCCAAATCAGCCGAAAGCGCTTGATATTCATACGCAGACAGCTATCTATTTTGAGTTTAGGTGACCGCATGACCGATTCCCCGCACACAGTTTCCACCTCCGCTCAGCCTGCCCCGCTGGTGGAAGTCAATGGCATCGAGGTCATCTACAACCATGTGATCCTAGTGCTCAAGGGCGTCTCGCTACAGGTGCCGCACCAGAGCATCGTCGCCCTGCTGGGCGGCAATGGCGCGGGCAAGACCACCACGCTGCGCGCCATCTCCAACCTGCTCAAGGGCGAGCGTGGCGAAGTCACCAAGGGCGGCATCACCCTGGAAGGCGAGCAGATTGCCAACCTCTCCCCTGCAGAGCTGGTCAAGCGCGGCGTGGTGCAGGTCATGGAAGGCCGCCACTGCTTTGCCCACCTGACGATTGAAGAAAACCTGATGACGGGCAGCTACACCCGCACCGACAAGGGCGAGATAGCGGCTAATCTGGAAAAGGTCTACAACTATTTCCCGCGCCTGAAGACGCGCCGCACCAGCCAGGCCGCCTATACCTCGGGCGGCGAGCAGCAGATGTGCGCCATTGGCCGCGCACTGATGAGCAACCCGCGCATGGTGCTGCTGGACGAGCCTTCGATGGGTCTGGCTCCGCAGATCGTGGACGAGGTGTTCCACATCGTCAAAGACCTCAACAGCAAGGAAAAAGTCACTTTCTTGCTAGCCGAGCAGAACACCAATATGGCGCTCAAGTACGCCGACTACGGCTACATCATGGAAAGTGGCCGCATTGTGATGGACGGCAAAGCAAGCGATCTCGCCAGCAACGAAGATGTCAAGGAGTTCTACTTAGGAGTGGGCGGCGGTGAGCGCAAGAGTTTCAAGGATGCCAAGAGCTACAAGCGACGCAAGCGCTGGTTGGCTTGATGGATACCCCTGAGCGGCTTCGCCGCATCCCCCAAGGGGGACGCGGCGGCGCTTGCTCGCCGTCTCTGGCGTAGGTTGTGCCAGTTTTTAAGAGTCGTTACCTGCCTGCTTGAATTTTCTGTACAGGATTTGCCATGAGTGCCTTCTACGATGCCCTGGAAACCCGCAGCCCCGCTCAGCGCGAGGCGGACTTCATGGCTCAGTTGCCGCAGCAGATTGCCCAAGCGCAGCAGCGCTCTGCCGCATTTGCCGAGATTCTCAAAGGCGTGGATGCCCAGAGCATCACCAGCCGCGCCGCGCTGGCAGCTTTGCCTGTCACGCGCAAGAGCGAGCTGCTGGAGCGCCAGGCGGCTCACCGCCCGCAGCAGATTTTTGGCGGCTTCAATGCCATCGGTCTGGGCCACGAAATGCCGCGCCTGTTTGCCAGCCCCGGCCCGATCTATGAGCCTGAAAGCCGCCGCCCTGATTACTGGCGCATGGCCCGCTCCATGTATGCCGCAGGCTTTCGCGCGGGCGAGCTGGTGCACAACTGCTTTTCCTACCACTTTGTGCCTGCGGGTTCGATGATGGAAACCGGTGCCCATGCGCTAGGCTGCACGGTGTTTGCGGGAGGCACAGGCCAGACCGAGCAGCAGGTTCAGGCCATGGCTGATCTGCGCCCCGCCGCCTATGTGGGCACCCCCAGCTTTCTGAAGATCATTGTGGAAAAAGCGCAGGAAATGGGCGTCAAACTGCCCAGCCTGACCAAGGCCATGGTCAGCGGCGAAGCCTTTCCTCCCTCACTGAGCCAATGGATGCGCGAGCACGGCATTGACACCTACCAAAGCTATGGCACCGCCGATCTGGGACTGATTGCCTACGAAACCAGCGCCCGCGAAGGCCTGGTGCTGGACGAAGGTGTGATCGTGGAAATCGTGCGTCCCGGCACGGGCGACCCGGTTGCCGAAGGCGAAGTGGGCGAACTGGTCGTCACCACACTCAACCCCGACTATCCGCTGATCCGCTTCGGCACGGGTGACCTCTCGGCCTATCTGCCCGGCCAGTGCCCCACAGGCCGCACCAATGCCCGCATCAAGGGCTGGATGGGCCGCGCCGACCAGACTACCAAGGTGCGCGGCATGTTTGTGCATGCCAAGCAAGTGGCCGAAGTCGTCAAGCGCTTTCCGCAGATCGGCAAGGCGCGGCTGGTCGTGACAGGCGAGATGGCCAACGATCAGATGCAACTGCTGGTCGAAACCATTGAGACCGCCCCCGGCTTTGCCCAGCAGGTGGTGGATGCGCTACGCGAAGTCACCAAGCTTCGCGCTGATGTGCAGATGGTGGCGCCGGGCAGTCTTCCCAATGACGGCAAGGTCGTCGAAGACGCGCGCACCTACCAGTAAGCCACCAAACGCTTAGCGCAAGCCACCAGGACGGGACGTTTTGGTGGCTTTTTTCACGCCAGTCGTCCGCAGTTTCCACAATGTGTCGCGCTTGAAACATCGACGTTTTTTGGCGTAGCTCAAATCCAGTGTGGATACCCGCTACACCAAGGGATAACACCGAGAAAATACATAAAACCCTACTGTTTCTCTCTCCCTAGAATCCGTCTCCTACGTTGAAAGCGGCCAACTGTCTTGGTCTGTTTGAGCGTATCTTTCATGGAGACAATATGACCACCATCTTCAAGATCGCCGCCGTTGCTCTGGCTGCTACCGCCGCCTTCAGCAGCCATGCCGATGGCTACCCAGCCGCAGGCAAGACGATTACGATCATCGTGCCTTTCACGGCCGGTGGCCCTACGGACAAGGTTGCACGCGACCTGGCTGAGTCCATGCGCAAGCACCTCAACAACGCCACGATCGTGATCGACAACGCCGACGGCGCTGGCAGCACGATCGGCACCGGCAAGGCAGCACGTGCCCGCAACGACGGCTACACCCTGCTGCTGACGCACATCGGCATGTCCACCATCCCCACGCTGTACCGCAAGCTGCCGTTCAACGTGCTCAACGACTTTGAATACGGCGGCATCATCAACGACGTGCCCATGACGCTGATTGGCCGCCCCACCCTGCCCGCCAAGAACTTTGCGGAAGTCAAGGACTGGGCCAGCAAGAACCAGGGCAAGGTCAACCTGGCCAATGCTGGCGTGGGCTCTGCCTCCCACCTGTGCGGCCTGATGTTCCAGAGCTCGCTGCAGATCGACATGACGCCCGTGCCCTACAAGGGTGCCGCTCCTGCGATTGCCGACCTGATGGGCAACCAGGTGGACCTGCTGTGCGACCAGACCACCAACACCACTTCGCAGATCGCTGCCAAGAAGGTTCAGGCCTATGCCGTGACCACCACCAAGCCTCTGACGACGCCTGCACTCAAGGATCTGCCCACGCTGCAATCCCTGGGCCTGAAGGACTTCAACGTGACCATCTGGCACGGCCTGTACGCCCCCAAGGGCACGCCTGCTGATGTCATGAAGACCATCAACGACGCCATGAAGGCTTCGCTGAAGGACCCCGAGTTCATCAAGCGCCAGGAAGCCCTGGGCGCCGTGATCGCCTCTGACGACCGCACCACGCCTGCAGGCCACAAGAAGTTTGTGGAATCCGAAATCGCCAAGTGGGGCAAAGTCATCAAGGCCGCCGGCACCTACGCCGACTGATCTTTACCGGTCTGCCAAAACCAAAGCCCGCGTCACGCGGGCTTTTTTCATGGTGAACCCGGGACAGGGATTACCAGACCACTTCCTTGCCTTCGGCAGCGCTTCTGCGCAGCATGTCCAGGAAGGGCGCAATGCGCTGGCTCAGGCCCACGACCTCCTGAGAGTTCAGGTTGGAATCTACATCCACCGGATCCTTGCCTTCCAGCTGGGCTTCCTGCGTGCGGTGCAGATTGTCTTCGCGTGCCGCAGACTCCAGGGCAGTGATGGCTGCGGGGATTTGCTCGGCCGTGATAATGCCGTGCTCGTCATCAGGCGACTTGCCAATGATGTCCAGCACCTGGCGGCCATTGGCCTCCAGCATGATGAGGTCTGCCGTGGCGCGCGACTTGAACTTGTAGAGCATGGTGTAACCCTTTATCGGTAGATATATTCGCGGTTGAAAGGATAGCTGCTCTGAGCGCCTTTCATCACACCGGTCTGTAGGTCGCCATCGGGTTTGCTGCAAAGCATCTGGTGCAGCGCAATCCAGCCTTTCTCGAAAGCCATGGCACAACCGGCCAGATAAAGGCGATAGGCGCGCAGCGCACGCTCGGCGCGCTCTGCATCGTACTGGGCCTCGAGAATGGCCCGCGCCTGCTCCAGCTGCGCCTCCAGCGCATCCGACCAGGCCCAGAGGGTCCGCGCATAGTGCGGGCGCAGGTTCTCGGTATCCTCCATCTCCAGCCCGCTTTCAGCCAGGTCATGCAGCACGCGGCTGACATGCAGGAGTTCGCCGCCCGGGAAGATATAGCGGCTGATGAAATCGCCCATGCCGGCGCCCAGCTCCGCATTGCTCACGCCACCCGCAGTGATGCCATGCACCAGCGCCAGCCCTCCGGGCTTGAGCATCTTGTAGATGGTTTGAAAATACTCGGGCAGGTTGGCGCTGCCCACATGCTCGAACATGCCCACCGAGCCGATCTTGTCGAAGGGCTGCACATCGCCCATTTCTCGGTAATCGCGCAACTCCACCTTCACGCGGTCCTGCAGGCCTTTTTCGGCGATCTTTTGCTGCACATAGTCAAACTGGTTGCGCGACAGCGTGATGCCATGCGCATGCACGCCATAGTGCTCGGCCGCCCAGAAGATGAGCGCCCCCCAGCCCGAGCCAATATCCCAGAAACGCTCTCCGGGCTGAAGCTGGAGCTTTTTGCAGATGTGATCGAGCTTGGCCTCCTGCGCCTGAGCCAGGGTCATGCTCAGATCTTTGTAATAGGCGCAGGAATAGACGCGGCGTGGGTCCAGCCACAACGCATAGAAGTCGTCAGAGAGATCGTAGTGAAACTGGATCTGCTGGGCGTCGCGCGTGAGCGTGTGCATGGCCATCGACTTGGCCTTGGACACTGTCTGCTCCAGCCAGCTTGGCCTGTGCTGCACGGGATCGATCTGCAGCAGGCTTTCGGCAGCCGCCATGATGTCGCGCATCTGGCCTTTGACATCCACCCAGCCTTCGACGATCGCCGCACCGACGGTGCCAACCTGACCATCGATCAGCGCCGCCAGCGCCTTGGGGGAACGAATGATTAACTGAACCGCGCTGTTTTCCGGGCCTACACGCTCACCAGAGGCAAGCTGCACCGAGGTCGTCACAGGAAGTCTTTTGAGCAGCGGCTCCAATGTGCTCAACAGGTTTGTCATACAACCCATTGTTCACACGGCATCTTTCAGGGTCAAGACTTCGCCAGTCGCCCAACTGTCAGCAGTTGCTTCAAGCGCGGCTACCTGCTTTCAGTGGCTGGCCTGGATCAGCTTTTCGTAAGCCTTGCGGGTGGCAGGCGCCACGGATTCCAGCACCTGCTCATACGCTGTCTTGTGGCGTGCAATCAGGCGCATGGCAGCGACGGTGCGGCTTTTGCAGAACCAGTGGCAGGTGTGCTGCATCAGCATCAGCTCGGCCGTCATGGTGAAGGCGCGGCGCTTGCGCTCGTCTTCGTCCACAGCCTGGTTCACCTGCACGGCCGCCATGGCCTTGGCATGCAGTTGCATGGCGGCGCGCACATCCAGCGTGGCCGCAGGCATCAGGCGGTCCATATAGGGCAAGGCCAGCGGCAGCGTGCTGGCGCGCGTCTGCTCGGCGGGCAAGGTGGCAAACTCATCGGCAAAACGCTGGAACTGACTCACCAGACTGGTTTCGGTATTGGCCAACACGGTCCAGATCTGCTCGCGGCGCTGGGCATCGGCTTCGCCGATGACGCGCAGATACCCCTCCATCAGCCCGCCCATGAGCTTTTCGATCTGAAAGCGCGACAAGTGCTGGGCCAGCAGTTGGGTGTGCTTACGCTGCTCCTGCTTCTTGAGCACATAGAGAACGGTGGTGACAATGATGGCAAGCGTTAAAAAATCCATGAAATAGAACCAGATAGGCGAGAACCAGGGCCATGCAAAAAAGAACGAGTGTAGTCAGCTTGGCGGCCATCGTGGCCATTGGCGGTGCAATGGCCGCACTGGGCGGCTGCAGCAGCACCGCGTATTACTGGCAGGGTTTCAAGGGGCAGATGCAGATCATGCAGGCGGCCCGCCCCGTGGACGACTGGCTGAATGACAGCGCAACGCCCCCCGCGCTGCAGCAGCGCCTGCGGGCCGCACAGAAAATGCGCCGCTTTGCCAGCGATGCACTGGCCCTGCCTGACAACGCCAGCTATACCCGCTATGCAGCGCTGGAGCGCAAATATGCCGTCTGGAACGTGGTGGCCGCCCCGCCCGACAGCCTGAAGATGCACCGCTGGTGCTTCCCGATCACGGGCTGCATCAGCTACCGAGGCTATTTTGCCGAGTCGGATGCCAGGGCCGAAGCCGATGAGATGCAGGCCCAGGGCTATGAGGTCAGCGTTTATGGCGTGCCTGCCTACTCCACGCTTGGCTATCTGAACTGGCTGGGTGGTGATCCTTTGCTCAGCACCTTTGTGGAATGGCAGGAAGGTGATTTTGCGGGCCTGCTCTTTCACGAACTGGCCCATCAACTGATTTATGTGAAGGACGACACGGCCTTCAACGAATCCTTTGCGATGACGGTGGAAGCCATGGCCACGCCGCTATGGCTGCAAAACCATGCGAGCGACGCCACCCTCAAACGCTGGCAACAGGCCCAGCAGCGCCGCAAGCTCTGGCAGCAGCTCACGCGCGGCACCCGCAGCAAGCTGGAGGAGGTTTATGAGCAACACAGTCTCACCGTCCAGAATACAGATAGGCTTTCCGCTATCAAATCTGAAGTATTCAATCACTTTCGCACAGAATACGCCCGGCTGCGTGCCCAATGGATTGAGGCCGATGAGCCTCTGCTGACCAGCGACTCCCTGCGCCAGCGCTACTACGAGCGCCTTGCACAGACCGACGACTGGGTGGCCCACGCCAACAACGCCAGCTTTGGCGCACTGGCGGCGTATGACGACTGGGTTCCGGCCATGAGCCAGTGGTGGAAGCAGCTGCATCAAGGCCAGCAGCCATCGCCCGAGAGCTGGAAGACCTTTTACGCCCAAATGCGCGAGCTATCAAAACTGCCTGCTGCAGAGCGCACACAACGACTTTGCGCCCTGGTGCCTGCCGATGGCCGAACGCCCGCGGCCTGTTCCGAGAAAAAAAGCGAGTAAGTCGCGGGTTGCTCCCATAGACAGCTTCAGCCAGCTTTAAGAAAGTCCCGTCACACTTTTTTGTGACACTTTTTTAAAACCGTCTGCCTTGTCTTACTCCGACCTCGCCTCGACTTCGTCTCGTTCCGGCAAACGACTCTTCCAACCCCGCACACCTCAGTTCATGGCGCTGACTCTGGCCGTCTGGCTCACGCTGACGGCCAACTGGGCACTGTGGCTGCGCCTGCCTACGCTCGATGGCTATCACGGTAGCCTGCTGATACTGGCGCTGCGCACCCTGCCACTGGTGCTGGGCTCCGCCCTGCTGCTGACCAGTCTTTTTGCCTGGCCGCGCTGGGGTAAGCCGTTCTGGATTGCGCTGCTGCTGATTGCGGCCAGCGCCCAATACTTCATGGTCTCCTACGGCACGGTGATGGACCGCGGCATGATGCACAACGTGCTGCAGACCGACTTGCGCGAAAGCTCGGACCTGTTCAACCCCAAGCTGCTGCTCGAGCTTCTGGTGATTGCCATCCTGCCCGGCATCTGGCTGTGGAAGACGCCGCTCCAAAGCGCTGGCAGCTTCTGGAAGAACCTGATGCGCACCACGGTGCTGCTGATTACGGCTCTGGTCTTGATTGGCGGCGCGGTCGCTGTCTCGTACAGGGACATTGCGCCGGTGGTTCGCAACAATATGTGGCTACGCTTTGTGATCAATCCCATCAACCCGGTGCTCTCCACCACCAGCGTCTTGCTGGCACCGCTGATCAACAAGCCCAGAGCCTTTGTCAGCACCATTGAAGGCTCGGCCCTAGGCCCCAGCTACGCCACCGGGCAAAAGCCTCCGCTGCTGGTACTGGTGGTGGGCGAGACGGCCCGCTCCAAGAACTTCAGCCTCAACGGCTACGAGCGCCCCACCAACCCCGAGCTGGCCCAGCGCGATGTGCTGAGCTGGCGCAATGCGCGCTCCTGCGGCACCAGCACGCGTGAGTCCGTGCCCTGCATGTTCTCCAGCCTGGGGCGCGAGCGCTTCTACAACACCAAGGAAGAGCATAGCAATCTGCTCGATGTGCTGCAGGCCGCAGGCCTGGCCGTGCTGTGGGTGGACAACCAGGCCGGCTGCAAAGGCGTGTGCAAACGCATTCCCATGGCCGACACCGCCGACAGCGTGAACACGCCCGAAGGCAAGGCCCTGTGCAGTGCCGATGGTGAATGCCTGGACAATATGCTGCTCGTGGGCCTTGAAGAGCGCATTGCCAAGCTGGACCCGGAGCGCCGCGCCAAGGGGGTGGTGCTGGTCATGCACCAGATGGGCAGCCACGGTCCGGCCTACTACAAGCGCTCCCCGCCCGACCTCAAGCCCTTCAAGCCCGAGTGCGATACCAATGCGCTGTCCGGCTGCCCGGTGGAGAACGTGGTCAATGTCTATGACAACTCGATCCGCTACACCGACCACTTTCTGGCCAAAACCATAGACTGGCTCAAGAGCCAGCAAAACCAGTACGAAACCGGCATGTTCTATATGTCCGACCACGGCGAATCGCTGGGCGAGATGGGCATCTATCTGCACGGCCTGCCCTACGGCATGGCTCCTGACGATCAAAAGCATGTGCCCATGATTGCCTGGCTGGGCACCCTGGGCGCACGCACCAAGCTGCAGCAGGCCTGCCTGAGCAAGACGCTGGACAACAGCGTCTCTCACGACAATCTCTACCACTCGGTGCTGGGTCTGGTCGATGTGCAATCGCCCACCTATCAGCCCGGCATGGACGCGTTCAACAGCTGCCGCAGCGCGGGTTAAGCAAGCCCCAAAAAAGCGCCTCAAATGCCAACGGCCTGCCGGGTTTCAAAGCCCGGCAGGCCGTTTGTCTATAAAGAATATACGCAGTTAGCTATCAAATTGATTGCATCACTCACCTTGCGATCCGCGTCTTGCCCAGCCCGTGGTGTGCTTTTCCACCAGGTTGAACAGCTCATACATCACCATGGCCATGGCTCCCACCACAAGCAGACCCGCAAAAGCCAGCGCCATCTGCATGGAGGAGCCCGCAGACACCAGCAGGTAGCCGATGCCTTCGTTGGCCGCCGTCATTTCGCTGACCGTGGTGCCCACAAAGGCCAGCGTGATCGCCACCTTCAGCGAGCCATAGAAATACGGCATGGAGCGCGGCAGGCCGACCTTGATCAGCACATCCCAGCGCTTGGCCCCCAGCACGCGCAGCACGTCTTCGAGCTCGGGCTCCAGCGTGGCCAGACCGGTGGCGATGTTCACCATGATGGGGAAGAAGCTGATGAGAAAGGCCGTGAGAATCGCCGGCCCCGCGCCAATGCCGAACCAGACCACCAGAATCGGCACAAACGCCGCCTTGGGCAAGGCGTTGAAGGCCGTCATCAGCGGGTAGAAGGCCGCATAGGCCAGGCGCGATGAGCCAATCAGAAAGCCCAGCAGCACGCCCACCACAATCGCCAGCGCAAAGCCCGCCATGGTCACCCAGTAGGTGCGCCAGGCATGCATGGCAATCGTGCCCGCAAACTCATAGAGCTGATGGCCTATGGCCCAGGGGCTGGGGAAGATGAACTCCGAAACATCGAATGCCGAGCAGATGACCTGCCACAGCAGCACAATCGCCAGCAGCAGCACCCATGGTGCCCAGCGTTCCGCCATTTTTTTCTGCATCATGCCTGGCCTTACTGGTTGATGGCGGCCGCCGCGCCGCTCTTGCGCATGGCACCGATATGGCCGCGCAGCTCATAGACGATGTCCGAAAACTCCGGCGTGTACGTCACCTCCAGATCACGCGGGCGCGGCAGGTCGATGTCGCGGCGCACCACAAAACGGCCCGGGCTCTTGCTCATCACATAGACGGTATCGGCCAGAAACACGCTTTCGCGCAGATCGTGAGTGACCAGAATCACATTGAATTTCTGCTCGGCCTGCAGGTCGCGCAGAATGCACCACAGCTCTTCGCGCGTGAAGGCATCGAGCGCGCCAAACGGTTCGTCGAGCAGCAGCATCTGCGGCTCATGAATCAGCGCCCGGCAGATGCTGGCACGCTGCTGCATGCCGCCCGAAAGCTGCCAGGGAAACTTCTTCTCATAGCCCGCCAGCCCCACCTTGGCCAGCAGCTCCACGGCGCGCGCTTCGTATTCCTTGCGCTTTTGCTTGAACTGCGAGCGATGCGGCTCCACGATCTCCAGCGGCAGCAGCACGTTATCCAGCGTGGTGCGCCAGGGCAGCAGCGACGAGGACTGGAACGCCATGCCCGAGATCTTGAGCGGCCCGGTCACACGCTGACCATCGACGGTGATGCGGCCCATGGACGGCATCTTCAGCCCCGTGGTCAGCTTCATGAAGGTGGACTTGCCGCAGCCCGACGGGCCGACGATGGCGATGAACTCGCCGCGTTGCACCGTCAGGTCAATCGCCTCCACGGCAAAGTGATTGGCCTGCAGCAGCTCGTCGTTATAGGCCAGCCAGACGTCCTTGAACTCCACAAAGGGTCTGCTGGCATCGATATCAGAGGTTTTCATGCAAAACTGTGCTCATGCCTAATCATTGCTTAGGCATGAAGCTACAAATAAGTGAGCAAACTACTTCTTGGTGAAGACTTCGAGGTCTGCCACTGGCGGCAGAAAGCGGCCATTCCAGACGGCTTCGGCATTCACCCGCGTCTTGGTCGCATACACGTCAGACACCTGCGATGCCATCAGCGCCATGCGTGTGGGCGTGACCTGGCCAAAGCCTTCAGCCCGCGCATCGGCGGTGTTGATCACGCTGTCAATGGCCAGTTGCAGGCGACGCGTTTCCAGCGCTGTGTTGACGATGCCGTCGCGCTCCTTCACATAGGCAATGGCCGCGCCCGGGTTGGCCATGACTTCCTTGGCACCTTTGCTGAAGGCCTTGAGAAAAGCGCGCACGGCTTCGGGGTTCTCGCGCACCAGCTTGGCGCTGGCGATGATGGCGTTGCCGTAGAGCTTCACGCCGTTGTCGGCAAACGGCATGACCACCACATCAGCGGCCTTGACGCCGCGTGCTTCCAGGTTCAGCAGCGAGGTGAAGGTAAAGCCCGTGATGGCATCGATATCGCCGCGCACCAGCATGGTTTCGCGCAGCGGTGGGTCCATGCTGGTCCAT
The DNA here is from genome assembly GCF_003569915.1 of Comamonas testosteroni. Taxonomy (GTDB): domain Bacteria; phylum Pseudomonadota; class Gammaproteobacteria; order Burkholderiales; family Burkholderiaceae_C; genus Comamonas; species Comamonas testosteroni_D. The sequence goes on along the minus strand of NZ_KZ984444.1, from coordinate 121,632 downwards.
TGCACATCGCCCACCTTGTTGGCCTTGGCAAACAATGGGAAGCCCCGGCGGCCTGCGTCAAACACCGGCGCACCCAGCTTCTTGCCGCTCAGATCCGTGGGTTTGCTCAGCCCGCTTTTTTTGAGCGCCATGACCGAGGCCGGCGTGTTGTTGTAGACCATCATCACGGCCACGGGCTTGTCTTTGACGTCGGGATTGTTGGCGTGAAACTCCATGAGCGCGGCCAGATCGGCAAAGCCCATGTCGTACGAGCCTGAAGCCACGCGCTGAATGGCCCCGCCGGAGCCACTGCCCGCGTCCACCGTCACATCAAGGCCAGCCGCCTTGAAGTAGCCCTTGGCCACGGGCTGCAGAAACAGCGCCGCAGGCCCTTCAAAACGCCAGTCCAGCTGGAACTTGATGGGCGTCGCAGCAAAGGCCGTGGTGGCACTGGCAAATGCGCCCAGAGCCATCAGGGAGCGCAGAAACAGACGCTTGGTTTGCATGATGGATTTCCTCTCTTGCAGATAGATGTTCTTGAAAAAAGCGATCAGACCTTCCAGGCCCCTTGGTGCGAGGTGCTGGCTTCCTCGATCAGCGCAGGGCCTATGCATTCGATGGCGTGCGACGAGGTGTTGAACACATCGCGGCAGGACAGCTCGGCGTCCTTTTGATCGAGCCGCTCACCACGGAACACACGCAGCCGCTCGGCGTCGATGCCGTAAATCACACGGCCAATGGCGGACCAGAAGATGGCCCCTGCGCACATCACGCAGGGCTCAGATGAGGAGTACAGCGTGGCTGCAGAAAGCTCTTCGCGCGTGAACAGCGGACTGGCCAGGCGAATGGCCGACAGCTCGGCATGGGCCGTGCAGTCACCGCTTTCGCCATTGGCGTTGGTGGCTTCGGCCAGCACCTTGCCGCCCGCGCCCACAATCAGCGCGCCAAACGGGCGGTTGCCGCGCTCGCGCGCCTTGTCCGCCAGCGCAATTGCGCGGCGCAGGTAGATGCCATCGGTTTCATTCAGACGGGCTTCTTCGGGCAGAGACATCACAGATAGCTCCACACAAGATTGAGAACGAAAAAGCAAAGTGGCATGACAACTCTCCCGGCTTGGTCAACACAGACATCTGCAAGCGGTATGCAGACAGGGACTCGAGCAATTTCCGGGCGCTGCACAAAGATGCAGGCTGAACGCTTCTACTCAGGCATTAATCAAGCAATTGGCGTGCCTGCTTTTACAAGTCGTCACTTCACGCACCGGGTGATGCACCAAAGCAGCAGCTCATGCATTGCGGCGGTGCACGCATCCATGCGCATGCACCACACAAGCCGGGCACGCACCAGAATGAAGCTGCATGCAGCCTCTTTTCTGCAGGCAAGGCTGGCATGGCGTTTGCTGCAATCAAGGCAAGAGTAGAAGCGTTCAGCAGCCAGCACTGCACAGCAGTTGCTTGCGGGTCATTGCTCTTGAAGTGGGTGCGACGCCCGTCGCGCCTGATATCCACACTTCAAGCGTCTGCTGCCTGCCCGATACCTCACATGGCCCTGCGCTTGAAGTCTTCGCAAGAGAGAGACTTATGCAAACCGTGACGACCCACACCACTAGCGCCTACAGCCTGGGGGAACTGGACAAGGAGGCCCGCATGGGCGGCCAGGGCGTGGAAACCACCACGCGCGAAGTGCGCGTGATCGACATCAGCCACTTTGAAGCGCGCAAGCACGAGATTGCCGAGCAGATCTGGAGCGCTTCGGTGGAGATTGGCTTCTTTCAGGTCTGCGGCCACGGCATTCCTCAGCCTGATATCGATGCTGCCTTCGAGCGCGCCCGGCAGTTCTTTGCGCAACCTGCCGACGTCAAAGCGCAATGGCCGCTGGCGCGCAATGCGGGCTGGGAACACAAGGCGCAGATTCGCCCATCAACCCGCACGCCTGACCAGAAAGAGTCCTACCAGGTCACCCGCCCGCGCATGGAGGGGCTGTGGCCCAGTGAAGCCGAGCTACCCGGCTTTCAGCAAGCCACGCTGGAATTTGAAAAGCAATGCTGGCAAGTGGGCATGCAGCTGCTGTCCTGCTTTGCGTACAAGCTGGGCTTTGATGAAGACTTTTTCACGCGCGCCCATGATCCATCGGTGCCCAGCTACCAGAGCACCCTGCGCATGCTGCATTACTTTGCGGTGGACCCGGCCCTCAAGGAGGAACTAGGCTTGTGGCGCGCCGGGGCGCATACGGATTTTGATTGCCTCACGCTGCTATTCCAGCGCGCCGGGCAAGGCGGTCTGCAGGTCATGCCCGGCAAAGAAGCCGATGCCCAGCAATGGACGCCGGTCGAGCCTGTGGACGGCGTGATCACCTGCAATATCGGCGACATGCTGATGCGCTGGAGCGATGACCAGCTACCCAGCAACTTTCACCGCGTACGCAACCCGCTGCCGCACGAGTCCCAGGACGCGCGCTACAGCCTGGCGTTCTTCTGTCAGGCCAATGAGGATGCGGTGATTGAAGGCCCGGCCAAAAAATATCCGCCCATCACAGGGGCGGAGTATTTGCGTCAACGCATTTCAGCCAATTTTTCGAATAAGTACTGACCCCAAAAACCGGCACAGCCCAACCGAGGGACAGCGAGCAAGAGCCGCCTCGCAGCGAGGCTGTCGTCCCCCTCCCGATGCAACGCATCGAGAGAGGGGGAAGTGGCGCAGCCGCTCAGGGGGTGATTACTTCAACGATTCGATGAGATCAATATAGAGCTGCTTGGCCTCATCGGGGGATGTGCCTTCCAGCTTGGCCCAGGCATCCCACTTGGCGCGGGCCACCATGTCGGTGAAGCTGGGCTTCTTGGTCTCGTTGTCACCCTCGGTCGCCTGCTTGTACAGCGCGTAGATCTTGAGCAAGGTCGCGTTGTCAGGGCGAGTGGTGATCGAGGTGGTCGAGCCTTTGACGGCCTCTTCAAAAGTAGCGTTCAGATCGGACATGGACGGTCTCCGGTTTATAAAAATCGAGACCAGTGTAGCGAAAAAAACGCCAAATTAGAACGACCGTTCTTTTTTATCAACGCGTGGGCTGCGCCAGCCAGCGCTGGGCCAGCTTGACCCAGAAAGTCGAGCCCAGCGGAATCAGCTCGTCGTTGAAGTCATAACTGGGGTTGTGCAGCGTGCAGGGGCCGCCGCCATGGCCCAGCGCGCGGTGGTCGCCGTCGCCGTTGGCGATAAAGCAATAGGCTCCGGGCTTTTCCAGCAGCATGAAGGCAAAGTCCTCTGCGCCCATCGATGGCTCCTGGGGCACCACACCGGCATCGCCCAGAATCTCGCGCATCACGGCCTGGGCAAATTCGGCTTCGGGGGCCGTGTTGATGGTGGGCGGGTAGTTGCGCACAAATTCAAACTCGCACTGCGTGCCATGGGCAGCGCAAAGCGACTGGCTGATCTGCTGCATGCGCTGCTCTATCAGGTCCAGCACTTCGAGTGTGAAAGTGCGCACCGTGCCTTGCAGCTCCACGCTATCAGGCACCACGTTCGTCGCTTCACCGGCATGCACCATGGTGACGGAGACCACACCGGCCTCAATCGGCTTGACGTTGCGGCTGACAATGGTCTGGAAAGCCATGATGAGCTGAGCGGCCACAGGCACGGGGTCCACCACCATATGCGGCATGGCGGCATGACCGCCCTTGCCGCGCACGACGATCTTGAACTCGTTGCTCGAAGCCATGGCCGGGCCTGCGCCCACGGCCATGGTGCCGGCCTTCATGCCGGGCCAGTTGTGCATGCCAAACACGGCCTGCATGGGGAACTGGGTGAACAGGCCATCGTTGACCATCTCGCGCGCGCCGCCGCCGCCTTCTTCTGCAGGCTGGAAGATGGCATAGACCGTGCCTTCAAAGCTGTCGCGGTGGGCGGCCAAATATTGCACGGCTGCCAGCAGCATGGCCGTGTGGCCGTCGTGACCACAGGCATGCATCTTTCCCGCATGGCGGCTGGCATGGGCAAAGGTGTTGAACTCCTGCATGGGCAGGGCATCCATATCAGCGCGCAGACCGATGGCCTTGCCACTTTGACCGCCATCGCGGCCATGGATGATGCCGACCACGCCGGTCTTGCCCAGACCTCGGTGCGTGGGAACACCCCACTCGGCCAGCTTGGCCGCTACCAGATCGGAGGTGCGAATCTCTTCAAAGCACAGCTCCGGGTGGGCATGGATATCGCGCCGCAGTGCGGCAATGTCAGGGGCGCTTTCTTTGAGTTCAGGCAGCAGGAACATGCGCTCTCTCCTTGGGTCATCATTGGCAATGACGACATGATGACCCAAAGCCAGAGAGCTCATGGCGTCACAACATCAAACCCGTACTTTGCCGTCGCCCGTGAGCATGGACAGCTCCACAAAGCGCGGCTTGCCTGCCTGGGGTTTGAAGGCCAGCGGAAAACCCGCCACCTGCTGGCCGTTGAGCGCGTCAAGCGCCGCTGCTAGGCTGTCGCGCTGCAGCTTGCCGCTGGCAGCCGCATTCTTGAGCCCTTCGGCCATGACGCGGGCGGCCAGATAGCCTTCCAGACTGGAGTAGTTGAGCGCAACCTTGTTGCCGTCCTTTTGCACGGCGTTATGAAACTCGCGCGTGAGCGGGTGCGAGGTCTTGTAGGGCGAGGGAACGACCTGGGTGACCACCACGCCTTCGGCCTCCTTGCCCAGCGCCTGCGCCAGCGCCGAGGTGCCGACAAAAGACACGTTGTAGAACTGCCCGCCAAAGCCCGCCTGGCGCGCCGCGCGCACAAAGGCAGCGCTGGCCGCATAGGTACCGACCTGCACGATCACATCCGCGCCCAGCGGTACCAGCGCCTTGACGGCCTTGCTGACATCGACGGAGTTGCGCTCCACCGTGGCTGCGCCCACGGGCTTGAGACCATGGGCCTGCAGCGCCTGCGTCACGCCATCAAGACCGGACTGGCCATAGGCATCGTTCTGGTAGCAGACCGCAATTTTCTTGAGACCCAGCGAAGTCAGCTGCTTGACCATGAGCGCTGTCTCATCGACATAGGAAGCGCGCACATTGAAGATCAGTTGCGCCAGCTTGGGGTCGCGCAGCGCCAGACCGCCGGTCAGCGGTGCCACCAGCGGCACCCTGGCCTGCTGCAGCAGCGGAATCGCCGCCACGCTGGTGGGAGTGCCCAGATAGCCGAACAGCGCCAGCACATCGTCGTTCAGGAATTTCTGGGTATTGGCTACGCAGCGGTCGGGTTCATCGCCGTCGTCCAGCGTGCGCAGCTCCACAGGCCGCTTGCCAATGCCGCCCTGGGCATTGAGCTGGTCAAAGTAGAGCTTGGCCCCTGCGGAAAAATGCGTGCCAAGCTGGGCCGACGGCCCGCTGAGCGCACAGGACTGGCCCAGCACGATGGGGCCGGCTTCCTGCGCCTGACTGCTCCATCCCCATGTCGCAGCAGTCAAACCTGCTGCAGCGCCCACAAACTGTCTGCGATTGAACCCAACTTGCTTGCTGTGCATTGATTACGCTCTCTTGAATCGCTGTCGATACTTGCAGGCCGGGTAGGCCCGCCGCCCATGGTTTCGCATCTGCTGCACTTCTGGCCCGGATGCGGCCCTCATAATAGGCCGCGACAAGGCCCTTACCTGGGACTTGCATCAAGTTTTTTGCGGCCCTCCCTATGCCCCACATCTCTCAAGTACGCGGCGCCTGCCCGCATGACTGCCCGGACACCTGCGCCCTGGTCACCACCGTTGCCGATGGCACGGCCATCAAGGTACAGGGCAATACGGCCCACGGCCATACCGGCGGCGTGCTCTGCGCCAAAGTCAGCAAGTACACGGAGCGCCACTACCACGCAGACCGCGTGCTGCAGCCCTTGAAGCGCAGCGGCCCCAAGGGCAGCGGCCAGTTCACGCCCGTGAGCTGGGACGAAGCACTGAGCGATATTGCCCAGCGCCTGCACGCGATTGCCCAGCGCAATCCCGAAGCCATACTGCCCTACAGCTATGCGGGCACCATGGGCATGGTGCAGGGCGAGAGCATGGACCGGCGCTTTTTCCACCAGCTTGGCGCAAGCCTGCTGGACCGCACCATCTGCTCCAATGCGGGCGGCGAGGCACTGGCTGCCACCTACGGCGGCAAGCTGGGCATGCGCGTGGAGTTCTTTGCCGAAAGTCAGCTGATCCTGATCTGGGGCAGCAATAGCATCACCAGCAATTTGCACTTCTGGCGCTATGCGCAGGAAGCCAAACGCAATGGCGCAAAACTGGTCTGCATCGACCCGCGCAAGAGCGAGACCGCCGACAAATGCCATGAGCATCTGCAACTGCTACCTGGCACGGACGCCGCGCTGGCCTTCGCGCTGATGCATGAGCTGATCGTCAATGACTGGCTCGACGACGACTACATCGCCCAGTACACACAAGGCTGGGACGCTCTGAAAGAAAGAGCACTGCAATGGCCTCCCGAGCGCGCCGCCCAGGTCTGCGGTCTGGCTGTGGAGCAGATTCGCTGCCTGGCGCGTGACTATGGCACAAGCAAACCCGCCGCCATTCGCCTGAACTACGGCATGCAGCGCGTGCGCGGCGGCGGCAACGCTGTGCGCGCCATTGCCTGCCTGCCTGCGCTGGTGGGAGCCTGGCGCCACCGCGCGGGCGGCCTGCTGCTGTCCAGCTCGGGCGTATCGCCCTTTAACCGCGCTGCCCTGCAGATGCCGCAGCTGCTGGGCCAGCGCCGCCCCCGCACGCTGAATATGAGCAGCATTGGCGATGTGCTGCTGCACGGGGGGGATGCACAGTTCGGCCCCAAGGTGGAAGCCGTCGTCGTCTACAACAGCAACCCTGTGGCCGTGGCACCTGAGTCAGCGAAAGTGACCGCAGGCTTTGCGCGCGAAGACCTGTTCACCGTCGTGCTTGAGCATTTCATGACCGACACCGCCGACCATGCCGACTATGTGCTGCCCGCCACCATGCAGCTGGAGCACTGGGATATTCACGGCAGCTACGGTCACACCGATGTGCTGCTGAACCAGCCCGCGATTGCACCCGAAGGTCAGGCGCGCAGCAATGCGCAGATCTTCCGCGACCTGGCCGCGCAGATGGCCAAACTGGACCCGGCGTTTGCCGCCGAGCACTTTTCAGAGTCAGACAAGGCTCTAGTCCAGACAGCAATTAGGCATACAGCTATCAATTTTGATGAGCTACTGGCGCATGGCTTTGCCCATATTCCGCTGCCTGATGCACCGTTTGCGCAAGGCGGCTTTGCCACGCCCTCGGGCAAATGCGAGTTCGACAACCCCGCGCTGGCCCGGCTGGGCATCAGCACCCTGCCCGAGCATCTGCCCAACTACGAGCCGCCCACGGCTGAATATCCGCTGGCCATGATCTCGCCGCCCGCGCGCAACTTCCTCAACAGCACCTTTGCCAATGTGGGCAGCCTGCAACGCATGGAAGAGCGCCCGCTGCTGGAAATCCATCCCGACGACGCTGCCGCGCGCGGCATTGCCGACGGGGACAGGTTGCGTATCTTCAACGCGCGTGGCGAGTATCACTGCCATGCCAGCATCAACGGCCGCGCCCGCGCCGGTGTGGTGGTGGGCCTGGGCATCTGGTGGCGCAAGCAGGGCCTGAACGGCACCAATGTCAATGAACTGACCCACCAGCAGCTCACCGACATTGGCCGCGCGCCCTGTTTTTATGACTGCGCGGTGCAAGTGCTCAAAGCCGACCTCTGAAGCGGACTGTGGTGATCACCAAGACCGGTTATTGGCAAGCGCCAGATAATGCGGCTCAGCCAACGAATAAAACGGCAGGAATCTGAGACCCCTGGGGGAGAGGGGCCCGGAGCAGCTGCCGGCCCCTGACCTGATGCCATCCACAAAGCTCGAAAAGTCCGCCCGGCCCGCCACCCGGCTGGATCTGCGTCGCCTGATTCTGGTGCTGACCATCTGCAGCGCGCTGATTCCGTTTGCCAACACCTTCTACGCCGGCTATCTGGTGCAGCGTGAGCAACTGATAGACAACACGCTGGACGGCCACTACGCCTACGCGACCAAGCTGGCGCGCAGCACGGACGACTTTCTGCAGTCCGCGCTGCAGCAACTGGACTACAGTGCCAAGCTGCTGGCCCACCATCTGGACGACACCGCCTATCTGAACGCCGAGGCTGCGCGCCTGCGGCTGCAGACCGAGAGCTTCAACTCGGTCACCATCTTCACCAACACCGGCTATGTGCTGGCCACATCGCCAGAGACGCTGCAGATCAAGGGCAAGACGCTGCAAAGCGAGGGCGTGGTCGAGGCGCTGGAGGCCAAGGGCCCCGTCATCAGCCAGCCCTATATGGCCGTCACGGGCAACTTCATCGTCTTCATCTCCCAGCCCATCTTCAGCGACAAGGGCGAGTATCTGGGCGCCGTGGGCGGCAGCATCTACCTCAAGCAGGAAAGCATGCTGGACACGCTGCTGGGCTCGCACTTCTATCAGGACGAGTCCTATGTCTACGTGGTGGACAAGAACAAATTCATCATCTACCACCCCGACAGCAGCCGCGTAGGCAGCCAGATCACCAATAACGACGCCATCAATCAGGTCAGCCTGGGTGAGTCCGGCAAGACACCGCTGGTCAACAGCAAGGGCGTGGACATGCTGGCCGGCTATGCGGTCGTGCCCTCCACCGGCTGGGGCATCGTGGCCCAGCGCCCCAAGGCCGCGACTATGGCGCCGCTCAATACGCTGATGCGCTCGGTGCTCTACAAGACGCTGCCGATTGCACTGCTGATGCTGGTCGTGATCTGGTGGAGCGCCCGCCGCATTGCCAGCCCGCTGCGCCAACTGGCCGATGGCGCGCAGGATATGGACAAGCCCGAGACCGCACAGAACATTCAGGACGTCAAATCCTGGTACTTTGAAGCGCAGGAGCTGAAGAAAGCCATGCTCAAAGGCATTGGCCTGCTGCAGCGCAATATCACCAAGCTGCGCGAGGACGTGAACACCGACCCGCTGACCGGCCTGGGCAACCGCCGCCATCTGGAAGCCGCAGTCACCACTTTTCAGCGGCAGGCCACGCCGTTTGCCGTGGTGGCCATAGACATCGACTTCTTCAAAAAGGTCAACGACAGCTTTGGTCATGATGCGGGCGACCAGGTCCTCAAGCAGCTGGCGCGCACCATGCGCGATGTCTCACGCGCGGACGACGTCCCTTGCCGTGTGGGCGGTGAAGAATTTCTGCTGCTGCTGCCCGGCGCACCGCTGGATGCCGCCGCGCAGGTGGCCGAGCGCCTGCGCAAGCTGGTGCAGGCCATGCAGCTGCCGGTGGTGGGAAGCGTCACCATCTCGCTGGGGGTGGCGCAATGGCCCGAGAGCGATGACGATATCCAGACCGTCTTCAAGCAGGCAGATGCCATGCTCTACGTGGCCAAGCGCAGCGGCCGCAACCGCGTGGTGGTCAAAGGGTCCGAGCCTTCCATCGACGAGCGAAACGAAGAGCTGGTTCACTAAGAACCGCTCCGGCAAATCACCCCACGATAAACACCGCCGTAAACACGGCGGCCAGCATCAGCGGCGCAGCGATCACCACCAGCTCCAGAATGCGCAGCGGGTGGCGCGGTGCGGGCAAGGCCCTGAGAGCCAAACCGTTGAGCACTGTGGCGACCAGCGAGAGCAGGCCCGCAACGATGACGGCCAGCAGGTACAGGCCGAGGATGGGCATGCCGCAGGCAAAGCCGTCCTGCGTGCGTTGCTCATCGAGAAACTGCTGCCCCCGCCACCACGCAAATGCAGGCACCAGCACCAGACCCGTCAAGGTCAGCAGCCACGAGATGCCGCGTTTCATAAAGCCTCCTTGTTCTGCATGCCCTGCTGCTGAATGCGCCGCGCCTCGGCGATGCGTTCACGCTCCTTGCGGCGGCAGCTGTTGCAGCGGTTGGCGGTGGTGAACACCTGGCCCTGCGCCACCTCGTACCACCACTTTTGCCGCGTGGCGGTCCAGACCTCCTGCTTGCCGCAGTCCTTGCAGCAAAACGGCTGATCCTGATAGTAGCCACGCGCCACAAAGTCGGGCTGGCCGTAGCTGTTGTATGGCGCGAGCTTGAGCGGGTTGCACGGCGCTGTGCCCTGCGCTGGCAGCGCCGGTTGAGCGGGCTTGGCCACCACGGTTTTGAGCGCACGCGCGGCGCGCTGCTGCTGAATTTCTGCCTTGCGTTGCTTGCCGCTTTTCATGGAAAGCCAGCTTAGCGGAGAGCGGCTTGAACGCAAAGCCATGCACTGGTATGGCGCATATGCTCCAAATTAGTGAGCATGCACCCTATATGTGCAAAGGACTAGAAGCCAAGAGCACCTCAAATGCATAACAAGTGATTGATTTTTAGGAAGTTTTCTTTTGTAGGAAACGTCTGGCACACCTCTTGCTCAAGCTGTCTTGCCAAGACGCATGCAGATCCATGCGTAGGCCCGTCCGCAAGAAAGGTAAAAAAACATGTCAGAGCCAAGCAAGCACGTCAGCCGCAGACAACTGCTTTCCATGATTGGGAAGGTCGCCGGCGGCAGTGCCATGTACCAAGCCATGAGTTCACTGGGCTACGCCGCCGAGTCTCACTACAGCGGCCCCGTCAAGCTCAGCAACGCCAAGCCTGGTTCCACGGTTCTGGTGCTGGGCGCGGGTCTAGCCGGTCTGGTGGCGGCGCATGAGCTGCGCGCTGCGGGCTACAAGGTGCAGGTGCTGGAGTTTCAGGGCCGCGCCGGCGGCCGTGCCTGGACGCTGCGCGGCGGTGACGAGTTCACCGAGCTGGACGGCACCACTCAGAAGGTGGGCTTTGCCAAGGGCAACTACATCAACCCCGGCCCATGGCGCGTGCCCTACCACCACCATGCGATGCTGGACTACTACAAGCGCTTTGGCATCAAGCTTGAGACCTTCAACCAGGTCAACTACAACGCCTATCTGCACAACAGCAAGAAGCTGGGCGGCAAGCCCCAGCGCTTTCGCCACATCCAGACCGATGTGTACGGCCATGTGGCCGAGCTGCTGTCCAAGGCGACCAACCAGGGCGCGCTCGATCAGGCCGTGAGCCTGGAAGACCGCCAGAAGCTGCTCGAAGGCCTCAAGGCCTGGGGCGTGCTGGACAAGGACTACCGCTACCGCGCCAGCAATGCCATGAGCGACTTCCGTGGCTATGACATCGACCCGGGCGGCGGCCTGATGGCGCTGGCCAAGCCTTCCACACCGATGGGCCTGAGCGAGCTGCTGCAGTCCGAGCTGTGGCGTCAGATGGGTGCGGGCAATGTGTATGAGTTCCAGAGCACCATCTTCCAGCCCGAAGGCGGCATGGACATGCTGGCTCAGGCCATGGCGCGCGAGCTGGGCAGCACCATCCGCTACCACACCAAGGTCACCAAGATTGCGCAGAACGACAAGGGCGTGACGGTGGACTATGTGGACGCGCTCAAACCCGGCGCAACCCAGCAGGCCCGCGCCGACTGGTGCGTGTGCACGATTCCGCTGTCCATCCTGAGCCAGATCGAAGTGCAGGCCAGCAGCGAGATGCAAAACGCCATTGCTGCCGTGCCCTATGGCAGCTCCATGAAGATCGGCCTGGAATTCAAGCGCCGCTTCTGGGAAGAAGACGAGCGCATCTACGGCGGCATCACCAACACTGATCTGCCGATTCAGCAGATCTCCTACCCCTCCACCGGCTATATGGGCAGCGGCCCCGCCGTGCTGCTGGGCGCGTACTGCTTCGAGAACAGCAACTCCTACCGCTTCTCCTCGCTCAAGCCGGCAGAGCGCATTCGCCTGGCGCTGGAGTACGGCTCGCAGATTCACCCCCAGTACAAGAAGGAGTTCCTCAACGGCGTCTCCGTCGCCTGGCACCGCATGCCCTGGATCAACGGCTGCTTCGGCAACTGGACCGATGCACTGCGCGAGCAGCACTACAAAAACCTCGCGCAAGTCGATGGCCGACTGGTGCTGGCGGGCGAGCATGTCTCGTACATCCCCGCATGGCAGGAAGGTGCCGTGCTGTCCTCGCTGGACGCCATCCAGCGCCTGCATGCCAAGGCCTTGGCCGTCTGATGAAACACAGGAGAAAAACCATGCACCGATTCACCGCCGCCGTCATCGCCACCAGCGCCCTGGTTCTGGGTTTTGCCACCAGCGCACAGGCCCAATCTCAGGACGTGAAGAACCTGCTGCCGCTGCAGTCCGCCGCCGTCTTTGCCATCTCGGACTCTGAGACCCAGGCGCTGATGAAGAACTTCTCGTCCGTTCGCCCCCGCTTTACCCAGATTGGCGGCGAAGCGCTGTACCAGGCCACCTGCCAGGGCTGCCACATGGCCAAGGGCGAAGGTGCCAAGGGCGCGGGCTTTTACCCCGCACTGGCGTCCAACCCCAAGCTGGCTGCGGCGGCCTACCCCGTATCCGTGGTGATGAACGGCTTGCACGGCATGCCCTCGTTTGCCCCCAAGCTCAGCGATGAGCAGATTGCCAATGTCGTGAACTATGTGCGCAGCAACTTTGGCAATCAGTACAAGGACACCATCACGGCAGCCGACGTCAAGCCTTTCCGCGTCACCCCATAAACAAATTCAAGGAGATCCCATGAATATTCTCAAGACCACCCTCACCGCCTCCATCCTTGGCACCGCCGCGCTGCTGACCGGCTGCGCTGCCACCACCGCTGGCGGCGGCGATGTGGTGCGCTACAAGACACCTGGCTCCAACTTTCCCATCTCGGCTGCGGTAGAGCTGCCGCCCGATGCCCGCCTGGTCTATCTGTCCGGCAAGGTGCCGCCCGTGGTGGACAAGTCCAAGCCCGCAACCGACCCTGCGGCCTATGGTGGCGATACCGAAGGCCAGACCGTGGGCGTGCTCAAGAGCATTGACGAGCAGCTCAAGAGCATGAACCTGACCATGGGCGATGTGGTGAAGATGCAGGTCTTCCTGGTGGCCGACCCCGCCAAGGGCAACAAGATGGACTTTGCCGGTTTTATGCGCGGCTACACCCAGTACTTCGGCACCGAGGCTCAGCCCAATCTGCCCTCGCGCTCGGCCTTCCAGATTGCAGCGCTGGCCAACCCCGCCTGGTATGTAGAGATCGAAGTGGTGGCCGTGCGTCAGGCCAAGGCTGCCAAGTAATTGAGCCACTCACAAATCAATAGCATTCAGCCTATACAAGACATAGACTGAGTGGCAATTTGAATCAAAAAAGGCCCGGTGATCCCGGGCCTTGGTGTTTTCAGCGCGGCTGCGCTTAATCGAGCTTCACACCGGCGGACTTGATGACCGCACCCCAGCGCTTGGCTTCGGCGCGGGCCATGGCGTGGAACTGCTCGGGGGTGCCGGGCAGGGCTTCCATGCCGAAGTCGGCCATGCGCTTGACCACATCGGGGTCCTTGAGCGCTTTTTGCAGATCGCCGTTGATGCGCTGCACGATGGCGGGCGGCAGGTTCTTGGGGCCCAGAATGCCCTGGAAGGCATAGACCTCGGAGTCCTTGATGCCCAGCTCGGCCAGCGTCGGCACATTGGGCAGATTGGGCACGCGCTTGGCCGTGCAGATGGCGAGAGCGCGCACCTTGCCGGACTGGATCACAGGCAGGCCCGAAGCCAGGTCCAGGAACATGCAGGGCACTTGCCCGCCCATCACATCGGCCAGCGCGGGCGCAGCGCCCTTGTAGGGGATGTGGGTGAGGAAGGTGCCGGTGCGGTTCTTGAACAGCTCCATGGCCAGATGGTGGGGCGAGCCATTGCCGGGCGAAGCGTAGTTGAGCTTGCCGGGGTTGGCCTTGGCGTAGGCCAGGAATTCCTTGAAATCCTTGGCTTCAAAGTTCGGGTTGACCACCAGCGCCATGGGGAAGCGGCTGATGCCACCAATGTAGGTGAAGTCTTTTTCAGGGCTGAAAGGCAGCTTGCTGAACAGGTGCTCGTTATAGGCCAGGATGGCGTTGTCGGCCGACATGATGGTGTAGCCATCGGGCTTGGCCGAGGCCACCAGCTGACCACCGATATTGGTGGAAGCACCGGGGCGGTTGTCCACCACGATGGTCTGGTTCAGCGTCTTGCGCATGGCTTCGGCCACGGTACGTGCCAGCACGTCGGTGCCGCCTCCGGGTGGGTAGGGAACCACCCAGCGCACGGGGTTGGCAGGCCATTCCTGGGCCATGGCAAAGGGGGATGCAGCGGCTGCCGAAGTGGCAGCCACAGCGCTCAGAAATTGACGACGATCCATCGTTTTTGTCTCCTTGTTGCTAGGTTTGATTTTGTGTATTGCGCCGCTTTATAGATTTAATTCGGGTGGCGCATGTCCTTATCTGGGGACATCTTTGGAAGCGTCCTTGGGAACAGTCGTGGTGCGCGTCTTGAACTTCACGCGCTCGACCTTGTAGCCTTTTTTGCGCAGCAGCGTGGGCAGGCCATTGGGCCCCACGGTGTGCAGCGCGCCCACGGCGGCAAAGACAGTGCCTTCCTTGAGCAGATTGACAATGCCGTCGGCCATGCCGGGGTTACGGTCGTCCATCAGGCGCTTGAGCTGGGCACGCTCGCGCGGGGTGTTGGCGCAGTCGCACCAGTCGGCATAGTTCTCCAGCTTTTCCTGCTTGCCGTCGGCCCAGAGGTCGGCCATGAAGTTGAGCATCTGCGGGGCCTTGCCGCTTTCCAGCTGCGTCAGACCATCGCTGACGTTTTCTTCGACCACCACCGGATCGCTGGAGAACAGCTCCTTGAGCTGCACCTCGGGCGTCTCCAGCCCGACCAGCGGCTTTTTCATGCCATGGGCCATGCCCGCCAGCATCATGTCCACGCCATAGCTGGGGTCCAGCCCATAGGCGCGACCCGCCAGGCCCAGCAGACCCAGCACCTGGGCGTCGGGGCGCATGGCCGCCATGTCTTCGGCACAGGCCTGCTTGCGCTGGTTTTCCAGTCGGGCGTTCAGCCCCGCCGCCAGCTCGGGCAGATCGTCACGAGCCTTCATGCCGTTGCTCAGTTCCTTGACGACTTCGGGGTCCAGCACATTGAGTTCCAGCGCCAGCTTGTCCGCGCCATGCAGCGCGCCCATCACGGTGCGTCCGGGCATCAGCCATTCGCGCCGCGCCGTGTGGATAGTGCCGTACAGCCAGCTGCTGCGCCCGCCATGGCTGATGCGCCACAAAAGCCCGCGATCCTGCGGGTTCTGCGCCCATTGCTGCAGCTCGGCATGCGTGGGCAGGCTGGCCTTGGCGGGGCAGGTTGTCGCCGCAGCCGCCGCAGGCATGGGAATGTCCTTGAGAGATTGGTCCTGCTCAGGCGCGGCCTGCGCCCAGGTGGCGGACAAGGCCATGGCAGCCGCGAGCAGGCTGCGTCGAATCACGGGGGCATTGCACAAGGCGCGCATGAGGGTCTCCGAAATCGAAATCAGACTTCGGGAGTATCCACGACCGAGGTTTCCTGCTCATCGCGGCTGCCGCCGGGCGGGGCAATGTTCTGGTCGATGGCGCCAAAAATGCTCTGGCCGTCCTTGCCCTTCATCTCGATGCGGATGGTGTCGCCAAACTGCATGAATTCGGTCTTGGGCGCGCCGTCCTGAATGGTTTCGATGCAGCGCTTTTCGGCAATGCAGCTATAGCCCTTGGGCCATTCCATGCGCTTGTCCTTGCCCTTGCCGCTTTCCACGCCGGGGTTGCTCACCGTGCCGCTGCCCACGATGGAGCCTGCGCGCACATTGCGGGTCTTGGCGATATGGGCAATCAGCTGGCCGAAGTGGAAGGTCATGTCATCACCCGCGTCGCACATGCCCACCTTGCGGCCATTCCAGGTCGATTGCAGCGTCAGGTGCAGACGGCCGCCCTTCCAGGCGTCGCCCAACTCGTCCAGCGTCACCGCCACAGGGCTGAAGGCCGTGGCAGGCTTGCTCTGGAAGAAGCCAAAACCCTTGGCCAGTTCGTTGGGGATGAGGTTGCGCAGACTCACATCGTTGACCAGCATGACCAGACGAACACCGTCCAGCGCCTGCTGCGCGTCCGTGCCCATGGGCACATCGCCGGTGACCACGGCAATCTCGGCCTCGAAGTCAATGCCCATGGCCGTGCTGGGCACGATCACATCGTCGCAGGGGCCGATGAAGTCATCACTGCCGCCCTGGTACATCAGCGGGTCGGTGTAGAAGTTGGCAGGCACCTCGGCATTGCGGGCCTTGCGCACCAGCTCCACATGATTGATATAGGCCGAGCCATCGGCCCACTGGTAGGCGCGCGGCAGAGGGGCCATGCAGCGGCGGGGATCGAACGGGAAGGCGTGGCGGGCCTTGCCGTGGTTGAGTTCGTGCGACAGGTCCTGCAGCTGCGGAGCCATATAGCTCCAGTCGTCCAGCACCTGCTGCATGCGGTTGGCAATGCCGGTGGCATAGCAGGCCATGCTCAGGTCGCGCGAGACCACGACCAGCTGACCATCACGCGAGCCGTCCTTGTAAGTTGCCAGTTTCATGCCTGCTCCCTGTCATGATGGCGGCCACTGCAGGCACAATGCCTGAGGCACCGCATCAATTACGATTGGTTAAATCAATTTAACTAAACAAAATACAATTCTATTGCAATGGACAAGGAACGCGCAGGCATTCAGTCGGTAGAGGTGGGTTTCTCCCTGGTCGAGGCCCTGGCGCAGGCGCGCGGCCCGCTGATGCTCAAGGACCTGGCCGCCGCCGCAGGCATGAGCGCGGCCAAGGCCCACCGCTATCTGGTCAGCTTTCAGCGCATAGGCCTCGTGGCGCAGGACGAGCGCAGCTCCCGCTATGACCTGGGGCCCATGGCGCTCAAGGTCGGGCTGGCCTCGCTGACCCGGCTGGACCCCGTGCGCCGCGCCCGCGAACGCATGCCCGCGCTGATGCAGGACATCAACCACACGGTGGCGATTGCCGTCTGGGGCAACCATGGCCCCACCATCGTGCACTGGGAGGAATGCGCCCAGGCCGTCACCGCCAATCTGCGCCTGGGCGATGTGATGCCCATGCTGGCCTCGGCCACGGGCCGCTGCTTTGCCGCCTGGCTGCCGCGCGAGATGACCGCGCCGCTGCTGGAGCCCGAGATGGACCGCGCCCGCAAGGCCCACCGCCAGGACCTGCCGCAGACCGAAGCGGCCGTGGCCGCCATGCTGGATGAAGTGCGCCAGCGCGGCACGGCCCGCGTGGTCGATACCGTGCTGCCCGGCATTGTGGCCTTCTGCGTACCCGTGTTTGATGCCTCCGGCCATATCGTGCTGGGGCTGATGACCCTGGGGTCGCTGGCGACTTTCGATCCCGAATATGGTGGAGCCATCGACGCGCCGCTGCAGGCCGCTGCCCGCCAGCTCTCCAGCGATCTGGGCTGGCTGCCCGGCAGTGACGCCACGGATTAACGTCATTCGCAGACCTCAAGGCCCATGGCCCGTTCCAACCCGGCATCCAAAGCTCTGATTCCCGTCACCGGCGTGGTTCTGGCCGCGCATGCCGTGGTGCTGCTGGGCCTGCCTGCTCTGCCCTCCACTCCCGCACCGCCTGCAGCCGCCGTGGTCATGGATACACGCATGCTGCAGGCCGAGCCACCGGCGCCGCCTGCACCAGTAGCAGCACCCGAGCCTGCGCCCCCCGCTCCGCCAGCGCCTCGCCCGGCCCCTAAGCCCAAGCCACGCCCCAAACCGGCAACGCCACCCGCGCCTGCTCCGGCCAGCGAACCGGCATCTGAAGAATCTGAGTCAAATCAGCCTCCAGTCCAGGAAGAATCTACGCAGACAGCTCCTGAAACAGAAGCACCCGCACCTACTCCGGCACCCGCTCCGCCCCCCGCAGATCCCCCAGCCGATCCGCCCGAGCACAACGATGCCGACACGGCCCGCCCCATCCAGGTTCGTCCCGGTGGCGGCGCGCCGCTGCCGCCGGGCACGGTGCTGCCCGTGACCCTGCCCAACTCGGCCACGCTGGAGTTCAATGCCTCCGGTCAGGTCAAAGGCTTTCACTACTCGGCTGGCGCTCAGTTGCAATGGCAGCATGACGGCCAGTACTACCAGGCGCGCCAGTCCATCAGCATGTTCCTGATGGGCGAGCGCGCCCAGATCAGCGAAGGGCTGATCACCCCGCACGGCCTGCAGCCGCTGAACTTCACCGACAAGGGCCGCAAAACCCAGTCCGCCAGCTTTGATGTGGCGGGCGGCAAAACCCGCTACAGCGGCGGCACAGCCGACGCCGCCATTGCCGACGGTGTGCAGGACCGGCTGAGCGTGTTCTTGCAGCTCTCGGCGTTGATCGCCGCTGCGCCCGAGCAATATCCGCCCGGCACCGTGATCGAGATGACCTCCAGCAGCGCCCGCTCCGCCGCGCGCTGGAAGTTCCGCATCGGCGCCAGCGAATCGCTGGAGCTACCCTTTGGCAGCGTTCTGGCTCTGCGGCTGGACAAGCTGCCCGGCAAAAGCAGCGACCAGCATGGCTCGGTCTGGCTGGCTCCGGCCATGCAATACCTGCCCGTGCGCATTCGGCTGACCCAAGGGCAGGACGATTTTGTCGATCTGCAGCTCAAAAAGTACTCTCCGGCACCTCAGTAACCGGCGCTGACGGGAGCTGAACGCTCCCGACAAACCCTGAGAAGCCGTATTTACAACAATCGCACCAAGCGCTCACACCCTTGCTGCGCCTTGGCTGGCAGGCGATTTCGCCCCGGCGTGCCCGCCTACTGCGGCACGCGACACAAGGTTTGTCATTTGCGGCCCAAATCCATGAAATACTGTGCTGAAGTGCCAAGAGCAAGCGCTTCAATCTTGAAATGCGGCACTGGGCCTCCATCTGCAGATGGAAGCCATGCTCGTAACGGAAGTGAAAGGGGGAACACCATGCAAATGCTTTACGACTCGGAATCCTTTGCGGTGCTCCATCTGCGTCCAGACATGGAAGCAGACGTTGCCGAGACAGAGCCCCAGGCCCATCAACTGCCCCGCCACGGCTTTGAGATCGTGGACAAACGCTCGGGCAAGGAAGTCTATCTGGACGGTTCCTGGGCAGAAATGTTCCAGAAACAGATCCTGGCCTGGCAGCAGGACGCCCCTTCGGAAGAAGAGGTCGAAGAAATCCTGGACAAGTACACAGGCCTGGCCCAGCAGCCCGTGATCATCCACTGAGCAGTTTGCTCCCCACAAAAAAGCCACTCAATCTCTTGAGTGGCTTTTTTAACGCCTAGTCATTGTGTTTATTACGCTTACAGCTATCTTTTTCTGAGCATCAGCATGACCAGACTGGCTGGCAGCATGCAGATCAGAAAGCCGACCAGCCACCCGCCGCCGCCCAGGGCCAGCCAGTAGCCCCAGTCAATGCCCTGCTCGGCGCAGTGAATCTCGCATTGGGGGTTGTGATCCCAAGCCATCCACATCACCAGGCCGCCGAGAAACAATCCCGCGCACAGGCTGATGATGAGACAGAGGAGCCAAGGCTTTTTCATAGCAGTGATTATGGAGTGGCCCGATTCAAGAACCGGTACAGCGGCGCCACCAGCAGCAGCACCGCAATCAGGCGGCAGACCTGAAACGCCGTGACCACGGGCACGCCCAGTTGCAGCACCTTGGCGGTAATGGCCATCTCCGTAATGCCACCCGGCGATGTGCCCAGCAGCAGCGTGACCCAGGGCAGGCCCGTGCCCCAGTGCAGCAACCAGGCAAACCCGGCGCAGATCAGCATCAACCCCACGGTGCCCAGCGCCACCATGGCCAGCCAGCGCGGCGCGGTGTGCAGGAATTCGCGCCGAAAGCGCACGCCCAGGCTCACACCAATCACCAGCTGCGCGGCATTCATCAGCCACTGCGGCACGGCGGACAGCTCGATCCCCGCCATGGTCAGCCCCATGGAGACCATGAGCGCCCCTAAAAACCAAGGGTTGGCGCGTTTGAGCTTGAGCATCAGCAGCGCCCCGGCCCCCGTGGCCAGCGCCAGCCAGGCAAAGCCCGGCCACTGCACGACCTTGATGCTGGAGGCAGCCAGACTGGCATCGCCATGCAGACCGGCCCATTGCAGCGCAAACGGAATCGTCACCGTCACAATCACCAGCCGCAGACTGTGACTGGCGGCCACCAGATCGGTGCGCGCATGTTCTTTCTCGGCCAGCAGCGTCATCTCGGACGCCGCGCCAATCGAGCCCGAAAAATACGTGGTAGCGCGCAGCCTGGCCTCGGTCATGCCCGGCAGCTGCAACATGGATGCGGCCTGCACCCGGTACAGCCAGCGGCCAAACGCCCAGCCCAGCAGCAGCGCCCAGCCAATGGCCAGCGCAATCGCCCACCACAGACCGGCGACCAGCTCGGTCACCGCAGGCGTGAAATACAGGCCCAGAGCGCCACCAATCGTCCACTGCCCCAGATTGCGCAACTTGGCCCAGCTTTGCGTGGGCGCACCCGCAATCGAGACCAGCGAGACCGAAATCAGCGGCCCCAGCATCCACGGCAGCGGCGTGTGCAGCATCAGGCATAGCTGCGCGGCCAGCCAGGCCAGCAGCAAGGTGGCGGCCACGCGGGCCAGAAAGCGGGGGGAAGGCAGGGCTGGAAAGTGCACGGGAATCCGGCAGGCGCGACAATGACGAAAGTCGCAGTATCGCGGCAAATTCGGTGGGCAAAGCCGGTGCAATTTTCCGAGGTACGAAGCCATGCCCCGTCTTTCAAGATAGGACTGGTCAATATATGTGGACTACATCACAGGCTTCTTTTCGCTCTTTTCCTGCTCTGGCTCTGGCTGCCGCTGCGCTGACTGCAGGCTGCGCGCACCAGGGCAGCGCCCTCACCAGCAGCGCCGAATGGCAGCAGACGCTGGCCCAATGGTCAGATGCCTCCGTCATCTTGCTGGGCGAGCAGCATGACCAGAGCGCCCACCACCAGTGGGAGGCGGAGACGGTCAGCCTGCTGGCAGGCCAGCAACGCCTGGCGGCACTGGTGATCGAGATGGCGCCCGCTGGCGGCAGCACACGCGGCCTGCCCGCCACGGCCAGCGATGATGAAGTCAAGACCGCTTTGCAGTGGGAGCAAGGCGGTGCCGGCGGCGGCTGGCCCTGGAAGGACTACGGCCCCATGGTGATGAACGCCGTGCGCGCTGGCGTGCCCGTGCTGGGCGGCAATCTGCCGCGCACGCAGATGAAGCAGGCCATGGGCGAAGCGCGCTACGACCGCCATCTGCCCGCTGCGAGCTGGCAGCTGCAGCTCGATGCCATCAAGGACGGCCATTGCGGCCTGCTGCCCGAGTCCCAGTTCACACCCATGGCGCGCATCCAGCTGGCGCGCGATGAAGCCATGGCGCAGACGGTGCGCAGCATCCAGCCACAAGGCAAAGCGGTGTTGCTGGTCGCAGGCAAAGGCCATGTGCGCCGCGATATCGGTGTGCCGACCTGGCTGCCAGCAGATTTAAAGCAAAAAGTGGCGATAGCCTATTCAAGTACTAGACAGACAGCTATCAATATAGAAGCAGACAAGCTGCTGACGCTGGCGGGCAATGCGTCGGAAGATCAATGCGCCAAGCTGCGTGAGCAGTGGAAGAACCGGGCCAGCAAGCCCTGATCTTCCACCGTGCCCTGGCCCGCGGCTCAGATGACCGGATCTGGCTGGCAGGCCAGCAGCTCGACCAGCGGCTGGCCCGCACGCGCTTTTTCCAGCAGCTGCCTGAAGTCTGCCGCCGGTACGGGGCGGCTGCAGAAGTAGCCCTGGAAGTAGTCGCAGCCTTTTTGCTGCAAAAACTCCAGCTGCTCGCGCGTTTCCACACCTTCGGCCAGCACTTTCAGGCCCATGGCATGGCCCAGTGCGATGACCGAGCTGCTGATGGTCATGTCATCGCAGTTGTTGGGAATGTCGCGGATAAAGCTCTGGTCGATCTTGAGCAGATCGAGCGGGAAGCGCTTGAGGTGGGCCAGCGACGAATAGCCGGTGCCAAAGTCATCAATCGCCAGCCGCAGACCCAGCCCGCGCAAGCGGTTGAGCACGGCCAGCGCTTCCTCGGGCTGCTCGGCCAGCGCGCTTTCGGTAATCTCCAGCTCCAGTTGCTGCGCCGGAAAGCCCGATTCGGCCAGCACCTCGGCCGTGGCGCCAGCAATATCGGTCAGCAGGAACTGGTGCAGCGAGACATTCACCGCAATCGTCAGATCAGGCAGACCGGCGGCGCGCCACTCCTGGCCCTGGCGGCAGGCCTCGCCCAGCACCCACAGCCCCAGCGGTCCGATCACGCCCGAGTTCTCGGCCACAGGAATGAATCGCGCGGGCGAAATCATGCCCTCGTCCGGGTCCATCCAGCGCACCAGCGCCTCCGCGCCCACCAGTTGCCCCGTGCTCAGGTCAACCTGCGGCTGGTAGAACAGTCGCATGTGACCCAAATCCAGCGCCCGACGCAGGCGCGCCTCCATGGCCAGTCGCTCGCGGGCGGCCTGGGTCATGTCTTCGTGGAAGAAGCACCAGGCGTTGGAGCCTCTGTCCTTGGCACCGTAGACCGCAGCGTGCGCGCCCTGCAGCAAGTCCTTGCTGGTCAGCGCATGGTCGGGGTACAGACAGATGCCCACGCTCACGCTCACCACCACGGACAGGCCATCGGGCGTGGTCCAGGGCTTGGCGGCAGCGGCCATCAGGCGCTCGGCCACGTCCACGGCGTCGTCATCGCCATCGAGGTTCTGCGCCACCACGCACAGCTCATCGCCCGCCAAGCGGCCAATGAGGTCGTCGCTGCGCAGCGCACCCTGCACCTGCGCGGCAATGTGCTTGAGCACCTCGTCGCCGATGGAGTGGCCATAGCTGTCGTTGACGTCCTTGAAACGGTCGATATTGAGCAGCATCACGGCCAGCGAACGGCCGGTGGTGGAGCTGCGCTCCACCGCCTCATCCAGCAGCCGCGTGAACTGCGCACGGTTGGGCAGGCCGGTCAGCACATCGCGATGCACAAGAAACTCGAGCTGCTTCTCGCGCTCTTTCTCGGACGAAATATCCGTGAACATGCAGACATAGTGCGTGACGATGCCCGCCGCATCCTTGACGGCGCTGAGCGACATGCGCTCGGGGAAGATCTCGCCATTCTTGCGGCGGTTCCAGATCTCGCCCTGCCAGTGGCCAGTGGCATGCATGCTGGCCCACATGGCGTCATAGAACTCCTTGCCATGGCGGCCGGATTTGAACATGCGCGGGGTCTGGCCCAGCATCTCGGCTTCGGTAAAGCCCAGCAGGCGGGTAAATGCGCTGTTGACCGAAAGAATGCGGCTGTGCGCATCGGTCACCACCACGCCCTCGATGGTGTTGTCCACCACCGTGGCCGCCAGACGGCGGCGCTCGTCAGCCTCGCGGCTGGCGGTCTGGTCGGCCAGCAGGCCTGAAATGCGCAGCAGGCGGCCATCCACATCCCTGTGGGCCTGACCGCGCGCACGGAACCAGCGGTACATGCCGTCAAAGCACAGCAGCCGCGCCGTCAGCACCAGCATGCGGCCCTGCTCCAGAGCATCCAGCACCAGTTGGCGCGCGGCAGGCGCGTCGTCGGGGTGCAGGCGCTGGTAGAAGTCGAAGTCATGGGCCAGGTCCTGCCCCTTGTAGCGCAGCAAGGTGCTCATGCCGGCAGAGAAGTTGAGCTTGCCTTCCTTGGCTTCCCACTCCCATACGCCGTTGCCGCTGCCCTCCAGCGCCATGCGCAGCATGGTCTCGCTGCGCGACATGGCGTTGCGGGCGTTGACCATCTCGCTCAGGTCCTGCAGCACGCAGACCAGCGCCACCGGCCCGCGCACGCCCGAAGATGCCACACGGCTGGTCGTGCACAGCACGGGCGTGACCTTGCCCGTGGTGGCGTTCACACACTCGCGCAGCACCTGAAAGTAGTCGGAGCTGCCATCCAGCAGGCGTTCGAGCTGCAACGACACCTCGGCCGGGTCATCGGCAGGCACCAGGACGCGGAAATCCTGGCCGCGCATGGATTCCACGCTGCGGCCCAGCCAGCCGGCCAGTTTGGCGTTGGCCCAGGCGATCTCGCCGCCGCCCACATGCACGCGGGCCATCCCGGCCGGTGCGTGGCGCACGACCAATTCCAGCTCCTGAGCGGTTTCGCGACGCACCTGATCGGCCCGCTGCTTGCGTTTGAGCAGCCAGCCAGCGACCAGCGCCGTCACCAGCAACCAAGCCAGAAACAGGCCTATCTGCCAGCGCACGCCCTGTTGGTGTGCCGATACATCAAAATAGTCGAGCACCCAGGCTTGCGCAGCCAACCAAATCATTCCTGCGCACACGTAGAGAGTGACGAGCACCCAGGGTGTGACGCGAGAATGCCCCCCCTCGCTTTTCATGTATTTCCTTTGTCCGCAGGGTCCCTGCCTTGCTGCGACAATTGCCCAGCTATGACCCAAGCCTATATTTTGACCTTATCCTGCCCAGACCGCCTGGGCCTGGTTCACGCCGTTTCGGGCTTTCTGCTCGAGCAAGGCGGCAACATTGAAGAAGCTGCCCAGTTCAACGACACCGTCACCGGTCTGTTCTTCATGCGTGTGCAGTTCGCCGTTGCCAATACCGACACGGCAAGCCTGAAGGCTGCTGTTGCCACGCTGGCCGAGCAGTACGACATGAAGTGGAGCCTGCACTCCAAGGCCGAACGCATGAAGACCGTGATCATGGTCAGCAAGGAAGGCCACTGCCTCAACGATCTGCTGTTCCGCTGGAAGTCCGGCCTGCTGCCCATCGAGATCAAGGCCATCATCAGCAACCACCGCGAGTTCTATCAGCTCGCGGCCAGCTACAACATCCCCTTCCACCATATTCCGGTGACTGCTGCCACCAAGGCACAGGCGGAAGAACGCCAGTACGAGATCATCCAGGAAGAAGGCGCGGAATTGGTTGTTCTGGCGCGATACATGCAGGTCCTGTCCAACGATCTGTGTCAAAAATTGTCAGGCCGTGCGATCAACATCCACCACAGCTTCCTACCCAGCTTCAAGGGTGCCAAGCCGTACTACCAGGCCCATGACCGCGGCGTGAAGCTGATTGGAGCCACCGCTCACTATGTGACGGCCGACCTCGACGAAGGCCCGATCATCGAGCAGGACGTGGCCCGCGCCGACCACACCGACACCGTGGAAGACCTCACCGCCCGCGGCCGCGACACCGAGAGCCAGGTGCTGGCCCGCGCCGTGAAGTGGCACAGCGAGCGCCGCGTGATCCCCAACGGTCACAAGACCGTGGTGTTCCGCTAAACCACCAAGGCTTGGGCTCATTCCGGCATGACCAGCAGCAGCCACAACGCCTGGACCAGTGTGACCGCCAGGCGCATTCCACCCATCCAGTGCCTGCTTACCTTCGAGGCGCTGGCGCGGCTGCGCTCGGTCACGCAGACGGCGGAGGAGCTGTGCGTCACGCCCAGCGCCGTCAGTCACCGCGTCAAGCAGTTGGAGCAGATTCTGGGGGCGCGCCTGTTTGGCCGGGCCGACTTTTCGCTCACCACCGATGGCAGCGCCTATCTGGCCCATGTGCGCGAAGGTCTGGGAGCGCTGCAGCGCTTTCCCGGTGCCTCGGCTGCGCCGGGCCGCAGACGGCTCAAGCTGGCCGTCACGCCCACGTTTGCGCGCGTGATCCTGATTCCGCGCCTGCGCCAGTTCACCGAGGCCTATCCCGAGATCGACATCGCGTTACAGGTCTCGATTCCGCTGCTGGATGTGATTGGCGAAGACGCCGACCTGATGGTGCGCTTTGGCGCCGGCCACTACGCCGATGTGGAGCATATCGAGCTGGCCCGCGACATCGTCACGCCGCTGGCTTCGCCCAGCTTCATCCGCGAGCATGGCCCGTTCGAGCGGCCCGAAGACCTCGAAGGCATGCCGCTTTTGCGCAGCCCGCTGGAGCCCTGGCGCACCTGGTTTGCCGCCACGGGGCTGGACATGCCCGAGCCCAATGAAGGCTCGCAGTTCAACGATATCGGCCTGATGTGCGACGCGGCATCGGCCAGCATGGGCATCGCCCTGGTGCGCCACAAACTGGGCGCGCCCTGGATGGAAAACGGCACGCTGGTGCGCCTGTTCGATGTGGATGCGCCCAGCCCTCACGCCCACTATCTGTGCTGGAAAACCGGCATCATGGACCGCTGGGAATGCTCTGCCTTTGCCGAATGGCTGCACAAGGCCATGAATTCATAGCTATTAAAACAATAGCTACATGCCCATATAAATTAAAGACTTGAGGCTTTTTTCATCTATTTTTCGATTTGACTTGCCTCAGATCAAGACTTGTCGCTTTGACCTTGGTCATGACTGAGTAACGTCGCCCGCACGCGACACTGCGGCATTTTCCCCCATCCCGATTGCGGCGGCCCCGCCCACCATGCAAGCCACAACAGGCTTGACCAAGGGAGGAGAAAACCATCATGCATCTGCCGCACATTCTGGCGCTCAGCGCAGCCCTGACATTGGCACTGACAACGGGCGCAGCATCGGCCCAGGAAGCCATCGTCATTGGTGCCAGCTTGCCGCTGACCGGCTCGCAGGCACAGGCGGGCAAGGAGGGTGAGGCCATCATGCAGGCCCAGATCGACGCGCTCAACCGCGAAGGCGGCATCGCCGGGCGCAAGATCAGCCTGAAACTGCTGGACGACGGCTATGACCCGCAGCGCGCCGCCAGCAATGCCAAGGCGCTGATCGAGCAGGGCGCAGTCGCCCTGCTCAACTGCTGGGGCACGGCCAGCTGCGCCGCCATGCAGCCCGAGATCGAACGCGGCCAGACGCCGCTGGTCGGAGCCATTGCCGGGGCCGGAGCCCTGCGCCAGCAGCCGGGCAAGCTGGTCTACCCGCTGCGTGCCAGCACCCGCGCCGAAATCAGCGCCATGCTGCAGCAGATTCAGACGCTGGGCCAGTCGCAGATCGCCCTCGTCTACCAGCAGGACAGCTTTGGCAAAAGCAGTCTGGATATTGCCCAGTCCGTACTGGCCGAACGCGGCATGAAGGCCGCGCTGGAGCTGGGCATCGAGGCTTCGGGCGCCAACGCCAAGCAACTTGTGCAGCAGATCGCGCAAACCACCCAGCCCATGCATGCCGTCATCGTGCTGGCCGGAGCGGCGGCCACGGTGAATCTGGTCACGCAGGCGCGCCAGGCGCAAATGCAGCAGTCCTTCTACAACCTCGCCGCGCAGGCCAATCAGGCCGTGGTGAAAGGGCTGGGCAGCCACACACGCGGCATTGTGTTCACCACGCTGGTGCCCAGCCCGTGGCGCAGCTCAGTGCCGGCGGTCAAGGCCTATCAGCAGTTGCTGAGCGCCAGCGGCATGCCTCAGCTCTCTTATCTTGGGCTGGAGGTCTACCTCAACACCCACGCGCTGCTGGAGGGGCTGCGCAAGGCCGGCCCCGGCGTGCAGCGCGCCAGCCTGCCTGCGGCGCTGGAGTCACTGGGCGAGCTGCGTTAAGGCCATATGCATGTGAAGCTGGCCGCGCCCGCGCGCACAGGGTCGAACTATGTGGGCCTGGCCATGATTGACCAGACCGGGCAGTTCCGTGAATAAAGCCATGGATTTAAAGCCAAACAAGCCTCTAGTCCATTAGATATATAGACTTTCAGCTATTAATTTTGATAGCCCCAAAGCGCTTTTCAACAAGCGCTGCAATAAAACTCACGCCACACGGCGGGCGCATCCTCTACATTTGCGAGCATGACGCCCGCCAGCACTTTTACCGATCTCGTCACCGTCTCCAGCGATGCCGCCAATGCCGCTCATCGCCAGCCGGAGCTTTCCGAGCGAGCCAGACGTCAAGCCGAAGTTCTTGCCGCCCTGCGCCCGCATGTGCCCGCACATGCGCTGCTCTATCAGACCGAAGACACAACGCCCTATGAATGCGATGGCCTGACCGCCTACCGCCAGCGCCCGCTGCTGGTCTGCCTGCCTGAGACCTATGAGCAGGTGCAGGCCGTGCTCAAGGCCTGCCACGCCATCTCCGCACCCGTGATTGCGCGCGGCGCAGGCACGGGTCTGTCGGGCGGTGCCATGCCCCACCCCATGGGCGTGACGCTGTCGCTGGCCAAGTTCAACAAGATTCTGGATGTGGACGCCAACAGCCGCACGGCGCTGGTGCAATGCGGCGTGCGCAATCTCGCCATCAGCGAGGCGGCTGCGCCCTTCAATCTGTATTACGCCCCCGACCCCAGCAGCCAGATTGCCTGCACGATTGGCGGCAATGTGTCCGAAAACTCGGGCGGCGTGCACTGCCTGAAATACGGCCTGACGGTGCACAACGTGCTCAAGGTCAAAGGCTTCACGATTGAGGGCGAGCCGGTCGAATTTGGCTCTGACGCGCTCGATACGCCGGGCCTCGATTTGCTGGCCGCGATGATCGGCAGCGAAGGCATGCTGGCCGTAGTCACCGAAGTCACGGTCAAGCTCATCCCCAAGCCCATGCTGGCGCGCTGCATCATGGCCAGCTTTGACGATGTGCGCAAAGCCGGTGACGCCGTGGCCGCCGTGATTGCCGCAGGCATCATCCCCGCTGGGCTTGAGATGATGGACAAGCCCATGACCGCCGCCGTCGAAGACTTTGTGCGCGCAGGCTATGACCTCACCGCTGAAGCCATTCTGTTGTGCGAGAGCGATGGCACGCCCGAGGAAGTCGAGGAAGAAATCGCCCATATGAGCGAGGTGCTGCGCAGCGCCGGTGCCACGGCCATCACCGTGAGCGAGAGCGAAGAAGAACGCCTGCGCTTCTGGAGCGGGCGCAAGAACGCCTTCCCCGCCAGCGGCCGCATCAGCCCTGACTACATGTGCATGGACTCCACCATCCCGCGCAAGCGTCTGGCCGACATCCTGCTCGCCATTCAGGAGATGGAAAAGAAATACCAGCTGCGCTGCGCCAACGTGTTCCACGCGGGTGATGGCAATCTGCACCCGCTGATTCTGTTTGATGCCAACAACCCCGACGAGCTGCACCGCTGCGAGCTGTTTGGCGCCGACATTCTGGAAACCAGCGTGGAGATGGGCGGCACGGTGACCGGCGAGCATGGCGTGGGCGTGGAAAAGCTCAACAGCATGTGCACTCAGTTCACCACCGAGGAAAACCGGCAGATGTTCGCCCTCAAGGCTGCGTTTGACCCGCTATCCCTGCTCAACCCCGGCAAGGTGATTCCCACGCTGAACCGCTGCGCCGAATACGGCAAGATGCTGGTGCGCGGCGGGCAAATCGCCCACCCCGACTTACCGCGTTTCTAACCACAGGGAGAGCCATGCAGCGCACACACCGGTTTGTTCTGAGTCTGTCTGCGTTGCTTGTGGCACTGGCCGCCAGCACAGGTGCGCAGGCCCGTGGTTATGTCTCCACCGGCAAATGCGGCATCTTTCCGCGTCTGGCCATCACCAGCCCTGCAGGCACCTGTGTGGGGCTGGTCGCTGACGATGCCCACGGCCTGCGCTTTCCGCGCCGCGTGCTGGAAATATCGCCGGGCCGCATCTGGGTGCTGGACATGGGCAATTGGATGCCCAATGTGGGCAAGCTGATCGAGCTGCGCCTGCCGCCCGATGCCGCCACACCTGCCAACGCCAGCACCACGGCCAAAGCCATGGAAGCCAAGGTGCTGCTGGACAAACTCAACTACCCCTCCGGCATGGTGCGCGGGCCCGATGGCAAGATCTATATCGGCGAAACCGACAAGATATGGCGCGCAGCTATTCCCGCACTGGGCCAGCCACCACAGCCCGAGCTGCTGCAAGGCGGCCTGCCTGCCGATGGTGCGCATCTGCTCAAGGAACTGACATTCGCGCCCGACGGCAGCCTCTACGTCAATATGGGCTCGTTCAGCGACAGCTGCCGTGGCGCTGACCAGCAGCAGCCCCTGCCCTGCCCCGAGCGCGGCGGCACCATGCCTCGCGCCGCCGTCTGGCGCATGGTGCTGCAAGCGGGCAGCAAGCCCGTCAAGGAATTCAAGCCCTTTGCCACCGGCCTGCGCAACTCCATGGCGCTGGCCGTGATGCCTGACGGCCCAGCAGCAGGCACGGTCTGGCAGGGTGAAAACAATATCGACTACCGCGACCCGCAGCAGCCACCCGAGGAGCTGAACCTGCTGCGCGCGGGCAGCGACTATGGCTGGCCTTATTGCGTGGGCAATCGCCAGAACGCGCAGGGCTATGAAAAGCGCTTTGACTGCAGCAAGACCGAAGCGCCGCATATGCTCTGGCCCGCCCATGTGGCCCCGCTGCAAATGCTGGCCACGCCAGCGAACAGTGTATTTGGCGGCCAGTTGCTGGTGGCCTGGCATGGCCAGCGCGCGGGCGGCCAGCGTATCGTGGGCTTTGCGCGCGACAGCAAAGGCATGCCCAGCGGCAAGCCGATTCAATGGCTGAGCGGCTGGGAAGGCAAGACCGAGCAGCGCCCCAGCGGCCGCCCCACAGGCATGAGCATTGACCACGCAGGCCGGCTGCTGGTGGTTGAAGACTTCAACCGCAGCGTGCTGATGCTGATGAGCACCGAGGGCGCAGCGCCGAAGCCGACTCAACCGCGTTAAGCCAGCAGCTCGCGCCCGCGCGCCAGAAACTTGGCGTATTCCTCATCGGGCACAAACAGGCCGCCCGTGGTCCACACGATATGCGTGGCAGCCGCCATATAGGCCATCAAGTCCTGGCGCTGCAGATAGTCCTGCCCCGCAGCGCTTTGCAGCAGCGCCTGCGGCCCGCTAAAGCCTGCTGCGGCTGATGGCTCGATGCGTAGCCCCTCGCTGTCATGCAGACGGCACAGGTGGCGCAGCAAGGTGTCGTCTTCCACCGTGTAGACACCACCCAGAAAGCCGCGCACCACATTGGCCGCCAGCTCGGACGCTGCAGGCACGGCCAGACCATCGGCTTCGGTCAGGTTGTTCAAACCCAGCTCATACACGCTGGGGTGCGCGCCCAGTTCCGGCAAGGCACCGCTGCCCGCCAGCATCTCGACCATAAAGCAGGGCGACTGCACAGGCTCGGCAAAAAAGCAGTGGACATGCGGGCCAAACACCTGCTGCAAGCCCAGAGCCACGCCGCCGGGTGCGCCGCCCACGCCGCAGGGGATATAGACAAACAAAGGATTCTTTGCGTCCACCACGCGTCCGGCGTCAGCGATCTGCGCTACCAGATTTGCAGCAGACGCTGCGTAGCCCAGCAGCAGCGACAGCGAATGTTCGTCATCGACAAAATGGCAGCGCGGGTCTTGCTCGGCCAGGGCGCGGCCTGCGGCAACAGCCTGGGCATAGTCGCCCTCATGCTCCACCACCTGCACGCCGCGATTGCGCAGGCGCTGCTTTTTCCACTCCTTGGCATCGGCCGACATATGGACCACGGCCTTGAAACCCAGTGCCGAAGCCATCACACCAATCGACAGGCCCAAATTGCCCGTAGAGCCCACTGCCACCTGGTACTGCGCAAACACGGCGCGCGCCGCGTCTGATGCCAGCTGTGTGTAGTCACCATCAGCCAGCAAGCCATGCTCCAGCGCCACCTGCTCGGCATATTCCAGCACCTCATGCACACCACCGCGCGCCTTGACGGAGCCGGCCACCGGCAAGCTGTGATCGGCCTTGACCCAGAGCTGGCCCATGCTTTGCGGCAAGCCCAGCACCTGCTGCATCTGCGGCGCGGCCAGCAGCGGCGATTCAATACGGCCTGCTGATGCTTGCAGTTCGGGGAACAGTCTTTGCAGCAGCGGCGCAAAGCGCGCCAGCCGGTCCACCGCCTGCTGCACCTGCGCGGGTTCTATCTGCAGCGAAGACTGGCAAGCAGCTGTGCGCCCGGCCCAGAAAGCGGGACGCGCATGGCGCAGATCATCAATGGTGGCGGCTTCAATACTTGGCATGATGGCGAGAGATTCAATAAGCGGCCTGCATGGTAACTTTCATCCCAAACGTCTTGCCGCCATAAGCTCATCATGACACCTGAATTTCTTCAAGCCATAGAGCAGCTCAAAGCATGGATCTCCGCAGGCAGCGTGGATCTGGTTCTCCAGACCCGCAAAAGCGGCGTGCTGCAGAATCAGACCGAGACTCTGGGCTTCAAGGTACGCGCACTCACGCAGCCCGAGTTGCAGCGCATTGAGCAAATGTGCCCGCAGCCTTTGCCGCCCGCGTATCTTCACTTTCTGCAGCAGGTCGGCTGTGGTGAATTCTTTATTGGCGAATATCACGCTACTTTCGACATCTTCGGCCCCGAAGAGCTGCAGCAGACCCAGGCCTTGATCGCGCAGGAAATAGCCGAAGAAGATGAACCCACCGAAGACCAGTTCTTCATGATCGGCGTGCACAACAGCATGGGCGACTGGATGGGCTTTTGCACCTCAAGACCCATCCCCGACAACTACGAGGTGTTCAGCCACGAAGCGCCCATCTACTGCTATGCCGAAGATGCTTTCTGGAAGAGCTTTGAAGACTGGGTCGTCAAGGCCGTCGAAAGCAAGGGAAGAGAGACGCTTTAGCTCCCCCCGCCCCTTGCTTTTTTTCATCAGGCCTCGCGCCGCCAGCCCAGCCGGTACAGCAGCGGTAGCACCAGTAGCGTCAATGTGGTGGACGACAAAATACCGCCAATCACCACCGTGGCCAGTGGGCGTTGAACTTCCGCCCCCGTGCCCGTCGCAATCGCCATGGGAACAAAGCCCAGTGATGCCACCAGCGCCGTCATCAGCACCGGGCGCAGACGCGTCAGCGCGCCTTCGATCACGGCCTGATCCAGCCCCATGCCCTGCTCGCGCAGCGAACGTATGTACGAGATCATCACCAGCCCGTTGAGCACGGCCACGCCGCACAGCGCAATAAAGCCAATTGCCGCCGATATCGACAGCGGTATGCCGCGCAGCCACAGCGCGGCCACGCCGCCCGTGAGCGCAAATGGAATACCGGTAAACACAATCAACCCGTCGCGCACATTGCCGAACATGGCAAACAGCAGCGTGAAGACTAGCGCCAGCGCCACGGGCACCACAATCATCAGCCGCTGGCGCGCGGATTCAAGGTTCTCGAAAGTGCCGCCCCAGCGCGTCCAGTAGCCCGCAGGCAGCGCAATACTCTGCAAAGTCTGCTGCGCCTGTTCCACAAACGAGCCCATATCGCGGCCACGCACATTGGCGCTGACGACAATGCGGCGTTTGCCGTCTTCACGGCTGACCTGATTGGGGCCTGGAGCCAGTTCCACCGTAGCAATGGTGGACAGCGGCACAAAGCCCACCCGACCATCGCCACCGCGCGGCAGCGCAATCGGCAGGCGGCCAATGCCGTCCATGTCGCTGCGCAAACCCTCAGGCAGCCGCACCTGAATGGCAAAGCGGCGGTCACCTTCAAACACCGTGCCCGCCTCACGCCCGCCCAGTGCGGTGCTGATGGTGTCCTGCACATCACCCATGTTCAGGCCATAGCGCGAGGCTTTTTCGCGGTCGATCTGAATGGTGAGCATGGGCAGACCGGTGGTCTGCTCGACCTTGACTTCGGATGCGCCAGAAATCCTCTGCAGCATGGCCGCCACGCTTTGCGCGGACTTTTCCAGCACCTGCATATCGTCGCCAAAAATCTTGATAGCCACATCGCTGCGCACACCCGATATCAGCTCGTTAAAGCGCAGCTGAATCGGCTGCGAGAACTCGTAGTTGCTGCCGGGAATTTTCTCCACAGCTTTCTGCACAGCCGCCAGCAGATCATCACGCGAGCGAGATGAGTCAGGCCACTGCTCACGCGGTTTCAGCATGATGTAGCCGTCCGAGATATTGGGCGGCATGGGGTCCGAAGCAATCTCGGCCGTGCCGGTGCGCGCAAACACACGCTCGATCTCTGGGAACTGCTTTTTCAGCTCACGTTCGAGCTGCATCTGCATCTGCACCGACTGCGTGAGGCTGGTGCCCGGTATGCGTAAGGCCTGAATGGCAAAGTCGCCCTCATTGAGGTTGGGCGCAAATTCGCTGCCCATGCGCGTAGCCAGCAGCAGACTCAAAGCCACAACCACGCCCGCAGCTGTCAGCACCACGGCAGGTGCATGCAGACACTTATCAAGCACCGGCGCATAGACGCGGCGCGCCCAGCCCATGAGGCGGTTTTCCTTCTCGGCCACCTTGTCGCCAATGAACAGCGCAATCGCGGCGGGAATAAAAGTGATGGACAGCAGCATGGCACCCAGCAACGCAATCACCACCGTGAGCGCCATGGGGTGGAACATCTTTCCTTCCACGCCCGTCAACGCAAAGATGGGCAGATAAACCACCATGATGATGAGCTGACCAAACAGCAAGGGCCTGCGCGCCTCTTTCGCTGCGGCAAACACTTCTTCAAAGCGTTCGCTGCGCGTAAGAGAGCGGCCTGCAGCCGCCTGTGCATGGGCCAGACGGCGCACGCAGTTCTCCACAATCACCACCGCGCCGTCGATGATGATGCCGAAGTCCAGCGCACCCAGGCTCATCAGATTGGCGCTGACGCGCATCTGCACCATGCCCGTGAAAGTGAACAGCATGGACAGCGGAATGATAAGTGCCGTGATTAGCGCCGCGCGCAGATTGCCAAGGAACAGAAACAGAATCACCACCACCAGCGTAGCGCCTTCAATCAGGTTCTTCTTGACCGTGGCAATGGCTTTGTCGACCAGATTTGTGCGGTCGTAAACCGTGATGGCTTTCACGCCAGCAGGCAGGCTTTTGTTGATCTCCTGCATGCGCACATCCACGGCCTGCGAGACCGCACGGCTGTTCTCGCCAATCAGCATGAAGACCGTGCCCAGCACCACCTCACGCCCGTTGTCGGTCGCCGCGCCCGTGCGCAGTTCGCGCCCCAGGCCGACTTCGGCCAGATCACGCACACGAATTGGCTGACCCTGAGCCGTGCCGACAATGACCTCCCTGAGATCGGCAACACCACGCACCTGCCCCGGTGCGCGAATCAGATACTGCTCGCCCCGGCGTTCGATATAGCCTGCGCCCACATTGGCGTTGTTACGCTCCAGCGCCGTGACGATATCGGCCAGCGTAAAGCCATAGGCCGCCAGCTTCTCGGGCTGTGGTGCCACCAGATATTCCTTGGCAAAACCGCCTATGGAATTGATCTCGGTAACGCCCGGCACATTGCGCAGCTGCGGCTTGATGACCCAGTCCTGAATCTCGCGCAGGTCCATCGCGGTATAGGGCGCTCCGTCGGGCTTTTTCGCGCCGTCCTCGGCCTCTACCGTCCACAGATAGATTTCACCCAGCCCTGTGGAAATTGGACCCAGCGTGGGTGCCACGCCCGCCGGTAGTGCGTCACGTGCCTGCTGCATGCGCTCGTTGACCAGCTGGCGCGCAAAGTAGATATCGGTGCCGTCCTTGAACACCACCGTGACCTGCGACAGCCCGTAGCGCGACAGCGAGCGGGTCTGCTCCAGCCCCGGCAGGCCCGCCATGACGGTCTCTACCGGGAAGGTCACTCGCTGCTCGGTCTCCAGCGGCGAGTAGCCGGGTGCCGAGGTATTGATCTGCACCTGCACATTGGTAATGTCCGGCACGGCATCAATGGCCAGACGCTGATAGTTGTAGATGCCAAGGCCCACCAGCGCAAGCGTGGCCAGCATGACCAGCCAGCGCTGTGCAATGGCAAAGCGGATGATGCGTTCAAACATTCAGCTCACCCTCTCAATGCACATGCTCAGCCGTGGCCTTGCCGAGTTCCGACTTCAGGATGAAGCTACCGCCATTCACATATTTCTGCCCCGCACTCAGGCCTTGCAGCACCTCGGTGCTCTGGCTGTCAGCCCTGCCCAGCTTGATGCTCTGCGCCTTGAATCCACCATCGACCGGCACAAACACCACGGGCTTGTCGCCGTCGATTTTCTGAATGGCCGAAGTCGCCACGCTCACCGCCACCTGCTGCGATGAGGCCGTGAGTTCCACATTCACAAACAGGCCAGGACGCCATACGCCTTCGGGGTTGTCCAGCGTGATGCGAGCCGGTGCTGTGCGCGTGTCCTGCCCAATCAACGCGCCCACATAGGCCACCGTGCCTGTGGCCTGCGATTCAAAAGCCGTGGCTCGCACCCGCGCTTTTTCACCTACGCGCACAAAGGGAAGATCAGAGGCGGAAACCTTCATCTCGGCCCAGACCGAGCGCAGATCCGAGATGGTGAACACCGCCGTGCTGTCCTGCACGGCTTCGCCCACAGACAAATGCTTTTCCACCACCACGCCATCAAAGGGTGCACGCAGCTCGAAGCGATTAAGCGCACCTGTTGAACCCGCACCTGCGCCGATCGCGGCCAGCTTTTGCTGGGCATTGGCCGCTGCAATCTCGGCTTCGCGCAGCGCCTGCTGGGCTTGCAGATAGTCCTGCTCGGCAGAAATCTTTTCCTGCCACAGCTGTTTTTCACGCTGGTAAGTCGTCTTGGCCAGGCTCAGGCGCTTTTGCGCGGCCAGCA
The DNA here is from genome assembly GCF_003569915.1 of Comamonas testosteroni. Taxonomy (GTDB): domain Bacteria; phylum Pseudomonadota; class Gammaproteobacteria; order Burkholderiales; family Burkholderiaceae_C; genus Comamonas; species Comamonas testosteroni_D. The sequence goes on along the minus strand of NZ_KZ984444.1, from coordinate 85,375 downwards.
GTTCGCTGCGCTGCTCTGACACGGTCGGGCTGCTGAGCACGGCCAGCAACTGCCCCTTCTTGACCTGCTGCCCCAGATTGGCTGCCACGCTCTCGGCCACACCGGCCACGCGCGGCACCACGTGGGCTGTGCGGTCATCGTTAAAGCGAATCTCACCTGGCAGTTGCAGGCTGCTGCCAATGGCGGCAGGGCCGGACTCGGCCAGCGTCACGCCGGCTGTTTTGGTGCGTTCTGCATCGAACTTGAGCAAACCTTCATCGTCGTCATGCTCACCTTCATGCGCGTGCTTTTCCCCGGCGCTTTCGTGCGCATGATCTTCTTCATGCTCATGCTTTTCGCCCTTGGCTTCAGCGGCATGCGACTTTTCGTCATGCCCATGAGCATGCTCTTCGCTGCTGATGGCAGCCGGTGCCGTAAAGCGAACAATGGCAACACCTGCAGCCGCACCCAGCGCCAGAATGATGGCAATGGCCAGCGCTGTACGGCGGGGCTTGTTGGTACTTGTATTCATGATGTTTGTTCTTATTCCAGTCCGGGTACATCGCCAATCTGGCGTGTGATTTCAGCGGCGGCCTTATGCGTGGCGACCAGTTGCTCCAGGTACAGGCTGCGCGCATCGGCCAGCGTGCGCTGCGCGTCCAGCACTTCCAGATAACTGAACTTGCCCAGCGCAAAACCCTTGGCGGCGACTTCATAGGCCGACTGCGCACCGGGCAACACCTTGTCGCCCAGTTGTTGCGTCTGGGCGCGGCTGGTCTGAAGCAGCTCATAGTGCTGCAGCAACTGCGCCTGCATCTGCTGGCGTGTGGCTGTCAACTCATCCTCGGCCTTGTCTGCCAGACGCAGCGCCTGCAACTGGTTGCCACGATTGCTGTCCAGAATCGGCAGCGGTACGGACACGCCCACCAGCAACTGGTTGCGCCCCACCTCCTGCGCACGCTTGATGCCTATGCTCACCGTGGGGTCAGGCAGACGTTTGGCGCGCTCCAGCTCCGCGCTGGATTTAGCTTGCAAAAAGGCCTGCTGCGCTTTTTGCACCTGCGCAGACAGCTCTACTTTTTCTAGCAAAATGTCCTGCGGTGGCAATAGCGGCAACTGCCCCATATCTCCAGTCACCGCGCCAATCGACGCGCCCTGCGCACCCCACAGCAAAGCCAGTTGCTGGCGAGCTACGCGCAGACCAGATTGCGCCTGCGTCACGGCCAGCTCGGCGCTGGACTGCGCGACCAGCGCACGGGTTTCTTCCAGCGGCGCAGCCTTGCCGGCCATCACCCGCTTAGCCGCTGCATCCAGCGCCTGCCGCGCAATCTGCTGCGTTTTCTCATGCAACTGCACACGCTGCTGCGCCGCCAGCACATTCACAAATGCGGCACGCACATCGGCACGCAGGGCGGCGCGCGCGGCATCCAGCTCGGTCTGCGCCAGTTGCACGCCATGCTCGGCCACTTTGATACGTGCGGCGCGTTTGCCACCGATTTCGATGGACTGGTTCCACTGCAGCGATGTAGATCGCGTATCGCGGCGCGTATCCTCCTGCGAAAAAGCCAGCTCAGGGTTGGGTCTGGCCTGACTTTGCAGCAGCGCGCCTTCGCTGGCGGCCAGCGCCTGCTGGGCGGCGCGCAGGCCGGGGTTGCGCTCCATGGCCTGCGCCAGAGCGGTCTGCAGGGTCAGTGGTGCTATCGATGGGCTGCTGGGCTGGGCCAGCGCATTGAAACTGGCCAGCCACAGACTGGCACCCAGCCAGCAGGCGGGTGCGACTTTCAAGAACTTCATATCCGGCTCCGCGCCCCAAGTGCCCACACAACATGGGCTCGCATGGGGAGCGATCGCACTCTAGCCAGCCCATGGCGACACAGGCCCAACCGCAAGATGACAAATTCGTCATCTTTGCCGCCCGGCTGTTTGTTCGACAATCGGGCTTATGAAAATTCTGGTCGTGGAAGATGAAGTCAAGCTGGCCGAGTACCTGCAAAAAGGGCTGGCCGAAGAAGGCTTTGTGGTCGATGTGGCGCACAACGGCATAGACGGTCTGCATCTGGCGACCGAGCTGCACTACGACCTCATCGTGCTGGACGGCATGCTGCCCGGCATTGATGGGCTGGCCGTGCTGGCGGCGCTGCGCCAGTCGCGGCAGACGCCTGTGCTGATGCTCACGGCCCGCGCCCAGGTGGAAGACCGCGTCAAAGGCCTGCAGGGCGGCGCGGACGATTATCTGGTCAAGCCTTTTGCATTCTCGGAACTGGTGGCGCGCATTCATGTGCTGCTGCGCCGGGGCCTGCAGACGCAAAACGCCCCCGAAGCCACGGTGCTGCGCATGGCCGATCTGGAGCTGGACCTGATACGCCGCCGCGCCACACGCTCGGGCCAGCGGCTGGACCTGACGGCCAAGGAGTTCAATTTGCTGAGCCTGCTGCTGCGCCGCCAGGGCGAGGTGCTGTCGCGCACCGAGCTGGCCTCGCAGGTCTGGGATATGAATTTCGACAGCGAAACCAATGTGGTCGAAGTGGCGGTGCGCCGCCTGCGCCTCAAGCTCGATGCACCGTTTGATGTGCCGCTGCTGCACACGGTGCGAGGCATGGGCTATGTGCTGGAACTGCGGCCTTCAACATGACAGCACCCATACCCAACCTCAGCAAACGTCTGTCGCGCGCGCTGGCCCTGCAGACCATGCTGGGCCTGGGTCTAGTCTGCATTGCCGTGTACTGGGGCAGTCTGCTGGCCATCACTCATAGACAACAGGACAGTCTGGACCACAAGCAGGCCGCTGTTCAGCACCTGCTGCAGGAAGGCCGTGCGGCCCACACGCCCGGCGTGATGATGCATATGCTGGGCGACTTTCTGGCCGGGCATGACGAGCTTTCCATGCGCATCAGCGACAGCAGCGGCGCGCTGCTGTTCGAGAAACTGCGCCAGCCGCTGAATGACCCGCGCAGCGAGCGCCGCAGCTTTGCGCTGAAGTTGCCTGCAACGGCAGAGCATCCCGAAACTCAGACCGTTCAGGTGCTGCTGATACTGGACAAGCGGCCCGATGACACGCTGCTGCACCAGCTGTCATGGATTCTGGGGCTGGCTGCCGTCATTGGTGCGCTGCTGGTGTCCCTGATCAGCGCCTGGCTGGTGCGGCGCGAGCTGGCACCGCTGCATTCTCTGGTTGATCAGACCCGGCAACTGGGCGCGCAGGATTTGACGCGCGACTGGCAAAAACGTCTGGATGATGACGGCCAGCCGCAGGAGCTGCGCCCGCTGATTGCGCAGTTCAATGCCTTGCTGGAGCGGCTGGCCGTGGCTTACCGGCAGATGGAAGCCTTCAACGCCGATGTAGCCCATGAACTCAACACGCCGCTGACCACGCTAATCAGCAGCTGCGAACTGGCCTTGCGCAAACCGCGTGATGCCGAGGAATTGCGCGACATTCTGGCCTCCAATCTGGAAGACTTGCAGCGCATGGCGGGCATTGTGGCGGACATGCTTTTTCTCTCTCACGCCGACCGAGGCGAAGGCGCGCGCCGCACTGCGGTCAGCAGCCTTGCCGAGCTGGCCAGCGAAGTCGTGGAGTTTCACGAAGCTGTGCTGCAGGAAGCTGAATTGCAAGTGGTGGTGCTGGGCGACGCCAGCGCCGAGGTCGATGCCCGGCTGCTGCGCCGCGCACTGTCCAACCTGCTGGGCAATGCCACGCGCTATGCCAGCGCGCACTCGACGATTGAGGTTCAGATCGAAACGCGGGAACAGGCCACGCAGCCGCCGCAGATTCATCTGTGCGTGAAGAACCTGGGACCTGCAATTGCCGCAGAGCATCTGCCGCGGCTGTTTGACCGTTTCTACCGCTCAGATGCCTCACGCACGCAGGCTGACCGCAATCACGGCCTGGGCCTGGCCATCGTCGCGGCGATTGCTCGCATGCATGGTGGTCATGTGCTGGCGAAGTCCGAAGTGGGCATCACCACCATTGGTATTGCTGTGCCTAGATATCCAGCACCAGCCGCACACTGCGCGAGCGGGAGCAGCATGGAGTGAACTGGTCATTGCAGGCCTGTTCTGCCTCGGTCAAAAACATATCGCGGTGATCGGGCGTGCCTTCCAGCACGCGGGTCAGGCAGGTGCCGCACACCCCTTGCTCGCAGGAGTATGGTATCTCCACACCCGCTTCGGTCAGCGCATGAATGACGGTGACGCCCACCGGCACCTGCACCACCTTGCCGCTGCTGGCCAGCTGCACTTCAAAGGCCTCATCACCATCCTGAACTGCAGGCACTTCTGCGCCGAAAAATTCACGGTGTAAACGGTCATCAGCCCAACCCAGTGCACGCGCCTTGTCCAGCACGGCGTTCATGAAGCCTGTGGGGCCACAGACATACAGATGCGTGCCTGCATCCTGAGCGGCAATCAGCTCATCAAGCTTTAACTCAGCGTCTTGCTTGGCATCATCGCTATAGAATTTGACATTTTCAGCATAAGCCGACTCGCGAATACGGCTGACAAATGCCATGCGCTGCATGGAGCGCGCAGCGTAGTGCAGCTCAAAATCAGCACCCATGGTGCTTAGCCGTTCAGCCATAGACAGCAGCGGCGTGATACCAATGCCGCCAGCCAGCAGCAAATGCTTCTGAGCCTCATGCTGCAACGCAAAGTTGTTGCGCGGCGCGCTGATGGCAATGGTGTCGCCCTGCTTGATCAGATCATGTACGGCGGTGGAGCCACCGCGTGAATCCGCGCAGCGCAGCACAGCGATCTGGTAGCGGTCCGTTTCCTGCGGGTGATTGCACAGCGAATACTGGCGCACCAGCCCGTTGGGCAAAAACACATCCACATGCGAGCCGGCAGAGAAACCGGGCAAGGCGCTGCCGTCCAGCGATGCCAGCTCCAGCATGCATATGTCCTGCGCTTCTTCGATCTTGCGTGCAACACGCACATTCAGTTTTGCGACTTGTGTTGTCATTTCAAACTCCTTGCAGCAGGGCAGACCCGGCGAGCTTGCCTGCTGCACATATCCCCATCAATGCGCGGCTTGCAAGCGCGTTGCAGACGCCGACTTTGAGCCTGCAGCCAGTGCGCCCATGGCCAGCATGGCGGCGAACAAGGGCAGAGCAAACACGTAGTAAAGCTTGTTCGGCGTCCAGCCAGCATCGATAAAGAAGCCTGCGCACAGCGGTGCCAAAATTGCGCCCAGACGGCCCACACCAATCGCATAACCAATGCCTGTGGTGCGCACCTGAACCGGATAGCTGCTTTGCGTGACGGCGTACAGACCCGCCATGGAGGCGAACAGAAAGACGCCAATCGCAAAGGCCACGGCAAAGGCTGTGAACAGACTGCTGGAAAGCGCGCCGAAGAGTGCCAGATTGACGCCTGCGAGCAGCATGGCAAACGCGGTAAGACGGCCCAGATGCACGCGCACTGAGAACGCACCAAACAGCACGCCGCCCACCATTCCGCCCAGGTTCAACAGCACGCCACCGGTGATGCCTTGGGTGGTGGACAAGCCTGCAGATACCAGTAGCTTGGGTGTCCAGCTCAGCGCGAAATAAAAGCCAAACATCAGCATGAAAAAGCCCAGCCAGATCAGCACCGTGGTGCTCAGCAAACCATTGCGAAACAGACCTGCCACCGAGTTACCCGTTTTCTCCTGAGAGGCACTCACAGGCAATTGAGACAAAGGAGCACGCCCCATTTTGCTCAACAGTCCATTGAGTTTTTGCAGCGCTGCCTTAGGGCGCTTGGCGATCAGAAAGTCCACCGATTCAGGCAGACGCCAGAACACAATCGGAATCATGATGGCCGTGGCCACACCGCCCGCGATAAAGACCGAGCGCCAGCCGTAATGCGTAAGCATCCAGGCTGCGGCCAGACCGCCAATCGTCGCACCCAGAGGGTAGCCTGCGGTGTAGAGCGCGATATTCATGCCGCGCCATTTGTCTGACGAATACTCACCGATGATGACAGTGACGCTGGCGAGCATGCCGCCAATACCCAGCCCTGTGAGCACACGCATCAGCGCCAGTTCATGCTGACTGCGGGTGTAGCCCGACAGCAGCATGCCTGAGGCAATCAGCACCAGACTCAGCAGCGTTACAGGCTGACGCCCCCAGCGGTCCGCCAGCGGAGCCAGCAGCAAAGACCCCGCTGCCATGCCCAGCAGACCTGCGCTGAACAGCACGCCCAGCTGCGCGCCATTGAGCTTCCACTCGCCAGACACACCAGCCGCCGTGAAGGCCATGACCAGTACATCAAACCCATCGAGTGCATTGAGCAAAATGCACACCACGATGGCGCTCCACTGAAAGCGACTCATCGAGGATTCGTTCAATTCTTTTCTCAGATCGTTGCTCATTTCTGTCTCCGTTGTGAGCCTGTGAGCTGCATGCACCAGGCTTTCTTACGCAATGAGGTTGTTCTGCGCTGGCGCGCTTACATCGAGAGCTCGGGCGTTGTGTCTTCGATCATCAGCGCGGGTTGGTACACAAAATCCGCTTCCTGCTCCTCGCGCTTGATCAGCGCATCCAGCATGCGACGCGCACGGATAGGCGCTTCATCGACCTTCAGCGCCACACGCGGAATAGGGCCGCCATAGCGCTGCACCTGCTTTTGCTGCAGAGACAGCACCACGGCATCTTCATCAAAGGTGTGGACAATGGCCTGACGCACGGACTCTGTCAGCCCGGCATCATCCAGACGGCGATTGCGCGCCACGGACCAGAAGTAGTGCGTGGTGTTTTCGCTCTCGGGCGTGAGCAGGTGCAGCACATGGCTGCGGTAGGCGTTGTCGGGCGAGGTGCCGACGGGGTAGACACCAAAGTCCGTCATGCAGATGGAAGGCGATGAGCTGACCGCCGTCTGCCAGCGGTTGATGCGGCCCTGATGGTCCAGCACCATGGCAAAGAAGGGGGGCGCGTCGATATTGGGCATCTCGCGGTGCGCACGCACAGCACCATCGCCATGCACCGAGACTTTGACGGGGAAGCTGGGAATGGCTTCTTCATCTTCCTGACCGATGGTGCGCAGATGCACCCAGCTTTCATGGCCCAGGTCCATGAGGTTGTCCACAGCAAGGCGAAAATCTGCATCCACATGGTGGTAGCCGCGCGAGCAGACCCATTCCTGGCTGTCGTTCCAGTGGATATTGGGAATCAGATCGGGGTTGGCTGCTGCATCGCCAAGCCAGATCCACAGCAGGCCGTGGCGCTCTTGCAGCGCGAACTTGCGCACACAAGCCTGCTTGGGGATATGCACCTGACCGGGAGCCAGCGTGCAGGCACCGTCCACCGTAATGCGAATGCCGTGATAGCCGCATTGCAGCTCGTCACCCACACGCGTGCCGGCAGACAGCGGCAGCAAACGGTGCGGACAGACATCTTCAAGAGCCGCCACGCGACCTTCCGAATGGCGCAGCATGACCACCGAAATATCAAGCAGCTTGCGCGCAACCACAGCGCCATCGTCCAGTTCATTCTGGAACCCGGCCACATACCAAGCATTCTTCAACCAGTTCATCGCAGACCCCTTTTCCATATGAGCCGGACTTCCGCTGGGTTCAGAAGCCCGGTGGCATGCATTAATGTACGCATGCACATATTTTGTAATGCGATTATTAGTATGCGTACTATTTGAAAAAGTAAGATTGGGGAATTCCCTTGAGCGAGCGTATGAAGAAAAAGACCGAGAACCTGGACCTCTACACCTTGCCCGGACACTACGCCAGGCGAGTGAATCAGGCTGCGGTGGCCTTGTTTACCGAGGAGATCGGGGATCTCAAGCTCACGCCTGTGCAGTACGCGGCCCTGCAGACCATCTGCAACCGCCCCGGTATTGACCAGACAACTCTTGCCAAAGCCATTGCGTTTGATACCTCCACCATCAACGGCGTGATTGACCGCATGGAAGCCCGTGGCCTGCTGGAGCGCAATGCATCGCCCACCGACAAGCGCGTGCGCTTGATTACGCCCACGGCGCTGGGCAAGGAGACCTTGCAGGAAGCCATTCCACGGGTACTCAACTCGCAGGAGAGGCTGATGGAGCCGCTGTCTGAAAAAGAGCGCAAGGAATTTCTGCGGCTGGCAAAACTGCTGATCCGGGCCGATAGCACTGCAGCCGAGTGATCACCTGAGTCCGGTGCTGCCCTGTGGCCCCAGTGCCCACAGGCCTGTGCTGAATTGGCGACAATTGCGCCATGTCTCAGGAACACGACACATCCAACCACGCCGCCCATCTGCAGGCCGGCAATGATCTGGTCGCACAAGCCCAGAAAATGGCGACCCAGGACTTCAATCAGGCCCGCGCGCTCTGGCAGGCGGCTGGCAAGGAGTTCTATCTGGCGCACAAAGCCGATATGAATGAGCCGCAGGCTGCTTTCCGCCTGGCTCAAGCCTGGATGGCCGAAGCCCATGCTCTGCAAAAAGAAGACAACACCAATGCTCTGGTGATGTGGGCCAACGCCGCCGCGCAGTGCGAGCTGGCGTTTGACCTGGACCCGGAAAACGGCCGCATCGCCATGACGGCCGCCAGTTGCCACTATTTTGCGAGTGAGATGGATGCAGCCAAGGCCTGGCAGCTGATTGGCAAGCAGTTGCTGCCAGCCGATGAGAACACCTGAAATATCTAAGAAATCGGCTTACCGTCTATACAGAATATACGCATGCAGCTATTGAATTAATAGCTTACCTGAGCCAGCTTTGCAGGCTGCGCCACAGATCTCCGGCGTGCGAAATCACAAACAGCAGCAAACCAATGGCACCGCCCACCAGCGTGCCGTTGATGCGTATGTACTGCAGGTCCTTGCCGATATGCGCCTCGATCAGCTCGGACAGCTGGTCCGCATCCCAGCGCTGCACCGTATCGGCAATATGGCGTGCGATGAACTGCGACACATCGGGCGCCAGCGTGGTGGCCCAGCGCTTGAGCCGCTCGTTCATCGAGGTGCGCAGCGCCTCATCATGCGCCAGCGACTGGCCCAACCAGCGCCCCATGACCGACACGCGCCGCGCCAGGGCTGAATGTTCGTCGGCCAGATCACGCTCCAGCCGCGCGCGCCAGCCCAGCCATAGCTCGCGCAGATAGGCGGCCAACTTTTCGTCGTGCAGCAGATAGTTGCGCAGTTTTTCCACACGCTCGGCGTAAGCGGGGTCGTTCTGCAGACCGTCGATAAGACGATGCACCGAGGCGTCAAAAGCCTCGCGCATGCGGTGGTCGGGGTTGTGTGCAATGTCCTGCAGCAGGCTGTCCAGCGCCCCGGCAATCATGCTTGCGCCTTTTTCACTGAGCCAATCGGTGGGCAGCATTTTTTCCTTGATCGGGTGCTCGCGCTTGAGCCAGCTGACGATGGTCTGCGCAATCAGCACATGGGTCTGCTCATGGCGCAGCACGCGACTGATGCGGGCCAGCACATCGTCGAGCACGTCCTGATGGCGACCACCAGCGGTCAACCCCGTCAACAGCGACGCCGCCGTGCGCGACAGATCCACATGGGCCATCAGGGCCTTGAGCGACTGGGTCAGAAATTTTTCGACCTGCCTGTCCTGCACCATCTCCAGCCCCGCCAGCGCCAGCCGCGCCACCTGTTTGCCCAGTAGTTGGCTGTTGGCCGGGGCGGTCAGCCAGTCGCCCAGCGCCTGCGCGGGGTTGTTGCGCTCGATCAGCGCCACCAGCGATGGCGCATCGAGAAACTTGTCGCGTACAAAGACCGACAGGTTCTGCCCAATGCGATCCTTGTTGCGCGGAATGATGGCTGTGTGCTGCCCCACCAGAGGCAGGGGAATATGGCGAAACAGCGCCGTCACGGCAAACCAGTCGGCCAGCGCGCCAACCATGGCCGCCTCGCAGATGGCGCGCAGACAGACCAGCCACAGCGGCACCGCCAAGCCTTGAATGCTCCATCGCGAGCCGGCCAGCGCCGTGGCAATGAAGCCTGCCGCCACAATCAGCAGCAAAACCAGTGGCAGGCGCTTGGCCTGCTGCAACGACAGTCGTTGTTCTTGCGTGAGCATGATGCGCAGCATAGGCGAGGTGGACGCTCGCGCCAATGACGCGAATCCCGATCTGCTGTGTCGCTCTGTGTCTGACGCTTAATGCATCGCGGCACAGGCTTTTGCAATTGCGCCGAAAATGGCGGGCTTTGAATCCCTGAATTTCCAGATCACCATGACCGACGCAAGCCGCCCCGAACTGCCCGACCATCTGTCCATCGACCCACGCAGCCCCCACCATGTGGCCGCCGTGTTCGACCACGACATCGGCATTCGCTTCAATGGCAAGGAACGCTTTGATGTGGAGGAGTACTGCATCAGCGAAGGCTGGGTGAAAGTGCCCCACGCCAAGGCCATCGACCGCAAGGGCAAGCCCCTGCTGATCAAGCTCAAGGGCACGGTCGAGGCCTACTACCGCTAAAGCGCGACAGCCCCCATGGCCGCCCGCCTTAACAAGCGCCAGCTCAAGCGTGAGCGTGACGCCGTGCGGCCATACACGCGCAGCCAGATAGCCGGTGCCCAGCATTCCGATGCAGAGCTGAACCGGAAAATCACGGCAGGCATGCTCGATTGGCTGAAGCCCTATTTGCCAGAAGACTGGAAAGCATGGGCGGAGCAAGCGGTTCCGAGTGACCCACAGCAGATGGTGCCAAAGCTTTGCTCCAGCTCCGTGATGGGCATGGATATGCCTCTGCTACAGCGCTTTGCCGCTGAAGTGCCAGATTCCGGCAATCTATATGTGCACAGCCTGAGTGACACGCAGACGCTGGTCTTCAATGATGCTGGCTGCTGCTTTGAAGCGACGCTGGAGCATGGCGAGATAGTGCAATGGCAGCGCAGCGCGCAGTCACCCACGGTGTTTGAAACCCAGTTGCGCGCAGCCGATGCCGCTGCCCTGTATGCCGCCTGGCAACGCTTTGCGCAAGAAATGAACTGCCCCGCCAACCTGGGCCAGTTCCACGCCAAGGTGTTTGATGCGGGGTTTGGAAGCCAGCGACTGGTATATACCCAGTCCATCTTGCTGGACTGGATGGACAACTACGGCAATATCCACACCAACTGCCGCTGGTTCAACGGCATCAGCCAGATTGTGGATGGCGCAGAGATCATTCACACCATGGGGCATGGACGGGACTGAAAAGCCGGTTTTCAAGCATTTCCAGCCCCATGTCTTTGCGATATATACGCTGACAGCTATTTATTCAATAGCAACCCAAGTCATCAGGCCAGCGCTTCTGCAGGGCCAAAGAACTCGTAGTGCACTTGCGCATCGGGCACACCCAATTCCTTGAGCGACTGCTTGACGCTGCGCATAAAGCCGCGTGGGCCAAGGAAGTACACATCGGCATCGCGTGATGCTGGCAGCCACTGGCCCAGTTGTTCGGCGCTCAGATGGCCTTGAACGTTGGACTCAGCTGCCGCGTCGCCGGGCTGCATCTGGTCATAGCAATAGTGGCGCGTCAGCTGCGCATTGGCAGCAGCCAGTGCATCGATCTTCTCGCGGAATGCATGCACACCGCGATCACGCGCGCAGTGGATAAAGGTGATGGCACGGCCCGTGGGCAGCGCGGCCTGCAGCATGGGCAAGGTGGGGGTGATGCCCACACCGCCGCTGATCAGCACCAGCGGCTTGCTGCCTTCTTGCAGCGTGAAGTGACCCGAAGGTGCAAACAGCTGCAGCACATCGCCCACCTGCACCTGGTCGTGCAGATAGCTGGACACCTTGCCGCCCTGCTCTCGCTTGACGCTGATGCGCAAGCTGCAGCCATTGCTGGCAGCTGACAGCGAGTAGTTGCGGCGCTGCTCCACACCGTCAATCACCACGCGCAGGCCGATGTACTGGCCGGGCTGGTGGGCAATCACCGCGCCTCCATCCACAGGCTCCAGATAGAAGGACGTGATCTCGCTACTCTCAGCCTCTTTGCGCACCAGCTTGAAGTCGCGCGCACCGCGCCAGCCGCCTTCTGCAGCAGCAGTCTGCTCATACACGCTGCGCTCGGCGGCGATCAGGATATCGGCCAGCTGCTGGTAGGCAGCGCCCCAGGCGGCAATCACTTCATCGGTGGCAATCTCGGCGCCCAGCACTTCACGAATGGCACGCAGCAGGCAGGCACCGACGATGGGGTAATGCTCGGCCTGCACCTGCAGCGCCACATGCTTGGCAATGATCTGCGCGGGCAGATTGCCCAGACCTTCCAGACGATCAATGTTCCTGGCATACATCAGCACGCTATGGGCCAGTGCGCGGGGCTGGGCACCGCTTTGCTGGTGAGCCTGATTAAACAGCGGGCGCACCTCGGGGTACTCGGCCAGCATGGTCTTGTAGAAATGGGTGGTCAGGGCTTCGCCGCCGGTTTCCAGCAGAGGGACGGTGGCTTTGACAATCTCGCGTTGACGTTCGGTAAGCATGTAAATCTCCAGATTCCAGCCCGCCCGGTTGCGGGGCTTGCTGATGAATAGGCAATCCACATGCCAGAAATCCAATCCTTTGCAAACAATGGCTTAACTAAATTTGAGTCAAAATGACTCCCATCAAAAGAAGTCTTTTTGACATCAAACGAAGTCACTATGACAACAAGCCATATTCTCAACGCCGTCATCCCGCTGGTCGCAGACCTAGCCCAGGACTTGCCCGAGCGCGAACGCATGCGCCGCCTGCTGGCCGCCATGCGCACGCTGCTGCCAGCGGACGCCGTAGCCTTGCTAAAGCTCGAAGGCGAATGGCTGCGCCCCATGGCCATTGACGGGCTGGTGCCCGATACACTGGGCCGGCGCTTTCGCCTTAGCGAACACCCGCGCTTTGCCCAGTTGCTGGCCGCCGGTCAGGCCATGCGCTTTGAACCCGACAGCCCCCTGCCCGACCCGTATGACGGTCTGGTCGCCTATCAGGGCCAGCCCATTGCCGAGCTGCAGGTGCACGACTGCATGGGCTGCGTGCTGCAACTGGGCGGCATGCCCTGGGGCTTGCTGACGCTGGATGCGCTGCAGCCCGGGCGTTTTGCCGATGCCAGTTCGCTGGAGCTGCTGCAGGCCTTCAGCAATCTGGCCGCCGCCACCGTGGCCACGGCAGAGCGCGTGCACCAGTTGTCTCAACTGGCGCGCACGGCCACCAGCCATGTCACAGCCGCTGCCGCGCCCGAGCGCGAACTGCTGGGCCACAGCCCCGCCATGCGCAAGCTGCAAAAAGACATCGCGCTGATTGCCGGCAGCGACCTGAGCGTGCTTATCACCGGTGAGACCGGAACCGGCAAGGAGCTGGTGGCGCAAGCGGTACACGCCCAGTCCGCACGCGCCGGTCGCCCGCTGGTCAGCATCAACTGCGCGGCCCTGCCCGACTCTCTGGTGGAAAGCGAGCTATTCGGCCATGTGCGCGGCGCATTTACCGGCGCGCTGACGGAGCGCAGCGGCAAGTTTGAGCAAGCCCATCTGGGCACGCTGTTTCTTGATGAGGTGGGCGAGCTGTCCCTGCCCGTGCAAGCCAAGCTGCTGCGCGTGCTGCAAAGCGGCCAGTTGCAGCGCCTGGGCTCGGACCGCGAGCACCATGTGGATGTGCGCGTGATTGCAGCCACCAACCGCGATCTGGCGGCCGAAATCGCTGCCGGGCGCATGCGCTCGGACTTTTATCACCGCCTCAACGTCTATCCGCTGCAACTGCCTGCGCTACGTGAACGGGACAGCGATGTGCTGCTGTTGGCCGGGTATTTTCTGGAAGAGAACCGCTCACGCCTGCAACTGGGCGGTCTGCGCCTTGATGCCGCTGCGCAAGCGACGCTGCTCAAGCGCGACTGGCCCGGCAATGTGCGTGAGCTGGAGCATCTGATCAGCCGCGCCGTGCTGACAGCTCTGAGCCGCAATGACGGCAGCGCCGCCCGTGGCAAGGCACGCATGCTCACGCTCAAAGCCTCTGACCTGGGTGATGCGGTTGTAGAAGACCGCACAGCAACGAGCGTGGCAAATGTGCAAGCCACTACTGCTCCAACCATAGGCCTGCGCGATGCTGTCACCGCCTATGAGCATCAGTTGGTCAGCGCCAGCCTGCAGCGCCATCATGGCAGCTGGGCCGCAGCCGCGCGAGAGCTTCAGCTGGACCGCGCCAATCTGCAGCGGCTGGCCAGGCGGCTCAATATCGACAATCAGCGGCCCTGAATGCCCAGCAGTTCCACATCAAAGTTCAGCGTGGCATTGGGGGGAATGACGCGCCCCGCGCCACGTGCGCCGTAGGCAATGCTGGGGGGGCAGGTAAGCTTGGCCTTGCCGCCCACCTTCATTTTCTGCACGCCTTCCGTCCAGCAGGGGATCACGCCATTGAGCGGAAACTCAATGGGTTGCTTGCGTGCATAGGAGCTGTCGAACTCCTTGCCGGAATCCGGGAAATAGCCGCGATAGTGCACCTTGACGGTGTCTGTGGCCTTGGGACTGGCACCCGCGCCTTCTGCGACGTTCTCAAAAATCAAACCGCTGGCAGTCGTCACTGGCACGGCCTGGGCCGCAGTGACAGCAAAGATGGCAGCGATCAAGCATGCAGCAGAGTGTTTCTTTTTCATGTCGAATTGGTAACGCAATGTACGAAGAGGAATCGTACTTTAGCGCGCCGCTTCGGCAAATATATGTCACTGCTCTTTGAAGCAAAACTAGGGCAAGCAAGGTGCCAGTCTGGTGGCCGTCCACGGCCAGCGATTGCCGACGCGGTTTTCAGCCTGCCCCTTGATCTGGGTTGCATTGCTGTTCAAGACACCCGTGTACACGGCATAACCGTCGTTGAACATCAGCTTGACCTGCGGTCCTTTGGACTCCCAGAGGTCATTGTCAGGCGTGCGCTCATTGGGGTGGGCGTTGCGCATATGGCCATCGGGCAGCAGCCTGAACTCATAGCTACGAGGCGGCTCGCCATCGGTCTTGTATTTGATGAGCCAGCGGCTACCGGCCAGCACCTTGTTGTCAGCTTCGCTGCCCGGTGCAGCCACGCCGTTCTCGCACAGCGAGCGGCTCACGGCAGCCGGGCGGTCGTATCCGGGCGCACGTTTGGCCTGTACGGTCTGCCCAGCCGAAGCGGCCAGCAGCGCCAGCGCGCAAAGAGTGGGTGTTTGCAATGACAGATAGGACATGAAATCTCCTTGACTCAATGCACAGCAGACCGAAGGCCGTTTTATCAGGCGCCGATATCGTCCAGCGCCTTACTCAGATGCGCGACGGTGCGATCGACGTTATGCCATTTTTCCAGACCGAACAGGCCCAGGCGGAAGGTCTTGAAGTCCGGGCCTTCGTCGCACTGCAGCGGCACGCCCGATGCAGTCTGCAGGCCTACTTTCAGGAAGGCTCGGCCGCTTTGAATTTCAGGGTCTGTGGTGTAGCTGACCACCACACCCGGCGACTTGAAGCCCTCGGCTGCCACACTGGGAAAGCCGCGGGACTCCAGCAATTCGCGCACCTTGGTGCCCAGTGCGATCTGCTCTTCACGCACCTTGGCAAAGCCGTACTCGCGCGTTTCCAGCATCACATCGCGCAGGCGCAGCAAGGCATCGGTGGGCATGGTCGTGTGATAAGCGTGCTGGCCTTTTTCGTAGCCTTCGGCAATCTGCATCCACTTCTTCAAGTCGCAGGAGAAGCTGGAGCTTTGCGTGTGCTCAATCGCTTCACGCGCACGCTTTGAGAGCATGACCATGGCGCAGCAGGGCGAGCTGCTCCAGCCCTTTTGCGGCGCGGAGATCAGCACGTCCACACCGGTCTTTTCCATATCCACCCACATGGCGCCAGAGGCCACACAGTCCAGCACAAACAGCGCACCCACATCGTGCGCGGCATCGGCAATGGTGCGCAGATAGTCGTCGGGCAGCAAAATGCCGCTGGCCGTTTCCACATGCGGGGCAAACACGACCTTGGGGCG
Source organism: Comamonas testosteroni (assembly GCF_003569915.1). GTDB lineage: Bacteria > Pseudomonadota > Gammaproteobacteria > Burkholderiales > Burkholderiaceae_C > Comamonas > Comamonas testosteroni_D. The sequence continues at coordinate 69,535 of NZ_KZ984444.1, read as the reverse complement.
ATCAATGCGAATGGTCTCGGCTACGTCCACTGCCGGGCAGGGAGCCCAGGGGTCCTGACTGCCTTCGCCATGCTTGCGCGCCTTGCAGACGATGGAGCCACCGCCCAGCGCGCCTTCGTCAAAGATCTGCGTCCAGCGGTAGCTAAACCAGCCGTTGCGTACGATCAGCACCTTCTCGCGGTTGGCAAACTGGCGCGCCACGGCTTCCATGCCGAAGGTGCCGCTGCCGGGCACCAGCACGGCGGTGTTGGCGTGATAGACCTCTTTGAGCACGCCCAGAATGTCCTGCATCACGCCCACAAATTTCTTGGACATGTGGTTGAGTGCTCGGTCGGTGTAGACCACCGAAAATTCGAGCAGGCCATCGGGATCAACGTCGGGCAAAAGTCCGGGCATGAAAGTTCTCCAGTCTCATAGCTGCAGCACTGCGGCTGCCTAGCTGTTTATCAAGACTTTCAGCTTAGCATGAGCCAAGTTAAGCACTTTGATATAGAGAACATATCAAAAACATGAGCAGCCAGCGCTGATGTATTCAGCACTGTCTGCTCATTTAGTGCAAAGACTGGTTCACCAGGTGTCGACAAACCGTCCCGGCACATCGCGCAGTTGCGCACCCGCCAGCCCGCGCACCAGCCAGCTGCGCGTGTCCGCCGGGTCGATCACGGCATCTATCTCCAGCGTGGATGCCATGTGCATGGCCTCGCCGTGCGCATACTGCTGGGCCAGCAGTTTCTGGAACAGCGCGTCGCGCTGCTCGCCTTCGGGCAGAGCTTCCAGTTCCTTGCGGAAACCCAGGCGCACCGCGCCTTCCAGCCCCATGGCACCAAACTCGCCCGTGGGCCAGGCCACGTTGAAGATGGGCGCGTGAAAGCTGCCCGCCGTCATGCCCATGGCACCCAGCCCGTAGCCCTTGCGCAGCACCACGCTGAAGTAAGGCACGCGCAGCTTGGCTGCCGTCACAAACAGGCGGCTGACATGGCGCACCTGGGCGGTGGCTTCGATGTCCGGCCCCACCATGAAGCCCGGCGTATCGACCAGACTGATGAGCGCAATGCCATGTGCATTGCATAGCTGCATAAAGCGCGCGGCCTTGTCTGCGGCATCGGCATCGATCGCCCCGCCCAGATGGCTGGGGTTGTTGGCCAGCAGGCCGACTGGCCTGCCTTCGATACGCGCCAGCGCCGTGTGTATGCCCTGACCAAAGCCGGTGCGCAGCATGAGCAAACTGCCTTCATCGACCAGACCCTGCATGGCGGCGCGTGTGTCATAGGCGCGCAGACGGTTCTCCGGCACCACATGGCGCAGCTTGCGCTGATCGGGCGCTGCCCATTCATCCGTGCGGCCCTGGAAGAACGACAGATACAGCTTGGCCGCAGCCACGGCCTGTGCTTCATCGTCCACCAGAATGTCGATCACGCCATTGCCATGCTGCAAGCTGGCAGGGCCGACCTGCTCGGGCTTGAAAACGCCCAGCCCGCCGCCTTCGATCATGGCCGGGCCGCCCATGCCGATATTGCTGCTGCGCGTGGCGATGATGACGTCGCTGCAACCCAGCAGCGCCGCATTGCCCGCAAAGCAGCGGCCATGGGTAATACCCACCACCGGCACCTGCCCCGACAGCGCCGCATAGGCCGCAAAAGTGTGGACATGCAGGCCCGCCACCACGGGCGTGTCGGTATCACCGGGGCGGCCACCGCCGCCTTCGGCAAACAGCACCACGGGCAGCTTTTGCTGCAGGGCAATGCCCAGCATGCGGTCGGTCTTGGCGTGGTTGCGCGAGCCCTGCGTGCCCGCCAGCACTGTGGCGTCGTACGACATGACGACGGTGCGCGATTTTTCTTCGCCAAACTGCGCGGCATTGATGGAGCCAATGCCGGTCACCATGCCGTCCGCAGGCGTGTTGGCGACCAGGTCTTCAATGCTGCGGCGGCGCGTCTGCGCGGCAATCGCCAGCGTGCCGTATTCGATAAAGCTGCCTTCATCGCACAGATCGGCAATGTTCTCGCGTGCACTGCGGCTGCCTTGCGCATGGCGCTTGGCCATGGCTTCGGGGCGGGCGGCATCCAGCGTGAAAGCATGGCGATCGAGCACGCGTTGCAAGTCGGCGCGGATATGCGCGGGGTCCTGCTCCTGCTGCGCCACTTCGGCGTGTGCGTCATCGCCCTGGGCCTGCGCCAGCACCAGCAGGGGCTGGTCCTGCGCCACATAGCTGCCTGGCGCGGCCAGCAATTCCTGCACTACGCCCGCCGTTTGCGCAAACAACACATGCTGCATCTTCATGGCTTCCAGCACGCCCAGCTCCGCGCCCTTGGCCACCACATCACCGGCCGCAACGGACCACTGAACCACCTTGGCCGGCATGGGCGCCAGCACCGCGCCTTCGGGCGCCTGAGTGCTCTGCACGGCAGAATTTGAATCGTTTTGCTCTTCAGTCCTTGATTGATTTAGGCTTTCAGCTATCTTTTTAGAAGCATCCAGCAACTCTGGCAACACCTCCTCCAGCCAGCGCGTATGCACGGCCTGCGACTGCATTTCATCTCTCGCAGCCAACGCCTGCAGCAGCGGCAGATTGGTCGCGAAACCTGCGATGCGGCTATCGGCCAGCGCGCGCTGGGAGCGGCGCAGCACATCGTCAAAACGTGGTGCATTGCTGTGCACGATGAGCTTGGCCAGCAGCGTGTCGTAATGCGGCGAGGGACTGCCGCCCTGCACCGCATGGCTGTCGATGCGAATGCCGGGGCCTTGCGGCCAGCGCAGCTCGCTGATGCGGCCGCTGCCGGGGCGGGAGTTGCCCTCCGCGTCCAGCGTTTCGGCATTGATGCGCCACTGCATGGCATAGCCGCGCGGCTTTGGCGGCTGGTTCACATCCAGCCCCAGGTCGCTGAAATGATCGCCCGCCGCAATGCGAATCTGGGCCTGCACCAGATCGACACCAAAAACTTCTTCGGTGATGGTGTGCTCAACCTGTAGGCGCGGGTTGGCTTCGATAAACACATAGGGCAGCGTCTGGGACTTGAGGTCCACCAGAAACTCGAAAGTGCCCAGACTTTCGTAGCGAATATCCGCCGCCATGCGCAGCGCGTCTTTGGTGATGCGCTCGCGCAGCTCATCCGTCAGGCTGGGGCTGGGCGCAATCTCCACCAGCTTCTGAAAGCGGCGCTGCAGCGTGCATTCACGCTCACCCAGTGCCATCGGCCACTCGCTGCCATCGCCCAGCACCTGCACCTCGATATGGCGCGCGCCCGTCATCAAGCGCTCCACATAGACGCCGTCCACGCCAAAAGCCGCCTTGGCTTCGCTGCGGCAGCGCTCATAGGCGGCAGCCACATCGTCGGCATTCACCACGGCGCGCATGCCGCGCCCGCCGCCACCGCCAATGGCCTTGATCATGATGCCGCTGGCACCATCGGCCTGCTGCTTGGCAAAGAAGCTCTGCACCTCTTGCAGCGTCACGGCTTCGGAGCTGCCGGGCATCAGCGGCACGCCGCATTGCTGCGCCAGCGCACGGGCCCGGGCCTTATCGCCCAGCAGCGCCAGTTGCCCAGGCGTGGGGCCGATGAAGCGCACGCCCGCTACCGCACAGGCGGTGGCGAACTCGGCGTTCTCGCTCAGAAAGCCATAACCGGGGTGCAGCGCATCACAGCCATGCTCACGCGCAATCTGCAGCAGATGTGCGCCATCCAGATAGGCCGAGGGGCCGCTGGCGTTGAGCGCAACGGCCTCATCGGCTGCGGCCACATGGGGGGCAGCGGCATCGTCTTGCGCATAGATGGCCAGGCTGGCAATGCCCAGCTCCTGCAGCGCACGAATAATGCGCAGCGCGATTTCGCCGCGATTGGCGATCAGGACTTTTTCAAACATAGGACTCTCGCTCTGACTCTTTTTTTGATAGCTACCAGTGCTTTATTGATTTAGGCTGTAGCCGTTTTTAGTCAAGGAATGTCGCGCAGCAAGCGCCGCAGCACCTTGCCCGCACCCGTGGCAGGCAGGGCGTCGATAAAGCGAACCTCCCGGGGTGCCTTGTAGTTGGCCATGTTCTCCTTGGACCAGGCCAGCAACGCATCGGCATCCACACTCTGCCCCGGTTTGCAGACGATGAAAGCACGCACGATTTCGCCTTTTTGCGGATCGGGCACGCCGATCACGGCTGCTTGCGCCACCGCAGGGTGCTTGATCAGAATGGTCTCGACCTCTTCGGGAAAGACGCTGTAGCCCGAGACCTTGATCATTTCCTTGAAGCGGCCAATGAAGGTGAGATAGCCATCTTCATCGAACTTGCCCATGTCCCCGGTATGCACCCAGCCGTCCTTGAGCGTCTTGGCCGTGGCATCGGGCTTGTTCCAGTAGCCTTTGAAGTTGCCTGGGCCACGAATGATGATTTCACCCACTTCGTTGGGCGCAAGAGCGGTGCCGGTTTCCGGGTCGATCACGCGGATTTCATTGCCCGGCGCAGGCTTGCCATGCGTGCCCCAGCGGATGGCATCGCCGGGCATATAAGTGTCCATGGTGTGAGTCTCGGACAGGCCATACGAGGCTTCACTGGACACCGCGTTGGGCGCAAATTTGCGCCACTTCTGCGCCAGGTCTTCGGTGTAGGTAATGCCAAAGCTGGTGACCGTATTGCGGCGCAGCGAGCTGAAGTCCATCTTCTCCACGCCAGGCAGTTGCATGATGGCCACATTCATGGGCGCAATGCTGTACCACCAGGTCACGCGGTAACGCTCGATGGCCTGGGCCACGGCCACCGGGTCAAAGCGGTGCAGCAGCACGCAGGGCGCGCCAGAATGCACAGGCATGTTCACCCCCATGGACATGCCGGCAATGTGATAGAGCGGCGCAACGGCCAGCAGCACATCCTGATCGCTCACGCCAGTGATGTCGGAGGCTCCCGCCGTCTTGTAGGCCGCGCTGCCAAAGCTCAGCATCGCCCCCTTGGGCAGACCGGTGGTGCCCGAGGTGTAGGTCATCAGTGCCACATCGTCCATGCTCAGAGCCACGGCCTGGGGTCTGGCGCCGCTGTGCATCACGTCCCAGAACGACTGCACATTCGCTGGCAGCGCCTGCACCGGCGCCTGCAGCTCGGCAGGCAATTGCAGCGTGGGCTGCGCAGGCAGCCAGTCGCCATAACGCACGGCCAGTACATGCTCCAGCTTGGTGATGGAGCGAACCTTGTCCACCACGGGCAGCAACACATCGGCGGCGATGATGATGCGCGCCTGCAAGTCGTTGAGCTGATATTCCAGCTCATGCTCCTTGTTCAGCGGCCCACAGGGGCAGACGATGCCGCCTATTTTCTGCGCTGCGTAATGCGCCACGATGTACTGCGGGCAGTTGTTCATGAACAGCGCCACCGGTTCGCCTTTTTTGACACCCAACTGCTGCAGATGGGCTGCCACTGCATCGCTGGCGTCATCCATCTGGCGCCAGCTGATGTGCTGGCCGTACCAGATGTAGGCATCACGCTCCGGATGATTGCGCGCATTACGGCGCAGGGCCTCAAACAAGGGGATGAGGGACGCAGATTCAGCCATGGTGTCTCCTTGGTGTCTGGTGGAAACCGAGCACTGGCGCCACTTTGCGGGCTTTCTCAGGGATTGCCTTAGTGCAATCTGCTGCTCGGCGTCTTGCCAATGTATACCCACTGGTAGAACATTACTACCCATCGGTATAACGAATGCGACACACGAAAACCCTCATGTCCGCCACGTCCAGAAAGACTAGCCAGCTCCCTCCGGCTCCTGCTGCGCCGCGCGGTCGTCAGCGCCTGCCCACGGCAGGCTCCGACGAAAAGCGCGAGCGCATTCTCAAGGCTGCAGAAGCCCTGTTTGACCGCAACGGCTACGCCAACACCACCATCGAACAGATCGTGCAATCGCTGGGCGTGACCAAGCCCTTTGTCTACTACTACTTCCGCAACAAGCAGGAGATCTTCGAGACCCTGTGCTGGGCCCCCACCGAGGCCTGCTTCACTGTCCTGGACTTTGCCGCCGACGATCCGCGCCCCGCGCACGAAAAAGCCATTGATGGTCTGCAGCGCCTGATTGCCGCCACCATTGCGCACTATCCGGCGGCCTTCTTCCCCTACCGGGAGCCGCAGGCCTTCAGCCCTGTCTACCTCAAGGCTTCGCGCGCCGTGGCACAAAAGTTCTATCGCGACTTCTGCGCGCTGCTTGAGGAAGGTCGTGCCAGCGGACATTTTGATTTTCGCGAGGCGCGCATCACCGCCCAGGCCGCCTGCAGCCTGCCGGGCTTTCTCTACCACTGGTATCAGCCAGGCGGCCGCCTGGGCCCGGCCGAGATGGTGGTCGAGCTGACCGAACTGGCCACCCGCGTGCTGGGGCTGCGCACCACTGCGCAAGCACCTGCCAAACGTCAAAGCAAGACACCTACCAACATCGCTTTTTTGCCGGTGCCGGACACCGCCGGGCAAGCAGCTCCAGGCACCCCTCAGCCTGCCAGGAAAAGTCGCAGGACTTCAACCATTCGTACTTCCACATAAGAGCCATCAGGCCAAGGCCCCTTCACTATCGGAGACAAGATATGTTCATTCGCTTTTCCAGCATTGCCCTTGCCGCAACGCTTTGCGCCAGCGCCGCATCAGCCCAGACGGCCGAGCCTTTCAAGATTGCGTTCATCGATCAGCTTTCAGGGCCGTTCTCCAATGTGGGTGAGCTGATGCGCAACCATGTGCTGTATGCCGTCGACGATGTCAACGCCAAGGGCGGGCTCTACAACGGTGCCAAATTTCAGCTGCTGCAGTTCGACAGCAAGCTCTCCGCGCAGGAGAGCCAAAGCGCGCTGCAAGCCGCCATCGACCAAGGTGCGCGCGTGGTGGTGACCGGGGGCTCCGGCTCATCGGTGGTCACGGCGCTGGTGCAGGCTGCATCACGCTACAACCAGCGCAATCCCGGCAAGGAGGTGCTGATCCTCAACCACAGCTCCATCGACCCCGAGCTGACTGGCAAGTCCTGCAGCTTCTGGCACTTCATGTTTGATGCCAACACCGCCATGCGCATGCAGGCGATTGCCAACTACATCAAGACCCAGCCAGACATCAAAAAAGTCTATCTGCTGAACCAGGACTACGCCCACGGCAAGCAATGGGCCAACTACGGCCGCGAGATGGTGGGCAAGGCCCGACCCGATATCCAGTTTGTGGGGGAGATGCTGCACCCCATTGGCCGCGTCAAGGACTTTGCCCCCTATGTCTCCAAGATGAAGGAGCTGGGCACGGACTCGGTCATCACCGGTAACTGGGGCCAGGATCTGACGCTGCTGCTCAAATCAGCTGGCGACGCCGGCTACAACCTGCGCTACTTCAACCATAGCGCTGGCGGCATGCCCGGTACCGTCACCGCCGTTTCTCAGACCAAGGTAGGCCAGATCACCTGGGTCGCCGAATCGCACCCAGGCATGCCCGATCGCCCACTGCTCGATGCCCGGGCCAAGGAATACAAGGCCAAGATGAACCAGGAATTTCTGAGCCCTCGCATGGATCTGGTGCCGCGCATGCTGGCCGCCGCCATTGCCAAGGCCCAATCCACTGAACCCGTCAAAATCGCCAAGGCCATGGAAGACATGCAAATGGACACCATCATGGGCCCTGTGAAGATGCGTGGTAAAGACCACCAGTTGCTGCTACCCCAGGTCGTCAACACCATCGCGCCCGTGGATGGCAAAACCGTCAAGACTGGCTGGGAAGGCACCAACTACGGCTTCAGAACCGACGCCGTCTACACCGCACAGCAAGTCGAGCTGCCCACGGACTGCCAGATGAAGCGCCCCTAAAAAAGACTGCCGCCGGTCACTGGCGCACCCCAAGCCAGTGACAGCGAGCATGGGCCTAGGCGGCCCCGCCGCCCCGCAGCGCCTCAAGGGGTGCCTTCAAGCTCTTCAGGGAGTGGGCGTACCGTAGGTACGCCTTCCAAATATCCCGCTGCCGACGCGCACCATCGTGCTGCCCGCAACCACCGCCGCTTCCAGGTCGCCCGTCATGCCCATGGACAGCGTATCGAACTGCCCAAGTCCAGGCAGTTCGCTGCTTTTTATGGCATCAAAAACGGCTGCAGCCTGCTTATGTTTTAGGCATTGCGCTTCGAAATCAGGAGCGTCATCCGGGATACTCATGATGCCGCGCAGCAGCAGATTGGGCAGCTTGGTAATCGCCTGCGCCAGCGCCAGCGCGTCCTGCGGCATCACGCCCGACTTGGTCTGACCACCATCCACATTGACCTGAATGCAGACATTCAGCGGTGCCATGCCCACCGGGCGCTGGGCTGACAGACGCTCGGCAATCTTGAGCCGATCTACCGTCTGGGCCCAGTCGAAATTTTCGGCCACCAGTCGGGTCTTGTTGCTTTGCATCGGGCCTATGCAATGCCATTGCAGCGCATCGCCTCCGGGCAGCGCCATGGCACGCACGGCTGCAATCTTTTCCACCGCTTCCTGAATATAGTTCTCGCCAAAGCTGCGCTGACCGGCCAGCACGGCCTCGCGCACGGCCTCCGCTCCAAAGGTCTTGGAGACGGCCAGCAGTTGCACCGATGTCACGGGCCGACTTGCCTGAGCGCAAGCTGCAGCCATGCGGGCATGAATCTGCCCCAGATTGTTTTCAATCGTCGTCATAATTACCAGAGTATCAAAACCGGGAGGGTCGTTTCGTGGACATCACGCAATTGCTGGCATTCAGTGTCAAGAACAAGGCTTCGGACTTGCATTTGTCGGCAGGCTTGCCGCCCATGATTCGCGTCCACGGCGATGTGCGCCGCATCAATATCGATCCACTGGACCACAAGACGGTGCACGCCATGGTCTACGACATCATGAGCGATGCCCAGCGCAAGCAGTATGAAGAGTTCCTCGAAGTGGACTTCTCATTCGAGATCGAAGGCCTGGCCCGTTTCCGTGTCAACGCCTTCAACCAGAACCGCGGCGCAGCGGCCGTGTTCCGTACCATTCCCAGCAAGATCTTGACGCTGGAGCAGCTCAACGCGCCCAAGATTTTTGGCGATCTGGCGCTCAAGCCCCGTGGTCTGGTGCTGGTGACCGGCCCCACCGGTTCGGGCAAGTCCACCACGCTGGCCGCCATGGTCAACTACCTGAACGAAACCGAATACGGCCACATTCTGACGGTGGAAGACCCCATCGAATTCGTGCACGAATCCAAGAAATGCCTGATCAACCAGCGTGAAGTCGGCCCCATGACGCTGTCCTTCGCCGCGGCGCTGAAATCCGCTCTGCGTGAAGACCCGGACGCGATTCTGGTCGGTGAAATGCGTGACCTGGAAACCATCCGCCTGGCCATGACGGCCGCTGAAACCGGTCACCTGGTCTTCGGCACACTGCACACCTCGTCCGCCGCCAAGACCATCGACCGTATCATCGACGTCTTCCCCGCCGAAGAAAAAGAAATGGTTCGCGCGATGTTGTCCGAATCTTTGCAGGCCGTGATCTCGCAGACGCTGTGCAAAACCAAGGACGGCCAGGGCCGCGTGGCGGCACACGAGATCATGCTGGGCACGCCCGCCATCCGTAACCTGATCCGCGAAGCCAAGGTGGCGCAGATGTATTCCACCATCCAGACCAGCCAGAACGTGGGCATGCAGACGCTGGACCAGAATCTGACGGACCTGGTGCGCCGCAATGTCATCAGTGCTGCAGAAGCACGTAGCAAGGCAAAGATTCCCGAGAACTTCCCTGGATGACCCCCTGAGCGGCTTTGCCGCTTCCCCCAAGGGGGACGACGCCATCGCCGCGAGGCGGCTCTTGCTTGGCGTCTCTCACTTGGAACATGCCAATTTTGAAGCTGCCTCAAGGAGTGATCATGGAACGCGATCAGGCCAGTAAATTTATCAACGATCTGCTCAAGCTCATGGTCAGCCGCAATGGCAGTGACCTGTTCATCACGGCAGAGTTTCCGCCCGCCATCAAGATTGACGGCAAAGTGACCAAGGTCTCGCCCCAGCCGCTGACGCAGCTGCATACGCTGGCTCTGGCGCGCTCCATCATGAATGACAAGCAGGTAGCGGACTTCGAGCACACCAAGGAGTGCAATTTCGCCATCTCTCCCGCCGGCGTGGGTCGCTTTCGTGTGAATGCCTTTGTGCAGCAGGGCAAGGTCGGCATGGTGCTGCGGACGATTCCGACCACTTTGCCCACCATCGACAGCCTTGGGGTGCCGCAGATCCTCAAGGAAGTGACCATGACCAAGCGCGGTCTGTGCATTCTGGTGGGGGCCACAGGCTCGGGTAAATCGACCACGCTGGCGGCCATGGTGGATTGGCGCAATGAGCAGTCCTTCGGCCACATCATCACTGTCGAAGACCCCGTGGAATTCGTGCACCCTCACAAGAACTGCGTGGTGACACAGCGCGAGGTGGGGCTGGATACCGAAAGCTGGGAAGCCGCGCTCAAAAACACGCTGCGCCAGGCCCCCGACGTGATTTTGATGGGCGAAATCCGCGACCGCGAAACCATGGAGCATGCGATCGCGTTCTCGGAAACCGGTCACCTGTGCCTGGCCACGCTGCACGCCAACAGCGCCAATCAGGCGCTGGACCGCATCGTCAACTTCTTCCCCGAGGAACGCCGCCCGCAGTTGCTGATGGATGTGTCGCTGAACCTGCGCGCCATCGTCTCGCAGCGCCTGCTGCCCAAGCAGGATGCCAAGGGCCGTGTCGCCGCGATCGAGGTGATGCTCAACTCTCCGCTGATTGCCGACCTGATCTTCAAGGGCGAAGTCGCCGAGATCAAGGAGGTCATGAAAAAGAGCCGCAATATCGGCATGCAGACGTTTGATCAGGCACTGTTCGACCTGTTCGAGTCCAACCTCATCACCTATGAAGATGCGCTGCGCAATGCCGACTCGGTCAACGATCTGCGCCTGCAGATCAAGCTCAACAGCCAGCGCGCCCGTACTTCGGACCTGTCCGCCGGAACCGAGCACCTGACAATCATGTAAAAAGTGGTTTTGCTTCCTGCACTGAAAGAGCTGAAATGAGCACTCCCGGCATCAACTCCCGCGACTACAACGCCGCACCGTCCACCAAAGTCGCGTTTCTGGGGCTGGGCGTCATGGGCTACCCGATGGCAGGACACCTGTCCGCAGCAGGTCACCAGGTCAGCGTCTACAACCGCACCCCAGCCAAGGCCGAAAAATGGCTGGAGGAGTTCCCCTCCGGCAGCCGGACTGCCACGCCCCGTGAGGCCGCCAAAGGCGCACGCATGGTGTTTTGCTGCGTGGGCAATGATGACGATCTGCGCTCCGTGGCACTGGGTGAAGACGGCGCTTTTGCCGGCATGGAGCCCGGCGCGATCTTTGTGGACCACACCACGGCCTCGGCCCAGGTGGCACGCGAGCTGTATGCCGAAGCGCAAAAACGTGGCCTGCACTTCATCGATGCACCGGTGTCCGGCGGCCAGGCCGGAGCCGTCAATGGCCAGCTCACCGTGATGTGCGGTGGCGACCAGGCTGTGTTCGATCAAGTGGCCCCGGTGGCCGATGTGTTCGCCCGAGCCTTTACCTATATGGGCGAAAGCGGTAGCGGCCAGTTGACCAAGATGGTCAACCAGATCTGTATTGCGGGCCTGGTGCAAGGCCTGTCCGAAGCCATCGCCTTTGGCCTGCGCGCCGATCTGGATGTGAACAAGGTGCTGGATGTGATTGGCAAGGGGGCCGCTCAGAGCTGGCAAATGGACAATCGCGGCAAGACCATGGCCGTGGGCAAGTTTGACTTTGGCTTTGCCGTGGACTGGATGCGCAAGGACCTGGGTCTAGTGCTGGCCGAAGCCCAGCGCAATGGCGCACGCCTGCCAGTGACGGCGCTGGTCGACCAGTTCTATGCCGATGTGCAGGCCATGGGCGGCAACCGCTGGGACACTTCCAGCCTGATTCAGCGCCTGCGCTGAATCTAATGAGACCAATCAAGGCACAAAAAAGCCGGACTTCAGGTTCGGCTTTTTACTGGGCTGGCAATAGCGCAATCAGCTGCCATTGCTTTTGTCTTCCGTCACTGGTGCCGGCTTGGTCGTCATGGCCGCCAGCTCGTCTTCCGTAATCACATCAAACAGACGCACAACCTTGGTCACATCGTTGACGCCGCGCGCAATCTCGGCCGCGCGCTTGGACTCACGCGGCGTGACGATGCCCATCAGATAGACCACATTGTTCTCGGTCACCACCTTGATGGCGGACGATGAAATGTCCTTGGCATTGACCAGGCTGGCCTTGACCCGGGTGGTGATCATGGTGTCCTGAGAGCGCTGGCCCAGCGTGGCCGTAAAGGGCGCCACTTCGATCTCGTTATAGACCTCTCGCACAGTGCCTTGCTCACGCACCAGCTTTTCGATGGTGGCCTTGTCCGTGGCATTACCGGCCTGCCCGGTCAGCAGCACAACCCGGTTGTAGCTGGTCGCACTCGCACGGGCCTTTTCGCCCATGACTTCGCCAATGCGGTTGCCGGCACGCAGCTCAATGCTCTGGTCTTCCACCTGCGTTCCAGTCGTTCGGCGATCCACTGCCGACATGCCGACCATGGCAGCCGTGCCACCCACCGCCGCCACACAGCCACTCAAAGCACCACCCAGAGCGGCGCACGCGAGGACGGCACAGGCAATACGGGTCGATTGCAACTTCAGCAACTTCATAAAGGCATCTCCTGGTCACCAAGCAATTGGGAGTCCACACCATCGGCCAGACAGTGCAGGATCAAGGTATGGGTTTCACGCACACGCGCCGCGCGGTCGTGGGGCACGCAGATCAGCACATCGGTCTCGCGCACCTGCGTGGCCAGGTTGCCGCCGGTGCGACCTGTCAGCACCACGGCCATCATGTCGCGTTCATGGGCCGCTTCCAGCGCCTCTTGCACTGCCACATCATTGCCGCTGACGGACATCAGCAGCAGCAGGTCACCGGGCTGGCCCAGCGCGCGGATCTGGCGAGCCAGATATTGCGTGGCATTGCCGCCGGAGCCCGTGGCACCCACGGTGCCCAGCAAGCCCCCATCGGAGGTCAAGGCCAGCGCCGCCAACTCGGGGCGGTCGCGCTCAAACCCTGTCACGCACAAGGAGGCAAACAATTGGGCATCGCTGGCCGATACACCGGCCCCACAGGCCAGCACCTTGCCTCCCCCCGTGACGCAGGCCAGCATGGCCTGAACGGCGGAGGCAATAGGTTGGCTCAGTGCCTGGGCGGCCTGGTACTTCAGGTCGGCACTGTCGATGAAATGCTGTTGAATTCGTTGCTCTAGCATGGAGGCCCGATGATACCTGTCTGCTGTTATCTCTTTGGTAGCTAAGAGTTATTTGCGCATCTATGTTGCAGCGCTGATTCATCCGGCATCGAATGCGGCCTTGAGCCATTCCAGCGTTTGCCCCTGCACCAGCACCACATCAAAGCGGCAGGGTGGCGGCGCCGCAAAGCGCATCAGATAGTGACGCGCCGCCAGCACAATGCGCTGCTGCTTGATGGCCCCTATGCTCCCGCCCGCCCCGCCAAACTCGGCCGTGCTGCGGCTGCGCACCTCGACAAAGACCAAAGACCCGTCGCGCTCACGCAGGATCAGATCGATTTCCCCGCCACCGCGCCCTGGCGTCCGATAATTGCGCTCAACCAGCTTCAAGCCCTGCTTTTGCAGTTGCGCCAGCGCAGCATCCTCCGCCAACTGACCCCGAGCGGTGGTGCTGGTGCGTGTTTTGGGCTGTTTTCCAAGGAAATCCATTGACTACCTCTTTCGCCTCTGCACTGACGGCCGCTCGTGATGCGGCTGCTTCCCAGCATTATCCGCAGGGAGCCCTGTATGTGGTGGCGACGCCCATCGGCAATCTGGCCGACATCAGCCTGCGCGCCCTGCATGTGCTACAGATGGTGGATTGCATTGCCTGCGAAGACACGCGCCACACGCAAGGCATGCTGCGCAGTTATGGGCTGGAGCGCCCGGGCAGCCAGTTGCTGGCCGTGCACCAGCACAACGAGGCCGAAGCAGCTCAGCAGGTCATCAGCCGCCTGCAGCAGGGCCAGCGCATTGCCTATGTCAGCGATGCCGGCACGCCCGGCGTGAGCGACCCCGGCGCGCGCCTGTGCGCCGCGCTGCAGACCGTGGGCCTGCGCAGCATTCCGCTGCCTGGGGCCAGCAGCGTGACTTCCGCCATCAGCGTGGCGGGAGCCGTCACACCGACGCAGGGTGAAAGTGGCTTTATGTTTGCTGGCTTTCTGCCCACCAAGAATGCCGAGCGCCTGAGCGCTGTGCAAAAGCTGGCTGGCGAGCCACGCTGCACTGTGCTGCTGGAGGCACCGCACCGCATCATCGAACTGGCACAAGCTCTGGCCTTGCTGGGCGAGCGCCCTGTGACTCTGGCGCGCGAGATCACCAAGCAGTTTGAAGACATTGCGACCATGCCCGCCAGCGATCTGGTGGCGTGGCTGCAGGCCACGCCTCAGCGCGTCAAAGGTGAATTTGCCATCGTGTTGCACCCTGTCGCTCAGGAGCAAGGCGACGGACTTCCCCCTGAGGCCGAGCGTGTGCTCAAGCTGCTGCTGGCCGAGTTGCCGACCAAGGCCGCCGTCAAGCTGGCCACGGAAATCACCGGTGCCAGCCGCAACACGCTATATGACCGCGCGCTGGAGCTCAAGCGCGAAGCAGAAGAATAAATACTGCCACTAGTCCTTATTTTATATAGGCTAGCAGCTATAGTTTTGATATCAAGCGTAGGCCAAACCCGTCGCTACGCCACCAAACAGATCGCCCTCCACCTGCGGCACATCGGGGAAAGCGATACGCAGTGCATCGCGCAGAGTACGTAGCGCCGATGAGCCGCCGGTCAGATAAATCGCGTCCGGAGCCGTCACACCGGCCTGCTGAACGCAGCTCTGCGCACATTCCACCACCTGCTGCAACAGGGCTTGCAGTTGCTCTTGCAGCACGTCGGGCGAAATCTCGGCAGGCAGTCCATCCTCCAGCCAGCCCAGCGCAATCCCTGCAGCCGCATGCTTTTGCGATGCCGCAATCTTGGCCTGCTCCACTGCGTCGGCCAGACGGTGGCCTTCCCGCCACTCCAGCACTTTCATCAGGCGCTGATGCAATTGCAGGTCGCAATAATCGCTTTTGAGATTGCGCGCCGCGCTCATGGCCTTGGCGGAGTAAAGCCACTGGATCAGATGCCAGGTGGAGAGGTCAAAGAACACGCTGCTGGGTACCTCACGGCCTTGCGGGCCGATGTGCTTGTAGCCCAGCAATGGCATGACCTGGGAGACATTCAGGCGGTGGTCAAAGTCTGTGCCGCCGATGTGCACACCCGTGGTGGCCAGAATATCCTGCGTGCGGTCTGCATGCCTGGCCTGCTGTGGGCCCAATCGCACAACGGTGAAGTCCGAAGTACCGCCACCAATGTCCACCACCAGCACCAGTTGCTCGGCCGTCAAACGCTGCTCATAGTCGAGCGCAGCTGCGATGGGTTCCAGCTGAAAGCTCACCTCTCCCAGCCCTGCCGTCTTGGCCGCTGCAGCCAGCGCATCCTGCGCCTGGCGGTCACGTTCGGGGTAGGCATCCACAAAGTGCACAGGGCGGCCCAGCACCACACGCTCGGGCAAACGGCCATCGAGCGCGGCGCGCGACTGGTCGGCCATGCGCTTGAGAAAGATGGCAATCACATCCTGGTAGCTGATGAGCTTGTCATGCACCGCTGTTTTTTCCAGCAACAGGCTGCTGCCCAGCAAGCTTTTGAGCGAGCGCATCAAACGCCCCTCTTCCCCCGCCAGATACTGCTGCATGGCATCGCGGCCAAAGTGCGTGCTGTGCTCTTCGGTGTTGAAGAACAGTGCGGTGGGCATGCCGGTCGCTGTGCCCTCCAACGGCAGCAGGCGCGCAGCCTGGCCGGGTGCGCGATAGGAAGCTGCCGAGTTGGAGGTTCCAAAGTCAATCCCCAGCGTACCTGGGACAGTCAATGTATTTGCCATGGCGAGAGTTCAAAAACAGTAGCGGTATGCGCTGGATCTATCTGGAGCTAAAGGTGTTTTTGCTGAGTTGCCACCCATCACCATCACCGGTGGCTCAGTCCGCTGGGCATACGCAGTTTTGAGAGACGTAGGTGCTAAAAATTTTTACAAAAACAAAAACGCCCGCTGATATCAGCGGGCGTTTTCAATTTGGTTGCGCGAGAAGGATTTGAACCTCCGACCTTTGGGTTATGAGCCCAACGAGCTACCAGACTGCTCCATCGCGCGGCAATTCCAAATTATAGCAGGCTTTGAAGGCCTGCCATGGCTTTATTCAGCCTTAGGGGCTTCTTCAGCCACTTCCACCAGTTCCACATAGGCCATGGGAGCGTTGTCGCCCACGCGGAAGCCCATCTTCAGGATACGTGTGTAGCCGCCAGGACGCTTTGCGTTGCGGGGGCCCAGCACGTTGAACAGCTTGGTCACGCTGTCGCGGTCGCGCAGACGGTCAAAAGCCAGACGGCGGTTAGCCACGGTGTCAACCTTGGCCAGAGTGATCATGGGCTCGATGACGCGACGCAGTTCCTTGGCCTTGGGGACCGTGGTCTTGATAGCTTCGTGCTCGATCAGCGAGTTCATCATGTTCTGCAGCATTGCCTTGCGGTGTGCAGAAGTGCGGTTCAGTTTGCGGAGGCCGTTGCCGTGACGCATGGTGCTTTTCCTTGTTTCCCTCGCTTTTACCCGAGGGTCATTTCTAAATTAAATCAGGCAGCCGTATCAGGTACTGCCCGAGGCACTTGGACTTCTTGCTAGAACCCGAAAGCTCCAGCAAAGCCCGCTATTGTAGCAATTAACGCTTTTCCAGGCCAGCTGGTGGCCAGTTTTCAAGCTTCATGCCCAGAGTCAGACCACGGGAAGCCAGAACTTCCTTGATCTCATTGAGCGACTTACGACCCAGGTTAGGCGTCTTGAGCAGCTCGTTTTCGGTACGCTGGATGAGGTCACCGATGTAGTAAATGTTCTCTGCCTTGAGGCAGTTGGCAGAACGCACGGTGAGTTCCAGCTCGTCCACGGGACGCAGCAAGATAGGATCGAACGACGTAGCAGCACCACGGCCACCGGCAGGAGCGTCGAACACGCTGGCGATGTCGCCGCCGTCGAGCTGCGCAAACACAGCCAGTTGTTCCACCAGAATCTTGGCGGAAGCGCGCACTGCGTCTTCAGCGGTGATAGCACCGTTGGTTTCGATTTCCAGAACCAGCTTGTCCAGATCGGTACGCTGTTCCACACGTGCGGATTCGACAGCGTAGCTCACGCGCTTGACGGGCGAGAACGAAGCGTCGAGCACGATACGGCCGATCGACTTGGTCGATTCGTCACCATAACGGCGCACGTTGCCGGGCACATAGCCACGGCCTTTTTCCACCTTGATCTGCATATCCAGCTTGCCGCCTTGCGACAGATGGGCAATCACATGATCAGGGTTGACGATTTCAACGTCGTGAGGCGTTTGAATGTCACGGGCAGTGACAACACCTTCACCATCCTTGCGCAGGCTCAGGGTGACTTCGTCACGGTTGTGCAGCTTGAATACCACACCCTTGAGGTTCAGCAGGATGTTGGTCACATCTTCCTGGACACCGTCGATGGAGGAGTACTCATGCAGCACTCCAGCAATCGTCACTTCCGTCGCTGCGTAACCCACCATGGAGGAGAGCAGAACACGGCGCAGGGCGTTGCCCAGCGTATGGCCATAACCACGCTCAAACGGCTCCAGAACAACCTTGGCCCGGTTGTGACCAAGTTGCTCGACATTGATTGTCTTGGGTTTCAGCAAATTCGTTTGCATGCAGACTTCCTCTCAATACCCCCGGCTCGTTACACCGGTAAGGCTGGCGAAGCACCCACAGCGCGATGCCTCGCGCCGTGGGGACGGTTTACAAATGTCGCTGCTAAGGATTAACGCGAGTACAACTCAACGATCAGGGATTCGTTGATGTCCGAAGCGAATTCGTCGCGGTCAGGAGACTTCTTGAAAGTGCCTTCAGCCTTGTCAGCCGACACTTCAACCCATGCGGGGAAACCGACTTGACCAGCCAGTTGCAGAGCTTCGACGATACGAGCTTGCTTCTTGGACTTTTCACGAACAGCGATCACGTCGCCTTCCTTCACGGAGTAGGAAGGAATGTTCACGGATTGACCGTTCACAGTGATGGCCTTGTGCGAAACCAGCTGACGGGCTTCCGAACGTGTGGAGCCGAAGCCCATACGATACACAACGTTGTCCAGACGCGATTCCAGCAGGGACAGCAGGTTGGCACCAGTGTTGCCACGCTTGCGTTCTGCAGCTTCGAAGTAGCGGCGGAATTGCTTTTCCAGCACGCCGTACATGCGCTTGACCTTCTGCTTTTCACGCAGTTGCAGACCGTAGTCAGAAGTGCGTTGACCCGAAGTGCGGCCATGTTGACCAGGCTTGGTGTCGAACTTTGCCTTGTCAGCGATGGAGCGGCGAGCGCTCTTCAGGAACAGATCGGTGCCTTCGCGGCGGGAGAGCTTGGCCTTGGGGCCGATATAACGTGCCACTTGATTTCCTTTGTGTCATCTGCCGTGCGCAAACACGGGAGCCGCCCGCGATGCCGAAGCACCTGGGCGGCGGTGGTCTTGATAAAGATTAGATACGACGGCGCTTTTGAGGGCGGCAGCCGTTGTGGGGAACCGGAGTCACGTCCGAGATGGAAGTGATACGGATGCCCAGAGCACCCAGGGCGCGAACCGAGGATTCACGGCCAGGACCGGGACCCTTGATTTCGACGTCCAGGTTCTTGATGCCCTGTTCGATAGCAGCACGACCGGCCACTTCCGAAGCAACCTGAGCAGCGAAGGGAGTCGACTTACGCGAACCCTTAAAGCCCTGGCCACCCGACGAAGCCCACGACAGAGCGTTGCCTTGACGGTCGGTGATGGTGATGATCGTGTTGTTGAACGAAGCGTGCACGTGTGCAATGCCGTCAGAAATGTTCTTACGGACTTTCTTGCGAACGCGAGCAGCTGCGTTGTTAGCGGGAGATTTAGCCATAATGATCTTTCAATCTCTTATTTCTTCAATGCCGCTGCGCCCTTACGCGGACCCTTGCGAGTACGTGCATTGGTGCGGGTACGTTGACCGCGCATGGGCAGGCCGCGACGGTGACGGAAACCGCGGTAGCAACCGATGTCCATCAAACGCTTGATGTTCATCGTTGTTTCGCGACGCAGGTCACCTTCCAGAGTCATAGGATTCAGGAAGTCGCGGATCTTTTCCAGATCAGCGTCCGTCAGATCCTTGATCTTCTTGGAATATTCGATACCGCATGCTTCGCAGATCTTGCGAGCTGTAGTGCGACCGATGCCGAAGATGGCGGTCAGGCCGATTTCAGCATGCTTGTGCGGCGGGATGTTAATGCCAGCAATACGTGCCATATTAGTCCTCTAATGCTTTCAATCAACCTTGGCGCTGCTTGTGGCGCTGGTCAGTGCAGATCACGCGCACAACACCTTTGCGGCGGATGATCTTGCAGTTACGGCAGATTTTCTTGACCGAAGCCGAAACTCTCATTCTATTCTCCTAAAACTTTCCATCCACTATCGGCCTATCGACCGGGAACGATGCCCGCGATAGATCGATGGGCGTCTACTAACTTTTGGCAGGCTGCCCACCCGGGCAGCCTTGTCATCAAATACCAGCCTTAAAGTTCGCCTTTTTCAGGAGCGACTCGTATTGCTGCGACATCACGTAGTTCTGCACCTGCGCCATGAAGTCCATGGTCACCACCACAATAATCAGCAGCGATGTACCACCGAAGTAGAACGGCACGTTGTACTTCAGGATCAGGAATTCGGGCAACAAGCACACGAAGGTAATGTAGATCGCGCCAGCCAGGGTCAGGCGAACCAGAATCTTGTCAATGTAGCGGGCTGTCTGTTCGCCAGGACGAATCCCGGGGATGAAAGCGCCACTCTTCTTCAGGTTGTCGGCAGTTTCCCGGCTGTTAAAAACCAGGGCCGTATAGAAGAAGCAGAAGAAAATGATCGCGGCAGCATAAAGGATGACATAGATTGGCTGACCGGGGGTCAACGTACTAGCAATATCCTTCAGCCAGCGCATGGATTCTCCTGCACTGAACCAATTCACCACCGTCGCAGGCAGCAAGATGATCGAGGAAGCGAAGATGGGAGGAATCACACCTGCCATGTTCAGCTTCAGTGGCAAGTGCGAAGACTGACCACCGTACACCTTGTTGCCGACTTGTCGGCGTGCGTAATTCACCAAGATCTTGCGTTGACCTCGCTCGACATACACGACGAAATACGTCACGGCTGCCACGACGAGGACAATGAAGATAGCCGCCAGGATGCTCATGGCACCGGTGCGCACCAGTTCCAGCAGACCGCCAATGGAGCTTGGCAGACCTGCAGCGATACCGCCAAAGATCAGTATCGAGATACCGTTGCCCAGACCACGTTCCGTGATCTGTTCACCGAGCCACATCAGGAACATGGTGCCGGCCGTGAGGCTGACCACCGCAGTCATGCGGAAGCCAAAACCAGGGCTGAGAACCAGGCCTTGAGAGCTTTCCAAGGCGACGGCAATACCCAAGGATTGAAAAAGTGCCAGGCCCAGAGTGCCATAGCGGGTGTACTGGGTAATCTTGCGACGACCCGATTCACCTTCCTTTTTCATCTGCTCGAATGTAGGGACCACATAGGTCATGAGCTGCATGATGATCGATGCCGAGATGTACGGCATGATCCCCAGTGCGAACACTGTGAAGCGCGAGAGCGCTCCACCCGAGAACATGTTGAACAGATTGAGAATGCCGCCCTGCTGGCCAGAGAACAGCTGCTGCAGCTGCGCTGGGTCGATGCCCGGAACGGGGATATGCGCCCCGATACGGTATACGACCAGCGCAAGCAACAGAAAAACCAGACGACGACGCAGGTCGCCGAATTTTCCAGTTTTTGCAATTTGAGCTGCGCTAGTAGCCACGGATGTCTTCTTTCAGAACTTTAATCAGGCGACGCTGCCACCGGCAGCTTCGATCGCGGCCTTGGCACCGGCAGTAGCGCCGATACCGCTGAGCTTGACAGCCTTGGTGATTTCACCGCTCTTGATGACCTTGACCACCTTGGCGATTGCACCGACCAGACCGGCTTGCTTCAGAGCAGCCAGATCGACTTCGGCCTGGCCCAGCTGATCCAGCTCGGACAGGGTCACTTCTGCATTGAACTTCAGCAGATGCGACTTGAAGCCACGCTTGGGCAGACGACGCTGCAGAGGCATTTGACCGCCTTCGAAGCCTACCTTGTGGTAGCCACCCGAACGCGACTTCTGACCCTTGTGACCACGACCGGCAGTCTTACCCAGACCGGAACCGATACCGCGACCCACGCGACGCTTGGCGTGCTTGGCGCCATCTGCAGGCTTGATGCTATTGAGTTCCATCATCAATCCTTTCAGAGAACTTTCACCAAGTAGGCGATCTTGTTAATCATGCCGCGCACTTCAGGAGTGTCCTGCAGTTCGCTGACGCTGTTCAGCTTGCGCAGACCCAGGCCACGCACGGTCGCACGGTGCGACTGCTTGGTGCCGATGGGGCTACGAACCAGCTGAATCTTGACAGTTTGTTGTGTTGTCATGTGCTGGACTCCGATCAGGCGGCGAAGATGTCTTCGACCGACTTGCCACGCTTTGCAGCCACGTTCGCAGGGGTCGTGGAGTTCTTCAAAGCGTCGAAAGTTGCGCGGACCATGTTGTAGGGGTTGGACGAACCATGGCTCTTGGCCACGATGTCGGTGATACCCACCACTTCAAAAACAGCGCGCATGGGGCCGCCAGCGATGATGCCGGTACCCTTGGGAGCTGGGTGCAGCTCAACCATGGCAGCGCCGTGATGGCCCTTCACCGAGTGGTGAATGGTGCCGCTCTTCAGAGCAACCTTCATCAGGTTGCGGCGGCATTCTTCCATCGCCTTTTGCACGGCAGCAGGCACTTCCTTGGACTTGCCCTTGCCCATGCCAACGCGGCCATCACCGTCGCCAACCACGGTCAGTGCAGCGAAGCCGAGAATACGACCACCCTTCACAACCTTGGTGACGCGGTTCACCGCGATCATTTTTTCGCGCAGACCGTCGTCACGACCTTCGTCTTGCACCTTGGGGGAAAACTTTGCCATTTTCTATCCGCTCCGCTTAGAACTGCAGGCCCGCTTCGCGAGCGGCTTCTGCCAAAGCCTTCACGCGGCCATGGTATGCAAAACCGGCGCGGTCGAAAGCCACTTTCTCAACGCCAGCAGCCTTAGCCTTCTCAGCAATGCGCTTGCCGATCAGTGTGGCGGCTGCCATGTTGCCACCCTTGCCAGCGGCGCCGATTTGCGAACGCACTTCGGCTTCTGCAGTGGAGGCCGAAGCCAGCACCTTGGTGCCGTCTTCCGAAACCACGGAGGCGTAGATATGGAGGTTGGTACGGTTCACGCTCAGACGTGCAACGCCTTGCTGGGCAATGCGGATGCGAGTCTGACGGGCACGGCGCAGACGCTGCTCTTTCTTGTTCAACATCATGCAGCTCCTTACTTCTTCTTGGTCTCTTTGATCACGACCTTCTCATTCGCATAGCGAATGCCCTTGCCCTTGTAAGGCTCGGGAGGACGAACGGCGCGGATCTCAGCAGCCAATTGGCCGACCACTTGACGGTCAGCACCCTTGATCACGATTTCGGTCGGAGTGGGGGTGGCGACAGTGATGCCGGCAGGCATTTCAAAGTTGACGGGGTGCGAGAAGCCCACAGCCAGGTTCAGCTTGGAACCTTGAGCAGCAGCCTTGTAGCCCACGCCAATCAGCGTCAGCTTCTTCTCGAAGCCTTCGGTCACGCCCTTGACCATGTTGTTGACCAGCTGGCGGAAAGTACCGGCCAGAGCGTCAGCTTCACGGGAGTCATTTGCGGGTGCGAACGACAGCTTGCCGTCGTTGTTGCTGATGGACACCAAGTTGTTCAGAGCCAGCGACAGATCGCCGCCCTTGCCCTTGACCTTGATGGATTCAGCAGTCATAGACACATCCACGCCAGCGGGGATGGTCACATTTGCTTTTGCTACGCGAGACATTTCAGTATTTCTCCTTAATGTCCGTTAGGCCACATAGCACAGCACTTCGCCGCCGACACCGGCTGCACGTGCTTTGCGATCGGTCATCACGCCCTTGGGGGTAGTGACGATGGCCACGCCCAGGCCGTTTTGGACCTGAGGGATTGCGTGACGACCCTTGTAGACGCGCAGGCCAGGACGGCTCACACGTTCGATACGCTCGATCACAGGGCGACCGGCGTAGTACTTCAGGGTAATTTCGAGTTCGGACTTGCCATCAGCGGACTTCACTTCGAAGCCGTCGATATAGCCTTCTTCCTTCAGCACTTGTGCGATAGCAACCTTCACTTTGGAGGAAGGAGTCGACACGGTGGCCTTAGCGACCATTTGTGCGTTGCGGATGCGGGTCAGCAAGTCAGCGATGGGATCACTCATGCTCATGTTTAATCTCTCCTGCTTGCTTACCAGCTGGCCTTGGTGACACCGGGGATGTCGCCAGCGAAGGCCAATTCACGCACCTTGGCGCGGCCCAGACCGAATTGACGGAAGGTGCCACGGGGACGGCCCGTGATCTCGCAACGGTTACGTTGGCGAGTGGGGTTCGAATTACGGGGCAGCTTTTGCAGGCCCAGGCGAGCGGCATCGCGCTCTTCGTCGGAACGCTTTGCGTCGCCGGCGATTGCCTTCAGTTCTGCATACTTGGCGGCGTACTTGGCAGCCAGCTTTTCGCGCTTGAGTTCGCGCTGAATCATTGCAACTTTAGCCATGCGCCACCTCAGTTCTTGAAGGGGAATTTGAAAGCGGCGAGCAGTGCCTTGCACTCTTCGTCGTTCTTCGCAGTCGTCGTGATGCTGATGTTCAGACCACGCAGAGCATCCACTTTGTCGTATTCGATTTCAGGGAAGATGATCTGTTCTTTGACGCCAACGTTGTAGTTGCCGCGACCGTCGAACGAACGGCCGGAGATACCACGGAAGTCACGCACGCGGGGCAGAGCCACGGTCACGAAACGGTCCAGGAATTCATACATTTGGACGCCACGCAGGGTCACCATGCAGCCGATAGCCTGGCCTTCGCGGATCTTGAAACCAGCGATAGCCTTCTTGGCCTTGGTCACCACAGGCTTTTGACCAGCAATCTTGGTCAGGTCAGCCACGGCGTTGTCCATCACCTTCTTGTCGGCCACGGCTTCGCTCACACCCATGTTCAGGGTGATCTTGGTCAGACGGGGCACTTCCATAGCGGAGGTGTAGCCGAACTTTTCCTTCAGTTCAGCCGCGATCTTTTCGCGATAGAGTTTTTGCAGTCGTGCCATGTGTTACTCCTTAGGCTGCCTTGATTTCAGCGCCATTGGACTTGAACACGCGAACACGTGTGCCGTCGGCGTTCACCTTGATGCCCACGCGATCGGCCTTGCCAGTCGCTGCATTGAAGATAGCCACGTTGGATTGGTGCAGAGGCATAGCCTTCTCCACGATACCGCCGGTAGTGCCCTTCATGGGGTTAGGCTTGGTGTGCTTCTTGACCAGGTTGATGCCTTCCACGACAACGTGGGAATCATCCTTGCGCAGAGAAACCACGCCACGCTTGCCCTTGTCACGGCCGGTCAGCACGATAACTTCGTCGCCCTTGCGAATCTTGTTCATGGTGCTATTCCTTTAGAGAACTTCAGGGGCCAGCGACACGATCTTCATGAACTTTTCAGTACGCAGTTCACGAGTCACGGGGCCAAAGATGCGGGTGCCGATAGGCTCCAGCTTGGCGTTCAGAAGCACTGCGGCATTGCCGTCGAACTTCACGAGCGAACCGTCAGCACGACGGATGCCCTTGGCAGTGCGCACCACCACAGCGCTGTAGACCTCGCCTTTTTTGACGCGTCCACGGGGAGCTGCTTCCTTGATGCTCACCTTGATGATGTCGCCAACACTAGCGTAGCGGCGATGAGAACCACCCAGCACCTTAATGCACTGGACAGACTTCGCGCCGGTGTTGTCGGCAACCTCTAACCGAGATTCTGTTTGGATCATTTCAATATTCCCAACTTGCTCCAGCAACGCCCGACAGCCCCAGAGTCTTCTCAAGGGCCGATCAAGCAGCCAGTCAGTCTTGGGCCCGTCGTCCACACCACGAACCATTTCGCGATGCTTCCACTGGGCAGAACACTTCACGCTTTTACACGCGAAGCCTGCAATTGTCGCAGCATTTCCTTTTAGCGTCAAGCGCTTAGCACGCAATAACCGCAACTGCGCCATAGGCACAAAGCACCGTCGAGCTGGCGCTCAAGGAGAGATATCAAAACAATAGCAGACAGTCTATGCAATGCATTGATTTCAAACAATATTCATTCAGGAATCAATGATTGCTTGGGACTAGCTGCTCCTGTTTTTAAGAACAGCAGTCCACAGGAGGCTGTTGCGGCAGAGCCACGGCTTTTGAATGCCTGACTCGCGCCAGTCCGAGTCAGGCCTGGGCGGGCAGGTATTGCTTGGCCAGCGCCATGAAGTCGCCTAGATCCACTTCGCGACCCAGCTCTTGCGCCAGGATGGCAGCGACGCGGGGCGCAATCTCGGCTGCCTTGCGCGCATCCAGGAACAGCAGGCGGCTGCGGCGCGCCAGCATGTCTTCCACGGTGCGGGCGTATTCGAAGCGGGCGGCAAAGCGCACCATGGCTTCGGACAGGCCTTCGGTCAGCCAGACATCAGCGCCAGGCAAAGCCGCGACGCTGGGCGCGTCCGTGCCGTAGGAATGCAGACCCTGGGTCTGGTTCATGCGGTGCTTGACCGCCGCTTCTGCCGGGGCTCCCACCAGCGGCAGATGCACGGTCACACCCGCCGGGCGAGCAGGCAGACCGCCGATGTGAAAGCACTCGGCCAGCACATCCTCGGCCATGGCGCGGTAAGTGGTCCACTTGCCGCCGGTCACCGTGACCAGACCGGTCTTGCTGGCCATGACGGTGTGCTCGCGGCTGATCTTCTTGGTGTTCTCGCCGTCATCATCCTGCGGCTTGACCAGCGGACGCAGGCCCACCCACATGCTGCGCACGTCGGCCAGCGTGGGTTGTCGATTCAAGTACTTGCCCGCTTCGGTCAGGATGAAGTCCAGCTCTTCCTTGAAGGGCAAAGGCTCGCGCGCCAGGTCGTGGCGCGGCGTGTCCGTCGTGCCCAGAATGACTTTGCCCAGCCACGGTACGGCAAACAGCACGCGGCCATCAGCGGTCTTGGGCACCAGCAAGGCGTGATCGGTAGGCAGAAAGTCGCGATCCACCACCACGTGCACACCCTGGCTGGGCGCGACCATGGGCTTGACGGGCTTGCCCTGCGCTTCGGCGTCCTGCTGGCGGAACAGATCCACCCAAGGGCCGGTGGCATTGACCACGCATTTGGCACGCACCGTATAGCTCTGGCCTGACTCCACATCGCGGCAGACCACACCGGCCACGCGCTTGTTGTCGTAAATCAGCGTTTGCGCTTCGCAGTAATTGACCAGCAGCGCCCCCTTGGCAGCCGCCGTGCGGGCCAGCGCCAGCGCCAGGCGGGCGTCGTCAAACTGGCCATCCCAGTACTTCACACCGCCCTTGAGACCCTTGGGCTGCACCGTGGGCAGGTATTTCAGCGTCTTGGCACTGGAGAGAAATTCGGTGGAGCCCAGGCCTGCCTTGCCAGCCAGCGCGTCGTACATCTTCAGGCCGATGCCGTAGAACGGCGTGTCCAGCAGCTTGTACGAAGGCATGACAAAGGCCAGAGGCTGGGCCAGATGCGGCGCGTTGTGCAGCAGCGTGGTGCGCTCATGCAGCGCCTCGCGCACCAGCGAGATATTGCCCTGCGCCAGATAGCGCACGCCGCCGTGCACCAGCTTGGTCGCACGCGAGGAAGTGCCCTTGGCAAAGTCCATGGACTCCAGCAGCACGACCTTGAAGCCGCGCGCTGCGGCATCCACCGCGACGCCCAGACCGGTCGCGCCGCCGCCGATGACGGCCAGGTCATAGGTCTCGGACTGCGACAGGCGGCTCAGCAGTTCTGCGCGGGCGGTGGACAAAGGGGACGGTGCAGCGGACATGAGTACCTCGTTGATATCAGCATTGCCAGTGCGTAACCCTTACCGAGCAGCAGACACCGCGAACCGGGATGGGCTGAACTGGCATCCGTGGATTTTCGCTCCTTTTTCAAATCTTTGCGCGTTTTAAGTTGATTTTGTTCGTTTTGATTCGATCAAAGGCAAAAACAGCGCTTGTCACCTCTGCTGCACAGTTTTTCGGCAACGTATGGCAGCGTCGTGACAGCAGAGCTGATTTCAAAGGTGAAAGACAATCAGCGCGACCGTCGGAAAAAAGTGAGCAAATACAAGCACTCAGCTTGCGGGAATTTGCCAATCGACGCCGCAAATGTCTGTTTCCTTTGGTTTCGGTTTAAAGTGCCGACTGCCGCGCCTGGGTGCTTACGTGCGCTAACGGGCTTTTTCCTCCCTCATTCACTACGACGCCGTGAACTCCAATCCCCGTCAATTGCAGCTTGTAGAAGAAGTCCGCGCCCGCCAGTCCACCTCGGTGGAGCATCTCGCTGAAATCCTGGGCGTGACCCTGCAGACTGTGCGCCGCGATATCCAGAAGCTGGCCGATGCCGGTCTGCTGGTGCGCTTTCACGGCGGCGTGCGCGTGCCCAGCGCCACCGTGGAAAACCTGGCCCACACCCAGCGCCAGGTGCTGCATGCCGAGGGCAAGATGCGCATCGCCCGCGCCATTGCCGACTCCATCCCCAACGGCTGCTCGCTGATTCTCAATATTGGCACCACCACCGAGGCCGTGGCTCAGGCCCTGCTCAAGCACAAGGGCCTGCGCGTCATCACCAACAATCTGAATGTGGCGGCCATCCTCAGCAGCAACGCGGACTGCGAAGTCATCGTCGCGGGCGGCGTGGTCCGTACGCGCGACCGCGGCATTGTGGGTGAGGCAGCTGTGGACTTCATGCGCCAGTTCAAGGTGGATATTGCGGTGATCGGTATCTCGGCCATCGAGTCGGACGGCAGCCTGCGCGACTTTGATCTGCGCGAGGTAAAGGTCGCCCAGACCATCATCAGCCAGGCACGCGAAGTGTGGCTGGCCGCCGACCACAGCAAGTTCAGCCGCCAGGCCATGGTGGAGCTGGCCCGTCTGAACCAGATTGACCGCCTGTTTACCGACACCCAGCCTCCTGCACCGTTTGACGCACTGCTGCGCGACGCCGAGGTGCAGTGCACGATTGCGCAATGAGCGGCAACCAGCACACCGTGCGCCCCGCGCAGCTCGGCGATGCAGCAGGCATCAGCGAGTTGCTGCACGGCATCGGCTGGTTCAAGGCCTATGAAGGCCGCACCATCGCCCAGAACACCGAAGCCATCAAGGCGCTGCTGACCAGCGCCCAAGCTGAGCCTGAGCGCAGCCTGCTGCTGGTTGCCGAGGACGAGCAGCAGCGCATCGGCGGCTATTGCGCCATTCACTGGCTGCCCGTGGCCGTGCTGCAGGGCTGGGAAGGCTATGTGAGCGAGCTGTTCATCGCCGAGCACGCACGTGGCGCTGGTCTGGGCCAGAAGCTGCTGGACGCTGCCACGCAAGCCGCCCGCGAGCGCGGCTGCCTGCGCATCTGGCTGGTCAACAACCGCGAGCGCCCATCCTATGCACGCGGCTTTTATTCACAGCAGGGCTGGACCGAGCAAGCCGAAATGGCGCGTTTCGTCCTGCCGCTCACAACAACAAAGACACCATGACCACCTATCTGCTTGCCCTGGACCAGGGCACCTCCAGCTCCCGTTCCATCGTGTTCGATGCGCAAGGCCGCATCGTGGCTTCGGCCCAGCTGGAGCTGCCCCAGATCTACCCGCGCCCAGGCTGGGTGGAGCATGACCCGCGCGAAATCTGGCGCACCCAGCTGAGCACCGCCAAGGAAGCGCTGGCCAAGGCAGGTATTACTGCCAAGGACATCCGCGCCGTCGGCATCACCAACCAGCGCGAGACCACCGTCGTGTGGAACCGCAAGACCGGTGCGCCCATCCACCACGCCATCGTCTGGCAGGACCGCCGCGCCGAGCCTATCTGCGCCGCACTGCGCGAAGCGGGCATGGCCGACACCATCCAGCAAAAGACCGGCCTGCTGATCGATGCCTATTTCTCCGGCAGCAAGCTGCAGTGGATGCTCGATCACGTGCCCGGCGCCCGCGCTGCGGCCGAAGCGGGCGAGCTGGCCTTTGGCACGGTGGACAGCTGGCTGATCTGGCAGCTGACCGGTGGCAAGCGCCATGTGACGGATGTGAGCAATGCCAGCCGCACCATGCTGTTCAACGTGCACAGCAACCAGTGGGACGACGATCTGCTGGCCGCGCTGCGCATCCCCAAAAGCCTGCTGCCCGAGGTGCTGCCCTCGGCCGCCGACTTTGGCAAAACCGCTGCCGATGTGCTGGGCGGCGAGATTGCGATTGGCGGCGTGGCCGGCGACCAGCAATCCGCCCTGTTCGGCCAGGCCTGCTTTAGCGCGGGCATGGCCAAGAACACCTATGGCACCGGCTGCTTCATGCTGATGCACACCGGCGGCAAGTTCCAGACCTCGGCCAACGGCCTGCTGACCACTTCGGCTGCGCAGGCCACAACCCAGCCCCAGTTTGCGCTGGAAGGCAGCGTGTTCGTGGGTGGCGCCGTGGTGCAGTGGCTGCGTGACGGCCTGCGCGCCATCGAGCACAGCGGCCAGGTGCAGCAACTGGCCGAGTCCGTGCCCGACAGCGGCGGCGTGATGATGGTGCCGGCCTTCACCGGCCTGGGCGCGCCTTACTGGAAGCCCGATGCCCGCGGCACCATCACGGGACTGACGCGCGGAAGCACCATCGCCCATATTGCGCGTGCTGCACTGGAATCCATCGCCTACCAAAGCGCTGCCCTGCTGCTGGCCATGAGCCGCGATGCCGTGGCCAATGGCGGCGCGGCAGTGAGCGAGTTGCGTGTGGACGGCGGCGCCTGCGTCAACAACCTGCTGATGCAGTTCCAGGCCGATCTGCTGGGCATCCCCGTGGTGCGTCCCGCCTGTGTGGAAACCACCGCGCTGGGCGCCGCCTATCTGGCCGGCCTGTCGGCGGGCGTGTACCAAAGCACCGAAGAGCTTTCCGCCTTGTGGAAAGCCGAGCGCCGCTTTGTGCCCACGCTGGCGCACGACCGCGCCCAGGAGTTGATGGCGCGCTGGGAACATGCCGTGGCGCAGACCACGCTGGCTCCCGCGGCCTGAAACTGGGGCGCTGCTGCCCCAGCGATTCGTACTTACCCTGAGAAATCTGTACCACGGCAGACCTTAGGCAGAGAATGTCCAGCGGGCATCCTGCTCTGGCGAGCAGACAAGACGGCATGGATCGCGCATCAACAATGAGTGCCCACAGAGGAGCAGGACGGAGCCGCTGGCGTCGTGATGACACCGGGTTCCGATTGGTTCAGCCAGCCCATGCTTTGCGGGAGGATTTCAGATGCGACATCCTGATGTGACCGGGTCTTTGTCCCGGCCTTTGTCCCAGCTTTTGCTCGTTCTGTGCCTGTCTCTCTTTGCCATTGCCGCCCCGACTGCGGCGCACAGTCAGGTCAACCCCGAGATCGCCAATTGCAGTGAGCTCAAGGACGAAGCCACCATTACCCAGGCCGATCTTTGCTCGGCACATATTGGCTGCCGCTTTGTACTGGGCGTGCAAAAGACCTGCGCGCGTGCCAAAAGCTATCTGGAGCGGCTGCGCACTGCGATTGGCGAGGGCACGCCCACACTTTTCGGACTGCTGGGCAACCGCAAGGAAGTCACGCCTGACGCGGTGTTCACCGCGGCCCTCGGGGCGGACAATATGGAGCAGCAGCGCAAGCTGGGCGGCAACACCAAGTTCCAGCAGCAGGCACAGGATGTGTCGGCGCGCGTGCGCGAAGTGGGCAATGGCAGCACCCTCACAGGCCGCTCGCCCTCGGGCACGGACTGGATCTACTACGGTCAGACCTCGGGCGGCAAGGCCAACGGCACAGGCTCCTTCATCTACTCCAGCGGGGAAATCCAGCGCGGCCAGTTCAAGAACGACGATCTGGACGGGCCTGGCGATGTGCTGTTTGCCAGTGGCACCCGGTTCGTGGGCACGATCAATGAGGACTCTGGCCGGCGCGAAGGCCTGCAAGTCGATGAAGCAGGCTTTCAGCGCGACGGCGTCCGATACTCCGACGGCAAGTTCATCGGTGTCATGACACGCCCCGACGGCAGCAAATTTCGCGGCACCATCGACAAGACTATGCTCAAGGAGGGGCGCGAATACCGGCCCGACGGCACGCTGGCCGAGGAGGGCCGCTATGAGGGCGGCAAGCTCTTTGTTGGCACCCGCTACGATGCGGCGGGCGTTGCCACCGCCGTCAATCTGCCGGCTGAGCGCGAAGCCGCCAAACGCGCTGCCGCAGCAGCGGAGCAGCAGCGCAAACAGGACGAAGAGCAGCGCCAGCGCGAGGCCGCCGCCCAGGCCGAGCAACAGTTCCGTGCCAGTTTGCAGGCCATGAACCCCGGCCAGCTGTTTGCCAAGGCCGATGAGCTGAATGCCCAGGGCGAGCGCAACCGCTCACGCGAAGTGCTGCGCACGCTGGTAAGCCGCTTCCCCGATCACGCCCTGGCAGCCACGGCGGCACGTCAGCTGTCGGGCGAGACTGGCGCAAGCCCTGCTCCGTCAGGGGCATCCGCTGCCGGTGCTGCGCCCAGAAGCCCAGGCGGTGCACTGTCGGCCAAGGCCTGCTCAGACATGAAGCAGGCCGTGATCTCGACCCGGATTCCGGCCAATGCCTCGGTCACCACCAGCATGGAAACCGTCATGTTCATGACAAAGACCGCGCTGGACATGATTGCGGGCAACTGCCCCACGGAAGGCGCAACACCTGCGCAGATCGAGGCCGAGCGCCAGGAGCGCACCCGCCAGTACAAGGCTGCCGAGGATGCCTGCAACGCCGTGCAGTCAGGCGGGCGACGCTGTGTTGCGCAGCGCCACTGACAGATAGCGCACCCAGCCACTATTAAATCAATAGCTGCATGCCTATAAATTACATAGACATTAGGCCAAAAACATTAAAAAAGGATGCCAAGGCATCCTTTTTTGTGGTCATGTCAGGCTCACTCAGTCGTCATCGCCCAGCAGCGCCTTGTGAATCAGCGCGCCGATGATGGCACCCACGATGGGGGCCAGCCAGAACAGCCACAGCTGCTCCACCGCGATCGAGGGGCCAAACAGCGCTGGGCCGGTGCTGCGGGCGGGGTTGACCGAGGTGTTGGTCACGGGAATCGAGATCAGGTGGATCAGCGTCAGGCACAGGCCGATGCTCATGCCCGCAAAGCCCACAGCCGCCTTCTTGGTGGTGGAGCCCAGAATCACCAACAGAAAGACGGCGGTCAGTACCACTTCCGTCACCAGTGCAGCCGTCATATTGAACTTGCCGGGCGAATGCTCGCCATAACCATTGGTGGCCAGATCGGTCACATTGGCACCGGCCTTGCCGCTCGCAATCAGGTACAGCACCGCCGCCGCCGCAATCGCGCCCAGCACCTGCGCGATGATGTAGCCCGGCAGCTCACCCCACTTGAAGCGCCCCGCCGCCGCCAGCCCCACCGACACGGCGGGATTGAAGTGCCCGCCGGACACGGGGCCGAAGGCATAAGCGCCCGTCAGCACCGTCAGGCCAAAGGCCAGTGAGACGCCCAGCAGGCCGATGCCCACATTGGGGAATGCCGCTGCCAGCACAGCGCTGCCGCAACCACCGAATGTGAGCCAGAACGTACCCAGAAACTCTGCCGACCATTTTTTGACATTGGATGCCATGATTGCTCTCTCCCATACCTTTTGTTGAATGTTTGATGGATGCAGCCATGCCACCCGACGCAGCACACAGCGCACCGAGAAACATATTAGGAAGGGCATTGCGAAGCCTGCAAGACACAAATGTGAACAATTCGCGGCGCTTTTGCAGCTTTACTTTCAGCCTGCTACTAGCCCTCGCGCTGGCCGCCTGCTCCACGCCGCCCAGCACGCAGAAGCCGATCTGCAGCTCGACACAGGCCACGCCGTGGAGCCTGCTGGGCGAGATTCGCTGGCCGCACGACACGCTGTTTACGGGCACGCCCGTGGGCGGTCTGTCGTCGCTGGACTATGACCCGGCCAGCGGCCTGTACTACCTCGTCAGCGACGACCGATCCACCCGGGCCCCGGCACGCTTTTACACGGCGCGCATTCGCTATGACGAGACCGGTCTGCACGAGGTGAACCTGCAAGGCATGACCCCGCTGCTCAGCCCTGCCCAGCGCCCCTATGCCAGCAGCAGAACGCCTGAGGCGGGCATTGCCACACCCGATGCGGAGGCAATGCGCGTGCTGCCCGGCGGCAAGACCTTGCTGTGGAGCAGCGAAGGCGACTTTGCGCGTGGCTTTGGCCCGCAGCTCACCGAGGCCAGCACAGACGGGCGCAGGCTGCGCAACTGGCCGCTGCCGCCCGGCTTGGAGATCAGCCAGCCTGTTTCTGCCAAGCAGGGGCCGCGCAACAACTTCACACTGGAGGGAATGAGCCTGAGCGAGGATGGCAAGACGCTGTGGCTGTCCATGGAAGCGCCGCTCAAGCAGGACGGCCCCCTGCCCGCACCCGGCAAGGCGGGCGGGCCGGTGCGCATCACCGCCTACGACACGGCCACGCAGCAACCCGTGCGCCAGCTGGCCTATGTGCCCGACGCCTTGCCCGACAAGCTGTGGGTACGGCGTGGCGCCATCAATGGCATTAGCGAAATTCTGGCCGATGGGCCCGATCACCTGCTGGTGCTGGAGCGATCGTTCTCCGCGCCGCTGAATTTTGGCGCCCGCCTCTACCGCGTCAGCACCCGCGCGGATACCGGAACGGACACCTTAAATCTGCCCCAGCTCACGCCCGACAACCACCAGCCGCTCTCCAAACAGCTGGTGCTGGACCTGGCCGACGTGGGGCTCAGATCGGTGGACAACATCGAGGGCATGAGCTGGGGCCCGCCCCTGCCTGATGGCCGCCGTGTGCTGCTGCTGGTCAGCGACAACAACTTCAACCCCGCCGAAGTGACCCAGTTCATCGCCCTACGCCAAGAGCGCGGCCATTGCGGCGCAGGTTTATAGTTGCTGGCTGGGCTTGAACGGCAAGCCCATTCCACCGCAGACCGAAGATTTCCATCATGAGCCAGACGAACACCTCGCAAACCGCTTTTCCTCCCATTGCCTTTATCGGCGGCGGCAATATGGCCAGCGCCATCATGGGCGGACTGATTCGCCAGTGTGTTCCGGCCAGCAATATCACCGTGATCGAGCCTTTCGAGGCCGCCCGCACGGCGCTCAAGACGAACTTCGGCATTGACGCCCTGCCCGCTGCCACCGACGCCCTGCAAAACGCCCAACTGGTGGTCTGGGCCGTCAAGCCCCAGAGCTTCAAGGAAGCCGCCGCCCCCGTCGCGGCCTACACCCGCCACGCCCTGCACCTGAGCGTGGCTGCCGGCATCACCACCGACAGCGTGGCAGGCTGGACCGGCACGGGCCGCATCGTGCGCGCCATGCCCAATACGCCTGCGCTGGTGGGCAAGGGCATGACCGGCCTGTTCGCCCGCCCCGAGGTGGACGCAGCAGGCAAGGCCCTGATCGAAGCGCTGATTGGCAGCACCGGTGAGTTCACCTGGGTCGACAAGGAAGAGCATCTGGATGCCGTGACAGCGCTGTCCGGCTCCGGCCCCGCCTATGTCTTCCTGTTCCTCGAAGCCATGACCCAAGCCGGTGTGGACATGGGCTTGAGCGAAGCGCAAAGCTACAAGCTGGCTGTGGCCACGTTCGCGGGCGGCTCCGACCTGGCGGCGCGCTCCAGCGAAAGCGCCGAAGTGCTGCGCCAGCGTGTGACCAGCAAGGGCGGCACGACTTACGCGGCCATCACCCATATGCAGGAGCAAAAGCTGCCCGAGCATTTCATCGAAGCCATGCGAAAAGCCGAAAAACGAGCAAAGGAACTTGCCGAAGAGTTCGGCAAGTAACAAAAAACCGGCTTTCGCCGGTTTTTTGCTTTTTAAGCCTCTAGTCTAGATAAATCATAGGCCAGCAGCTATCAAATCAGGACTATTTCAGCGCAAAACCAAGAGCTACACCCGCAAAAATTGAAGCCCCAATCCAGTGGCTCTTGCTGAAAGCCACAAAGCAGCCCTCACGCGTGCGGTCCTTGATCAGCGTGTAGTGCCAGACTATCTGCGCTGCCGCCACACCCATGCCCAGCCAGAAGGGCCAGCCCAGTTGGTACGGCGCCAGCACCCAGGCAATCAGCCCCCAGCACAGCGCGAAGAAGCTCATGATGGCCAGCACGTCAAAGCGCCCCAGCGTGATGGCCGAGGTCTTCATGCCGATCTTCAGGTCGTCATCGCGGTCCACCATGGCGTATTCGGTGTCATAGGCCAGCACCAGAAACATGTTTGCCAGCCACAGCACCCAGGCCGTGGCGTTGACTTCGCCCGTCACAGCCGCAAATGCAATCACGATGCCGAAGTTGAACGCAATGCCCAGAAAAGCCTGCGGCATGGCAAAAAAGCGCTTGGTGAACGGGTAGAGGATGGTGAACAGCACCGCAGGCACAGACCAGGCCACGGCTTCCCAGCGCGTGGAAAGCACCAGCCCGAACGCCACCAGCGTGAGCACCAGGCCCACCATGGCCGCTTCCTTGACGCTGATCTGGCCGCTGGTGATGGGGCGCTGCGTGGTGCGCTTCACATGCCGGTCAAAGTCGCGGTCGGCAATATCGTTGATGGTGCAGCCCGCGCTGCGCATCAGCACCGTGCCCAGCACAAAGACGATGAGCAGATGCCAGCCCGGAAAGCCATTGGACGCCACCCACAGCGCCACCAGCGTGGGCCAGACCAGCACCAGCCAGCCTGCGGGGCGGTTGAAGCGAATCAGGTCCAGATACAGCGACAGGCGGCTGCGCTGTGCTTGAGGGGCTGGAGATGTGGGTGTGGAGGCGGTCATGGCAAGAATTTGGGTCTGCGGGTACAGCAGACATTGTGCCGCGCATGGCAGATACGTGAACAGGCGTGAAAAAGGCCGCAGTAGCGGCCTTGGGCGAGAGTGGCGAAACGCTCAGGTCGACAGGCGCTGCACGCCGGGCAGCGGGCAGGCATAGACGGCATTGCGCAGTGCAGCAATCGCCTCATAACGCGTAAAGCTGCGGCGCCAGGCCAGCACCACACGGCGCGTGGGCGGGGCGATGCCGTCTTCCTCATGAATGGGCAGGTAGCGGATATGCGGCTCGTCGGACTTGCGGCGGCGCTCCGTGGGGGCCAGCGCATCCTCGGGCACGGACAGGCGCGGCACCAGGGTCACGCCCATGCCTGCAGCCACCATATGCTTGATGGTTTCCAGCGACGAGCCTTCAAACGTGCGGCGAATGCCTTCGGAATTGCTGGCGTAGCGCGCGAACTCGGGGCAGACCTCCAGCACATGGTCGCGGAAGCAGTGGCCTGCGCCCAGCAGCAGCATGGTTTCGTTCTTGAGGTCGGTGGTGGACAGGCTTTTCTTCTGCGCCAGAGGGTGGGCGCTGGGCACGGCGGCCATGAAAGGCTCGTCGTACAGAGGTGCCAGGGCTAAACCGGTGTCGGGGAAGGGCTCGGCCATGATGGCGCAGTCGATCTCGCCCGTGCGCAGCATCTCCAGCAGCTTGACGGTGAAGTTCTCCTGCAGCATCAGCGGCATCTGGGGCGTCATCTTGATGGAGTTACGCACCAGCTCGGGCAGCAGGTAGGGGCCGATTGTGTAGATCACGCCCAGCGTCAGCACGCCGGACAGCGGGTCCTTGCCACGCTTGGCGATTTCCTTGATCTCGTTGGCCTGCTCCAGCACGCTCTGGGCCTGACGCACGATTTCCTCGCCCAGCGAAGTCACCGAGACTTCACCCGCACTGCGCTCGAACAGCTTGACGTCCAGCTCCTCTTCCAGCTTCTTGATAGCCACAGACAGCGTGGGCTGGGAGACGTAGCAGGCCTCGGCTGCGCGGCCGAAGTGCTTCTCCCGCGCAACGGCCACGATGTACTTCAATTCAGTTAGGGTCATAGCAACTTGGTGATGCCAGGCATCAAAAACAGCATGGGTTGTGCAGGTGTCCAAGCATTTGCTGCACAACTGTCAGAGGGCACGCATGCCCGACTGCATGCATTCAACCATAAATTTTCCAAATCACAGATTACAGAAAACATGCACATTCTGTAACTGTTTACGTTTTAAAACATACTTTTAGCCCGTTTCAGGCCTTCAGGTACTCCGCCTTGCCACCCAGCCAGCGGCTGACATGGCGGGCCGCCAGCGTCGGCTGCCGCTCCAGCATGCGCGGGGCCAGCTCTCTGGCCCAGTCCAGCAGCAGCACATCCTGCTCCAGGTCGGCAAAGCGCAGCATGGGCGCACCCGACTGGCGTGCGCCCAGAAACTCGCCTGGCCCACGGATTTCCAGGTCGCGCCGGGCGATCTCGAAGCCATCGTTCGTCTCGGCCATGGCGCGCAGGCGCTCCTTGCCGGTGTCCGAGAGCCTGCCATTGTCGTTGACCGAATACAGCAGCACGCAGGCGGAAGCCGCAGCGCCCCGCCCCACACGTCCGCGCAACTGGTGCAGTTGCGAGAGGCCAAAGCGCTCGGAATGCTCGATGACCATCAGCGAGGCATTGGGCACATCCACGCCCACCTCGATCACCGTGGTGGAGACCAGCACGCCCATGATTCCAGCGGTGAACAGCTCCATCACCGCTTTTTTCTCGGCCACGGGCATGCGCGAATGCAACAGGCCCACCATGACGCCGGGCAGCATCTCGCTCAGATACTCGTGCGTGGCCGTGGCGTTGGACAAGTCCAGCGCCTCGCTCTCTTCAATCAGCGGGCAGACCCAGTAGACCTGACGACCACTGGCAACCTGAGCCCCGATGCGCTCGATCACCTCGTCCTTGCGGCTGTCGGAAATCAGCTTGGTGACAATAGGCGTGCGCCCCGGCGGCAGCTCGTCGATGGTGGAGACATCGAGGTCGGCGTAGTAGCTCATGGCCAGCGTGCGCGGAATGGGCGTGGCGCTCATCATCAATAAATGCGGCTCCATAGGAACTGCCTGCCCCCACGCTCCGCCGCTACGCGGGTCGCTGCCCCCCAAGGGGGCCGCATCGCCTTGGGGCGGCCCGGCGGCGATACCTGCGCCCATCTTTTGCCGCAACGCCAGTCGCTGGGCCACGCCAAAGCGGTGCTGCTCGTCAATCACGGCCAGCGCCAGATTCTTGAACTGCACCTGCTCCTGAATCACGGCATGGGTGCCCACGACCAGCGCGGCCTCGCCGCTGGCTACCAGCGCCAGCATTTCGGCGCGCTCTTTCTTTTTTTGCGCACCGGCCAGCCAGGCGACCTTCTTGCCCAGCGGCGCGAGTATCTGTTCCAGCCAGCCGACCATCTTGCCGAAATGCTGCTCGGCCAGAATTTCGGTGGGCGCCATCAGCGCACATTGCCAGCCCGCTTCAATGCAGGCCACGGCCGCCAGCGCAGACACCACGGTCTTGCCCGAGCCCACATCGCCCTGCAGCAATCGGTGCATGGGCACATGGCGCGCCATATCGGCGCAGATTTCACGCACCACACGCTGCTGGGCGCCGGTCAGGCCGAATGGCAGTTGCGCCAGAAACTGCTGCGTCAGGTCCGCGCCGCCGGGCTGCGGCACCAGCACCGGGGCACGCAGCCGGGCGCGCTCGCGCTTGGCCTCGTATTGAGATAGCTGCTGGGCCAGCAGCTCTTCGGCCTTCAGGCGCTGCCAGGCGGGGTGGGAGTGGTCTTCCAGCGTCACCAGCGCCACATCGGGCGTCGGGTGATGCAAAAAAGTGAGCGAATGGCGTAAGTCATATACAGGCTGAAGGCCATTTTGACCATAAAACTGTGCCACAGGCGGCTGCTCGCCGGGCGGCAGGGTTTCGGACAGGTCCGCGCGCTGCAGCGCCGTTGCAATGGCGCGGCGCAGATAGGCCTGCGGCAGACTGGCCGTGGCGGGGTAAACGGGTGTGAGCGCCGTGGGCAGCTCGCCCCCGGCCACACGGAAGGCTGGGTGCATCATCTGCCGCCCCCAGAAGCCGCCCTTGACCTCACCGCGGATGCGCAGCCGCGCGCCCACGGCCATGGTTTTCTGCTGCGAGGGGTAGAAGCTGAAAAACGTCAGCACGCAACTGGCAGTGCCATCATCCACCGTCACCTTGAGCATGCGCCGGGGGCGCAGTTGCACCTCGCACAGGGTGACCGTAGCCTCGATCTGCACGGTGTCGCCTTCGCGGGCGTTCTTCAGCGCGGTGATGCGGGTCTCGTCTTCATAGCGCAGCGGCAGGTGCAGGGCCAGATCGATATCGCGGCGCAAACCCAGCTTGAGCATGGCCTGCTGCGCGGGGCTGGGCGCTTTCTTTGCCGTGGCTGCAGCGGCAGCCTCGCCCTGCTGCGCCTGTTTTTTCGACGCCCGGCCTTTTTTGGCTGCGCCCAACGGCACACCCGACCCGGCGTCAGCAGTCTCGGCAGCAGATGAGGAAGTAGCAGCGGGCTTGCGTGGCATGCGAGAAATAAAGATTGGCGAGCGAGGTGAATCGCATCACTCATCGAAAATAAACCAGTGTATGAATATACAGCTCTCTACAGAAAAATGAGCGTTTGACACACGGGAATTCAGCGACTCTTCTATGATGCGTTTAGTTACATCAAACTTGCCATCTTCCGACTGTGTTAAAGCGCATCAGCGTCGAGCAAGCGGCCGTGGGTATGTTTGTGCATGAGCTTTGCGGCCCATGGCTGAAGCACCCGTTCTGGCGCACTCGCTTTCTTCTGAGTTCCAACCAGGATCTGGAGCGCCTGCGTGCGACCCCGATCGAGCACCTGTGGATAGACACACAAAAGGGTCTGGACCTGCAGGAGCCCTCTGCCAAAGCACCAGAGACCACTGCAAAGCCCGCAGTCGCAGCAACGGCTGCACCTGAACCCGTTCCCCTCGCTCAGGAGCTGCAACAGGCCGCACAAATCTGCGCCCGCTCGGGTCAGGTGCTGCAATCCATGTTCAGTGATATACGGCTGGGCCGGCCCGTGGAAAAGGACAGCGCCGAGCGCCTGGTGCAGGATATGCGAGCCTCCATCCAGCGCAATCCCCATGCACTGATCAGCCTGGCGCGCATCAAGACCGCAGACAACTACACCTATCTGCACAGCATGGCCGTCTGTGCACTGATGATGGCCCTGGCCCAGCGCATGCAGATGAGCGAGGAAGAAGTGCGCCTGGCGGGGCTCTCGGGCCTGCTGCACGATGTGGGCAAATGCCGCATTCCGCTGCGCATTCTGAACAAGCCCGGCGCGCTGACGCCCGAAGAGTGGCGCATCATGCAGGA
Source organism: Comamonas testosteroni (assembly GCF_003569915.1). GTDB lineage: Bacteria > Pseudomonadota > Gammaproteobacteria > Burkholderiales > Burkholderiaceae_C > Comamonas > Comamonas testosteroni_D. The sequence continues at coordinate 29,070 of NZ_KZ984444.1, read as the reverse complement.
TCACTCCACCCTGGGCGCGCAGTTGCTGCGCCCTCTGGATGTGCCTGATCTGGTGCTGCAAGCCTGTCTGCATCACCACGAAAAAATGGATGGCAGCGGCTATCCCTCAGGATTGAAAGGCGAGCAGATCCACCTGCTGGCCCGCATGGCCGCCATCTGCGATATCTATGATGCCGTCACCTCGGATCGCCCCTACAAGAAAGGCTGGCCGCCTGCACAGGCGCTGCAGCGCATGACGCAGTGGTGCGGCAGCCATCTGGACAAGGCCATCTTCGAGCAGTTTGTGCAGACCGTGGGCATCTACCCCATAGGCTCACTGGTACGACTGGATACCGACCAACTGGCCGTGGTCATCGACGCCACATCACAAAGCCTGCTGACACCGCAGGTACGCGTTTTCTACTGCATCACAAGCCAGCAAGCGATTGAACCTGTCGTGCTGAATCTGGAGCACAGCGAAGTCCGCATCAGCTCGCGCGAAGACCCGCAGGAATGGAATCTGGGCGACCTGTTGTCACTCTGGCGGCCCTGAAGCGAGCAGCCTTAAAGCCAATTTGAGACAATCGCCAGTCTGTTTGATTGAACTTGGAACGGGCCCGGTACGGCCCTCAAGCCCCGAATGTCTTCTTGCACCCGTGAATTCACCCTCAGCGACTTCGACTTTGATCTGCCCGAAGCGCTGATCGCCCAGCACCCCACCGCCGTTCGCAGCGCCTCGCGCCTACTCGATGGCCGCAATGCTCCTCCCACCGACCGCATCTTCCGCGAACTGCCCGACCTGCTGCAGCCCGGCGATCTGCTAGTCTTCAACGACACCAAGGTCATCAAGGCCCGCATCTTTGGCGAGAAAGCCAGCGGCGGCAAGATCGAACTGCTGGTCGAGCGCGTACTGCAGAACAATGAAGTCGTGGCTCACATGCGCGTGAGCAAAAAGCCCCTGCCCGGCGCCAAGATTCACCTTTGCGGTAGCCTGAAAAACGGCGGCTTTGAAGCGACGCTGCTGGGTCGCTGGCCCGATGAAAACGGCCCGCTGTTTCATCTGTCCTTCAAGGGCCTGAACGGCGAAACTCCTTATGAGTTGCTCGACCAGTTCGGCCACCTGCCACTGCCGCCCTATATCGAGCGCCATCAGGACACGGGCAACGACCCTGACGAAAAAGAAGACAACGAACGTTACCAGACCGTGTTCGCGGCCCACCCTGGAGCCGTCGCGGCCCCCACCGCAGCTCTGCACTTTGACGAGACCGTTCTTGCCGCCCTGGAGGCCAAAGGTGTAGAGCGCGCCAGCGTCACACTGCATGTGGGTGCGGGTACTTTCCAGCCCGTCAAGACCGAAAACCTCGCCGAGCACAAGATGCACAGCGAGTGGTATGACATTCCCTTACCAACTTTGGCCGCCATGGAGCGCTGCCGCCAGCGCGGCGGACGTATCATCGCCGTGGGCACCACCACGGTGAGAACGCTGGAATCCTGGGCCAAATACGGCAACATCACGGGCGACACCAGCATCTTCATCACCCCCGGCTTCGAGTATCAAGTCGTGGACATGCTGATCACCAACTTCCACCTGCCCAAAAGCACACTGATGATGCTGGTCAGTGCCTTTGCAGGCTATGAACACATCATGGGCTTGTACCGGCATGCCATCGCCCAGCACTATCGTTTCTTCAGCTATGGGGACTCGATGCTGCTGGAGCGCAAGCGTTGAGCTTGCTCAGCATAAAAACGAACATCAACCTACGGCCAGTTCAAGCCTTCAATGATAGATTTGAGCGATGCAAAACAATCCCCCCGCCGTGATTACCGAATCGAAAAATCAATCGGATGATGAACTGGACCTGCTAGATCTTTTGGTCACTTTGGCTGAAAACTGGAAGCTTCTGATTTTTGGACCAATCGCCGTAGGTCTGATTGCACTGGGTCTTAGCTTTACGTTGTCCAAAACATACCAAAGTGACTCTTCAGTTCAAGTCGAGCGCACAGGATCGGCCTTCTCGGCGCCCGTCGCAGCAAGCTTAGCCATGTCAGCAGATGTCCTGCGCAAAGTAGCCCCCTTCGCTGGACTGGATGATGGCCTGACGTCGGAGGAAATTCACAAGAAGCTGAGCAAACGAATTCAAGTGTCTGTTGGCAAACAAGACAAGCTGCTCAATGTCAGCACGCAGGCCAACTCACCTGAGTCGGCCCAGAGACTGAATCAAGCTCTACTTGATTCACTGTTTCCATACAGCAAGCCCCGTGGACTCGAAAAAAAGCAACTCGAGCTACAACTGGAGTCCGAGAGAAAGCGACTGCAGGAAAGCTTAAAGCTTGAGCAAGACACAGGAGCGAGCATTGCCGCAGGTAAAAGCGTCAGCGAAGCTAGCTCTCGCCTTTACGGAGAATTGCTGGCCGCGAACAGCACCAGACAGCGCAGCGTTCTAGATATGGAGCGCCGACTTGAAGGTCTGGACAATGACGATGTCGTTCAGGCACCCACCTTGCCTGAAAGTTCAATCAAGCCCAAGAAGTCACTGATTGCGATTGGAGCGACGGTAGCTACAGGCTTTGCACTTTTGCTGTTCGTTTTTGCAAGGCAAGCTTTGCGTAGCGTTCAGCAATCGTCTGTAGATCAAGCGGAAAAAATTGCCCGAATCAAAAAAGCTTTCATCCACTAGGCCTTCCAGCGATTTTTATGCAGGGCCCGCACTTCGCTGCGGGCTTTTTTATGACTTCCAAGGTAGTTTTTGTTGTCACAATATGTGACTCGATCTGCCCACCCTGCCCAGACATGCTCTCCCGCTGGTTTGCCTCGCTTTCCCCATCTGCACAATCTGCAATTCGAGGCGTTTCACTGGCAGTCATTGCATGCGCACTATTTGCCATGTTGGACAGTGCGACCAAATTCACCGGAACGCTGCTGCCTATGTTGATGGTGCTGTGGCTGCGCTTTCTCGCCCAGGCGGGGGTGACAAGCCTAGTGGTCTTGCCCCGTCATGGGCTGTTAGCGCTGAAGACAAAACACATCAAATTCCAGCTGCTGCGCTCGGTTGCCGGGTTTTGCACCACGATCTGTGCGTTTTTCTGCATACAGAGCATGCCTTTGGCTAACTTCACGGCCATCTGGTCAGCAGCTCCGCTCTTTATCGTTGTGGCATCGGCCATGATCTTCAAGGAACGCGTGAGCCCTGCCAGATGGTTGCTGCTGGCAGTGGGTTTGCTGGCGGTCATTGCCATTGTCCGGCCCGAAAGTGATGGGCACAGTCTGGGATGGGCGGCTCTCTGGCCAGTGGGCTTGCTGATCTGCGGGACGACCTATCAGGTGCTGGGCAGCAGGCTGGCGAGGCTGGACCCTCCCACCACGACGCAGATCTATACAACCTGGCTGCCCGTTCTGCTGGTCACCCCGCTGGTAGGCCTGGTGTGGCAACCCATTGATCAATGGCAGATTCTTGCTGCCGCTGCTGTCATGGGTCTGTGCAGTGGCATCGGCCACCTCCTTCTGCTGCAGGCCTATACCCATGCCACGCCAGCCACCGTGTCTCCGTTTCTGTATACACAGATCGGCTTTGCCATGCTCATGGGCTGGCTGTTCTTTGGACAAAAGCCGGATGCCATCTCCTTGGCGGGCATCACGGTCGTGTTGCTCAGCGGGCTGGCGGGCGTCTGGCTCAGCATCCGCGAAAAGCGTTAGCGTGAGATCACCGCACAATAGGGGATTCGATCGCGTTTCATGCACACCCACAACACCTCTTCTGCACTGACTGGAATTGGCCTGACCTTGCTGGCCTGCCTTGCCTTTGCCGTTCTGGATGCGGGCAGCAAATACATGGGTGCTCTGCTGCCTCTGCTGATGGCGTTGTGGCTGCGCTATGCGCTGCAAACCATAGCCACCATCGGCTATGGACTTGCCACCGCAGGCAACTCTATTTTTCAGACGCAACACTGGCGTTTTCAATGCATACGCGCTGTGCTGTTCTGCATGAGCAATGCGTTTGCCATGCTGAGCCTGCGCCATCTGCCGCTGGCCGAGTTCACGGCCATCGCAGCCATGACTCCGCTAGCCATGACCTTGGTCGCCGCGCTCTGGCTGCATCAACCGGTCAGCCCTCTGCGATGGGTGCTGGTCACTCTGGGCTTTGCGGGCACACTGATCATCGTGCGCCCTGGCAGCGGAGCGTTTTCTGCGCAAGCACTGCTGTGGCCTTTGCTGCAAATGCTGGCCAATACGGCCTACCAGATCGTGAGCAGCGAAATGGCTGGCAAGGAGCGGCCATTGACGACGCAGATCTACACCAGCCTGGTCGCACTGGCACTGACCACCGCCTGCCTGCCCTGGGTCTGGACCCCGGTCATGAGCAGCGGACTGCTGCTGGGCACACTGGCCATGGGGCTGGGCAGCGCCGTGGGGCACCTGTGCGTGCTCAAGGCCTACGAGTACGCACGGCCCGCGACCATCACGCCGTTTTTCTACAGTCAGATTCTGTTTGCCGCCGCCGCAGGCTGGCTGATGTACCGCCATGTGCCTGATCAATGGGCCGTGGTCGGCATGCTGGTCATCATCGCCAGCGGGGCCTTGAGCGCCTGGCTGTCTGTGCGCGAATCCCGGTAGCTCAGTAGCCGTGCTGCTGTCTGAACTCTCTGGCCTTGCTGAAATGCCCATTGCCAATGAAAGGCACGGGCGGACGCAAGGCTGAAAGCGGCGAGGGATGGTTGCTCATCAGCACCAGATGGCCCCTATCCTGTGGAATAAAAACTCGCTTGGACTGAGCATGCGAGCCCCAGAGCATGAAGACAGTCGGGCGCCCCTGCTCAGCCACTTGACGAATGATGGCGTCGGTCAGCGCTTCCCAGCCGCGTTTGGCATGGCTGGCGGCCTGGCCTTCTTCCACCGTCAGGCAGGTGTTGAGCAGCAGCACGCCATGCTGCGCCCAACCCACCAGACTGCCGCCGGGCTGCGGGAAAGACGGAAACGGTGTGCCCAGATCACGCTGCATTTCCTTGAAGATGTTCTGCAACGAAGGCGGCAGCCGTACGCCTGATGCGACCGAAAACGCCAGCCCCTCGGCCTGACCACGGCCATGATAGGGGTCCTGCCCTAGAATGACGACGCGCACCTCTTCAGGCGGTGTTAGCTCCAGCGCGCGCAGCGGCTTGGGCGGGAAGATCACCGCACCCTCCGACAGTCTTTGCTGCAAAAAGCCCAGCAGTTGCTGACCGGTCTTACCTGCAAAGAACTCATCCACCACCGACTGCCAGCCGCTGGCCACGGGCCAGGTCTGCGGGTCTGCGCTGTCAAGCTGAGAGGAAGGGGTTGGATCAGGGTTCAGGCTCTGGCTGGATGCATTCATGGTGTGATTTTCACTGTTTCTGTGAGGCTTCAGAGCACCGAAACCAAGGGTTATCACCTACTTCCAGCTCCTCAAAATACCTGATTTCAGTGAGTGACTCAGAGTGGTGAATTGCAAAAAATTGCCTCCAACACCAATCAGGGAATGGAGGTTCTTATGTACGCAGCATCCACTCAGCAGTTTCCGAAGTCATCGACTTCCAGCTTTTTCACCACCGCGCGCTCGCCGTTCAACCTGGGTCCACAGGGCTTTCGCTTTGCAGGCTGGGAACTGCGCCTGCGCTCGCGCCGCCTGACCAGCCCCGAGGGCAAGGAAGTCGGCCTGACCAAGACGGAATGCGCACTGCTGCAGGCGTTGCTGCACCGTCCCCGCCAGGTTCTGAGCCGCGAGCAGATCATGGACGTGACGCAGACCGAAGACGATGTCTACGACCGCGCCATCGATGTGCAAATGCTGCGCCTGCGCCGCAAGGTAGAGAGCAGCAGCCATGCTCCCGCCCTGCTCAAGACCAAGCGCGGCGCTGGCTACTTTCTCGATGCCGATGTGCAGATTCTGAACTGATCAGCGAAACAGCTTGGCCAGCGCCTCGCCCGGCTCGGGCGCGCGCATGAAGGCTTCGCCCACGAGGAATGCGTTGATACCCGCATCGCGCATGGTCTTCACATCCGCAGCCGTGAGAATGCCGGACTCCGTGACCAACAAGCGATCAGCGGGCACGTTTTTCTGCAAATCCAGCGTGGTCTGAATATTGACTTCAAAGCTGCGCAGATTGCGGTTGTTGATGCCGACCAGTTCGGTCTTGAGCTTGAGGGCGCGCTGCAGTTCCTCGCCGTCGTGCACTTCCACCAGCACGGCCATATCAAGGCTGCGAGCGATCTGCTCCATCTCGGCCATCTGCGCATCATCGAGGCAAGCCGCAATCAGCAAGATGGCATCGGCGCCCATCGCGCGAGACTCATAGATCTGGTACGGATCGACCATGAAATCCTTGCGCAGCACGGGCAGCGTGGTGCTGGCACGGGCCTGCTTCAGATAGTCGGGCTGACCCTGAAAGAACTGGCGATCGGTCAACACGGACAGGCAGGCCGCACTGGTCTTGCCATCGCCCACCATATAGCTCTGGGCGATGTCGGCAGGGTCGAAGTCGGCACGAATCACGCCCTTGCTGGGGCTGGCTTTCTTGACCTCGGCAATCACTGCAGCCTGACCCGCTGCAATCTTGGCGCGCAGCGCGCCCGTGAAGTCGCGCGTGGAGACGCGGCTTTCCGCATCGCGGCGCATGTCTTCAAAGGACAGGCGCTTCTTGGCAGTGGCCACTTCCTGCACTTTCACGTCGCAGATTTTTTTCAGAATGTCAGACATGGTTTTCCTTGTGTTCGGCATCGTCCGCAGGGGCACGCAATACCTTCGTGATGACGCGGTGCATGCCTATGCCAACCACGATAAAGAGCAGGGAGACGCCCAGCACAATCCAGGTGCCGGCGTCATTCCAGATCGGCGCATCCAGCAAGCTCATGCTGCGGCGCTTTGTTTTTGCGAATAGCTCACCAGCTCCTTGAGCTTGGCCAGCGCAGCGCCGCTGTCCACGGCCCTTTGCGCACGCTCCAGACCATCTTCAATGGAGCTGGCCACATTGGCCGCATACAGCGCTGCGCCCGCATTCAAGCAGACGATGTCGCGGGCCGGGCCTTGCTCACCCTGCAGCACGCCCATGAGCATGGCTTTGGATTCTTCGGGGTTCTCGACCTTGAGCGAGCGTGTACCCGCCATGCGCAGGCCAAAGTCTTCGGGATGGATTTCGTACTCGCGCACCATGCCGTCCTTGAGCTCGCCGACCAGCGTGCCCGCACCCAGGCTGATTTCGTCCAGACCATCACGGCCATAGACGACCAGTGCATGTTCGGCACCCAGACGCTGCAGCGCGCGCACCTGAATACCAACCAGGTCTTCGTGGAACACGCCCATCAAAATATTGGGAGCCGAAGCCGGATTGGTCAGCGGGCCCAGGATGTTGAAAATGGTGCGCACGCCCAGTTCCTTGCGCACAGGGGCCACATTCTTCATGGCCGGATGGTGGTTGGGCGCGAACATGAAACCAATGCCCACATCGCGGATGCAATCGGCAATTTGCGCGGGGTTGAGGTTGATGTTGACGCCCAACGCCTCCATCGCATCGGCGCTGCCGGACTTGCTGCTGACGCTGCGGCCGCCATGCTTGCTGACTTTGCCGCTGGCCGCTGCAATCACAAAAGTGGAACAGGTGGAGATATTGAAGGTGTTGGCACCATCGCCGCCCGTGCCCACGATGTCGACCAAGTTCGCCTTGTCATGCACGTTCACCTTGTTGGAGAACTCGCGCATCACCTCGGCCGCGGCCGAAATTTCGCCAATCGTTTCCTTCTTCACGCGCAGGCCGGTGATGATGGATGCCGTCATGACGGGCGACAGCTCACCACGCATGATCATGCGCATCAGGTGCAGCATCTCGTCGTGGAAGATTTCGCGGTGCTCGATGGTGCGCTGCAGCGCTTCCTGGGGAGTAATCATTGCCGTATCTCTCTATGCTTTTGGGAGCTGACTGTCTATATCTTTGATGGAGTTCAAATGGTTTTTGATTCCATATCCATCAAGTACATGGACTAGCAGCTATCAGTTAATGAGCAAAGCCTTGTTTACTTCTGTTCAAGAAAGTTCTTCAGCATGGCGTGACCATGCTCGGTCAGGATGCTTTCCGGGTGGAACTGCACACCTTCAATGGCCAGCGTCTTGTGGCGCACGCCCTGGATTTCACCATCTTCGCTGGTCGCGGTGATTTCAAGGCAGTCGGGCAGCGTGTTCCTGTCAATCACCAGCGAGTGATAGCGGTTGACCGTGAACTCCTGCGGCAGATCGGCAAACACGCCCTTCTGGTCGGTATGGATCACGCTGGTCTTGCCATGCATTTGCTGGCCCGCGCGAATGATGTCACCACCAAAGGCCGCGCCAATGCTCTGGTGACCCAGGCAGACGCCCAGAATTGGCAGCTTGCCCGCAAAGTGCTTGATGGATGCCACCGAGATACCGGCCTCGTTAGGCGAACAAGGGCCGGGCGAGATCACCAGGCGCTCAATGCCTTCGCGCGCAATCAGCGCTTCGACTTCGGCCACCGTGGTTTCGTCATTGCGCACCACCGTCACATCGGCGCCCAGCTCACCAAAGTACTGAACGATGTTGTAGGTAAAGCTGTCGTAGTTATCGACCATCAGCAGTTTCATGGTCCTTACTCCCCGGCGATTTCTGTGTGGCTGCGCAGGCGCGCAAATTCCTGGTGTTCGTAGGCGATGCAGGCTTCCATCAGCGCGCGATAGACCGCCTCCATCACATCGGGCTGGCCACCCTCCTGCGCTGTGCGCTCACGCACGCGGCTGACGATGGCTTCAATGCGCGCCTCATCGCGCACCTGCCCCACATCACCCTTGATGCGCGCGGCCTGCTGCATATAACCAATGCGTGTGACCAGCAGCGGCACCAGCACATCGTCCAGCGCATTCACATTGCGACGCACATCTTCCATGGTGGTGCAGTGCTGCACCAGATCAATGGCTTGGTTCATTCCAACCCCTCTTCCACGAGTTCTGCGGCACGCAGCATGGCGCGGGCCTTGTGCTCGGTTTCCTTCCATTCCAGCTCGGGCACTGAATCGGCCACCACACCGGCTGCCGCCTGCACATACAGCATGTTGTCCTTGATGACGCCGGTGCGAATCGCAATCGCCAGATCCATATCACCGGCAAAGCTCAGATAGCCGCAGGCGCCGCCGTAGATGCCGCGCTTGGTGGGTTCGAGCTGGTCGATGATCTCCATGGCATGCACCTTGGGCGCGCCCGTCAGCGTACCAGCGGGGAAGGTGGCCTTGAACACATCCATGTTCTCCATGCCGTCCTGCAAGATGCCTTCCACATTGCTCACAATATGCATGACATGGCTGTAGCGCTCCACAGCAAAAGCCTCGGTCACTTTCACGGTGCCTGTCTTGGCAATGCGGCCAATATCGTTGCGCGCCAGGTCGATCAGCATGACGTGCTCGGCGCGCTCCTTGGGGTCGGCCACCAGTTCTTTTTCCGTGGCCTTGTCCACCTCGGGCGTGTTGCCGCGGGGGCGCGTGCCAGCCAGCGGGCGAATCGTCACTTTCTCGCCTTCGGGTGTGGTTTCCTGGCGCACCAGAATCTCGGGGCTGGCACCCACCACATGGAAGTCCCCGAAATGGTAGAAGTACATGTATGGGCTGGGGTTGAGCGAGCGCAGCGCGCGGTACAGGCTCAGCGGCGATGCGGTAAAACGCTTGTGAATGCGCTGACCAACTTGCACCTGCATGAAGTCGCCTGCCGCTATCAAGTCCTTGGCCTTTTGCACGGCGTCCAGATAGTCCTGCTTGTCAAAGCTGCGCTCTGCAGGGTAGCTCTCGCCAGCGCGGATTTGCGGCGCGCTGACCGAGTAGCGCAGTTGATCTTTCAGCTGACGCAGACGCTTTTTGGCGCGCGTATAGGCCTCAGCCTCGCCAGGGTTGGCATAGACGATGAGGTAGAGCTTGCCCGAGAGGTTGTCGATGACGGCCACTTCCTCGCACTGCAACAGCATGATGTCGGGCGTGCCCAGGCTATCGGGCGGGCAGCTGTTTTCGAGCTTTTTCTCGATATAGCGCACGGCGTCATAGCCAAAGTAGCCCGCCAACCCACCGCAAAAGCGCGGCAGACCGGGCGTCAGCGCCACTTTGAAGCGCTTTTGGTAGGCGGCGATAAAGTCCAGCGGGTTGCCGCTGGCGGTTTCAACCACCACACCATCAGTCACCACTTCGGTCTTGGCTTGCTCGCCAAAGCCGCTGGCACGCACAAAGCTGCGCGCGGGCAGGCCGATAAAGCTGTAGCGGCCAAAGCGCTCGCCGCCGACGACGGATTCCAGCAAAAAGCTGTACTTGCCGTCGCCATTGGCGTGCGCGAGCTTGAGATAGAGGGAAAGCGGGGTTTCGAGGTCGGCAAAAGCCTCGCTCAACAGGGGGATGCGGTTATAGCCTTGGGCCGCAAGAGACTTGAATTCCAGTTCCGTGATCACGGGAGACACTCCGGGAGTCATGGCGCATGGCACACCTGCTGTGGGTCAGTCTTGAAGGCAGGTGACGCGGGATGTTGCGTAAAAGATGCGCCGGTTCATTCCAATTGGCCCATCGATATGTGCAGATGCACAGGGGCCGCGGGTGCACGCCGGGCTCGTGCCGGGTGCGTTAGCAGTTCAATTGGGCAGGCTTACGCCAGGGCCAGGCTCCCCGGTCTCCACAACCTGCAATGAACGTGCGATGAATGAACATGATGCAAACAGTGTAGCGCATACCGAATGGCTCGGCTTTTGTGCATGACCTCAGCGCTGCGGTACCCACTCTGGCTCGGTGGCCCTTCTCATCCGTTTTTACCCGCATGCATCGCACCCCGGGCGCAATCTGCCCTCGGGTGACTACGAGTTGCGAGTTTTTCTTACAAATTTAAACATACACACCCCATACGCAACTATGCGCCAGATGACGCGGACCACACCGATGCCCAAGCTCAAGACTTCGCAGCGCTGGCTGGCTGCTGCAGCACTCTCTCTGGCCCTGGGCGCTGCCGCGCAGGAGCCGACCACCTTGCACGGTGTCAGCTATGCCAGCAGCCTGCAATCGAGCGGCAAACAGCTGCAGCTCAACGGCGCAGGCACGCGCTACAAGGCGGTGTTCAAGGTCTATACCGCCGGTCTGTATCTGGAAAAGCCCGCCCACAGCCTGCAGGAAATCAATGCCCTGCCGGGCCCCAAGCGCATCAGCGTGACCATGCTGCGCGATATCGACTCGGCCGAGCTGGGCAAGCTGTTCTCACGCGGCATGGAAGACAACATGGAGCGCGCCGCGTTCTCCAAGCTGATTCCTGGCGTGATCCGCATGAGCGAGATCTTCACCCAGCACAAAAAACTGCTGGCTGGCGACACCTTCATGGTGGACTGGATTCCCGGCCAGGGCACGCAGATCACCGTCAAGGGACAGGCTCAGGGAGAAGCGTTCAAAGAGCCCGAGTTTTTCAACGCTTTGCTGGGAATCTGGCTCGGCCCCAAGCCTGCAGATGAGCAACTGAAAAAAGCATTGCTGGGAGGATCGGTCAGCCAATCCGGTTAGGACAACTGGTAATGCTGCGCCAGCAGGTCGCGGTAGTAGCCGGGCAGTGCAAACAGCCCGCCGTGGGTCTGCTCGTTGTAGTACTGCAGATCCTGCACCTTGCGCTGCCTGATGCGCTCTGCAACCTGCTGCACCGTCATTTGCGCCGGGTCCAGGCTGTCAGAAGCCACTGCCAGCCCCCAGTACGCGCCATACAGCGGGATATACAGGCCGTAGCAGCGCACCACCGCAAACTGCTCACGCAGGCTGCGCGCCAGTTGCGCCACCTGTGAGCCATGGAACACGGGGCTGCCAAGGTGCAGCACCAGCGCGCCACCGGGTGCCAGTACGCGCTTCATGCGCGCCAGTGATTGCGAGGCATACAGGGCACTGGCGGGGGTGTCGGGATCCGTCAGGTCCATGAAGGCCAGGTCGAAGCGCTCCTGCGTGCCGTCCACCAGGGCCATGCCGTCGCCGATGCTGATCTGCACACGCTCGTTGTCCAGCGCGCCACGGTGCACCGCCTGCAGGTGTTCGCGCGAGAACTTGATCACGGCTTCATCAAGCTCGGCCAGTACCACACGCTCGATGCTGGGGTGCTTGAGCAGTTCCTCGGCCGCGCCGCCATCGCCGCCGCCCAGAATCAGCGCGCGGCGCGGCGCGGGGTGCGCCATGGCACCCGGGTGCACCAGGGCTTCGTGATAGAAGAACTCCTCTTTCTCGGAGGTCATGAAGCGCCCATCAATGCGCAGCACCTTGCCAAATTGGGGGGTTTCCAGCAGCTCCAGTTGCTGAAACGGCGTCTGCACCTTCTCGCTGGCCGTGGCGCGATAGCCAAAACGGCTTTGCGGGGTCAGTTGCTCCTGCGCCCAGCAGGTCTGCGACTCCGGCAGATCGTCGGGCACCGCCTGCTCGGGGGCCGTGGCCATGCTGATGTCGCCACGCATCAATTGCTGGCGCAACACACGCTTGGGTGCATAGGCCTCGATCACACCCTCCATCAACTGCCGCGCCTTGCCCGAGTTGTCGTCAGAGAAGTTGCAGACGTACACGTCGATGGTGACGCTGCCCGTTTCCGGCCAGGTGTGGATGGCCAGATGCGACTCCGCCAGCAATACCGTACCTGTCACGCCGCCGGGCTGGCCTTCATAAGGCGGGAATTTCACCCATGTGTCGTCCACCAGGGTCAAGCCGCTAGCCGCAGTCTGCTCGCGGCACAGCTGGGCGATGGCGTCGGCGTCGAGCATATAGCGCTCTTGGCCTGTGCATTGGTAAAGATCGGCAGTCAGGTGCAGTCCGTGCATGTGGCGTGAGTCCCCCTTTCAGTGCATGCCGTCACCCGCAAACAGGGCCTCAGCATGGCTCAAACAATAGGAAGACTCTAGCAAATAAGCTTATTCGCACTTATTTATGCCAGAAATGCACGCAACATCACATCTTCACGCAGCAAGCTGCTGCAGCGACTGCAGGTAAGCAGCAGCTTCCACCTCGGTGATGGGTTGACCATGGTTATAGCCATAGGTCATCAGAACCACGGGGCAGCCCGCAGCATGGGCGGCCTGCGCGTCGTTGCTGGAGTCGCCCACCATCAGCGTGCGCGCGGGCTGGCTGCCCAGGGCCTTGCAGGTTTCGATCAGCGGCATGGGGTCAGGCTTTTTGCGCGGGAAGGAGTCGCCGCCAAACACGCAGTCGAAAAAGCCATCCAGCCCCTTGGCGGCCAGCAACGGCTGGGCAAAGGACAGCGGCTTGTTCGTCAGACAGGCCATGCGCAGGCCCATGGATTTGAGCGTCTGCAGGCCCTCACGCACCCCGGGATAGACATCGGCAAACTGGCCGTTGATGTCCAGATAGTGGTGCTCATAGCGCAGCCAGGCCTGTGGATAGACCGCATCTACATCGGCCGCGCCCACATGCTTGAGCACGGAGCGGATCAGGTTTTCCGAACCCTTGCCCACCATGTTTTCGATGGCATCAGGCGCAATCGCGGGCAGCTTCAGGTCAGCGAGCATGCGGTTGAGCGCCTCGGCAAAGTCCCCCAGCGTGTTGACCATGGTACCGTCGAGATCGACCATCACAGCGTCAATATCGAGGGGCTGGGCGGGTGCGGGCAGAATCAGCTTCATACAACTATCAAATCAATAGCTGCACACGCATTCAATATACGGACTTGCAGCCAAAATCACTATAAAAAAGGCCTGCAAGCATTGTGCAGGCCTTGTCGCGGTTGAAAAGCTCAGGCCGCGAGATTTTTTCGCATGGTATCGATGACCGCCTTGTAATCAGGCTTGCCAAAGATGGCGCTACCCGCCACAAAGGTGTCGATACCGGCATCAGCCGCAGCGCGGATATTGCCTTCCTTGATACCGCCGTCCACTTCCAGGCGAATGTCCTTGCCGCAGGCTTCAATACGCTTGCGAGCAGCTTCTGCCTTGCGCAGCGTGCTATCAATAAAGCTTTGACCGCCGAAGCCGGGGTTCACGCTCATCAGCAAAATCAGGTCGATGTCCTCGATCACCCAGTCCAGCACGTCCAGCGGCGCTGCGGGGTTGAACACCAGGCCGGCCTTGCAGCCATGGCTCTTGATGTTCTGGATGCTGCGATGCACATGGGGCGATGCATCGGGGTGGAAGCTGATGAAATCCGCACCCGCCTTGGCAAAGGCCGTAGCCAGCTCGTCCACGGGCTGCACCATCAGGTGCACGTCGATGGGCACGGGCTTGCCGTCGGGCGTGACTGCGTGGGGCTTCAAAGCCTGACAGATCATGGGGCCGAAAGTCAGATTGGGAACGTAATGGTTGTCCATCACGTCAAAGTGAATCCAGTCTGCGCCAGCAGCAATGACGTTGCGCACTTCTTCGCCCAAACGAGCGAAGTCGGCTGACAGGATGGAAGGGGCAATGCGGTAGGTGGGGCTCATGGAGTGCAATTGTCGCAGTTACCATTAGCTCATGCCGATGAACGAGTTTCTGGTCCAAGTCCAGCCCGCCTACCTGCCCGAGCAATCCGCTCCGGCCGCAGGCGTCTATGTGTTTTCCTACACGATCACCATCACCAACACGGGTGAGGTGCCAGCGCAGCTGATTGCGCGGCACTGGATCATCACCAACGAGTTGAACCATGTGGAAGAGGTCAAGGGCCTGGGCGTGGTGGGGCGTCAGCCCCTGCTGCAACCCGGGGAATCCTTTGAGTATTCAAGTGGTTGTCAGCTTCGCACGCCCACGGGCACCATGCAGGGCACTTTTCTGTGCGTCAATCACGAGGGGGAGACCTTCGAAGCCGAAGTCCCCCTGTTCGTACTGCAGATGAATGAAACTGGCGACGTCATGCCCGCACCTGAAAAACGTGTGCTGCACTGACGTTCGCCCAACCTGATTGAATGAAGAAAAGCACACTTGACCTGCCCGGTCTGCTGACGTCACTGGACCCCGATGCAGACCTTGCCCAACGCCATCTGTGGCTGATCCATCTGGTGGAGTGGATACGCGCTCCCCAACCCTCGGCAGAGCATGCCGTCGCGCGTGTCGATGAGGCCATTGCCGCCTTTGAAGCCGCCCCCGAAGCCCTGCAGCGCCTGCGCCTGTGGTGGCAGAAATTGCAAGAAACGGTGGACATCACCGCCTTGCTGGCCGATTTTGGCTTTGCGCCGCGCACGGCCATGGCCAGCGAAGTGGCCGAGCGCCTGCGCTACAAACTGCTGCCCAGCACGCCGGAGACGGTGGACGCCTCCGAGCTGTTCATGCTCGTCTTTCCCGACAAATTCGACGCCCGCTGGCTGCACGCGCTCACGAGCGCCCAGATGACCCGCATCTCGGCCCTGGTGGCGCCCCCGCAGGATGAAGGCGTCAGCCTGTGGGAGCGCAATCTGCTGGACGCCATCACCTACTGCGCGGGCCAGATTCTCTCCACCGGTTTTGCGCCCGAGTTGCGCCTGCGCATGAGCGAGCAGGCCCGCGAGGAAAAGCCCTTCCACGCCCTGATTCATGACGTGGAAAACCTGCGCGTGGAAGTCATGCTGCCGCTGCGCACCACAGACCGGCGCGATGCGGCGGCCGCCAAGCTGCGCGAGCGTCTCGACGCCTGCCGCGCGGCCATTGCATCGGTCTACACCTATGTGGAAGCCGAAGGCATCTCGGTGGGGCTGATCTTCCGCCTGCGCCAGGTGCGCGCGCGCATTGTGCGCGTGCGCCGCCTGCTGGACTGCCTGCTGGCCACCGACCGCGCCTATGAGACTTCGGAGCTGATGTCCAACCTGGTCGCCGTCGGCATCGAGCGCCGCAGCCTGCGCGCGCTAATGTCTACCAACACCTCGCTGCTGGCCGCCAAGGTGGCAGAGCGCAGTGCCGAGACCGGCGAGCACTACATCACCCGCGACGGCAGTGAATTCCGCCGCATGGTGGGCAAGGCCGCTGGCGGCGGCCTGGTCATGGCCTTCACCACACTGGCCAAGTTTGCGCTGGCCGCGCTGGGCCTGTCGGTCTTCTGGGCCGGTATGGCGGCAGGTTTTAACTACGCCGTCAGCTTTGTGCTGATACAGCTGCTGCATTTCACGGTCGCCACCAAGCAGCCTGCGATGACGGCCCCGGCCATGGCGGCCAAGCTCAAGGACATCCAAAGCGACGAGTCCATTCAGGAATTTGTGGACGAAGTCGCCCACCTTGTGCGCTCGCAGGTCGCCGCCATTCTGGGCAATGTGATGGTGGTCTTTCCCGCCGCGCTGCTGCTGAGTGTGGGCTACATCTATCTTTCCGGCCATGCGCCGCTGAGCATCAAGCATGCCCAGCAGGTACTGGACTCACTCAGCCTGTTGGGACCGTCCCTGCTGTTTGCGGCATTTACCGGCGTGCTGCTGTTTGCCAGCAGCCTGATTGCAGGCGGCACGGAAAACTGGTTCGTGCTGCGCAATATCGACTCCGTCATTCGCTACAACCCCGGCATCACCCGCTTTCTGGGCCGCGTGCGGGCCGATCGCTGGGCGACGTTTCTGCGCAAGAACATCTCCAGCCTCGCAGCAAATATCTCGCTGGGCTTCATGCTGGGCCTGGTTCCGGCTTTTGCAGCCTTCTTCGGCCTGGGGCTGGAAGTGCGTCACGTCACGCTGTCCACCGGCCAGATCGGCGTGGCGGTGACCTCGCTGGGCTGGGAAGTCCTGCATGACGACCTGCTGTGGTGGGCCGTGGCTATGCTGCCCCTCAATGCTGCGCTGAATGTGGGCGTGAGCTTCTACCTCGCCTTCCGCGTGGCACTGCGCGCGCACAACGTCAGCGGCGTGGACCGCTCGCGCATCTACAAAGCCATACGCCAGCGCTTCTGGCGCAAGCCGCTGAGCTTTTTCAGTCCCTGAACGGGCGCAGACTGCAATATTGCAGGAAGGACGGCTCCCCATAATCGAGCCGTCCTTCCTCACGCCCTGCAGTCATGAGCCCGCCTCTGCCCACGCGCCGACAGTTGCTGACCTGCGGTCTCGCTACCGCAGGTGCTGGGTTATGTCTGGGCAGCGCGGCCATGCTGGCACCTGTATCCGCGCCCAGAAAAAGCACTGCAGGCCGCCGCTTCCGGGTGCTGATGCTGACCTATCGCGGGACTACGGATGTGGACACGGGCTTTCGCAGCTATCTGAGCGAAGCCGGTCTGGATGTGGATTTCGTGGTTCGCGATGTGCAGCAGGACGCTAGCCGCGTCAAAGCCATTCTCGATGAGCTGCCCACCATTGCCCCGGACCTGATCTACACCTGGGGCACGCCGGTCACGCTGGCCGTCACGGGCACGGTTGAGCAACCCAATACACACCCTGCGCTGCGCGATATTCCTGTGGTCTTTGCGCTGGTGGCCGAGCCACAGAAAGCAGACATTGTGCGCAACCTCGCCGCGCCGGAGCGCAATGTCACCGGCACCGTGCATGTGGTGCCACTCGCGCGGCAGCTGCAGCATATGCACAACTACCGCCCCTGGACCAAGCTGGGCGTGCTCTACAACCCGGCCGAGGCCAACTCGCAAGCCATTGTGCAAAGCCTCAGGCAGTATGGGCAGCAGCACCAGGTTGACATTCTGGCCCGCAGACTGCATCAGGACAGCGCTGGCAAACCCACTGCCGATGGACTGAGCGAGTTGATCGACGAGCTGCATCAAGGCGGCGCGCAATGGCTGTACCTGCCGCCAGACACTTTTCTGGGCACGATTTACGACCGCATCACTCCACTGGCCATGCAGCGCAGGCTGCCGCTGTTTGCATCGACCGAGCTGGCTTTGCGCACCGGCAATGCACTGACGGGCATGGTCAGCCGCTACTACTCCGTGGGCCAGTTGGCGGGCTCCAAGGCGGTGGATCTGCTGCTGGGCCACAGGACTGTTCAACAGTTGCCGGTGGAATCGCTCAAGCGCTTTTCGCTGATGGTGAATATGCAGATGGCGCAGCAGCTGGAGCTGTACCCGCCGTTGCAGGTGCTCAACTATGCAGAGGTGGTGTCCGTCGCCCCCGCCAGAGGGGGTGCCGCATGAATGCACAAGCCTTCTTGTCGCCTTCCGACCTGACCCAGCGTGAGCTGGGCCTTGATGACCTGAGCATGATCCATGCTCTGCATCTGCACAGCACGGTGGGTCTGGGCAACGATATGGTGCGCAATGAAACGCGCGAATCCCTGCAGCAGCTCATGCAAAAAAGCCGGATCTTGGGTCTGTTTCATGGCAATGAACTGGTGGCCTATGGCGTGCTACAGCATCAGCTCGAAGACGACGAACTCCTGCCCGAAAGCCTTGCCCCAGACCCTGCACGCCCGCAACTGGCGCTGGCCGGCATCTGCGTCAGCCCACCGTGGCGCGGCCGCTCACTGCAACGGCAGCTCATCATGCAGCGCATTGCCATGGCTCCCGCCAATGCGCTGCTGTTTTCCACCGCCGCGCCTGCCAACCACTACAGCTGGAACAATCTGCTGGAGTGCGGGTTTCATGTGCGCGACATCAGCCTGCGCTACGGCGGGCAGATGCGCTATCTGATGGTGCTGGAGCCCTTGCCTGACTACGCGCTCTACCCCGATCTGTCCAAGGAACTCCATGCGATGGACATCAAGCGCCAGCACCAGCTGCTGCGGCAAGGCTGGCGCGGCGCCCAGCCCGGGCATAGCGCGGAATATCTGCGCTACATCCCAGTCCAGCGGAGGACTGTTTGAGCACCCGTGCCCAGCTGAGCACCGCCCAGCTGCTGTGTATGGCTGCCCTGCTGGCGGCGCTGACTGCGCTGTACTGGCATTTCTCCAGCGCCCAGGCCGCGCAACTGGCCCATGAGCGCAATCACTTTCTGCTGCAAAGCCTGCGCAAGACCGCCGAAGACTATCTGGCCACCGGCATGACGGCGGAACAGATGCCCGCCATGCAGGATGTGATCGACCGCGAAAAATCCAGTTTTGCGCAGGTCATGGCGATTGATCTTTTCACGCCGCAGGGCCGCATCAGCTACAGCACGGACGCCGGTGCCCGCGATGTGCAAGTGCCTGCCGACTGGGTCGAAAAGCTCAGCCTGGAAGGCAGCTGGGAAACGCTGGACCCCACGCAGGACCAGTTGGGCATGCGCTTTGAAAACCATCTGGGCCGCGCCGCAGGCGGCATTGTTGTGACGCTGCTGCCCGCCGATCAGCCATGGACACTGGCCCAGTGGCAGCGCATGGGCCAGCAGGCGCTCTGGTGGCTGATGCTGGCCGCCGCCTGCTGCATCACTGCGCTCTGCCTTGGCCTGTGGCTGCTGCAGCGCAGCCTGCACCCCTATCACCAGGCCGCCCAGATACTGAATCAGGGCACAGTCACCCCGGCGCTGGATGCTGAACTCAGGCAAGCCGCTGAGCAGGCGGCACAGCAACTGCAAACCGAATATGCGCAGTCACAGCAGGCTCTGCAAAAGCTGCAGGAGCTGGACCGTGCCTGAGTCAACTACATCAACTGCATCACCTGCATCACCTGCGTCATCTGAACCACGCCCGCCCTCCCTGCAGAGCCTGCGCCTGCAGGTCGCCCTGCGCAGCGGTTTTGCCGTGCTGCTGGCAGGCATGCTGGCGGTGGCGGCCTTGATCTGGTCGCTGACCACCCAGTTCCACGCAGAGGCGCAGGCAGGTCAGCAAGCCATTGCGCGATCTGTGGCGCAGACCCTGGCCAAGCAGACCACGCGTGCGGTACGACTGGGCATACCGCTGCAGAAGCTGCCCGGCGTGCAGGACTATCTGCAGCAGACGTTGCAAAGCACGCCGCAGATGGCCTATCTGGCGCTGGCCGATGAGCATGGCAAGCCCTTGTATTCCGTCTCTCAGGGCAAGGCAGAGCCGCTGGTCAAGCTACCCGTCATCGTGCGCGGAGCCACCGTCGCACAGGTTCAGGCCGGAGCCAAATCGCCTCAGGCTCACAGTCTGATCAAACCCGCTGCTTTAGCGATTCTGACTGTGCTGGCAGTGGCCGTGCTGGCAGGCCTGATTACCTACCAGTGGCCGGGGCGCGGGCTGCAAAAAAGACATGCGCTTTTGCTGCTGGCCCTGCGAGAGACCCAGACCCGCCACATCCACGAACGTCACGCCGGTGATGCCCAGCAGGCTGCGCTTCAGACACTGTCCGAACTACAGCAGCGCAATGCACAGGCTCAGCAGAGCGTGCAGGACTTCGCCGCCGAGCTGCTGGCCGTGGATTTTGATCAAAAAATGCACTCAGTCCTGAAAGATATTGCGCCATCCGCTATCAAAAATGGAGCACCCTCATGACCTTGAGGCTGCGCATTCTGCTGATCGTCGCCGCAGGCTTGCTGCTGACCGCACTGGCCCTGCTCGGCTCAGGCTGGGTGCACGATCAGCTGCAGCAAGAGCGCATCGCCCTGCTGGCCCAGGAGGCGCAATCGGCTCTGTGGCAGCAGACGCTGGCTGCTGAAGACCAGAGCATGGACAGCAGTCTGGACAAGCTGGCCGCCACGCCAGCCTTTATCAGCGCGGCCAGAGCCCGCGAAGGCAAACAGCTTGAGCGCGCGCTGATTGCGCTGGACCTCTATCCCGGTGAAGGTCAAAAGCTCGACCTGATTTCCGTGCTCAGGCCCGGGCAGGACGCGGTGAGTCTGGGCAAGGCCACGCTGGAGCCTTTGCTGGACAACAGCAGCATGGAGCTTTTGCTCAGCGGTGAATCGGTCAGCGGGCTACGCCTTGGTGCCAGCAAGCAGGCGCTGCTGTTGTCAGCCCGCTTGCTGCCCGGTGATGGGGAAGCCATGGTCGTTGTCGCAGGCCGTCAGATGGAGCATGCGCTGCTGCGCCTGAGCCTGCATGGCAAGCTGCAGGCCAGCCTGCTCGACCTGCGCGGTCAGTTGCTGGCGACCACCAGCGATGAGTTGTGGCAGGCCGTGAGTCCGCTGATTTCACCGCGCCAGCAAGCGCACTTTGAGCAAGCCATTGGCCAGCAGATTCATGCCGTGACCAGCACGCTGGTGCACGATCTTGCCGGGCATGATGTGGGGGCGCTGGTCACCATCAAGGACCAGACCCAGCAGGCACAGGCCAGCCAGTTTCTGTCGCGGCTGACGCTGGGCATCACGCTGGCTCTGATCGTTGCGGGCCTGCTGCTGCTGTCCTGGTATCTGCGCCGCAGTTTCAAGCCGCTCGATCAAGCCATTGCCGCGCTGCAGGCACTGGCCAGGGGCGACACCAGCGTGCTCGTGCACCACAGCCGCAATGACGAGATTGGCCGCATTGCTCAGGCCGTCACCACCTTCCGCAGCAATGTGCAGGAGCTGATTCGCACACGCAGCCAGCGCGAGCGCGTGCGCCGCAGGCAGGAGCAGCTGATTCACAGCCAGTTGCAGCAGCTGGCCGACGCCACCGACATGACCAGCCGCGAAGAAGTGCTGCAGCTGCTGCAAGGCAGCGAAAACGCCCAGGGTGATGACGGTCAGTTGCGCCAGCTGGCCTTGGTGATGTCCGACCTGAGCCAGCGCATCGTCGATCAGCACCAGCGCCTGACCAGCATGGTGGTGGAACTGCGCGAGGCTCTGGTCACCAAAACCAGATTGGCGGGGCTGCAGCAGGAGCTGCAGATTGCGGCCGAAGTGCAGCGCAGCATCCTGCCCCAGCAGATGCCGGACGACCCGCGCCTGCAGCTGGACTGCCATATCACTCCCGCGCGTGATGTGGGTGGCGACTTCTACGACTATTTCTGGCTTGATCAGGAACATCTGGGTGTGGTGATTGCCGATGTCTCGGGCAAAGGCGTTCCCGCCGCGCTGTTCATGGCCATCACGCGCACTCTGCTCAAGTCCACCGCGGCTTTTGTGAAAGCCCCCAGCAGTTGCATGCGCAGGCTCAACGACCTGCTGGCGGCTGAGAACGAGCAGATGATGTTTGTCACCGTGTTCTACGGCGTGCTGCACCTGCCCACAGGTCAGCTGCGCTATGTGAATGCGGGCCACAATGCCCCTTACTTTCTCAGCGCCACAGGTGAAGTCAAGCCACTGGCGCGCACGGGCGGCGTGGCAGTGGCGGTCAGCGAAGAGTTTCCGTATCAGGAAGCGGTGTTGCAACTGGGCCGTGGCGATCGCCTGTTTCTGTTTACCGATGGTGTGACCGAAGCCTTCAATGCACAGCAGGAAGAATTTGGCGAGCAAAGGCTGGTGCAGTTTCTGGAGCAGCAATGCGGCGTTGAGTGCAACCCCGGACAACTCAATCAAGCCGTGCTGCGTGGCGTGCGAGCCTTTGAAGACGGCGCGCCGCAGGCCGACGACATTACCTGCGTCAGCTTGCTTTATCTTGGCTAGCCACCACCATTAGCAAGCAGTTCCAGCCATCCGAGCGCCGGTACTCAAAGCGCTGCAGATAGTGGCGCATCAGGCGCAGGCCATGGCCGCCCACCTCGGCCTCATCCAGACTTTCAGCCAGTTCTGCAGACGCCTGCTGCGTGGGGTCAAACTCCCGCCCATTGTCGGCAAGGCACAGGGCAATGCCGCCATCCAGCATTCCCAGTTGCAGCTTGATCTGCAGCGCTGCGTCGTCTGCTGGCTTTGCATGGCTCACGATATTGGTCAGCGCCTCATCTGCGCACAGCGTCAGCGCGAAGACGGATTTGGGGGGCCAGCTTCGCTCCTCGCCCACTTGCTCCAGCCAGGCCATCATCTGAGCCACAGACTCGCTGCGCGCGGGCATTGCGCGCTGCTCCAGCGGCTGAAACGCTGGCCACGGCGAAGAGATGGGCGAGTTGGTATCCATTGAATATTGGCCTCAATGCTCGAAGTGCAGCTGCAGCGCTGAAGGCTGACCGGCCTGAGCATCATAGGTGCTCACCCTGTCGGCAATATGCCGCAGCAACTGTGATGAAACCTGGGACAACGCTGCTTCAAAAGCCTCATCATCGGTATCCAGCAAGTCATGGGCTTGCAGCACTTTGCCTGCCCCCGCCTTCACGGGCAAGGCCGCGCCGGTGTGCAGCAGTTCCAGGTCCAGATTGAATTCATCAAAACTGCCGCGCATGCCCGTCAACTTGCGGCCTGCGGCGTGAATGCCTTCTGCGCCTTCAAGCGCTGCCATGGCCGCTCTTTGCACCACCTCGCGCCTTGCGCCCCAGGCCGCGCCCTGGGTCTCGACAAAGTTCACCACTGCCTCGTGCACGGGGCGGTCTTCGTTGCCAAGGTCCACTTCCACCTTGCGTGAAGTTCCCAGTCTGAACAGCATATTCAGCAAAATTACCAGCAGGCTGCACACCACAAAAGCATTGCCCACCAGCGACCGCCAGTAGCTCGGCATGGACTGCATGAGCTGCGGCATGACCATGATGGCAATGCCAGAGCTGATGGCCAGACCCACGGCAAAGGTGGAGCGGCTGTCCATGGCGCGAGAAGCCACCAGCTCAAAACCGGCAACGATCAGAAAAGCCGCCGCATACAGCTCTACCGCGCCCAGCACGGCTTCGGGAATCTGCATCAGGCTGACCGTAAGCTTGGGCATGAAAGCCACGATGAGCAGAAGAATTGCCACCGCAAAGCCAATGCGTCGGGCCGTGGCGTGCGTGGCATGGGCCAGCGCAATATTGGTAGAGCTGACGCAGCTTGGAAAAGCACCAAACAGCCCCATCAGGCCACCCAGCACATAGGCACGCATGCCGCCCGATACGGCCTGGGGGTTGAGGCGGCGCCAGTCCGCGTCTTCCAGCTTGTCCATCATGCTCACGCCGCCCAGCGTATCGAGCTGGGTCAGCACCGCAATCAGCCCCACGGCCACCAGCACGCCGATATCGCCCTTGAAGGACGGCATGACCAGCGCGGGAAAGTCCACCAGCGCCGCGCTTTTGATGGCGCCCAGATCGCCATGGCCACCCAGAACGGCAGACACCAGCACCCCGACCGCAATGCCCAGCAGCAAGGCCATCAAACCCAGCCGTTTGCCGCCCCAGACGCTGGCAACGACGATGGTAAACAGCGTGCACCCCGCTGTGATGCTGCTGACCGCATCCACCTGCCACTGGGCGTTGAGTCCCAGCGAATGGCGCACCGCGCTTTCCACCAGCGTCAGACCGCCCATGACAATCACCGTACCCACCACCGCAGGCGGAAACAGCGAGCGCATGCGCGTAATCAGCGGTGCCACGCAGAACGTCACGCCGCAATAGACCAGCGCAATCATGGCCATGCCGCCCGGACCGACTGCGACCAGCGTGGTAGTGACAAACGAGATCACAAACGGGTTGGGCATGTGCGCGATGAGAAAACCGCTGCCCCAGCGCCCGCCCCAGGACTGCAACGCCGTGCAGACCGCCATGCCAATCAGCGTCATGGCCAGCATGGACTGCGTGCCTGCCGCATCCAGCCCCGCGGCCCGCGTGGCCACCAGTACATAGGAGAGAAACGCGATGACCGTGGCGCCATGCTGCGCCGCCAGCACCAGCAAAGCACTCCAGGGAAGGCGGTCATCCGCTCCATAAACCAGAGCAGGAGAGCGGCGACGCACAACAGATGGAGGAAAGCGAAGAGGCAGCATCACTAAAATGAAGGGGGTTTCCGAACAGCACTGCGAATGACATACATGGACAGCCTTGCCCTGCTACTCTCTGTGCACTGTCTGTGGCATTTCATCACAAGAGTTTTCTATGACTATTGCAATCGAGCCCAACGAAAAAGCGCACATCATTGCCCTGCAAGGTCAGGTCAACAGCTCCAACGCTGCCACCGTCGAAACCGAGGTGCTGGATGTGGTGCAAAAAGGTGCCAGGAATGTGCTGCTCAATATGACCGAGCTGAGCTATATCTCCAGCGCCGGCCTGCGCGTGGTACTGGTTCTGGCCAAGCGCCTCAAGCAAGCTGGTGGCAAACTGGTGATCTATGGCATGCAGCCCCATGTGCGCGAAGTGTTTGACGTCAGCGGCTTTCTGGCCATCCTCAACGTCACTGCCACGCGCGCCGAGGCGCTGGAGCAGTTTTAACCACAGCCGTTGACCAGCGGCCAACCGGGCCGCTTTACGGGCGGCCAGTGATTTCCCATGGGTGAATTTGATCTGATCCGTCGCTATTTCCAGCGCCCTGTGCGCCGCGCCGTTCTGGGCGTGGGCGATGACTGCGCGCTGCTGGCCCCGGCTGCCGGCATGCAACTGGCCATCTCCAGCGACATGCTGGTCGAAGGCCGCCACTTCTTCCCCGACGTAAACCCGCGCCTGCTGGGCCACAAGGCGCTGGCCGTGAACCTCAGCGATCTGGCGGCCAGCGGCGCAAAGCCTCTGGCCTTCACACTGGCGCTGTCATTGCCGCGCGCTGATGAAGCCTGGATCAGCGAATTCGCCGCTGGCCTGCTGGAACTGGCCGATACCCATGAATGCGAGCTGATTGGCGGCGACACCACGGGCGGCCCGCTCAATATCTGCATCACCGTGTTTGGCGAAGTGCCTGCCGGGCAAGCCCTGCTGCGCAGCGGCGCAAAGCCCGGTGATGAAATCTGGGTCAGCGGCCAACTGGGCGATGCGCGCCTGGCACTGGAAGCCTTGCTGGGCCATATCGAGCTGCCCGCCGCGCTGCTTGCACAAGCCCGCCAGCGCCTTGAAGCGCCCACGCCGCGCGTGGCTCTGGGCCTGGCACTGCGCGGCATTGCCAGTAGCGCGCTGGATGTGAGCGATGGTCTGCTCGGCGATCTGGACCATATCCTTGAGCTATCCCATGTGGGCGCGACAGTGGACAGCCGAATTACTACTCCTTTGATAGCTGCAAGCGCATATGCCGCACAGACATCATGGCAGTTTGACTTGAAATTACAGCAACAATGCACGCTGGCCGGTGGGGATGACTACGAGCTGTGCTTCACCGCCCCTGCCGCGCGCCATGCCGATGTGCTGGCTGCCGGTGCGGCCAGCGCCACGCCCGTCACCTGCATTGGCCGCATCGACGCGGAACCGGGCCTGCGGGTGGTGGGCGCTGATGGCGCGTACATGCAGACACACTGGAAGTCTTTCGACCACTTTGGCGCGGCGTAAACAGCGGTTAAGCTGGGGGCCTGTCCACCTGAGCCAAGAGCCTTTTCCATGCGCCCAAGCCGACCCTTGCCTGTGTACACGCCTCATCTGCTGGCAGCTGCCCTGGGCCTGTCAGCCAGTCTTGCCGCCCTGCCTGCAGCTGCTGCTGCAGATGGCAACAGCCTCAATGTCTCCGGCAGCCGCGCCCCCATCACCGATGTGACGCTGTACCCCGGCATTGCCTCGGTGCAGCGCGAGGCGCGCATTGCCGCCAGCACGCGCCAGCTCAGCTTTGAGTGCCTGCCCGCCAGCGTCGACACGCAAAGCCTGCAGATCAGCGCCGACGAGGGCGTGCGCGTGGGCGACATCAAAGTGCTGATGCAGGCGCGCAGCGTGGCCAGCAAGGACTGCACCAGCCCGCTGGACCAGCAAATTCGCACGCTGGAAGACCAGCTTGCCAGCATCGAGGCCGAAGAAAACGCAGCCAAGCTGGTGGGCGATTTTCTGCAAGGCGTGAGCAAGCCCGGCGAAGAAGCCAAGGTCAACGCCACGCAGATTGCCAGCACCAGCCAGGCCCTGCGCCAAAGCAGCCGCGACAACAGCGTGCGCGCTCACCAGATTCAGCGGCAAAAGCAGGACTTGCTGCAGCAGCTGGAACCCCTGCGCTCCGAGCGCGACCGCACGGGCTCGGCCCAGTCGCAGGTGATGAAGGTCACCGTGCAGGTCGCCAGCCGCAGCGATGCCAATGTGCGCCTGAGCTATCAGGTGCGCGGCCCCAGCTGGCAGCCCAGCTACCGCGCGCAGCTGAACACCAGCAAGAATCTGGTGCAGCTGGAGCGCCAGGCACTGGTCGTCCAGACCAGCGGCGAAGACTGGAGCAATGTGCGCCTGCGCCTGTCCACCGGCCAGCCCACACGCAGCACGCAAGGCGCACTGCCACGCCCCTGGGTGGTGGATGTGATGCAGCCCGTCATCCCTGCCGCGCCAGCCCCCGTCGCCGCGCGCGTCAACTTTGCGGCGGCCAAGATGACGGCGGAAAGAGCTCAGGCAGACGCGCCGGAGTTGCCAGTTCTTGATGTCTCCAGCATCAACACGGCCTACAGCACGCAATTTGTGGTGCCGTACAAGATCAATGTCCCATCCAGCGCGGAACGGCTGACGCTGGCTCTGGGTCAGGAAAGCATTGCCACCACATTGCTCACCCGCGTTGCCCCCGCCATGGAGGAAGCGGCCTATCTGATTGCCAGCCTCAAGGCGCCTGCGGGTGTCTGGCCCGCCGGCCCGGTCGCACTGTTCCGTGACGATGCGCTGGTGGGCAGTGGCCGTCTTGATTTCAGCAACGCGCAGGCGCTGGCCCAAGGCCTGTCCTTTGGCCGCGACGATCAGGTCGTGGTGCGCCGTCTGCCGCAAGAGAGCAATACCGGCAGTGCAGGCTGGATCAACAGCAGCACAGAGCGCACCGTGGTGCGCAGCTACGCCGTGGAAAACCGCCACAGCCAGGCCATTGCGCTGCAGGTGCTGGATGCCGCACCTGTCTCGCGCAATGAGCAGATCAAGGTGCAGTCGCAGTACACGCCCCAGCCCACCACAACGCACTGGAACAATCAAAACGGCATGGTGGCCTGGGAGCAAAGCCTGGCAGCCAGCAGCAGCGCGCAGTTTCAGGCGGTGCACCAGATTCGCTTCCCCGAAAACACTCCTGTGCAGGGGCTGCAATGATGCCGGGCAGCTGCGCCTGCCGCGTATCATCCCGCCATGACTGATGAAATTTCAGAAAATACGCAAAATACGGCGATAGTCCAAGAAAATATTAGGCCAGCAGCTATCAATAGAGAAGCAAAACCAGCACCCGGCGCGGGCAGCATCGCCCACCCCAGCGTGCGCTTCATGTTGCAGCACCCGGCCCACCTGATTGCGCTGGGCTTTGGCTCAGGCCTGCCGCGCATCGCCCCCGGCACCGTTGGCACGCTCTGGGCCTGGCTGGCCTATCTGGTCATGAGCCTGTGGCTGAACACCACGCAGATTGGCTGGGTCATTGCAGCCAGCATTCCCGTCGGCTGGTGGGCCTGCACCGTCACTGCCCGGAACATGCGCGTGGCCGACCCCGGTCATATCGTCTGGGACGAAGTCGTCGCCATGTGGGTCATCCTGTGGCTGTGCATGCCCATGGGCTTCTGGGGCCAGTTGCTGTGCTTTGCACTGTTTCGCTTCTTTGATGCCGTCAAGCCGCAGCCCGTGAAATGGGCGGACCGCATGTTCAAAGGCTTTGGCCCGCGCGGCGGCTGGGGAATCATGTGGGATGACCTGGTGGCCGCGTTCTGCACGCTATTTGTGATCGCACTCTGGAAGCATTTCCTAGGCTGAGCGCCGAGGGGGAGACATGGACAAAACACCAACCAGCATCGAAGAACTGGTCAAACAGCTGGCAACCAAACTCACCGAAAAAAACTGGATGCTGGCCACCGCCGAAAGCTGCACCGGCGGCATGATCGCCGCGGCCTGCACCGATCTCGCAGGTTCGAGCCAGTGGTTTGACCGCGGCTTTGTGACCTATTCCAACGAAGCCAAGACCGAGATGCTGGGCGTGCCCGCCGAGCTGATCGCCAGACATGGCGCGGTCAGCGAAGAAGTGGTGCGCGCAATGGCCGAAGGTGCGATTCGGCACTCACGCGCTCAGGTCAGTGTTGCAGTGACGGGGATTGCGGGACCGGGCGGCGGGTCTGCGGAGAAGCCTGTGGGGACGGTCTGGGTGGGGTGGAGCGTGGACAGGAACACGTTCACAGACTGTCTTCACTTGAACGGAGACCGAGCGATGATCCGGACACAAGCAACCTGCGAAGCACTTCAACTACTTTCAATAGACTAACTCTGAACTATATCCACAAGTTAAACGCCCACTTGCTTCTGAAACCGAAATGCCAATACCCAGGAGATTAAGCAAATAGCCAATAAGCATATCCAATGGCTTGGTAATTGGAGGCGTTGTTGCACAAATGCCGGTCGCAGCTGAGGTAGGCTCGGGAGATGGCTTTGTTGCATAAATCGGCCATAGGCCAAGGCATCCCCAATCCCAAATAGATTTACGCAGCAGCGACTGTCTGGGGCGTGCCCAGAGCGGTAAATTGATTGAGGATTGAAGCTCGGATGTGCAGC
>NZ_KZ984443.1:68820-235962 GCF_003569915.1 Comamonas testosteroni | reverse complement strand
CGGGCGTACAGGGAGATGATCTTGTCGTCGAAGCCGGCCCAGCGGGTCTGGTGCTTGGGGATCAGTTGGGGTTCGAAGGTGCCCTTGCGGTCGCGCGGCACCTCGATGGGCAGTTCGCCGAACTCGCACTTGAGCGTCTTCCTGCTCTTGCCGTTGCGAGTGTTGCCGCCGGTGTTGACCACCGGTTCGTGTCGGTCGTGGCCGAGGTGCTCGGTCAGTTCGGCGTCCAGCGCCTTTTCTACCAGCAGCTTGGTCAGCTGCTTGAGCAGGCCGTTCTCGCCGATCAGGTCTTCAGGTTTCTTGTAATCAGCCAGCAGTTTCGCCAGCAGTTCTTCAGGGACTTCGTGTTTCTTGGTTGTCATTGTGCTTACGGACATGCAGACTTGCGCCTGCGGTGGATTGTCCGTTTACACAAAATTCTGCACACCCTCTATCCAGCCTGCGTTTTTTTGTGACTACTTCCCAGTCCTTCATAGCAAGCCATTCGGTCGCTACGGACTCAAAAGTAATGGCACTTTGTTGCCCCCGCTTGATCTTCTCAAACTTTCGCTGGTGAGCAGGATTGATGCCTTGCTTGACCAAGCCCCTAGCTTTGAGACGCTCAGCCCGTGCTTCAGCTAAGGTAAACAAACCACCAGCACGCCTTGCTTGGGCATCTTCCTCGGATTCAGCAGATGGTGCGCTCACATAGTTGCCAATAGCAAAGATGCTCTCTTTGAGCACTCCATCTTTCTCCAGCTTAAAGCGGTAGCGCCAAGACTTCACGCCATTTGGCTTCACTTCCAAGTACAGCCCCTTGTCATCACTGAGCTTATAGGCACGTTCTTTTGCCTTGGCCGTACGGCACTGCGTATCGTTCAACATAATTTTTCCTCACTCACACCGATCGTACCCACTTTTTAAAATGGGTACAAACAGTTATACCCACCTCCATACCCACTTTCAAAAAAGATGGTGCGATGCATGATGAGACAAACGAGAATAAAAAAACCCTGCAAATCAGTGACTTGCAGGGTTTTTTGAGACCTCACAAAACACTGTGAGGCAACAGTCCAAATTTAGACGTTAAACAGGAAGTTCAGCACATCGCCATCCTTGACGATGTATTCCTTGCCTTCGGCGCGCATCTTGCCGGCATCCTTGGCACCTTGCTCGCCCTTGAACTGGATGTAATCGTCAAAGGCGATGGTCTGGGCACGAATGAAGCCGCGTTCGAAGTCGCCGTGGATCACGCCAGCCGCCTGAGGAGCGGTGGCACCCACGCGCACGGTCCAGGCGCGCACTTCCTTTTCACCGGCGGTGAAATAGGTCTGCAGGCCCAGCAGCTTGAAGCCAGCGCGAATCAGGCGGTTCAGGCCCGGCTCTTCCAGACCGAGTTCCTCGAGGAACATATCGCGGTCCGCGTCGTCCATTTCGGACATTTCGGCTTCGATCTTGGCGCAGATGGCCACCACGGGCGCACCCTGGGCCTCGGCATAGGCCTTGAGCTGGTCGAGCAGAGGGTTGTTCTCGAAACCGTCTTCCGACACATTGCCCACAAACATGGCGGGCTTGGCGGTGATCAGGCAGAACGGCTTGAGCAGGGGCGCATCTTCCTTGGACACGGGCACGATGCGTGCGGGCTTGCCCTGGTTCAGCACTTCCTGGATGGGCGTCAGCAGCGACACCAGCTTGGCAGCTTCCTTGTCGTTACCGGACTTGGCTGCCTTGCTATAACGATTGATGGCTTTTTCCACCGTGGCCAGGTCAGCCAGGCACAGCTCGGTCTGGATGACTTCGATGTCGGCAATCGGGTCCACCTTGTTGGCCACGTGAATCACGTTGGGGTCTTCAAAGCAGCGCACCACGTTGACGATGGCGTCGGTTTCACGGATGTGGGCCAGGAACTGATTGCCCAGGCCTTCACCCTTGGAAGCACCTGCGACCAGACCGGCGATGTCCACAAATTCCACGATGGCGGGAACAATGCGCTCAGGCTTGACGATCTCGGCGAGCTGATCCAGACGCGGATCAGGCACTTCCACCACACCGGTATTGGGTTCAATAGTGCAGAAGGGATAATTTTCTGCAGCGATGCCAGCCTTGGTCAGCGCGTTGAAAAGAGTGGACTTGCCGACGTTGGGCAGGCCCACGATGCCGCATTTGAGGCTCATGAAATTTCCTTATGTATCAATGCACTACCCGGCACCACACCAGCGTGGCCGAAGTGCCCGATCCGCATTGAGGCGTGTTCGGTGTTCTTTTGAGCGTGACCCGGATGGCACTTTGCCGCTGGCAAAGTTCTGTGCCGGTCTTGTCACTGAAACCACTGATTGTAATGACCCGGCAATCTCTGCTCCTGCGCGGCGGATTGCAAGGGAGATTCGCGCAGCGGGCACAAAAAAGCCTGCATGGCTGCAGGCTGGAGTTCTTGCAAAGCGGTTTGACTGCCTGAATCAGGCCGCCATGGCGCGCGCAGTTGGCGCGGCAGTGCTCAAAGGCGTGCCAAACAGCACATCCAGCCCGCCGGTATTGCCCAGCAACTTGAGCTGGCTTTCGGGGCTGCACAGGTATTTGGTCATGCAGGGCGACTGGCAGCCGCGCTTCAGTGCCGGGACTTTCTGCGGGAACTCCAGCACCCAGTCACCAGCCTGGCAGGCGATGTGGCTGTGGCCGTCGGGCAGGCAGAAGTCGCAGTCCGGGGCACGGTAGAGCAAACGCGCAATCTTGCCGGCAAACGCGCTGCTGCCGGTCACGACGACGAAATCTCCAGATTGCAGTTCTTTCATGGGCCACCCCTCGGAATTTTTCTCAATGATGGGGTTATTGAACACTGCAAATATGTCACTGTGTAGTCATGCAAGCCCTGTGTGCATGACAGACAAATTCTTACATTTTCTTTGCAGATGCTTCACAGACTGCAACACTCAGTCAAAGCGCAGATTGCCGCCCAGATGCTGTCCCACGGCCAGTATCACCGTCCCCGACGGTTGGGACGACAGGCCCTGCACCACAGCATTCATGCCGAAAGTGATAGCACCATCCATACGCGGATCTTGACGGTAGCCTTGAATCGAATGTCCAACGGCATGGCCGGGCACAGCCGTGTCTGGGTCCACATCGGGAATCGGGCAGCGCGTACAGGGCTTGCAGGGGCGCAGGGTCAGGCCCGGCAGCTCCAGCAGGTCGAACTGTTCGACACGGTCTTCGTCGTGGGACTCGATGCCCGCAATCACGATGTTGGGGCGAAAGCGTCGCGCATCGACAACAGGCTCTCCCGCTTGTGCGAGCCGTGCATTGAGCTCATCGACCGCCGACTGGCTGAGCACCAGCAGCGGGTAGCCATCGGCAAAGTGCACGGGCGCCTGGTCGTCGCCCACCCAACGCTCGCTGGCCTCGCGAGGCTGGGCCGGGTCAAAGCGCACCAGGCGGCAGTCGGTGCCCAGTGCCTGGCTCAGCCACTGGCGGGCGGGCTCGGCCCATTCGCCCAGATTCCAGGCGTCGACGGTATCGCTCCAGACTCTGGCACGGCATTTTTCGCCCTGGGCCAGCAGCGGAATCTGCAGGCTGGCCTGTCCCGCAAAGCTCAGCACCAAGTGTTCATCCGTGAGGGTTGGGTGAATCAGCGCCATGCGCGGGTGGCTGCGCTGGGTCAGAAAGTCGCCGGTTTCATCGACCACCATCCAGTGCCGGTCCCATTGCAGGCCCTGCAAGCCGAGCTGCGCCTGCGGCACGGAAATCCCGGCACAGGACTTGACGGGGTAGATCCACAGCTGGGCAATCTGGCCTTGCACATCGTAGGCGGCGTCGTTCATGCGGTTTCCTCGGTGACTTCGGTTGGGGGGCAAATTAGGAGTCATTTTGCCCTCAAGTCCAGAAGGTACCTAGGCAGGCAGCTATCAACAACATAGTTGATGCGTGTCGGGTCGCAGCTTCCCTGCTGAGCACAGGCCCTGCCCGCGCCTCCTACAATGCCGGTCATGGCGCAAACCTTTGATGTATGTATTCGTGGGGCCGGCATTGTGGGCCGGACCTTGGCCCTTTTGCTGGCGCGTGAGCGTCTGCGCGTGGCGCTGGTCGCGCCTGCGCAGCCCAAGTCTCAGCGCAAGGATGTGAGAGCCTACGCCCTCAACGCCAGCTCGCGGGCCGTTCTGCAGTCGCTACGCTGCTGGCCCGATGACGAAGATGCCACGCCGGTGCTGGGCATGCAGGTGTTTGGTGATCTTGATGGTCAGGTGCAGTTCGACGCCGCATCGCAGGATGTGCAAGCACTGGCCTGGATTGTCGATGTGCCCGCGCTGGAGCAGCGTCTGGCCGAGGCCGTGCGCTACCAACCCCAGGTGGAAATCGTCAGCGAGCCGGTGGATGCCGCCCTGACCGCCATCTGTGAAGGCCGCGCCAGCAGCACGCGCGCCGAGTTCGGCGTGAACTTCTCCGTCACGCCCTACCCCCAGCACGCGATTGCCACGCGCCTGGAATGCGAGATTTCCCATGGCGGCATTGCGCGCCAGTGGTTCACGCCCGAGGGCATTCTGGCCTTTTTGCCCATGGGCGGCACCGACGGTCATGAAGTCGCCGTGGTCTGGTCGCTGGAAAAGTCGCTGGTGCCCGAATGGCTGGACAGTGATGAAGAGAGCTTCACCACGCGCCTGCAGGCCATCAGCCAGAACGCGCTGGGTCAGCTGGAGCTGGTGGCCGAGCGTGCCTCCTGGCCGCTGCAGCAGGCCGTGGCCGACCGCTGGTGCGGCAGCCGCGCGGCGGAGTCCGGCGAAGCCGCAAGCTGGGTGCTAGCGGGCGACGCCGCCCACAATGTGCACCCGCTGGCCGGGCAAGGCCTGAACCTGGGCCTGGGCGATGTCCAGGCGCTGGCCCGCATCCTGCAGGAGCGCGATTACTGGCGCAGCCCGGCGGACCTGAAGCTGCTGCGCCAGTACGAGCGCGAGCGCAAGGCCTCGCTGGCACCCATGGGTCTGGCCATGGATGGCCTGCAGCAACTGTTTGCCCGCCCCGAAGTGCCCGTGCAGATGCTGCGCAACTGGGGCATGAAAGGCTTTGAGCGCAGCGGCCCCCTGAAATCATGGATGGCCAAGCAGGCCATGGGTCTGCTCTGATTGCCTCAGGGGAACCCTTGAGGCTTCCCATACTCCAACCAACAGCCCTGTAATCAAAACTACAGAAACTGATAGCAACATACCCAAGCCGCACATAGGACGGCCACCCAAACTACCCATGAAACTTGTTGCCTGCCTGCTGGCCACCGCCAGCCTGACCTTCGGCCTGAGCGTCCATGCCCAGGATGCCAACCTCAAGAAAACACTGACCGAGCGCATTCCCCAGCTCGAAAAGATCGACGAGGTGCGCTCCACACCCATGGCGGGCCTGTACGAGGTGCGCGTGGGCACAGACCTGTTCTACACCGACGCCAAGGGCAACTACCTGATTCAGGGCGAGCTGATCGACACCAAGGCCAAGCGCAACCTGACCGAAGACCGCATGAACCAGTTGACGGCGGTGGACTTCAGGCACCTGCCGCTCAAGGACGCCATCACCATCGTGCACGGCAAGGGCGAACGCAAGATGGCCGTGTTTGAAGACCCGAACTGCGGCTACTGCAAGCGCTTTGAAAAAGACATGCAGAGTGTGGACAACGTCACCATCTACCTGTTCCTCTACCCCATCCTGAGCCCGGACTCGGCCGAGAAGTCGCGCAATATCTGGTGCGCCAAGGACTCCGCCAAGGCCTGGCATGACCAGATGCTCAGCGGCAAGAACGCCCCTGCGCTGCAGTGCGATACCGCCGCCATCCAGCGCAACCTGGCGTTTGGCCGCAAGTACAAGATCACCGGCACACCCACCATCGTGTTCAGCAACAATGTGCGCGTACCTGGCGCCATCTCGGCTGCCGAAGTGGAAAAGCACCTGGCAGCCGCCAAGTAACCCTGAATCGTTGATTTCCGCCGGGGCAGCGCAGGCCTGACAGGGCTGCGCTGCGGCAGGTGCGCATGCTCCGGCCCGCATTTCTGGAGCTGTCATGACATCTGTTTCCTCCCCCGGCATTCGCTACACCGTGCAGGCCAGCGCGGTGGATGCGCATCTTTTCGATGTCACCCTGCACATCGCCCAACCCGCCGCCGACCAGCTGCTGTCGCTGCCCGTGTGGATTCCCGGCAGCTATCTGGTGCGCGAGTTCTCCAAGAATCTGCAAGGCCTCAAAGCCAGCCAGAGCGGCCAGCCTATTGCAGTGCAGCAGTTGAGCAAAAATCAATGGAAACTGGCCTCAAGTCCAGATGTTGATTGCACTGTCAGCTATCAAATTTGCGCTTACGACACCTCGGTGCGCACCGCCTGGCTGGACCGCCGCCGCGGCTTTTTCAACGGCACCAGCCTGTGCCTGCGCGTGCATGGTCAGGAGCGCACGGAACACGCGCTGGAACTGCTGCCAAGCCCCGCCACGCAGGACTGGCAAGTCGCCACCGGCCTGACGGTCGCCCAGGTCGATGGTGAGGGTTGGGGCCTCTACACCGCCGCCCATTACGACGAACTGGTGGACTGCCCCGTGGAGATGGGCCGGTTCTGGCATGGCAGCTTCACGGCGGGCGGCGTGTATCACGAGTTTGTGGTGGCCGGAGCCGCACCCAGCTTTGACGGCGAGCGCCTGCTGGCCGACACCCAGAAAATCTGCGAGGCCGAAATCGCCTTCTGGCACGCCGATGGCAGCCAGCCGCCCATGGACCGCTATGTCTTCATGCTCAATGTCGTGGACGACAACTACGGCGGGCTGGAGCACCGCAACAGCACGGCGCTGATCTGCGGCCGCCGCGACCTGCCGCGCAAGGGGGAGGCCAAGGCCGCCGAGGGCTACAACACGCTGCTGGGCCTGATCAGCCACGAGTACTTTCACACCTGGAACGTCAAGCGACTGCGCCCAGAGGAATTCTTGTGCTATGACTACGAGCAGGAGAACTACACCGAGCTGCTATGGTTCTTCGAGGGCTTTACCAGCTACTACGACGACCTTTTCCTGCGCCGCGCCGGCCTGCTGGACAACGCCCAGTACCTCAAACTCATCACGCGCACCATCAACCAGGTGCTGCAGACACCGGGGCGCCAGGTGCAGTCCGTGGCCGAGGCCAGCTTCGACGCCTGGGTCAAGTACTACCGCCAGGACGAAAACACCGCTAACCACACCGTCAGCTACTACACCAAGGGCTCGCTGGTCGCGCTGTGCCTGGACCTGGCTTTGCGTGCCCATGGCTCACACAGCCTGGACGATGTCATGCGCACCCTATGGCAACAAACCCAGGGCGGCCCCATCAGCGAAGCCCATGTGCTGGCCGTCGTCACCCGTCTGGGCAGCGAGGCCATTGCCGAGCAACTGCGCGGCTGGGTGCACTCCACCGACGACCTGCCGCTGCGCGAGCTGCTGGCCCAGCACGGCATCAACACCAAGGTCGAGCCGGCCCAATTGGCGCAGAAGCTGGGCCTGCGCGTTCAAGAAAACCATAGCGTGCAGATCAAGACCGTGCTGCGCGGTGGCCCTGCCGAGCAGGCCGGAATGATGGCGGGCGACGAGTGGCTGGCCATCGCATCCGAAGGCCAGCGCTGGCGCATCAGCAAACTGGACGATGTGCCGCTGTACGCTGGCGGCTCCAATACCGTCACCGCCTGGGTGGCGCGTGACCGGCAGATTCTGGAGCTGACTCTGGAGCTTTCCAAACCCGCCAGCGAGGATGCAAATACCGCCAGCGCCATCAGCAATCTGGGCCTGGAAATCACCGACAAGGCCGCTGCAGAGCGCTGGCTGACTGGCAACCACAGCCAATAAGCCGTTGAAAAGCCCGCCGCTGTGCGACAGCTGCACGCCAGCCACAGCGGTTATTCTTAGTGGCAGCAACCATTCATCAAGCAGGAGACACACTTGGCTTACGAAACCATTGAAGTCCGCGTCGAAGCGGACAAGGTCGGCGTCATCACCCTGAACCGCCCCAAGCAGCTCAACGCACTCAATGACCAGCTCATGGACGAGCTGGGCGATGCGCTCAAGAAGTTCGATGCCGACAAAAGCATTGGCTGCATGATCATCACCGGCAGCGAGCGCGCTTTTGCCGCAGGGGCCGACATCGGCGCCATGGCCAAGTACAACTTTGCCGATGCCTACGGCGGCGACTACATCACCCGCAACTGGGAAGCGATCCGCAGCATCCGCAAGCCCGTGATTGCCGCCGTCAGCGGCTTTGCCCTCGGTGGCGGCTGCGAGCTGGCCATGATGTGCGACTTCATCATCGCTGCCGACAACGCCAAGTTCGGCCAGCCCGAAATCAAGCTGGGCGTGATCCCCGGCGCTGGCGGCACGCAGCGCCTGCCCCGCGCCGTGGGCAAGTCCAAGGCCATGGACATGGCTCTGACCGCCCGCATGATGGACGCCACCGAGGCCGAACGCGCAGGTTTGGTCAGCCGCGTCGTGCCTTTTGACAAGCTGATGGAAGAAACGCTGGGCGCGGCCATCATCATCAGCGGCTTCTCGCAACTGGCCGTGATGGCCGCCAAGGAGTCGGTCAACCGCGCGTTTGAAAGCGGCCTGTCCGACGGCGTGATGTTCGAGCGCCGCCTGTTCCACGCGCTGTTTGCCACGCAGGACCAGAAGGAAGGCATGGACGCTTTTGTGAACAAGCGCCCCGCCAACTTCACGCACCAGTAATTGCCGCTGCTGCTATGAAAAAAGCGCCACTGGATGTGGCGCTTTTTTTGTGAAGGCTGCTTAGCTGATCAGGCGCCCATGGGCGTCGATCGTCACCGTATCGGTGTAGTGATTGCCTTCGCGCACGGTCTTGCCAAAGTTCAGGCGCACGCCGCCAATATCGAAGTTGGACAGGCTCTCCAGCCCCGCCATCAGGCTGTCGCGATCCGGCTTGGCCCCGGCGCGGCGCAGGCCTTCGGCCAGCACGTAGGCATCCACATAACCTTCGAGGCTGACCAGCGAGTCGATCTCGAAGCCCGCCGTCTTCATGTCGCGGCGGTACTGGCGCACGATCTCGAACTTCTGCGCATTGGGCGAGGGCACGATCACCGAGAAGAAGGGGCGGTCATTGCCCTTGGCCAGTTGTGCCAGATTCGAGGCCGTGCCGCTGACCGACAAGCCATAGCACAGCGACACGCCACCGGCATCGCGGTACGCCTTATAGAACGCGGGCGTAGTGCCTGCCAGACTCATGATCAGCACCTGCACGGGCAGCTTGGCCAGTTGCCTGGCGGCGGCATCGACTTCCAGACTGGCTGTGCCCGGTGTGCTGGCAATGCCCACGGCTTCGATATTGCGGCGCGCCAGCGAAGCCTTGAACGACTCCAACACCGATTGACCAAACGGGTCATTCGGATAGACCAGACCAAAGCGCTTGAGGCCCAGGTTGTCGGCCAGTTTGACGAGGCGTTCCACCTCCTGGTCGTAGTTGGTACGCACCCAGAACACATTCTTGGCGCCGCTCTTGTGCAGCGCCGTCGCTCCTGTGTTGGGGCCAATGATGGGCAGGCTGGTCACGGCCTTCATGACCTCGGTGGTCTGGCGCGTGCCCTGCGGGTGAATCAGCGCCAGCACATTGGCGTCCGAAGCGAATTTGAGTGCGTTGTCCTTGGCCTTGCCGGCATTGAATTCATCATCGGCCTTGACCAGCTCGATCTGGCGACCATTGATGCCACCGGCGCGGTTCACGGCATCAAAGTAAGCCTGCGCGCCATTGAGCAAACCCAGGCCGTTGAAGCGCTCCACGCCACTGCTGGCAATCGTGGTGGCAATGCGCAAGGTGGAAGACTGGGCACGCGACACCCAGGGGGCGCCCAGCAGGCCAAGGCCTGCAGCGGCGATCAGGCTGCGGCGCTGCGAGAGGTGGGACGGAAAACCAGGGGACGCTGGGGACTTTGAAGAAGGGGGCCGGGGGACCGACGAACTCTCTGACACGCTCACTACTCGCTCCATTATTTTTGTTTGACAGGTGAAATTCAGGAACTGCAAACTATTGTGAAGCGCCCCTACTCTGTCAACGGGGCTGCTACCAAGGCGACATTTCAGAGGCCTGTCATCTCGATATGGCAGAGCGCGCCAAGTGCTTGCCCCAGCAGAAATTGCGCACTTGCCATTAATCTGAATTTTTTCGGTATATAATCGCAGTCTCTGGTCGTGTAGCTCAGTTGGTTAGAGCGCAGCATTCATAATGCTGATGTCGTAGGTTCAAGTCCCACCCCGACCACCAGACAGGAAACCGCAGTGCTTGCAAAAGCACTGCGGTTTTTTCTTGACTCCTTGGTTCATGCCATTTCGCAGGCGATCTGCAGAAAAAATTCTCCATCTTTGCTTTGGAGACTATTTTTTCCCATAGAATTGCGGACTGTCGGTCGTGTAGCTCAGTCGGTTAGAGCGCAGCATTCATAATGCTGATGTCGTAGGTTCGAGTCCCACCACGACCACCAAATACAAGCCTCAGTTGCGCAAGCACCTGGGGCTTTTCGCTTTTTACAGAGGCTCCATTGCGCCTGCCACCGTTTTTTCTCCCGCAGAAAAAGCGTTGCTGGCAGCTCTGCAATGCTCCCGCCGCTCATCTCCCCTTCAAGGACTTTTTCGTGCCCGTTGCACCCCAAGGATGCTGCACGCACGCTGCGTGCCCACGCGCTGGTCTTTTGCCCAGCGGGGGTCTGCTTTTTTCCTTAAAAGCAGGGCTGCAAGGCCACCAAGTCCGTCTTCGCTCAAGGATTCACCCGTGACCACAACAACCACAGGCAGCGTGGCAGGCACAGCCGCGCCCGCCGCTCCCACAGAAGTCAACGGATACAGCTGGAAAGCACTCATGGGCTCGGCCGTCGGCTATGCCATGGACGGCTTTGACCTGCTGATTCTGGGCTTTATGCTCTCTGCCATTTCCAAGGACCTGGGTCTCACGCCCGGTCAGGCCGGCTCGCTCGTGACCTGGACGCTGATCGGCGCCGTCTTCGGCGGCATCGTCTTTGGCATGCTCAGCGACAAGTACGGCCGCATCCGCGTGCTGACCTGGACGATTGTGCTGTTTGCCGTCTTTACCGGCCTGTGTGCTTTTGCACAGGGCTACTGGGACTTGCTGATCTACCGCACGATTGCCGGTATCGGCCTGGGTGGTGAGTTCGGCATCGGCATGGCGCTGGCGGCCGAAGCCTGGCCCGCACGCCACCGCGCGCGCGTGTCGTCCTATGTGGCGCTGGGCTGGCAGCTCGGCGTGCTGGGCGCAGCCATGCTGACGCCCATGCTACTGCCCTCCATCGGCTGGCGCGGCATGTTTCTGGTGGGGGTGATTCCCGCTGTCGTGGCCTGGGTCATCCGCAACAAGCTGCATGAGCCCGAGGTGTTCGTGGCCCGTGCCAAGGAGCACAAGCCTTCCGCATGGCAATGCCTGAAGCTGCTGATGAAGGACAAGGCCACCTCCAAGATCAGTCTGGGCGTGATCGTGCTGACCTCGGTCCAGAACTTTGGCTACTACGGCATCATGATCTGGATGCCCAGCTTTCTGTCCAAGCAAATGGGCTTCAGCCTGACCAAGTCTTCCATGTGGACGGCTGCCACCATCATCGGCATGTCCATCGGCATCTGGGTCTTCGGCCAGTTGGCCGACCGCATTGGCCGCAAGCCCACGTTCCTGATCTTCCAGGTCGGCTCTGTCGTGACCGTGCTGGCGTACTCGCAGCTTACCGATGCATCGGCCATGCTGTGGGTGGGCGCGCTGATGGGCCTGTTCGTCAACGGCATGATGGGTGGCTATGGCGCTGTCATCAGCGAGGCCTACCCCACCGAAGCCCGGGCCACGGCGCAGAACGTACTGTTCAATATTGGCCGCGCCGTTGGCGGTCTGGGCCCAGTCGTGGTGGGTGCGCTGGCCATGACCTACTCCTTCCAGGTCGCCATCGCCCTGCTGGCTGCCATCTATGTGCTGGACATGCTGGCCACGCTGTTCCTGATTCCGGAACTCAAAGGCAAAGAGCTTCAATAAAGATAGCTGATAGTCCTTATAGATAAAGCGCCAGAGCCCCAAAAGGCTGTGGCGCTTTTTTCATATCTGCATGAGCACGGCTACTGACGCCTGGTGAATATCTCGCTGACCAGCGCCCGCAGCCACTGGTTGGCAGGCTCCTGCTCGAAGCGCCAGCTCCAGTGCAGGGAGACATCGAACGCGCTCTCCGGCAGCTCGGCCTGCAGCAACACATAGTCGCCCAGCTCCACAAAGGTTTCGGCAATTTCGGCGGGCATGATGACGGCCAGGTCCGTCTGTTGGACGATGGATGGCACTGCCATGAAGTGCGCCGCCGACAGCCTGATCTGCGCCTGCAGATCCAGAGTCCGCAGGATGCGCAGCGTCTCGGAATGCGAGCGCACGGCCACAAAGTCCAGACGGCGCAAATGCTCGGCGCTCAGCCACTCGCCTTTCAGGTTCTTGAGCAGCGGGTGCCGCTTGCGCAGCAGCACGGCGTAATGGTCCGACAGCAGCACTTGCTGCTGCGTGCCGGTCACCCCCGGCAAAAATCCAATCGCAATATCGAGCGAGCCACGGTCCAGCGCATCGGCAATCTCGTGCATGGGCATGGGCAAAGTCTCCAACTGCACATGCGGCGCTTGGGCATGCAACGCCAGCATGAGCGGCGGCAAAAAACGCGCTTCACCAATATCGCTGAGGTGGATGCGAAAGCGTTTGTGGGCCTGCGACGGCTCGAACGCATGGGCCTCGGCCAGCGCCACTTCCAGCGTGGCCAAGGCCGCGCGCACGGCCTGGGCCAGGCGCTCGGCACGCGGCGTGGGGCGCACGCCGCCATGCATGCGTTCAAACAGCGGATCACCGAGCAGCTGACGCAGCCGCGTCACGGCCTGACTGGCCGCAGGCTGGGACATGCCCAACTCTTCCGAGGCACGGCTCACGCTGCCATGGCGAAACACAGCATCAAACACCCGCAGCAGATTGAGGTCCAGCCCTGAAATATTCATAAATCTAATATCTCTTAGATGTTTTATTCAATTGCTGGAAATTATGCAGCCATGCAGGATAGACCTCTGACCGCTGCGTCCCAGGACGAGCCTCATCTCAAGGAAGATCACTGTGCAAGTCACACCCCAAACCGCCCCTTCACAAGACACCTACACCGTGCGCCATGCCGTGATCGACATGCTGCGCGAGCTGGGTATGACCCGCATCTTTGGCAACCCCGGCTCGACCGAGCTGCCGCTGTTTCGCGACTACCCCAAGGACTTCTCGTATGAGCTGGGTCTGCAGGAGACCGTGGTCGTCGGCATGGCCGATGGCTATGCACAGGCCACGCGCAAAGCCAGTTTCGTGAACCTGCACTCCGCCGCCGGCGTAGGTCACGCCATGGCAAATATCTTCACGGCTTTCAAAAACCGCACGCCCATGGTCATCACGGCGGGGCAGCAAGCGCGCTCGCTGCTGCAGTTCGATCCGTTTTTGCACGCACGCGATGCAACGGAACTGCCCAAACCCTATGTGAAGTGGAGCTGCGAGCCCGCCCGCGCCGAAGACGTGCCCCAGGCCCTGGCCCGCGCCTACTACATCGCCATGCAGGAGCCGCGCGGCCCGGTGTTTGTCTCCATCCCGGCGGACGACTGGGACAAGCCTTGCGAGCCCATCACTTTGCGCCAGGTGGGCTTTGAAACCCGCCCCAATCCGCAGACGCTGGCCGCAATTGGCGAGGCGCTGGATGCCGCCAAATCTCCCGTCTTTGTCGTGGGCGCTTCCGTTGATCGCGGTCAGGCCTGGGATGCCGTGGTGGCGCTGGCCGAGCGCCACCAGGCCCGCGTATTTGTCGCCCCCATGAGCGGGCGCTGCAGCTTTCCTGAAGACCACCCGCTGTTTGCCGGTTTTCTACCTGCCATGCGCGAGCGCATTGTCGACCTGCTCGGCGGTCACGACATGATTTTTGCCGTGGGGGCGGCCGCCTTCACCTACCACGTGGAAGGCGCAGGGCCCTTTATTCCCGCTGGCTCCGCACTGTTCCAGCTGATTGAAGATCCTTCGATTGCAGCCTGGGCGCCGGTGGGCACGGCTGCCGTGGGCAATATCCGCCTGGGTGTGCAGGAACTGCTGGATCGCCCGTTGCTGGCAAAGCGCCCCGCCCCAGCTCGCAAGCCCGCACCGCCCGTGCCCGCCGCCCCAGAGCCGGGCGAGCGCATGTCCGTTGCCTTTGCCATGCACACGCTGACCACCGTGCGTGACCGGCACAGCATCATCGTGGAAGAAGCGCCCAGCTCGCGCCCCACGATCCAGACCTATCTGCCCATTTATCACAGTGAGACTTTCTTCACCATGTGCAGCGGCGGTCTAGGTCACAGCATGCCTGCCGCCGTGGGGATCGCCCTGGCCAAGCCGGAGAAAAAAGTGATAGCCGTCATCGGAGATGGATCGGCAATGTACGCCATCCAGGCCCTGTGGAGCGCCGCCAACCTGCGCTTGCCCATCACCTTTGTGATTCTCAAGAACCGCCGCTATGCCGCGCTGCAGGACTTCTCCCGGGTCTTTGGCTACCGCGAAGGAGAAAAGGTCGAAGGCACGGAGCTGCCCGATCTCGACTTTGTGGCCCTGGCCAAGGGCCATGGCTGCGATGGCGTGCATGTGGATGACGCCGCGCAGCTGGAGCAAGTTCTCAAGGACTCCATCGCTCACCCGCATCCCATCGTCGTGGAAGTTGAAGTGGCCTGAAGAGCCTCAAAACATCCTGCTGTAAATCAGCTTCATAAATATTCAAGGAGACACCATCATGGCTTCAAAACCTTCCGTCAACCGCCTGCGCCGTCTGGGTCTGGCAAGCGTTCCCGCCTTGCTGGCCTGTGCATTTGCCCTGCCAGCGACCGCATCCGACAAATGGCCTGAACGCCCGGTTCGTCTGATCGTCAATTTCGCCCCCGGCGGCGCAGCCGACGTGCTGGGCCGTGCCATCACGCCCACCATG
Source organism: Comamonas testosteroni (assembly GCF_003569915.1). GTDB lineage: Bacteria > Pseudomonadota > Gammaproteobacteria > Burkholderiales > Burkholderiaceae_C > Comamonas > Comamonas testosteroni_D. The sequence goes on along the minus strand of NZ_KZ984443.1, from coordinate 221,016 downwards.
AGCCAGGTTCTGGGCCAGTCGGTGGTGGTGGACAACAAGCCCGGGGCCAACGGCAATATCGGCATCAGCGAAACCGTGCGTTCCGCCAAGGATGGCTACACCCTGCTGCTGAGCTCGGGCGGCGCGGTCAGCATCAACCCACTGATCTACAGCAGGCTCGGCTTCAACCCCGACAAGGACCTGATCCCCGTGGCCGCCGTGGCACGTGTGCATGTCTTCCTGGAAACCAACCCCAGCGTTCCCGCCAAGAATGTGGCCGAGTTCATTCAGTACCTTAAGGCCAATCCCGGCAGACTGTCCTACGGCTCGCCCGGCCCTGGCAGCTCGCCCCATCTGGCTGGTGAAATGTTCAAGCGTGCCGCCAAGGTCGATGCCACCCACGTTCCCTATAAAGGCGCGGGGCCGGCCCTGACCGATGTGCTCAGCGGCCAGTTGCAATACTGGTTCGATCCGGGTCCCGGCCTCAAGCAGGTCGAGGCGGGCAAACTCAAGCTGCTGGCCATTGGCAGCCCGCAGCGCTCGCCACTCTTGCCCAATGTACCCACGCTGGCCGAAAGCGGCCTGCCCGGCTTTGACGCCGACTCTCTGTTTGGCGTCTACGCCCCGGCTGGCACACCCAAGCCCGTGATCGAAGCCGTGCGCAACAGCATTGCCAAGGCGCTGGAGCAAAAGAACGTGATTGACGTCATCAACGGCCTGGGCGCCACGCCAGCGCCCATGAGCCAGCAGGACTTTATCGCCCACCATCCCAAGGAGCGGGCACGCTTTGCCGATCTGATCAAGGAGATCGGCCTCAAGGTTGACTAGGCGCAACGCAGAGAGAACATCACCAATTCAACGTGGGAGCCGGTTCACTGGATAACTCCCTTTGGCCGCCTGATCTGCAAAGACCGGCGGCCTTTTTTCATGGGGTCGGCATTCAAAGCCCGTTGACAGCCACCACCACCGCGGACTCTGGCACTTCAAGCCAGACATTGTCATCTGCCACCAGACCACTCATGGCTGGTGCAAAACCCACGATCTGCGCACCCCAGTTCAAGCGGCAGATGGCTTCATCGCTGGCTGTACTGTCTTCTGAAACTGTGGCCGCTCCATAGGTGGCACGCTGCACCACAGCAGGCCAGAGATTGATGCCCTGGGTCGAGCTTTCAGGGCGCTCCTTGCCCAGCCAGATCTTGACTGCAGTGGCCTTGCATAGCGCCAGCACCTGCACGCCAGGGGCCAGGCCCAGCAGTTCATAACTTTCAGGGGTAATGCGTGCGGCAATCGTCCAATCCGCCCCAGCCTCGACCGCTGCGCGCAGCCAGACGCGAATCTGCGCGCCCATGGATTCGACCTTGAGCACCGTGCAGGGCCACTGGTTGCGCATGCTGGTCATCAGGCCCAGATTGGGCTGCTGACCCGACTGCATGCGCTGCAGCAACTCGGCCCTCAACTTGGCCATGGCCTCGGCAGCGCGCAGCAGCTCTTGACCAGCCAGCGTGATCTGGGCGCCACCGCCACCCGAGCCGCCCACGCTGCGCTCCACCAGCGGTACACCAGCCAGATTGGTCAGGGTATCGACCGCCTGCCAGGCGGCCTTGTAGCTCACCCCCACATCGCGCGCAGCCTGAGAGATGGAGCCGCTTTGCGCAATGCCACGCAGGATGGCGATGCGGCGGTCTGCCATGTCATAGCCCAGCGCCTGCGAGACCGAGTCTGACGACAGCGCCCCACTCTGCGCCCCCGCGTCATCGGCCGCCTCAATTTGTTCTTGTTCGAAGTTATCTGTGTCTGACATAGGCCGCCATCATGCCTTGCCTTGGATTTTCCTAGCTATCCCCGGACCTTTCAAACAAGCTACACTTCGCTATTCCATAAATGAATAGCGATACCTTCCATGACTCAGATTGCAGCCCGCTCCCCTGGTTTTTCGTTTCAACTGGTGCGCTCGGCAGCCGTGATGGCTGCCGCTCTGGGTCTGTGGTCTGCACAGGCACAAGCCGCTGAAGTCTCAGTGGCCGTGGCCGCCAACTTCACCGCGCCCATGAAGAAGATTGCTGCCGAGTTTGAAAAAGACACAGGCCACAAGGCGGAGCTGTCTTTTGGCGCCACAGGCAAGTTCTACGCCCAGATCAACAACGGCGCACCATTCGGCATTCTGTTGTCGGCCGATGACACCACGCCCGAAAAGATCGCCAAGGAAGGCAAGGGCGTGGCCGAGTCCCGCTTTACCTACGCCATTGGCACGCTGGTGCTGTGGAGCCCCAAGGCTGGTTATGTCGATGACAAGGGCGCGGTGCTCAAGACCGGCGACTACCAGCACATCGCCATTGCCAACCCCAAGCTTGCCCCCTACGGAACCGCCGCCATGGAAGTGCTGAACAAACTGGGCCTGACCGCACAGGTTCAGCCCAAGGTGGTGATGGGCGAGAACATTGCCCAGACCTACCAGTTCGCTGCCACGGGCAATGCCCAACTGGGTTTTGTGGCGCTGTCGCAGGTGATGGAAAACGGCAAGATCCGCGAGGGTTCGGCCTGGCAAGTGCCCAGCAATATGCATGAGCCGATTCGCCAGGACGCGATTGTGCTGAACAGCGCCAAGGACAACGAAGCCGCCGCCGCGCTGATGAAGTACCTCAAGGGCGACAAGGCCCGCGCCATCATTCGCTCCTACGGTTATAGCTTCTAAAGCATGTACTGTAAGGACTAGAGGCCAATTAGGCTTCAAATTCATACCAACTGGTTCCGCTCTGCCCTTGGTGTGGCTCGGCTAAGCTGGGCGCACCAAGGGCCTTTTTCATTCCATGCAACTGAACGCCGAAGACTACGCCGCCATCTGGCTCACGCTCAAGCTTGCCAGCGTCACCACCGTGCTGCTGATGCTGCTGTGCACCCCCCTGGCCTGGTGGTTGTCGCATACCCGCTCGCGCTGGGCGGGGCCGATTGGTGCCGTGGTGGCACTGCCGCTGGTGTTGCCACCCACGGTGATTGGCTTTTATTTGCTGATCACCATGGGGCCGAACGGCCCGATTGGGCATCTCACCGAATCGTTGGGCCTGGGTCGCCTGCCATTCACATTCGCAGGCCTCGTCATCGGCTCCATGATTTATTCCATGCCGTTTACCGTGCAGCCGCTGCAGCGGGCCTTTGAAGCGCTGGGTTCACGCCCCATGGAAGCCGCAGCCAGCCTGGGCGCTGGCCCGCTCGATCGATTCCTCACCGTGGCTCTGCCGCTAGCCCGCCCCGGCTTTATCACCGCCGCAGTGCTGACGTTTGCCCACACCGTGGGTGAGTTTGGCGTGGTGCTGATGCTGGGCGGCAATATCCCCGGCGTGACGCGTGTGGTCTCGGTGCAGATTTACGACCATGTGGAAGCCATGGAGTATGGCCATGCACACCTGCTGGCTGCAGGCATGGTGGTGTTCTCTTTCATTATTTTGCTGACGCTGAACTGGCTACAGCCGAAGGCGGAGCGCCGCGCATGACAGTCTCCAACTTCATCACCGCACAGCTCAAACTCACACGCTCCGACTTTGCGCTGGACGTGGATTTGCAACTGCCCGGCCATGGCGTTACCGCTTTGTTTGGCCCATCGGGTTGTGGCAAGACGACCTGCTTGCGCAGTCTGGCTGGCCTTGAACGCGCCCAAGGCAAAGTCACCGTCAATCAAACCGTGTGGCAAGACGACGCGCGCAAGCAGTGGCTTCCCACGCACCAGCGCGCGCTGGGCTATGTTTTCCAGGAAGCCAGCTTGTTTGCCCATCTGTCGGTGCAGCGCAATATCGACTATGGCTTAAAGCGCACCCCCACCGAGCGCCGCAAAGTCTCGCGTGATCGGGCGGTGGAGTTGCTGGGCATTGCACATCTGATGGACCGCATGCCCGCCACCTTGTCTGGCGGTGAGCGCCAGCGCGTGGCGATTGCACGTGCCCTGGCTACCAGCCCCGAAGTGCTGCTGATGGATGAACCACTGGCCGCACTCGACGCCCAGCGCAAGGCCGAGGTGCTGCCCTATCTGGAGCAACTGCAGCGCCATCTGCAGATTCCCGTGGTCTATGTCAGCCACTCCATGGACGAGGTGGCGCGTCTGGCCCAGCACATGGTCTTGCTGCGTGAAGGCAAAGTCATCGCCCAAGGCGCGGTGACCGAGCTGCTGTCGAGTCTGGACTTGCCGCTGGCGCAAGGCGATCTGGCATCCAGTGTGGTGCATGCCACGGTGCACTCGCATGACGCGGCAGACCATCTGAGCACACTGGCTTTTGATGGTGGGCAACTGCAACTGGTAATGGCCAGACCTCGCGCAGCGGGTAGCCAGGTGCAACTGCGCGTACAGGCCCGCGATGTGAGCCTGAGCCTTGCCAGACCGGAGGGCAGCAGCATTCTCAACATCCTTCCCGCGCAGGTGCTGGGCCTGCGCGAGGATGGTCCTGGTCAGACCATGGTCTCGCTGCAAGCTGGCAATACCCGCTTTCTGGCGCGCATCACCCAGCACTCGGCCAGAGCGCTGGGGTTGCAGGCCGGCATGCCTTTGTTCGCGCAGATCAAAGGCATGGCACTGCTCGACTGATTACTGCTTGACCACAGGCCCGGGCTTGTAGCTGCCATCAAACACGGCGGGCTTGGGCTCATAGATGCGCATGATCAGAAAGAACGCGCCCTCACCCACCGGCAGCCAGTTGCTGTTGCCGCTGGCCGGTGGCTCCTTCTGAATCCACAGATCCAGCGAGCCGTCCGCGTTTTTCTGCAGTCCCGGCGTGCGGTCGCCCAGGCTATAGCGACGAATCGGGTTCTCGATCAACCCCGCCGTCTTGAGGTCATAGGCCACCACCGACCAGAATGCTCCGGCAGGCGGAATCTGCTGCGGTGTCAGATGCAGCTTGTAGCGGCTACCCCCGGTCAGAAACTGCTTGTCCTCATCGAACATCTTGGCCGCATAGGTGGACTCCTCGGCAGCATTGGCATAGCCGCCCTTGACCACGGCCGCACGCGCCAGATAGTCGGTGCCATAGCGCCCCAGAGCCGTAGGAAAGATCCAGCCATTGCGCACATCGCTCATGGTGCGCTGTGTGGCGGCCTGCACCAGCGCTTCACCCTCGGTCACCGCCTGCTTCAGCCCCTTGCGTGTGGCTTCATCCAGCTGGCTCAGGTCCAGTTGGCGATTGGGGCCAATGCCGATCTGGTCGAACAGCTCCATCAGCGCCGCTTCCTTTTTCTCGCCCGGGTGGTTGCGCAGCCACTGGTTCAGCTCGACAAAAAAGTCCAGCTTGCCCAGCGGGTCCACAGCCTTTGCCTTGAGCTCTGCAGGGCGCGCTGGTGGCGGCCCCTCAGGCTTGAACTGCGACAGCGGTGCGGCCCAGAACTGGCGTATCAGGCCCAGCGCCTTGGGAAAGTCCGGCTCGCCATCCACCAGCATGCGCCCCAGAATCCAGACCTGTGGCGTAGGAACTCTCACCACATGCAGATAAGGTGGCAACTCGCCCTTCCAGTCCGGGCCGACCAGCGCAAAAAACTTCTCGTTCGTGCCCGTGGTGCGGCGGCCCACATGGTGAGACTCGGCATAGAAATCCGTCACGGCCAGCGTGTAGTAGCGACCTGCGGTATCCGGCGCGTGAACGATCAATGGTTCCTTGGTCAGATCAAACCAGCCGCCGAAATACAGCGTGTCGTTGTTGGGGCCGCGCAGATTGCCCGCCGTCTGCGGCGTGACCAGATACTCATAGGCATAGAAGTGGTTGACCGGCGCATACGCAGCCTGTTTATCCGTGACCCGATGGGTCTCGTTGAACATCTGCTTGCGCATATCCACAATCGAGTAGCCGTAGAGGTAGGCCGTGGTGCCAATATGCAGCGCCTGACGCTCGCGGATCAGCGCCGCATTGCGCTCGCCCGCGCCCGTCTGGGCATGGCTGTGGCTGCCTAGCCCCAGCAGCAAAGCCAGCAGCACGCAGCCGAAAATCCAACGCAGCCATTCAGCTACGCCGTCCATTGCAGGTCTTCTTGCCGTGTTCAACGTCATCGCCTGCCTCCTCAGCGCTTGAAGCGGTAGTGCACCGGCAGGCTTTTGAGCGTGCCCACAAAATTACTTTGCGCGGGCACGGCAGGTCCGGCCAGCTCGATGTGCTCCACGCGCTGCAGCAACTGCTTGAAAAAGGCCCTGATTTCATTGAGCGCCAGTAAACGCCCCAGACAGAAATGCACGCCCATGCCAAAGGCCAGATGCCGTGTGCTGGCACGCTGCACATCAAAACTGAAAGGGCGATCAAACACTTCCTCATCGCGGTTGGCCGAAAGAAACATCATGGCCACGCTGTCGCCGGCACGGATGGTCTTGCCACGCAGCACATAGTCTTCGGTGGCAGTGCGCATCATGTGGCGCACGGGCGTGACCCAGCGCACCACCTCGTCGGCTGCACCGGCATCCCATAGCTCGGGCTGCTCGCGCAGCAGTTGCAGCTGCTGTGGGTTCTCCAGCATGGCCAGCAGCCCGCCAGCCAATGCAGAGGCCGTGGTTTCGTGCCCCGCTGTGCTGGTGATGAGCAGATAGGAAAGCGTCTCCAGCATGGCCATGGGCGCGCCATCGATCACGCCATTGGCAATCACGCTGGCCAGATCGTCTGTGGGCTCACGCCGGCGACGCTCCACCAGTTCACCCAGGTAACCCATCAGTTCCATGAACACGGTGCGGCCATAGTCACCGCTGTCATCTTGCATATCCGGGTCGCTGGCGCCAAACAGCTGCTGAGTGCTGCGCAGCACAAACTGCATGTCCGACTCAGGCAATCCCAGAATCGTCATGATCACGGACAGCGGCACAAAGTTGGCGATGTCGGCAGCAAAGTCGCAACGACCCTCACCACCTTGTTCACGCTCCTGCATGCGGTCAATCCAGTTGCTGCATACATCCTCGACCCGCGACTGAAAGCGCGCCACGCCCGGGCCCAGAAACCAGCTTTGCGCCACGCTGCGGTACTTGCGGTGGTCGGGCTCATCCATATCGAGCAGCGTGCGCACCATGGCCGTGCGCTTGCCTAAAGCGGCGATGGTCTGATCTTCCACTTCACGCGGCACCAGCGTGATGCGCGGCTCGCTGATGAAGAGCTTGTTCTGGCGCTCCACCTCGATGATGTCGGCATGTTTGGTCAGTGCCCAGAACGGGCGAAACGGCTCCTGCTCAATCCAGGCCACAGGCTCTTCGCGGCGAAAGCGCGCATAGCGCTCATGCAGCAGGGCTGGGTTGGCATATACACCGGGGCTGACAATGTCGCAGACGGTTGCAAGCATGATCTGTCTCCTTCTCTTTGTGGGATGAGGAGACTCTAGCTGCGCACCTGTGCGAGCGGGTGGGCAAACTGCCCATAATGGGTACATGCAAGACTTCAGCACCATGACGCAGGGGCAGCAGTTTCAGGCCCAGCGACACCGCATCTCGTTTGCCATGTCCAACTTCACATTGCCGCTGCTGCGTGGCGTCTACCAAGCCTTTGGGGGCGACATGCTGCAGTGCATTGTTCTGGGGGAAATTGCCGAGCACAACGCAGGACGCTGGCTGGCGCGGGAAGACAACGACCCACAGGCGCTGGAAGACCTTGAGCGCCACCCCGAGGTGCTGCGCCCCTGCAATGCGCTGTCGATTGCGGAAGCCACGGGCATCCCGCGCGAGACCGTGCGCCGCAAGGTGCTGACGCTGATAGAGAACGGCATGGTGTACCGCGCAGAAAACGGCCAGCTGTTTGTCCACCCTTCCGTTCCCGACAAATTCGAATCCATGACCCAGGCCATGGTGCCCGCCCTGCTTGAAGCGGCGCAGCGCATACAGGCCCGGCTGGAGCCATAAACATGGGCGGCCACAAGCCCATGGCCGCCTGACTATCATCGGCCCATGACCGACGCCGCCTGCCAACTGCTCAAGCCAGAACCCATTCAAGCACTGCAAGCCCATGCCGTGACGTTCTACAACGCCGGGCAGGCGGAGGAACAGCAGCGCGTGCTGGCTGCGGAAGTACCGATTGCACTGGTCTTCAACGGCATCTCGCACGCGGTGATGATGGGCTCGCCTGGCGATGCCGAGGACTTTGCACTGGGCTTTGCGCTGACCGAGGGCATCATCGACAGCGCTGCCGATTGCTTTGGCATTGAAGTCTCGCCCGTGTCGGCGGCCGCAGCAGGTCTGCCCGAAGGCATGGATGGTGTGGAAGTCCAGCTGGAGATTGCCTCGCGCTGCTTTGCGCGGCTCAAGGATCGCCGCCGCAGCATGACAGGGCGTACGGGTTGCGGCGTCTGCGGTGTGGAAAGCTTTGCCGCACTGGACCTTTCTTTTGACCCGCTGCCTGTGCATGACTGGCTGGGCCAGGTCGACGCAGCCACGGTGCTCAAAGCCATTGATGCCCTGCCCCCGCACCAGATTCTGAATGCCGAAGCCGGAGCGGTTCATGCCGCTGGCTGGGCCACACTCGATGGCTCCATCACCGATGTGCTGGAAGACGTGGGCCGCCACAACGCGCTGGACAAACTGGTGGGCCGCCTGGCCCGCACGGGACGGCTGAACCAGCCCGGCTTTGTAGTGCTATCGAGTCGCGGCAGCCACGAGCTGGTGCGCAAATGCGCCAAGGTAGGCATTGCCGCGCTGGCCACGATTTCTGCGCCCACGGCCATGGGTGTGCGCATGGCTGAACTCACGGGCCTACGCTTCTGGGGCCTGTGCCGCCCGCCCAGGGCCGTACTGTATGCGGCAGGCTCATCAAAGGCCTGACGACCGCAACACCGGCTTGTCGATCGCTGCGAAACTCTTCGCAACCTCAGACCCACTACGCATAATTTGGATGGTCACGCCAACTGCATTTTCAATGCTGACGGCGCATAATTGATTGATTCATCATCTATTTTTGCACGCCCAGATTTTCATTCGTATTTATGCAAAATCAGATTTAAAACATGCTCAACAACCCATGGCTTTCGCTGCGCAAATTCTTCTTCGACTATCTGCACGACGAGAAGAATGAAACTCGGCTGAGCAAGATATTCAACCATCTTCTGATTGCATTAATCATTGGCAATGTCATTGCAGTTCTGCTTGAATCGGTCAATGACATCTATAAGTCCTACCAGTTATTTTTTGACGTTTTTGAAAATATCTCCATCGTCATATTTACGGCGGAATATATTTTGCGTTTCTGGTGCGTGGTGGAGTCCAAGCCCGAACAGAGCGCCTGGAAGACGCGCTGGCAATGGGTGAGCAGCCCTGGCGCCATCATTGATCTGCTGGCCATCCTGCCCGCCTATATCAATTTCTTTGTCCACATCGACCTGCGCTTCCTGCGGATTTTGCGCCTGCTGCGCCTGCTCAAGCTGACCCGGTATTTCACCTCGCTTCAGCTTTTGCTGCGCGTGATTGAAAGAGAAAAAGGCTCGTTTCAAGCCGTGGTCTTTATTCTCAGCATCTTGATCGTCATGTCAGCAGCGGGCGTCTATGTCGTTGAAAATCAGGCCCAGCCCGATGTTTACAGCTCCATTCCCGCCTCCATGTGGTGGGCTGTGGTGACCTTGACCACCGTGGGCTATGGCGACGTGACACCCATCACCCCACTGGGGCGCGCACTGGGTGCGGTCATCACGATTCTGGGCCTCGGTCTGGCGGCGTTGCCCGCGGGTATTCTGGCCTCGGGCATTGCCAACGAACTTGAAGCCCGCAAGCAGGAAATAGCGCTGAAATTCCAGGAATTGCTGCAAAGCCAGAAGATCGATCTGCTCACCAATCACGCGCAGATTGAAGAGATTCGCAAGCAAGTGGGGCTGACACCCGAGCAGACCCATGACATTGTGCTCAGGCTCATTGGCGAGCAGCAGGAAAGAGCGCTGGCCGAAAAGCGCTATCAATACTGCTACTGCCCTCACTGCGGCAACCGTCTGCCGCAGGACAGAGATGATTAGAAATGGCCGAGTGCAGCAGTACGAAGGACAGAAGTTCGTAGAATTCCGGCTTCAGCCCCTGGATATACACCATGAATCGCTGCCCCACTTCCCTCTTTAGCCGCCGCCTGTTTGGCGCAGCGCTGCTGGCCGCCAGCTCTTTGGCCGTAGCCCAGAGCCTGCCCACGGACGAGCCGCGCAATTTTCCGCCCACGGCGCAGTTTGGTGAGCTGACGGTCACCAACTTCCCCGAAGTCGCCATCAATGGCAGCCCCGTGCGCACCACTCCTGGCTTTCGTCTGTTCAGCCGCGAGCGCACGCTGGTCTTCGCCAGCAACTATGCAGGCCAGAAGATGCTGGTGGGCTATGTGATCGAGCCCCAGACCCAGGGTCTGCACACGGCCTGGATTCTGACGCCCGCCGAAATCGAGAAATACAAGCCGATTCAGCCACGCACGCTGCTGCAGCGCGTGTTTGGCAGCTGATTCAGCTTTCACCGATTCGCTATTAATTTGAAAGCTGCTTGCCCGGAAGGTGCAAGCACTTCAATGCATTTCATTAATAAAACCAAAGTCTGATCAGCGCTAGCTGCTATCACTTTGCGCTTGCCAACGCAGCAAGCCACACCCTGAACAAGAGCCTCCCCATGAGCAAAAAAGTCTTTATCAAAACCTTTGGCTGCCAGATGAACGAGTACGACTCGGACAAGATGGCCGACGTGCTGGGCGCTGCCCAGGGCTACGAGCCCACGCAGGACGTGGAAGAAGCCGACCTGATTCTGTTCAACACCTGCTCGGTGCGCGAAAAGGCGCAGGAAAAAGTCTTCAGCGATCTGGGCCGCATTCGCCACCTGAAGGAAAAAGGCGTGCTGATTGGCGTGGGCGGCTGCGTGGCCAGCCAAGAAGGCGCTGAGATCATCAAGCGCGCACCATTTGTGGATGTGGTCTTTGGCCCACAGACGCTGCACCGCCTGCCCGAGTTGCTCAACCAGCGTGCCGCCAAGGCCAAGCCGCAGGTCGATATCAGCTTCCCCGAAATTGAAAAGTTCGACCACCTGCCACCCGCACGCGTGGAAGGCGCATCGGCCTTTGTCTCCATCATGGAAGGCTGCTCCAAATACTGCAGCTACTGCGTGGTGCCCTACACACGCGGTGAAGAGGTCAGCCGCCCATTTGAAGACGTGCTCGTGGAAGTCGCCGGCCTAGCCGACCAGGGCGTGAAGGAAATCACACTGCTGGGCCAGAACGTCAACGCCTATCTGGGCAAGATGGGCGACACCGCCGAGATTGCCGACTTCGCGCTGCTGCTCGAATATGTGGCCGAGATTCCCGGTATCGAGCGCATTCGCTACACCACCAGCCACCCCAACGAGTTCACACCGCGCCTGATCGAAGCCTATGCCAAGATCCCCAAGCTGGTCAGCCATTTGCACCTGCCCGTGCAGCACGGCAGCGACAAGATTCTGATGGCCATGAAGCGTGGCTACACAGCCATGGAATACAAGAGCACGATTCGCAAGCTGCGCGCCATTCGCCCCGATCTGGCGATGAGCAGCGACTTTATCGTGGGCTTCCCTGGCGAGACCGAAGAAGACTTCCAGAAGATGATGAAGCTCATTCACGATGTGCGCTTTGACAACAGCTTCAGCTTTATCTTCAGCCCCCGCCCCGGCACGCCTGCTGCCAATCTGCACGACGACACGCCGCACGAAGTGAAGCTGCGCCGCCTGCAGGAGCTGCAAGCCGTGATCAACAACAACATCAAGGAAATCAGCGAAGAGCGCGTGGGCACCGTGCAGCGCCTGCTGGTGGAAGGCGTGAGCAAGCGCGACGGCAGCGAGCTGATGGGCCGCACGGAGTGCAACCGCGTGGTCAACTTCCCCGGCAACGAGCGCCTGATCGGCCAGATGGTGGACGTCAAAATCACCGAAGCCAAGGCTTACACGCTGCGCGGCGAAGTGCTGGTCAAGGACTGAGTTCGCTCAGCACTCGACAGCGAGACAGAGCCAGCCTTGCGCTGGCTTTTTTCATGGTGCTGACATGCAACAGAAATGGCCGTAACAAGTCGTGAAAGCCGCCGCCTGATTGACGGACACATCAAATCCCCAGCTACGATGGCGAGCTGTTGGGGCCACGCTGCCTCGGATTGTTATCTGGACACCATGAACCAAACTGCTGCACTTCAAGGCGATGCGCTGTATGCGCTTCTGGATCGAGCGCAAGAGCTGCTCAACGACTACGACGACGATGGCGCCGCCATCAGCCGCGAAGAGCGCATGGCCGCTGCCGCAGAGCTGCTGGAGCAGCAGACTTTTGCGCCCGCCAGCGTGACTGAGCTGGAGCGGCTGCACGATTTTCTGGACTATCTGGGCCACCACGAAAGCGCCAGCCGCCTGCTGCAGACGCATATGGAGCGCGTGCTGGCCGCAGACCCCGGTGCAGACGGCGAGGTGCGACTGGCGCTCAGCGACATTCAAAGCCGCATGGGGTTTGATCGCCCTTCGGCCATCGACCGGCTCATGCCCACGCTGCAGAAAATCAGCCAGTTGCCCGACGACAACGATCGCAACTACTGGAGCTTCTGGCAGAACCAGGCCCATGAGCTGCAGGCCTGGGAGCTGGCCGCCATCGCCGTGGACATGCGCCGCGCCCATGAGCGCCGTGACCCCGATCTGGCCGATGACGCAGCGTTTCGCGACGCCATGGCCTGCATGGCCAAGGCCGAGCTGGCCCAGCGCGCAGGCAAAACATCCGAAGTCGGTACGCTGGTGCAGAACGCCATCAATACGCTGCGCGATGCACCTGCCGATCAGCATGTGGAGTTTGACCACTGGATGCAGCTGGCCGACCAGTCGCTGCAGCTGGCTCCGCAAAGCCTGCCCTCGCTGCTGATGGCCTGCGAGCAGCAACTGGCCCAGCGCGAGCAGCCCGCGCCCTCGCAAGCCATCAAGGCTCACCGCAAGGTGCGCATTGTTCGCCTGCAGGCTCAGGCCTGCGCACAGGCCGGTCAGCTTGAAGCCGCGCTGCAGCTCGCCCCGCAAGGCCACTTTGGCCTGACCGACGATGAAGGCGACCCCTTCACCAGCCTGCAACTGCAGTGGCTGGTGCAGACGGGCCGCATGGACGAAGCCGCCGACCTGGCGCTGGAAAGCGCGCTGCATGCCCGCCCTGTCTCTGCCGTCACTGCCTACCATCTGGCACGCGAGCGCATCGACACCGATCCGGCCCGCTCCATCACCTGGGCGCTGATTCTGGCCATGGGCCGGATGGACGACGACATGCAGCGCTTGCTGGCCCGCGAAGACATGGCTGCTCACCCACCGGAGTTCTATATGAATATGGTGCGTGCGGCCCAGCCGCAGCACCCGGTGCTGGCGCTCATCGAAGGCATGAAGCTGGCCAGCAAGCGCAAGATGGAGCAGGCCCTGCCGCTGCTGGAGCAGTCCGTTGGCCTGCACCCCGAGATCGCCGACACCGACAAACTGCCCGCGCTCTGGGCAGCCCGCTTTGCAGCCCTGCCGCTGGAAGAAGCGCTGGCCCGGCCCTTTCCTCAATCCTACGGCGGCCACTGGTGCTACGCCGCCGGTGTGGTGCTGGACGATGAAGACGATCTGGCCCCGCTGATGGGCGGCAAGAAAAAAGTGCCGTCTGACGAAGTACGCCTGCCGCTCGTAGTGCGTTACTACGAAGAAGGTCTGGCCCGCTTTGAGCATTTCTGGGCCACCAATCAGGGCGCGTACAAGGATGCCGACCTGCATGTCTACTCTATGCTGTGCAACAACCTGGCCATCAAGTACCGCTTCATGAAGCGCCATGACGATGCCGCGGCGCTGCACCGCAAGGGGCTGGAAAGCAGCCCGTTTGCCGAGCATCAGGACGGGCTGATGTGGTGCGCCATTCTCAAGGACGACGACGCCGAGATCGTGGCCGAGGCCGAGCGCCTGTGGCATTTTGCGCAGGACCACGGCTATGGCCGCCACGACCCGACCAATTATTTCTCGACCGTCGCCATGTCGCTGTACAAGCTGGACCGCGACGATGAAATCAGCATCTGGCTGGAGCGTCTGGACCAGTGGTTCAATGAGCTGGACGAGGACGATCAAAAATCCGAGCGCCGCGACTATCTGGCCACGCTGATGTCCATGCTGGACTTCCAGTCCGCCACCCGCCCCGAGCTGGTGCTGCCGCGCCTGCGCGCCCATCAGGCAGAAGTGACGGCCTTGCGCGACTGCTACCCGCTGCGCCGCCTGGCCTGCGCGCTGGAAGCCTACCCCGAGCATCTGGAGGAATCGCTGGCCCTGCACAAGCAGGCCAATGGCTTCATCGACAAGAACGACGACGAGGACGAGCGCCGCATGTCGCAGCAAGGCATTGAACGCGCCGAGCGCAAGCTGGTCGAGCGTGATGCCGAGGCCAGCGGCAACGCCTCATCGGGCCGCAAACCCTGGTGGAAATTCTGGTGAGCCAGACCCCAACAAGCACCACGGCCAAGCCCGCAAGCAACGCCTATCAGGCGCGCGATGTGGTCAACGCCCCGGCCATCAAGCAGGCCATTGCCGCGCGCAGCAGCGCACGTGGCGATGCGCCCGAAGTGGCGGCCTGGCTGGCCAACCATTTCTGCCGCCATGTGATAGGCAACCTGCAGGCCGATGCGCCCGTGGTCCAGCGCATTGCCGATGCCCGCGAGCTGCAGGAGCTGCTGGGCCGCAAGGAAGCCCCGGCCTGGGCGCTGGAGCGGCTTGCCAAAAAAGCAGCCGGCTTTGAGCTGCCCGATCTGTGGTGGATTGTTCCCGACGCACCTGCCGTGCTGGCGCTGGAAAACCGGCTGGTGGAGTTTCTCTCCACCCGCAAGGGCACCTCGCTGGAAGGCAAGCTGCAACGCGTGAACGCCCCGCAGGCCCTGGCGCGCTGGACGCTGGAGCATCTGGCGTTCGAGAAAAAGCAAAGCAGCGGCCGGGTTGAACACACCAAGGAAGCCGTGCGCGGGCTGCTGCCCGGTCAGCAAGGCATCTTCTTCGAATTTGATAGCAAGAATGCCAATCTGCGCCAGGAGATGGCGTATGAAAGTCAGATGATGGGCCACTGCGTGGGCCAGTTTGCCGACCGCAGGCAGTTCAAGGGCGGCTATGGCGAGCATTACGCAGGCGGGCTGGAGTCCGGCAAGATGCGGCTGTTCAGCTACCGCACGGGCTCGGCCCAGCCGCGCATCACCATCAGCGCCTTTGTGCAAAAAGATGGCTCGCTGCAGATCGACCAGATCAAGGGCAAACAGAACCGCCCGCCGATTGCGCGCTACCTGCCCGATGTGGTGACCTTGCTCAACCACCTGCCGCTAAGCGGCGAGGAGCCTGATGACGCACTGGCCATGGGCATTGTGCGCAGACCTGCCGAGATGCTGCCACCCGGTCAGGAGCAAACGCCCTGGTGTGCCATTGCCGACCTGCAGACCGAGGCCGAGCAACTGTGGCTGATGCAGCAGCACCCCGAGCAGGTGGTCCAGCTGGAGCTGAAGCTGCCGCTGATGCAGTGGATCATGGCGGCCCGCAAGGACACTGTAGCCAGTGAAGTGCTGGAGCACATGCCCAAATCCACCGCCCTGAAAACCACGCTGCAGCTGGCCAAGAAGCGGCCCGCCCGCACCGGGAGCAAGATATGAGCCGCTGGATCATGCCCATCATCGTGCTGGCGCTGATCTGGAACGGCTGGACCAAGCTGGGTATCGCAACGGCGCTGCTTTACTGGATAGTGCGCAGCAGCCTCAAGCGCATCAAGGCCGCCAAGGCCCGTGGCGACATGGTCAGCTATCAGGCCGGTAGCCCAGCGCGCAACTGGGCGCTGGCGCTGGCCCACCCCACGGCCTACCACGCGATGGAGGGCGGCTTTGCCGGCGACCTCAATGGCGCCGACGAAGCACTGACCAAGCAGCTGCGCCCCATGATCTTGCACCACCTGGGCCTGCGCACCGACCTGAGCGAAGAGCAGGTGCGCCAGCAACTGCCTGACGCCCTGCGCCAGCGCTGGTTCATGCTCGATCTGCAACGCCTGCAGCGCAGCGACGAGCCACGCGCCGCCATGGCTTTTGCCTGCGCGCGCGTGACGTTTTTTGTGCGCTGTGCCCATCTGCTGGGCTGGCTGGACGAAGCCGCGCAATGGCAGGTGCTAATGCTCAACGCCCAGCGCGCCCAGGAGTGTTTTGACAGCTGGCAGGACTTCGGCCAGGCCTACGCCCGTGGCCGCGCCCAGTGGGTGGCGCAAGGCCGCAGCGATGTGTTGGGCAAGGTGGTGACTGCCGAGGAAGTGGACCTGTGGATAACCGAAGAGAAGCACCCCTGGCATTGCATGGACTGGAAGCTGCCACTGGACTCAATAGATACGCAACTGGCTCCAGCCATGGCCTGACAGCAGACATCAAGCAAGGGCCGCCCCGCAGCGAGGATGTCGTCCCCCGGGGGAAGCGGCAAAGCCGCTCAGGGGGAGATAGGGTTACTGCTATCAAAAACGAAGGGACTGCATGCAGTCCCTTTTTTCATGCCCAGAGAAAAATCAGGCGAAGATGCTTCTAGCTTCTGTAAAGCGCTTGGCGAAATACACGTTATCCATGCGCACGCGCTGCACCGTGCCGCCGCTTGATGGTGCGTGCACAAACTGGCCATTGCCCACAAAAATGCCCATGTGCGAATAGCGCCCGCCCAGCGTGTTGAAAAACACAAAATCACCGCGCAGCAAATCGCGGCCCGATACGGGATTGCTGGACTGCGCCCACTGCGCCGTGGTGCGCGGCAGCCTGCGCTCGGTCACGCCGCCCACGGCCCATTGAATCAGGCCGCTGCAGTCAAAACCGCCTTCGGGCGAGTTGCCGCCATAGGTGTAGGGCGTATTGACCACCAGCATGGTGCGCGCCAGCATGCCTTCGCGCAGATCATCAGGCAGATTGAGCGGGTTGACCGCCTTTACACCACCGCCGGAGCCAGCGCTGCTGAACTGCCCCGAAGACGCTGGCTTGCCAGGCTTGCTGGAGCAACCCGCCAGCACCGCCAGCATCGAAGCCCCTACAACCAGGGCCGCGCGACGCTGCACATCCTGAGGCGGGCTGTCGTCGATGGGCGTCCATCTTTGTGCATTCATAAGGCCCATGTTCTCAAAAAACCGCGCCGCACTCCAGCAAAGCCCCTGCAATCGTTACAAAAAAGTGAGCTGCTAGCGCAAGTCAATTCTTGGGAGCGAATGCAAAAACCATTCAAAACCCAATATCAACCAGCACCAGCAGCTCACTTTTTGAATAGGCACACACCAACCCAGAGACAGCAAGCAAGGGCCGCCCCGCAGCGAGGCTGTCGTCCCCCTCCGCGAAGCGAGAGAGGGGGAAGCGGCAAAGCCGCTCAGGGGGTGAAACTCCCGTCAAAACGGGAGTTTTGGCATCCCCCCGCCCATCATTCCCTTCATGCCCTTCATTCCGCCCATCTTCTTCATCATCTTCATCAGACCGCCGCCCTTGAACTTCTTCATCATGGTCTGCATTTGCTCGAATTCCTTGAGCAGGCGGTTCACTTCCTGAACCTGCACACCGGCACCATCGGCAATACGCTTTTTGCGCGTGGCCTTGATGAGGGCGGGGTTCTTGCGCTCCTTGAGCGTCATGGAGCAGATGATGCCTTCCTTGCGCTTGATCTCGCGCTCGGCCTTGTCCATATCGACCTGACCGGCCTTGCCCGCCAGCTCGGATGGCAGCTTGTCCATCAGGGTGGACAGGCCACCCATCTGCTTCATCTGCTGCAACTGGGCCAGGAAGTCGTTCAGATCAAAGCCATCGCCGCTCTTGAGCTTCTCGGCCATCTTCTGCGCGGCTTCCATGTCCACGCCCTTGGTGACCTGCTCGACCAGAGCCACGATGTCGCCCATGCCCAGCACGCGCTGTGCGTGTCGCTCGGCGTCAAAGACTTCCAGGCCGTCGATTTTTTCGGAGACACCGGCGAACTTGATGGGCGCGCCCGTGATCTGGCGCACGGACAGCGCCGCACCGCCGCGCGAGTCACCGTCGAGCTTGGTCAGAACGATACCGGTCAGCGGCAGCGCTTCCTTGAAAGCCTTGGCGGTGTTGATCGCATCCTGACCCTGCATGGCATCGACCACAAACAGGGTTTCGACGGGCTTCAAGATGCCGTGCAAATCCTTGATTTCGGCCATCAGCAGCTCGTCAATGGCCAGACGACCGGCCGTGTCGACCAGCAGCACATCAAAGAAATGCTTTTTGGCGTAATCGATTGCCGCCAGCGCAATATCGCGCGGCTTCTGGTCCGGTGAAGACGGGAACCATTCGGCACCCGCCTGGGCTGTCACGGTCTTGAGCTGTTCGATAGCGGCAGGGCGGTACACGTCGCCCGAGACAGTGAGTACCTTCTTCTTGCGCTTTTCAATCAGGTGCTTGGCCAGCTTGGCGGTGGTCGTCGTCTTACCGGCGCCCTGCAGACCGGCCATCAGGATGACGGCGGGCGGCTGGGCGTTGAGGTTGATGTCGGCCACACCTTCGCCCATGGTGGCAGCCAGTTCCTTGTTGACGATGGAAACCAGCACCTGACCGGGCTGCAGCGAGCTGATGACTTCCTGGCCCAGCGCTTTTTCCTTGACGCGGGCAATGAAGTCGCGCACCACAGGCAGGGCCACGTCGGCTTCCAGCAAGGCCATGCGCACTTCGCGCAGCATGTCCTGAACATTCGACTCGGTAATGCGGGCCTGGCCACGCATCTCCTTGACGAGGCGCGAGAGTTTATCGGTCAGTGCGGAGGCCATAGGCAAAAAGCATTCGAAAGAGGTGGACAGAAATGGACAGTCAGCAAGCCAGCGCATGCCAGCTGCCACGCGGCCCGCAGTCCTTGCCGCAGCAGTCCATTGCCGAAGTGAGTCAGGCAGCGTGAAACCGCCATTTTACCCGCTCCCCCTTCGCAAGTCCCATGCCCGGCTATGTGGTTTGCCATGCACACTGCGTCAGATCTGGCACAAATAGCTACACACCTTGGTACACAGGTAACATTTACACCATTACGCAGTTCCCAGGTTGCCTAGCAGCCTGCCTCTTCGGGGTCATTCATGTCCGATGCCTTGTATCGCCAGTTTCTGGACCACTTCGCCGATGCATTCTTCCTGCACGACGACACGGGGCAGGTGCTGGACGTCAATACCCAAGCCTGCCAGAGCATGGGCTACAGCCGCGAGGAAATGCTGCGCATGCGGGTGCAGGACTTTGCGCTGGACCTTGAAGAGGCGCAACTGCTGTCGCTGTGGAAATCCATTGAACCCGGGGCCAACACCCTGGCCAACAACCACCACCGCCGCAGAACGGGGGAGAAGTTTCCCGTGGAGGTAACCATCTCCTGCCAGTTGATTGAGGGCCGCAAATGCTTTTTCACCATGGCGCGGGATGTCTCCGAACGCGCCAGCCATTACGCAGAGATCCGCAAGCTCAATGCCGAGCTGGAGCAGCGCTGGAAGGACTCCACCCGTCTGCTGGACTCCGTCATGCGCGGCACCTCCGACATTGTGTTCGTCAAGGATCTGCATGGGCGCTATGTGTTTGCCAACCCGGCCGCCGACAAGGTGGCCATGGTCGGCGAAGGGGGCCTCATCGGCAAGACCGACAGCGAGCTGCTGGACGGTCAGCACAATTTTGTCGATGACGACGCCGAGGTGCTGCAAAGCGACAAGCCCGTCATTTCCGAGAGCTACACCCTGGTGAATGGGCACAAACGCCTGTTCCAGTCCATCAAGAGCCCTTACAAGAATGAGCGAGGGGAGATCATCGGACTGCTGGGCATTGCCCGGGACATTACCGGCGTGCGCGAGTCCGAGCAGAAATTGCGGGATAGCTACGAGGCACTGCGCCAGGCCGAGCGCCTGTCACGCATTGGCAGCTGGCGGCTTGACCTCTCCACAGGCGAATTTCAGGCATCCGAGATGATGTATGAAATGAACGGAGCCGACCCGAACGGCCCGCAGCTGACGCCCGAAGACCTGCAACGACTGATGGGGCCGGAGGACCATGCGCGGGTGCTGGCTGCCATCAATCTCTGCGCTCAGACCGGGCAGGCCTATGCTCTCGATGTGACACACAACACTCCAGACCGGGGAAGCTTTCCCGCCTGCATTCTGGGCAAAGCCGACCGTGACGAGCGCGGCAACATCATCAGCGTCAGCGGCACGGTGCAGGATCTTTCGGAGCGCATCGACGCCAAGCTCCGCCTGGAAACCCTGGCAGACAACCTGCCCAACGGGGCCATCTACCGCATAGAAGGCGAAATTCACGACCTGCGCATGACCTACATCAGCGCGGGCATCGAGCAATTGATGGGCATCAGCGCAGCCACCATCATCGCGGATCGCAATGCCTACCTGAACGCGGTTCACCCCGATGACCGCCCCGGCTATCTGGCCGAGGCCCGGCGTGTGCATGCCACACGCGGCATGTTCGATCACCGCTTTCGCATCATCCACACCAACGGAAGCATTCGCTGGCTGCATTGCCGCTCTGCCCCGCGCTTGAGCGACAAGGGCGACAACCGCATGACATGGGACGGGATCATGCTCAATGTCACGCGCGAATACGAAGCCGAGCGGGCATTGCAAGCAGCCAAGGAGGCCGCCGAAGCCGCCGAACGTGCCAAATCGGACTTTCTGGCCACCATGAGCCATGAAATCCGCACGCCCATGAATACCGTGATCGGGATGACAAGACTGGTGCAGCAAACGCCGCTGTCGCCCAAGCAGCGCAACTATCTGGAAAAAGTCGAGCTGTCGGCCAATGCGCTGCTGTCCATCATCAACGACATCCTGGACTACTCCAAGATCGAGGCGGGCATGCTGGCGCTGGAGACGGTGGAGTTTGCGCTGGACGATATTCTGGAAACCGTCTCCGCCGTCACCACGCTGCGCGCCGAAGAAAAAGGCATTGAGGTGGTCTATGCCATCGCGCCCGAGGTGCCACGGCATCTGCGCGGCGACCCGCTGCGCCTGAGCCAGGTGCTCAACAACCTGGTGAGCAACGCCATCAAGTTCACCCACCAGGGCGAAGTCGTGGTCGCCATTGAAATGGAACGCCCGGCGCTGATGCCTGCCAAGGCGCCGGACAGCCATATCCTGCGCATCAGCGTGCGCGACACTGGCATCGGCATGAATCCGCACCAGATCTCGCAGCTGTTTCGCCCCTTCTCTCAGGCCGACAGCCAGACCACCCGACGCTATGGCGGCACAGGACTGGGGCTGGCCATCTGCGACCGGCTGGTGCAACTCATGGGTGGCCAGTTTGATGTGCAAAGCACGGTGGGCGTCGGCAGCAAGTTCATCTTCACCGTACAGATGCAGGCCACATCCACCCCGGTGGGGCGCCCGCACCTGTACCGCGTGGGCGCAGCAGACCGGGTGCTCATCGTGGACGACAACGCCAGCGCGCGCGACATTCTCAGCACCATGGTGCGCGGCTTTGGCATGCGTACGGACACCGTCGACAGCGGCGACAAGGCGCTGGCTGCGCTGCACATGGCTTCGCGCAGCGGCTCCCCCTACTGCCTGGTGCTGATGGACTGGCAGATGCCGGGCATGGACGGGCTGGAAGTGGCACGCCGCGTTCGCGAGGAAGAACGCCTCTCGACCACTCCAGCCGTTCTCATGGTCACCGCCTATGGTCGCGAAGAAGTGCTGCGCCAGGCCGAGCGTCTGGGCCTGCAAGGCCTGCTGGTCAAGCCTGTCACAGAGTCCGTGCTATTCAATTCGATTCTGGAAATCCTCCAATCCTACGGCCCCGGTCACCCGCCCAAGGCATCCACGCCACCTGCGCCGTCCATTCCTGGCATGCCTTCGCTCCAGCGCTACCCCCAACTCAAGGGACGACGCGTGCTGGTGGTCGATGACAACGCACTCAACCGCGAAGTGGCCGCCGATTTTCTGGACCTGGTTGGCGTGCAGGTGGAAACCGCCAACGACGGCATTCATGCGCTGGAAATGCTCAAGAAACATTCCTTTGATGTGGTGCTGATGGATGTGCACATGCCCAATATGGACGGACTGCAGGCCACACGGGCGATTCGGACCACCCCTGAGCTCAGGCACCTGCCCGTCATCGCACTAACGGCACAGGCTCGCGTGGAAGACAAGGACGCCATCGAAGCCGCAGGCATGAATGCCCACCTGAGCAAGCCCATCGATGAGTTCCAGCTCTATGAAACGCTGTGCGAGTGGATTCCTTCGGCAGACAGTCTGCAGAGACCGGGGCAGCAGACCGGTAACGGCACTCCGGATGCGTCCGAACCACAGGTCCATACGGAAGCCCAGCGCTATCGCATTGACATGATGCAGGTTCAGCAGCGCTTTCGCGGCAACAGCAATCTGATTGCGCGTGTGCTCAATGGCTTTGCACGGGATTTCAGCTCGGCTCCCGCCAAGGCACAGGAATTGCTGCAGCGCAGCCAGTGGCAGGACCTGGGCATGCTGGCGCATACGCTCAAAGGCTCGCTGGGCTATCTCGGCGCAGATGCCTTGATGCAGGAAGCCGCCGAAATCGAAGCTTTGACGCGGCAGTCGCCATACAGCGAATTGCCTCAGCCCATGGCGGTGCAGCAGCAACTGCGTCAGCGCGTTCCCGCATTTGCCCAGCATCTGGGCCTGCTGCTGCAAAGCCTGCCCGGAGCCCAGAATACGGAACCCACAACGACTTCGGGGCCAGCAGGTGCTTCTCCAGAGGTTCATGGCGCTATCGAACGCCTGCGCCAATTCATCGAAGACGGAGACTATGCGGCGCTTGAAGAGTTCGAGCGCCTGCAGCGCCTGCTGGACATGCGCCGACACGGAGTGCTGCTGCAAAAAATTCGCAAGAACGTGGAGGACCTGGAGGCTGAAGCCGCACTGCAGGAGCTGACGCACCTGGAGCAACAGTTGCTCATGGCCTCCCCACCCCCATCGCCCTCATCCCCTTATCAGTAAGTCACGGCCTATGTTGGAAGAACTGGAACAAGAGCAGCCCACCATCCTCATCGTCGATGATGAGCGCGTCAATCGCACCATGCTGGCCGAGCTGCTGGGCCAGCAGTACCGCGTGCTGCTGGCCAAGGATGGTCCCGGCGCGCTGACCATTGCCAGCCGTGAAGCCCACAGGCTGATGCTGATCCTGCTTGATGTGAGCATGCCCGGCATGGATGGCTACGAAGTTCTGGCCCAGCTGCGCAGCAACGAGGCCACAGCGGGCATTGCCATCATCTTCATCACCGGGCAAAGCGATGCCGCAGCCGAGGAATACGGGCTGCGGCTCGGGGCCGCCGACTACGTCTCCAAACCCATACGCCCTGCCGTGGTGAGCGTGCGTGTGGGCAACCAGATCCAGATGGCGCAGCAGCGCCGCGCGCTGGAGCGTCTGGCCCATGTGGATGGACTGACCAATCTCTCCAACCGCCGCCACTTCGATGACATGCTGCAGCGAACCAGTCGCCGGTGCCTACGCACGGGCGAGCCCCTGGGTCTGGCGCTCATCGATATCGACCATTTCAAGCAATACAACGACCACTATGGTCATATTCAAGGAGATGATGCTCTTAAATCAGTAGCATCCACCCTGGCCCGCCATGCCCGGCGTCCTTTTGATATCGCAGCCCGCTTTGGTGGCGAAGAGTTCGCCCTCATCCTGCCCGGTCATATGGAGCCGCAAACGCTGGTCGAGCAGTTCCGTGAAGATGTGGCTCAGCAGGGCATCAGCCACGCGGCTTCGCAGACCGCGCCGCACCTGACCGTGAGCTGCGGTGTTCTGACGATTACTCACCCAGGCACCGAACTCATCGAAGAATGGCTGCAAAAAGTGGACAGCCTGCTCTACGAGGCCAAAACCCATGGCCGAAACCGCGTTCAATCTGCTACTTATCAGCAGGTTTGACATTGACAAAAGGCGAGTGGCACCGGGCAGCACTATCATTGAATACATGTTTTCCCAACCGCTTAACGCTGCCAGCCCTGTCAGCTGGATGATGGCCATCGCGGCGGCCATTGCCTACGCCCTGCCCGCTCTTGCAACACAACGATTGCAGGAAACCGGTGCGCGCCGCTGCCTGGGTCTGGCTTGGGCGCTGCATGCACTGACGTTGGGCTGGGGCCTGCTGGGCGAAACGGCACGCTTTGGGTTTGCGCCAGCGCTATCCATCACCGCCTGGCTGGTGCTGACCGTCTACGTGGTTGAGCAGCAGCTTTATCCACAGCTTCGCTCACGCTGGCCGCTGTCCATCATGGGCAGTCTTGCCGTGCTGCTGGCGGTGATTTTTCCCGGCACGCCGCTGCATGTGAATGCCTCTGCCTGGCTACCGCTGCACCTGGCGCTGGGCATTGCCTCCTATGGCCTGTTTGCTGCAGCTGTGGTGCACGCTGCGCTGATGAGCCATGCCGAGCGCCAGATGCGCCTGGGTGCGGACCATGACGGAGGCCTGCCGCTGCTGACGCTGGAGCGCCTGACGTTCCGTTTTGTCGGCGCGGGCTTTTTGCTGTTGACGGCCACACTGGCCGCTGGCTGGCTGTTTGGCGAGCAGCTGTATGGCCGCGCCTGGGTGTGGAACCACAAATCTGTGTTTTCGCTGCTGTCCTGGCTCACCTTCGCCGTGCTGCTGTTTGGCCGCAAGCGCTTTGGCTGGCGTGGACATAGTGCGGTTCGCGTGCTCTATATCGGCGCAGCCCTGCTGCTGCTGGCCTATGTAGGCTCGCGCTTTGTGGTGGAAGTTCTGCTGGGGCGCACCCCATGAAGTATTTGCTGGTTTTGCTGGTTGTGGTGATTGCCATCGGCATCTGGCGCAGCAAGCGCCGCGTTTCAGGCGCAAGCTCTGCTGCACAATCCGCCACTCGCACCACAGCTCTCAACAAGCCCCAGGCCATGGTGGAGTGCGTGCATTGCGGCCTGCATCTGCCACAAAAGGATGCGGTCGCCGATGCTCAAGGGCGGTTTTTCTGCAGCACAGAGCATCGCCAGGCCACATCGCCCCGCTGACGCATGGCAGAAACCTCACCCACCTGGCAGCACACACTGATTCCGCTGGAATCGGCCATCAGCCGCCAGGCTGATGCCAGTCTCAATGCCCCGTTTGTGCGCCTGTGGCAGGCCTTTCTCAGTGGCCGCGTGTTGCTGGCCGTTGCGCTGCTGGTGCTACAGACGCTGAACCTGCAGTTCCAAAACATCAGCTCGCCGCTGGTCTGGCTGACCTGCATCTGCTACCTAGCGCTGACTCTCGTTCTACGCCTGGCTGCGGCCCGCCACTTGCCGGCTCCGGAAGCTGGCATGCAATGGCTCCCCGTCATTGGCGTGGATATTGCTGTGATCTTCCTGCTGCAGATTTTGCAGACCGGCTCCTTGAATTACACGGCCTTGCTGGCCATTCCTATCCTGATTTCATCGGCCCTGGGCGGCCTGCTACTGGCCTTTGGCACCACGGCAGCCGTCACACTGCTGATGTTGGGCCACACCTCCTGGCAGTACTCGCATGGGCTCAGTGATGCAGCGCAGTCCTACTACCAGACTGCGTTTGCCTGCGCGGGCTACTTCTGCGTGGCGTTTCTCACGCATGAGCTGGCCAAACGTGTACGCCGCGAGCGCGCCGATGCGCTGTACAACCAGTTGCGCAGGCAAACGCAGGAGCAGGTCAATGCAATGGTCATCAGCAGCCATCTGTCGGACGGTGTTCTGGTGGTTGACTCCAGCCTGCAGGTGCTGCAGGCCAACCCTGCCGCACTGAACCTGCTCGGTCTGCCCGAGCAACATGCCCAAAACTTTTCTTTGCTGATGCACAGTTGGTGGCACCCGCTGATTGAAGTGGTCAGAACCACCTTCTCCCACGCCCGCCCGCTATCGGTCACCCTGCATCTGCAAGGTGGTGTGCACGGAGGCACGACGGGTCTTGATGTGCGCGCGCGCGTGACGGAAGTAGAAGCGCCCTATCTCAATGTCGAGCCTGGAGCCGAGGCCAGTCATTCGCTGTGTGTGATGTTTCTGCATGACCTGCGGGAGATGGAAGCTCAGCTGCGCACCGAGAAGCTCGCCTCCATGGGCCGCATGTCTGCAGCCGTGGCACATGAAATTCGCAACCCGCTGGCCGCTATCACCCAAGCCAACGCCTTGCTGGCCGAAGATCTGTCCAGCCAACCCGCACAGCAGCAGCTATGCCGCATCGTGGGCCAGAACGCCGATCGACTGGCCCGCATCGCAGAGGAGATCCTCAATATTGCGCGTGTACAGCAGCACGATGGAACACATCAGGCCCAGGTGCTGTCACTTGACGCCCACCTGGCCCTCAGTTGCCAGGAGTGGCAAAGCCAGACCACGCCACCTCGCCAACTTTTGCTGCAGCTCAATGCGCCAGCCCGACATATCGTCTTTGATGAAGAACATTTGCGCCGCGTGCTGATCAATCTGCTGGACAATGCCCAGCGTCACCGCAGCAGCGCCAGTGATGCGTCCAGCCTGCAACTTGTCAGCGGCCACGGCAGCGAAGGCCTGCAAGCCACAGATGCCCCGTTGCTCGAAGGCTGCTGGTTCATGGTCTGGAGCGACGGTGCCCCTCTGGAAACCAGCGTGCAGCGCCACCTGTTCGAGCCTTTCTTCTCGTCACAGAGCCGCTCCAGCGGTCTGGGTCTGTACATTTGCCGAGAGCTTTGCCAGCGCTACGGCGCCAGCATCGGTTATCAGCGACTGGCACGCAATGGCGTGGAAGGCAACGCGTTTATCGTGAGTCTGCGCAGCGGCTCTGCCAATGCACCCAACCATTCCCTGTTTGATTCGATCATGGTGTAAGCCTCGTGAATTCAATGCCCTCAACACCCACGGCTGCCAGCATTCTGGTGGTGGACGACGAACCCGACCTGCGCACGCTCTATGAACTGACGTTGCTGCGGGAAGGCTATCGCGTGGAAACGGCAGGCACGGTGCAGGAAGCCCAGGAGCAATTGCAGCAGCGCCACTTCGACGTGATGATCAGCGATATGCGCCTGCCCGACGGCAGCGGCATGCAATTGCTGGTGCAATTGCGCGAGCAGAGCCGGCCTGAGCGCTGCATCGTCATGACAGCTTATGGCTCGGCCGAGAACGCCGTCGAGGCGCTGCGCACCGGCGCGTTTGACTATCTGACCAAACCAGTGGACCTGCGCCAGTTTCGTCAGGTCGTGGCTTCGGCCATTCAGGGCATAGGTGCCGTTCCTTCGCCAGGCACATCCGCCAGTCCTGCAGATGCCATCGACGACAAACTGCCCTGCGGCGACGCTTCCTTGCAGGCGCTGGTCGGCAAGTCCACCGCCATGCAGAACGTCAAGCAACGCATTGCCAAGGTCGCCAAAGGCATGGCTCCCGTGCTGGTCAACGGAGAATCTGGCACGGGCAAGGAACTCGTAGCCCGCGCTCTGCATGCCTGCAGCCAGCGCGCCGAGGGGCCGCTGGTCGCCGTCAACTGCGGCGCCATCCCCGAGAATCTGCTCGAAGCCGAATTCTTTGGGGCGCGCAAAGGCTCCTATACCGGTGCCACGCAGGACAGGCCCGGTTACTTTCAGGCTGCCCAAGGCGGAACACTGTTTCTTGACGAAATTGGCGACCTGCCGCTTCCCATGCAGGCCAAGCTGCTGCGTGCCATTCAGGAGCGCAAGATTCGTTCCCTGGGCAGCACACAGGAAGAAGCTGTTGATGTGCGCATCGTCAGTGCCACGCACCGCGATCTGGCGGCGCAAGTGCAGGCCGGATTGTTCCGACAGGATCTGTTCTATCGCTTGAACGTGATTGAGATCAATTTGCCCGCACTGCGTGAACGCCGCGAGGATCTGCCCGATCTGTGCCAAGCCCTGCTGAACAAGCTGTCCAAGGAATCCGGCCTGAGCACGCCTGTGCTGGACGAGGTCAGCCATGCACAGATTGCCGGGTTGCACCTTCCCGGCAATGTGCGCGAGCTGGAAAATGTGCTGCACCGCGCCATTGCTTTGGGCGATGAAGGGCCACTACGCCTGCCACAAACCATGGCGACCACCGTATCGGCGACCGATGCCTCCATCGCAGCGCTGACACCCGCACCACCACCGCCCAATACCCTCACGGAGATGGCTCCACCGGCCGAGCTGCCGCAGGATCTGCAAGCCTGGCTGGATGATCAGGAGCGCAGCATTCTCGTGCAAGCGCTGCAGGACAATGGCTTCAACCGCACGGCGACGGCAGCAAGGCTGGGCATCAGCCTGCGCCAGATTCGCTATCGCATTGAGAGACTGGGTATCGACCTGCCCTCGGAAAGCGGCAAACACAATGGCGACAACCACTGAGCGCCCTCCGATCTGGAAGTCCGGCTGGCTACAAAGCGCACAGCAACTACCTTCCCCCAACTTTGGACCTCGCCCGCACGGGGCTGCCATTGACCTCGTGGTCGTCCATTCCATCAGCCTGCCACCAGGCCAATATGGTACCGGTGCAGTGCAGCAGCTGTTCACCAACCAGCTGGACTGGGATGCCCACCCCTACTTTCAGAGCATTCGCGGGCTGGAAGTTTCATCGCACTTCTTCATCACCCGCCAGGGCGACGTCTGGCAGTTTGTCAGCTGTGATGACCGTGCGTGGCACGCCGGCGTGAGCCAGTGGCGCGGGCGCGATCGCTGCAATGATGACTCGATCGGCATCGAGCTTGAAGGGCTTGAAGGCCTGCAGTTCGAACCCGCGCAGTACCAGGCACTGCAAAAGCTGTGCGAGTCCATTGGCATGCAGTACGCGATTCGCTATATCGCAGGCCACGAACATATTGCGCCGGGTCGTAAGCAAGACCCAGGCCCCGGATTTGACTGGAAGCATCTGGCCTGGCAACTACAGGCAACCCGCGACACGCGCGGCTGGGAACTTCCTCCCTGCGTCTAAGTCCGGCTGACTCGCCCTCCCAAAAGGCGAAGCACCATGCCCCTGTCTTACACGGGTTTCAGGGTCAAATGTGTCTGAGTTGATTTCAAGACCAGGGCATGGCGCTATTTTTTCAAGAGCACCCCGTAAACCCGCATCACAACCAGCGGCCACAAAAGTGCTGTCAAGCGCCATTTCCGGGTGGATGTCGCTTGGCTCAAACACACAAAATTTTTACAAATTTAGCGGCGCGCCCGAGCCAGTCCTGCAATCGCCGCAGTGCCTTGTCTGGCGTGGCTTTGAAGCGCATTTTGCGTCTGTCAAGCGGCCTTTGAAATGTCCGCTTCAGTAGTTTCATCAGGTCACCCAGATTGAACAGATATACACTACCGGTAGTGTTTCGAAGCGTCGTAGACCCCATATCTAGTGTTTACAAGTTGTGCACACCCTGTGCAAACCATGTGTAGACCACGGCGCTGAACTGTCTGTTTGATGGCCTGCTTCGAGTGCAGGCCTTTGTCTGCCTATCCACAATTGAATCGAGGAAACTTATGCAAGAAGCGCTGAACCCACTGTCTTCTGCCGCGCCTGAAAGCGCAGCCAATTCTTCCTCCCAGTCCGACAGCTACCAGGTCATCCGCCGCAGCGGTGACGTGGTGGGTTTTGCCCCCCAGAAAATCGCCGTGGCGCTGACCAAGGCTTTTCTGGCCGTGCGCGGCGCACAGGGAGCGGCTTCCGCCAGCGTGCGCGATACCGTCAATGAATTGACCGAAGGCGTGGTTCGCGCCCTGCAGCGCTCGCGCCCCACAGGCGGCACCTTCCATATTGAAGACATTCAGGACCAGGTCGAGCTGGGCCTGATGCGTGGCGGTCACCAGGATGTGGCCCGCGCCTATGTGCTGTACCGCGAAGCCCGCAATCAGGAACGCGCCGAACAAAAGAAGGCCGCAGCCGCCGCTGCCGCTGCAGCCGCCGCCAAGCCCGCCTTGCATGTCACCGACAACGGCCAGCGCGTGCCGCTGAACCAGGAGCGCCTGCAGTCGCTGATCGAATCGGCCTGCCGCAACCTGAACGCCGACATCCAGTCCGCCCCCATCGTGGCTGAAACGCTGCGCAATCTGTATGACGGTGTGCCTATCGAAGAAGTGTTCAAGGCCTCCATCCTGGCCGCCCGTACGCTGATCGAAAAAGACCCCGACTACACCTATGTCACGGCCCGCCTGCTGCTGCACACCATCGTGCGCGAAGTCATGGGCCGCGATGTGCAGCCCGCCGAAATGCAGG
This sequence comes from Comamonas testosteroni, assembly GCF_003569915.1. GTDB lineage: Bacteria > Pseudomonadota > Gammaproteobacteria > Burkholderiales > Burkholderiaceae_C > Comamonas > Comamonas testosteroni_D. The sequence goes on along the minus strand of NZ_KZ984443.1, from coordinate 190,983 downwards.
CCGCCTACGCCGACTACTTCCCCGGCTTTGTGCAAAAGGGCGTGGACAACGAGCTGCTCAACCCCGATCTGCTGAACTACGACCTGCCTCGTCTGGCCAAGGCGCTGAAGGCCGAGCGTGACGAACAGTTCGACTACCTGGGTCTGCAGACTCTGTATGACCGCTACTTCCTGCACGTGCGCAAGACACGCATCGAGCTGCCTCAGTCCTTCTTCATGCGTGTGGCCATGGGCCTGGCGCTTAACGAAGATGACCGCAATGCACGCGCCATCGAGTTCTACGAGCTGCTGTCTTCGTTCGACTTCATGTCGTCTACGCCCACCCTGTTCAATAGCGGTACCCTGCGCTCGCAGCTGTCGTCCTGCTATCTGACCACCGTGCCGGACGACCTGGACGGTATCTACGAATCCATCAAGGAAAACGCTCTGCTGTCCAAGTTTGCTGGCGGTCTGGGCAATGACTGGACCCGCGTGCGTGCCCTGGGCTCGCGCATCAAGGGCACTAATGGCGAATCGCAAGGTGTGGTGCCGTTCCTGAAGGTCGTCAACGACACGGCTGTGGCCGTGAACCAGGGCGGCAAGCGCAAGGGCGCGGTCTGCACTTATCTGGAATCCTGGCACCTGGACATCGAAGAATTCCTGGAGCTGCGCAAGAACACCGGCGACGACCGCCGCCGCACCCACGACATGAACACGGCCAACTGGATTCCAGACCTGTTCATGAAGCGCGTGATGGAAAAGGGCCAGTGGACTCTGTTCAGCCCTGCCGACGTGCCCGATCTGCACGACCTGTTTGGCGCTGAATTCGAAAAGGCCTACCTGGCCTACGAAGCCAAGGCTGCCAGCGGCGAGCTCAAGCTGCACAAGACTCTGCCCGCCACCGATCTGTGGCGCAAGATGCTCTCGATGCTGTTCGAGACCGGCCACCCCTGGATCACCTTCAAGGATCCTTGCAACATCCGCTCACCCCAGCAGCACATTGGCGTGGTGCACTCGTCCAACCTGTGCACGGAAATCACGCTCAACACCAGCGACACCGAAACCGCAGTCTGCAACCTGGGCTCGGTCAATCTGGTCAAGCACATCAAGGACGGCAAGATCGACCACGACAAGCTGCGCAAGACGGTGACCACCGCCATGCGCATGCTGGACAACGTGATCGACATCAACTACTACGCCGTGCAAAAGGCCAAGGACTCCAATCTGCGCCACCGCCCTGTGGGCATGGGCCTGATGGGCTTCCAGGACGCGCTGTATGAAATGCGCACCGCCTATGCCAGCCAGGGTGCCGTGGAATTCGCTGACGAATCCATGGAAGCCATCTGCTACTACGCATACTGGGCATCGACCGAGCTGTCCAAGGAGCGTGGCACCTACTCCACCTTCAAGGGCTCGCTGTGGGATCAGGGCATCCTGCCTCCCGACACCCTGAAGCTGCTGGAAAAGGCTCGCGGCGGTTATGTGGAAGTGGACCGCTCCGCCAAGCTGGACTGGGATGCTCTGCGCGCCAAGATCGCCAAGGACGGCATGCGCAACAGCAACTGCGTGGCCATCGCTCCGACTGCCACCATCTCCAACATCGTGGGTGTGGACGCATCGATCGAGCCTTCGTTCGGCAACCTGTCCGTCAAGTCCAATCTGTCCGGTGAATTCACCGTCATCAACCAGTATCTGGTGCGTGACTTGAAGCGCCTGGGCCTGTGGGACGACGTGATGGTCATGGACCTCAAGCACTTTGACGGCTCGCTGCGCGCCATTGACCGCGTGCCCCAGGACGTCAAGAACCTGTACGCCACTGCGTTTGAAGTCTCGCCCGAATGGCTGGTGGAAGCCGCCTCGCGTCGCCAGAAGTGGATTGACCAGGCCCAGAGCCTGAACATCTATATGGCAGGCGCCTCCGGCAAGAAGCTGCATGACACTTATATGCTGGCCTGGGTTCGTGGCCTGAAGACCACGTACTACCTGCGCACCACCAGCGCCACCAACATCGAAAAGTCCACTGTGCAAAGCCGTGTGCTGAACGCCGTGCCTACCGCTCCAGCCGCCCAGCCCGCAGCAGTGCCAGCGATGAGCGCTCTGGAAGCTGCTGCCGCTGCAGCGCGTGCACAGGCTCCAGCTACAGACATCAAGTTCTGCGCGATTGATGATCCAGGTTGCGAGGCTTGTCAGTAAACACCCCCTGAGGCGCTGACGCGCCTTCCCCCTCTCTCGCTTTGCTTCGCAATGCGGGAGGGGGACGACACCATCGCCACGAGGCGGCTCTTGCTCGGTGTCTCTGGGTTGGAATGTGCCGGTTTTTAGCGGCACTTACTAAATAGATAAATCAGAAGGCTGGAGTCGATCTCGCACCCAGCTTTTCCTAAAAGGAATAATTCATGCTGAGCTTTGACGACGACACCTTTGCCCCTTCCGCCACCAGCGCAGAAGCTGGCGCGTCCACCAGCACCCACAAGCGCGTGAATGCTGCTGACAAGCGCATCATCAACGCCAAGACCGACGTGAACCAGTTGGTTCCCTTCAAGTACAAGTGGGCCTGGGAAAAGTATCTGGCCACCTGCGCCAACCACTGGATGCCGCAGGAAGTGAACATGAACCGCGACATCGCGCTGTGGAAGGACCCCAACGGTCTGACCGAAGACGAGCGCCGCATCGTCAAGCGCAATCTGGGCTTCTTTGTGACGGCCGATTCGCTAGCCGCCAACAACATCGTGCTGGGCACCTACCGCCACATCACGGCGCCCGAGTGCCGCCAGTTCCTGCTGCGCCAGGCTTTTGAAGAAGCCATTCACACCCACGCCTACCAATACATCGTGGAATCGCTGGGTCTGGATGAATCGGAAATCTTCAACGCCTACAACGAAGTTCAATCCATCCGCGACAAGGACGAGTTCCTGATCCCCTTCATCGAAGCGATCATGGACCCCAACTTCAAGACCGGCACGCCCGAGACCGACCAGACGCTGCTGAAGTCTCTGATCGTTTTCGCCTGCCTGATGGAAGGCCTGTTCTTCTACGTGGGCTTTACGCAGATTCTGGCCCTGGGTCGTCAGAACAAGATGACGGGCGCTGCCGAGCAGTACCAGTACATCCTGCGCGACGAGTCCATGCACTGCAACTTCGGCATCGACCTGATCAATCAGTTGAAACTCGAGAATCCCCATCTGTGGACTGCCGAGTTCAAGCAGGAAATCAACGACCTGTTCCGCAAGGCTGTGGAGCTGGAATATCGCTACGCCGAAGACACCATGCCGCGCGGCGTGCTGGGCATGAACGCGTCGATGTTCAAGGGTTATCTGCGCTACATCGCCAACCGTCGCGCCACACAAATCGGATTGGAAGAACTCTTCCCTGGCGAAGAAAATCCATTCCCATGGATGAGCGAAATGATCGATTTGAAGAAAGAACGTAACTTCTTTGAGACACGAGTGATCGAGTATCAGACCGGAGGCGCACTTTCTTGGGATTAATTGCTTCTAAGCAGGCACAATGCGAGTCATGACTTGCTTCACTTTATTGCTACAAAAAACGGTTTTTTAGCGTGAAGCAAATTTGTGTTCTTAGCGATGAGCAACTCCACATCGCTTTGAATCGCCGGGCAATGAAAAATTGCTTGGCGTTTTATGCAAATCAACGAAGGAGAAAATGATGGCAACTGCGAAGAAGACGGCCGCCAAGGCCACTACCGAGAAAAAGACAACTGCCAAGAAGGCGGCCGCGCCCAAGGCTGAAGCTGTGAAGAAGGCAGCGACAACCAAGGCTGCAGCCCCCAAGAAGGCAGCTGCCAAACCTGCTGCGAAGAAGGCCGCACCTGCCAAGGCTGCTGCCAAGCCCGCCGCTAAGAAAGCTGCTCCCGCCAAGGCTGCTGCCAAGCCCGCCGCAAAGAAGGCCGCTCCTGCCAAGGCTGCTGCCAAGCCCGCTGCGAAAAAGGCTGCTCCCGCCAAGGCTGCCGCCAAGCCCGCTGCAAAGAAGGCCACTGCTAAGCCTGCCGCCAAGGCTGCTGCCAAGCCCGCTGCAAAGAAGGCCACAACCGCCAAGGCTGCTGCCAAGCCCACTGCAAAGAAGGCCACAACCGCCAAGGCTGCTGCCAAGCCCACTGCAAAGAAGGCCACAACCGCCAAGGCTGCTGCCAAGCCCACTGCAAAGAAGGCCACAACCGCCAAGGCTGCCGCTAAGCCTGCTGCAAAGAAGGCTACAACCACCAAGGCTGCCGCTAAGCCTGCTGCCAAAGCAGCTGCAAAGCCAGCGACCAAGAAGGCTGCAGCGCCCAAGAAGGCAGCTGCAAAACCTGCAACAGCCGCCGCGAAGCCTGCTGCAGCCAAGCCCAAGGCAGCAGCACCCAAGAAGGCCGCAGCTCCCAAGAAAGCTGCAGCCCCGAAGAAGGCCGCTGCTCCTGCACCCGCACCCGCTGCTGCCGAAGCTGCTGCACCTGTGGCTCAAACCCGTCTGGCTCCTCAGGCCGCATGGCCCTTCCCCACAGGCAACAAGCCCTGATTGGCAAGCTGAACTTCAGCAAGCCAGTAAAAAGCCCGGCTTTCTTTCGAGAGCCGGGCTTTTTTCATTCCTGTGCTGCATCCACAGACCTGCAGCATTTCCGAGCGATCAGACTTCGAAGTTGAGCTGATAGTTCTGCGGGCCGCGATGGGCAATCTTGAGCGCGCCCATGCGATTGCCCAGTTCCGCGCAGCGCGCCAACTCCCAGCCGCACTCCAGGCCAAACAGGAAAGCGCCACGCCATGCATCACCGCAACCGGTAGGGTCGACCACTGCGTCAGGCTTGACGGGAGCGACCAGCGTCTTCTTGCCCTGTTCCCAGACTTCGCAGCCTTCGGCACCCAGGGTCACGATCAAGCCGCGCACCTGCTGCGAAATCTGCTCAAAGCTCAGGCCTGTGCGCTCGCTGAGCATCTTGCCTTCGTAGTCATTCACTGCCACCCAGTCCGCCTGCGTGATAAAGGCTTTGAGCTCATCGCCATTGAACATGGGCAGGCCCTGGCCGGGATCAAACACAAAAGGAATGCCCGCAGCCTTGAACTGAGTCGCATGGTCGATCATGGCCTGACGGCCATCGGGAGCCACAATACCCACCTTGATCTCGGCCGCCATCTCAGGCGTGATCTGGTTTTCGTGTGCCTGCATCATGGCGCCGGGGTGAAAGGCCGTGATCTGGTTGTTGTCGCGGTCCGTCATGATCATGCACTGCGCCGTGTGCGTGCTTTGCAGCTGGCCCACATGGCTGGTGTTGATGCCCAGATCCTTGAAGCGCTGCACATAGTCCGCACCATCGCTGCCCACCATGGCCATGGGACGGGCATCACCACCGAGCAGCTTCAGGCTGTAGGCAATATTGCCGGCGCAGCCACCAAAGTCGCGGCGCAGCGTGGGCACCAGAAACGACACATTGAGGATGTGCAGCTGGTCCGGCAGGATCTGGTCCGCAAAACGACCTTCAAAAGTCATGATGTTGTCGAAGGCCAGCGAACCGCAGATCAAAGCAGCCATGGTGTTGTTCTCTTTCTTGAGGAATTAAGGGTAGAAGACCAGCGCGCGGTAGCCTGCGATGGGCGCAGAAAGCTCCTGCACCACTACGGGCACATTCACGCTCCACTCCTGGCGCGGCTGCAGTTGCGGCGGTGCGCCCAGAGGCTTGAGGTCGACCACGCGCCGCAGCAGCGGCTTGTCCTGCGCATCGGTCAGCGTCAGCTCGGCCATCGGCGTGGCCACGGGCGCATCGGAGCGGTTTTCCAGCGTCAGGCTCCACTGGTATTGGTTGGCATCTGCCAGCTGCTTGAAACCCGAGCCGCTGATCACCACATCGGCAATCTCGCGCCGCGCCTGCAGCTCGCAGCCCATGGTCTGGCAGGCCTTGGCCAACACAGGCGCCAGGGCTGGATGCTCTGCCGCCAGCACATCGCGCTGCTGCCAGGCGTACTGGGCCGCGATGCCGCCCGCCGCCAGCACGCTGCCCAGCACCAACGCCACGCGCATGCCGGTGGATTGCCAAAAGGCCTGACGGCGTGCCTGGCGCACAAAGCCCGGCTCGTCCAAGGCTTGCGGCTTTTCGTCCGTAGCCTCTTCATCGTCGAGCGGCTGAGCGGCGTTGACTTCGCGGCGCACGTCATCCACATCGGTGGACAGCAGCGCGTGTTCGGAGACGACTTCCACATCATCATCCGCAGCCGGGCTGTCGGCTGACTCTGTATCAGCATGGGCCTGTTCGACCTTTGGCTCGGCGGCCACAGACTCCATCGCCTCATCAACAGCATCAGCAGCTTCTTGGCCGGATGACGGCTCTATGGACTCTACGGGCTCTGCAACTGCGACTTCGTGCGCAGGCTCTGCCAGCAAAGGCTTGGCCTGATCGACAAACGATGGCGCATCGTCGGCGCTGTCGACCGAGTCAGCAGACTGCGCTTCGGCGCTTGCCGCATCGCCTTGAGGTTCTGGCAAAGCCTGGACTTCGGGTTCGGATTCGGCATCGACTGCAGGGGCGTCAGCAGGCTCCACAAAGGACTGAGCCGCCACTTTTGAGTCAAATTGGCCGCTAGTCCTTATATCATTTAGGCTATTAACTCCTAAAAAAGGAGCATCTGCTTTCTCAGCCGGCTGAGAAGGCTGGCCGGCCTGATCCGTGGCGGACTGCAGCAGCTCGTCCGGCACGGTCTGCAAATCCTCGGAGGCGTCGAACACGTTCTGGCACATCCCGCAGCGCACCCAGCCTTGCGAGATACGCAACTGGTCGGCAACCACTTTGAAGCGGGTTCCACAGGAAGGGCAACGGGTAACTTGGCTCATCAGTCTGCAATTGTAGGCAGGAAGGCGCAATCCACCCGCACAACTTACGCTGCGCGGGCTGTTGTCGCAATCAGGCAGCGCGCTGGGCGGTCATCAAAATCCAGCCGTCTTCGCTGTCTGCCACTTCCAGCTTGAGGTAAGGCGCATAGGCTTCTTTGAGCTCGTCGGCCTGACGCTCCAAAATACCGGCCAGCACCAGATTGCCACCCGCCTGTACACGACCGCACAGCAGCGGAGCCAGCACCTTCAGCGGCGTGGCCAGGATGTTGGCCAGCACGGTCTGATAGACGCCATCGAGGGCATCATCGGGCAGACCTGCCTTGACCTCGACATGGTTGGCGCTGGTGTTGTAGTTGGTCGACTCCACGGCAGCGGGGTCGATATCCACCGCGTCAATCTCCGTGGCACCGAACTTGGCCGCGCCAATGGCCAGAATGCCGGAGCCACAACCGTAGTCCAGCGTGCGGCCCAGCGTGCCCTTGGGCTGGCGCGCAATCCAGCGCAGACACATGCGCGTGGTGGGGTGGGTGCCGGTACCAAAAGCCAGACCGGGGTCCAGACGGATGCTGACCTTGGCTTGCTCGGGCAGCTCATGCCAGGTGGGGACGATCCAGAACTCGGACGTGATGTCCACGGGCTCGAACTGCGATTGCGTCAGGCGCACCCAGTCCTGCTCGGGCACGGGTTTGACGGCCAGAATCTTGCAGCCTTCGAAGAAATCCTGAGGCAGCAGCAACTCACGCGCTTCATTGGCAGCAGCCTCATCAGGGAAGAGCGCAATCACGCGGCTGCGCTGCCAGCCTTCCTTGGGTGCGGGCATGCCGGGTTCGCCAAACAGGGCCTGCTCGGCGTCAGTCTGCGCATCGGCATCTTCGACCGACACGCTCAGTGCATCGAGTGCATCCAGCGCGTCGCTGATGGTTTCAACCCGGTCTTCGGGGCACAACAGGCTCAGCTCGAACATGGGCCATCCTTTCTAGGGTCTGCATCCCGCTTGTGGCGGACTGCAAACCGTTCTTTCCTGAAAAACGAAAATGCTGGCCTCCGTTTCCAGAGGCCAGCATGGGAACTCAGAGCTGCAAAGCCCTTGATCTCATCGCTTCTGAGGCGTGCGATGAGTCAACCACTCTTCCAGATAGTGGATGTTGGTGCCGCCTTCCATGAACTTGGAGTCGACCATCAAATCCTGGTGCAGAGGGATATTGGTGTTGATGCCTTCTACCACGGTCTCCAGCAGCGCTGTGCGCATGCGGGCCATGGCCTGCTCACGCGTATCGCCGTAAGTGATGATCTTGCCGATCATGGAGTCGTAGTTGGGCGGCACAAAGTAGTTGTTGTACACATGGGTGTCCACGCGCACGCCAGGGCCACCAGGCGCATGCCACATGGTGATGCGGCCGGGCGAGGGGATGAACTTGTACGGATCTTCGGCGTTCACGCGGCATTCCATGGCGTGACCCTTGAACTCGATCTGACGCTGCGTGAAAGGCAGCTTCTCGCCTGCAGCGATCATGATCTGGGTACGCACGATGTCGATACCGGTGATCAGCTCGGTGATGGGGTGCTCCACCTGCACACGGGTGTTCATTTCGATGAAGTAGAACTCGCCATTTTCGTACAGGAACTCGAAAGTGCCCGCACCGCGGTAGCCGATCTTCTTGCAGGCAGCCGCGCAGCGCTCGCCGATCTTCTCGATCAGGCGGCGGGGAATACCTGGAGCCGGAGCTTCCTCGATCACCTTCTGGTGGCGGCGCTGCATGGAGCAGTCACGTTCGCCCAGATAGACGGCGTTCTTGAACGTATCGGCCAGCACCTGAATTTCCACGTGACGTGGGTTTTGCAGATACTTTTCCATGTAGACAGCGGGATTGCCGAAAGCCGCACCGGCTTCGGCCTTGGTCATCTGCACGGCATTGACCAGAGCCGCTTCGGTATGCACCACGCGCATACCGCGACCGCCGCCGCCGCCCGATGCCTTGATGATCACAGGGTAGCCAATGGTCTTGGCGATACGCTTGATCAGCGCGGGATCGTCGGGCAACTCGCCATCGGAGCCGGGCACGCAGGGCACGCCAGCCTTGATCATGGCTTGCTTGGCCGAAACCTTGTCACCCATGGTGCGGATGTTTTCGGGAGTCGGGCCAATGAAGGTAAAGCCGCTCTTTTCCACACGCTCGGCAAAGTCGGCGTTCTCGGACAAGAAGCCGTAGCCAGGGTGGATCGCCTCAGCGTCCGTCACCTCGGCAGCCGAAATAATGGCCGGCATATTGAGGTAGGACAGGGGAGACGGAGCCGGGCCGATACAGACGGCTTCATCCGCCAGCTTGACGTACTTGGCATCGCGGTCGGCTTCGGAGTAAACCATCACCGCCTTGATACCCAGCTCGCGGCAGGCTCGCTGGATGCGCAAAGCGATCTCGCCCCGGTTGGCAATCAAAATTTTCTTAAACATGAAGTTCCTCGCAGCTTGTTGCCTGTGCCGCAGCACAGGCCACTGCCAATGACTCAGTCGCGCAGCCGCAGGCTGGCGCACCTAGGCGTTCACATGCCAGCAGCATGCTCCGCCTCATGACCTATCACTCGATCACAAACAGGGGTTGGCCGTATTCCACAGCCTGGCCGTTCTCGCCCAGCACGCGAACAATGGTGCCGCTCTTGTCGGCTTCGATCTCGTTGAGAATCTTCATGGCTTCAACGATGCAGATCGTGTCGCCTTCCTTGACCTGGCTGCCAACATCCACGAAAGCCTTGGCTCCAGGGCTGGAAGCGCGGTAGAACGTACCCACCATGGGCGACTTCACCACATGGCCTTCGGCTGCCGCAGCGGCAGCAGGCGCTGCTGTGGCAGGCGCCGCAGCCACGGGAGCAGCGGCAGCTACCGGAGCAGCCATCACGGGAGCAGCTTGCACGGGGGCAGCCACAAACTGTTGAACGACACCTTCGCTCTTGACGATACGGACCTTGCCCTCTGCTTCGGTGATCTCCAGTTCCGAAACATTCGATTCGGACACCAGATCAATGAGGGTCTTGAGTTTTCGCAAATCCATGGGAGCTCCAGCGGCTTAAAAACTAAACAGGGCGCGAATTTACCTCAAATTCGGCCTTCTGCGCGCAATGGCACATATTTTTCATCAACGTCGCCATGGAAATTAGTTTCCCTACACATTTCTGACGACATCGGCAATGCTCATTCGCTCTATTGAGCCCAACTTGTCAGATCTTCACGGGAAAGTTCGCCAATTTTACGTTGTCGCACTTGACCCTTGTCATCGAACAGAACAGTGAAGGGAAGCCCGCCTTGCAAATTTCCCAGAGCACGCGACAGACCCAGCCCACCCTGCATCGCCATGGCTACCGGAAATTGCACGGGTTGGCGCTGCAAAAAACGCAATACAGCTTCCGGTTTATCAACCGCCAGACCGATGACCTGAATCCCCTGCCCGCCCTGCTTGGCCGCAAATTCGCTGAGCATGGGCAGCTCCTTCACACAAGGCGGACACCAGGTCGCCCAGAAGTTGACCAGCAAGGGGCGCCCCTTAAAGGCCGACAGTTGCACAGGCTTGCCATCTGGCGTCTCAAAACTTTGCGACCAAAATTGCTGCTCCACGCCTGAGTCCATGGCCTTGGGCTGGCTGCGCCACCAGGCAAAGCCTGCACCGGCGGCGGCTGCTGCCGCTGCGACCGAGCCTGTCAGCCACAGACGGCGAGAACCGCCACGATTTTGAACCTCACTCATCGCTGCTCTCCTCCAGCAGTTTGCGCAGAGCCTTGGCATCCCCGCGCGGGCTGCGTCCCCGGCTGTCCGGCTTCATGGCACCGCGCATATCGTCATGGTCATACACCATCAGGTGCACACCCACGGTTTCATTGATGGGTTTGCACAGCGCGTGAATGGACAAGGCCTCCACGGGCTTGCCCTGAAAGCCTGTCACCGTGCTCGGCTCGTACTGGACATGGTTGTTGATCAGCGCAATTTCCGTGGACTTGGGGTCATCACAGAACAGTTGCAGGTAGATATCTGACAGCCGGGTGGCTGTGCCGCGCCAGACGGCTCCGGCCAGATGGGGGCGAAACTCCTGCAGGCGGTCCATCCAGACCAGGGCCAGCTCGCGCAGGGCGCGCAGCTCCACGGGCTGGGTGTCGGCACAAAACAGCTCTATATATTCCTGCACCGCGTCTTCCAGCTGATCGTTGTCCGGCAAAGCCGTACGGCTGGGCAGCCCCAGCTGACGTACGGCCCGCTGCTTGGCGGGGCCCCACTCCAGCCCTTCCTCGACCACGATCCGGGCCGCAGTCTGGGCGATTTCCGCAGTCACATCATCGAAACTCATAGCGCATTCCCATCGCGCACGCCAAGGTGCACCAGCAATCTGCAGGCATTGTGACGCATCACCGCCCAAACGCTTTTGCCAATTCCGCACAAGGCCCATGTTTTCATAGCATGCAGCGCTTGCCATTTATTACCTTCAAGTTCAACTAGCATCTAAGTCCATATAAATATGGGACAAGTAGCTATCAATTTGATAAGAATGGTCACTGACGATGGCCTACCCGCTCATAGCTCACCAGCGGGTATCGCGGGCAAACGTAGAATCCCCGCCCATGCACATACATATTCTGGGCATTTGCGGCACCTTCATGGGAGGTCTGGCCGCCTTGGCACGTGAAGCCGGCCATAAAGTCACAGGTTGCGATGCGGGCGTCTACCCGCCCATGAGCGACCAGTTGCGCCAGCTCGGCATCGAGCTGATTGAGGGCTACAGCGCCGATCAGATCGCCCTCAAGCCTGATATGTATGTGATCGGCAATGTGGTCAGCCGCAAGCGCCTGCCCGATGGCTCGGCCAAGTTCCCCTTGATGGAAGCGATTCTGGACACGGGCGCTGCCTACACCAGCGGCCCGCAATGGCTGGCCGAGCATGTTTTGCGCGGCCGCCATGTGCTGGCCGTGGCCGGTACCCATGGCAAAACCACCACCACCTCCATGCTGACCTGGGTGCTGGAATGCGCGGGTCTGCAGCCCGGTTTTCTGGTGGGCGGCGTGCCGCTGGACTTTGGCGTCTCCGCCCGCCTTGGCGCGCCCGCCCGTCCCACACGCGGCCCCGGCCCCGTCGGAGAAGAGCCTGTGTTCGTGATCGAGGCGGACGAATACGACACGGCCTTCTTCGACAAGCGCAGCAAGTTTGTGCACTACCGCCCGCGCACGGCCGTTCTCAACAACCTGGAGTTCGATCACGCCGACATCTTTGATGATCTGGCAGCCATTGAGCGCCAGTTCCACCATCTGGTGCGCACCGTCCCCTCCACAGGTCGCGTTGTGGTCAATGGCCTGGAAGAAAGCCTGACCCGGGTTCTGGGCCAGGGCTGCTGGAGCGAGGTGCGCAGCTTTGGCGCAGCGGTCAGCGACTTCAGCGCTGATGGTGACCCCAGCGACTTTGCCGTGCTGCACCATGGCAAGAAAGTGGCGCAGCTGAACTGGAGCCTGACCGGCGTACACAACCAGCTCAACGCCCTGGCCGCCATTGCCGCCGCAGACCATGTGGGCGTCAGCGCCGAAGTGGCTTGCGAAGCCTTGTCTCGCTTTCAGAACGTCAAGCGCCGCATGGAACTGCGCGGCACCGTGAACGGAATCGAGGTCTATGACGACTTTGCCCACCACCCCACGGCGATCCGCACCACGCTGGACGGCCTGCGCCGCAAGCTCGGCGATCAGGCCCGCATCCTGGCCGTCTTCGAGCCACGCAGCAACACCATGAAGCTGGGCACCATGAAAAGCCAGCTGCCCTGGTCGCTGGAAAGCGCTGACCTGTCCTTCTGCCACACCGCAGGCCTGGACTGGGATGCGGCAGAAGCCCTGCAACCCATGGGCGAGCATGCCAAGGTCGCAGACAACATCGACACATTGATTGAGCAGATCACCGCAGTCGCCAAACCCGGCGACCATATTGTCTGCATGAGCAACGGCGGCTTTGGCGGCATCCACGCCAAGCTTCTCGAAGCCCTGAAATAAGCCAAAAACACAAATGCCCGCCAAAAGCGGGCATTTTTCTTAAAAACCGGCACAACCCAAAGCGAGAGATGCCGAGCAAGAGCCGCCTCGCGGCAAAGGCATCGTCCCCCTCCGGGGGAAGCCGCGCAGCGGCTCAGGGGGCATCAATAGCTTATAGACATCGCCGGCACATCCACCCGAATCAGCGGCTTGGACAGCACGGCCTGCGCCGTCACCGCATAGGTATTGCGCCAGTCTTCATTGCCGAACAACTCGGGGCGGTTGCGTGCTTCGCGGGCCACCACGACCAGCTTGTCGGCCAGTAATACTTTGCCAGTGGCACGCAGAGGCTCACAATCCAGAGACACAAATTGCTGATCCAGCCAGCGACGACCTTCATCCGAGCTGATGGGGGTCAGAGCCTGGGTATCGACCCGGAATTCATGATCAGCATCCAAAACCACAATTACTTCACTACGCATAGTTCTCCTCTCACTCCATGGCGCATGGCGCCAGTCGTTGTCATGGTCACAGCTTAAGGGTGGCTGCGAGTCCGAAAGCACTGCAAGCTGACAACTTGCTGGGCATAAACCCCTCTGCAAGTATCACAGTGGTTACGAAAAACAGATTTTTGCCGCACTGCCATTCATATCAAATTCATAGCACTCAGTGCAGACTTAGCTTCAATATAAGGGCAAAAACACAGATTTCAAGCCCAAAAATCTGACCGTAACACGATTGTTATCAATGCACTTGAAGTTAGGCTGAGAGTGCTTACATACCCCCAAAGCCTCACGGTGAAACCGGGAGCATGAACAGGACACACCCCTATGAGCACCGAAAAGATTCACAACGAGCTGCGCGAACACCTGCAGCAACTCCAAGCCGAGATGCAGGCCCAGAAGCTGTGGTCTGCCAGTACCCCAGACCCCAAGGCACTGGAGTCCACTGTTCCCTTCATGTATGACACTTTGCAGTTGCACGAATGGCTGCAGTGGGTGTTCATTCCTCGTCTTCAGGCCTTGATGGATGCCAAGAGCAATCTGCCCCATCAAAGCCATATTCACCCGCTGGCCGAGCACGAGTGGGAAAAGCGCACGGACTTTGACAAGCGCCAGTTGCTGCTGCTGATCAACCGCATAGACGCCACCCTCAACGGCTGCGACATGACGCCTTCCGGTGACGAGCACAAGCACTGATCACTGTTGTTGCAACTAATAAAAAGGCCACAGGCAAATACCTGTGGCCTTTTTGCTTAGCAACTCACCTGATTAAGCTGCGACTTCTGCTTCCTTGCGGGCCTCAGCAGCGGCGGCACGGCGCTTTTGCACAGCCTGAGACAGCTCTTCCAGCGTAGCCACGGAATCATCCCAGCCCAGGCAGGCATCGGTAATGCTCTGGCCGTAGGTCAGGTTGCAGACTTCATCCTTGCCGGGGGTGAACTTCTGGGCACCACCGACCAGATGGCCTTCGATCATCACGCCGAAGACGCTGTTGGAACCACCGGCAATCTGAGCAGCGATATCGCGAGCCACATCCTTCTGGCGCTCGTGCTGCTTGTTGCTGTTGGCATGGCTGCAGTCCACCATCAGCGAAGGCGTCAGGCCCGCAGCTTCCAGATCCTTGCAAGCGGCAGTCACATGCTCAGCGCCATAGTTGGGCGTCTTGCCGCCGCGCAGAATGACGTGGCAGTCCTGGTTACCGCCCGTGTGCACGATGGCGACCTGGCCATTCTTGTGCACGGACAGGAAGTGGTGACCACGGCTGGCCGACTGGATGGCGTCGGTGGCGATGCGAATATTGCCGTCCGTGCCATTCTTGAAGCCGATGGGCGCCGAGATGCCCGAAGCCAGCTCGCGGTGCACCTGGCTTTCCGTCGTACGGGCACCAATCGCACCCCAACTGATCAGATCGCCGATGTACTGGGGCGAGATCACATCCAGGAACTCGCTGGCCGCAGGCACGCCCATGCGGTTGATATCGATCAGCAACTGGCGTGCAATGCGCAGGCCTTCGTCGATGCGGTAGCTCTGGTCCAGGTAGGGGTCGTTGATCAGACCCTTCCAGCCCACGGTGGTGCGGGGCTTTTCGAAGTAGACGCGCATCACCACTTCCAGCGTGTCCTTGTACTGCTCGCGCACCACGGCCAGGCGGCGGGCGTAGTCCAGCGCGGCAGCTGGGTCATGGATGGAGCAAGGGCCGACGATGACCAGCAGGCGGTCATCCTGCGCACGCATGATGTTGTGGATGCTGCGGCGGGTGTCGCTGATCAGCGTCTCCACGGCGGTGCCGCGAATGGGGAAGAAGCGAATCAGATGCTCTGGAGGGGGTAACACTGTGATTTCCTTGATACGTGCGTCGTCGGTCTGGCCTGTCTTGGGAGAGCCGGCGCGATACCAGGAATCGGCGGAAGAAGTGTTCAGAGCAGTCATGGCAATCTTTCGTGAGGATGTTTGATCGATGAAAACCGGGTTTACTGAAACGTAGGGGTGAAAAAAAACCGCCGGGCTTTGCAGCTTCGGCGGTTCTTTGGGAGGTGTTTGCAGGGTGCGCGCGTTTACCTCTCAGCCGCCGGGGGCGAGAACCAAAAGTAAAAGAAATAAGCGCGTTGCGTTTGCATGTCTTTCAATGTAGCACAGCTCTTTTGCATTGCAACATCAGCGCCGGGAAGCTCGCCTCTGTTAAACCGGTTTTCCCTCTGTAGCACGCTCAATTTCACAAAAATACCAAACGCAATATTTTTGCAAAATTTCTATTTTTTTTGAATTTTTTTGATATAAAAACTTTTCAAACCAGAAACAATGCAATTTTTCAGCTTGAAAGCAGTTTTCATCGACGGGCACTCAAAAACCGCCAAAAGTCCATGCTCAAAGCGGTCTTGATGGCTGCCCAGCGCGCCCAGAAATGACAAACCCCGTACTGCATAACAGACGGGGTTTGTCATTTCAGCGCCTCATGGCGCGAAAGCGCTCAATCAGGCCGTGCCGCCGACGGTCAGACCGTCGATGCGCAACGTGGGCTGGCCCACGCCCACAGGCACGCTCTGACCTTCCTTGCCGCAGGTACCCACGCCCGAGTCCAGACGCATATCGTTGCCGATCATGCTGATGTGTTTGAGCGATTCAGGGCCGCTGCCGATGATGGTCGCGCCCTTGACGGGGTATTGAATCTTGCCGTTTTCCACCCAGTAGGCTTCGCTGGCCGAGAACACGAACTTGCCGCTGGTGATGTCCACCTGACCGCCGCCAAAGTTGGTGGCGTACAGCCCCTTCTTGATGGAGCCGATGATTTCCTGCGGATCCTTGTCGCCACCCAGCATATAAGTGTTGGTCATGCGCGGCATGGGGATGTGCGCATAGCTTTCACGGCGGCCATTGCCCGTGGGCTTGGCGCCCATCAGGCGCGCATTCATCGAATCCTGGATATAGCCCTTGAGGATGCCGTCCTCGATCAGCACATTGCTCTGGCTGGCGTGGCCTTCATCGTCCACGTTCAGCGAGCCACGGCGATCAGCAATCGTGCCGTCGTCCAGCACGGTGACGCCCTTGGCGGCCACGCGCTGACCAATGCGGCCGCTGAAGGCGCTGGAGCCTTTGCGGTTGAAGTCGCCTTCCAGTCCATGGCCCACGGCTTCGTGGAACAGCACGCCGGGCCAGCCCGAACCCAGTACCACCGTCATCACGCCCGCAGGCGCAGGGCGTGATTCAAGGTTGACCAGGGCCGCATGCACGGCCTCGTCCACATATTGGCTAATCTGCTCGTCGCTGAAATACGCCAGCCCAAAGCGGCCGCCGCCACCGGAGGAGCCGACTTCACGGCGGCCTTTTTGCTCGGCAATCACCGTGACGGAGAGACGCACCAGCGGGCGCACGTCGGCAGCCAGCGTGCCGTCTGCACGGGCCACCAGCACCACGTCGTATTCGCTAGCCAGACCGGCCATGACCTGCACGACGCGCGGGTCCTTGGCGCGGGCCAGCTTTTCCACCTTGCCCAACAGCTCGACCTTGGCCGTACTGTCCAGCGTGCTGATGGGGTCCAGCTCTGGATAAAGCGAGCGGCTCTTGGCAATCTTGGGCGCGCTGGCCTTGATGCGGCGGTTTTGCGAAACGGCCGAGATGGAGCGCACGGTGCGCGCAGCATCCAGCAGCGAAGCCTCGGAAATATCGTCGGAATAGGCAAAAGCCGTCTTCTCGCCGCTCACCGCGCGCACGCCCACGCCCTGGTCAATGGAGAAGGATCCGGTTTTGACAATGCCTTCTTCCAGGCTCCAGCCTTCGGCACGGGTGTACTGGAAGTAGAGATCGGCGTCATCCACCTGATGCGAGCGGATTTCAGCCAGTGCGCGGGAGAGATGGGTCTCGTCCAGGCCAAAGGGCTCAAGCAGCAATTGACGGGCCGTGGCCAGACGTTCGATGGTGGGTTCGCGGGAGATCATGGAATGCATTGTAGGCAGGCTTGCATGTCCTCGCGCGCGGGAGGCCGAGCAGCTTCCCCAAAAAAAGAAAGAGCGGAATGTTGTCATCCCACCAGGCTGGACACCATTCCGCTCTATTCACTCTCTTCGCTGACCAAGTCTCTGCACTGCCCGCTATGCACTGCAGAAACCTCCTGGGCCGTCGCCGCTCCCGCTTGATCGGTCTTTTGACCCTTCCAGATGCGTTTGTAAACGCTGTTTACACTCCAGGCAAGGCCCAGAACGGAACTACTGACATTTTTCAACGATCTAAGCCCGCCGCCCTGACGCCACGATTTTGCATCAAATCAGTCAGTTGCGTATATCGGGAAAGCACTTGCAGCTTCATTTTTCAGAGCAAACCTACCCTCTTTCGGGTCTTCACGCATGGGGAATATGCCCATCTCCGCCCGGCAATTGCCGCTGCGCACGGGACACGGACATCAGCACGCCCAGTGACAGCCCCAGCGTCACCATGGCTGTGCCGCCATAGCTGATGAAGGGCAATGGCACGCCCACTACGGGCAGGATGCCACTGACCATGCCCATGTTCACAAAGGCATAGGTAAAAAAGATCATGGAAACCGCGCCTGCCATCAGACGCCCGAACAGCGAGTTGGCGTTCATGGCAATCGCCAGCCCGCGCCAGACCAGAAACAGGAAGCAGACGATGATGAACAGATTGCCCACAAGGCCGAATTCTTCGGAGTAGGCCGCGAAGATGAAGTCGGTGGTGCGCTCGGGAATAAATTCCAGGTGGGTCTGCGTGCCAGCCATGAAGCCCTTGCCCCAGATGCCACCCGAGCCGATGGCAATCATGCCCTGAATGATGTGAAAGCCCTTGCCCAGCGGGTCTCGCGTAGGGTCCAGCAAGGTACAGACCCGTGTGCGCTGGTAGTCATGCAGAAAGTACCAGCTCACGCCGTCGGCACACAGTTGCGGCTCATACCAGATGATAAGAAAGATGCCGATCACACCCAGGACGACGGGCGGCACGATCAGCTTCCAGGGCAGGCCCGCAAAGAAGATGACCGACAGGCCGGCCGCCATCACCAGCAGCGAAGTGCCCAGATCGGGCTGCTTCATGATCAGGCCCACGGGAATCATGAGCAGAACAAAGGCAATGACAAAGTCCGAAGCGCGCAGATTCCCCTCACGGCGCTGGAACCACCAGGCCAGCATCAGCGGCGTGGCGATCTTGAGCAGCTCGGACGGCTGAATCACCACCCCCACATTCACCCAGCGCGTCGCCCCCTTCTTGGTGATGCCGAACAGCGCCACGGCCACCAGCAGGGCTACGCCCAGGGTGTAGAGCGGCACGGCCACCTTCATCAGCTGCTGTGGGTGAATCTGGGCGATCACGAACAGCAGGCCTGCGGCAATCAGCATGTTGCGGCCATGGTCGGTAAAGCGCGTGCCGTGGTCAAAGCCCGAGGAATACATGGCCAGCAGCCCTGCGCTGGCCAGCAGGCAGACAAACAGGAGCAGCAGGAAATCAAAGCCGCGAAACAGCGGAACAATGCGCTGCAGCAGCGACGGTTTGTCAAATTCGGTGGCGGACATGGGCCGCAATTATCGTGGGAGCCGGGCGCCGTGTGCGTTACAGGGTTGAGCTTTGCTGACGGCGCAGCACTGTTGTGTCGATTTCAGTGCCCCATAGGCCTTCCCCGCTGCTAGTCTTGAAGATGGGCAGCCACAATGGCTGCATCGAGGTTTGCTTATCAAGAAGAGGAGATTGCCGCCATGACAACCACCCATCTGCTGTATCTGCACGGCTTTCGCTCCTCGCCCCAGTCCAACAAGGCCCGCATTCTGGGCGATCACATCGGCGCCCGGCATTCGCGCGTGCGCTGGTGGTGCCCACAGTTGCCACCTTCGCCGCGCGAAGCCGCCGCTGTGATTGCCGAGGGCATTGCCAACTGGCCGCGCCAGAGCATGGCCGTGGTGGGCTCGTCCCTTGGTGGTTACTACGCCAGTTGGGTGGCACAGCTGGCGCGCTGCAAGAGCGTGATGATCAACCCCGCCGTGAACCCGGCCCGCGACCTGGAAAAGCACATTGGCGAGCAAAGCAACTGGCATGACCCGGACGATGTGTTCTTCTTTCGCCCTGAATACATTGACGATCTGCGCCAGCTCGACACCAGCGCCATGACGGCTGCAGCGCCGGAGTTGGTGCTGATTGCCCAGGGCGACGAGGTGCTGGATTGGCGCGAGATGAGCGAGCGCTACCCCCACGCGCTGCAGCTGGTGCAGGAAGGCGGTGATCACGCCCTGAGCAACTTCCCCGAGTACCTGGACAGAATTGACGAATTTCTGGCCCTGGCTTGAGCTGCGCCATGAACTCTGCCTGCGCCGGGTTGCTCGCTCGTGGGAAAATGCGCGGTTATGCACGCACTGTTTGAAGAAGCCGGCAAATTTCTGGCCGGACGCATCCTCTCTGAAGCCGAATCCTCGGCCCAGGTCGAACTGGACTCCGGCAAACGAGTCAAGGTCAAGGCCGCCAATATCCTGCTCAAGTTTGAAAAGCCCTCTCCTGCAGAGCTGATCGCTCAGGGTCAGGCCAAGGCCGAAGAAATCGAGCTGGACCTGGCCTGGGAATTTGCCCCCGATGAGGAGTTCGGCTTTGCCGACCTGGCGCGTGACTATTTCTCTGAATCGGCCACCTTGACCGAACAGGCCGCAGCGCTGTTCCGTCTGTACGACGCGCCGCACTATTTCCGTCGCGCTGGCAAGGGCCGCTTCAAGAAGGCCCCGGCCGAAATCCTGCAGCAGGCACTGGCCGCCATCGAGAAGAAAAAAGCCATTCAGGAGCAGATCGACGCTTGGGCCGAAGAACTGGGCCGTGCCGAATGCCCGCAGGCCATTCGCGAGCAGCTCTACAAGATTCTGTTCAAGCCCGACAAGAACGCGCCCGAGTACAAGGCCGTGGTTGAGGCCAGCCGCGCCACCAAGATGGCTCCGCTGGAGCTGCTGCACCGCGCCGGCGCCATCGACTCGGCCTACCAGTTCCACTGGAAGCGCTTTCTGTTCGATAACTTCCCCAAGGGCACGGGCTTTCCCGCCGTGGCCGCGCCCCAGCCACCGGCCGATCTGCCTGTGGCCAACGTGCAGGCCTTCTCCATCGACGATTCGGCCACGACCGAAATCGACGATGCGCTGTCCGTCACGGGCCTGGGCACCGGCACGGTGACCGTCGGCATTCACATTGCCGCGCCCGGTCTGGCCATCACGCCCGGCGGCGATCTGGACAAACTGGGCCGCGCCCGCCTGTCCACCGTCTATATGCCGGGCTACAAGATCACCATGCTGCCCGACGATGTGGTGCATATCTACACGCTGGACGAAGGCCGCTCCAACCCCGCCGTGTCGCTGTATGTGCAGATCAACGAGGAAACGCTGGAGACGATTTCCAGCGAAACCCGTCTGGAGCGCGTGCCCGTGGAAGTCAACTTCCGCTACGACAAGCTCGACCACATCGTGACCGAGGAATGGCTGGCCGACCCCTCGATTGAGGTCGAAAACACACCAGAGTCTTTGTTGAATAAGCGCAAAGAGCTCACATTTTTGCAGCGCTGGTCCAAGTTCCTCAAAGCCAACCGCGAAGTGGTGCGCGGCAAGCCCGAGAACTTCAGCCGCCCGGACTACAACTTCCGCCTCGTCGGCAACGATGGTGCCGAGCCCAATGGCTCCGAGACCGTGCAGATCACCGTGCGCAAGCGCGGCGCGCCTCTGGACCTAATCGTGGCGGAGGCCGCCATCGTGGCCAACAGCACCTGGGGCCTGATGCTGGCCGAGCATGGCGTGCCCGGCATCTACCGCAGCCAGGCCAGCCTCGCCCCCGGCGTGAAGGTGCGCATGAGCACCAAGGCCCTGCCCCACGCCGGCATCGGCGTGAAGGCCTATTCCTGGGCCACCTCGCCGCTGCGCCGCTATACCGATCTGGTCAACCAGTGGCAAATCATTGCCTGCGCCCGCCATGGCGCAACCGCCGCCCTGGCCGCGCCGTTCAAGCCCAAGGATGCCGAGCTGTTCGGCATCATCAGCAGCTTCGATGGCGCCTACAGCGCCTACAACGGCTATCAGGCTGGCATGGAGCGCTTCTGGACGCTGAAGTACCTGGAGCAGAACGGCATCACCGAGCTGACGGCCAGCGTCTTCAAGGAAGGCCCCAACGGCTCCTTCCTGGTGCGCGCCGATAACCTGCCGCTGGTGCTGCCCGTGCTGGGCGCGCAAAACCTGCCGCGCGGCGCGCATGTGCGTGTGAAGCTCGGCGAGATCGACGAGATTTCGCTCGACATCTCCGGCACGTTGATCGAGCGCCTGGATGCCGAAGCCGATGCCCAGCCCGAAGGCGACGATGACGATGACGACGCCGTGGCCGGCCCCATCTCCATTGCCGTGGACATGAACGACGCCGAAGCCCCCGCTGCCGACAAGCCCCAGGCCTGACCCCTTTCATTCGTTCAAGCGCTGCCGTGAAACTGCCTTCTTCACTTCAACGACTGAGCACGCTGCAGATTGCGCTGGGCGTGTCCATTGCCGTGCATGCCGTGCTGCTGACCGTGCGCTTTGTGGACCCTGAGCGCTTCGAGCGCGTGTTTCAGGACACGCCGCTGGAAGTCATCCTCGTCAACGCCCGCGCCAACGAGACGCCGGACAAGGCCCAGGCCATTGCCCAGACCGCACTGGCCGGGGGCGGCGACGCCGACAAGGGCCGGGCCACCAGCCCCATGCCCTACTCGGCGCTCACAGCCGTGGGCGATGACTTTGAGGAAAAGCAGCGCCAGATCGACGCCATGCAGGTGCAGCAGGCGCAACTGCTGACCCAGTTGCGCAACCAGGTCGCCTCCCTGCCGCCGCTGGATCCGCGCCTGTCGGCAGATGCCAAGGAGCAGGAAGCGCAGGAAGAAAAGCGGCTGCAGCTGATCAAGATGCTGGCCGAAATCGAAAAGCGCATCAACGAAGAAAACGCCCGCCCCAAGAAGCGCTACATCAGCCCTGCCACCAAGGAGGCGGTCTACGCCGTCTACTACGACGCGCTGCGCCGCAAGGTCGAAGACAAGGGCACGGAGAATTTCCCCGAGCACAAGGGCAAGAAGCTCTATGGCGAGCTGGTCATGATCCTGACCGTGAACCACGATGGCCGTGTGCTCTCCACCGAAGTCGTGCAAGGTTCGGGCAACCGCATGCTGGACACCCGCGCCGAAGCCATCGCCCGCGCGGCTGGCCCCTACGGCCACTTTGGCCCGGCCATGCGCAGCAAGGCCGACCAGATTGCCGTGGTCTCGCGCTTCCGGTTTACGCGGGAGCAGACGCTGGAAACTGATGTGCGCTAGCGCACATCACCCCCTGAGCCGCTTTGCGGCTTCCCCCCTCTCTCGCTTCGCGGGAGGGGGACGACACCATCGGTGCGGGGCGGCCCTTCCTCGGTGTCTCCTTGTTGGATTGCGCCAGTTTTTGAGGCCAGATTGCTGGCTTTCCTGAGAACTCCCTATGACGACTACTCTTGATTCCTACTGCGTCATCGGCAACCCGGTTGCTCACAGCCGCTCGCCCTGGATTCATGCGCGCTTTGCCGAGCTGACGGGGCAGCCGGTCCACTACGACCGAGCACTGGTGCCGCTCGATGGGTTTGCCGACTTTGTGCGCGACTTTGCGGCGCAAGGCGGCAAGGGCTGCAATATCACCGTGCCTTTCAAGCTGCAGGCGGCCGAGCTGGCTACCAGTGCCAGCGACCGCGTGCGTCTGGCCGGGGCGGCCAATACGCTGGTCTTTGGCGAGGATGGCATTCATGCCGACAACACCGACGGTCTGGGCATCGTCGCCGACATCACGCGCAACGCGGGCGTGCAGATCACCGAGCGTGATGTGCTGCTGCTGGGCGCAGGCGGCGCCGCGGCTGGCGCGCTGGGCTCGCTGATCGAGCAAAAACCACGCCGCATCGCTGTGGTCAACCGTACCCATGCCAAGGCCCAGGCGCTGGTTGCCCAGCATGCAGAGATGGCAGCGCTATACAAAGTAGAGCTGACAGCCATTGAAAGATCTGGACTAGA
Source organism: Comamonas testosteroni (assembly GCF_003569915.1). GTDB lineage: Bacteria > Pseudomonadota > Gammaproteobacteria > Burkholderiales > Burkholderiaceae_C > Comamonas > Comamonas testosteroni_D. The sequence goes on along the minus strand of NZ_KZ984443.1, from coordinate 167,698 downwards.
AGCCGATTTGACTCAAAATTTCGACATCATCATCAACGCCACGGCCAGCAGCCTGGCTGGTGCTGAAGTGCCCGCGCCTGCCAGTGTGCTGCATGCACGCAGTCTGGCCTACGACATGATGTACGGCCCGGCGGCTCAACCCTTTCTGGACTGGGCCAGCAGCCACGGCGCGCTGGCGCGCGATGGTCTAGGCATGCTGGTGGAGCAGGCGGCCGAGTCCTTCGCCCTGTGGCGTGGCGTGCGCCCGCCCTCGGCCCAGGTACTGGCTGAACTGCGCGCGCTGCTGCAAAGCGAAGCCGCTCACTGAACGATGAAAGCCCTGGGCCGACTGCTGCTGATGGTGCTGTACGCCGGCTTGCTGCTGCAGCTGTTTTTTGTAGCACGCATCGCAGTCATGGTCTGGGTTGACCCCGAATCCACCACCTACCAGCGCTCCGAAGCCTGGCAGCTTGCACGCAGCGACGACGGCCTGCGCTGGCGCCAGCAGTGGGTGGACTACGAGCAGATCTCCAGCAACCTCAAGCGCGCGGTGATTGCTTCGGAAGACGCCGGATTTCTGGAGCATCACGGCGTGCAGTGGGATGCGATTCAGAAGGCCTGGCAGCGCAACGCCAAGGCCGAAGCCAAGGCAGAACAGGCTGATAACGGAAAGCCCGCCAAAGTCTATGGCGGCTCCACCATCACCCAGCAACTGGCCAAGAACCTGCTGCTCTCGGGCGAGCGCAACTTTCTGCGCAAAGGGCAGGAGCTGGTGCTGGCCCAGTTGCTGGAGCTGATGCTCAGCAAGCAGCGCATTCTGGAGATTTATCTCAACAATGTGGAATGGGGCCAGGGCGTTTTTGGTGCCGAGGCTGCAGCCCAGCATTACTTTCGCAAAAGTGCGGCCCAGCTCAGCGCCAGCGAAGCAGCGCGCCTTGCCGCCATGCTGCCCGCCCCCAAACGCTTTGAAAAAATGCCGCAATCGCGCTATCTGGCTCAGCGCACCCGGACCATCACGCGGTACATACCGATGGTGACTGCGCCTTGAGAGGCGCTACATTCATGCCATGCGTATTCTAGGAATCGACCCCGGCCTGCAGACCACCGGCTTTGGCGTCATCGACATGGATGGTCAGCGGCTGAGCTATGTAGCCAGCGGCACCATTCGCACCACCAAGATGGAACTGGGCGACCTGCCGGGCCGCCTCAAAGTGCTGTTTGACGGCATCTCCGAAGTCGCGGCCCGCTACCAGCCCGATATCTCGGCGGTGGAAATCGTCTTCGTCAACGTCAACCCCCAGTCCACGCTGCTGCTGGGCCAGGCGCGCGGCGCAGCACTGACGGCCCTCGTCAATGCCAATCTGGACGTGGCCGAGTACACGGCGCTGCAGATGAAAAAAGCCGTGGTCGGCCATGGCCGCGCCGCCAAGAGCCAGATTCAGGAAATGGTCAAACGCCTGCTGCAACTGCCCGGCCTGCCCGGCACCGATGCTGCCGACGCACTGGGCCTGGCCATTACGCACGCCCACGCCTCGACCGCCATGAACCTGATGGCCAAGTCCACCGACCTGCATCGCAAGCAGCACGCCATGTACAAGGGCGGGCGGGTGTATTGAGCCCACGGCAAGGCTGCGTCCATATTCCAGACAAAAAGCCCTTGCCGTTTCCAGCAAGGGCTTTTTTCATGGCGAAGCATTCAGCCGTAGATCAATAGCTGCTGCCCAGCACCATGGTAGCGATCACGCCAGTGGCAATGCCGATCAGCAGATAGTCGCTGCCGTTCTGAATCCACTGGTAGCCACGGGGAGGCGCGGACAGACGGTGGCCGCGCCAATCGTTGACCACATAGTGGCTGGAGCGATACTGCGGCGGCACGCGATAGCCTTTTTGCCAGTTGTGATCCGGGCCGGCTCCGCGTGCATGGGGGCGGTGATCGTCGCGCCTGTCATATCGGCGATCATTGCGATGGTCGTTCTTGCCGCGATGATCGTGCTTGCCGCCGTGGCGCGCATCATGCTTGCCATGACCGGGAGGTGGCCCGGGCTGGGCATGCACCGCCAAGCTGCCCAGTCCCAGACAGGCGGCAACGGAAGCAGAAAGAATGCGGCGGGTCCAGTGAGAGGTCATGGGATGCTCCTTTGTCATTCCTGACAGGCAACAGCGCCTGCCACGACTGCATGATCCCTCAAATTGCCGCGATGACAACGCCAGACGAGTCCGCTTTACACCTGTTTTTCCAGCGCTTTACAAAGCAGAGACAAGCTTGCAAATTTGTGAAAATTTATAGCATTCCACGCATTTAGCTTATGGACATGAGGCCGATTTGATCTCTAAACAATTCGGCCGGCAAACAGCACGGCAAAAAAGGCCAGCGCAGCAATCACCGTCCATTTGAAGATCAGAATGCCCAGTCGCTTGTACTGCTGTTTTCCTGTGCCCAGATAGAACACAAAGGACAGGGCCGAAGCCAGAATCAGCAGCGTGGCAAGCCAGCGAAAGATCAGCATTTGCGCGCCCGCCTTGCCTACCAGGCGCGCGCGGGCTGCACAAAGCCTTGCGGGGCCTTGCGCTCGCTGTCGAAGGTGACGATTTCCCAGGTCTCGGGTTGCTCCAGCATGGCGCGCAGCAACTTGTTGTTGAGGCCGTGACCGGAGCGGAACGCGCTGTAGGCCCCCAGAATCGGTTTGCCAATCAGGTACAGGTCACCGATCGCATCCAGAATCTTGTGCTTGGCAAACTCGTCGTCATAGCGCAGACCGTCGCTGTTGAGCACCTTGTAGTCGTCCATGACGATGGCGTTGTCCAGACCGCCGCCCAGCGCCAGGCCATTGTTGCGCAGCATCTCCACATCCTTGGTGAAGCCAAAGGTGCGGGCACGAGCGATGTCGCGGGTGTAGTTGTCCAGCCCCATGTCGAACTCGACACACTGCCCCGTGGAATCCACCGCCGGATGCGCAAAGTCGATTTCAAAGCGCAGCTTGAAGCCGTGATAAGGATCGAACCGCGCCCACTTCAGGTTCTGGCCTTCGCCTTCGCGCACCTCGATCGGGCTGATGACGCGAATAAAGCGCTTGGGCGCTTTCTGCAACTCGATGCCCGCGCTTTGCAGCAGGAACACAAAGGACGAGGACGAGCCGTCGAGAATCGGCACCTCCTCGGCGGTGATATCCACATAGAGGTTGTCGATGCCCAGGCCTGCAATGGCCGACATCAGATGCTCCACCGTATGCACCTTGGCACCCCCGGTGCCAATGGTGGACGCCATACGCGTATCGGTCACGGCCTCGGCAGAGATAGGAATATCCACAGGCTCAGGCAAATCCACGCGACGGAACACGATGCCGGTATCAGGCTGGGCAGGGCGCAGTGTCAACTCGACACGCTGGCCGCTGTGCAGACCCACGCCAACGGCACGGGAAATGGTCTTGATGGTTCTTTGCTGAAGCATTCCGACATTTTAAATGGGACAACCCCGAGAAGGCATAGGCCAACTCAGGGTTGTCTTAATCGCTGCGATACAGCGAACTGATAGAGAAGCCTTAGCCCTTAACGAAGCAAAGGCCTTTGCGGCTGACCGACGGCCCCCAAACAGGCACGCCCCAACAAAGGGACAGCGAGCAAGGGCCGCCCCGCAGCGAAGCTGTCGTCCCCCTCCGGCGCAAAGCGCCAGAGAGGGGGAAGCGGCGGGGCCGCCTAGGCAAAGCCGCTCAGGGGGTATTAATCAGCTTGCTTGCGCAGGAACGCCGGGATTTCCACGTCGTCCATGCCACCAGAAGCCAGAGCACTCACGCGCTCCGAAGCCTGGGTGCGGTTGGTACGCCAGACGCTGGGCACATTGGTGTTGGCCGTGCCGTAGTCCACGCCCACACCGGCGCCCAGAGGAGGCAGGCCGCCAATCGTCATATTGTCCGTACCGGTGCGCAGGCCGCCCTGCACCACCTGGATGTTCTGACGACGAACATTGGGACGCGATAGGCCGGTTGCCACCACGGTCACGCGGATTTCGTCACCCAGCGTGTCGTCGTAGGCAGCGCCGTATATCACGTGCGCATCCGGCGAAGCGTAGGCATTGATGGTGGACATGGCCAGACGCGACTCGGACAGCTTCAGGCTGCCCTTGGCTGCGGTCACCAGCACCAGCACGCCCTTGGCGCCGGACAGATCGATGCCTTCCAGCAACGGGCAGGCCACGGCTTGCTCGGCAGCGATACGGGCGCGATCGGGACCTGCGGCCTTGGCAGTACCCATCATGGCCTTGCCAGGCTCGCCCATGACAGTGCGCACGTCTTCAAAGTCGACGTTCACATGGCCATACTCGTTGATGATTTCGGCAATGCCGCCCACGGCGTTCTTCAGAACATCGTTGGCATGGGCAAACGCCTCATCCTGGGAGATATCGTCGCCCAGCACATCAAGCAGCTTCTCGTTGAGCACAACGATCAGCGAGTCCACATTGGCTTCCAGCTCGGACAGGCCCGAGTCGGCGTTCTGCATGCGACGGCCGCCTTCCCACTCGAAAGGCTTGGTCACCACACCCACCGTCAAGATGCCCATTTCCTTGGCCACGCGCGCAATCACGGGAGCTGCGCCGGTACCAGTGCCACCACCCATGCCCGCCGTAATGAAGAGCATGTGTGCGCCTTCGATGGCCGCACGAATGTCATCCACAGCGACCTCAGCAGCTTCGCGACCCTTGTCGGGCTTGCTGCCCGCGCCCAGGCCACTGCCACCGAGCTGAATGGTGCGATGAGCACGGCTGCGCAGCAGAGCCTGCGCGTCCGTGTTGGCGGTGATGAACTCAACGCCTTGCACGCTGCGTTCAATCATGTGGTCAACGGCATTGCCGCCGCCACCGCCAACGCCGATCACCTTGATCTGCGTGCCTTGGTTGAACTCTTCAACTTCAATCATGTCAATGGGCATGGTGGTGCTCCTGTTCTGTAGTGGTGGTTTGTCGCTGCTGAGGAAAAGAAATCTGCAATTCGTGTCTGGGTCGCGGCCTTCGTCGCCTGAACCGCGAAAAATCCGCCGTGGGTGGACCGGTGATGAACATGCGATGTGTACTCATGTCAGAAGTTCCCCACGATGAAGTCCTTGAACCGGCCAAAAGCGGTTTTCATGGAACCGCTCTTCTGGGCCACCTTGTAGCCGCGCATGCGTGCCAGGCGTGCTTCATCGAGCAGACCCATCACGGTGGCGGCGCGAGGCTGGGCGACCATGTCGGCCAGCGCACCTGAATATTTGGGAAGGCCGCGGCGCACGGGCTTGAGGAAGATGTCTTCGCCCAGCTCGATCATTCCTGGCATGACGGCGCTGCCGCCTGTGAGAACGATGCCCGAGGACAGCACTTCTTCGTAGCCCGATTCGCGGATGACCTGCTGCACCAGCGAGAAAATTTCTTCCACGCGGGGCTCGATCACACCAGCCAGCGCCTGCTTGCTGATCATGCGGGGGCTGCGGTCGCCCAGGCCCGGCACCTCGACCTGTGCATCGGGGTCGGCCAGCAATTGCTTGGCATAGCCGCTTTCGACCTTGATGTCTTCTGCGTCTTTGGTCGGTGTGCGCAGCGCCATGGCGATGTCGCTGGTGATCAAGTCACCGGCAATCGGAATCACAGCCGTGTGACGAATTGCGCCACCAGTGAAAATGGCCACATCGGTCGCACCGGCACCAATATCCACCACGGCCACGCCCAGTTCACGCTCGTCATCGGTCAGCACGGCCTGAGCCGATGCCAGCGGGTTGAGCAGCAGTTGCTCCACTTCCAGGCCGCAGCGGCGCACGCATTTGATGATGTTCTCAGCAGCGCTTTGCGCACCGGTCACGATATGGATCTTGGCTTCCAGGCGAATGCCGCTCATGCCGATGGGCTCGCGCACTTCCTGGCCGTCGATCACGAACTCCTGGGCTTCCACCAAGAGCAGTCGCTGGTCGGACGAGATATTGATGGCCTTGGCCGTCTCCATCACACGGGCCATGTCGGTGGCCGAGACTTCCTTGTCCTTGATGGCCACCATGCCGCTGGAGTTGAGGCCGCGGATGTGACTGCCCGTGATGCCGGTGCACACGCGCTGAATCTTGCAGTCGGCCATCAGCTCGGCTTCCTTCAAAGCCTGCTGAATGCTCTGCACGGTGGCGTCGATATTGACGACCACGCCGCGCTTCAAGCCGTTGCTGGGGGCCACACCCAGGCCTGCCAGCTTGAGCTCGCCGTTGGACATGACCTCGGCGACGACAGCCATGACTTTGGCCGTGCCGATATCCAGCCCAACAATCACATCCTTGTATTCTCTTGCCATATCAGCTTCCGCCCCCGGTAGGTTCTGTCTTTTCTTTGTGTGCGCCTTGCATGCGTGTACCCCTGTTCCTGTTCATCGTCTTGGCCGCGCGGCTGGTGCTGCCGGGGCTGTGGAACCGGTGGTCACGCCTTTGAGTCGCAAGGCATAGCCATCGTCGTAACGCAGATCGGCAGACTCCAGAGCCTCTGCCGTGCGCTTGTATTGAGAAGTGATCTGAGGCAGCGTGCGCACAAAACGCTGAATGCGCTGCAGCACGTCTTCATTGGTGCCACCGCCAAGCTTGATCACGGCTTCGTTGTCCAGGGCCATCTCCCAGCTGCCACGGTCATCCAGCGTCAGACTGTCGAGCCCGACCTTGATCGGCTCCAGCGCGGGAGCCAGGGTGCGGTACATCTGCAGCACCCTCAGCGCCGAGCCCTCGGGGCCTTTCAGGCGCGGCAGGCCTTCGCGGTCCAGCTCACCCAGGTTGGCTTCGAACACCTCGCCGCTCTTGTCGACCAGGCCCGTGCCCGTATCCGGGCCCCAGAAAGCCTCGGCCACATGCTCCTTGAGGATGACGCGCAGACCGTTCGGGTACTCACGGCGCACTTGCGCCTCCTGCACCCATGGCACTTGCTCGAAGGCCTGCTGAGCGGCCTTGAGATCCACCGTAAAGAAATTGCCCTTGAGCACTGGCGCCACATTGGCGCGCAGCGTCACGGCGTTGTTGTGCACAAGTTCGCCTTCCACCACGATGCGGCCAATATTGAAGGCCGGAGTTCGCATCAACCACCAGCCCACAGCCGTCACGCACGCAGCCAAGCACCCCATGAACATCACCGTGGCAGTGATGTTCATGAGCTTGACGTCGAACGGGACGTTGGCGGTGGGTTGGCTGCGGTTCATGACTGCTCCGCTTCTCCATCCAGTGCGCTGCTGGCCAGAATGCCAAGGCACAGGTTTTCATAGCTCACGCCGGTCGCGCGCGCGGCCATGGGGACGAGAGAATGCCCCGTCATGCCGGGCGAGGTATTGATCTCCAGCAAGAAAGGCTTGCGATCAGAGGCGCGAATCATGATGTCGGCACGCGCCCAGCCGCGACAGCCCAGCGTGCGGAAGGCTTTTTCCACAATGCGCTGAATCTCGGCTTCTTCCTCGGCAGGCAGTCCGCTTGGGCAGTGGTACTGCGTGGTGTCCGTGAAGTACTTGTTCTGGTAGTCGTAGTTGCCTTCGGGTGCCACGATGCGAATCACCGGCAGTGCACGCGCATTGGCACCGGTGCCCAGCACGGGGCAAGTGGTTTCATCGCCGGTGATGAATTCCTCGCACAGCACTTCGGCGTCGTACTTGGCAGCCAGTTCATAAGCCTTGGCGCATTCTTCGGCATTCATCACCTTGGTCAGGCCGATGCTGGAGCCGTCACGCGCAGGCTTGACGATCATGGGCGCGCCCAGCGCTTCAAACGCCGCCACGGTTTCTTCGGCCGAAGCCACCATGCGCCAATCGGGCGTGGGCAGACCTTCAAAGCGCCAGATGCGCTTGGTCATGACCTTGTCCATGGCAATGCTCGATGCCATCACGCCGGGGCCGGTGTACGGAATGTTCAGCAATTCCAGCGCGCCCTGCACCGTGCCGTCTTCACCGTAGCGGCCATGCAGCGCGATAAAGCAGCGGTCAAAGCCTTGCACCTTGAGCTGGTCCAGACCTTGCTCAGAGGGGTCGAACTTGTGCGCATTGACGCCCTTGGACTGCAGCGCAGCCAGCACGCCGGAGCCGGACATCAGCGAGACTTCGCGCTCGGACGAGCGACCACCCATGAGCACGGCGACCTTGCCCAGTGCCTTGACATCGATATTTTGACCAAATGTGCTCATTGTCCGGATCCTTCCTGCACATTCAGCTCATTTTTTGAGAGCATTTCAACCAACTTTCCAGGCACTGCACCGATGGAGCCTGCGCCCATGCTCAGCAACACATCGCCGCCTTGTGCGTTGGCGGCAATTGCTGCAGGCATATCGGCAATGTCTTCCACAAAGACAGGCTCGACCTTGCCCGCCACTCGCAGAGCGCGGGCCAGCGAGCGACCGTCTGCGGCGACGATGGGCGATTCGCCTGCGGCATAGACCTCGGTCAGCAGCACAGAGTCCGCACTGCCGATGACCTTCACAAAGTCTTCAAAGCAGTCGCGCGTGCGGCTGTAGCGGTGCGGCTGGAAGGCCAGTACCAGACGCTGACCTGGGAAAGCGCCACGTGCCGCAGCCAGCGTGGCAGCCATTTCCACGGGGTGATGGCCGTAGTCATCGATCACCGTGAACGTGCCGCCATTGCTGGCAGGCAGATCGCCATAGCGCTGGAAGCGTCGGCCCACGCCCTTGAAGCTCTCCAGTGCGCGCAGCAGTGCTTCGTCAGAAATTTCCAACTCCATGGCCACAACCACGGCAGACAGCGCATTGAGCACGTTGTGCTCGCCGGGCAAGCTCAGCACCACATCAAGGTCGGGGTAGACATGTTCACCCAACTGGCGCTTGACGGTGAAGCACATGCGACCGGCTTCGGCACGCACGTTGACGGCACGCACCTGAGCATCTTCGGCAAAGCCATAGGTCGTGACCGGACGTGCCACCTGCGGCAAGATTTCACGCACTGCGGGGCTGTCGATGCACAGAATCGCGCGGCCATAAAACGGCATGCGGTGCAGAAAGTCCACAAACGCCTGCTTGAGACGGCCAAAGTCATGGCCGTAGGTTTCCATATGGTCGGCGTCAATATTGGTGACGACGGCCATCACGGGCAGCAGGTTCAGGAAGGATGCATCGGACTCATCGGCCTCAACCACGATGTAGTCGCCATGGCCCAGCTTGGCATTGGCGCCAGCGCTGTTGAGCTTGCCACCAATCACAAATGTGGGGTCGAGGTCGGCCTCGGCCAGCACGCTGGTCACCAGACTGGTGGTCGTGGTCTTGCCATGCGCTCCGGCGATGGCAATGCCCTGCTTGAAACGCATCAACTCGGCCAGCATCAAGGCACGCGGCACGACAGGGATTTTTTTCTCGCGGGCTGCAAGGACTTCGGGGTTGTCTCCATGCACAGCCGTCGAAGTGACCACTGCATCAGCGCCGGCGACATTACCTTCCGCATGACCCACAAAGGTCTTGATGCCCAGGCTAGCAAGCCGGCGCAGCGTAGCGCTGTCAGCCAGGTCCGAGCCTGAAATCATGTAGCCCAGGTTGTGCAGAACCTCTGCAATACCGCTCATGCCGGCGCCGCCAATGCCGACAAAGTGAATGTGATGAATGGCGTGTTTCATGCGGCCAACTCCTCACAAGCGGCAACCACTTTTGCAGTGGCATCGATCTTTTGCATTTTCTTTGCTAGTTCAGCGCGCTCCAACAACGTCGCGCGCTGCATATTTTGTAGCATTTCGGCCAACCCTTGGGGGCTCAAAGTACTTTGTGGCACCAACCAGCCAGCACCCGCATCAACAAGGAAGCGGGCATTGGTGGTCTGGTGGTCATCCACCGCTGCCGGGAATGGCACATAGACCGCTGCGGCGCCCACTGCGGCGATCTCGGTCACCGTGCTGGCGCCTGCGCGGCAGACGATGATGTCGGCGTCCGCAAAGGCCTTGGCCGTGTCATCTATGAAGGGCGTCAGCTCAGCCTGCACACCGGCAGCCTGATAGTTGGCGCGCAGTGCATCGATCTGCGCCGTACCGCTTTGGTGAATGACTTGCGGGCGCTGATCGGCAGGAATCAAGGACAGCGCCTTGGGCACGATCTCGTTCAAGGCCTTGGCACCGAGACTGCCTCCCACCACCAGCAGCTTGAGCGGGCCGGTGCGGCCTGCAAAGCGCTGGGCAGGATCCGCCTGCTCCACAAAGGCCTGACGCAGCGGGTTGCCCACCCATTCGCCCGCGGCAAACACCTTGGGGAAAGCGGTAAACACGCGCTTGGCGACCTTGGCCACAACCTTGTTGGCCATGCCGGCGACGGAGTTCTGCTCATGCAGCACCACAGGCACGCCAGACATCGCCGCCATCAGACCGCCGGGCACGGTGAGATAACCACCCAGGCCGATCACCACATCAGGCTGAACACGCTTGATCACAGAACGCGCCTGAGAGAAGGCCTTGAGCAACTTGAATGGAAGCTGCAGCAGAGTCTTGGCGCCCTTGCCACGCACACCACCAAACTCGATGGTTTCCAGCGCAAAGCCTTGCGGCGGAACGATGCGCGACTCCATGGAGCCGGGGGCGCCCAGCCAGTGCACATTCCAACCGCGTGCACGCAGTTCCTGCGCCACGGCAAGGCCGGGGAAGATGTGGCCGCCAGTACCACCAGCCATTACCAAAGCTGTGCGGGGCTTGTTTTGCGTGATGGGAAGACTCATGCGTGGCCTCCCTTCATCAGCAGCTTGTTTTCGTAATCGACTCTCAGGACCACAGCTATTGCAATCAAATTCATCAAAATGGCAGAACCGCCAAAACTCATTAACGGCAAAGTCAGGCCTTTGGTTGGCAGTGCACCCAGATTCACGCCCATGTTGATGAACGCCTGAAAGCCCATCCAGATCGCCACGCCTTCAGCCACCAGACCGGCAAACACGCGGTCCAGAGCGATGGCCTGACGGCCAATCAGCATGATGCGGCGCGTGAGCCAGAAGAACACAGCGGCAATCAGCAGCAGGCCGACCAGGCCGAACTCTTCGCCAATCACAGCCAGCAAAAAGTCGGTATGCGCTTCAGGCAGCCAGTGCAGTTTTTCCACGCTACGGCCCAGACCCACGCCAAACACTTCGCCCCGGCCAATGGCGATCAGCGCGTGCGAAAGCTGGTAGCCCTTGCCCAGCGCATGCTTTTCATCCCAAGGGTCGAGGTAGGCAAAGATACGTTCGCGACGCCATTCAGAGGTCGCGATGATCATGGCGAAGGCAAACACCACCAGCAGCGCAATGATGAAGAACATGCGAGCGTTCACGCCGCCCAGGAAAAGAATGCCCATGGAGATCACGACGATCACCATGAAAGCGCCCATGTCCGGCTCGGCCAGCAGCAGAACACCCACCACCACGACAGCCAGCCCCATGGGCAGCACGGCGCGGAAGAAGCGCTCCTTGACCTCCATCTTGCGCACCATGTAGTCGGCGGCATAGATGAGGATGGAGAACTTGGCCAGCTCCGAAGGCTGAAAGTTCATGATGCCCAGCGACAGCCAACGCCTCGCGCCATTCACCACCGTGCCCACATGCGGAATCAGCACAGCCACCAAGAGCACGATGGAAAACAAGAAGAGCTTGCGCGCAATCTTCTCCCACACATTCATGGGCACTTGAAAGGCCAGCAGTGCCGCGACAAACGCCATGCCGATCGACATGGTGTGACGCAGCAGAAAGTGATAGGGCTCGATCTTGCCGAAGCGAGGGTTGTCCGGCATCGCGATCGATGCCGAATACACCATGACCAGACTCCAGGACAGCAGGCCGATCACCACCCAGATCAGTGCCTGATCCAGACCCAGCACACTGGCCGGGGTACGGGTGGGACGGTCATACTGCGGCCCGCCCACGCGCACGGGCAGCACGTCGATGGGCTTATCCTCCGCGCTGCGAAACCACGAGCGCATGCGAGAAGAGATGCCGGTCATGAAGGTGGCTGTCATGCGCCATCCTCCAGTTGCTGGCCGGCTTCAAGGGCCAGTTCACGCACCGCTTCCACAAACTGGTGGGCGCGATCCGCATAGTCTTTGAACATGTCCATGCTTGCGCACGCCGGTGACAGCAGCACCGCGTCATTGGCGTGAGCCAGCCGCGCAGCCTGCTGCACGGCTTCCTGCATGGTTGCTGCATCCACCAAAGTCACGCCACAGCCCTCCAGGGCCTCACGGATGGCGGGAGCATCGCGGCCAATCAGCACCGCCGCACGCACATAGCGCGAGACGGGAGCAGCCAATGGCGCAAAGTCCTGCCCCTTGCCCAGACCGCCCAGAATCACCACGATGCGGTGATCGGGCCCCAACCCCATGAGCGCAGCCACTGTGGCGCCCACATTGGTGCCCTTGCTGTCGTCAAAGTATTCGACATCGCTGACACGGCCAATCGGCTGCACGCGGTGTGGCTCACCTCGGTATTCACGCAGACCATAGAGCAGCGGAGCGAGGCCACAACCCGCGCCAGTGGCCAGCGCCAGCGCCGACAACGCGTTGATGGCGTTATGGCGACCACGGATGCGCAGCGCATCCGCAGGCATCAGGCGCGTGATATGCAGATCGTCTGCATGCTTGCCCTTGCTGGTTTCATCGGCCTCATGGGCACGCACCAGCCAGGTCATGCCGTTGACGACTTCGAGACCAAAGTCGCCAGGGCGGCGCGGCATATCGCCACCAAAAGTCACATAGTCGCGCTGGAAGGTCTTGCCGCGCTTGCCGGGCACAGGCACCGGGGCAGGCAGCATGGCCATCACCATGGGGTCTTCGCGATTGAGCACCATCAGGCCCTGCTCGCCAAAGACATGGGCTTTGGCATCGGCATAGGCCTGCATGCCGCCATGCCAGTCCAGATGGTCCTGCGTGATATTGAGCACCGTCGCTGCCGTGGGTTCAAAGCCATGGCAGTCGTCCAGCTGGAAGCTGGACAGCTCCAGCACCCAGGCTTGAGGCAGATTCTCTGCATCGATGCGCTCGGACAAGGTATCGAGCAGCGAAGGGCCGATATTGCCCGCCACGCCAACTTTGAGCCCTGCATGCTCCAGCAACTGACCCGTCAGCGATGTGACCGTGGTCTTGCCATTGGTGCCGGTAATGCCCAGCACCTTGGGCGCGTAGCCATGAGCCTCGCGCAAGCCCTTGAGAGCGAACGCAAACAGATCCAGCTCACCACCGGTAGGCAAGCCGATGGCTCGCGCAGCCTTGAAGACTGGCGCTACCGTCTCGGGGCTCAGGCCTGGCGAGCGGTAGACAGAACTCAGGTTCTGACCGTCCACCAGTGCCGCAGAAAATTCGCCCGCCATAAATTGCACATCAGGCAGCTCTGCCTGCAAGGTGGGCAGATGCGGTGGCTGCTCGCGGGTATCAGCCACGGTGACTTGCGCACCGGCACGCACACACCAGCGCGCCATGGCAATGCCGGAAATCCCCAGGCCCATAATCAGCACACGCTGACCTTGCAGATGCTGCTGCGCCTGCTGCGGCCAGTGAACAGGCACAGGCGGCAACTCCACCACTTCCTCAGCCTCGGGCGACTCCACCGCGGTGACCTCCGCATCCGCAGCGTCTGAAATGCTCGGATCGGCAAAAATCTGTGCCACAAAGGCGGCAGCATCCTTGGCTGCAGTCAGTGTGGAGATATCAGGCACAGGCTCTGCGTCGCGGGGCTGTGGAATAGCAGACGCTTCGCTTTCGATAGCAACCTGCGCATATTCTTCTTGGACTTGAGCAGAATTTTGCTCTTCAGCACCATGAAGATCAGCGCCCGAGAGCTGCTCAGGTGCCGTCATGCCTTGCGGCAAGGCGTTCAGGTCTTGGGATTTGAGGTCTTCGTCATGCATGGCGATTACCTCAGCTTCAGGGTCGACAGACCCAGCAGACACAGCAGCATGGTGATGATCCAGAAGCGAATCACAACCTGCGTTTCCTTCCAGCCACTCTTTTCAAAGTGGTGGTGCAGCGGCGCCATCTTCAAGAGACGACGACCTTCACCATAGCGCTTCTTGGTGTACTTGAAGTAGGTCACCTGCAGCATCACGGACACGGCTTCAGCCACAAAGATTCCGCCCATCACGGCCAGCACAATTTCTTGGCGCACGATCACTGCAATCGTTCCCAATGCTGCCCCCAGTGCCAGCGCACCCACATCCCCCATGAAAACTTGCGCGGGATAAGCATTGAACCAGAGGAAAGCCAGACCAGCCCCTGCCATGGCTCCGCAGAACACCATCAACTCCCCTGTGCCGGGAATGCTGGGAAACAGCAGATATTTGGCATAGGTCGCGTTACCCGTCACATAGGCAAAGATGCCCAGTGCCGTGCCAACCATGATGACTGGCATGATGGCCAAGCCATCAAGACCATCCGTCAGATTCACCGCGTTGCTGGCGCCCACAATGACCAGATAGGTCATGACGATAAAGCCCAACACGCCCAGTGGGTAGCTGACCTCCTTGAAGAAAGGCACCATCAGGCCCGCCTTGGGCGGCAGATCCATGGAGAAACCAGACTGCACCCAGGAAACAAACAAGCCAAATACTTCGGCATTGGTGTTTTCGGAAATGCAGAACACGAGATACAGAGCTGCCAGCAAGCCAATTACTGATTGCCAGAAGTACTTTTCACCAGAGCGCATACCTTCGGGGTCCTTGTTGACCACCTTGCGCCAGTCATCGACCCAGCCAATCGCACCAAAGCCCAGCGTGACCAGCAATACGATCCAGACAAAACGGTTCGACAGGTCAAACCACAACAGAGTGGACACCGCAATCGAAAACAGAATCAGCACACCGCCCATCGTCGGTGTGCCGCTTTTGACGAGGTGGGTTTCCATCCCATAGCCACGCACGGGCTGGCCAATCTTGAGCGCGGTCAGCATGCGAATGGCCTTGGGGCCAACAACAAGACCAATCAACAAAGCGGTGACGGCCGCCAGCACCGCACGCAGTGTCAGGTACTGGAAGACGCGCAGAAAACCGAATTCGGGCGAAATACCCTGCAACCATTGAGCAAGCATCAGCAGCATGCGGATGTCTCCCCGCAGGCGCCCTGCTCCTTGTCTGCGCAGGACTCAACCGCCTGCACCACTTGCTCCATCTTCATGAACCGCGAACCCTTGACCAACACCGCACCCAACTGGGGCAAAACCTTGCAGGCAGCCTGTTGCAAGGCCGCCATGCTCTCAAAATGCTGGGCATCGCTGCCAAAGGCCGCAGATGCAAAAGCGCTTTGTGCGCCCAGCGTGTTCAAATATTCAATCCCCGCCTGGCGCGCCAGCGCGCCCGCTTCGGTATGGAACTGCGGGCCGTTATCACCCACCTCACCCATATCGCCCAAGACCAGCAGGCGCGGCGCGGGCAATTCAGCCAGCACCGCAATCGCAGCGGCTACCGAATCCGGGTTGGCGTTATAGGTGTCGTCCACCACAGTCACGCTCTTGCCACCCACTTGCACAGCCAATGCGCGCGAGCGACCAGTGACGGGCTCAAAGCCTGAGAGGCCTTGGACAATGGCAACCAGCGGCACACCTGCCGCATGCGCACAGGCGGCAGCGGCCAGCGCATTGCGCACGTTGTGGCGACCAGCAATATGCAGCTGCACGGCTGCAGCGCCTTGCGGCGTATGCAGATTCAGACTCCAGGCACCTTGCTCCCAGCGCACATCGGAGGCAAAAACCAGCGCACCATCGGCTTGTTCGCCAAACATCAGGCAGCTGCGGCCTGCGGCCAGTTCTTTCCACAGAGCGGTGTATTCATCGCCTGCGGGAAATATCGCCACGCCATCGGCGGGCAAGAAGCCCAGGACCGATCCGTTTTCACGCGCCACAGCTTCCACCGTGCCCATGAATTCCTGGTGCTCGCGCTGAGCGTTGTTGACCAGCGCCACCGTGGGCTGGCCAATGGCGGCCAGCTCGGCAATCTCGCCGGGGTGGTTCATGCCCATTTCCATCACGGCTATGCGGTGCTCGCCCGTCATGCGCAGCAGGTTCAGCGGCATGCCGATGGAGTTATTGAAATTGCCACGCGTGGCCAGTGCTGCTTCACCAGCATGGGCGCGCAAGATAGACGCAATCATCTGCGTCACCGTGGTCTTGCCATTGCTGCCAGTCACGGCAATCAAGGGCAGATCAAACTGCGCGCGCCATGCACGGGCCAATGCACCCAGGGCCAGCAAAGTGTCTGGCACCTCAATGCCTGACAGGCCTGTTTTGGCCAGACCATGCGAGGCAATGGCTGCCACCGCGCCTGCGGCCTGCGCCTGGGGCAGAAAATCATGGGCGTCAAAACGCTCGCCCTTCAAGGCCACAAACAAATCCCCGCCCTGCAGCGTGCGGGTGTCGGTATGCACGCGAGTCAGCACCAGCTTGCCGTCTCCGATCAGCCGGGCTTGGGGGATATGCGCCTGGATCAGCTCCAGCGCTTTTTCCAAGGTCATCATGACCGCTTCTTTCCTTCGCGGACGGCCAGCGCCTTTTGCGCTTCGTCCATGTCGGAGAACGGATGGCGCACGCCCTTCGTCTCCTGATAATCTTCATGCCCCTTGCCTGCAATCAGCACCACATCGCGTGCATCGGCGCGCGCAATGGCTTCGGCAATGGCCGCTGCGCGGTCGACCTCAACATGCAATGCCTCGCCTGGCTGCATGCCCACCAGAATCTGGTCGATGATGCTTTCGGGCTGCTCGCTGCGCGGGTTGTCACTGGTGACCAACACGCAGTCGGCATAGGTCTGGGCAGCCTTGCCCATGATGGGACGCTTGCTGTTGTCGCGGTCACCGCCGCAGCCAAACACGCACCACAGCTTGCCCTTGCGCTGCTGCGCTGCGGGCTGCAGGGCGCGCAGAGCTTTTTCCAGCGCATCGGGCGTATGGGCGTAGTCCACGGCCACCAGCGGCATATCGGGCTTGGCAATCTGCTGCATGCGACCGGGCACGGGCTCCAGATCGGCGCAGGCATCAACAGCCTGCTTCAAGCTCAGACCCTGACTGCGCAGCGTGGCCAGCACACCCAGCAAATTGGAGACGTTGTACTGGCCGACCAGACGCGTGCTCATGCGCTGGCTATGGCCAGCTTCAATCACGGTAAAGCTCAGACCTTGCTCGCCCATGCTGATGTCTTTGGCCTGCAGGCGTGCCGGACCTTCGATGGAGACGCTCCACACATCCAGCTGCCGGCTTTGCAGCTTGGCCCAGAGCTTGGCACCGTGCGGGTCATCAATATTGACCACCGCTGCCTGCAGTCCAGGCCAGTCAAACAGCTGAGCTTTGGCTTGCCAGTAGGCTTCCATGCTGCCGTGATAGTCCAGATGGTCCTGCGTGAAATTGGTGAACAGTGCCACGCGAATCCGAGTGCCATCCAGGCGGTGCTCGACGATGCCGATGGACGATGCCTCAATCGCGCAGGCCGCCAGCCCCTGATCGGCGTAGCTGCGGAACACGCGCTGCAGCAGAACCGGGTCCGGCGTAGTCATGCCGGTGGACTCCAGCGCGGGCGGCACACCCACACCCAAAGTACCCACCAGCGCACATCCCTTGCGGGCATTCAGCTCCACTTTCGATAGCGCATGCGCCAACCACCAGGCAGTGGTGGTCTTGCCATTGGTTCCGGTCACGGCCAGCACGTCCAGCTCGTTGCTGGGGTGTGCAAACCACTGATCGGCAATCAGGCCAGTTGCAGGCTTCAATCCCTGCAAAGCCGCAATCGAGTCACCGCTCAGGCCAAAGGCCTCCACGCCATCGGCTTCCACCAGTACGGCTGTAGCGCCCTGCTCCAGTGCCTTGGCCACATAGGCCCGTCCATCGGTCGCAGCGCCCGGCCAGGCGATGAAGGCGTCACCGGGCTTGACCTTTCGGCTGTCGGTCTGCAAGTCGCCCTGCACGCGGGTACGCAGCCAGGCCACGGCCTCGGCTGCGTTGTTCAGTATTTGAATATTGGTGCTCATAGCACGGGCTCCTCAGGTGGTGCTGCCACGATCTGAGGCTTGACTTCCTTGTCGGGCTGAACGCCCATGAAACGCAATGTCTGTTGAACCACATCGGCAAACACCGGGCCGGCCACGGTACCGCCGTAGTAGGAGCCTGCGGTAGGCTCGTCCACCATGACGGCGACGATGATGCGCGGCTTGTCGATGGGGGCAATGCCGGTGAACCAGGCGCGGTACTTGCCAGCGGCATAGTTGCGACCCACCTGCTTGCGGGCTGTGCCGGACTTGCCGCCGATGGTGTAACCCTCGGCCTGAGCTTTCTGCCCCGTACCACCGGGGCCGGCGGCCAGCCACAGCATGTGCCGCACGGCAGCGGCGTTTTCCTTGGAGAACACGCGCACCCCTACCGGTGGCTCCGTGGTCTTCAAGATCGTGGCGGGAATGACATTGCCGTCGTTGGAGAAAACGGTGTACGAACGCGCCATCTGGAACAGCGAGGCCGACAGGCCATAGCCATAGGACATGGTGGCCTGCTCGATAGGCTTCCAGGTCTTCCAGGCACGCAAACGACCGGACACCGCGCCGGGGAACTGAATCTGCGGCTTCTGACCAAAGCCCAGCGCGCTGAAGTGCTCCCACATTTCCTGAGAGCTGAGCTTTTGCGCGACCTTGGTCGCACCCACGTTAGAGGACTTCTGAATCACACCCTCCACCGTCAGCGCGCCATAGTTGTGCGTATCGGTGATGGTGGAGCCCGTCACCGTATAGCGGCCGGGAGCCGTGTCGATGATGGTCGAAGGCTTGACGCGCTTGAGCTCCAGCGCCGTGGCAATGGTGATGGGCTTCATGGTCGAGCCAGGCTCGAACGTGTCCGTCATTGCACGGTTGCGCAGCTGCTCACCCGTCAGGTTCTTGCGGTGGCCAGGGTCGTATGTGGGGTAGTTGGCCAGCGCCAGCAACTCGCCCGTGTGCGCATCCATCACGACCACGCTGCCAGCCTTGGCCTTGTTGATCTCGACTTGCTGCTTGAGCTTCTGGAAGGCGTAGTACTGGACCTTGCTGTCGATGGACAGCTGAATGTCCTGCCCATCCTGCGGCGGCACTTCATCGCCCACGCCCTCGACCACACGACCCAGACGGTCCTTGATCACGCGGCGCGAACCGGGCTTGCCTGCCAGCTCCTTGTCAAAGGCCAGCTCCATGCCTTCCTGACCATGGTCTTCCACATTGGTGAAGCCCACGATGTGCGCAGCCGACTCACCTTCGGGGTACTGGCGCTTGTATTCCTTGCGGTTGTAGATGCCCTTGATGTCCAGAGCCACGATCTTCTGGCCCACATCCCAGTCCAGCTGGCGCTTGACCCAGACAAAGGTCTTGTCCTCATCACCCAGCTTGGCCAGCAACGTGGCCAGCGGCATATCCATCAGCTTGGCAACCTGCTTGAGCTTGCCCTGAACTTCGGGGTCTTTGAGATCCACGTCTTCAGGAATGGCCCAGATACTGGCGGCAGGCACACTGGACGCCAAAATCAGGCCATTGCGGTCCAGCAGACGGCCACGGTTGGCTGGCAGCTCCAGGGTACGCGCAAAGCGCACCAACCCCTGGCGCTTGAAGAAATCATTGCCAAACACCTGCACATAGGCCGCGCGTGCGCCCAGGCCCACAAAGCCCAGAGCCAGTGCGGCCACGATGAACTTGCTGCGCCACAGCGGCGTCTTGGACGCCAGCAGCGGGCTGGTGGTGTAGAGCACGCTGCGTGTCATTTCGCAGCTCCCGCGTTGCTGCCTTCCTGCACATACTGGGTGATGGCAGGCGATGCAGGACGCATCTGCAGCTTTTCACGCGCCAGCGTTTCAATGCGCTGGGGCGTGGCCTGGGCGCGCTTTTCCACCTGCAGGCGCTGCTGATCGGTCGCCAGACGGCGCGCCTCAGTCTCGGCGCGGTCCAGCTCGGTGAACAGCTTGCGCGACTGATACTGGGTGTTCACCAGAAAAATGGCGCTCATCATCACCGCCAGCAGCAGCAGCAGGTTCAGTCGCAGCATGGCAGCCCTCCAGCCATGCACATCAGGGCATGGCGGTGCATCATGCGGGCACCTCGGTACGTTCAGCCACACGCATCACAGCAGAGCGTGAACGTGGATTGGCTTCGACTTCGGCAGCGCTGGGCTTGATGCGCTCCAGCGCTTTGAGGCGCATGGGCGTTGGCGCCGCAAACGGCGCACGGCGGTCGTAGACTTCCTTGGAGTGCTTGGCGATGAACTGCTTGACGATGCGGTCTTCCAGCGAGTGAAAGCTGATCACCGCCAGACGCCCACCGGGCGCCAGCACGCGAAGGCTCGCTTCTAGCGCCTGCTCAAGCTCCTGAAGCTCGGCGTTGATGAAAATCCGAAGAGCCTGGAAGGTCCGTGTTGCCGGGTTCTGCCCAGCCTCGCGGGTGCGGACCGCGCCAGCCACGAGCTGGGCCAACTCACCGGTGGTGCGTAATGGGCCCTGGCTCTCGCGCCGCGCAACAATCGCCTTTGCAATGGGGCCAGCAAACCGTTCTTCGCCGTAGTCACGTATCACCTCCGCAATCTGCTGCACTTCCGCATCTTCCAGCCACTCAGCCACGCTCTGGCCACGGGTGGTGTCCATGCGCATGTCCAGAGGGCCATCGAAGCGGAAGCTGAAGCCTCGGTCAGGGTTGTCGATCTGGGGCGAGCTCACGCCCAGGTCCATCAACACCCCTTGCACACTGCCTTCGGGCAGCTCGCTCAGATGCTTGAACCCCTCGTGCCGAATCGAAAAACGCGCATCGGTGATGCGCGCCGCTTCAGCGATTGCGTCCGGATCCTTGTCGAACGCAATCAACCGGCCATCGGGCCCCAAGCGCTGCAATATGAGCCGGGAATGACCTCCCCGGCCGAACGTTGCATCCACCCATTGGCCGGCAGGCGACTGTCCGGCAGCACCCAGCAGGGCGTCGACCGCCTCATCCAGCAGAACGGTGATATGTTGCAACGGCTGATTCACAAGCACGTCTCTTCCTAAAAAGCTAAATCCTGCAAAGCCGCAGGCATTTCTTCCTGCATGGCCTGCGCTTCCTTGGCCTCATAAGTGGCCTTGTCCCAAAGTTCAAAGTAGCTGCCCATGCCCAGCAAGATGACCTCCTTGGTCAGCCCTGCCGCCGCACGCAGCTCCGGCGATACCAGCAAGCGCCCCGTGGCATCCATGTCCATGTCCATGGCATTACCCAGAAAGACACGCTTCACCCACTGCGCATTCATGGGCAGGCTCGCGATGCGATCGCGAAACTGCAGCCATTCGGGCCGGGGGAACAACATCAGACAACCATGGGGATGCTTGGTGAAGGTGAGCTGTCCTTCAGACAGGGCCATCAGGGCGTCACGATGCCGGGTCGGCACCGAGAGCCGCCCCTTTCCATCGAGATTCAATGACGATGCCCCTTGAAACACGGCTAGCTACTCCGGTCATCTGGAGCCACTCACCTCCTCAAAAACGGGAAGCGATGGCAGTTTTCACCACTTAATTGCACTTTTTTGCACTGTATCAGCAATTTCGTGGCTCGCCAAACGCAGAGGAACAATTATTTGCAATGAAATCAATCACTTAGAGCGTTTCAAAATAGCCTCAAACGCAAAATACCTTTCCTTTACAAGCACTTAGCAATGCCTGTGCATGTACCGCCTTAATAGAGCGCTTCAATTGAAACCATTCAATTCAATGGAAAGAACGGATTCACTTATCGGCCTTCTCCTACAAACGCAAACTGCCCGCACAGGCGGGCAGCTCTCTCTAGACAGGCTTGAGGTTCAGAGAATGAAGCGCGACAAATCCTCGTCCTGGCTCAGCATCTGCAGTCGTTGGTCAACATAGGCAGCGTCTATCACCACGGTCTGACCGGAGAGCTTGGCTGCATCAAAGCTGACTTCGTCCAGCAGGCGCTCCATCACCGTGGACAGGCGGCGTGCGCCGATGTTCTCGGTGCGCTCGTTGACGTCAAAGGCAATGGTTGCCAGACGGGTGATGCCCTCGGGCTTGAACTCCAGCGTCACGCCTTCGGTAGCGAGCAGCGCCTGGTACTGCTTGACCAGGGAGGCGTGAGTCTGCATGAGAATCGCCTCGAAGTCCTGCACGGACAGGGATTCCAACTCCACGCGAATGGGGAAACGGCCTTGCAGCTCAGGGATCAGGTCGCTGGGCTTGGACAGATGGAACGCACCCGAGGCAATGAACAGGATGTGGTCGGTCTTCACCACGCCGTATTTCGTGGAAACCGAGGTGCCTTCCACCAGCGGCAGCAGGTCGCGCTGCACGCCCTGGCGGAAGATGTCGGAGCCGCTGGTTTCCTGACGGGTCGCCACCTTGTCGATTTCATCGATGAAGACAATGCCGTTTTGCTCCAGATTGGCAATGGCACGCGTCTTGGCGTCTTCCTCATTGACCATCTTGGCCGCTTCTTCGTCGGTCAGCAGCTTCAGCGCCTCGGCAATCTTGAGCTTGCGGGTCTTGCGCTTTTCCTGACCCATATGGCTGAACATGCCGCGCAGTTGCTCGGCCATCTCTTCCACACCTTGCGGGCCCAGAATCTGCATCTGGGGCATTTGCTCGGCGATGTCGATCTCGATTTCCTTGTCGTCGAGCTGACCTTCACGCAGCTTTTTGCGGAAAACCTGGCGCGCCGTGTTGTCCGCTGGCACTTCACCAGTGCGGGCCTGGGGCACCAGCACGTCCAGAATGCGGTCCTCGGCAGCGTCCTCGGCGCGGGCACGCATCTTCTTCATGTCCGATTCGCGCGTCTGCTTGACGGCGACTTCGGCCAGATCACGAATGATGGCGTCCACATCCTTGCCCACATAGCCCACTTCGGTGAACTTGGTGGCTTCGACCTTGATGAATGGCGCATCCGCCAGCTTGGCAAGACGGCGCGCAATCTCGGTCTTGCCCACGCCGGTAGGGCCAATCATCAGAATGTTCTTGGGCGTGATTTCCTGGCGCAGACCATCAGGCACCTGCTGGCGGCGCCAGCGATTGCGCAGCGCAATGGCCACGGCGCGCTTGGCGCCGTTCTGGCCCACGATGTGCTTGTCCAGCTCGGAGACGATCTCCTGGGGAGTCATGGCAGAAGACATAGGAAATATTCAATCAAACAGGCCGCATGTCCAATCATCATATAGACACACAGCTATCAATTCAGGAGTTCAAGGCGCTTACAGCGTCTCGATCGTGTGGTTCATATTGGTGTAGATGCACAACTCGCCCGCAATCGCCAGCGACTTGCGCACAATGTCTTCGGCCGACATCTCGGTGTTGTTCAACAGCGCCTTGGCCGCAGAGTGCGCATAGGCACCGCCGGAGCCAATGGCGACGATGCCCTGCTCGGGCTCCAGCACATCGCCGTTGCCGGTAATGATGAGGGAGGTGGTGGCATCAGCCACGGCCAGCATGGCTTCAAGCTTGCGCAGCACGCGGTCGGTGCGCCACTCCTTGGTCAGCTCGATGGCGGCGCGGGTCAGATTGCCCTGGTGCTTTTCCAGCTTGGCTTCAAAGCGCTCAAACAGCGTGAACGCATCGGCCGTCGCCCCCGCAAAGCCCGCCAGCACCTTGCCGTGATAGAGCTTGCGCACCTTGCGCGCCGTGCCCTTGATGACGATATTGCCCAATGTGACCTGGCCATCACCACCGATGGCGACTTGCACGCCCTCGGGAGTCTGGCGGCGCACGCTCAAAATGGTGGTGCCGTGAAACTGTTCCATGAGGGAACAGATGGGGATGCAGGGGAGCATCCTCAAGAGCTAAAACAAAGAAAAATTATTGAGGGACTGCAGGGAATGAGACACCTCTCAAAAACTGGCGCACTCCAAGCCAGAGATGTCGAGCAAGCGCCGCCGCGC
The DNA here is from genome assembly GCF_003569915.1 of Comamonas testosteroni. Lineage (GTDB taxonomy): Bacteria > Pseudomonadota > Gammaproteobacteria > Burkholderiales > Burkholderiaceae_C > Comamonas > Comamonas testosteroni_D. The sequence continues at coordinate 143,925 of NZ_KZ984443.1, read as the reverse complement.
AGCGAGGGCATCGTCCCCCTCCCGTAGCGCGAGGCGCGTAGAGAGAGGGGGAAGCGGCAAAGCCGCTCAGGGGGTGTTAGTCCCGCCGTGGGATGACTTGCGCATGCTCCTGAATGCCCACGACATTGAAGAACACCGCCACCAGCTGATGCAGCTGGCTGAACTGCAACACATGCCCCAGGGACTGCATCTCGGCCGCCCAGTTGAGCACCGAGCCTGCGGCTGCAAAATCCATGCGCACCAGACGCGAGCAATCGATGGCCACGGCCTCGCCCAGCTTGGCCTTGGACTGCACCTCGGCCAGCCAGGGCAGAGCATCCCCTTCGATCACGCCCTGCAGCGCAAAGCGCGGCGCGCGTTCGCGCCACAGCACGTCGAGGGACACGGATTCCGGCCCCTGCAACGCAGTGGCCCTATCCACCTCGGCCCTCTGCCCATCGACGCGATAGTTGCTGACCGGATCCACCCACGAAGGGGGAGAGACCTCGTAGGTCACGCAATAGTCCAGCGCCGTCAGCTCGAAATCGTCCTGCAGATGCATGAGCCGCTGCAGCGCCAGGCGCAGATGCCACCAGTCCTGCGCCACCGAACTCTGGCCCGAGGGACAGTGCTTGCCCATCACCGACAGCAGACGCTCGTGACCGGCAAAAATCAGCTCCCCCTTCTCGTTGCTCCACTGCTGCACCGCAGCCAGCAGCGCGGTCAAGGCGCCGGGCTCGATTTCTTCCAGCGCACTCCAGTCCATGGTCCATGGCCCCTGGCTGCGCGCCTTGCTGGCCTGCAGGGCCTTGAGGCTGGATTCGCCAAGCTGCACCGGAGCCTGCCAGCGAAAACCCACCACGGCGGCCGTGTCGCTGGCGGTATCGCGCAACTGACCCGCCTGCTGCGGCATCGCAAACCATTGCGGGGCCGAGCGGCCAAAGCGGGAGGCAAAGTCCATGCCCGCATCGTCAAAGCGATCCTGCCAGCCTGCCGCGCGGTACAGATCCAGCAGCGCCAGCCACAGCGGCAACTGGGATGGAACATCCTGCGCGCGCCGGGCAATCAGCGCCTTGAGGCTGGCTTGCGCCCCTTCCGCGTCACCATTGGCGAACACGATGGCAGGCTCTTCCAGCAAAGGGTCATGCTCATAGCGGGTGAATGACGGCGGCACCATGCTGGCCGACGCGGGCGCTGAGACCTCAGTGGGCGCAAAGCCGGGAGAAAAATCGGTATCGCCACGCATGCTGGGCAAGCCAGGAATACCGGTGCCCGACACCAGCGCAGGCTGAGCACCGCCAGGCAGTTTCAGATCACTGGGCAGCGCATCGCTGAGCACAGGAGGGATGCTGCCCGGTGGCGGAGCGCGAAACGAGGACGGCAGCACATTGCCATTTTCAGGCAATTGCAGCGGCATGGTGGCTGCGTCGGCGGCCTGCTTGCCGCGCCACCATTGCTGGGCCATCTGGGCTTCAATCTCGTCGATTTTCTTGAGGGTGTCTGCGCGCTCGCCCGGGTCGCCGCTTTGCATGGTCTGCATGAAGGACGTGCCGGCAGGCGCAGGCCCGCTGGGTACGGCACCACCAGTTGCTGCAGCGGGCCGAGAGGACTGGGCCAGCTGCGCCTGACGCAGCTTGCGCAGATTCTCGAACTCGCGCTTGCGCACAAAGTCGTTCTGGCGCTTGCGCTCCAGCATTTCCTTGAGCGCCTGCTTGCTGTACTGGCTTTCCTCGCTGTCCTGGCCAATCTGATCCAAATCGGACCAATTCACGGTCGGGTGGCGCACAAAACGCGCCACCTTGGACAGCAAGCCTCCCGATTTATTCTCTTCTTTTGCCATGGTCAACCACTTTGATGCCTAGCGCCCGGCTGGCGCTTGATTCAGATCAATCGCCGTACATCTTCTGCTTGAGCTCACGGCGTTGCTGCGCTTCCAGCGACAGCGTGGCCGTGGGGCGGGCCAGCAGACGGCCCACTCCGATGGGCTCGCCGGTTTCATCGCAGTAGCCGTAGTCGCCAGCGTCGATGCGGGCGATGGACTGGTCGATCTTCTTGAGCAGCTTGCGCTCGCGGTCGCGGGTGCGCAGCTCCAGAGCGTGCTCTTCCTCGATGGTGGCGCGGTCAGCAGGATCGGGCACCACCACGGTGTCTTCGCGCAGGTTTTCCGCGGTTTCACCGGCGTTGACATGCATGTCGTTCTTGAGCGTGACCAGCTTGCGACGGAAGTACGCCATCTGGGCGTCGTTCATGTAGTCGTCATCAGACATGGCCAGCACGTCAGCATCGGTCAGCTCCTCCACCGACTTGGTCTTCCAGGCGTTGGCCAGCTTGGGATCTTTCTTGGTCGCAGCTTGCTTTGTGTTGGTCATAGCTTTCGTATCACTCTCGGTTGCCGCGGCTTTGGCTCGCGTAGGAGCCAAAGGCGGAACTGTCGTTTTGGGCTGCCGCGAAGGAGGCTTTGCAGAACGTTCGGATTTGGACGACGCGGAAGCCTTCCGCGGCGCAACTGGCGCCAGCTCCGGGCTGTCCGGAGCCGTATCCACCAAAGAGGTCTTGGCGCTGCTGGTGCGCGAAGCGGGTGCCGCAGTTTTCTTGGCTGCAGCCTTGGGCTTGTTACTTTTCACAGCGTTCACGTCCTGTCTCCTCACAGTACGGTGACCATTGCAGGGCTGGATCACTCCAACCCCCTCTTTAGGGGCGGCATTGTAGCGACGCTGCCTCCCCTGTCTTCTGTTCGTTGCACATACCCCACAAAAGCGAAGTTTGTCTCTCGCCAAATCGAGCAGTGTGCGAGAGATATCGGCGAAAAAAACGGCCTGCAGAGCAGGCCGTCAGTGATTGTCAGCAATGAAAACTGCAGCAATCCTCGGTGTTTACACCAAGCACTGATCCAAGCCTTGCTTGAAGATATCCTGCGGCAGATCAATACCGATGAAGACCATCTTGCTCACGCGCTTCTCGTCGGCGGTCCATTCGGGGCCCAGATCGCTGCCCATGAGCTGGTGCACGCCCTGGAAGATGACCTTGCGCTCCGTGCCCTTCATGCTGAGCACGCCCTTGTAGCGCAGCATCTTGGGGCCATAAATGTTCACAATCGCGCCCAGGAAGTCTTCGAGCTTGGCGGGGTCGAACGCGCGGTCGGCGCGGTAGACAAAGCTCTTCACATCATCATCGTAGTGATGGTGGTGGGGATGGTTGCAGTGCTCGCCATGCTCGTGGTCATGGTGGTCGTGGCCGCAATGCTCATCGTGAACATGCTCGTGCTTGTGTCCGTGGTCATGGCCATGGTCGTGGCCTTCGTGCTCGCACTTCCCATGCTCGTGATCGCAGTGGCTGTGGTCGCCGTGGTCATGGTCGTGCTCGTCTTCCTTGAGGAAGTCGGGGTCGATATCGAGCTTGGCGTTCAGGTTGAAGCCACGCAGGTCGAACACTTCGTTCAGGGGGACATCGCCAAAATGCACGGCGCGGATGGGTGCGCGGGGGTTCATGTGCTTGAGGCGGTGGATTAGCTCATCCTTTTCGCCTTCGGTCACCAGATCGGTCTTGGACAGGAAGATCTGATCGGCAAAGCCCACCTGGCGGCGCGCTTCCTGGCGGTCGTCGAGCTGCTGGTTGGCATGCTTGGCGTCGACCAGCGTAATGATGGAGTCGATCAGATAGGTCTCGGCGATCTCATCGTCCATGAAGAAGGTCTGCGCCACGGGGCCGGGGTCGGCCAGACCGGTGGTTTCGATGACGATGCGGTCAAAGTCCACCATGCCTTTGCGGCGCTTGGCAGCCAGCAGTTGCAGCGCTTCGCGCAGGTCTTCGCGGATGGTGCAGCAGATGCAGCCATTGCTCATCTGCAGAATCTGCTCGGTGGATTCGGTCTTGAGAATGTCGGTGTCGATATTCTCCTCACCGAACTCGTTTTCGATCACGGCAATCTTCATGCCGTGCGACTCGTGCAGCACGCGCTTGAGCAGCGTGGTTTTGCCCGAGCCCAGAAAGCCCGTGAGGATGGTGACTGGAATGAGAGCCATGCTTTGAAACCTCTTGCTGAGAGCGGCCGCCGAAGGCCACCGCTCTGGAAACACGGACGGCGCCTGTGCGCCGCCTCGGTAATAACAACTGGGGAGTGTAGCGGCGCTTTCAAGCGCTCACTGGGCTTAGGGCTGCCCGAAAATTCAGGTCAAATCGCGCTCATGTCTATATAAATCATAGACCATCAGCTATCAAAACAGGACTACTCAGCAGGACTCGCTAATCTTCGCCTTCATCCTTGGACTTGCGTCGGGACATGGGCTTGTCCCCGCCTTCCTGCCGCAGGGCGCGCGGATGTGCGTTCTCGTAGGCCTGCGCCAGATGCTGAAAATCCAGCCGCGTATAGATCTGTGTGGTGGCGATGCTGGAGTGACCCAGCAGCTCCTGCACGGCGCGCAGGTCGCCGCTGGACTGCAGCATATGGCTGGCAAACGAGTGGCGCAGCACATGCGGATGCACGCCAGACGCCAGCCCCGCCTGCTGACCGCGCTGCTTCAGGCGTGCCCAGACGGACTGGCCGGTCAGGCGCTCACCACGACGGCCGATGAAAAGGGCTGGCTCGCTCTGCGCCTTGGTCTGCGCAGCCCCGGTCAGCGCACTGCTGCGCTGGGTCAGCCAGTGCTGCAGCGCTTCGCGGGCCTTGCTGCCCACGGGCACGATGCGGCGCTTGCTGCCCTTGCCCTGCACATGGGCGTCGCCCGCCTCCAGATCAATCCAGCCCCGGCCCTGGCTTTGCGTGTTCTGGTCGGGGCGCACATCCAGGCCCACCAGCTCGGCCACGCGCAGGCCACAGCTGTAGAGCAGCTCGGTCATGGCGGCATCGCGCGCTTCTATCCAGGGGTCGGCCTCGGGGTTCTGAAAGCTGGCCAGTTGCACGGCGTCATCCACCGCCAGCGCCTTGGGCAGGGGCTTGGCCGCCTTGGGGCCGCGCACGCCCTCCACGGGGTTGAAGGGCACCAGCTCATGCTGGGCCGCCCAGCGAAAGAAACTGCGCCAGCCCGAAAGAATCAGCGCAATGCCGCGTGCGCTGCGCCCTGCGCTATGCATTTGCGCGGCAAAGCGGCGGATATGGGCGGGCTGCAGCGCCAGCAGCTCCAGCTTCACCTCCTGCGCGAAGCTCTGCAACTTGATCAGGTCCAGCGTGTAGAGCGTGTGGGTGCGATCGGCCAGGCGCTTTTGCACCCGCACATGCTCCAGGTAGTCTTTGGCAGCCTCGGGCAGCAGCGCATATTGCTCCTCAAATGAGAGCTGCTCGCCCAATTGATGCATAGACTTGAGGCTTGTTTAGCCGTGAGCCAGCGTCAAAGCAGGCTGGCGCATGCGCGAGAGCGAGGCACCGGCCAGCTCGGAGATGCGCGAGAGGAATTCCGTGCCCATGGTGGCATCAAAGCGCTGCGGGTCGGGCGAGCCCAGCACCAGCATGCCAAAGCTATTGGAAGTGCTGTCCATGGGGCCGTCATGCAAGGTGAGCAAGGCCACGGACTGCACGGCGTTCGGGTTAGGCAGCCAGTTCACAGGCTCAAAGCCCATATTGGGGCCGCAGAACGGCATGGTCAGCGATGCGGCAAAGGCCTTGGCGTCATCGCTCACACCCATGGTGTAAACGGTGCCCGAATGCGCGCCCGCCACATTCCACAGGCGCAATGCAACCTGGGGGATGTCAAAGATGTGCTGCAGGCTGGCCGTGAGCGCATGGGGCAGCTCGCGCAGGTCCTGCACCTTGACCAGAGCGTGGGTCCACTGGTGAATCTTGTTGGCGATGGAGGCGTTTTCACTGCCGTTGCGCATCATGTCCATGATGCGGTGCTCCAGGCCCTTGATCTTCTCGCGCAGCATCTCGGCCTGGCGCTCCTGCAGGCTCACGGCGCGCGGGCCATGGCCGCTGACCAGGCGCACGGCGGTCAGCAACTCGGCATGGCGTTCGAAGAATTCGGGGTTTTGCTGAAGATAGTCGGCAATGGACTCTTCGGTCACGGCAATGTCGGTCAAGCTGTTCATAGCGTCTCGGGTATGTCGATCTGGCCTTCAAAAACGAATTCGGCAGGGCCGGTCATGCGTACGCGGTCCTGTGCGCCGCCTGCCCACTCGATGGTCAGCAGGCCGCCACGGGTGTGCACGTCCACGCGTGCGTCCAGCAGGCCCCAGCCAATGCCAGCCACGATGGCAGCGCAAGCGCCTGTGCCGCAGGCCAGCGTCTCGCCAGCGCCGCGTTCATAGACGCGCAGCTTCACTTCGCTGCGGCTGATGATCTGCATGAAACCGGCATTCACGCGCTGTGGAAAACGCGCATGGCGCTCAATCAGCGGGCCGTGAATTTCCACAGGCGCTGTGTTCACATCTTCCACAATCTGCACCGCGTGAGGGTTGCCCATGGAGACAGACGCTATCCAAACAGTAGCATCTTGCCCATTTACATCAAGGACTAGCGGCCATTTTTGTGCCAAACCCATGGTTTCAGGCGTCAACCCTTCGGCGCTGAAAGGCACCTTGGCCGGATCCAGCTGGGGGGCGCCCATGTCCACGGTCACGCGGCCATCGGCATGAATTTCGGGGGCGATCACGCCGGACAGGGTCTGCACGCGGATCACGCTCTTGTCGGTCAGGCCCTTGTCATGCACATAGCGCGCAAAGCAGCGTGCGCCGTTGCCGCACTGCTCCACCTCGCCGCCGTCGGCGTTGTGAATGACGTATTCAAAATCCACGCCGTCTGCGGGTGCGGGGCGCACGGTCAGGATCTGGTCTGCGCCCACACCAAAGTGGCGGCTGGCCAGGTAACGGTACTGGTCGGCGCTCAGGCCCAGACGGCCCTGGGTTTCGTCGAGCACGACAAAATCGTTGCCCGCGCCTTGCATCTTGGTAAAGCGAATCTGCATGATGCCCAGCATTATCCTACCGGCCACCCTGTCTGCGCCATGGGCTGTTCAATGCTTTGTGCAATCAGCGGTATAGCTTTTGCAGCAGCGCCATCAACTGCGCCTTCTCCGCATCGCTTAGATGGGAGACGGCCCGGTCCTCGCTGGCCTTGAGCTGGGGCTCGGCGGTCTCGACCAGCTCGCGCCCGACGGTTGTCAGATACAGGCCCATGGCTCGCCCGTCGCGCGGGTGCGGGCGGCGCTCCAGAAAACCGCGCCGCGCCATGGCATCGATCATGCCCACCATATTGGGCGGCAGCACATCGAGCTGCTGGCACAGCTGGCGCGCCGTGATGCCGGGGTTGCTACCCACCAGCGACAGCAGGGAAAACTCCACGATCTTGAGATCGAAGCCTTCCATGCATTTGACGAACACGCCTACCAGCGACAGCGAGGCACGCCGCGCGTTGTAGCCCAGCAGGGATTCCAGAAAGCGGGCGTTGACCTGATCGACGGCAAACACCTCGGGCACAGCTTTCTTCGCTGAGCCAGTACTGGCGCGTTTGCCCCGTACGGGGCGGGCTTTGGGGGCGGGCGTTCCATCGGTCTGAGTAGCGGACATGTCGGGGGTGAACTTCAATAGCAAGCTAGCGTTATCTCCCCTCGATTGTGCCGCTTGCGCGCGCTTTTCGCTGATTTGTTCGTCAGCCTGCAGGCACAAACGCCTGATTTCCGTGCACCACGGAGGCTTGCGTCCACTGCGACTTCATCAGACTCATGCGCCAGTCCATCTCGGGCAGCACGCGCTGCTGCACCTGTTTGAGCGGACCCTGCCAGCGAGCCTGATCCGTGCCCTCGGTCGCACCAATCTGCGCCCAGGCCCAGCCCGTGAGCACCACGGCCACGCAGCGCAGATAATCATCGGCCACACGCCAGGCCAGCGTGTCGTCCTGCCGGCAGGCCTGTGCCAGCACAGTGGTGAAGTAGCGCAACTGCGCCAGGCAGCGCAGCACCTCGGCATCCAGCGGGCGGCCCGCATCCAGGCTCTTGCGCAGAAACAGCAGCCATTGCCCCATGGCCTGGCCACCGTCAGGCTGCACTTTGCGCACCAGCAGGTCGATGGCCTGAATCTCGTTCGTGCCCTCGTAGATCATGGCCACGCGCGAGTCGCGCACGATCTGCTCGATGCCCCATTCGCGGATATAGCCGTGGCCGCCAAACACCTGCAGGCAGGCGCTGGCTCCTTCAAAAGCTTGCTGCGTCCATGCAGCCTTGAGCACGGGGGTGATCAGGCTGCACCAGAGCTGGGCCTGCTCGCGCTCCTTGGCGCTTTCGGCGTGGCGCGCCACATCCAGGTAGATGCCGGTCTGATAGGCCAGCACGCGCCCACCATCAACCCAGGCGCGCTGCACATCGAGCGTGCGGGCAATCGTGGGGTGCTCAATGATCAGGTCCGCCGTGTCACCCGCGCCGCGCGATGCGGGCACCGCGCCCGGCGCGCGCATCTGGCGGCGCTCCATCGCATAGGCATGGGCTTTTTGCCATGCCGCGTCCAGCAAGCCCACACCCTGCAGCGCCACATGCAGTCGCGCCGCATTCATCATCACAAACATGGCGTTCAGACCCGCACCGGGCTTGCCGATCAACCAGCCGCTTGCGCCATCAAAACGCATCACGCAGGTGGGGCTGCCATGCAGACCCATTTTTTCTTCGATGCGCTCGCAAACCACGGCATTGCGCGCGCCGTCCGGCAAGACCTTGGGCACCAGAAACAGCGACAGGCCCTTGGGCCCGGCCGGTGCACCCGGCAGTCTGGCCAGCACCAGATGAACAATGTTCTCGCTCAGATCATGCTCGCCGCCCGAGATAAAAATCTTGCCGCCGCTGATCTCGTAGCGCTCACCCAGATCAGACTCACCCGCGGGCACGGCCTGCGTGCGCACCTGGCCCAGATCGCTGCCCGCATGCGCTTCCGTCAGGCACATGGTGGCCAGCCATTCACCGCTTGCCACCTTGGGCAGATAGGCGGCCTTGAGCGCATCGCTGCCGTGGTGCTTGATGCACTCATAGGCGCCGTGCAGCAGGCCGGGGGCCATGGTCCAGCCATGGTTGGCAGCGCTCAGCCATTCATACAGCACGCCTTCCAGCACCCAGGGCAGGCCCTGGCCGCCATCTTCCTCAGCACAGGCCAGCGCGGGCCAGCCGGCCTGCCAGAAGTCCTGATAAGCCTGTGCAAAACCCGGCGGCGTGGTGACCTTGGCCGCCGCAAACTGCGCCCCCACCTCATCACCCTCACGCGAGAGCGGAGCGACCACATCACCGACCCACTTGCCCGCTTCATCCAGCACCTGACGCATCAGCGCCTCATCCGTGCCCGCATGCGCAGGCAGGCGCTGCAACTGCTCGCCAGCTTTGAGCACATCAAAAAGAAGAAAAGCGTTATCAGCGCTGGTGGGCAAGTAGGACATACAAAAAAAACCGCAATGCAGTCGCAAAGAAAAAGAAGGCTGATGTCTGCATCCAACACCGGCCCCAGTCATCGGGGATCAGAGGCGCCCAGCAAGAGCCGCCTCGCGGCGATGGCGCCGTCCCCCTCCCGCGAAGCGAGAGAGGGGGAAGCGGCGCAGCCGCTCAGGGGGAGATATCAGATCAAGTATCAGCAGTGAAGCCAATTTGCTTAACCAACGGTCCCCAGCGCTCGTACTCAGCCTGCTGCGACTTGGCCATTTCCTCGGGCGTAGAGCTGGTGGCAATCAGGCCCACCACGCCCAGGCTTTCCTTGAGCGAATCGCTCTTGAGCGCGGCCGTGATGGCCGCATGGGCGCGGGCGCGCACATCGGCAGGCGTCTTGGCGTTGGCATAGAAGCCGAACCACTCTTCAGCCGTCAGGTCGGCAAAGCCCTGCTCTGCAAACGTGGGCACATTGGGCAGATAGGGGTTGCGCTGCGGGCCGCTGGTGGCCAGCACGCGCAGCTTGCCGGCCTTGTAGTAGCTCAGGAAGTCGCCGCATGGGCCCATCATCGCGGCGATCTGGCCGCCCGCCATATCGGACACGCCGGGTGCCATGCCGCGATACGGGGCATGGCTCAGCTTCACGCCAGAGCGCAGGCTCAGCAACGCGCCCAGCAAGTGCGGCTGGCTGCCAGCGCCGGGGCTGCCAAAACTGGCCTTGTCGGGGTTGTTCTTGGACCATGCCAGAAAGTCCTTGAGCGTCTTGACTTCCGCAGGCACAGCGGGGCCCACGGCCAAACCGTGGTGCATGATGGCGCCGATGGAGATCGGCTCGAAGTCCTTGGCCTGATAGGTCAGCTTGTTATAGATATGGGGGTAGATGGAGAAGGCCGAGACTTGCGACAGCGCAATCACCGAGCCATCGCCCACGGCATTGCGCAGGTTTTCCAGCGCGATGCGGCCACCAGCCCCGGGCTTGTTTTCCACCACACCCATGTTCTTGGTGTAGCTGGTGCCACCGATTTTTTCGCTCACACGGCGCGCCACGGAATCCCCCGCGCTGCCCGCCGGGAAGCCGTACAGAATGCGCACCTGCTCAATCGGCCCACCGCCTTGCGCGAACGCACTGCGGCTGCCGATACCTCCCAGCGCAGCCAGTGCTGCACCTGCGCTCAGACTTTTGACGAAATTGCGACGACCTTGCATGGTTTGTCTCCTCTAAGGGTTTTAAAAATGCAGGCTTTTGCCTGTCTTGCAGTGATTTATCGCGGTGCCATGCGCAAAGCACCATCCAGACGAATCACTTCGCCATTCAAGTGACCGTTGTGCACGATATGCAGCGCCAGCTCGGCAAACTCCGAAGGCTTGCCCAGGCGCGGCGGGAAGGGGATGGATGCGGCCAGCGACTGCTGCACGGCTTCGGGCAACTCCTGCATCAGCGGTGTGGCAAACAGACCCGGTGCCACGGTGCAGACGCGAATGCCATGCTGGGCCAGATCGCGCGCCATGGGCAATGTCATGCCGACCAGGCCGCCCTTGGATGCGCTGTAGGCCTGCTGGCCAATCTGCCCGTCAAACGCGGCCACCGATGCGGTGTAGAGAATCACTCCGCGCGCACCGTCTTCCAGCGCTTCCAATTTGGCGCAGCGCGCGGCAAACAGCCGCGTCATGTTGTAGCTGCCGATGAGGTTGACGCGAATCACGCGCTCAAAGTCTTCCAGCGGCGCTGGCTCGCCATCGCGGCTGATCAGGCGCTTGGCCGTGCCAATGCCGGCCACGTTCATGAGAATGCGGGCGTCCGCGCCCCAGTGCGCCTTGATCTGGTCGAGCGCCGCTGTCACGCTGGCTGCATCGCAGATATCGCATTCCAGCGCCAGCCCGCCAATGTCGGCAGCCACGGCCTTGGCCTTGTCGAGCTGACGGTCCAGTACCGCTACCTTGGCACCGGCGGCAGCCAGCGCGCGCGCCGTGGCTTCGCCGAGTCCGGAGGCTCCGCCTGTGACGATGGCAATCTGATCTTGAACTTGCATTTGCTATCCTTTTAGAAGCATTAAGTGCTTGATATTTCGGGACTTGAAGCTAATTTGGCTTCAAAATGAAGGGCAAGCTGTCCTCATGCAGGCCCTTCACCACATCGGCCCGGTGCGTGAGCACGGCGCGCTGGTTGATGGAGCCTTTGTCGGTCACCTCTCCCAAATCCAGCGACGGTGCACGCGTCGACGCAACAGCCCGTGCGATGCGCGTGGCGCTGCCGGTGGAAGACTGCGCCAGCTGGTTCAGCACCTGCTGGAAATGTTGCTGCACCGGAGCGCTGTGCATGATCTGCTCAAGCGTCGCATCCGGCCCCAAGCCGCTGAGCGCTGCGCACAAGGGCGAGCCAAAGAGAATGGCGCCCACCTCCTTGCGGTCCAGCCCGGTCAGCACCACGTCCTGGATGTACGGAGCGCCCGCATGGATGATCTTGGCGCGCAGCGGCCCCACGTTGACAAAGGTGCCGGTCGCCAGCTTGAAGTCTTCGGCAATGCGGCCATCAAAGCGCAGGCCGCGGTTGTGATCGGCAGGGTCGCGCCACTGCACGGCGTCTCCGGAGCGGAAAAAGCCTTCCTCATCGAACGCCTCTGCCGTGGCTTCGGGCGCACGCCAGTAGCCGGGTGTGATGTTGGGGCCGCGATAGCGCACCTCGAGCTTTCCATCGACAGGCGCGAGCTTGAGCTCCAGCCCAGGCACGGGCACGCCCAGATCGCCGGACTGCACATCGGGCCGGTTGATGAACATCGCCGAGGGGGAGGACTCCGTCATGCCCAGGCCCGTGCCCATCACGATGCGCTCGCCGCATTCCTGCTCCTGCATGCGGTGCAGACTGTCCCAGACCGGCTGCGCGAGCGAAGCGCCAGCATAGAAAAATACCCGCACCCGACTAAGCAGACGCTTTCTCAGCTGCGCATCCTCCTCCATCGCGCGGGCAATGTATTCAAAACCCGTGGGAACGTTGAAGTACACCGTGGGTGAGATCTCGCGCAGATTGCGCAGCGTCTCGCCAATGCCTGCCGCCGTGGGCTTGCCTTCGTCGATGTAGAAAGTGCCACCGTGGTAGAGCACCAGGCCGATGTTCTTGTTGCCGCCAAACGTGTGGTTCCACGGCAACCAGTCCACCAGCACGGGCGGGCCTTTGACCATATCGGGCATGGTCTGGGCGATCTGCTGCTGGTTCGCACACCACATGCGATGGGTGTTGATCACCGCCTTGGGCAGCTTGGTCGAGCCTGAGGTAAACAAAAACTTGGTGATGGTGTCCGGCCCTGTGGCCTGCATGGCGGCATCGACCTCGGGCGTGGGCTGCGTGGCCTGCAACTCGGCAAGCAGCGTGTGCGGCACGGCGCCTTGCGCACCCTTGGCATAGACCACATCGCAGCCCTCGGGCGCCACGGCGCGCACGGCCATGTCGTAACGCGCGGCGTCGTTGGCAAAGATCAGACCGGGCGTGAGCGTGTTCACCACATGGCGCAACTTGGCGTAATCGGTGCTGACCAGCGAATACGGCGCAGATACCGAGCAGTAAGGCACGCCCACATAGAGGCAGGCCATGGCCAGCATGACGTGGTCGAGATCGTTCTCGCTGAGGATGACAACGGGACGATCGGCCGAGAGCTTGCGCTGCACCAGCGCTTGCCCGATGCTGCGTGCCGCAGCCAGTGTCTGCGCATAACTGATGCGCTTCCAGTCACCCGTGCTGCCGTCCGCCAAGCGCTCACGCTGGGCGACGAAAGTGCGGTCGGGAGCGGTCTGTGCCCAGTGCACCAGCCTGTCCGTCATGCGCAGCGCATAGTCGGCCAGCGGCTGCTCGGCCTGCACGCGCAGCGAGCCATCCGCAAGCTCTGTCTCCACCAGACTGCGCACGCCAAACTCCAGCTCGCGATAGCGTACGGCGCGGCTTTCTTCTGTCTCCTGCATGGTCCTGTGTCTCCTCTGCCTTGTGATGATGGACGCGCTCGATCAGTCTTTGCTGACTTTGGCGGCGCGGCCTTGCAGAAACTCCTGCAGACGGAACTTGGCCTCCGGCGCGCTCTGGGCAATTGCCGCCATCAGCGCTTCGGTCATCAGGCCCTGATCGGATGGCTGCTCTGCGATGCGTGGCAGCGCATGGATCAGCGCATAGTTGGTCATGGGGGCGTTTTCGGCAATGCGCAGCGCCAACTCCACCGCCTTGTCCAGCGCCGCGCCTTCGGGCACCAGATATTGCGAAAGGCCCACGCGCTCGCCCTCTTCTGCCTTGTACACACGGCCCGTGAACATCATGTCGGCCATGCGCGCAGCGCCGATCAGACGCGGAATGCGCACCGAGCCACCACCGCCGACAAAAATGCCGCGCGAGCCTTCGGGCAGCGCATAAAAGGTGGTGCTGTCGGCCACCCGGATATGGCAGGCGCTGGCCAGCTCCAGCCCGCCACCCACCACTGCGCCATGCAGGGCGGCCACCACGGGCACGCCGCCAAATTGCACCTGGCGCAGCGCCTCATGCCACATGCGAGAGTGCAGCACACCCTGCGCGGCATCGCGCTCGCTGAGCTCGCTCAGATCCAGGCCCGCGCAGAAGTGCGGGCCATCACCATCGACCACGGCAGCGCGCACGCTGGCTGGCAGATTCAGAAACACATCGCGCAGGCCCAGTACCAAACCATCGGACAGCGCATTGCGCTTGGCCGCGCGCATCAACCGGATCACCGCCACTTGCTGGGACTCGCCGCGAAATTCAACGGAAATTTCTTTATGTGTCATAACTATTCCTTTGCTCAATTATTGTTATTTCTCATAACCAAAATCAAGCAAGCGAAAGCAGTTTGCGCTCAGTGCTTTCCCCAGTCTTGACCCTCTCAAAGCGGCTGTGAAGCATTGCGGACACCGTTTGAAGCCGACGAGTTCGCATAATGCACTCCATGAATCCACGTCCCAGCCAGCTTCTGAACCCGCAACGCGAACCCGCAGCCCCACGCGACGCATCCACCATCTTGCTCCTGCGCGACTGCGCCGATGGCAAAGGCTACGAGGTCCTGATGACCCGTCGCGCCAACCAGGGCAATTTTGCCAATGCCTATGTCTTTCCCGGCGGCGGCCTGGAAGCACAGGACGCCGACCAGGCCAACCATGCTCTGGCCCGAGTCCGCCCTGGAATGCTGGATGCCGGCGGCGCCCAGCGCGTGACCGAAGCGCTGGCCGGCGTGCGCGAAACTTTTGAAGAGCTGGGCATCTTGCTGGCCTACGACGAAAACGGTCAGAGCATCACTCCCGCTCAGGTGCAGCAGCTCGATCGCAAGGCATCGCTCTATGACCAGTGCCGCGAGCGTGGCTGGACGCTGGCCGTCGATCAGCTCTGGTATCTGGCGCAGTGGACCGCAGCGCGCGATCTTCCCAAGCGCTTTAATGTGCCGTTCTTTGTGGCCCGCATGCCCGAAGGCCAGACACCCGAGGCCGATGAAACCGAGCAGTTCGAGCCCACCTGGATCAGCCCTCAGGACGCGCTGCAGCGCTTTGCCGAGAAAAAGCTGTTCATCGTCTTCCCCACCGAACGCACGCTGCAGCGCATGACCAGCTATGCCAGTGCGCAGGCCGTGATCGATGCGCTGCAGGGCGAGCAGCGCCTGTGGCGCAGTTGCCCGCGCACCGGCTATCTGAAGGGCCAAGACACGCGGCATATGGAAACAGATATGGCGTTTGGCGAGCTGGAATTTGTCCACCCCGACGGCCAGGCAGGCCACCATCTGGACTGGCAATCCGAAAAAGCCGTGCCGCTGCGCAAAAACCTGATGCGCCTGACGGCCCCCAACCCGGGCATGATGACCGGCCCCGGCACCAACAGTTATCTCGTCGGTGATGCGCACAGCGGCTACATCGCCATTGACCCCGGCCCGGACGAGCCCGAACATCTGCAGCGCCTGCACGATGCGGCTGGCGGCGATATCCGCTTTATCGTCTGCACGCACTCCCATCCCGACCACTCGCCCGGCGCTGCGCCGCTGCAGGCCATGGTGGTGCAGTCCGGCCATGCCAAACCGCCCATCATGGGCATGCCATCGGCTTCCACAGCACGTGCGCACAGCCGTTTCAAACCCGAGGTGGTGCTACGCGATGGAGAGCGCATCACGCTCACCAGCACTGGGCCAGAAGGCGAAATCACCCATACCCTGCAAGCGCTGTACACGCCCGGCCATGCGGCCAACCATCTGTGCTTTTTGCTGGAAGAAGATGCGCTGCTGTTCAGCGGCGACCATATCCTGAACGGCAGCACCACTGTGATCAGCCCGCCGGACGGCAACATGATGGACTACCTCGACTCCCTCGACAGGCTGCACGCGCTGTGCGCCGAGCATGAGATTCGCTACATCCTGCCCGCCCATGGCTATGTACTGGGCTTTGCGCCGCAGCAGATCACCAAGCTCAAGAACCACCGCCTGGCGCGCGAGGCCAAGGTCCACGCCGCCATGCGCGCCAAGCCCGATGGCAATGTGCAGGATTGGGTGGCACTGGCCTATGCCGATACCCCGCCAGCCCTGTGGCCCGTGGCCGAGCGCTCTTTGCTGGCCCATGTGGAGCGCATTCAGAAGCTGTGCCTGGGGCGCTGAATCTCTATTGGTGCTAGACCTGTGGACAACTAGGACATGGCTCTCGCATTAAGCTCTCGCCATGTCTGAATCACAGCCCGAACAAGAAGGCATTCGTCTGGCCAAGCGCCTGGCGATGCAAGAGCAATGCTCACGCCGCGAGGCCGAGCTTTATATTGAAGCGGGCAATGTCCAGGTGGATGGCAAAGTCGTACAAGTGCCTGAAACCCGCGTACGCCCCGAGCAGGTCGTGACCCTGCGCAAAGGGGCCAAGCCCGAGGCGATTCCGCCCGTCACCATCTTGATGAACAAGCCCGCGGGCTACACCCAGGGCCCCGCCTATGGCCGCACGCGCAGCGCGCATTCGCTGCTGAGTGAAGCCAGCAAGGCCCAGCTGGACACACCGATGCCGCAACTGGTGCTGGAGCAACACTTCAAGCACCTGGAGTCCTTTCTCACCATTCCCCTGCCCGCCAGTGGCCTGATCGTCTACACACAGGACAAGCGCATTGCCCGCAAGCTGGCCGAAGAAGGCATGTGGCTGGAGCAGGAAATCATCGTCGGCGTGGAAGGCAAGATGGTGGAAGATGGCCTGGACATCCTCTACGAAGGCCTGCCCATTCCCGGCGGCAACGGCCACCGCCGCATGCCGCCCTGCCATGTGAGCTGGCAGAACGAGAACCATCTGCGCTTTGCGCTCAAGGGCATTGCCCCCGAAGAGATCGAGAAGATGTGCGCCGCCATTGGCCTCACGGTCACCAGCATGCGCCGCCTGCGCATTGGCCGCGTGGCCATGTCCAAGGTGCCCGAGGGGCAGTGGCGCTATCTGATGCCCTGGGAACGTTTCTAACCTGGCGAATTGCTATTAAAAAAAGAGCTTCTAGTCCATATAAATCAAGGACTAGAAGCTCTTTTTTATCAAAATTAGTGTGAAGTGCGCCGATAAGCCGGATTCTGTGCACAACGGTTGCCCGTCATGTGACCGCCATTAATCTTGGCCATCAGTCGCCTGATGGCTCGGTGCTACCTACCCGCACACTCCGGGGGCCCCGTCAACGTGTGCCTACTTGGTATTGCTGCGCGTAGAGATTGCCCGTTTCACCCCAGCCGGTTTACCTTGCGGCACTCCTGCCAGACTCGTCTCTGTTGCTCTGATCCTCACCTCACGGTGGACAGCTGTTAGCTGCTACGCCGCCCTGTGCAGTCCGGACGTTCCTCCAGTACGGCCTTTCGGCACTTGTACCAGCGGCGGTCTGGCGCACTTCACGGCGCGCATTATCCCGCGTTCACAAAGAGCTTGCACAGAACTCGCGCCGAAACTGCTCGGGCGGCAGGCCTGATTCCCGCTGAAACATGGCAATAAAGGCCGACGGCGTGCTGTAACCCAGGTCGTAAGCAATGCGCTGCACGGTGTGCCCCGCCTCCAGCGCATCAATGGCGCGCAGGTAGCGCATGCGCTGGCGCCACTCGCCCAAGCTCATGCCCAGCTCGGCCTGACAGTGGCGCGCCAGTGTGCGCTCGGTCATATGCACGGTGGCCGCCCACTCGGCCAGGCTGCGGTGGTCGTCAGGCTGCTGCTGCATGGCCGCCAGCACCTGCTGCAGCGCAGGGTGGGTGGCCACGGGCAAAAAGCTCAGCTCAAGCGGCGTGGCGCAAAGCTGGTCATGCACCACCTGGGCCAGCCGCAGGTCCTGCGCCGTCACCGGCACCTGCACGCCGCGCGCGCCAAAGTCCAGCAATATGGCCTTGACGATGGGGCCCAGCAGCATGCAACCGGCCACGGCAGGCAACTGGCGGCACAGGTCCGGCGCCAGATAGATGGAACGGTATTGCACCGCATGCTGCAGATAGCAGCTGTGCACCACGCCGGGGGGAATCCACACCCCGTGCTGCGGCGGGCAGAGGATGCGGCCCGTGGGCACCACGTCCATGCTCAAGCTGCCGTGAGAGGCATAGTTCAGATGCCCCCAGCCATGGGAATGCGGCGGAGCCTCGCTGTGAGCACCGAGCTCGTCATAGCGAAAGTAATAGCTGCCCTGAACCCGATCGGTGTTCAGGATCGCCAGAGGCAGGCGTGGGGCGGATGGTTTGCTGGCTGGCATGAGGTTCGTCCGGCTTGCGCTATGAAATGTCTGAAATCAGCAATGCACTTCAAATGCGTCAAGCGCATGATAAATCCCAACAAGGAGTTTCATCATGGGGGCATATTTATTGCCACTGGGCGCGGTGCTGATCTGGTCGGTCAATACCGTGGTCAGCAAAATGGCGGCGGGCAGCATCAGCGCTGCGGAGATTGGCTTTTTCCGCTGGGTGGTGGCGGCTGCACTGTTCACACCGTTTGTGCTGCCCAGCATCTGGCGCCAGCGTGACAGCATCAGGCCGCTGATGGGCCGCATCACCGTGCTTGGCGTGCTGGGCATGGTGGTCTACCAAAGCCTGGCCTATTACGCGGCGCACTACACGACGGCCACGCACATGGGCATCATCGGCTCGCTCACACCGATGATGGTGCTGGCTCTGGCCGTTTTTCTGCTGGGGCAACCGCTGACACATGGCGGCGTCTGGGGGTCTTTGCTGGCCATTGCGGGCGTGGCGCTGGTCGTGTCTTCAGGCCATTTGTCCAGACTGGCTGCCGAAGGCCTGAATCTGGGTGATGTGATGATGCTGATCGCCATGCTGGCCTATGCCATCTACAACATCCTGCTCAAGCGCTGGCCCATGCCCATGCTCAAGACTGTGCAGCTGCTGTATCTGCAAATTCTGGTGGCCGTGGTGCTGCAGCTTCCGCTGTATCTGTTCTCGCCCAAGACGGGGCTGAACGCCAGCAACCTGGGGCTGGTGGCCTATGCGGGCATCATGGCTTCGATCGCCGCACCGCTCTTGTGGATGAAGGCAATTCAGGTGCTGGGGCCCAGCCGCTCCAGCATGTTCTTCAATCTGATTCCCGTCTTTACCGCCATCGTGGCATTTTTCTCCCTGAAGGAGCCGCTGGCGCTCTATCACGCCGTGGGCGGCATCATGACGATTGCCGGTCTGCTGCTGGCCGAACTGTGGAAGCAGCCCTTGCGCAAGCCCTCCCGCGCCGTGCTTTCTAGCTCAACAGGTTGATGATGGAATAGCTCATCAGCGACAGCAAGGCCACGACGGCCACCAGCATGACCCAGGGCCCCCAGCGCTGCTCACGTGCGGAAAAGCCCACCAGCAAGGTCGTGCAACTGATGGCCAGCAGCACCAAAGTCATATTGAAAGACAACATGGGCGAATCCTCCTGAAAACAGCCTCAACCCATTGTTGCCCCGAATCGTCAAGCCCGGGGAGCCTTCCGGCTCAGTCTTGATCTGAGGCAAGAATATTCATATTCCTCTCAGGCAGATCAACTGCGCCACAATGGGTGTTTCCGGCTCACCAACCGCATCCACATTCGGAGGCTTCATGAAGTTCGACAACGTTCTGCAGACCATCGGCAACACGCCCGTCATTCACATCAACCGCCTGTTTGGTGCCAACACCCAAGTGTGGATCAAGTCCGAACGCGGCAACCCCGGTGGCTCCATCAAGGACCGCATTGCGCTGGCCATGGTGGAAGACGCCGAAAAATCAGGCGCCTTGAAGCCCGGTGGCGTGATCATCGAGCCCACCAGCGGCAACACCGGCGTGGGCCTGGCCCTGGTGGCCGCCGTGAAGGGCTACAAGCTGATTCTGGTCATGCCCGAAAGCATGTCCATCGAACGCCGCCGCCTGATGCTGGCCTATGGCGCATCGTTTGACCTGACACCCAAGGAAAAAGGCATGAAGGGTGCCATCGCCCGCGCCCAGGAACTGGCTGCACAAACGCCCGGCGCGTGGATTCCCCAGCAGTTTGAAAACCCCGCCAACGTGGCAGTGCACGAAGCCACCACCGCCCAGGAAATCCTGCGCGACTTCCCCGATGGTCTGGACGCTTTCATCACCGGCGTGGGCACGGGCGGTCACCTGTCTGGCGTGGCCAAGGTACTCAAGGCCAAATTCCCCAACCTCAAGGTCTATGCGGTGGAGCCCTCGGCCTCGCCCGTGATCTCTGGCGGCTCTCCAGCACCCCACCCCATTCAAGGCATTGGCGCGGGCTTTGTGCCCAAGAATCTGGACACCAGCTTGCTGGACGGTGTGATTCAGGTCGAAGCCGAACCCGCCCGCGAATACGCACGCCGCATGGCGGCTGAAGAAGGTCTGCTGGTCGGCATTTCCTCCGGCGCCACTCTGGCCGCCATTGCCCAGAAGCTGCCCGAGTTGCCTGCCGGTGCCAAGGTGCTGGGCTTTGCCTATGACACCGGTGAGCGCTATCTGTCGGTGGAAGGCTTTTTGCCTCAGTCCTGAGTCTCAGACTTGCTCCATGAAAAACGCCGCAAGCTTTGCGGCGTTTTTTTATTCAGCAGCCAGCGCGACCGCCGCCAGCATGCGCACCACCTGGGCCATGCGCTCGTAGTTGAGCGTGTCCCAGGTGTCCGAGCTGTGGTGATAGTGGGGGTTACGCATGAACGAGGTATCCGTCACCATGATGGCCGGATAGCCCAGACGCCAGTAGTTCAGATGGTCAGAAAAATCCACGCCATGCACAAAGCGTGGCGAATTCAGTGAACGTACATCGAGCGGCTTTGCCTCATCGGCCGCCGCACGCATCAGACCTTTGGTGCTGCGCATTTCGCCAAAGTTCTTCAGCTCGCCAATCAGGCCGATGAAATTGCCCTGATCTGGATAAAGCCAGCGCAGCAACGCCAGCGGATAGCTCTGGCTGCCCGGCTCATCGCTGAAGTAGCCAATCATCTCGACCGACAGCATCAAACGCACGCTCTGATTGCGTTCCTTGAGGGACAGTGCATGGCGATAGCTGCCCATATCGTCGCTGCGAAAATTGGGCGGTTCCTCCAGCGTGTAAAAGACCAGCTCCACGGGCTGCGTTGGCGGCTTGGCAGACAGCACGCGCGCCAGCTCCAGCAGGCCTGCCACGCCGCTCGCATTGTCGTCCGCCCCCGGCGTATGGCGGCGCGGCGGAGCCTTGGGGTCTATGGAAATATAGCCATCGCCCAGCATGGCGCTGTCGTAATGCGCACCCATGATCAGCAGCGGCTGCTTGCCATCTTTCGGGCCAAACCGGGCAATCAGGTTTTCATAGCTGTGGCCGCCCACTTCAAAACGCTGGCGCTCGGCTATCACCCCTGTTTTTGCCAGCTCTGCGGCAATGTATTCAGCGGCTTTTTGCAAAGTCTCGGGCTGATCAAAACTGCGGCCCAGCAAATCCTCGCTGAGCACACGCACATGCGATTGCAGGCGCTGCGGTGATATCTGCAAGTCTGCGGGCAGGCTGACCTTGGCCTCGCCCGTAATAGGCTGAGTCATCACACAGCCGCTGATGCCCGAGAAAGTCACCGCAGCTGTCAGCAGCAGCGCCGATGTCCACATCCATTTGCGTGATGTGCGGGGTGAAGATGCATGGTTTGATTCGGTCTGGCTGGGCATGGCTTTTGTGACGATCAGTTCAAGAACCCATGGAATGAGCGGTCATCCGCGCATCTTTGCACCAACTCGCACCGCTCACCTACCATCGGTACAAGAAGTGCCACAAGCATGTACCGGGAGTATTGACATCGTGTTCCAATTTTTTGAAAAACAGGTTCCGCCCTACCCAGCGCAGGAGCCCAAAGTGCCGCCCAAAGGCTTTTTTGCCTTTGTCTGGGCCTGCACCAAGGGCATGCGCGGCTGGATTGGTCTGCTGACGCTGACCTCCGCGCTGCTGTCCGTTTATGAAGCCCTGCTGTTCGCCATCATGGGCCGCGTGGTGGACTGGCTGGGCAGCGCCACACCTGCCAGTTTCTGGACCGAGCAGCAAGGCATGCTGATCGGCATTGCCGGCATCCTACTGGGCAGTGTGCTGCTGCTGGCTCTGCACACCCAGGTCATGCACCAGGTGCTGGCCATCAACTTTCCGATGCGGCTGCGCTGGATCTTCCACAAGCTGATGCTGGGCCAGAGCATGTCCTTTTATGCGGACGAGTTTGCAGGCCGCATCACTACCAAGATCATGCAGACCGCGCTGTCCGTGCGTGAAGTGGTCTTCATGGTGGTGGATGTGCTGGTCGGCGTGGGCGTGTACATGATCGGCATTCTGATTCTGGCCGCCAGCTTTGAATGGCGGCTGATGATTCCGTTTGCGCTGTGGTTCATCGCCTATACCGCAGCCTGCTTTTTCTTTGTGCCGCGTCTGGGCAAGATCGGCAAGGAGCAGGCCGATGCGCGCTCGATGATGACGGGCCGCGTGACCGATGCGTACACCAATATCGCCACCGTCAAGCTGTTTGCCCACACGCGCCGCGAAGCCGAATATGCGCGCAACGCCATGGAGGCCTTCAAGGCCACGGGTTATGCACAGATGCGTCTGGTCAGCCTGTTCGAGATCACCAACCATCTGATGATTGCCCTGCTGCTGCTGGGCGCGGGCGGCACATCGCTGTATCTGTGGACTCAGGGTCAGGCATCGGCGGGCGTGGTCGCCGCCGTGCTGGCCATGGCGCTGCGCCTGATGGGCTATTCGCACTGGGTGATGTGGCAGATGACGGGCCTGTTCGAGAACGTAGGCACGATTCAGGACGGCATCACCACACTGACCAAACCGCGCCAGATTGTGGATGCGCCGGATGCCAAGCCGCTGCAGGTCACGCAAGGCGCGATTGCGTTTGAAGACGTGAGCTTTGGCTACAAGGTGGATGGCAAAAAGGTGATGGATCACCTGAACCTGAATATCCGCCCCGGCGAGCGCATCGGCCTGATTGGTCGATCTGGCGCGGGCAAGTCCACGCTGGTCAATCTGCTGCTGCGCTTTCATGAGGTGCAAGGCGGGCGCATCACCATTGATGGCCAGGACATTCGCGGCGTGACGCAGGACAGCCTGCGCAGCGCCATCGGCATGGTCACGCAGGACACCTCGCTGCTGCACCGCTCCATGCGCGACAACATTCTGTATGGCCGCCCTGACGCCAGCGAGCAGCAGATGCTGGCCGCTGCAGACAAGGCCGAGGCCTCGGACTTCATCGCCACGCTGACCGACCTCAAAGGCCGCAGCGGCTATGACGCCCAGGTAGGCGAGCGCGGCGTCAAGCTCTCGGGCGGCCAGCGCCAGCGCGTAGCGATTGCACGCGTGATGCTCAAGGACGCGCCCATCTTGCTGCTGGACGAAGCCACCAGCGCACTGGACAGCGAAGTCGAAGCCGCCATCCAGCAAAGCCTGGACGGGCTGATGCAGGGCAAGACCGTGATTGCGATTGCCCACCGCCTCTCGACCATCGCCGCCATGGACCGTCTGATCGTGATGAACGAAGGCCATATCGTCGAAGAAGGCACGCACCAGCAACTACTGGCCAGGGGCGGCATCTACGCCAAGCTCTGGGCCCACCAAAGCGGCGGCTTTCTGGCAGAAGTACCCAATCATTAAAGCCAAACAGGCCTCAAGTCCTTATCTTTAAAGCGCAAGCAGCTATGACTATTGAACTACCCAAGCACGCCCAACAACAGGCCATCACCTCCATCGAACGCTATTTCCGCGAGAACATGGACGAGCCGATTGGCAATATGCAATCGGGTGCGCTGCTGCAGTTCTTTCTGGCTGAAATCGGCCCCAGCATCTACAACAAGGCCGTGGCCGATGTGCAGGAAAACCTGCAGGCTCGGCTGCAGGAGCTGGACTATGAGGTGGGGCAGGAAGAGTTTGGCTACTGGACGGCCAAACGCGCCAAACGCTGAACAAACAAACTCTCGCCACAGTCTGCCCTGCTTCAGCCGGGCAGGCTTTTTTCATGGCAACAGCACATTGCCAGGCAACGCCCCGTACCATTCATGCCATGCGTCTTCTTCACACCTCTGACTGGCATCTGGGCCAGCATTTCATGGGCCAGAGCCGTCAGGCCGAGCACCGCCAGCTGATCGACTGGCTGCTGGAACAAGTGCATGCCCATGCCGTCGATGCCGTGCTGATCGCAGGCGATATCTTCGACACCGGCGCACCACCTAGTTACGCACGCGAGCTTTACAACCAGCTGATTGCGCGCCTGCATCAGGCCGGTGTGGGCCTGCTGCTGCTGGGCGGCAACCATGACTCGGTCAGCGTGCTCGATGAAAGCCGCGAGCTGCTGCGCCATCTGGGTGTGCATGTCCTCGCCGCAACCGGGGCCGCACAAGACCATGTGATCACGCTTGCGCTGCGTGGCACACAACACAACGCAGGTGAGCCGGGCTGCATCGTCTGCGCCCTGCCCTTTATCCGCGCCCGCGATGTGCTGCGCAGCCAGCCTGACCAGAGCGCGCAGGACAAGCAACTCGCGCTGCAGCACGCCATACAGAAAACTTATCAACAAGTCCATGCCGCAGCGCTTGAGCAGCAAGCTCATCTGCAAGCCACACTGGGCCGCAAGCTGCCCGTCGTCGCCACCGGCCATCTGACTACCGTAGGTGCCAGCAGCAATGAATCGGTGCGTGAAATCTATGTGGGCGCGCTGGAGGCCTTTCCCACCAACGCCTTCCCGCCTGCCGACTACATTGCGCTGGGCCATATCCACCAGCCACAGATCGTCGGTGGACTCAACCATATTCGCTACAGCGGCTCACCCATTGCACTGGGTTTTGATGAAGCCCGGCAAAGCAAGCAAATGCTGCTGGTGGACCTGAATGAAGCAGGCCTGCAGCAAATCACCTCCCTACCGGTTCCCCGCTTTCAGGCCATGGCAGCGCTGCGCTGCACACTCAAGGCCTTGCCGGATGCTCTGAAAGAACTCGCCGCATCCGAAGACCCATCAAGCCCTGCATGGCTGGATATCACCATCGAAGAAGACGACTATCTGGCCGACCTGCCCGCGCGCGTGCAAGCACTGGCCGATGGCCTGCCTGTGCAAATCCTGCGCATCAAGCGCCAGCGCGGCAATACGGCGGCGCAACTGCAAAGCGATGCCATGGAATCGCTGGATGAGCTAACCCCTCAGGACGTGTTTGCACGCCGCCTGGCGTTAGAGACGCTGGAGCCTCCGCTGCAACAGACGCTGAGCGAACGCTACCGCAGCGTGGTCGATGCGCTGAGCGCGCAGAACGGAGCCGCCGCATGAAAATCCTCAAGCTGCGTCTTAAAAACCTCAACTCGCTGCAGGGCGAATGGACGGTGGACTTCACTGCCGCGCCGTTTGCCGACAACAGCCTGTTTGCCATCACCGGCCCCACGGGTGCGGGCAAGTCCACGCTGCTGGACGCCATCTGTCTGGCGCTCTATCACCAGACCCCGCGCCTTTCCACCATCAGTGCCAGCAACAATGATTTGATGACGCGCCATCAGGCCGACTGCTTGGCCGAGGTGGAGTTTGAGGTGAAAGGCACGGTCTACCGCGCCTTCTGGAGCCAGCGCCGCGCGCGCGACAAGGCCAGTGGCGCGCTGCAGGCCCCCAAGGTCGAGCTGGCTCGCGTGGCCGACGGCCATATTCTCAGCACGCAAAGCCATGACAAGCTGCGCCAGATTGCCGACATCACCGGTCTGGACTTTGCGCGCTTTACCAAGTCCATGCTGCTGGCCCAGGGTGGCTTTGCAGCGTTTTTGCAAGCCAGCGCCAACGAGCGTGCCGAGCTGCTGGAAGAGCTGACTGGCACCGAGATCTATGGACTGATTTCGCAAACCGTCTTTGAGCGCGCCCGCGAAGCCCGCCAGTTGCTGGAGCGCCAGCAAGCACAGGCCGACGGCATGCAGCTGCTCAGCACTGAAGAGCGCGAGCAACTGCAAACCGAAGCGGCAGCGCTGCAAACCCGGCTCAACGATCTGCAAGCCCGCTACAGCCAGTTGCAGATCTTGCAACGCTGGCAGCAGGACTTGAGTCAGGCAACTCAGCAGTTGCAGCAGGCCCAGCAAGATCAGGAGCAGGCCCGCAACGCATATCGGCAAGCGCAGCCTGAGCTACAAAGACTACAGGCCCATGCCCCCGCACAAGCCATCGCCCCGCTGCATGCCCAAAGCCTGCAAGCGCTGAGTGCGCACGACACCGCACTCCAGCAATGGCAGCAGTTGCAGACGGCCAGCGCACAAGCGCAATCCGCGCAATGGCATATCACCCATCGAGCCCAGCGACTTGCCAGCGAAGAACTACAAAAAGCAGAGCAGCAAAGGCAATCTCTTTACAGACAACAGGCCGATTTGACGCAATGGCTGACCACCCATGCCGCGCATGAAAAACTGGCCGAACAACTGAGCGGCTGGCGCGCCCTGCTGGAGCAGCGCCAGCAAGCCCAGCAGCAATGGCAACGCAGCCAGAGCGAGCTGCAGCGCGCTGTGGCACAGCAAGAGCAGCTGCAGCAGCGCGCAGCAACTCATGCCAATGCCGTACAAAACGCCAGTGCCGCATTAGAGAAGGCTCAGCAAAATGCACTGCAAGCCACAGAAGCTCAGCAGCAGTTGCTGAACCAGCACGGCGGCAGCCTGCCTGAGCTGCGCAGCCACTGGCAGGCTGCGCAGCAGCAGTTGCATGACTGGCAGCAATTGCAGCAGCAAGCCGCGCAGCGCCAGCAATGGGCGCAGCAGCATCAAAAACTGCAGGAACAATTGCAGCAGGCCACTGCAGCGATTGCGCAGCAGGAGCAGACCCTTGCCCAGTTGCGCGAGCAATACCGTGCGCAAAAGGAAACGGTGGCAGACAAGCGCCAGTTGCTGGAGCATGAGCAACGCATTCAAAGCCTGGAAGCACATCGCCATGCGCTGCAACCCGGCCAGCCCTGCCCGCTGTGCGGATCGCAGACCCACCCTGCGCTCGCGGCTTATGCGCAGGTCAACCCCTCCGCTGCAGCGGCGGCGCTGCAGCAAGCGCAAACCAAGCTGGACGAATTGCAAACGCTGGGCGAGCAAAACAAGGCCGAGCTGGCCGCCAGCCACAGCCAGCAGCAGGCGCTGCAAACCCAGAGCGATGCACTGACAGAGCAACTACCTGCCTGGCAATCACGCTGGAATGCATTGCGTGCCACATTGCCCACCACGGTGGCCGACGATGCATGGCTGCAGCCCGAGCAGCTTAGCCAGTCACAACAGCAAAGCGCCCAGCAGCTTGCGCAGTTGCAGCAAGCGCTGAACGTCGCCGAAGCGGGCGAGCAAACCCAGCGCGCTGCCGAAGACGCAGCCCACCGCGCCCAGCAAGCGGTGCAGCAGGCCCAGCATCAGCAAGAACGCTGGCAGCAGGAACTGCATGAGCAAGCGGTGCTGCAGCAACGCCTGCAGGCAGAGCAGCAAGAACATCAAAGCCGCGCGCAGGATTTGCAGGCCGCGCTGCAGACCTCCGTCGCGCCTTTTGGCCTTGCACTGCCTGATGCGGCAGACACCGCCAGCTGGCTGCAAACGCTACAGCAGCAAGCCCAGCAATGGCAGAACCAGAATTCGCTGCAGCAGCGCCTGACCCAGGAACTGGCGCTACAAGAGCAACGCTGCGCACAAGCCATGCAACAGGCCGAAGACTGGCAGCAGCGCTGTGCGCAAATGGCTGAGCCTGAAACCGATGCACCGCTCGCCGAGCTGCCCACCACGCTGGCGCAATGCAGCACTCAGCTGCAACAACTAAGTGCCCAGCATGCGCATCTGCAAGGTCAGGCGCAGCAGACTCAGGTCACGCTCAAGCAGCTGGAGCAGGCCTTGATCCATGCTCAGCGTGACTGGCAAGCCGCGCTGCAAGCCAGCCCGTTTGCCGATGCGGCAGCCTTTGCCCTGGCCCTGCTGCCCGCCGCCGAACAGCAACGCCTGCAGGCACTGCACGATCAGCTCCAGCAAGCTCTGCAGCGCGCAGACACCTTGCTGGCACAGGCAACGCACCAGCATGCGCAGTTGCAGGCTCAGGCACTGACCGAAGACACACCGGAAAACATCGATGCGCAATTGCAGACGCTGGATGCCGAACGCGGCACGCTGAGCGAAAACCTGGGCGCACAACGCGCCAGACTGCTAGACGATGCGCAGCGCCGCAGCAGCCAGCAAAGCCTGCTGCAACAGATTGCGGCCCTCGCACAGGACAGCGAATTATGGCAACGACTGGACGGTCTGATCGGCTCCGCCAAGGGCGACAAATTCCGCAAATTTGCGCAAGGCCTGACGCTGGACCATTTGCTGCATCTGGCCAATCAGCATCTGACGCGGCTGCATGGCCGCTATCTGCTGCGCCGCAAACCCACGGGCGAGCTGGAGCTGGACATTGTGGACAGCTGGCAAGGCGATGTGGCGCGCGACACGCGCACGCTCTCGGGCGGCGAGGCGTTTCTGGTCAGTCTGGCACTGGCTCTGGCGCTGTCCGACCTGGTCAGTAGCAAGACCTCCATCGACTCGCTATTCCTTGACGAAGGCTTTGGCACGCTGGACGGCGACACGCTGGAAGTCGCACTGGCCGCGCTCGACGCCCTGAACGCCAGCGGCAAGATGATTGGCATCATCAGCCATGTGGAAGCTCTCAAGGAGCGCATTCCGGCGCAGATCCGCGTGGAAAAGGGTGCGGGCGTGGGTTATTCGCGGCTGGTGGTTTGATCAGACACCGGGCGGCATCATGCCCGGAGGCGGAAGCCGCCTGCCACCGGGCCGCCCCGGGCCTGCACGACCACCTGGCCCTCCTGGCGGCATGGACCCCTTGACCTGACACAAGGCTCTTTGGGGGTTGTTTCTCAGCACCACGGTTTTGGAGGCCAGCATCACGCCCGCGATGTTCTGCACATCAAACAGATAGGGCGATTTGTCAGGCTCCTGCCCCACCACGTTATCCACATCCAAGCTGGTGTCGGGCTTGCCAAAACGCTGGTACAGCGGCGAGCTGCCAAAAATTTCAGCATTCAACGCGTCACTGAACAGCAACTGGCTGGTCAACCAGGATGCGGCGCTGTCCGCCGGGTCATACGCACCTTGCAGCACTCTGAAGTGCACATGCACGGCGCGGCCCCGGTACCAGCCGGGGTAGCAACTGTCAAAACGCACGACGCCATGGGCATCGCTGCGCTGATAGCCGCGAAAGAACTGTTTGTCGACATCCGCCGCGTTGTTGTTGCACATGCGGTGAATCTGCCCCGAATAGCCGCCCGTGTAATTGGTGTGCCAGATCTCGACCAGCGCACCGGGCACAGGTTCGCAACGTTCATTGACCACGCGGATCTGCATATGCAGCGGCAAGCCGTCCCAGCCGTCGCTGATGTCCGCGCGCTCTGGTGACAGCGTGTGGCAGGGGCCGATGGTGGCTTCGCAAGTCATGCGGCAAGCCCCGGCCAGACTGGCGGCAAACGGATGCATGCTGCGCACCGCCGCGCTGATGCGTGCCGTGCCGCCCGTGACCCAGGCTCCGGGCGCAGCCGCTTGAGTTGCCTGCCCGGCCGAACCAGATGCACAACCGAGCAGCGGCATCACAGGCAGCAGGCCCAGCATGACGCCGCTGCGCTGCAACCAGCCCCGGCGCGAGACTTGGTGGAAAAGGTTGGCGGACACATCAAATTCAGAATGGGAGGTGCTCATCACTGAAGAACGATAGGTTCATACAAGCAGCCATGCTAGCGCGCACTGCTGGCAAGACTGCGGTGCGCGTTCATCTTTACCTTTTCTACACAAAACCGCCTTCTTGTCTATGATCAATATAGGCTGAATGCTATTGTTTTTGAACTGTTTTCCGTATCGACTATCAAGGTCAACCAGAGCTGAGCGGGCCTGATGATGGGCTTTGCCGTACCATCGTTGCCCTTGCTTGATAGGTACAAGCCATGATCCGGATCGCAGAACTCAAACTCCCTCTCTCGGCTGTGGAATACCACCCCGAGAATCACACCGAATATCAGCCCACGGACAAGCTCACCGCACTCGCGGCCGATCGTCTAGGCCTGCCGCCCAAGGCCATCGCCAGCCTGCATGTGCACAAGCGCAGCTTTGATGCTCGCAAGAGCGAATTGCTGGCCGTCTATATCGTCGACATCACACTGGCCGATGAAAGCCAGGAAGCCGCGCTGCTGGCCAAGTTTGCCGACCATTCCCACGTCAACCCTACGCCCGATATGTCGTGGAAGCCTGTGGGCACAGCCCCGGCGACACTAACCGAGGGCGAGCGCCCCGTGGTTGTGGGCTTTGGCCCCTGCGGCATTTTTGCGGCACTGGTGCTGGCCCAAATGGGTTTCAGGCCCATCGTGCTGGAGCGCGGCAAACAGGTGCGTGAGCGCACCAAAGACACCTGGGGCCTGTGGCGCAAGCGCGTGCTGACGCCCGAGTCCAATGTGCAGTTTGGCGAAGGCGGCGCGGGCACGTTCTCGGACGGCAAGCTCTACAGCCAGATCAAGGACCCGCGCCATCTGGGCCGCAAGGTGATGACCGAGTTTGTCGAGCATGGCGCACCACCCGAGATTCTGTACGCCGCCCACCCCCATATCGGCACTTTCAAGCTGGTGAAAGTGGTGGAAGGCATTCGTGAGGAAATCATCCGCCTGGGCGGCGAAATCCGCTTCGAGCAACGCGTGACCGATGTGCAGATCGACGCAGTGGATGGCCAGCGTCAGCTGACCAGTCTGCAGGTACTCAACCAGGCCACGGGTGAGAGCTATACCCTGCCCACCCGCCATGCCGTGATGGCACTGGGCCACAGCTCGCGCGACACCTTTGCCATGTTCTACGAGCGTGGCGTGGCCATGGAGGCCAAGCCTTTCTCCATCGGCTTCCGTATCGAACACCCGCAAAGCGTGATCGACCGCGCGCGCTGGGGCAAGGATGCAGGCCACCCGCTGCTGGGCGCTGCCGACTACAAGCTGGTGCACCACGCCAAGAATGGTCGTGCCGTCTACAGCTTTTGCATGTGCCCCGGCGGCACCGTGGTGGCTGCGACCAGCGAGCCGGAACGCGTCGTCACCAACGGCATGAGCCAGTACTCGCGCGCCGAACGCAATGCCAATGCAGGCATGGTCTGTGCCATTGAACCCAGCGACTTTCCGCAAGATGCCGAGAGTTTTGCCTGGGCCTTTGGCGGAAAGACCTATGGCGTGGAAAAACTACCAAAAGGTGGGCATCACCCCCTCTCCGGTATTGTGTTTCAACGCCAACTGGAGTCGAACGCCTATGTGCTGGGCGGCAAAAGCTACAGCGCCCCCGGCCAGCTGGTGGGCGACTTCATCGCAGGCAAGCCATCGACCGAGTTCGGCGAAGTCCAGCCCTCATACAAGCCCGGCATCAGCCTTGGTGACCTGCATCAGGCGCTGCCCGGCTATGCGATTGAAGCCATGCGCGAAGCCCTGCCCGCCTTTGGCAAGAAAATTCGCGGCTACGACATGAAGGACGCTGTGCTGACAGGCGTGGAAACGCGCACCTCGTCGCCCGTCAAGATTGGCCGTGGCGCGGACTTCCAGAGCGACAACACACGCGGTCTGTACCCTGCCGGTGAAGGTGCCAGCTATGCGGGCGGCATTCTGTCTGCCGGTGTGGACGGCATCAAGGTGGGCGAGGCCGTGGCCTGCGACATGCTGGGCATCGCTGTTCCGTCCTCGGGCTCGCGTGGCTCGGGCGGGGCTCTTTGATAGCCCTCTGAGGCGCTTTGCGCCTCCCGCCAGTAGCGGCTGTTTCGCTGGTTGATGGGTCACGGCCCATCGCTATGGCAGAGAGCTGACAGCTCCCCAGCTGCAATGGGCTATGCTGGGAGGTAACACCCCCATTGCACTAGCAGCCATGATGAAATATCTGACCTCTGCGCCGTTGCGCACCATAACTCTGGGTCTGGCCTGTCTCCTGGCAGGTGCGGCCACCCATGCTCAGGCCAAGGAATCTGCATCCGACAGCGACAGCAACTCGGCACTGTCAGGCTGGATGTTTGGCTTTGCCCCCTATAACTGGCACTTCTCGGACGCCAAGAAAGAGCATGACTGGGAGCCGGACAACCAGGATCACGCCTATGTCTGGCTGCTGCAGGCCGAAAAGTCATTGAACGAGCGCAATGTTGCCGGCTTTGCGGTGTTCAACAACTCATTTGGGCAGTTCAGCCAGTATGCGTACTACGGCTGGCGCTTTCGCCCCTTCGACAGCACCCCTGGCCTGTTCTTCAAGGTCACGGCCGGTGTGATCCACGGCTACAAGTACCCGTACAACAAGAAGATTCCGCTCAACAACAAAAACGGCTGGGGCATCACAGCGATTCCGGCCGTGGGCTATGACTTCAGCAAGAACTGGGGTGGTCAGATCAATGTGCTGGGCACTGCCGGTGTGATGTTCCAGATCAACTACACCATGCAGTGAGCCCATGCGTCAGGCCTTGCGCAGCCTGACGTAGTCCGGGGCGCGCTTTTCCAGAAAAGCTGCAATCCCCTCGCGAGACTCCTCGCTGCCCTGAGCCTCGACCATGTAGTCGGCCTCCAGCGCCAGTTGATCTTCCAGACTGTTGTGGTGAGCCACCCGGCACAGCGTCTTGATGCGCGCAGTCGCCACTTGCGGCCCCTGCGCCAGTTGCTGAGCCAGTTCCAGCGCTGCGGCCAGCGCGGCTCCCGGCTCGCTCAGGCGGTTGACGCAGCCCATTGCATGCATGCGCTCGCCGCTGACGCGCTCCCCGGTCAGGCACAGCTCGGTCAGCACCTGGCGCGAGACGAATTCCGCCAGAAATGCCGTAGCACCGCCGTCGGGCGTCAGTCCCACCTTCACATAAGCCACGGAGAAAACAGCATTCCTGGCTGCGACCAGCATGTCGCAGGCCATGGCCAGAGACAGGCCTGCCCCAGCAGCCGCGCCTTCCACCGATGCAATCACAGGCTTGGGACAGTCGCGTATGGCGCGAATCAGATGGTTGAGGTCTTCGAGCTTGATGCGCCGCTCGGCCAGCGGCATCTCTCGCCGGGTGGCGAGCTGGTTCAGATCACCGCCCGCGCAGAAGTGCCCGCCTTCACCTGTAAGGATGATGGCCGCCACTGCAGGATCGGCAGCGGCCTCGCGCAGACCGTCCATGACGCCGAAGTAATACTCGGGCGAGAGCGCATTGCGCGCCGCCTGGTTGTTGTTGGACAGAATGAGAACTGCGCCTTCGCGGCGGCTGATGAGTGCAGAATTCACGGCGAACCTCCTGCACGCACTCTAGCCTTGAGAGCGGCTGCCGCCTAGCGGGGCAGCCCGGGCGCTTGTCGCCAAGCGGACCTGGGCCCCATGCGCATCAGCGGCGCCCCCAGTGGCCGCCACGCCCCTGCCAGCCACGCGGGCCGTGACTCCAGCCGCCGGGGTGCCAGCCGTAACCGGGGCGTGGCGGCATGGCCCAGCGACCTGGAGTCCAGTTGTAACGACCACCGCCCCAACCCCAGGAGCCACCAATCCACACATAGGCTGGAGATGGCGCCACGGGAATGATTTCCGTACGCTGAGGAGGCGGTGCCACGGGCGCATAAACGTCCCCGGCAACAACCTCCCCGCCATAGCCGTAGGCAGGGTAAGCAGGGGCCACCACACAGCCAGTGAGCAGTGCGCAAGCCCCAGCAAGCAGTGCAGCAGGCAGCAGATGGCGGGCAGTGAGACGAGAAACGGATTGCATGGCAACTCCAGACAGCAAAATGATCTACGCCTACAACGCAAAAGCCCCTGCCAGTTGTTGACAGGGGCTTGTGAAGCGCGGGTAAAGCTGAGTCGCTATCGCTTACAAATCAGCGCCCTTACTGCGCTTTTTGCAGTGCAGCAATGCGCTCTTCAATCGGAGGGTGCGACGAGAACAGCTTGCCGATATTGCCGGTGATGCCCATTGCCTGCACGCTTTGCGGCAGTTGGCCAGGCACCATACCGCCCAGGCGAGCCAGAGCGTTGACCATGGGCTGCTTGCGACCCATGAGTTGCGCGGCACCGGCATCAGCGCGGAACTCGCGCTGGCGCGAGAACCAGGCCACGATCATGGCTGCGACAAAGCCCAGCACGATGTCGAGCACGATGGTGGTGATGTAGTAACCAATACCGGGGCCGGAGCTGTTTTCGTCGTTCTTGCGCAGAAAGCTGTCTACCGCATAGCCGATCACGCGCGACAGGAACACGACGAAGGTGTTCATCACGCCCTGAATCAGCGTCATGGTGACCATATCGCCATTGGCAATGTGAGCCACTTCGTGGCCAATCACGGCCTCGACCTCCTCACGAGTCATGCCTTCCAGCAAACCAGTGGACACCGCCACCAGTGCCGAGTTCTTGAAAGCGCCTGTGGCAAAAGCATTCGGCTCACCCTCATAGATACCGACTTCGGGCATGCCGATGCCGGCCTTGTCCGCAAAGCCGCGCACGGTGTTGACGATCCAGGCTTCATCGGCATTGCGAGGCTCGTTGATCACCTGCACGCCCGAGGTCCACTTGGCCATGGGCTTGGAGATCAGCAACGAGATGATGGCACCGCCAAAGCCCATGATGAAGGCAAAGCCCAGCAAGGCACCCAGGTTCAGGCCATTGGCCGTGAGATAGCGGTTGACGCCCAGCAAGCTGGCGACAATGCCCAGCACCACCACGACGGCGATGTTGGTCAAAAGAAATAAGGCAATACGTTTCATCGAGGATGTACTCCACACAGGGACAAAATTACCAAGACCCTTGACGCACCGCCTGTGTGCGGCGAGTGCGTGTCAAACCAGGTCTCGTTCTGGCTGTACCTGTTGTTGTGTTGCTTGTGAGGTACGCGGGGCTCGGAAAACTAGAGAGTCATCATAGAAGGAAAAGTTCTGGCTCTCATGCCACCAACCTGGGATTCCTGCTATGGGAATAGGAAGATAGGGCTTGCTTGCCAGATTGCAAGTGCTCCGCCGCAGTTCCTCACTCAGCCAAGCATCGGCCTGCGCCACAGAAGCCATACCGGCCTGCTGCGCCAGCGGCACACAGATCACATGGGCCGTGATGGCCTTGCGCGGCTGCACCAGCTTTTCCAGCAAGGCGTGGCCAATGGGCAAAAAGCAGGCTTGCTGCCACTGTGCGCGGTGCTGCATGAACAAGTCCTGCCAACGGCGCTGCTGCAAGGCCTCGCACAGCGCATGAGGCGCGAGCAGCAGGCCTCCGTTTTCATCGAGCACGGTGATGGCGTCTCTAAGCCGGCCACGCTGCGCGCCCACGCCTTGCCGGGCGATTTCGGCCGCCTGCATGGCGTTGAGCTGCTGCTTGAGCAACGGCCAGTGCAGCCAGATCAGCCCATTGAAAAAATCATGCAAGTGATGGCGCGTGGGAATCTGCCGCTTGGCATGGATAAAAGCCTCGTATGCCATGTCCGCGGGCAGGGCCTGCTGCTCCACAAACTGCCATCCGGCCAGCCCACCTTTGGCATCTGCCACCTGTTGCAGGGCCTCGGCGACGGTCAGGCCGTAGCGGATCAGTTGCTCAGCCCTCATCCCCCATTCGCGCAGCATCGCAAGCCATGGCCTGTCCCAGTCAATCGCTGCAATCACCCCGCACCTCGGCTCACTCTCAGTTTCCGGGTCTGGACGTCTTGGCCGCGCGTTTGTCACGCACCGCCACGCGCGATGTTCCTTCGTCGCGCAGCTCAAATGCCTGGGTCGCCACCAGCAATTTGGTCAGCGTGGCATAGCCATAGTTGCGCGCGTCAAACGAGGCCTTGTTGCCGATCTGCGTGCCAACCGCGCCCACCTTGGCCCAACCGTCTTCGTCCTGCACGGCGTTGACGGCGGTGCGCAGCAGATTCATCAGCGCCGTGTCCTGGCGCAGTTGCGAGCTGGGTACACGCAGGCAGGCTCCGGCAGCGGCGTCACCCGTCGCACAGGCCTGAGGAGCAGGTTCCGCCGCAGCCTGCTTGGGCTGCGCCACCTCGACCTTGGCAGATTCGGGGGCCACAGCAGCGCCATTGACCACCGGGGCAAGCACTGCGTCTTCACCCAGCGCTTCCAGGTACAGAAAGCGCGAGCAGGCGTTGACAAAGGGCTTAGGCGTCTGCGCCGCGCCAAAACCATAAACGGCTGCGCCCTTGGAGCGCAAATGCATGACCAGCGGGGTGAAGTCGGCGTCGGACGAGACAATGCCAAACGCGTCGGGGTGCTCGGTATAGAGCAGCTCCATCGCATCCACCGTCATGGCCATATCGGTGGCGTTCTTGTGCTTGGAGTAATCAAACTGCTGCATGGGCCGCAGCGCGTATTCGAGCAGCTTGTTCTGCCAGCCGATCAGCCCATGCTTGGTCCAGTTGCCATAGGCACGGCGGATATCGATCACGCCGAAGGTGGAGAGTTCGGTGAGGATTTCGTCAATTTTCTCGGCCGGTGCATTGTCGGCGTCGATCAACAGGGCAATCCGGGGCTGATTCTGGGCCAGAGCCATGAACTCTCCTTCACTGATGTTGAAACCTGGGGTGCAGCCTGTGCAGGCCGCACCTGATTTGGATCAGCTTACACCAGCTTCCACGGCAGGACATCACCCGCACGCAGCGGCTTGAGCTGGGCTTCGCCAAAGGCAAAGCTGTCGGGCGGTGTCCAGTCCTCGCGGCGCAGCGTGATCTGGTCGGTGTTGCGCGGCAGGTTGTAGAAGTCGGGGCCGTTGAAGCTGGCAAAGGCTTCGAGCTTGTCCAGCGCGCCCGCCTTGTCAAAGACTTCTGCATACATTTCGATAGCAGCATGCGCGCTGTAGCAACCGGCGCAGCCCGTGGCAGCTTCCTTCAGATGGGCAGCGTGCGGCGCGCTGTCCGTGCCCAGGAAGAACTTGTTGGAGCCACTGGTGGCAGCCTCTACCAATGCCAGTCGATGTGTCTCGCGCTTGAGCACAGGCAGGCAGTAGTAGTGCGGGCGAATACCGCCTGTGAAGATGGCGTTGCGGTTGAACAGCAGGTGCTGGGGCGTGATGGTGGCGCCGACAAAGCGGTCAGCCTCGGTCACGTACTGCGCAGCTTCCTTGGTGGTGATGTGTTCGAACACGATCTTCAGTTCAGGGAAGTCGCGGCGCAGCGGAATCAGGTGCTGCTCGATAAAGGCGGCTTCGCGGTCAAACAGATCGATGTCGCTGCTGGTCACTTCACCGTGCACCAGCAGCAGCATGCCTTCGCGCTGCATGGCTTCGAGCGTCTTGTAGATCTTGCGCAGATCAGTCACACCAAAGTCGCTATTGGTAGTGGCACCTGCGGGGTAGAGCTTGCAAGCCACCACACCGGCCGCCTTGGCACGCACGATTTCCTCGGGCGGCAGGTTGTCGGTCAGGTACAGCGTCATCAACGGCTCAAAGCGCATGCCTTGCGGCACGGCCGCCAAAATGCGTTCTTTGTATTGCAGAGCCTGCTCAGCCGTGGTCACCGGCGGCTTGAGGTTGGGCATGATGATGGCGCGCGCAAACTGGGCGGCCGTGTGGGGTACCACGGAGCGCATGGCTTCGCCGTCGCGCACGTGCAGATGCCAATCATCGGGGCGGGTGATCGTGAGGGTCTGAGTCATGGCGCTATTGTCCCATTTAGCGCATGGGCCCTGGACATGAATCCCCAGCACTCCATTCTGCAGCGCAATAAAAACGATAGCAAGAAGCGCTTTACATATCTAGGCAAGAGGCTCAAAAGGCCTTAAAAAGGCAGTCAAGGAGGATTCACCATGCCTTCCGTTCAAAGCCTGCCTCGCCACGCGAGCGAGACCGATTTTCTGAGCGCCAGCGATGCGGTGCGGCTGATCGTGCGCGTCGGCATCACCGAGGTGCTGCGCGCCATGGCAGACGCCATTGAGGCTGATTTCAAGCGCTGGAACGACTTTGACAAGTCAGCCCGCACCGCCGCGCATTCCGCCAAAGGGGTGATTGAGCTGATGCCCGTGGCCGACAGCCGGGACTACGCTTTCAAATACGTCAACGGCCACCCCGCCAATCCCCAACTGGGCCTGCCCACGGTGATGGCTTTTGGCGCGCTGGCCGATGTGGATACCGGCATGCCGCGCTTTGTCAGCGAACTGACGCTGACCACGGCCTTGCGCACTGCCGCCACCTCGGCCATGGCTGCGCGGCATCTGGCCCGCGCCGACAGCCGCTGCATGGCGCTGATTGGCAATGGCTCGCAGAGCGAATTTCAGGCGCTGGCTTTCATGGCATTGCTGGGCGTGCGCGAGCTGCGCCTGTATGACCTGGACCGCGCGGCATCGCACAAGCTGGTGCACAACCTTCAGCCCTTTGCGCAGCAGATGGGCGTGACGCTCATCGTCGCAGACAGTGTGCAGCTTGCCCTGCAAGGCGCAGATATCGTGACCACCGCAACAGCCGACAAAGCGCGCGCCACCATCATTACCAGCGCCATGGTGCACGCGGGCATGCATATCAACGCAATTGGCGGAGACTGCCCCGGCAAAACCGAGCTGGACGCGGCCCTGCTGCAGCGCGCCCAGGTCTTTGTGGAGTACGAGCCTCAAACCCGCATGGAAGGCGAGTTGCAGCAAATGCCCGCCCACTTTACGGTGACCGAGCTATGGCGCGTGATTCAGGGTGAGGCTCCCGGCCGCAGCACCGCTGAGCAGATCACCATTTTCGATTCCGTGGGCTTTGCGCTGGAAGACTACTCGGCCCTGCGCACCATGCACGCGCTGGCGCGCGAAGCCGGCCTGCTCTCGCAGATCGAGCTGATTCCCACGCTGGACGACCCCAAGAATCTGTTTTCAGCGCTGAAGCAGGAACAAGCTGCCCAGCAACTCGCAAAACCCAAAGCCGCATGACCATGGAACACCGCACATTGCCACTGGCCCAGCAGCACGCAGTCACCCTGCTGGGCTTGCCCACCGATATAGGCGCATCGCGCCTGGGCGCGGCCATGGGACCCGATGCGCTGCGCGTGGCCCAGCTTGGCCCTGCCCTGGAGCGGCTGGGCGTGGCCGTGCAGGACCTGGGCAATCTGGGCGGACCCGCCAACCCGCGCGGCGAGCGTGATGCACAAGGCATGCGCAACCTGCCCCAAGGCCTGCACTGGTGCCAGATTGCGCATGATGCCGTCTGGCAAGTGCTGCAAAACCAGCGCCTGCCCATCATGCTGGGCGGGGACCACACTCTGGCGCTGGGCTCCATCAGCGCCGTGGCCCGCCACTGCCGCAGCACCGGCAAGCGCCTGCGCGTGCTGTGGCTGGACGCGCATTCGGATTGCAACACCCCGCAAAGCTCACCCACCGGCAACTTGCACGGCATGCCGGTGGCCAGCCTGTGTGGGCTGGGTCCGGCAGAGCTCGCTTCACTTTCAGGAGCAGCTCCAGCAGTTCCAGCCAGCGCTTTCTGCCAGATTGGCCTGCGCAGCGTAGACGCCAGCGAAAAGCACATGATTCGCGAGCTGGGGCTGGAGGTGTACGACATGCGCGCCATTGACGAACTGGGCATGCGCGAAGTCATGCGCCGCGCGCTGACGGGACTGGACGATACCCATCTCCACCTGAGCTTTGATGTGGATTTTCTCGACCCCACGATTGCCCCCGGCACCGGCACCCCGGTGCGCGGCGGCCCCAACTACCGTGAAGCGCAGCTGTGCATGGAGATGATTGCCGACACGGGCCGGCTGGCTTCCCTCGACATCGTGGAACTCAACCCCGCACTCGATGTGCATAACCAGACGGCGGAGCTGGTGGTGGAGCTGGTGCAAAGCCTGTTTGGTCAGAGCACGCTGATGCACCCGGTCGTGCAGGAGATGCGCTGACACGGGATGGCCCCAACGACACGCACTTTACCCAATCAAAGATAAAACAGCTTGATGTCTATAGAAATCATGGACTATCAGCTATTTATTTAATAGCAAACCCATAAAAAAAGCGCTCCCGAAAGAGCGCTTTGGCATCAGAAGTCCGCCGACGATCAGTGCTGCAGAATCTTGTTGAGGAATTCCTTGGTCCGGGGCTGACGTGCTTCGGGGTTGCCGAAGAACTCATCCTTGGAACAGTCTTCGAGAATCTTGCCGCCCACATCCATGAAGATCACGCGGCTGGCCACCTTGCGCGCAAAACCCATTTCGTGGGTCACGCACATCATG
Organism: Comamonas testosteroni; assembly: GCF_003569915.1. GTDB lineage: Bacteria > Pseudomonadota > Gammaproteobacteria > Burkholderiales > Burkholderiaceae_C > Comamonas > Comamonas testosteroni_D. The sequence goes on along the minus strand of NZ_KZ984443.1, from coordinate 104,088 downwards.
GTCATGCCCTCGTTGGCCAGGCCCATCATCACGTCCAGCACTTCGCCCACCATTTCGGGGTCCAGTGCGGACGTGGGTTCGTCAAACAGCATGACGATAGGGTCCATGGACAGCGCACGCGCAATGGCCACACGCTGCTGCTGACCGCCCGAGAGCTGCCCAGGGAACTTGTCCTTGTGAGCGGTCAGACCCACGCGGTCCAGCATCTTGAGGCCACGAGCCTTGGCGTCGGCTGCATTGCGGCCCAGCACCTTCATCTGCGCGATGGTCAGGTTCTCCGTCACGGACAGGTGGGGAAACAGCTCAAAGTGCTGGAACACCATGCCCACGCGGCTGCGCAGCTTGGGCAGATCGGTCTTGGGGTCGTGCACTGCCGTGCCGTCCACAAAGATTTCGCCCTTCTGGAAGGGCTCCAGCGCATTGATGGTCTTGATCAGCGTGGACTTGCCCGAGCCCGAAGGTCCGCAAACCACCACCACCTCACCTTTGTTGATATTGGTGGAGCAATCGGACAGCACCTGAAAGCTGCCATACCACTTGGAGACGTTCTTCAATTCGATCATTTGGTTTTCTCCAGATATTCAATTATCCATTGCGCTGTGCATGCTCTTCAAACTTCGCACACCCCACGCGGGGGCCGACAAGCAAGGGCCGCCCCGCAGCGATGTCGGTGTCCCCCTTGGGGGAAGGCGCACAGCGCCTCAGGGGGTCATCTAATAATCGCTATTTTTTTGTGCAGGCGCTTGACGAACCAGGACAAGGCAAAGCAGATCACAAAGTAGGTCACAGCTGCAGCCAGATAGGACTCGATCGGGCGACCATAGTTCTTGCCAGCGATTTCGAAGCCCTTGAGCATGTCATAGGCGCCAATGGCATAGACCAGCGAGGTATCCTGAAACAGGATGATGGTCTGCGTCAGCAGCACGGGCAGCATGTTGCGGAAGGCTTGTGGCAGCACCACCAGCTTCATGTTCTGTGCATAAGTCATGCCCAGAGCCTGACCTGCGAACACCTGACCACGCGGAATGGACTGAATGCCCGCACGCATGATTTCAGAGAAGTACGCCGCCTCAAACGCGATGAAGGTAATGATGGCCGAAGTCTCGGCACCGATGGGCCTTCCGATCAGCATGGGCATCAGCAGGAAGAACCACAGAATCACCATCACCAGCGGAATGGAGCGCATGCCGTTGACATAGATGGTGGCGGGTACATCCAGCCACTTCTTGCCGGACAGACGCATCAGCGCCAGCAAGGTACCAAAGAAGATACCGCCCAGCGTGGCAATGATGGTCAGCGTCAGGCTGAAGTACAGACCCTTCAGAACGAAGTTGCTGAACAGATCCCACGAGAAAAACGACCAGTCGAGGTTGAGATTCATATCAGTGGCCTCCACCGCTGGCAGCAATCAGGCCGGGGACGCGAGAGCGCTTCTCAATGAAAGCCATGATGCGGTTGATAACGAAGGCGGAAAGCATATACAGACCCGTCACCGCCAGGTAGACCTCGACGCCGCGCGAAGTCTCTTCCTGAGCTTGCATGGCGAACATGGTCAACTCGGCCACGGACACGGCAAACGCCACGGACGAGTTCTTGAACACGTTCATGGCCTCGCTGGTCAGCGGTGGAATGATGATGCGAAATGCCATGGGCAGCAGCACATAGCGATAGGTCTGGAAGGTGGTGAAACCCATGGCCATGCCTGCATAGCGCTGACCGCGCGGCAAGGCCTGAATACCGGATCGCACCTGCTCGGCAATACGCGCCGAGGTGAAAAATCCAATGGCAAACACCACCAGCACAAAGCCCGGCAGGGACTTCATGGCAGGGAAAATTGCGGGAACCACGTGGTACCAGATGAAGACCTGCACCAGCAGCGGAATATTACGGAACAGCTCCACCCAGGCATTACCCAGACGAACAATCCACGGCTTGTCGGGCAAGGTACGCAAGGTACCGATCACTGCACCCAGCACCAGAGCGATCACCAGCGACAGCAAAGCCACCGACACGGTCCAGCCCCAGGCCGACAACATCCAGTCCAGATAGGTGATGTCGCCGTTCTTGCCAAAACAGCTCTGCCCGACCTCTTGGGTAATGGTGTCCTGACAGAACACCTGCCAATCCCAACTCATACGAGCACCTCTTTCATTCTTGATTTATGAGGGCGAACACTCACACCCACCCTCTCAACAAAAACGCCCCTTCAAACCGCGTGGCAGAAGGGGCGGTACACCTATAGGGCAGGCTTACTTGACTTCGTAGGCTTCCATGGGCTTGTCATTGGGGTGTGCCCATGCTTCCTTGGTGGCAGCAGACAGGGGCAGACCCACCTTCACATTGTTGGGAGGAATGGGTTGCATGAACCACTTGTCGTACAGCTTGGCCAGCGAGCCGTCCTTGATCTGACGAGTGATGGAGTCATCCACTGCCTTCTTGAAGGCAGGATCATCCTTGCGCATCATGCAGGCGATGGGCTCCACGGACAGCACTTCACCCACGATGTGGTAGTCCTTGGGGGACTTGGACTTGGAGATATTGGCAGCCAGGATGGAGCCGTCCATGATGAAGGCGTCAGCACGGCCGGTTTCCAGCATCAGGAAGCTGTCTGCGTGATCCTTGCCCATGACTTCCTTGAACGTCAGGCCATCAGCGCGCTTGTTCTTGCGCAGCGTCTGCACGGAGGTCGTACCGGTGGTGGTCACCAGAGTCTTGCCGTTCAGGTCCTTGATGCCGTTGATGCCGGAGTTGGCACGCGTGGCGATACGCACTTCTTCCACGTAGGTGGTGACAGCAAACGCGGCTTCCTTCTGACGAGCCGTGTTGTTGGTGGTGGAGCCGCACTCGATATCCACTGTGCCATTGGTCACCAGGGGAATACGGTTTTGCGAAGTCACGGGCTGGTACTTCACTTCCAGCGCAGTCAGGCCCAGTTGCTTCTGAACATCCTTCAGGATGCGTTCGCCCATTTCAGTGTGGAAACCAACGTACTTGCCATTGCCCAGCGTATAGCCAAGGCCGGAAGACTCGCGCACGCCCAGCGTGACGCTGCCCGTGGACTTGATCTTGGCCAGAGTGTCATTGGCCTGTGCAAACACGCTGCCAGCAGCCAGAGCCGTCACGGCAATAGCCAACAATTGCTTCTTCATATCGATCTCCTATTGGTAAGGACCAAAAACGCTTGCCACTTATCAACGCTTAACCCTTTGTGAGGGTAGACAAGTTACGTCAAGAAATGTACTGCACCCATTGTGCAGCGATGAGAGACAAGTGCAATGCAAACCTTTCTAGGACTTTTCCCGAAGGAAATGTGAGCACGCAAGCACCCACTTGTAAGCCTTTCCCTGCACTGCAACACTGCACCTCAAGCTCAGCAAGGTGCGAACTCTAATGCTTCAGGGGCGAGACAAGCCAATGCCGATGGCAAAAGGCCTTATGCGCAACTCGCATATTCAGTGTTAACCCTAGGCATAACCCAAGGGTAATTACCTAGAAAAAAGTAAAAACCGACCTAAATTAGTACGCCTGAACGAAAAAAGGGCCCGCAGGCCCTTGGAAGAAAAGCAACAGTTGTCGTATCAGGCCGCTTTTACGTCCGCTCCGACGGTCTCGCCCTGCTCCTTGAGAAAGTTCCACAGCGCTGCTGCGCCACCCTGAGGCGCATCGCTGCCGGGCTTTTCGCGATAAGCGCGCACTTCCATATCCATCTGAAAGCCGGTCACGCCTTCTGGCACGGCACTGACCAAGCGACCACTTTCCAGCTCGCCGCGCACAGCGCTGTAAGGCAGGAAGGCAATGCCGTGGCCTTCGAGCGCCATGGCCTTCAGGCCCTCGGCCATATCGGTTTCATAGACGCGCTCCAGATGCACGGCTTCGGAGGCTTCCTTGAGGATCAACTCGGTCACACGGCCCAGGTAAGCACCAGCCGCATAACCCAGATACGGCAGCGGCTGAGCCTGGCGACCAGGCAGCGTAAAGATAGGCTTACCGTCCGAATCCGGCTTGGAATACGGTGCCAGAACCTCATGCCCCAGGCTCACCATTTCATAGCGCGCAGGGTCCAGCTGGAATGGCTGGGACGGGTGGTAGTAGGCAATCAACAGATCACAACCACCCTCGACCAGACGCATCACCGCATCATGCACATTGAGCGCAAACAGGCGGCTGCGGAAGGGTCCGAACTTCTCATGCACGGCCGAGACCCAGTTCGGGAAAAAGGTGAATGCCAACGTGTGGGGCACAGCAAAGCCCACCATGCCCTTACCTGCACTCACGTGAGCGCGCAGCATGGTACGGGTGCTTTGCAGAGACTGCAGCATCTCCAGAGCCTGCTCATACATGGTCTTGCCAGCAGGTGTCAGACGCGTTGGGTACGAGCTTCTGTCGACCAGATCAGTGCCCGCCCAGGCCTCCAGTGCCTGGATGCGGCGCGAGAACGCGGGCTGCGTGACGTGGCGCAGTTGGGCCGAGCGGCTGAAACTGCGGGTTTCAGCCAGGCTGACGAAATCTTCAAGCCATTTGGTTTCCATAGCGGTCCATTATCGCCGCCTTGCACCAAGGAGGTGCTGCGCTATGCGCAAAATGCATGAGTCATAGGGAAATGCCTGCTATCGGCTGTAAGCCTCAAAGCATAGATGCCTTGATAATATTTGTTCACATCTATCCGATGTGTTCACTAGCTCCATGCCATCGCGGCGCACAACGCCGAGAAGGTCAAGGGACACCCAAAGGTTTCCATGAGTTCGCGCAACCCGCCCCATCTGGCGAACTGCTCTGACCCCCTGTGTGTTTTTCTGACTTCCCGCGTTCATGTCCTCCACTCCCCCCGAGACCGACAGCGCCGCCGATCAGGCCCCGCCTTCGGATGAGCCTCGCTCATTGCGCATTGAAGACTGGCTGACGGTGGCCATCATGGCTGCTCTGGCCCTGATCACCTTTGCCAATGTGCTGGTGCGCTACTTCACCAATTCCTCCTTCGCCTGGACTGAAGAAATTTCAGTCTTCCTGATGATTTTGCTGGCTTTGGTCGCAGGCTCTGCCGCCGTGGCCCGCGATCAGCATATCCGCATCGAATTCTTTTCGGACAGCGGCTCAGCCGCCCGCCGCAAGGCACTGGCGCGCTTTGGCTCTGCCATGGTGGCGCTGCTGTTTGCCATCATTGCCGTGCTCAGCGTGCGCGTAGTCTGGGACGACTTCCGCTTTGAAGAGACCTCGCCCGGCATTGGTGTGCCGCAGTGGTGGTATTCGGTCTGGCTGCCCATCGTGTCTGCGTTGATTACCGTGCGCGCCATTGGTCTGTTCATTCGCCAAGGCAAGCCCGGAGCCTTCACCGACGAGCCTCGTGAAAAAGACCACAGCAAGGAGCTCTCATGATCGCTACCTTGCTATTTGTGGCCTTCCTGGGGCTGATGTTTATTGGCGTGCCTATTGGTGCCGCTCTGGGTCTGGCTGGTGCCGCTGCGATTGCGCTGGCCAATGCCGATGCGCAGTGGTTTGGTCTGCTGGCCGTGCCGCAGAACTTCTATGCCGGTCTGGGCAAATATCCGCTACTGGCCATTCCCATGTTTGTGCTGGTCGGCTCGATTTTTGACCGCTCCGGCGTGGCTTTGCGCCTCGTGAACTTTGCGGTGGCGATCGTTGGCCGTGGCCCCGGCATGTTGCCACTGGTCGCCATTGCCGTGGCCATGTTCCTGGGCGGCATCTCTGGCTCGGGCCCTGCCAATGCGGCGGCGGTGGGCGGCGTGATGATCGCAGCCATGAGCCGTGCGGGCTATCCCAAGAGCTTTTCGGCCAGCGTGGTTGGTGCGGCGGCTGCTACCGATATTTTGATTCCACCTTCGGTGGCTTTCATCATCTATTCGGTGCTGGTGCCCGGTGCCTCGGTGCCTGCGCTGTTTGCAGCGGGCATGATCCCCGGCATTCTGGCCGGCGTGGCGCTGATCATTCCTGCCGTCTGGATGGCCCGCAAGCACAAGATGGGCGCGCTGGAATCCTCCATGCCCCGCCCACCTTTCTGGAAAAGCCTGAAAGAAGCGTCCTGGGGTCTGGCCGCGCCGGTCTTGATTCTGGGCGGCATGCGCATGGGCTGGTTTACGCCCACCGAAGCCGCCGTGGTGGCAGTGTTCTACGGTCTGTTCGTGGGCATGGTGATTCACCGCACCATCGGCATTCGTGATCTGTTCCCCATCCTGCGTGAAGCCGGTGAGCTGTCCGCCGTGATTTTGCTGGTCGTGTCTCTGGCGGGCATCTTCGCCTTCTCGCTGTCCACACTGGGTGTGATTGACCCGGTGGCCAACGCCATTGTCAATTCCGGTTTGGGCGAATATGGCGTGCTGGGTCTGCTGATTCTGCTGCTGATCACCGTGGGCATGTTCCTCGATGGCATCTCGATCTTCCTGATCTTTGTGCCGCTGCTGTTGCCCATCATGAACCACTACCAATGGGACCCTGTCTGGTTTGGCGTCATCCTCACACTCAAGGTTGCACTGGGTCAGTTCACGCCGCCACTGGCTGTGAATCTGATGGTCAGCTGCCGCATCGCCGGTGTGCGCATGGAATCCACCGTGCGCTGGGTGGGCTGGATGCTGCTATCCATGTTTATCGTGATGCTGCTGGTGATTGCCTTCCCGCAGCTCGCACTCTGGCTCCCTGCAAAGATGGGCTATTGATTGACTCGAATTTTCAGTTCTAGAAGGAGACAAACCAATGAAACTGCGTACATTCCTCGCTTCCGCCGTGGCCACCGCTGCCGCACTGGCCTTTGCATCGCCCATGGCCATGGCCGAGACCAAGTACAAGAGCGAGTACCGCATGTCCCTGGTGCTGGGCACGGCCTTCCCATGGGGCAAGGGCGGCGAGCTGTGGGCCGACAAGGTGCGCGAACGCACTCAGGGCCGCATCAATATCAAGCTCTACCCCGGTACCTCGCTGGTGCAGGGCGACCAGACGCGTGAGTTCTCTGCGCTGCGCCAGGGCGTGATCGATATGGCTGTGGGATCGACCATCAACTGGTCGCCCCAGATCAAGTCGTTGAACCTGTTCTCTCTGCCCTTCCTGTTCCCCAACTTCAAGGCCGTGGACGCCGTGGTGCAAGGTGAAGTGGGCAAGGAAATCTTCCAGACTCTGGAAAAAGGCGGTGTGGTGCCTCTGGCCTGGGGTGAGAACGGCTACCGTGAAATCTCCAACTCCAAGCACGCTATCAAGACGCCTGCCGACCTGAAGGGCATGAAGATTCGCGTGGTGGGCTCGCCCCTGTTCCTGGACACCTTCACCGCTCTGGGAGCCAACCCCACGCAGATGAGCTGGGCCGATGCCCAGCCCGCCATGGCCAGCGGCGCTGTGGATGGTCAAGAGAACCCCATCGGCGTGTACATGGCCGCCAAGCTGCAATCCGTGGGTCAGAAACACATGACCATGTGGGGCTATATGAACGACCCGCTGATCTTTGTGGTGAACAAGGACATCTGGAACAGCTGGACGCCTGCTGACCAGGCCATCGTCAAGCAAGCCGCGCTGGACGCCGCCAAGGAAGAAATCGCCATCGCACGCAAGGGTCTGGTCGAAGCCGACAAGCCTTTGCTCAAGGATCTGACTGCTCTGGGCGTGACGGTGACCACCCCCACAGCTGCTGAGCGCGAGGCCTTTGTGAAGGCCACGCGCCCCGTGTATGACAAGTGGAAGAGCCAGATTGGTGCTGGCTTGGTGGAAAAGGCTGAGAAGGCCATCGCTGCAAGTCAAAAGTAAGCCCCCCTGAGCAGGAGTAACGTCCCCCTGAGCCGCTTTGCGGCTTCCCCCCAGGGGGACGGCGCCTTCGCCGCGAGGCGGCTCTTGCTCGGCGCCCCCGGCTTGGGCTTGGGACGCGCCGGTTTTGTGGCTGCAGATCGTAAAAACCCCCGCCAGAGCGATCTGGGCGGGGATTTTTTATGGGAAAACTAAAAATTCAGGACTTTTAGCCTTCATGTCCATATATCAATTAGGCAGATAGCTATCAAATAAATAGCAATCAGATCGGCGAGACCAGCGGCTTGCCATCCAGGTGATTGCGCATATTGGCGATAAAGCGGTCCACGGAATTCTGCACCGCCTCCGGCGACCAGCCGGCCACATGCGGGGTCAGCACCACGGAGTCGATCTCCATCAGCTCCTGCGGCGGCAACGGCTCGCTTTCATACACATCCAGACCCGCACCGGCGAGCTTGCCCGCGCGCAGCGCATCGGCCAGCGCCTGCGTGTCGATCACCGAGCCACGTGCGATATTCACCACCACGCCCTTGTCGCCCAGCGCGGCCAGCACTTCGGCGTTGATCAAATGCTTGGTGCCGGCACCGCCGGGCGTTGCCACCAACAGCACATCGGCCCAGGTGGCCATTGCCAGCAGGTCGCCGAAATACTGATGGCTCACGCCATCACGTGGCTTGCGGTTGTGATAGCCGATCTGCATGTCAAAAGCCTGCGCGCGCTTGGCGATCTTGGCGCCAATCGCCCCCAGACCCAGAATGCCCAGGCACTTGCCGGAGACATTGGGCGGCAGGGGAATGGCCGAGCGCCAGATGCCTGCGCGCACCACCTTGTCCAGCCTGGGAATGCCGCGCACGGCGGCAATCAGCAAGCCCATGGCGTGGTCGGCCACGCATTCGTCATTGGTACCTGCACCATTGCCCACGGCAATGCCATGGGCCTTGGCGTAGGCCACATCAATGTTCTCGTAACCCGCGCCCATGGCGCAGACCAGAGACAGCTTGGGCATGCGCTGCATCTGCGCAGCGCTCAGGCCTGTCGCGCCAATCGTGCAGACGGCCTGCACGCGCTCGCCGTGGGCAGCGATCGCGGCCTCGGCCTCAGCGGCCTCGGGCGCATAGACCACATCAAAGTCGGGAAAGGTCTGCTTCATCTGCTCAAGATGAGCGGGAACTTGCAGATTCAGAACAAGCAGGACTGGCTTCATGGCAAATATCTTGCACCGCTCTCGGGGCGGCGCAGGTTCACATCAAGAGGCCCATTGTGAACATGCAGGCTCACTGATGCCTGCATGTGGTCATCACAGGTCCAGCACCAGCCTTGCCGATTTGGCGCGTGAGCAGCAGGGCGTGAACTGATCGTTGGCGGCCTGTTCCTCGGGCGTCAGATACATATCGCGGTGATCGGGCTGACCCGAGATCACGCGCGTCAGGCAGGTGCCGCACACCCCTTGCTCGCAGGACATTTGCACGCACACGCCAATGGATTCCAACGCCTGCACCACGGTCTGCTCGGGGGCCACGCGCACCACCTGACCTGTGCTGGCAACTTCTACCTCAAAGCTCTCATCGTCATCGCGGTGGGTGACCTCACCGGCAAAGAACTCGTAATGCAGCTGATCTTCGGGCCAACCTGCTGCACGTGCCGTACCCAGCACCGCATCCATGAAACCCTTGGGTCCGCAGACATAGAGATGCACGCCGGGCTGCACGGGCTGCAGCAGCGCCTGCAGGTCCAGCGCGGGCTGGCCCTGTCCATCATCCACATGCAGCGTCAGTTGCGGCGCCCAGCTGGCCTTGCTGATTTCATCCACAAAAGCCATGCGTTCGCGGCTGCGTGCGCAGTAATGCAGGTCGAACGCGGCCTGCTCACGCGCCAGTTGCCGCGCCATCGCCAAGATGGGCGTGATGCCAATGCCGCCAGCCAGCAGCAGATGCTTTTTCGCCCCGGCCTGCAAGCCAAAGTGATTGCGCGGCGCGCTGATGCTGATCTGCTGGCCCGCCTGCAACTGCTCATGCACGGCCGCAGAGCCGCCACGCGAGGCGCTCTCGCGCAGCACGGCAATCACGTAGCGGTCGGACTCGGCGCTGTCATTGCTCAGCGAGTACTGGCGCACCAGCCCGCCTGGCAGGTGCACATCGATATGCGCACCAGCGCTGAAAGCAGGCAGGCTCTGCCCCGGCAAGGCCCGCAGCTCCAGGCTGCAGATGTCCTGAGCCTCGGTTTGCTTGTGCGCAATCTGCACATTGATCAGGGTGTTGTCGTTCATGTGAATTCTTTTTTTAACGGAAATTTCAGACGCTCAATGCGCTGCCAGCGATGCCTTGCCTGCAGCCTGGGATGTGGGCGCTGCAATGCGGTGCAGGCTCACAACCAGCGCAGCGAGCACAAATGCCCCGCCGTAGCCCACGTAAAGCTGACTGGGCGACCACGCGGCATCGAGCAGGCCGCCGGCCACCAGCGGCGAAACAATCGCGCCGATACGGCCAATGCCAATGCCCCAGCCCACACCGGTGGCGCGCACATCGCTGCCATACACCATGGGTGCAATCGCATAGAGGCCAGCCACACAGCCATTGCAGAAAATGCCAATGCAAAACGCCAGGCTGTACGAAACCCACAGCTGCTTGGAACCTGCGACAAGCACGCACAACAATGCCGCGGTGATGAGCATGAAAATCGCCAGTGCCTTGTGGATCGCAAAGCGCGAGGCCAGCAGCCCCAGCAGCGCGGCCCCCAGAATGCCGCCCAGGCTCAGCAAGACGCCGGTGGTCACACCCTGCTCGGGCGTCAGCCCGGTCGCGGCCAGCAGCTTGGGAGTCCAGCTCATGACAAAGTAAAAGCCAAACATCACGATGAAAAACGAGAGCCATACCAGCACAGTGGGGCGAAGCAGGTCTGCAGAAAAAAGCTGCAGCGGGCCACGCTGGCGCGCTGCAGCATTGCCGCTCGCGTCCGGCAGGGATGACAACGGAGCCATCCCCAGGCGCTTGAGCAAGGCATTCAGACGCTGCAGCGCAGACTTGGGACGACGGCCCTGCAAGAAGTCCAGAGATTCGGGCAGCGCAAACCAGCTGACCACCAGAACAACCAGCGTGCAGATACCGCCGAACATGAACACCGAGCGCCAGCCCTGGTGACCGAGCAGCCATACGGCAATGCTGCCGCCAATACTGGCCCCTAGCGCATAGCCGGTGGACTGCAAAGTCACAGCCAGGCTGCGCCAGCGCAGCGAAGCGTACTCACTGGCAATCACATTGCTGCAAGCCAAAATACCGCCCACACCGAGGCCGGTAATGACGCGCAGCACCGCCAGCTGCGTGGGGGTCTGGCTCCAGGCCGAGGCCAGCATGCCCACGCCCGAGATGGCCAGGCAGGCCAGAACCAGTGGGCGACGGCCCAGCTTGTCCGCCCAGGGTGCCAGCAGCAGCGAACCCGCCGCCATGCCAAACAGGCCCGAGCTGAGCAGAAAACCCAACTCCGAGCCGCTGAGCTTCCAGTGTGCCGACACCGCCGACGCCGTGAAAGCCATCACCAGCACGTCAAAGCCGTCGATCATGTTGAGCGCCATGCAAACGCCCACCACGGACCACTGAAACATCGTCATGGGCCGCTGATCGAGCTCGGCACGCAAGTCCTGCGGTGGCTTCATGGGCGAGCCAATTGCAGGCTCTGCACTTTGATGGGGGTTCATGTCTTGTTGTCTCCGTTTATTCGATGTGGCGCACCCCTGCCTCCACTCAGCGCGGCTGAATGGATCGAAAGCGGCAAGGGATGCGCCTGTTTCACAGACATCTGCGCGCCTGTGAACTCATGGGGATAACGCCGCCTGGGTCAGCAGCGCATCCTCAATGCAGCGCCTGCAGCGCTGCTCCAAGCACACTCAGGCGGTGGCGGTCTCTGTGACGGAAGTGCTCTGGCTTTGCTCCAGCGCAATCAGGCGCTCGATGATTCTGCGCGACTGCACGCCACCAGCGTCGATATTGAGCTTGAGCAGTTGCCGCTCTGGGTAGTCGACAAGATTGCGCTGCTGCAGCTCCAGCATCTCCAGGTCTTCACTGAAAATCTTGTGCTGGCCCTGCTTGATGGCTTCTGTGACCGATGCGTCGGACGGGTTGAACTTGCGTGCCATGCCCCAGAAGTACCACATGGAGCCGTCGGCCTCCGGCGTGATGAAGTCCACCACCATGCTGTAGACCTTGTGCTCATCGGCCGCTTCATAGCCTCCCTTGCCCGCATGAGCCACGCCCACTTCGATCAACACATGGCTGGGGGGCGTAAAGCGGCAGATCTGCCAGCGGTCCACAGGCACATCATCGGCCAGGCCATTGCTGCGCAAAGCCATCTTCCAGAACGGAGGAGCTTCGACGTTTTCCATGAAGCGGCTGGTCACCACCTCGTTGCCTTCCAACACCTCGGTCTTGCAAGGCGTTTCGTCAATTTCCGTCTGACCAATGCTGGTGGAGTGCACATAAGTCTCATGGGTCAGGTCCATGAGGTTGTCGATCATCAGGCGGTAATCGGCCTTGATGTGGAACAGACCGCCGTCATAGGCCCACTCGGGGTTGTCATGCCATGGCAGATTCGGAATCAGGGCGGCATCGGCAGCCTCCTTGTCGCCTGGCCAGACCCAGATAAAGCCATAGCGTTCTTCGACCGGATAGCTCTTGATCGCCGGGAAACCGCGCACTCGCTGGCCGGGCATGGCAATCGTCTTGCCATCGCAGCCCATCTCCAGGCCGTGATAACCACAGACCAGCTTGCCTTCACACACACGCCCCAGCGAAAGCGGAGCACCGCGGTGCGGGCAGAAGTCCTCCACCGCAGCAATCTTGTCTTCCAGTGCGCGATAGAAAACAATGCGTTCGCCGCAGATCTGGCGGCCCAGAGGCTTGTCCGTCACCTCGGCGCTGCTCGCTGCCACGTACCAGGTGTTGCGGGCGTAGATGGCTTGTTTCGTCGTATTCATCGTAGCTGTCTCCTTATCGGTCTGTTGCAGGTCGGGAGCGCCTGCTTGCACGCTCCCTGCATCCGCCATCAGCGGCTGGCGCGAATGAGCTGTGCGCCCGGCACACGTGAGGTTTCGGGCGAACGCATGGCGTCGCGCAGATTGCGCCGCGCAATCCGCGAATGTTCTTTCATCAGGGCTTCGGCACGCGCACCTTCACGATGCTCGATCGCGTCGATCACCTCACGATGCTGCTCCTGAGCCAGGATCAGGCTGCGATGAGCGCTCGGAGAGTCCGAACCCGCCACCACAAAGCCCGAGGGCGAGGCAAAAGGCAGGCGCTTGACCCGCTCCAGCTCCCGCTGCATGAAGCTGCTGCCCGACATCTCGAGCAGGATGTCGTGGAACTCCGAATTCAGCGCCACATATCCCGAAAAAGCCTCATCACCCCAGTTCTGCACGCTCAGTACGCGGTCGATCGCATCCAGGCAACGCATGGCTCGGGTGAGCAGGGCCTCGGAAACGCCACGTTCCGCAGCCATGCGTGCTGCCAGTCCTTCCAACGTGCCACGCAACTCGATGGCATCCGACACATCGTCTTCAGACAGCACGCGAACCTTGTAGCCGCGCCCGCCAGCCGTAGCTTCCAGCATGCCTTCCTGTTCGAGACGCATTAGCGCCGCACGAATCGGCGTGCGCGAGATGCCCAGGCGCTCGGCCAGCACCAGCTCTGAAATGCGCTCTCCAGCCACCATCTCGCCAGCCAGAATCATTTCACGCAGTTGCAACTGCGCCTTCACGACCTGGGAGTGGTTTTCTTCAACGGCAGGGGCTGCAGCAACAACGCGTGGCATGTCTTATCCAATTCCATGAGTTGGTTTCAATGTATACATATAAAGTCAAAAAATCACCTTAAATTTCCAATTCAAAGGGTAAACACCTATCTTTATGTATACAAACAAATTCCATTGGGCATAAAAAAAGCCACCCGAAGGTGGCTTGCGGCAGCCCAGCGATCTCAAGGCGCAGGAGATTGGGGGTCCGGTGCCTGGTTGAGCTGCATATTCCACATGCTGGCATAACGCCCGCCTGCGGCCAGCAACTGCTCATGCGTGCCGCGCTCGATGATGCGACCACTGTCCATGACGAGGATTTCATGCGCCTCCACCACAGTGGAGAGGCGGTGCGCAATCACCAGCGATGTCTTGCCCTGCGCGGCGCTACGCAGCTCGTTCTGAATGGCGCGCTCATTGGCGCTGTCGAGCGCGGAGGTCGCTTCGTCGAAGATCAGGATCGGCGGATTCTTGAGCAAGGTGCGCGCAATCGCCACGCGCTGCTTTTCGCCACCCGAAAGCTTGAGGCCACGCTCACCCACACGGGTGTCATAGCCCTTGGGAGTCGCGGCAATGAAGTCGTGAATGCGCGCCGCCTGGGCAGCAGCAACGACCTCTTCATGCGAAGCACCGGGGTGACCGTAGGCAATGTTGTATTCCACCGTGTCGTTGAACAGCACCGTGTCCTGCGGCACGATGCCCACGGCGCTGCGCACGCTGCTTTGCGTCACTTCGCGGATGTCCTGACCTGCAATGCGCACATGGCCGCTTTGCACGTCATAAAAACGAAACAGCAGACGCGCCAGCGTGCTCTTGCCCGAGCCTGAAGGGCCAACCACGGCCACGGTCTTGCCCGCAGGAATGATGAAGCTCACGTCCTTGAGAATGGGGCGCGCCGGGTCATAGGCAAACTGCACGTTTTCAAAGCGCACCTCAGGCGGCGGGTTGCTGATGAGCAGCGGTTGCGCGCCCGGTGCATCGGCCACTTCGCGCTCCTTGTCCATCAGCGTGAACATGCGATTCAGGTCGGTCAGGCTTTGCTTGATTTCGCGATAGATCACGCCCAGAAAATTGAGCGGGATGTAGAGCTGAATCATGAAGGCATTGATCATGACCAGATCGCCCAGCGTCAGACGTCCATCAACCACGCCCTGCGTGGCGCGCCATAGGATCGCCACCAGCGCCGCGCCAATGATGAGTTGCTGACCGCAGTTGAGCATGGACAGCGTGGTCTGGCTCTTGAGCCGCACGCGGCGCAGGTTTTCGAGGTTGACGTCGTAGCGCGCCGACTCGAATTTTTCGTTGTTGAAGTACTTGACAGTCTCGTAGTTCAGCAGCGAATCAATGGCCTTGGTGTGCGCCGCAGACTCCTGCGCATTGGCCTCTTTTCTGAAGCGCGTGCGCCACTCCGTCACCGTCACCGTGAAGGTGATGTAGAACACCAGCGCAGCCAGCGTGATGATGGCAAACCACACATCAAAACGCACGGCCAGAATGCCCAGCACCAGCGCCATTTCAATCAGCGTGGGCAAGATGGAGTACAGCGAATACGAGATCAGCGATTCGGTGCTGCGCACGCCGCGCTCGATGTCACGCGTCATGCCGCCGGTCTGGCGCTCCAGGTGGAAACGCAGGCTGAGCGCGTGCAGATGCTCGAAGGTGGTCAGCGCAATCGAGCGCGATGCACCTTGCGTGGCCTTGGAGAAAACCAGGTCCCGCAGCTCGGTGAACATGGTGGTGGAAAAGCGCAGCAAGCCATAGGCCACGAGCAAGCCCACAGGCACAACCAGCGCGGCGCGTGCATCGCCAGACTTGATGTCCAGCGCGTCAACCAGGTGCTTGAGCAGCACGGGCACGCCCACATTGGCCAGCTTGGCGCAAATCATGAACAGCAGCGCGGCCAGCGCATGCCATTTGTAGGCCCAGATATAGGGGAAGAGCCGACGCAGCGTGGCGCCGTCTGACTGATGGGCCGCTACTGCGGCTTCCTCAGGGGTTGGAGGTAACTGTGAACGCATTGTGGGGCAGTGTCGCCCTCCAGGCAGTCGGAGCTGCGGTAGAGGGCATCTATTTCTATGACGGGAATCGGAGTACCCGCGAATTCTGCCTGTCCCATCACTTTTCCGCTGATCCACACCAGTGTGAACGGCTGCAGCAACTGCCTGTCATAAGTACCACGGCCACAGGCCTTGAAGAAGATGGCTTCGCGCGGCCAGCTCAGATAGCCGCCCTTGCGCTCCGCCTGCAGCAGCACCATGCAGTCACGCTCTGCACTGACAGCCTGCAAGGTGCGCAAACCTCCGCCCCAGCACACGCGTGCGCCCAGCGCGCTGCCTTGCAATGCTTGGTGGGGATTGAGATCGGCAAACGGCCCCGCCAGTGCCGCCGCGCCCCGCAAAGGCTCGGGATGGCAGGACTGCTGGATCGGAGTCTGCTGCGCGGCCGTGGTCGCATCCGCAGGTCCGAAAGCAGGATCAGGCACCGTGCCGCAGCCCGCCAGCAAGGCACTCAAACCCAGCAGACACCACCATGGAGAACATTGCATACTCGATTTCATCCTGCAAGCGAGGGCTTCTGTGTCCAAACAGCGGTAATTGGTATTTACCCTAGTCCGTGGCAGAAAACTGCTGTTGGGAGACAATCCGAAGTCTTTATTGCGTCCATTGTCTTTCATGCCACCTCGTCCAGAACTCCCTTCCCAGCCTTTGCCCGAAGACAAGGAGCTGGTTCTCAAAGTCGTCCCCATGCCGGCCGATGTCAACGCCAATGGCGACATCTTTGGCGGCTGGGTCATGGCTCAGGTGGACCTGGCTGGCTCCGTGCTGCCCCAGCGCATCAGCCACACCCGCATGGTGACGGTGGCGGTCAATGAGTTCATCTTCAAACAGCCCGTGCGCGTGGGCGACATTCTGTCGTTCTACGCCGGTGTGCAGCATGTGGGCCGCACGTCGGTGACGGTGAATGTGGAAGTGTTTGCCGAGCGCTTTTCCGACCAGGGCCACTTTGTGAAGGTGACCGAAGCGCGCCTGACCTATGTGGCCATCGATGCCGCAGGCAAGCCCCAGGCCCTGCCCGACACGCCCCAGACCCGCGCCTGGCGCGAGAAAATTGAGCAGGCTGCTGCAGCCAAGAGCTGAAGCCACCGCGCTCACACCCATCAAAAAAGCGACCGCCCAGGTCGCTTTTTGCTGTGCGGCAGGCCCGAGGCTCAGGCGACGGAGATCGATTCCTTGCTGGTTTCAGCGGCAGGCTTGCTGCTGAACAGCGGCGCTGTGCTGCCGTTGATTCCGGCCTCGATCTGGCCCGACAGCTGGCCGCCTTCTTCAATCACGACCTTGCCATAGCGAATCTTGCCACTGACCTTGCCGGAGCCAAAGATCACCAGCTTCTGGCGCACGGTCAGCGTGCCGTCGAATTCACCATGAATTTCAGCAATGTCGATCTCTGCCGTGCCATGGAATGCGCCCTGCTCGGCAATCTTGATGACGCGGGAGTTCATGGTGGCCTCCACCGTGCCTTCCACAACCAGCGTGTCGCAGTCGGTGATTTCCACGCCCTTGAGCTTGATATTGGGGCCTACGGTGAGCTTGCTGCCACTGGTTTCCTCGGCAGCCGTGGCTGCGGGCGGTGTTGCCGCGCGCATGGTGTTGGCAGAAGAAGCGCCAATGCCTGAGCCGCTCAGCGCCGAGGGGCCGGACGTCGTGCTGCCACCAGCGGCAGATGCCAACCCCGTGGCAGAGTTGCGCGTGGAAAAACTATCGTTCTCGCGTTTACCAAAAAACGGGTTTTGCACAGCCATGGCAGGAATCTCCTTGTCAGAAAACTCCGATCCTAGGCAGCAGCAACGACTACATTTGCCGCGATCTCGCAAGAACAGTAAGCAAAGCTTTCACAAGTTTCATCTACTTGCATGCATTGCCCGATCTCACAGAATGAAAAGTTTGGCTGCACTCCGGCAAGCACTCACTTGCCAGAATTCAGGCATTTCAGCCTCTAGTCCTTATTATTTATAGGCAGATAGCTATCATTTAAGGAGTAACTCAGGAAACGATATAGGCCGCCGTGCCGGTCGAAAGCAATTCCCCATCGGCAGACAGAAACTCCATCTGGGTATTTGCAACCCGCGAACCCAGGCGCACGACTTTGGCGGTCAGCACAAACTCCTTGCCGATGCCGGGGCGCATATAGTCCACGCGCAAATCGATGGTGCCCAGACGCGAAAAGCGCTGCAGGCGCTGCATGGGCGTGTCATCCATATGCCGCGCCGCAATCGCGGCCATCACGGCCAGCCCGCCCATGGAGTCGAGCCCCGCGCTGATCACGCCGCCATGAATGCGCTCAAAGGCCGCATGACCAATCAGATCAGGCCGCATGGCGATATGGCCCTGCACCAGCGTGGGCGTGATGGAGTCGATCTTCAGCCCAATGGTCTGATTGAAGGCCACGCGCTTTTCAAAGATCTCACGCAGACCCGCGATGAATTCGGGCTCGAACTGCGCAGCCTCGGCGGCGGCCTGCGCTTCCTTGCGGGACTGGGTGGTTTTGGAGGTCATAAGCACGGGTCATCAAACTCGAAAAAATCGCCCAGTGAAGGGCGATCGATCAGAAGGTCAGCACTTGCTGAAGTCGGGGTGTCTTTTCTCCATAAACGCTGTCAGCGCTTCCTTGGCGGCAGGCTCACGCAGCATGCGGGCAAACACGGCGCCCTCTTCCACAATGCGCTCGCTCACCCCCTTGGCCTGGCCGCCCTTCATCAGGCGCTTGGTTTCCATCAGCGACGACAATGGCTTGCGTGCCAGCTTCTTGGCCTGGGCCTGGGCCAGTGCATTGCATTCGCTGGGTGGCACCACGCGGTTGACCAGGCCCACTTCCAGTGCGGCTTCGGCCAGGAAGGGTTCACCCAGCAACAGGGCTTCGGCGGCGCGGTGATAGCCCAGCATCTGGGGCAGCAGCAGGCTGGATGCAGCTTCAGGGCAGACGCCCAGGTTGATAAACGGCAGCGAGAATGCGGCGTTGTCACCGGCATAGACCAGATCGCAGTGCAGCAGCAGCGTGGTGCCAATGCCCACGGCCGGGCCGCAGACTGCCGCAATCAGCGGCTTGGGAAAGGCCGAGACCTCCTGCAGAAAGCGCCACACCGGGGCCTCAGCGCCCATGGCACCGGGCGTGCTGGCCTGCTTGAGAAAGTCCCCAATGTCGTTGCCCGCGCTGAAGATGGCGATATCGCCCTGGAACACGACCACACGCACAGCCACATCGTCCCTGGCCGATGCCAGGGCGTTGGCCATTTCGCTGTACATGGCTTCGGTGAAGGAGTTCTTCTTGTCGGCGCGGTTGAAAGTGATGGTGCGCACGCCTTCTTCGGTGTGCACTAGGATGTCTTGCTTCTCGCTCATGGTCTTGCCTTATTCCTTGTAGTAAACAATCTGGTGGCTGCTCGCCAGCATCACGCCGGACTCGCTCCACAGTTGGGCGGTCTGATCAAAAAAGCCGTTGCGAAACTCCTGCCCGCGCGCCTGTGCCAGCAGCGGGCGGTCGCCTGCAGCAGCCAGTTCTTCGCGGCCCGCATGGAAGTAAACGGTGATGGACACCGTGCCCGCAGGCACACGCTTTGCACGGCGCAGCCACACCCGCGGGAAGAACACATCGGAGACCGCAGCCAACGATGCGAAATCCAGCGGACGCGGCGGATTGTCGCGCACCCACAGACGCGTGAGACTGTCGCGCTCGGCTCCGTCCTCCTTCATGGACAAGATTCCATCCACAAAGCGCATTTCGTAGCGGTTGAGCCATTCCACCGCACCGACCAGAGCCGGTACGCGCGGCACATCGTCAGCAGCCGGACCTGCGGGCATCGGGGTGTCTGTCGCGCTCCAGGTTTCACGGCGCGCAGCCGTCACTGCCGTGGCCGTGGTCACCACCTGCATGACGCCTTCGGCATCCGCTTGCGTCACGGTCAACAGCCAGTGCTGGGTGGATCGATTGGTGCGCACCGGTTCGGCGTCGATCACAAACTGCCCAGCGCCCACGGCAGCGGCATAGTTCACGGTGATGGAGAGCGGATCCCCCAGGCACAGCGGGTGCTGCAGCATGGCCTGCACCAGCGCACCGGCGGTGATGCCACCGTACGGACCCACCATGTTCCAGTAGTCCTTGGAGGCCTGTCCCTGGTACTGGCCCGGCACTCCCGTAGCAGTCAAAGCTACGGCGCTATCAAAAGGGTGGATGTCTGTGCTCATAAGGTTTCAGTGTTGCGCAAAGCCAGGAACGAAAGCCGTCAAGCAGGTGACTCTTGCGGCCTGAACAAGGGTTTGCCAGGGGTGCGCTCGCCCTGACTCCAGCTGCGCAGCAAAGGCAACAGCGGCCACCACAGTAGCTCACGCATTTCTTCTCGGAAATACCCCATATGGCCTATGCGCCCTGCGGGGACGATGGAGGGGTCCACACGCTCCAGAAAACTGGGTGCGTTCTTGTACCAGCCCACCAGCGATTGCACGCTGGCCAGCGACATCATTTCGTCGTCTTCAAAGTACAGCGCATGCAGCGGATAGTGGGCTGCGGCATAGGCCTCGGCCACCCATTCGCCTTCTGCGCCAATGCCATAGTTGGGGTTCAGGCACCAGCGCCGCCACTGCCAGATCACACCCGCAGGCAAGTCGCCCACAATCCCCAGCTTGCGGCCCGGAAAGCCGCCAAAGATGCTCGTCAGAACCGGCGCAATACCCCACCAGAAAAGACGAATCATGCGGCGTGTGGGTGGTGCGTTATCGCGCCAGTAACCACTGCCGCTGCCCACGGACAGCAGGCCATTGATCGGCAGCGGAACCGAGGCCAGCCCCGGCAGTTGCGAGCCCACGCTATGACCAATCCATATCAGCGGCTGGCCGGGAAACTGCTTTTGGATCTGCTCGGCCACCAGTTGGCAGTCCTGCGCCCAGTCCAGCAGATCGGCCTTGGCCTCGCGCAGCGAGCCCTGCAAGGACAGGCCATGACCACGGTAGTCAAACGTGGTCACACCATAGCCTTGCTCGGCCAGCCAGCGCGCAAAGCTCTGGTAGTAGCTTTGCATCACACCGATGGCCGGAGCCACCACAATCTGCGCCAGCGCTGCACCACTTGAGGGTTGGCACTGGCGCAGCGCCAGCTTTTGTGGGCCGACGGAGATGGGCAAGCTCATCTCCGTCCATTGCACTGCAGAGGTCTGCATCTGCACTGATGGCGCTCAGACGCGCTCGAAAATACCTGCAGCGCCCTGGCCCATGCCCACGCACATAGTGACCATGCCGTACTTCAGTTGCTTGCGGCGCAGCGCATGCACCACAGTCGCAGCGCGGATGGCACCGGTTGCGCCCAGCGGGTGGCCCAGCGCAATCGCGCCGCCCATGGGGTTGACCTTGGATGCATCCAGACCCAGGGTGTTGATCACCGCCAGAGACTGAGCTGCAAACGCTTCGTTGAGTTCGTACCAGTCAATATCGTCCTGCTTCAGACCTGCATAGCGCAGCGCCGCAGGAATGGCCTCGATAGGGCCAATGCCCATGATGGCCGGTGGCACTCCCTTGCTGGCATAGCTCACAAAGCGGGCCAGAGGCGT
Organism: Comamonas testosteroni; assembly: GCF_003569915.1. Taxonomy (GTDB): domain Bacteria; phylum Pseudomonadota; class Gammaproteobacteria; order Burkholderiales; family Burkholderiaceae_C; genus Comamonas; species Comamonas testosteroni_D. Next base: position 82,976 of record NZ_KZ984443.1, on the reverse strand, counting down.
GAGGCCAAAGCGCTTGACGGCATCACCGCTGGCAATGATCAGCGCACCAGCGCCATCGCTGGTCTGCGAGCTATTGCCCGCCGTGACCGAACCACGCGCCGCAAACACGGTGCGCAGCTTGGCCAGGCCTTCGATGCTGGTGTCGGGGCGTGGGCCTTCATCCAGGCTCACGGTACGTGTGCTGGCCACGGTCTCGCCGCTGGCAATGTTCAGCGTACGGTCGGTGACTTCAATCGGTGTGATCTCGTCCGCAAACTCGCCCGCTTGCTGAGCTGCGATAGCGCGGCGGTGCGACTCCAGCGCAAATGCATCTTGCGCTTCACGCGAGACCTTCCACTGCTGCGCCACTTTCTCTGCCGTCAGGCCCATGCCGTAGGCAATGCCGACATCGCCATCGCGTTCAAAGATGCTGGGCGAGAGGCTGGGCGAGTTGCCCATCATGGGCACCATGCTCATGCTTTCCACACCGGCAGCGATCATCACGTCGGCTTCGCCCACACGAATACGGTCAGCGGCCATGGCCACGGCGCTCAGGCCCGAGGCGCAGAAACGGTTAACGGTAATGCCGCCAATGCTGGTGGGCAGGCCCGCCAGCACAGCGCCAATACGCGCCACGTTCAGGCCTTGCTGTGCTTCAGGAATCGCGCAGCCGCAGACGATGTCTTCAATCGCCTTGGGGTCCAGATTGGGAACCTGCGCCAGCGCGGCCTTGAGCGTGGTGGCCAGCAGATCATCCGGGCGGTAGTTGCGGAAAAAGCCCTTGTGCGAGCGGCCAATCGGCGTGCGCGTTGCGGCAACGATATAGGCGTCTTGTACTTGTTTCATGACCAAATTTCCTTGGTTTCTCTTAGCTCTTTAACCTGGGTGTACGGGGCTCAGATACTTCGCAGCTCTTGTCAGCAGGCAGCGAGCAAGGGCCGCCCCGCAGCGTGGCTGGCGTCCCCTTCCCGCGAAGCGAGAGAAGGGGAAGGCGCGCAGCGACTCAGGGGATGCATTAGTTTCTGACCGGCTTGCCAGTGTTCAGCATGCCCAGAATGCGCTCGTGCGTTTTGGGGTGGGCAATCAGGTGGCAGAACGCCTTGCGCTCCAGGCTCATCAGATAAGCCTCATCGACCAGCGTGCCGGCATCCACATCGCCGCCGCAGACCACATTGGCAATCAGGCCTGCGATGTGATGGTCAAACTCGCTGATAAAGCCACCGTCGCGCATATTCACCAAGGAACCCTTGATGGTGGCCTGACCGCTGCGGCCCACCACCGGGAAGCTGCGCTTAAGCGGAGCACGCCAGCCGCTGGCCGCCATGGCCTTGGCTTCGTTGATGGCCACAAACAGCACCTCATCCTTGTGCGCCACCACAATGTCGCTGTCCAGCAGATAGCCGAGCTTGCGCGATTCCAGCGCGCTGGTACCGACCTTGGCCATGGCCGCAGCGGTAAAGCCTTCGGTCAGGAAAGGCAGCAAATCCTTGCCCGTGCTGGTGGCTGCATTTTCAGCAGCGCGGCGCGCGATATAGGTCAGGCCGCCAGCGCCGGGCACCAGGCCCACGCCAACTTCCACCAGACCGATATAGCTTTCCATATGGGCCACGCGGCGAGCCGAGTACACGGCCATTTCGCAGCCGCCGCCCAGCGCCAGCCCATGGATGGCCGACACTACGGGCACCTGTGCATAACGCAGGCGCAGCATCAGGTTCTGCAGCTCTTGCTCGATGCTTTCAATCGCATCCGCACCGCCAATCACAAAGGCGGGCATGGTGGCTTCCAGATCCGCACCCACGCTGAATGGAGAGTCGCCAGACCAGATGACCATACCGTCAAAATCGCTCTCGGCCGTATCCACGGCCTCCATCAGACCTTCCATGACTTCGGGGCTGATGGCATGCATCTTGTTCTTGATGCTGGCGATCAGAACCTTGCCATCGAGCGTCCAGGTACGCAGCGCCTTGGTTTCGGCAATCGTGGTGCCTGCGGTCTGCCAGTCGGGCAGATTGGTTTCGCCCAGCAGCTTTTCGGGGAACAGCTGACGCTCATACACAGGCAGCACGCGGCGTGGCACAAACTTGCCCAGCGAAGCGCTCCACGAGCCATTGCCTGTGTGCACGCCACCGGCTTCAGCCACAGGGCCTTCAAACACCCACTTGGGCAGCGGCGCATTGCACAGCGCCTTGCCTGCGTCGATGTCTTCCTGAACCATCTTGGCCACTTCCAGCCAGCCCGCGTCTTGCCACAGCTCGAACGGGCCTTGCTGCATGCCATAGCCCCAGCGCATGGCCTGGTCCAGGTCACGTGCGCAGTCTGCGATGTGCTCCAGATGAACGGCCGCATAGTGGAAGCTGTCGCGCAGAATGGCCCAGAGGAACTGACCTTCCTTGCCTTCGGCATTGCGCAGCAGTTTCAGGCGCTCGGCAGCCGGCTTTTTGAGCATGCGGCCATAGACCTCATCGGCTTTGCCGCCTGCGGGGATGTAGTCCTCGCTGTCCAGCTCGAACTGCATGGTGTCGCGGCCCACGCGCTTGTAGAAACCTTGCTTGGTCTTGTTGCCCAGAAAGCCCAGCTCCATCAGCTTTTGCAGCACCTTCGGTGTGCCGAAGTTGCCGTAGAAGGGGTCAGTCTCCAGACTCAGGTCTTCCTGCATGGTCTTGATGACATGGCCCATGGTGTCCAGCCCCACCACATCCGCCGTGCGGAAGGTGCCGCTGGAAGCACGGCCCAGCTTCTTGCCAGTGAGGTCATCGACCACATCAAAGCTCAGCCCAAAGTTTTCGGCCTGCTTCATGGTGGAGAGCATGCCGGCAATGCCGATGCGGTTGGCAATGAAGTTGGGCGTGTCATGCGCACGCACCACGCCCTTGCCCAGACCGGTGGTCACAAAGGCTTCGAGCTGGTCCAGCACCTCTGGCTTTGTGGTAGGAGTGTTGATCAGCTCCACCAGTTGCATATAGCGCGGCGGGTTGAAGAAGTGAATGCCGCAGAAACGAGGCTTGATCGCATCGGGCAGCGCTTCGCTCAGCTTGGTGATGGACAGACCCGAGGTGTTGGATGCCACCAGCGCAGTCTTGGCCACGAAGGGAGCGATCTTGTGATACAGATCGAGCTTCCAGTCCATGCGCTCGGCAATGGCTTCGATGATCAGATCGCAGCCCTTCAAGAGCTTCATATGCTCTTCGTAGTTGGCGGGCTGAATCAGCTCCACATCATCGGCCACACCGATGGGCGAAGGCTTGAGCTTCTTGAGATTGGCAATCGCTTTTTCAGCAATGCCGCTCTTGCTGCCTTCCTTGGCGGGCAGGTCAAACAGAATGACCGGCACCTTGACGTTGACCAGATGGGCGGCAATCTGCGCGCCCATCACGCCCGCGCCCAGCACGGCGACTTTTTTCACATTGAATCGGGACATGGTTGCATTCTTTTCAGTTATTCGTAATGTTCACAGCGCATAAAACTGGCGCACTCCAACCCAGGGACACCGCGCAAGGGCCGCCCCGCCGCGCTGGTGTCGTCCCCCTCCCGCGAAGCGAGAGAGGGGGAAGGCGCGCAGCGACTCAGGGGGTGTTCCAGTTACTGCACACGAATCCAGGTCTGCGTGCGCCAGAAGGGGCCGATGGAGCCACGCACTTCGAGCTTTTTGCCGTCTTCCACAGGCGTCAGGCGCACGGTGTAGGTCTTGCCGTTTTCAGGGTCGAGAATCTTGCCGCCCTCCCAGACGTCCTTGCCCTCGGCCTTTTTGACATTGCTGATCAGCGTCATGCCCACCATGGGCTTGTCCTTGAGCTCATCCTTGCATTCGGTGCACAGCTGGTTGGGGTCAGCGCCCTTGCGCAGCAGCGCCTGCACCTTGCCAGTGACCACGCCATTGGTTTCAGTGATGCGCACCTCCGCCTTGGGCGTTCCTTCTTTTTCGTCAATGCTGCGCCACACGCCCACAGGCGTCATCTGTGCCAAAGCAGTGGACATACCACCCGCTACCAAAACAAAAGCCGCTAGTCCTTGAATCTTCTTCATATCCGGGTCCTTTCATTTCGAACTACAGAATGAATCAGCACACGCAGCTTCTATTTGAGTAGCAGCTGCATGCACCCCAGGGCACTCAGGCCAGAGCCGCGTCGGTGTCCATCAAGGACTTGCTGCCAGCACGGGCGGTCTTCATCAGTGTCAGTGTTTCAGGGAACAGCTTGGCGAAGTAGAAACGTGCGGTTTGCAGCTTGCCCAGATAGAACGGATCGGTGTTGCCGTTGCCGATTTCGCGCAGCGCGACTTGCGCCATGCGGGCAAACAGATAGCCGAACACCAGGTGGCCTGCCACGCGCAGATAGTCCACAGACGCCGAGCCCACTTCGTCCGGGTTTTGCATGCCCTTGAAGCCGATTTCAGTGGTGAACTTGGTCATCTGGTCGCCCAGCATGGCGATGGGCGTGATGAACTCGCTCATCTTTTCGTTGACGCCTTCTTCTTCCACCAGCTTGCCGATCAGCTTGCCAAACTTCTTCAGCGTCGCGCCCTGGTTGCCCAGAATCTTGCGGCCCAGCAAGTCCAGCGCCTGCACGCCATTTGTGCCTTCGTAGATCATGTTGATGCGGTTGTCGCGCACAAACTGCTCCATGCCCCACTCGGTGATGAAGCCGTGACCGCCATAGACCTGCTGGCACATGGTGGTGGAGATCCAGCCGTTGTCGGTGATAAAGGCTTTGACGATGGGCGTCAGCAGCGCAACCAGCTCGGCGCTGTCCTTGCGCACTTTTTCATCGGGGTGGTTCAGTTCGGTGTCGATCAGCAGGGCACTGAAGGTGGACAGCGCGCGGCCACCTTCGGCATAGGCCTTGGCCGTCATCAGCATGCGGCGCACATCGGGGTGGACGATGATGGGGTCGGCAGGCTTGTCCTTGGCCTTGATGCCAGACAGGGAGCGCATCTGCAGACGGTCCTTGGCGTAGGCCAGCGCGTTCTGGAAAGCCACTTCGGTCAGACCCAGAGACTGGTTGCCCACGCCCAGACGGGCCGCGTTCATCATCACGAACATGGCTTGCAGGCCCTTGTTGGGCTCGCCCACCATGGTGCCGATGGCGCCGTCGATATTGATCTGTGCCGTGGCATTGCCGTGAATGCCCATCTTGTGCTCCAGCGCGCCGCAGAAAATGGGGTTGCGTTCACCCAGCGAGCCATCGGCCTTGACCAGGAACTTGGGCACCACAAACAGGCTGATGCCCTTGGAGCCTTGAGGCGCATCGGGCAGACGCGCCAGCACCAGGTGCACGATGTTGTCGGTGAAGTTATGCTCGCCCGCCGAGATGAAAATCTTGTTGCCGGTGATCTTGTAAGTGCCGTCCGCCAGAGGCTCGGCCTTGGTGCGCAGCAGGCCCAGATCGGTGCCGCAATGGGGTTCGGTCAGGCACATGGTGCCCGTCCACTCGCCGCTGGTCAGCTTGCCCAGATAGGTTTTCTTCTGTTCATCCGTGCCGTAGGCATGCAGGGCTTCATACGCGCCATGCGACAGACCGGGGTACATGGTCCAGGCCTGGTTGGCGCTGTTGAGCATTTCGTACAGCGCCGAGTTCAGCACCATGGGCAAGCCCTGACCACCATATTCGGGGTCGCAGGACAGCGCAGGCCAGCCACCTTCCACAAACTGGGCATAAGCTTCCTTGAAGCCCTTGGGTGTGCTCACCTCATGCGTGGCCTTGTCCAGCGTGCAGCCTTCTGCATCACCGCTGATGTTCAGCGGGAAAGTCACATTGGCCGCGAACTTGCCAGCCTCTTCCAGCACCGCGTTGATGGTGTCCACATCCACCTCGGCGTGCTTGGGCATCTGCTGATAGGACTCGGTGACCTTGAAGACCTCGTGCATGAGGAATTGCATGTCACGCAGTGGTGGGTTGTAGCTGGGCATTTGTCTTCTCCTGTGGTGCTTTGGTGGTATCGGTTGAGAGGAATGTGCGGGCCGCTTCAGGCGTCCAGCGGTTTGGTGGCGTAGCAGGCCAGAATATTGTTGAAGCCCGCCTTGGCGCGCTCGATGGAGTTGTCGCTGCGCAGAAAGCGCGCTTCGTAATGCAGGGCCAGAATCAGGCCGTGAATTTCAAACAGCAACTGGTTCGCATCCGCATCGGCACGCAGATCACCGCACTCAATGCTTTGCACAATCGTGCGGCGCATGGCGGCATGCCATGTGCTGACGGACTCGACCAGCGCATCGCGCACGGGGCCGGTGCGGTCATCAAACTCGACTGCGCCGCTGATGTAGATGCACCCCGAATCGATTTCCAGCGAGCTGCGCTGCATCCAATTGGCAAACAGCGCCCGCAGACGCGGAATGCCGCGCGGCGCTTCGATGGCGGGAAAGAACACTTCCTGCTCGAAACGGTCGTGGTATTCGTGCACCACGGAAATCTGCAGTTCCTCACGCGAGCCAAAGTGGGCAAACACGCCCGACTTGCTCATGCCCGTCAGCTCGGCAATCGCGCCGATGGACATGCCTTCGAGACCAATATGGGTTGCAAGATTGAGAGCAGCCTCCACAATAGTGGCCTTGGTCTGCTGGCCTTTTGCCAATGTGCGAGGCGCTGCACGTTGCGCGGTACCCCTGGGGCTTTCGAGAGCTTGCACGGCCTGCGCCGCTTTGACAGACTTATCCACAGGTGTTGCCGCAAGCTGCGCAACAGCGGCAACACCGCTATGCTCTGCATGTGAGGTTCCCGCTTCACGCCCTGCCTCACGCTTGGAGCGTGCCGAGGCGCGACCTGCACCACGCCCGGCTTTGGGTGCGGCGCGCGAGGTCGGTGAATGGGAGACGGGAGACGAAGCCATGCAATATCCAATAAAACGAACGTTCGTTCTATTTTGCACAAAATTCTCACCGTCACCGATAGAGCAAAGGGTAAACACCTAACAATTTCGAACCAGACTTTCCCTAAGTCCAAGGTGCCGCCCATGAAAAAACGCCGCCAGTCCTGCGACTGCGGCGTTTTTGCTTTCTGCCCAAATAGGCAGAGGCGGGTATCAAACCACGACCATCATGGCCAGGCTGGCGTCCAGATGTTCGGTCGGCGCGCGGCGGAAGCCCGAGCGCGCATAGCGCTGCAAACGGCCCAGCGCAAACGAGGTCAGCACGCTGGCAGCCACCGAGGCTTCAGCCGTAGGGGCAGCAGAGCCCATGGCTCCGGCAGCGGGGCGCAGGCACTGGCGCAGCGTAGATTCGATGCGGTCAAAGAACTGGTTCATGCGAGCTTGCAGGCGCTCGTGCTCGAACACAATCGCGTCACCCACCATCACGCGCACCATGCCGGGGTTCTTCTCACCAAACTGCAGCAGCAGGGCCACGACGCGGTTGGCATTGCGCACGCCTTCGATGGGGTCATGCGGTGCTTCGGGGAGGTCTCGGCCTACGATTTGCTGCACCAGTGAGAAGACGGATTGCTCGATGAACTCGATCAGGCCTTCGAACATCTGCGCCTTGCTGGCGAAATGCCGGTAGAGCGCCGCTTCGCTCACGCCCAGGTGCGCGGCCAGAGCGGCAGTGGTGATGCGATCGGCACCGGGCTTTTCCAGCATGGTGGCCAGAGCCTGCAGGATTTGCTCTCGGCGCTCGCCAGGCTTGGGGCGCTTTCGCGCTGCTGGCGCCATGGCGGGAGAGACGGTGGCGTCCTCCGCTGGATTATCGGTATTGGAAACAGGCGACAGGACTTCAGACTCAGACATAAGCGACTCAGTATTTGTAGCAATTTTCTCACAGCCACTTGCACTGTTAAGCACAGGACTGCCCTCTGTCGGCAGGTTGTCAGGTACGTCCAACCTGTCTCAATGGACAAATTGAAGATGTCTCCGCCCTGGACTATTCAACCTCCGCTCTCACCAGTTCTCAAGGGTAACCGAGAAATCAGGCTTTTCGAGCTTCAGATATATCAACACTGCCTTCTGAAACCGGTTGCACCGGTATTTCCAGTCGTACCAGCAAGCCTTTGCCAAAGCTGCCGTCCGCGAAACTCAGTACCCCTTGATGCAGCTGAGTAATTTCGTCGGCAATAGCCAGACCCAGACCGGTCCCCTCTTCCACGACACCCTGGGCGCGATAAAAGCGCTGGGTGATCTGGCTGCGCTCTTCTTCAGGCACACCGGGGCCATCATCATCGACTTCCACAAAAGCCCATTGCGTCACCCCAGGCTGATTGAGCAGGCTGGAATCGTCCGAGCCCAGGGGTTTGGGCCGCAAACCACAGCGCAAGGTGACGCTGCCGCGCTCCGGCGTGTATTTGATGGCGTTTTCAACCAGATTGGAGACCAGCTCGCGCAGCAGCCAGCTATGTCCCCAGACCGAGGCGGGCTCGACCTCCAGACCAAAGTCCAGCTCCTTGACCGAGGCCCGGTCGATAAAGGTCTCCAGCATGCTTTCGCACAAGTCCTTGAGATCGACTTCCTGCAGCGGCTGGACTTCGGCGTTGCGCGCATCGGCTCGCGACAAGGCCAGCAACTGGCGCGCCAACTGTGAGGTGCGTCGCGTGGCATTGCGTAGCTGCTCGATCTGTTCCACGGTCAGCACGACCTGCGCCTGGCCGCCGCTGCGCTTGGCAATGCGCTGGGCCTCCTGTGCGCTCAGCGCCCAGGCTTCCACCTGCGCCTGCAATGCAGCCAGCGGCGTGCGCAACTGGTGGGCTGCATCGGCCACAAACCGGCGCTGCCCTTCTGCCTGGGCATTGACCAGCGAGAACAGCCGGTTGAGCGAATGCACCAGCGGGCGCACCTCCGCCGGGGAGGTCTCTTCGTTGATAGGGTTCAGGTCGCGCGGCGAGCGGCGCTCCACCGCTTGCGTGAGCTTGTGCAGAGGCTTGAAGGCACGGCTGACTGACCAGTAAATGGCCACGGCAGCGCCGGCAATCAAGAGCAGATTGGGCAGCAGCACATGCATGAGCAACTGGCGCACCCATTGCTGGCGCACGTCCGAGCTGTCGGCCAGCACGACCACCATTTCGCCCGCACCATAGGTTTCAGCCTTGAGCACGCCTACACGGTAGGTCACGCCGTCATGCTCCTGGCTGTGAAACTCCGCTGTGCCTGTTGCGGGCACATCAAAGCGAATCCAGGCATCGCCCGCTACCACATTGCCTTGCAGATCGCCCACGGCATAGCCGACCTCATCACCCTGGCTGCGCAAAAAATCCTCGATGGCAGGCGTCAGTGACACCAGCGGCGGCGTATCGTCCGTAATGGACGGAGCCAGCACCGAATCCGCCAGAGCTGGCAGCAGCCGCAGCAGGCGCTGGTCGTGCTGGGTCGACGCCTCATCTGCCGCGCTGTAGCTGAACCAGCCGCCCATGGCTGCCAGCAGCATCAGAGGCACCAGCAGCAGTACCAGCAGGCGAAGGCGCAGATTGGCGGTCATTCAGCGTAGGTTTTCAAAAAATCCGCTATCAATATCAAAGCTAATAGTCCTTGATATTCATTCACTTCAATATCCAATGAATTCAAGCTGCATATATTCCAAAGACAAGCAGCTCTTGTTTTCAGAGCATCAAGCCGATTCAGGCATCAGCTCCAGCCGATAACCAAAACCGCGAATGGAGCGCAATGCCACACCATGCGGCTCCAGCTTGCTGCGCAGACGCGAAACATAAACCTCTACCGCATTGGGGGTGATTTCACGGTCCCAGCCTGTCAGCGCCTGCAAAAGCTTCTCTTTGCTGGCGGGCTTGGGGGCGTTGAGCAGCAGATATTCCAGCACCGTCCACTCTCGCGGACCGAGGTCGATCGGCAGCAGCTTGCCCTCGCTTTCACCCTCTTGCGGCAACTGACGTGCGCCGGCGCGGCGGCCTGCGGTGTCCAGCTCGATACAGCCAAAATTCAAAACAGCAGAGGTTGCGGCCTGAGAGCGGCGCATCAGCGCCCGCAGCCGCGCCAGCAACTCGGGCAGTTCAAAAGGCTTGACCATATAGTCATCCGCCCCCAGATCCAGCCCCTGCACCCGGTCCTGCAACGCATCGCGCGCCGTCAGAATCAGCACCGGCATGGCCTTGCTTTCCACATCGCTGGTGCGCAGGCGGCGGGTCAGCTCCAAGCCGTTGATGCCCGGCAGACCGATGTCGATCACCGCCACATCAAACGCCTCCTGAGCCAGCACCTCCAGTGCGCGCTCGGCGCTGCCCACCCAGTCCACGGCATACCCGGCATCGGAAAGACCCAGCTTGATACCGCTGGCCACCATCACATCATCTTCCACCAGAAGCAAACGCATAAAGTCCCACCTGCTCAAAAACAAAAGCCGCCCAAAGGCGGCTTGGCGGCAGAACTTCAGAAGATCTGCCCATGAAAAGCCCTCGGACGATGTTAACGCGTTCTGTGAATGGCGACTTGGCAAGAGCCGCCATGCGTCAGGGCCAGACAGGCTTATTCAGCCCTCATCAGTGGCTGCGAATCATCGTGCCATAGGCTTGATCGGTCAGAATTTCCAGCAGCATGGAGTGAGGCACGCGGCCATCAATGATGTGCACCGCATTCACGCCCGCCTTGGCAGCATCCAGAGCGCCCGAAATCTTGGGCAGCATGCCGCCAGAAATCGTGCCGTCGGCAAACAGGCCGTCAATTTCGCGGGCCGTCAGATCGGTCAGCAGCTTGCCGCCCTTGTCCAGAACACCGGGAGTGTTGGTTAAAAGCACCAATTTTTCAGCTTGCAACACAGTAGCCAGCTTGCTCGCGACCACGTCTGCGTTGATGTTGTAACTCTCGTTTTCCTCACCAAAACCGATGGGGCTGATCACGGGAATGAACGCGTCATCCTGCAGCGCCTTCACCACGCTGGGGTCGATAGACACAATATCGCCCACCTGACCCACATCATGCTCAATGCTTGGATCCTTGTTATCCAGCATCTTCAACTTCTTGGCACGAATCAGGCCACCATCACGCCCTGTCAATCCAACGGCTTTGCCACCCGCCTGGTGAATCAAGCCCACGATGTCCTGCTGAACCTCACCAGCAAGCACCCACTCCACCACTTCCATGGTCTCCGCATCCGTCACGCGCATGCCCTGAATGAATTCACCCTTCTTGCCAAGGCGCCCCAGCGCAGCTTCAATCTGAGGGCCGCCACCATGCACCACCACGGGGTTGATCCCCACCAGCTTCAGCAGCACCACATCCTCCGCAAAGTCCGCCTGCAAAGCAGGATCCGTCATGGCGTTACCGCCATACTTGATCACCATGGTCTTGCCATGGAACTTGCGGATGTAGGGCAGCGCCTGGGCCAAAATTTCGGCCTTGTCGCGGGGGGCGATGTGGGTGATGGGGTCAATGGTGGTCATAGATCAAAGCTCGGTCACATGGGACAATGTTCAACATAGATGGGCTGCATTGTGCCGCAAACCATCAGGCAACCTGCCCGACCCCCGATCTTCGGCGAATCGGTCTTTACGCCCCACTACTGAACGGGTCACATGTTCACCAGTCAATTTTCATTTCTTGAACTTTTAAGATACGACGCATTTGTCGCGCTTCTGGCATCGTTTGGGACCTGCCTACTTTTAGTCCTCACCAAAAAGTGGCATGGAAGCCTCTCCATGGACTCAAGCACAGGCGTCCAAAAAGTCCACACTGCCCCAACACCTCGAATTGGCGGTATTGGTATCGCGATTGGAGTCTTTGCTGGATTTGCAGCTTCCAGTCATGGCATTGCTTCTGCAGAGAAGAGAGCCATTCTCAGCGCTATCTTGCTTGCGGGAATTCCTGCCTTTATCTTTGGACTTTTGGAAGATTTGACAAAAAAAGTCTCGGTCAAAGTGCGTCTGCTAGCCACCATGGCATCAGGCGTATTGGGATGGGGTATCACGGGTACTTCACTCACTCATGTTGATGTGCCTGGCATCGACTTTCTGCTGAGCTTCACACTTGTATCCGTCATCTTCACAGCCATCGCAGTGGGAGGTGTTGCCAACTCCATAAACATCATTGATGGCTTGAATGGACTTACGGCGGGTACAGCACTTATTATTTTGGCCGCTTTCGGGATTATCGCGAGGCATGTCGGAGATATCCCCTTGGCCTTTACCTGCATGATCATTGCTGGCGCAGTAGCTGGATTTTTTGTAATCAATTGGCCAAAAGGAAAAATATTCCTTGGCGATGGTGGAGCTTATTTCCTAGGATTCACATTAGCGTGGATTGCAGTGTTATTACCCGAACGAAATCAATCGGTATCACCATGGACCAGTTTGCTAATCTGCTCATATCCCATTATCGAAGTCACCTTCAGCATTTTACGCCGTTCTCTTCGAGAAGGCTACAGCCCCACTGAACCTGATTTTTCTCACCTACACTCGCTCGCAAATAAGCGCTGGGCAAGAAGATTTTTCTCCAATTTATCGAAGCCCATGCAAAATGGATTGACATCTCCATTTCTTTGGATCTACGCAATGATCCCCTGCACCTTGGCTGTTTTCACTTACCAAAGCAAAATACTAACTGCAGCATCGTTCATCTTCAGCTTTGTTTGCTACGTTATGTTTTACAGCAAGCTCGCATTTTTTCGCTGGATGCCAAAACGTTAAACACCATCAAACCAACGCCAAATATTTCCTTACAATCTCATTCCTAGAATATCTTTTACGTAAATTATCCCTGGAAGATATATTCTCTTTCTGCGTTGAAATTATCTTTACCAAATCTCCAGAATTCTTAAAATATTCAAGTTCGTTATCCGTTGTAAACCGATTGAAGTCCACATCAAAACATAAAATTCGGCAATCGTAAAAAAGCATCTCCACCAATGATGGATTGGTGCCTCCTACACTGTGGCCATGCAAATAAATTTCACAGGACTGACGCAATTCAGCCAATTTCATTGCGTCATAGATAGGGTCCAAAAACCTTATTTTAGGTTGCCCTCTATATTTTTCACGAAGATTCCTCGCATAGGGACTGTGATTCCAGTTCCCAACCACGGTATATGAATCCAACCTTGAATTCAAGGCCCCTTCAATGAGTATATCGAGATTATTCTCGGGTTCGATTCGGCAAATTGTCAGTGCATGGCCTTTTTGCATCTGAACACCAGGTATTTTTTGCACATAATCCCCCGGATAGTCTATCAACGACGATTTAGAGAAAAATGGCTTCAGTATATACGGACGCAGCCCTTCATTATCATATATTATCTTGTGAGAAAAAACTTGCGACATCCCATCCAGCAAGCGCAATATACCTCTTTTAAATTTTCCGAATTTTCTACGACGCCATTCAACACCATCAATGTTGACAATAATTTTTTTTCCTGTCAGGTCGCACATCAATCGAAAAATAGGAAACCACAGGCCTCCTGATACCCCAAGAAAGAAGATATGAGAAGATCGATTAAAAACTCTAAAGAAAGCGAACGCATCATGAAAAATTGAAGCTGCACCATTAGCTCTAATTGGGATAAAAATCCTTTTCACCCCCTTAAAATTACATTCTTGGTTCTCATATACGGAAGCGTCACAGGTAACAATTACTTCAGCAACCTCCTTAGAAATTTCAGGCCCACAATGCTCAAGAAACGACTCAAATCCACCATATCTATTCGGAACACCGACACTTCCGACAAAAGCAAGATGAGAAAATTTTAATCGCTTTTCTACGTCAACAGTCATTTCCATATCTTTCAAAAATAAAAAATCCCGTTTGTTAATCGCTTGATATTTTTATAAATATTTCTAAGAAATTGATATAAAAATCCCATTATGAACAATGGATAAAATCCAATGTTAGAAAATCTCAACATCAAGTGGAATCTTGCAAGCGCTTCACCTCTTGACATTTTTTTCTGAAAAAAAGATGCTCCACCAGTTGAATTAGGCGGTCGTCCTAGCTTGCAAGCCACACTATCCAAAAAGACCACATCATCTACACAAAAAACTGCTGCTCCATTTACATAATAGTCTTCACAATATCTCAGAGACTCATGAAATGACAGTTTTTCTTTGGCAACAGCAATCGATGGTGTATAGAATGGATTGAAAAAACAGATAATACCCTTAGTCAGATTTTTTCTGAATTTTTTTGGCCAAAATTCCAAAAATTTTCTCACAATATCAGCACTTTTATTTCCCCCAATGGATCTTCCCACAAAGAAAATTGGGGGGGGGGGGGGGGGGGGGGGGGGGGGGGGGGGGGGGGGGGGGGGGGGGGGGGGGGGGGGGGGG
>NZ_KZ984443.1:0-68810 GCF_003569915.1 Comamonas testosteroni | reverse complement strand
TTTTTGGCAAAAATTACAAAAATTTTCTAACAATAACACAAATTTTTTTTCCCCCAATGGATCTTCCCACAAATAAAATTCCCCCCCCCCCCCCGCTGTGGGAAATAAGAGAGTCTATCCAACCCTCTACATATTCATCATCAGAGTCAAGAAATGCAACGTATTGCCCAGATGCAGACTCAACCCCCCGCATCCTAGCCAGCCCTGCTCCGCTATTGACAGACATTCGCACAACTTGAACCGAGACCCCATTTTTATTATTATGGCTAGGAAAAAAAAATACATCCTTGCCAGCATCATCGACAACAATGATCTCAACCAACTCCGGATTCTTCGTCTTGACCGAATCAATGGCCCTGAGTGTTAGCTCTATCCGGTCATAAGTAGGTATAACAACAGAAATATATGTCATGAGAACACACCATACAAAAAACTCTTACTAAAATGTATCATTGTCAATGTATGAGCCACAGTCAGTATCATCAACAATCCAACCGATTTCCATTCAAATTTTCTGACAATATCAAATTTATCAAAAATCAAGAGGTAATTTATCAACGTCGAGAATATTGCAAATCTATAAAATATATATGGAAATATAAAATAACTTGCAATCACCAGCAATGAATTATATAAAAATACCCTATTCTGAACATACCTCTTAAAATCATCGACATTAAAAATAAGAGATATTACCGGAAGTAAATACCCCATCAAAAGAAATGCAATATATGAATTTTTTGGCTTCTCTGCATATATCTCCATATACTCATTTAAATATATCCCAATTTTTTCTGAAAAAATATAAATTAAAATACCACCAAAGATTAACAAAAAAACCCTAGTTAAAATATTATTTATTTTATTAAAAATAAATAATATAGGACTATAAAAAAACAAGGAGCTATGAGAGGCAATAGAAGCAACAAATAGAAAGTAAGACCTGACTCTCTGGCCCAACATAAATACTGCATAGGCAAAAAACAAGAAAGCAAGTCCCTGCCGCAGGGCATTTGTCATCAGCTCCAATGATGCGACACTTATCAAAGCAGATATTCCAATGAGCATACCGATGCTATTTTTTACATAGCAACATATACCAAGAGGGATTGTCAATGCAGTTAAAAAAATAAAAAACCATTGGCTATCAACCCAGCAAGATACTCCATAAAAGTTCATAAATATAAAATATGAAACGCCTTCATACCCCCCTCCCCTACAAAATTCAGACCAATACTCCAAATATCGCCCTAAGTCATTGGAATCATCTACTGCCGGAATAGTGCGGAATGAAAGCAATAAAACCAGGAAAACAGAAAATAGCAGATAACCCAGTCGAGAAAGCAGCATAGTTAATCATCAATTGAGTTTCTAAAGGTAGCACCCACACTCCAATCTTCTCTAAATATTGGCTCCATCATATTCCCCTCAGCCCATTCATTCCATGATTTTACGAACAGCAATTTTAAATTATTTTTATTTTCCAGCTCCATCGCGATTTTAATGGCATGCTGAAAGCCTTTTTTATCAAATCCATTGAGAACCAATCCCCTTCGCCCAGATCGAGGAGTATTATCCCAACCAGTTACTACCGTAGAATGGACAACCCCTTGGACACTTTCGTGTGCGGCCTTGAGCGTTTCAACAGTGGACTGATATTTCCGAACTTCCGGCCCTAGACCCACTTTCTTCCGAAAGGACCAATAAGACAAATATGCCTTGCGTAATAAATCATTAGAAATGTAAGCCCCTACATTATTCGCAACAACAGCATCATATCCAAGTTCTTCAGGATTGTTGACTCTCTCCTTTGCCCCGGGCCCCCATGTAGCAATGAGATAAATATCACCTCCTCCATGAATTTTTACTCTTTCCCTCAATTCCTCCAGATAATTTTTGGAGTCAGGAATTAAGTTTGGCTTATATATCAAGAATGGAGATTTATTCTCTAATTTCAAATATCTTTCCTGATTGAAATAATTTGCCAAAAGCCTTGCATGCTCATCAAGCTCCTGCCTATTATACTTTTGCTCCAGCAAAATTTTATTGCTCATTCCGTGCCATATCCCTGTC
Source organism: Comamonas testosteroni (assembly GCF_003569915.1). Classification (GTDB taxonomy): domain Bacteria; phylum Pseudomonadota; class Gammaproteobacteria; order Burkholderiales; family Burkholderiaceae_C; genus Comamonas; species Comamonas testosteroni_D. Next base: position 66,737 of record NZ_KZ984443.1, on the reverse strand, counting down.
CAAGACTCATTGGCCCAGCCCAGCATCAAGGCCGGTCCGTTCTCTTTTATTTTTATCATTGAATCAAAGGGCCCATTGAGAATTCTCTGCCCTTCAAACCAATAGTGCCAGTGACAAAAACAATCCACTCCAAAGCGCTGAGCCAAGTCAAACTGCTCTAATAAAGTTTCCTTGTTTCTCAAGTCATAGAAACCAAGATTTCCCGGGAGTATTGGTTGATTATGGCCAGGAAATAAAGGGCGAGCCTTTGCCACGTTATGCCATTCCGTAAACCCCGCCCCCCAAAATTCATCATTTAAATGATTAGGATGAAATTGTCCAAGATAGTACGCAATGGAAATAATTTTATTATTCATTTATTCAATCCCTTTGAACGAAAATCCCATTTTCAGAGAAACAAAAAATAAGATACAAAAATCCACAAAAACCCGTGCAGTCCAAGCAACTGCCGCACCCACTATGGAAAATTGATGAATCATACATATCAACAGTGGGACATAGCAGATCAATTCCATTAAATGGACCTGCGCTGTGATTTTTGAATTTCCACTAGCTTGGATTAGCGAGTAAGGCACTAAAGCGATACCATTAAAAAAAACCCCTACAAGAAGAATTCTGCAGACCAAGGTAGATTTTTCGGAAAAATCCTCGCCAAGCCAAAATGTTAATCCTGTCTTAGCAATTAAAATTCCACTCAGACAGAGAGCGCCCAGAACCAAAGCTGTAAGCTTAAAGCTATTGAAATAAATGTGAAGCGCCTCGCGTCTATCATTTTGCAAAGTGGCGGCAAATCGTGGAAAAAGCGTCGTGGTTAACGCCATGGGTAAAATCAATATCCGAACGATGATTTCAAATGGAACTGTATAGAAAGCCACCATCGCACCGCCCAATATATTTGATATAAAAAATCGGTCAAAGTTGACCATAATAGGACTGATGATATTGGTAACGGTCATCCAGGCACCGAAGGACAGCATGTCCTTGATCGTGTGAAAGCTGAACTTCCGCTGCCGCCAGCCTACCTGAACATTCTTCTCGACTTGCAAGTAGTAGAAAAATGTCACCAGCAGCCTGAACAGCACCAAGATGATGACCATGGTGGCGACATCATTGCCGAACAGGATGACGCTTAATGCTGGTGTGACGAAGTTGGCAATCCCCAACGCAATCTTCAGGATGTTGGCATTCCTGAAATCTTCATAGGCTTCCAGTACACCGCGAAACCCGTTGGAAACGGTGGTGAGCAGAATGCCGAACGTCGACAAGAGAAAGGAATTGCAGGCGTCCGCCTGCAGCGATGCGGAGATATTGAGCCAATGGTAGGCCAGCGGATAGGCGAGCACGGCCAGCACTAGACCGCCCACCAGGCCAGTCAGCAAAGTGAAGACGATGCCATTGAAGGCGATGTCGGGAATCTCCTGTCTCTCATCTCTGGCGAGCGCTGAAGAAATCCTCTGGGTCAAGGCTCTTCCCAAGCCGAAGTCAAAGAGGCTGAAATAGCCGATGAGCACCCAGACAATCGTCAGGACACCGAAGCGCTCCACCCCGATCCTGCCGATCACGAAGGGGATGCAAAACGATGCGAATATCAGCGGGACCCCTGCGCCTGCCAGGTTCCAGATAGTGTTTCTTTTTATGGACATTCAAGGATCCAAGGCTGCATTCTTCTCAAGCCGGTCCGCTCAACAGCAGTCTCCCGGCACCTTCCAACATCATCAGGCACTCACACCCAAAACAGAAAGCCGCCTGCACGGCCGCATTGTCCGTGCAGGCGGCTCACAGAGTTCACCGGCATTCATGGGCAAGCCTGCAAATCATGAAGCTGCAGGCCGCATGTTCAAACAGCCAGTTTCGCCAAATCAGCCACCTTGTTCATGGCCTCATGCAGTGTCGCCAACAGCCCCAAGCGATTGACCTTGAGTGCAGCATCCTCCGCATTCACCATCACATGCTCAAAGAATGCATCCACCGGGGCGCGTAATGCTGCCAAGGTCTGCAGACTGGCGGTGTAATCACCTGCAGCAAACTGTTGCTCGGCCTTGGGGGCCACTTGCTGCAGTGCGGCGTACAGGTCTTTTTCGGCCTGTTCGACCAGCAGGGCTGCGTTGACCTGGGGTTGCACCGCAGATTCCGCCTTCTTCAGGATATTGCTCACGCGCTTGTTGGCGGCGGCCAGTGCAGGGGCTTCGGGCAGCGCAGCAAACGCACGCACAGCCTCCAAGCGCTTTTGCACGTCGGACAGGCGCTGGGGGTGCAGGGCCAGCACGGCTTCGATTTCCTGGGCGCTGTAGCCTTGCTCGCGGAACATATTGGCCAGGCGGTCGTAAATGAATTCGACCAGCTGGGGCGTAGCATCTTGAATCTTGTCGCCAAAGGCGGGCAAGGTGCTGACCAGCAGGGTTTCCAGATCCAGCTCCAGGTCTTTTTCGACCAGCATGCGGATCACGCCCAGCGCGTGGCGGCGCAGCGCGAAGGGGTCGCGGTCGCCGGTCGGCAAGTTGCCGATGCCGAACATGCCGACCAGGGTTTCCAGCTTGTCGGCCAGGGCCACCACCACGCCGACATCGCCGCGGGGCAGTTCGTCGCCGGCAAAGCGAGGCTTGTAGTGGTCTTCGATGGCATCGGCCACGGCCACATCCAGGCCGTCGTTCTGGGCATAGTAGCGGCCCATGATGCCTTGCAGCTCGGGAAACTCGCCCACCATGTCGGTGACCAGATCGGTCTTGGCCAGCATGGCGGCTTGATCGGCCAGACGGCCCAGTTCGGAGTTGCCCAACTGCTGGGCAATGCTCTTGGCGATGGCGCGTACGCGGGCAATGCGCTCGCCCTGCGTGCCCAGCTTGTTGTGATAGACCACCTTGTCCAGTTGCTCGACGCGGCTGGCCAGGGTCTTTTTGCGGTCCTGGTCGAAGAAGAACTTGGCGTCCGCCAGACGGGGGCGCACCACACGTTCGTTGCCGCCAACCACGGCCGAAGCGTCCTGGGGCTGGATGTTGCTGACGATCAGGAACTGATGGGTCAGCTTGCCGTTGGCGTCCAGCAGCGGGAAGTACTTCTGGTTGGCCTTCATGGTCAGGATCAGGCATTCCTGGGGCACGGTCAGGAATTCCTTCTCGAATTCGCAGACCAGCACATTGGGGCGTTCGACCAGGGCCGTCACCTCGTCCAGCAGCGCTTCGTCTTCGATAGCACGCACACCACCACCAATGCGCTCCGCAGCAGCTTTCAGCTGGGTTGCAATATCAGCGCGACGCTCGGTAAAGCTGGCGATCACGGCGCCTTCGCTGCGCAGTTGCTCGGCGTAGCTGTCGGCGCTCTGGATGACGACGGGGTCCACGGCCGCTTCAAAGCGGTGGCCGTGGGTGGCTGGGCCAGCAGTCAGGCCCAGGGCCTTCACGCCGATCAGCACTTCGGTGCCGTGCATCACAACCAGACCGTGGGCGGGGCGCACAAAGTGCACGCTGGTCCAGCCGTCTTGCAGCTGGTAACGCATCACCTTGGGGATGGACAGCTTGGCCAGCGCCTCGTCCAGCGCCTTTTGCACACCGTCGGTCAGCAGCACGCCCTTGGCGGTGGATTCGTAGAACAGGGCTTCAGCCTTGCCTTCGCCCTGGCGCTTCAGATTAGCCACGGCAGATTCATCGGCGCCCAGTGCCGCCAGTTTTTTGAGCAGCGCTGGGGTGGGCTTGCCTTCGGCGTCCAGACCCACGGCCACAGGCATCAGCTTTTGCGAGATGGCCTTGTCTTCGGCCTGGGGCAGCACTTCGGTGATGTGGGCGGCCAGGCGGCGGGGCGAGGCATAGGCCGTCAGGCGCGATTCAGAGGAAGCCAGCAGGCCCTGGGCCTTGAGCTGGTCAAACAGCACGCCGGCAAAGGCGTCGCCCAGCTTTTGCAGGGCCTTGGGCGGCAGCTCTTCGACAAACAGTTCAACCAGGAGATTCGATGCGTTCATGATGATTTTGATAGCTGCTTGAGCGCACCCAGTGGGCTCAAGCGGCTGAAATTACGTGTAAGTGGACGGTCTGCGGTAGCGGCTGAAATCAAGCGGCTTTTTTGGCGGCCTGCTCTGCGGCCTTGGCCAGTTCGGCCAGCACTTCGTCGGCATGGGCCTTGGGCGCCATGGGGAAGCCCAGGCGTGCGCGGCTGTCCAGATAGCTCTTGCCCACGGCGCGGGCCAGATTGCGGATGCGGCCGATGTAGGCGGCGCGCTCGGTCACGCTGATGGCGCCACGGGCGTCCAGCAAGTTGAAAGTGTGCGCAGCCTTGAGCACTTGCTCATAGGCGGGCAGCGCCAGCTGGGCGTCGATCAGCTTGTTGGCCGTGCCTTCGTGGGCCGCAAAGGCGCTGAACAGGAATTCGGCATTCGAGTGCTCGAAGTTGTAGGTGGACTGTTCCACCTCATTCTGGTGGAACACATCGCCATAGCTCAGGCCATCGGTATAGACCAGGTCGTACACCGATTCCTTGCCCTGCAGGTACATGGCCAGACGTTCCAGGCCGTAGGTGATTTCGCCGGTGGCGGGCTTGCAGTCGATGCCGGCCACTTGCTGGAAGTAGGTGAACTGGGTCACTTCCATGCCGTTGAGCCAGACTTCCCAGCCCAGACCCCAGGCGCCCAGGGTGGGGTTTTCCCAGTCGTCTTCCACAAAGCGGATGTCGTTCTTCTTCAGATCAAAACCCAGGGCCTCAAGCGAGCCCAGGTACAGCTCGAGGATGTTGTCAGGTGCAGGCTTCAGAACGACCTGAAACTGGTAGTAGTGCTGCAGGCGGTTGGGGTTCTCGCCATAGCGGCCGTCCTTGGGGCGGCGGCTGGGTTGCACGTAGGCGGCCTTCCAGGGCTCGGGGCCAATGGCGCGCAGAAAGGTGGCGGTGTGCGAGGTACCGGCGCCGACTTCCATGTCATAGGGCTGGAGCAATGCGCAGCCATGGTCGGCCCAGTAGGACTGCAATTTCAGAATGATTTGTTGGAAGGTCAGCATGACTTGGTACTTCGCGCCTCTCGGTCTGGAGGTCGCATCTTTCAATATTGGATGTTCTGGCGACAACTGCCGCGTAAACAGCGATTCTAAGTCTGAGCCTCCTACGCTGGCGTAGTTCGTATCCGCAGCCCCACAGCGCGCATTCTCACGCAGGCGATTTAGGGGGTGATTTCAAAATGTGAAAACTCGCCATTCCTTGCCGACAAACACCTTTATCTAGGGTCTGTTGAGATTTATGCGCGGTCGCGAAGCACGGTCATGGCTTGTCAATCTAGGGGGCGCGCCTAGCGGCGCGCTTCGCAGTGCGGGTGTCAACCCGCTCAAGAAGCGCAACAACGAGTGACGGGCCATGACCGTGCTTCCCTTCGGGTTGCGGCTGCAAAGGGCTGCCTGCGGTGTTGCCACCCCTTGCAAGGCCTCGGCCTTGCTGCGGGCTGAGCGCCTAGCATTCAACCCTTTGCAGCCACAACGCGATTCCCGCCTAAATCTCAACAGACCCTAGTCTTTTTTGCCTTCAAGTCCAGACAGAACATAGGCTGAATGCTCACTTTTTAACAATTTCCTTGCCTGCGCGTTGCCAGAAGGAACCGCACTGCCATATTTGGCTCCTAGAATGGGCCGTTTCCCGTCATCCACCTTTGGAGCACGCCATGGATTTCATGAAAATCATCACCAAGCAACTGATTGAAATCATCGAATGGACCGATGATTCGCGCGACACGCTGTCGTATCGCTGGCCTGATGAGGACAAGGAAATCAAAAACGGCGCCCAGCTGATCGTGCGCGAGTCGCAGCAGGTGCAGTTTGTCTCCGAAGGCCAGTTTGCCGACCTGTTCAACCCGGGTCGCTATCAGCTGACCACGCAGAACATCCCGATTCTGTCCACACTGCGCGGCTGGAAGTACGGCTTTAACTCGCCCTTCAAGTGCGATGTCTACTACATCAACACGCGCTTGTTCACGGGCAACAAATGGGGCACTTCCAACCCCATCATGATGCGCGACAAGGACTTTGGTGTCGTGCGTCTGCGCGCCTTTGGTACCTATGACTTCCGCATCACCGATGCGGCCAAGTTCCTCAAGGAAGTGGCTGGCACGGACCAGAACTTCCGCATCGACGAGTTTGCCGACACCATGCGCTCGCGCATCGTCAGCATCTTCACCGAAGCGCTGGCCAAGGCCCAGGTGCCTGTGCTGGACGTGGCCCAGCGCTACTCCGAGCTGGGCGATGCGCTGCTGCAGCTAATCAACCCTGCTGTCTCTGACAAATACGGTCTGGAAATCACCAGCTTCCTGCTGGAGAACGTCTCCGTGCCGCCGGAAGTCGAAGAGGCCATCGACAAGCGCTCGTCGATGACGGCCATCGGCAACCTCAACGACTATGTGAAGTACCAGATGGGTCAGGCCATGGCCGCCGGCGGCGAAGGCGCTGCAGCAGCCACCATTCCCGCCACCATGGCCATGGGCTTTGGCATGGCGCAGGAAATGATGAAGAGCATGCAAGGCGGCGGTGCCGCTGGTGCTCCTGCCAACGCAGCAGCTGCCGCAGACCCCTTCTCGCCTGCAGCGGCCCAGGCTGCTCAAACTCCTGCTGCGCCTGCCGCCGGTGCTCTGCAAGTCTTGACACCTGCCCAGGCCGCCCAGGTGCTGGGCGTGGCTGAGGCCGATGTGCTGGCCGAGATTCAGGCCGGCAACCTCAAGGCACGCCAGATTGGCAGCCAGTGGCGGATTGCGCAAGCTGCACTCGACGAATTCTTGCGCGGCTGATAACTCCCCCTGAGGCGCTACGCGCCTTCCCCCTCTCTGCTTCGCGGAGGGGGACGACGCCCTCGCTGCGGGGCGGCCCTTGCTCGGCGTCTCTTTGTCAGGTTGCGCCGGTATCAAAGGCTCAATGCAGTGCCTTTGAGAAATACCCGCTGTGACCGATAACGCTGCCCCTTCTTCTTCCAGCTACGCCCCTGCCCCCCAAGCTGCGCCGCCTTCCATGGTGGGGCGGCATGTCTGCCCTGAGTGCGGCGGCAATCTGGAGTGGAATGCCAAGGCGCAGTCGCTCAAGTGCCCGTATTGCGGAACAACAGTGCCGTGGACGGAGGAAACCCAGCCCGAACTGGGCCAGCAAGTCGTGGAGCAGGACTTGGCGCAGGCTCTGCAAAATCCGGCCTCTGGCCGAGGCTGGGGCACGGATGAGCGCTATGAAGTTCAATGCCAGAACTGCCGCGCCATTTCGGTTTTTTTGAACAAGACCGTGGCCCAGCGCTGCGACTTCTGTGGCTCGCCGTCCATCGTCGCGCATGAGGAGCGCAACGACGCGATCACGCCGCAAAGCATCTTGCCGTTCAAGATCAGCGACGGCCAGATTCGCGACAAGATTCGCCAGTGGTATGGCAGCCGCTGGTTTGCGCCCAGCAAGCTCAAAAGCGCGGCGCTGACAGATACGCTGCATGGCGTCTATCTGCCCTACTGGACGTTTGACGCCCATGCCGCCGCGCAGTGGTGGGCTGAGGCCGGTTATTACTACTACACCACCGAGTCCTACCGCGACAGCAACGGCCAGATGCAGACCCGGCAGGTACAGCATGTGCGCTGGGAGCCCGCTTCGGGCAGCCTGCAGCATTTCTTTGACGACGAGCTAGTGCCCGGCACGGTGGGCGTGCAGCCCAATCTGCTGCGCCAAGTCGAACCCTTCCCGACCACCACCGATCTCAAACCCTACAGCCCCGAGTTTGTGCGTGGCTGGACGGTGGAGCGCTATCAGGTGGACCTCTCCAAAGCGGCCAAGCTCAACGAGCAGGACATGGATGAGCAGCTGCGCAGCATGTGCTCGCGCGAGGTGCCGGGCGATACGCAGCGCAATCTGCAAGTGCAGCGCCAGTACTCGGGCCGCACCTTCAAGCACACGCTGGTGCCCGTCTGGCTGGTGGGCTACACCTATGGCAGCAAGACTTACCAGATTGTTGCCAATGGCTATACCGGCCAGATTGCGGGCGAGCGCCCCTATAGCTGGGTGAAGATCATGTTTGCCGTGCTGGCAGCACTGCTGCTGATCATGCTGATTGCGCCGCTGTTTGTGCAGCGCTAATGCTCACAAAGAATAGCTGACTGCGCTGAATCAATCTATTTCTTTGAGATTTTTTACCTTAGACCGTAGATAGATTCAGCGCTATCGGCTATTCAATACATAGCAGTTACCAAGCCTTCCAGACTTCTTCAGCCAAACCAAAGGCCGTGCTCGCCCCCGAGCCACTGGTCACCGCCACCACGCGCGTGGCGTCATCAGGCGCTTTGACAAAGCAAGGCTGCTGCGCGCTGGAGGGGTAGATGCCAGTCCAGCGCTCAACCACCTGGGCGTTCTCAATATGCACGGCCTCGTTCAAATGGCGCAGCATGAGCTGGTTCACTCGCTCACTCGCAAATGGCTGGGGTGCGCTGCCGTAGTGGTGCGAATCGCCCACCACCAGCGAACCATCGGCGCTTTGCACGGCAATCAGGTGGATGCCATGCGCCAGACTTTCGGCCTCATCGCGCTCCAGCTCGGCGCGCAGCGCAGCGGCTTCGGGCAATGCACTATAGCCTTCGTAGCGGATCAGGCTCAAATCGCCCATGACCGAGCCTTTGAGCGCAAAACCCGCTTGAGGCTTGACGCGCAGCATCTGCAACTGGCACAGCTGCACTTGGTTGTCGGCCCATTCGCTCGCAAACAGGCCGCCTGGATCGGCGTTGTTGCAGACCACCACGCGCTCGGCGTGGTACTGGCCGCGCGAAGTGGTGACGCGGGGCGTGGCCACTTCGGTCACGGTTTCGCTAAAGCGGAAATCCACGCCCAGTCCTTGCTGCAGCCACTGTGCCAGCAGCGGGATGGCTGTGCGCGATTCCACGCGCAGCTCGTGCGGGCTGTACAGCACGGATTGCAGGCCTTCGGTACGCAGCGCGGGGTGGCGCTCTGCGGCCTGGGCAGGGGTCAGCAGCGCGCAGTGCTCAGCCATGTCGGTGAGCATAAAGGCCTCCAGCACGGCAGCGGCAGCCGGGCGACGGGCGGTCATCCACAGGCCGGAATGGATGACATCAATTCCCGCCTTGGGCGCCACCTCGGCCCAGATGGCGCGAGAGCGCAGCGCGCGCTGCCAGTGGTCACCGGCGCGCTGACCGGTGATGGTGACAAAGCCAAAGTTGCGAATCGACGCGCCCAGGCAGGCGCCGTCGCGTTCGATCACCAGCACGGACTTGCCGCGCACCGCTGCGGTATAGGCATGGGCCAGGCCAACAACACCGGCACCGACAACGATCAGGTCGTAATTTTTCATAGCGTGAACAACGAAGAAGAAAGAAAAGGCAAAGGAGCGCCCTGCCGCACCCGCAGGTGGTGCGGTACAGGGAAGTCCATGGGAGGAGAGTTGGGAAAAGTCGGTAAGAACCGCGCGATCAGCGGCGGCGCCAGTGCTGGGTACGCTTTTGCGTCCAAGCATCGAGTGCTGCAATCAACAGTCGACCGACAGCTGCGGTAGCAAAGATCAGCGTGGCCATAGCGGCCGCGGGAGCGATGTCACCGGCGTCATCCATGGCCAGCACGGCCACCGAGGCCAGCGTGGTTTCGGGCGAGTACAAAAACACGACGGCAGACACCGTGGTCATGGCGTTCACAAAGAAGTAGCCCGCCACCTGCATCACCGCCGGCAGGCACACCGGCAGGTGCACACGCCACAGCAGCGTCCAGAACGGCACGCCCATGGAATCGGCCACGCGCTCGTATTCGGCATCCAACTGCTGCAAGGCCGTGAGCTGGGTGATGTGCGCCACCGAGAAGAAATGCGCCACCGTGCACAGCACCAGAATGCCTAAAGACCCGTACAGAAAGTGCAGCGGGTTGCTACTGGCGTTGAAGAACAGGATGTAGCCCAGGCCCAGCGCCAGCCCCGGCACCGCCATGGGCAAGGTCGCCACGGCATGCAGCCACTGGCGGGCACGCGCCCAGCTGCTGGGCTTGGCCACCAGATAGGCGCTCACAAAGCTCAGCAGCGCGCCCACCACCGCCGTGGCGGCCGCCATGGTCAGCGAATTGCCATAGCTGGCCCAGCCACCGCCGTCCATCATGTCGAACTGGTAGTGCTTGAAGCTCAGGCTCAGGTTGTAGGGCCAGAACGTGACCAGGGACGCCAGCATGGCCGTGCCCATCACCGCCAGCAGCGCTACGGCCACCAGGCTGCAGTACGCCAGCAAGGCACGGTCCAGCGGCGCATAAGGCTGGGGCTGCAAAGGCACAGCGCGCACCGCCATGCTGGCGGCCTGCCTGGCGCGCAGATGGCGCTCGGCCGCAAAAGCCAGGCCTGCGGGCACCAGCAGCAGCATGGCCACCACGGCGCCCATGCTCAGGTTTTGCTGGCCAATCACCTGCTTGTAGATGTCGGTGGCCAGCATTTGCGTGTTGCCGCCAATCACTTTGGGCACGCCAAAGTCCGTCACCACCAGCACAAACACCACGATCCAGGCAATCATCAGCCCATAGCGGCTGGCCGGCAGCGTGACCTGGCAAAAGCTGCGCCAGCGGCCTGCGCCCAGCGTGGCAGCGGCTTCATACAGCCGTGCATCGCCCGAGGCCAGCGTGGTGCACAAAATCATCAGCGCATGCGGAAAGGTCCACAGCACCGAACCGAGGATGATGCCAAAAGGCCCGTAGGCCGAGCCGCCCAGCAGCCAGCTTTTGAGCAGGCCCTGCGCGCCAAACAGATAGATCAGGCTGATGGCCATCAGCAGCGAAGGCGCCAGCAGCGGCACCAGTGCGATGGCGCGAAACAGCTTGGCCAGCGGCATGCACGAGCACATCACGCCGTAGGCATAGCCATAGGCCAGGGCCACGCACAGTGTGCTGCTGACGGCCGACAGCCACAGGCTGTTGAACAGCGACTGGCCCACACCGGGCATTTGGGCATAAGCGATGTACTGTGCAAGCCCGGAGAATTTTCCGTCTGCCGCGATAAAACTATGGCCCAGCAACGCACCCACGGGCAGCGCAATGGCTACCAGCAGCGCAGCCAGCAAACCCAGCACCAGCACGCCCAGCCAGAGCTTTTCCCAATTGAAGAACACGGCCTGCCGAGGTGCCTCGGGGCCAGAGGCTTGGCGACGCAGCTCTTTATCTGCCTGAGCAGGCATGGCAGAAAGATCCAGGCCCAGCGGCATAGCGGTAGAAGCGACGGCCATCACGCAGCCCTCCGCAGAGACTCTGGCGCTGCCAGCGCCTGCAGCGCGGCGGCGGGCAATTCCACCAGCACCTCGCCCTGCAACCAGTCGGGCAGGCGCGCATCGTGGCGCAGCGGCCATTGCACATCAATCTGGCACTGCAGCGTGGGGCTGAAGACCCGCACCAGCACCATCGATCCCAGAAACGATGTCTCCATCACCCTGGCGCGGAACAGATTGGCCAGCGCAATCGGCTGGGCCGGGTGCAACACCACACTTTCGGGCCTGATACCGACCAGCAAAGCGTCTCCAGCACCAAAGCCAGTCACAGCGCAATCCAGCCGCCCTTCGCCCACACGCACCACATTGCCGACTTCGGCCACAGCGGGCAGCAGGTTCATGCGCCCCACAAAACCGGCGGCGAAATGGCTGACCGGCTGGGCATAGAGCTGCTCGGGCGAGCCTTGTTGCTCAATACGGCCCTGGTGCATCAGCACCACGCGGTCGGCCATGGACAGCGCTTCTTCCTGGTCGTGGGTGACCATGATGCAGGTGATGTCCAACTGGCGCTGCAGCTGGCGGATTTCGCTGCGCAGCTCGGTGCGCACCTGGGCGTCCAGCGCAGACAGCGGCTCATCCAGCAGCAGCAAACGCGGGCGCGGCGCCAGCGCGCGGGCCAAGGCAATGCGCTGCTGCTGACCGCCAGAAAGCTGTGCCGGGTAGCGCTGGGCTTGTGCGCCCAGGCCCACCAGCGCCAGCATTTCCTGCACGCGGGCTTGCACCTGTGCTGCAGGCTGGCCCTTCAAGCCAAAGGCCACGTTCTGCGCTGCCGTCAGATTGGGGAACAGCGCATAGCTTTGAAACACCACCCCAAAACCCCGGCGCGCCGCCGGCCAGCGCGTGATGTCCTCGCCCTGAAACAGGATGCGGCCTTGGTCCGCCTGCTCAATGCCACACAGAATGCGCAGCAGCGTGGTCTTGCCGCAGCCCGAGGGGCCCAGCAGGCTGACGAACTCGCCGCCCGCCACCGCCAAGTCGATGCCGCGCAGCACCGGCGTGTCTTTGTATTGTTTGGCGATATGTTCAATGCGCAGCATCTGCAATCACTTTCATTGTGCAAAAGGCGGCCTACTGTCACAACAAAGGAGTCAATCGCTTGAAACTGGCGCGCTCCAACTCAGAGACACCGCGCAAGGGCCGCCCCGCCGCGCTGGTGTCGTCCCCCTCCGGCGAAGCCAGAGAGGGGGAAGCGGCAAAGCCGCTCAGGGGGTGTTATTTCTTCTCTGCCTTGGACTCGTAACGACGCGCCCACTCCGCCAAGATGCGATCCCGGTTGGCCGCCGACCAGTTGAAGTCGTTCTTGGCCAGGCGCTTTTCCAGGTCAGCCGGAATGAACTCGTGCTTTTCCTGGGCTTCGGGCAGGGCCAGGATGGCGAAGTTCGCGGCATACAGCTGATTGGCCTCGGGCGTCACGGCCCAGTCGGCCAGGGCCTTGGCGGCGTCCTGCTTTTTGCTGGTCTTCATGATGGCCGTGGCTTCCACGTCCCAGCCCAGACCTTCCTTGGGGAAGACGATGTCAATCGGCGCGCCGTCCTTCTTGGTCTTGTTGGCGCGGTATTCAAAGCTCAGGCCCACGGGGAATTCACCCGCGCCGGCCTGGCGGCAGGGCTTGGAGCCGCTGTGGGTGTAGACGCCCATGTTCTGGTGCAGCGCGTCCATATAGGCCCAGCCTTTGTCCTCGCCCATCATTTGCAGCCAGGCAGCCACCATCAGGTAGCCGGTGCCGCTGGACGCAGGGTGCGGCATGGTGAGCGTGCCCTTGAATTCGGGCTTGGTGAGATCGGCCCAGCTGGTGACAGCGGGCAGCTTGCGCTTTTGCGCTTCCACGGTGTTCAAGCACACGGCGGACGACCACAGATCCATCCCCACCCAGGTGGGCGTGGCAGCAGGGTCACGCATGGTGGAGCGCACCTTGCTCAGATTCTTGGGAGCGTACGGTGCCAGCATGCCTTGTTTGTCCAGCAGCATCAGCGAGGTGGCGGCCACGCCCCAAATCACATCGGCCTGGGGATTGGCTTTTTCGGCCAGCAGGCGGGCAGTGATGATGCCGGTGCTGTCACGCACAAACTTCAGTTCGATCTCGGGGTGGGTTTTTTCAAAGCCCACCTTGTAGGCCTTGATCTGATCGGCTTCCAGAGCCGAATAGACCAGCAGCTCGGTCTTGGCGGCATGGGCGAAAGAGGCAAAGCCCAGCAGCAACGAAGCAGCAACGGCGAAGGTAGAACGGCGAGAGCGAGAAGCAGTGGCAAAGCGCATGAGAACAGTCCCGTGTTGTGAATTCAGGCCATGAACCTCGTTGTTCATGGCATGCAGGGACTGTAAAAATCGTCTGTGAAACTGCCATGTCACAGAACTGAAATTTGCCAAAACCGCTATCAGCAAATTTGGGTAGAGCAGCCACGTTTATTTCTGCTCATCAATGCGTCAAGCGGTCACTCAAATGGAGAATTCAAACCAAATCGTCTTGTAGTCCTTGAATCAAATAGGCTGACCGCTATTAAATTTGATAACCATATTGCGAAGACAATGGCTGCATCGCTCCAGGTCATCATCAACAAACCATGTTCGTCACGCAGCTCAAATCCTTTTTCTGGGTCGCTCGCCTTGGCAGCATTACCCAGGCTGCGCGCCAGCTTGGTTTGAGCCAGCCCACGGTCACCGCGCAGATCAAGGCATTGGAGGAGTTGCATGAGGTGGAGCTGTTTACCCGGCAAAGTGGCCGTCTGGCCATTACCGATGCGGGCCTGAAACTGCTGCCGCAAATCGAGCAATTACTACTGCAAACCGCGCAGATCGAATCCAGCCTGCGCCAGTCCGGCACGGTGCAGCAAGGCCAGCTGCGCATTGGAGCGACTGCACCCTATTACGTGCTGGATATCGTCAAACGCTACCAAGCCACGCTGCCGCTGGTGGACATCAGCATTCAAAGCGGCAACTCGCGCCAGATGATTCAGTCGCTGGCCGAATATCAGGTGGACCTGGCGACCTCATCGCACCTCGATACCGACCCACGCCTGCTGCGCATTGAGCTGGGGCGCGATCCATTGGCCTTGGTTGTGCATGCTCAGCACCCACTGGCGCAGACAGCACGCAAAGGAAAAATCAAATTCAGCGATCTGGCAACAGACACCCTGATCCTGCGCGAGCGCGGCTCCATGACTCGTCAGCTAACCGAGCAAATGCTGGAAGCCGCAAAGGTCACGCCAAACAAAATCCTGGAAATTGCCAGCCGCGAGTCCATACGCGAGGCCGTGATCCGGCAGATGGGCATCAGCGTCTTTGCCCGGCATGAGGCATCGGCGCACCCGGATCTGGTTGTGCTGGAACTGGAGGGTGAGGTGCCCACCCTGCCTGAATATCTGTACTGCCTGCGTGAGCGCAGGAGTTCTCAGCTGATTCAGCCATTTCTGCAAATGGCCGAATCGCTGAAATAGCACTTACTCAAAGACCTCGGCCTGCTTCAAGGAAGGCTGCTTCAAGTCTTTGTCGGACAACGAAAAGGGTACGTCCAGCTTGGGCCAGTCGATGCCGATATCCGCATCATTCCAAAGCAAGCCTCGATCAGATTGCGGTGCGTAATAGTTGGTGGTCTTGTAGACAAAATCAGCAGTCTCGCTAAGCACCGCAAACCCATGAGCAAAGCCTGGCGGAATCCAGAGCTGATGATGGTTTTCAGCAGTCAACTCCGCGCCAACCCATTTACCAAAGGTCGGCGAGGTGCAGCGAATATCGACAGCCACATCAAACACGGCACCGGACGTTACCCGCACCAGCTTGCCCTGGGCATGTGGAGGCAATTGATAGTGCAGACCTCGCAAAACACCCTTGCCACTGCGGCTCTGATTGTCCTGGATAAACTCGTAGTTCGTGCCGGTAGCCTGGTTAAACAGGTCCTGGCGAAAACTTTCCAGAAAAAAGCCGCGCGCATCGCCGAAGACCTTGGGCTCAATCAGAAAAACTTCGGGAATTGCCAGTGCGGTGAACCTCATGCGCGCACCTTTTCCCTGAGCACTTGCAGCAGATACTGGCCATAGCCATTCTTGGCCAATGCATTGCCTAGCTTTTCCAGTTGAGCGGCATCAATCCAGTGCTGACGATAGGCAATTTCCTCAGGGCAGGCCACTTTCAGGCCCTGGCGCTGCTGCAGCGTCGCAATGAACTGGCCGGCTTCCAGCAAGCTGTCATGCGTGCCTGTATCCAACCAAGCATAGCCACGCCCCATCAGTTCCACATTAAGCTTGCCTTGCTGCAGATACAGGCCATTGAGATCTGTAATTTCCAGCTCGCCGCGCGAAGATGGCTTTACCTGCTTAGCCAGCTCGACCACTTGCTCGTCGTAGAAATACAAGCCGGTCACCGCGTAATTGCTCTTCGGTTGCTTGGGCTTTTCTTCCAGCGACAGCACCTTGCCATCCGCATCAAACTCCGCCACGCCATAGCGCTCTGGATCTTGCACGCGATAAGCAAAAACGGAAGCGCCGCTGGTACGCTCATTGGCGCGTGCCAGCAATTTATGCAGCTCGTGCCCATGATAAATATTGTCCCCAAGCACCAGAGCACTTGGCGCACCATTCAGGAATTTTTCGCCAATCAGAAAAGCCTGTGCCAAACCATCTGGGCTCGGTTGCACCGCATATTGCAGATTGATACCCCACTGACTGCCATCACCCAGCAGCTGTTCAAAGCGCGGTGTATCTTGTGGCGTGCTGATAATCAGAATATCGCGAATACCAGCCAGCAGCAAAGTGCTGAGCGGGTAGTAAATCATGGGCTTATCGTAAATCGGCAGCAGTTGCTTGCTAATGGCAAGTGTGGCCGGGTGCAGGCGCGTACCTGAGCCGCCAGCCAGAATGATGCCTTTGCGTGCTTGTGTCATTTTCGTTTCCGTTCAGTTTCCGATTTGGGTAGCTGACTTAAAGAATTTCCCGCAGCATGCGATCCACGCCCTGCTGCCACTGTGGCAAACGCAGTTGCATGGTGCTTTGCAATTTTTGTGTATCCAGACGCGAATTCAAAGGACGTATGGCTGGCGTTGGATATGCAGAGGTCGGTACTGCAGCTATCTCCAGCGCTTTCCAATCCAGGTCCGGGCGCAGTTGCTTTGCTGTGGCGATCACATGACTTGCATAGGCATGCCAAGTCGTTTCTCCAGAAGCTACCAGATGGTAGAGCCCAAGCGCCTCATTCCGATCAGCGACATGTCGTATCGCATGTGCTGTCACATCGGCAATCAGATCAGCACCCGTGGGCGTCCCCCACTGGTCATTGATCACACTGAGCTTTTCGCGCTCCTGCGCCAGTCGCAGCATGGTCTTGGCAAAATTTCCACCCCGCGCGGCATACACCCAGCTGGTGCGAAAAATCAAATGCCTGCAGCCCGAGGCAATGATGCATCTTTCCCCATCCAGCTTGCTTGCACCATAGACTGATAACGGTCCAGTAGGATCACCCTCTTTGCGAGCCACATCGCCACTGCCATCGAAGACATAGTCAGTGCTGTAGTGCACCAGAAGCGTGCCCAGACGCTTGGCTTCAAGAGCCATGACCTCGGGAGCCTCGGCATTCAACCGCAAAGCAAGGTTCTGCTCACTTTCGGCCTTATCCACAGCAGTATGAGCTGAAGCATTGACGATGACATCTGGCCGCTCACGGCGAATGACATTGGCCAGCTCCGCAAGATCAGAAACATCACCTCCAGGCATGCTTCTATCCAGGGCCACAAGCTCTCCCAGCGGAGCCAGACTGCGCTGCAACTCCCAGCCTACCTGACCATTTTTACCTAACAGGAGTAACTTCACTCTGCAGCCCCTGCGGTGTATTGCTTTTGCACCCACTCACGATAGGAGCCAGACTGCACGTTCTGAACCCATTCGGGGTTGTCCAGATACCACTGCACCGTCTTGCGAATACCTGTTTCAAAAGTCTCTGCGGGCTTCCAGCCCAGTTCGCGCTCCAGCTTGCGAGCATCGATGGCATAGCGACGGTCGTGACCAGGGCGGTCAGTCACATAGGTGATCTGTTCGGCATAGGACTTGCCATCCGTACGAGGACGCAGTTCATCGAGCAAGCCACAGACCGTTTTGACGATTTCGATATTAGCTTTTTCATTCCAGCCACCCACGTTATAGGTGTCGCCAAGCTTGCCGGCTTCCAGCACACGGCGGATAGCGCTGCAATGATCGCGTACATAGAGCCAGTCACGGATCTGCATGCCATCGCCATAGACCGGCAAAGATTTGCCAGCCAGTGCATTGACGATCATCAGCGGAATCAGCTTTTCCGGAAAATGCAGCGGACCATAGTTATTGCTGCAATTGGTGGTCAGCACAGGCAAGCCGTAGGTGTGATGCCAGGCACGCACCAGGTGGTCCGAAGCAGCCTTGCTGGCCGAGTACGGGCTGTTGGGCTCGTAGTTATTGTCTTCAGTGAAAGCAGGATCCGTCGCTGACAGCGTGCCATAGACCTCATCGGTCGAGACATGCAGAAAACGGAAATCGCTCTTGGCCTGAGCTTCCAGACCATTCCAGTATGCGCGCACCGCTTCCAGTAAACGGAAAGTGCCGACGACGTTGGTCTGGATGAAGTCCTCAGGGCCGTGGATGGAGCGATCCACATGAGACTCAGCTGCAAAATTCACTACGGCACGTGGCTTGTGCTGGACCAGCAGTTTTGCCCAGACTTCACAATCACCGATATCGGCCTGGACGAAGATATGACGCTCATCTCCCTTGAGGCTGGCGAGATTTTCCAAGTTGCCTGCATAGGTCAGCTTGTCAATATTGACGACAGCCTCATCAACATTCACCAGCCAGTCCAGAACAAAGTTGGCACCAATAAATCCCGCGCCGCCAGTGACAAAAATCATAAAACTGCCTCAGATAAAAGTGCCGATTATCCTCGCGCTGGAAATGCCTCTAACAGCTTTCAGCTCCAGCGCTTCTCTGCCATCACCAGCAATCCATCAAAGATCAGATTGTTGACCAGCAGAAATGGCCGGGTCATGCTGGGCGACATCTTCCAGCCCGCACCACCCGCCATGATGCACATGGGATCAGAACCGCAATGCTCGGCCAGATGCTGATACATGCGCTCCACAGCCCCTGCAATGGCGTAGGTCCCACCGCTGGTCAGTGCATCGCTGGTGTTTTTGGGAAAGAGTTTGACGTCACCTGTGGGAACATGGAGTCCAGCGGTGCCGCCTTCCAGCGCCCGCAGCATGATGCCGTGGCCGGGAATGATGAGGCCACCTAAAAAGCGACCTTCGCCATCTATGGCATCCACAGTCACTGCCGTCCCCACCATCACTGTAATCAGAGGTCGCTCCGGACCTTGCTGCAACATATGGTAGCGGGCACCAATCATGGCCACCCAGCGGTCTGCTCCAAGACGTGAGGGATGGTCATAGCCATTGCTGACGCCCGCCTCCTGCAAGGATGGAACCACCCATTGAGGCTCGAAATTCCAGCCCAGCATCTGCTCAATCTGCTCATGCACGCGGCGCCGGGCCGTCTCACCGGCCACCACGCAACCCAGCATACGGTCAGGCGCGGGCAATCCTGCCCACGCACCTTCTGCCAGCCGCTCGATATGCTCGAGAAATTCCGCACCATGAGCCAGCAAGGCTGCGCCAGGCCGATGATCTTCATACATGGCCCACTTCAGCCGAGTGTTGCCTATGTCTATGGCCAAAAATGTCATGCGGCGGATTATCAGGACTTTTGCTGGTGACGGGTCTGATGAAGTCACATTCATGACATGCTTGCAGGAAATTGTCAAAAAACTGGCACTGCTGCAATCCTTCACAGCGCCTTGGCAATTTCACGTTAAAGTGAGCCGCTTTCATTCCTTTCACTCACTTTGAGGAGTCAATCCATGGGTCTGTTCAGCTTTATCAAGGAAGCCGGTGAAAAACTGTTTGGCGGCGGTGATGCGCACGCAGCCTCCCCATCCGACGACTTGAATGTCAAGGCCGCCCAAGCCATTGCGACCTATATCAACACTCAGAACCTGGGCGTTTCCAACCTCCGGGTGCAGTTTGACGGTTCGCAAGGCAAGGTCACCGTGCAAGGCGTAGCCCCAACGCAGGCGGCCAAGGAAAAAGTCACGCTGTGCTGTGGCAATGTGGCCAATGTGCAGTCTGTGGACAACCAGATGACGGTGACCAATCCTGAGCCCGAAGCACAGTATCACGACGTGGTGCGCGGCGATACGCTGTCCGCCATCTCCAAGAAGTACTATGGCGACGCCAACAAGTACAACGCCATCTTTGAAGCCAACAAGCCCATGCTGACCAGCCCGGACAAGATCTATTCTGGTCAGAAGCTGCGTATTCCTGCGCTGTAAATAACACTTCAATCGATAAAAAGCGCTCCTTGGAGCGCTTTTTATTTGTCTACCACTACTAAACTTCAGCCTATGAAAACCTTGCTCACAGGCGGTGCCGGCTATATCGGCAGTCATACAGCCATCGAACTGATCAATCACGGCCACGAGGTCGTGATTTTTGATAACTTCAGTAACAGCCACCCTGAAGCTGTACGCCGTGTGGAGCAGATCACAGCACACTCCATCCCCGTGATCAATGGCGATGTGCGTGATCAGCAGGCACTGGAGACAGCGCTCAAACAACACAACATTGACAGTGTTGTTCACTTTGCCGGCAAAAAGGCGGTTGGTGAATCGGTTGCCAAGCCGCTGGACTATTACGACAACAACGTCAATGGCAGCCTGGTCTTGCTGCGCGCCATGCAAAGCCAGAATGTGCACAAGCTGGTGTCCAGCTCCTCGGCCACGGTATATGGGACTCCTCAATACCTGCCTTATGACGAGAAGCACCCTACCTCGGCCATGAACCCCTATGGACGAACCAAGCTCATGGTCGAAGAAATTCTGACGGACCTAGCGAACGCCGACAGTCAATGGGGCATCGCCGTCCTGCGCTACTTCAACCCTATCGGCGCCCATCCCAGTGGCCTGATTGGTGAAGATCCAGCCGATATTCCCAACAATCTGCTGCCTTATATTGCGCAGGTTGCTGTAGGCCGCCGTGACAAGCTGCAGATTTTTGGCGGTGACTATGAGACTCCTGATGGCACTGGCGTGCGCGACTATATCCACGTGGTGGATCTGGCTCGCGGCCATGTCAAGGCACTGGAAAAACTGCAGGAGAGCAGCTCGTCAGGTGTTTTGACCTTGAATCTGGGCACGGGCAAAGGCTATAGCGTGTTAGACGTAGTTCACGCTTTTGAAAAAGCCTGCGGTCATGCGATTGCGTACACGATTGCAGAGCGCCGCCCTGGTGATCTGCCCAGTTACTACGCCGAGCCACAACACGCCATGCAGACCCTAGGCTGGCAAGCCGAACACACGCTGGACTCCATGTGCGCCGACACCTGGCGCTGGCAAAGTCAAAACCCCAACGGCTACCGCCAAGGTTGATGACAGCAATGCCCTGGGATCACTGATTCCAGGGCAGGCCGCGCTTACGCCAGCCGCCGAGCTGGCCGCGCTGGCCGCTGGCATTCACATCGCCTTCAAAGCCTTCGAGGATGTTATAGGCCTCGATGCCCAGGCCCGTCGCACGCTGGGCGGCGGCGATGGAGCGCACGCCGCTGCGGCACAGCAGCACCACCTTCTTGCCTTGTGATGCAGCACGCACTTGCGCATCAAAGTCCGGGTTCATGGCCATGCCCGGCCATTGTTTCCAGGCCACGGCCACAGCACCGGGGACTTTGCCCACCCATTCACGCTCGGCATCGGTGCGCACATCGACCAGCACAGCGTCGCCGCTCTGCACCCACTGCCAGGCCAGTTCGGCAGAGATATCGCCTGCATAGCCGTCTGCAGGAGTGATGGTTTCAGTGATCTGATTCATGGTCTGTCCTTGATTCGGTGGTTCAGGCCTCATTCCCAGGCGGGCAGAGGCTTTTCCCTGAGGGTTCGGCGCAGTTGTTTCCAGTCGGGCAGCACTTCGGCCACCACGCTCCAGAACTGCGGGCTGTGATCCATATGGTGCAGATGCGCCAGTTCGTGCACCACCACGTAGTCAATGATCTGCGGCGCATACTGCATCAGCCGCCAGTTCAGGCGAATTACGCCGCCGCTGGTGGCGCTGCCCCATCGCGTGGTCGCGCTGGTCAGCCGCAATGCATTCCAGCGTACCCCCATCTGCGGGGTGTAGTGCAGCATGCGGGCAGTGAAATGGGTTCGGGCTTCCCGCAGTATCCAGGCCTGAACGGCGGCTCTGACCTGCGCAGCCGAGGCGTTTGCGGTCAATGGCAGATGCAGGGACTGCGCCCCATCCGCATGCTGCTCGCGATGGGTGTGGCGGGTGCGCACAGGCTGAGAGGCGTCACCGCTCAGGCACAGGCGCATGGGCTGGCCCAGATAGTCGAGCAGGCCACCATCCTGCCAGTGAATGCGCGCCTCGTCCTTGAGCTGCTGACGCTGACCGGCCTCCTGCAGCTTGCGCACAATCCAGTCGGCCTTGGTCTGCAGCGCCGATTCGATCTCGGCCATCTCCACCCACTGCGGGGCCGTGACATCCAGTCCCTGCGCGCTGACGGAAAAGCCGATGCTGCGCCTCGATGATCGTCGCAGCAGATAGGCCACATGTTGGCCGCGCAGCTGCACATCATGACTGGCCTGAGGGTGCGCCAGCAATTCATCAGGCTCAGCTACCAAATCAATAGCATCAGCTGAATGTTCTACCTGGACTTGAGTGCCATCTGGCTCAAAATCCAGCAGCGCTTGCTGAAGTACAGGCGCTGGCGGCACCGGGGCTTTGCTGGCGCGCTGGCGAGGAATCAGCCTCCCCTGCCCATCTTCGACCACGGGCGCAACCAGCCACTGCCAAGCTTGCTGCATTGAATCGTCGCCGGGCATGGTGCGGTCTGCGTGGTTATTTGCGATAAGCCTCGGGGTCGAGTCGCTGCATCTCGGACTCGATCCAGGCCTGCACTTCTTCCATCAACTCATCGTGCTTGCGGCCCACGGAAGAAATCGGCTTGCCGATGGAGACATCCACCATGCCGGGCTTCTTGATGAAAGCCTTGCGCGGCCAGCACTTGGCCGAGGTCACTGCAATCGGCACCACAGGCGCGCCCGTCATGATGGCCAGACGCGTGGCACCGGTCTTGTATTCGCCCACTTCGCCACGATCCACGCGCGTGCCTTCGGGAAACATGATGACCCAGGTGCCTTGGTCAAGCAGACGCTTGCCCTGCTCCACCACCTTGTGGAAAGCACGCGAGCGCTGGGCGCGGTCAATGTGGATCATGTCCAGCGCGCCAATCGACCAACCAAAGAACGGCACCTTGAGCAGCTCTTTCTTGAAAACATAGGCCAGAGGGCGCGGCATGATGGAGGGCATCAGAAAAGTCTCATAGGTGGACTGGTGCTTGACCAGCAGCACCACCCCCTGCTTTTCATCCTTGGGCAGATTTTCCATGCCCTGCACACGGTATTTGACGCCCATGAGGACGCGAGCACTGTCCACCGACAGCTTGAGCCAAGCGCGGGCCACGCAATAGGCCTTGCTCGACGAGCCGCTGCTCCACTTGGCCAGCAGCACTCCAAAAGTGTAGGGAATAACGGTGATGACCATCCACAGCATGTGGAGGACAGAGCGAATCAGGGACATGAGGGCAATCAGTATCGGAAACCAGCGCCCGCATCGGGCGCAGCAAAAAGCGTAAGGCAATCAGCCTGAAAACATAGCAGCTAGTGCAGAACTTTCAAGCCGTTGAGGCTATTTTTACTTGAAATCCGGAATCAATGCGAGAGGGGCGGTTCTTCCGACGGCATGACCACCTCGTCTTCGCCCAGCGGCAACAGCACATTGACCACGGCCTGCAAGTCCGTAAACCGCTGGCTGCCTGCGGGCAAGGTAGCGGCTGCGCCGTCACCCGCCGGGCGACCTGTGGATTCGACATAGACCAGATGCGCGCCCAGTGCCTGTCCAGCCTGCAGATGCTCGACGCCGCTGCCAATGGCCCAGATCTCGCGCCCCTCGGCGCCAAAGCGCTCCACCACCTGTTCAAACAATGCAGGCTGCGGCTTGCGGCAGTGGCAGTCCTCATCGGGCGCGTGCGGGCAGAAAAACACCGCCTCCACGCGCGCACCGGCAGCGGCCAGCTCGCGGTGCATCTTGGCGTGCACGGCGTTGAGGTCGATCACATCAAATAGCCCGCGGCCCAGGCCCGGCTGATTGGTCACCACCACCACATGCCAGCCGGCGCGGTTCAGGCGCGAGACGGCCTCCAGCGCACCGGGCACGGCCACCCATTCCTCGGGCCGGCCGATGAAACCCTGTGCACCCCACTG
Source organism: Comamonas testosteroni (assembly GCF_003569915.1). Lineage (GTDB taxonomy): Bacteria > Pseudomonadota > Gammaproteobacteria > Burkholderiales > Burkholderiaceae_C > Comamonas > Comamonas testosteroni_D. The sequence goes on along the minus strand of NZ_KZ984443.1, from coordinate 43,201 downwards.
GTTCAGGGTGCCATCACGGTCAAGAATCGCAATCTTCATGAAGAGCAGGGAGATAGATGGCAGAAAAAAGCCCGCTTACCTGACGGCCAAGCGGGCTGGCTTTGACGCGGAATGCGCTTACTGGCCTTCCCAGCGCTTGAGCACCAGGGAGGCATTGGTACCGCCAAAACCGAAGCTGTTGGACAGCACGGTAGTCAGCTGGGCATCGCGCGTGGTCGTGACCAGAGGCATATCACCCAGCAGCGGATCCGGCGTTTCCACATTGGCCGAGCCAGCGATGAAACCCTTGTTCAGCATGATCAGGCAGTAGATGGCTTCCTGCACACCGGTCGCGCCCAGCGAGTGGCCGGTCAGCGACTTGGTGGACGAGAACGGAGGCACCTTGTCACCAAACAGCTCGCGCATGGCGCGCACTTCCTGCATATCGCCCACGGGGGTCGATGTGCCGTGCGTGTTGATGTAGTCGATGGGTGCATCCACGGTTTCCATGGCTTGCTTCATGCAGGCAATGGCACCGTCGCCGGATGGGGCCACCATGTCTTCACCGTCGCTGGTGGCGCCAAAGCCCACCACTTCGGCCAGGATGTTGGCACCGCGCGCCAGCGCGTGCTCCAGGCTTTCCAGCACCACAGCGCCGCCGCCACCGGCGATCACGAAACCGTCACGGTTGGCGTCATAGGCGCGCGAAGCTTTCTCGGGCGTCTCGTTGTACTTGCTGGACATAGCGCCCATGCCGTCAAACAGCAGCGACATGCCCCAGGACAGCTCTTCGCCGCCGCCGGCAAACATCACGTCCTGCATGCCCCAGGCGATCTGCTGCGCCGCGGCGCCAATGCAGTGGGCCGAGGTGGAGCAGGCCGAGGTGATGGAGTAGTTGATACCCTTGACCTTGAAGTTGGTCGCGAGGCACGCCGAGACCGTGGAGCTCATGCAGCGCGTGACCTGGTAGGGTCCCACGCGGCGGATGCCCTTCTCGCGCAGCGTGTCGGCTGCTTCGATCTGGTTGGCTGGCGAGCCGCCGCCCGAGCCCATGATCAGGCCGGTGCGTGGGTTGGACACCATCTCGGGCGTCAGGCCCGCTTGCTTGATGGCGTCTTCCAGCGCGATCTGCGAGTAGGCCGCGGCATCGCCCATGAAGCGCAGCTGCTTGCGGTCAATGCGCGCTTCGATGTCGATCTCGGGAATGCCCGCCACCTGCGAGCGCATGCCCAGCTCGGTGAACTGGGGCATGGCCTTGATGCCGGAGCGGCTGGCGCGCAGCGACGCCTCAACCGTTTCCAGGTCGTTGCCAATGCACGAGACAATGCCCGCGCCGGTGATGACTACCCGCTTCTTGCTCATGCTGCCTTACCTTGGCCGTCTTCACGCAGGAACAGACCCACGCGCAGGTCATTGGCCACGTAGATTTCCTTGCCATCGGCCAGCAGGCGTGCATCGCCAATGGCCATGTTCAGCTTGCGCTTGATCACTCGCTTGATATCAATTTCGTATGTCACCAGTTTGACATCGGGGCCGACTTCACCGGTGAACTTGACTTCACCCGCACCCAGAGCGCGACCACGGCCTGGCAAACGCAGCCAGGTCAGGTAAAAGCCGATCAGCTGCCACATGGCGTCCAGGCCCAGGCAACCGGGCATGACGGGGTCGCCCTGGAAGTGGCAGTCAAAGAACCACAGATCAGGCTTGACATCGAGTTCGGCCACAATCTTGCCCAGGCCATGGGCGCCACCGTCGGCATCGATATGCGTGATGCGATCGAACATCAGCATGGGAGGCAGGGGCAGACGGCCACTATCGGCGCCAAACAGCTTGCCTTCACCGGAAGCGATCAGTTGTTCGTAGGAAAAAGATTCAGCCATTCTCTCAATTGCTCCGCGGCAGCCAGTGCGAGCTACCTGTTACTTTATTTGGGGATCTGGATTCACGCCCTCAACAGGGCGGTACAACCGGGCATTATCAAGGCTGGCGGACAGCGCACACCCACAATACCCGTGATCAGGCCCGAAACTCTGCCACAAATGCAGCGTCACTTGATTTCGACAGGCCATTTTCCGGGTTGCGGACTACGCCATAGATTCGGTTCAACCCTCAACGATTGAGCTTTCTTGCCCGCCACCAGCCCAGCGCACAGACCAGCAGGCACAGCGCCGTCAGCGGCACCAGACCCAGCGCATGCGCCCATCGGGCAAAAGGCGTCAAGCCCTCACGGCCCTGCACGTTTCCTTCCAGCACGGCGCGCTCGAACGGGGCCAGCGCGTGCTTCACCCGGGCTTGGTGGTCAATCACCACCGTCGCTCCGGTATTGGTGGCGCGCAGCATGGGGCGCTCGAACTCCAGCGCGCGCATGCGGCTGATGTTCAAGTGCTGGTCAATCGCCACCGAATCTCCAAACCAGCCGATATTGCTGAAATTGACCAGCACCGTGGGCGCCGTCGCGGCATTGCCAAAATGCGCGGCCAGTTCTTCGCCAAACAAATCTTCGTAACAGATATTGGGCGACAGGCGCTCGCCCGCCCAGTTCATGGACGGCTGACCCAGCGCGCCGCGGTTGAAGTCCCCGAGCGGGATGTTCATCAGATCGGTAAACCAGCGGAACAGGGGCGGAATGAACTCGCCAAACGGCACCAGATGGTGCTTGTCGTACTGATAAGGCTTGCTCTGCCCGGGCATCCAGCCTTCGACCGTGTTGGTATAGCCCGCATCCAGATTGCCCAGCGGAATGCCCACCAGCGCGGCTTGCTTGCCATCCTTGGCGACAAAGGGGGAGCGCACAAAGTCCAGATAGCCTTCAGGCAGTTGCTGGGGCAGCAGCGGAATGGCGGTCTCGGGTGCCACCACCAGTTGCGCTTTAGAGTCATGCAGCTGCTGGGCATACCAGCGCAGCGCAACGACCACGCCTGAGCCCAGCTCGAATTTTTCATCCTGCGGAATATTGCCCTGCAGCAGCTCCACGCTCATGCCGGGCTGCTGGGTGGGAGCTTGCAGGCTTTCGCTGCGGGACCACCACAGGCCAGTCCAGATCAGGGCCAAAGCAACAACCGAAGCCATCGCAGGCTTAGGCGACAGCAAAACCTGCTGTGTCTGCTTGCGCCACACCAGCAGCGCCAGCCAGGCTGCAATCCACGCCGCCACAAAGCCTGTGCCATAGACGCCCACCCAGCGCGGCAGCACGGACAGCGGCCCTTCCACATGGGCGTAGCCGCCAGCCCCCCAGGGGAAACCGGTCCACAACCAGCCGCGCGCCAGTTCAGCCAAAGTCCATAGCGCTGCAAAAACAATAGCTATCAGCCTATATGAATCATGGACTAAACGCTTAAAACACCATGATGCAATCGCGTAATAACTGCCCAGAAACGCCGCCAGCGCCAGCACCGCCGCCACAGCCAGCGGAGCCGCCAGCCCGCCATAGGTGTGCATGGAAATAAACAGCCACCAGAAGGTGGCCACCAGCCAGGCCGTGGCAAACAGCCAGGCGCGGCCTGCTGCCTTGCGGGCCGAGCCTGCGGCCAGCAGCGCATGCACCAGCACCGCCAGCGACAGAATCTGCAACCACCACAGCGGCCTGCCATAGCCGCCCACGATGCTGAGCCAGCCATCGCCCTGCCCGCGCGCCCAGGGCCAAGCCAGAGAAAAAGCCTGCAGCGCACCAGCCACGATCAGCAGCAAGCCCGCGCCCCAGCCTGAAGTGCTGTTGGCAGAAGTCCTCGAAGGCGATGCGGATGTGGTGGGCATAAAAATCAGACTGCACTAACAAAACACCCAACCGGAGGGGTTGGGTGAGGGCAAGCATACGGGAAATCAGTTTTTGACCAGACTGTCAGGCGATGGATCACGCACCACCTTGAACCAGCGCACGGCGCCACCCTTGGTGTGCAGCACGGTGAATTCCAGGCCACCCAGGTGAATCTGCTCGCCGCGCTTGGGCACATGGCCCATTTCGTGGGCGATCAGGCCACCAATGGTGTCGAACTCTGCGTCCGGGTCGCTGGCATGCAGCGTGGTCTCGAACTCCTGGCTCACATGCTCGATGGTGGCGTCACCGGCCACGCGGTAGCTGTTATCGGCCAGCGCGAAGATGTCGCCTTCGTCTTCGGGGATGTCGAACTCGTCTTCGATCTCGCCCACGATTTCTTCGAGCACGTCTTCAATCGTCACCAGACCGGCCACGCGGCCAAATTCGTCGATGACGATGGCCAGATGGTTGCGGTTGGCGCGGAATTCGCGCAGCAGATCGTTCAGGCCCTTGCTCTCGGGCACAAACACGGCCGAGCGCACCAGAGCGCGGATGTTCAGGGTCGGAGAGCGCTGCAGCTTGAGCAAATCCTTGGCCATCAAGATGCCAATGATGTTCTCGCGCTCGCCCTGGTACACCGGAAAGCGCGAGTGCGCCGTGGTGATGACCTGGTGCAGGATTTCTTCAAACGGAGCGTCGATATTGATGAGATCCATGCGTGGCGCAGCCACCATGACATCTCCGGCGCTCATATCGGCCATGCGAATCACGCGTTCCAGCATGACGCGGGACTCGGTGCCGATGACCTGGTTGTCTTCGGCTTCGGCCAGGGTTTCGATCAGTTCATCGGCAGATTCCGGGGCCGGATGGATGAACTCAGCCACCTTTTGCAGGAAGCTTCGCTTGTCTTCCTTCTCGGGAAGTCGCGCAGGATGGGGGTCAGACACTGTCTTGGAATGCAGGACGTGCGGTAGTCAAACAAGCTTCAAGAATAGCGGATTGTGTTGACAAACGGCTTGCAGCCGCCAAAAAGCCATGGGCCGCTATCACGGTTGCGATAGCGGCCCATATGGTTTTGATAGCTGTCAGCGCTTATTGAATCAGGACTCAAGGCCAATCTGGCTTGAAATCAATCCTCAGGGTTTTACTCGGCCGACTGGTGGCGGCCTTCCTGTACACCCTTGCGCACTTCCTGCACGCCAGCGAGAAATGCCCAGAAATTGTTGGCCTGCTTTTTGAGCTGGTAGTCCATCTCGCCAATGTGCTCGGTCATCAACTCGTTGACATGGGTCTCGAAGTCGGCCGGGGGCAGCTCCAGATAGGCTTCGGACTCCGAGCCATCACGCTTGACGGTGGCACCGGCATTGCGCGCAATCTTGAGCATGGCCGTGTTCTCGGACAGCGCATGGATGAACATCATGCTCACGTTCTTGCTGCGGGCATGGAGCACAGCACGCTCGAACAGGCGCGCACCCAGCCCCTTGCCGCGCGCGCTCTTGAGCACGGAGACACCGAACTCCGCGCATTTTTCATGCTCGGGGTGACCGGCAAACGCCAGATGCGCCATGGCGATCAGCTCCAGGCGGCGGTTAAAGATACCGAAGATATCGTCACGCTCGAAGTCCAGATGCTCGACGTAGCGGGCCACCTGCTCGTCGCTGGCCGCATAGCCAAAGCGCAGATAGCGGTCACGCGCATCGAGCTTGAGCAGATGCTTGACGATGCGCTCGCGGTGACGCGGGCTCAGCGAACGGATCGGCACCAAGGACGGCGCACGACGCTCCGCGGCATGGGACTTGCCCATGTCCCGCAGCCAGCCCGAGCCAGCCTGCCAGGGCGCTTTCAACCAGTCTTTGGAGATGTTCATGGCATGGAATATAGGTAAAAACCCGAATCCTCACAAGCACATTGTTGCATCGCAGCAATTTCGTAAGGATTTATCGATATTTCAACACCTTAGCCAAGCATTTCCGCTAAGCCATGGTCCAAATGAAGGAGGCTCAAAGCCTTCTTCATGCGTACACCGTGCAGCTTACAGCGGCACGGCCGTCGTGACCTTGACGCGATCCATCACAAAGCTGGTCTTGCAGTCCTGCACGCTGGGGTGCTTGAGCAGCGTATCCATGATGAAACGGCTGTAGTGCTGCATGTCGGCCACCACCACGCGCAGCAGATAATCCATCTCGCCCGTCAGCGACACGCACTCCACCACCTCGGGCCAGGTCTGCACGCTGGCGCGGAAGATGTCCATGGGGTTGCGCTTGCTGGTTTCGGTGTACTTTTCCAGGCGCACATTCAGATAGGCGGTCAGACCCAGGCCCACGGTCTCGGGCTGCACCAGGGCCACATAGCGGTCGATGACGCCGCTTTCTTCCAGGCGTTTGACGCGGCGCAAAACGGCGCTGGGCGACAGGCCAACCTGCTCGCCAATCACGTCATAGGTTTCTCGGCCATTGGCCTGTAATCGGCGCAAAATCGCCTTGTCCAGTTTGTCGATGGTGTGCGTAGGGCTCATGGCGGCAGATTATAAAATTTGAGCAGTTTTTCTTCAGGGTTAACCCTTGATAACCATTTAAATTGCATGAAATTCAGTTTTTGCACAATTTTTATGCAAGCAAGGGTTTGACGCCACGGCCTTTTTGCAAAAAGGCTGCCAGGGGGCTGACCTACAGTAAGGCCATATCGACAGCAGCGACCCTCGCAACGCCTGTCTCGTGCCCTGTGCCATGTTTTCCGGATGGAGAAACGCCCCATGAACGCCCCACTGACTCAGACCAACACCTTCCAGACCTGGGAGAACCCCATGGGCACCGACGGCTTCGAGTTCGTCGAATACGCCGCCCCCGATCCCGTGGCCATGGGCCAGTTGTTCGAGCGCATGGGCTTCACGGCCATCGCCAAGCACCGCCGCAAGAATGTGACGCTGTACCGCCAGGGCGAGATCAACTTCATCATCAACGCCGAGCCCGACAGCTTTGCCCAGCGCTTTGCGCGCCTGCACGGCCCCAGCGTCTGCGCGATTGCGATTCGCGTCAAGGACGCCAAGTTTGCCTATGAACGCGCTGTGTCGCTGGGCGCCTGGGGCTATGCCCAGCAGCCCGCCGCCCCGGGCGAGCTGAACATCCCCGCCGTCAAAGGCATTGGCGACTCGCTGATCTATTTCATCGACAAATGGCGCGGCAAGAACGGCGCCAAGGACGGTGATCTGGGCAATATCAGCTTCTTCGACGTGGATTTCGAGCCCCTGCCCGGCGTGACCAACCTGCACCCCGAAGGTCTGGGCCTGACCTACATAGACCACCTGACCAACAACGTCTACCGTGGCCGCATGGCCGAGCTGGCCGACTTCTACGAGCGCATCTTCAACTTCCGCGAAGTGCGCTACTTCGACATCGAAGGCCAGGCCACGGGCGTCAAGAGCAAGGCCATGACCAGCCCCTGCGGCAAGATCCGCATTCCCATCAACGAAGAAGGCAACGACAAGGCTGGCCAGATTCAGGAATATCTGGACATGTACAAGGGCGAGGGCATTCAGCACATTGCGCTGGGCTCGACCAATCTGTACGACACGGTGGACGGCCTGCAGATGAACGGCATCAAGCTGCTGACCACCAGCGAGACCTACTACGAGCTGCTGCCCAAGCGCATCCCTGAATTGAAGGAACCCATCCCCGAGCTGCTGGCGCGCAACATCCTGGTGGACGGCGCGCCGGACGAGCTGCTACTGCAGATCTTCAGCGAGAACCAGTTGGGCCCCATCTTCTTCGAGTTCATCCAGCGCAAGGGCAATAGCGGCTTTGGCGAAGGCAACTTCAAGGCGCTGTTCGAGACCATGGAACTCGACCAGATGCGCCGCGGCGTGCTCAAGACCTGAGCCGACATTCCTCCCGGCTTTTTCGCTTTGTCCCATGCGCCGCGCCAGCCGCTTTTGCCCCATCCACGCTGCCATCGGCAGCCCGGGCTGCAGTGGCTGGCACGGCCTGCATCGGCTCACTTTGTCACCTCTGTTACGGCCAAACGGACCATATCGGGCGACGGATACCTGCCTATACTCGAGAGCACGCTGCGCCACGGGCCTGATGCCCTGCAACCGGTGCGGCGCTTGCACTCATCTTGAAAGCTTCTGCACCGCACCTCACACCCCACTCCCTGTGCGCACCGGGCCGCAGGGGTGTGAATGTGGATGTGGCTCCCTCTCTTTCCCGCCGCCAGCTGCTGTCGCTGGCCGCCGCCTCCGCCACAACTTTAATAGCAGCCCCCGTATATGCTCAGAGGACTACAGGCGGATTTACCACCAACTCCAGCAAAACGGCGAACGAGCTGACGCTGGTCGTGCCCTATACGGCGGGCGGGCCGCTGGATCGCGCCTCGCGCCGAATCGTGCAGGAAACCTCGTCGCTTGGGTCCATCCAGGTTCTCAATGTGACGGGGGGCGGTGGTGCCACGGGCGCGGCCATGGTGGCGCGGGCTGGTGCGCGCGAGCCCATGCTGTTGATGGGAGCCGTCGCCACCCATGCCACCCTGCCCTGGCTGAACCCGCAACTGCCTTACGACCCGCTGCGCGACTTTCAGCCGCTGACGCTGGTGGCGCGCATGCCGCATGTGCTGATCATGCGCAGCGAACTGGCGCTGCAGTGGCGCATCTACACACCCGACGATCTGCTGCGCTTCATGGCCAAGAACCGCCAGCCGCTGCGCTATGCCTCGGCCGGCGTGGGCAGCATCGGCCATATTGCGGGCAAGCTGTTCCAGACGCTGACCCGCGTGCCGCTGCAGCACCTGCCGTTTGCCGGTGCCCAGCCTGCGCTGTCGGCCCTGCTCGAAGGCACGGCCGATCTGATGTTCGACAACGTGGCCTCGGCCCTGCCCCATGTGCGCGCGGGGCGGCTCAAGGCCATTGGCGTGACATCGACCACGGCCCTGCCCATGCTGCCCGGCGTGCCGGTGCTCAGCGACAGCGTGCGCGGCCTGGCGCTGACCACCTGGTTTGGCCTGTTCTCCACCGCTGGAGTGAGCGATGCGCAAGCTGCGCGCTGGGCCAATGCGTTTGCACAGACCCTGAAAAAACCCACGGTGCAGCAATATTTCGACGCCATGGGTGTGATCCGCGAGGATTTGCGCCTGCGCGACTTTGCCCAACTGGTGCAGGCCGATCACCGCTTCTACGGCCAATTCCTCAAAAACAGCCAGCTGACGCCCTGACCCTGTCAGGTCTGCACGCGGCTGCATTCAAATTTGTTCCGCAGCTTGCCCTGGCGCAGGCGCCAGCGTTTCTATACTCCCGGACGCCCTTTCAGGGCTTTTTTTGTTCGGAAATCACTGTGAAACGTTCGCTCCTGCTCGCTGCCTTGCTGTCGGCATCGGCTTTTGCCTCTTATGCGCAAAACGCCAGCCTCCCCCTGTCCTTTGTCGTTCCCTACCCTGCGGGCGGCCCTCTCGATACCTCGGCCCATCTGCTGGCCCAGGGTGCCCAGCAAAACCTGGGCGCCATCACCGTCACCAACAAGCCCGGCGCAGGCGGCGTCAAGGGCGTGGAGCTGATCGCCAAGGCCAAGCCGCAGGAAAATCTGGTCGTCATGGGCGCGGTCGCCACCCATGCCGTGCTGCCCCACCTGGGCACACCGCCCGGCTATGACGTCTACAAGGACTTCAAGCCATTGATTTTGGTGGCCCGCGTACCCAATGTGCTGGTCATCACCAAGGCCCGCGCGGCGGAGCTGAAGCTGCAGAACACCAGCGATCTGGTGGCCTATATCAAGACCAACCCCAACCAGCTCAAGATCGGCTCGGCCGGCAACGGCAGCATCGGCCATATCTCGGGCGAGATGTTCAAGTCCCTGGCCAATCTGCGTCTGCCCACGGTGCAGTTTGAAGGGGCATCGGCCGCGCAAAAGGCCATGCTCCGGGGCGATGTGGACATGGTCTTTGACAACCTGGCCTCGGCGCTGCCGCTGATTGCCTCGGGCGAGCTGGTGGCCCTGTCCGTCACTACTCCCGCACGCAATGTGGCTCTGCCCAATGTGCCCAGCGTCAATGAAGCCGTGCCCGGCTTTGACGTGGCCACCTGGTTTGGCGTCTTTGCCCCGGCCAATCTGCCTGACAAGGATGCCCAGAAATACGCCAGCGCGTTTCAGGCCGCGCTGGCCGACCCCAGATACCGCGAGCAGTACCGCAAGATGGGTATTGCTCAGGAAGACATGCGACTGCAGGAATTTGCAGAGTTTGTGAAACGCGAGAACCGCAAGTTTCAGTTTTTGATCAGCGCAACCAAGATCAAGGCCGGCTAAGCCGCAGCCGCCTGCGGGCGGTCTGGCCAGCGGTCTGCACAAAAGGAGATCACGATGATGGGACAAGCCCCCGTTGTATACGGCCAATCCGACCGCCCGCCGCGCGGCGACTACTCGCGCGCCAATGCGGACTACACCTGCGCGCAGGACTACGCCGCCTATACCGAAGCCGACCACCAGACCTACCAGCGCCTGTACGAGCGCCAAAGCGCCCTGCTGCCCGGTCTGGCCAGCCAGCATTTCATCGATGCCCTGCCCTCGCTCGGTGCCAAGGAGCGCATTCCGCGCTTTGAGGAAGTCAACGAGCGCCTGTACAAAGCCACGGGCTGGGAGATCGTCGGCGTGCCGGGGCTGATCCCCGAAGTGCCATTCTTCTCGCTGCTGGCCCAGCGCAAATTTCCCGTCACGGACTGGATTCGCAAGCCCGAGGAGTTTGAATACATCGTCGAGCCCGACATCTTTCACGACCTGTTTGGCCATGTGCCGCTGCTGTTCAACCCCGTGATTGCGGACTTCATTCAGGCCTACGGCAAGGGCGGGCTCAAGGCCGCCGAACTGGGCGCCTGCGAGATGCTCTCACGCGTGTACTGGTACACCATCGAGTTCGGGCTGATTCGCGAAAGCGGCGGTGTGCGTGCCTATGGCGCAGGCATCCTCAGCTCGGCAGGCGAGCTGGACTACAGCGTCAACAGCCCCGAGCCGCACCGCCTGCCACTGCAGCTTGCGCGCGCCATGCGCACGCTCTACAAGATCGACACCTACCAGCAGAGCTATTTCGTCATCGACGATATGCAGCAGTTGCTGGACTTTACCAGCACCGACTTTGCGCCGCTGTACAAGCAACTGCGCCAGTTGCCGACGATTGGTGCCAAGGAGCTGCTGCCGGGCGAGCAATTGATCTGATTTCAATAAAAACCGGCTTCTTGTCTATATAAGACATAGACATTGAGCTATTATTTTTATAGCAATCAACCTCCTCGTTGCCGGACTCAGCGCACAGCCAACGAGGCTGCACGCTGAAGCCCTGCCAGCCGCATTGCACCTATAGTGAGTGCCACAGGCAATCTCTGCCATCACTCACTTCTCACCATGCAAAACCGCTGCATACGCTTGCTGCGCTGGCTTCTGGCGCTTCACCTCTGCCTGGGCCTGGCCATCGCTGCCGAAGCCCCTGCCTCCTCGGCAGCCGACCCGCAACTTGCGGCCGTCGCGCAAATCCAGGCCGCCTCCAACGCGCTGGACGCCGTGCGCAAATCGCTGGACGATGCCGATGCGGCCGAGACGCTGCAGAACCTGTCCGAAAAAACGCTGAAAGCCAAGCGTGACGCGGACGACGCCTCCACCACGCTGGAGCCCTTGCTCAAGCAGATCGATGCGCGTATCGCCCAGCTCGGCCCTGTCACCGCTGGCGTCGAAGAAAGCCCGGAGCTGACGGCGCAGCGCAAGGAGCTGGCCCAGCAACGCAGCGATCTGGACTCGGCCATCAAAAGCGGCAAGCTGCTGTCGGTGGAAGCCAAGCAGACCGCGGACAACATCGAAAAAATCCGCACCCAGCAGTTCAACCAGCAGATTGCCCGCAAAGTCGCCTCCCCCCTGTCGCCATCGCTGTGGAAGCAGTTCGGTGAGCATATGCCCGCGGATCTGCAGCGCATCATGGGCCTGGTGCGCCAAGGGCAGGCCAGCTTCCAGTCCGCCATCGCCAAGCATGGCTGGGGCACGCCGCTACTTGGCACCCTCATCGCGCTGGTGCTGATGTTTCCGCTGCGCATCTGGTTGCGCAGCGCAGGCCGCAAATTCGCAGCGTCCGAGCGTGCACCCAATGGCCGCCTGCGCCGCTCGGGCCTGGCCGTGTGGATGCTGTTGGTCGGCACCGCCCTGCCCGGTCTTGCCAGCATGGTGTTCATCGAAAGTCTGCACTCCATCGATGCCATTGCGCCGCGCCTGGAGTCCGTGGCCGACGCCTGGATCCGGTCCACTTTCGTGGCCGCCTTCTTCCTGTCCGTCAGCGCCAGCCTGCTGGTACCCAAGCGCCCTACCTGGCGGCTGCTCAACATTGACGACATCGCGGCCCCGGCCCTCACGCGCTTTGCCTGGGGCGCCGCCGCGCTGACCTGGTTCTCCATGATGCTCAACGCGGTGGACATTGCCGCGCGCACCAGCGCCGTCAGCAGCGTGGCGCTGGACGGACTGATTGCGCTGACCTATGTGGGTCTCATCATGTCCGTGCTGGTGATCGTGAGCCGTCAACGCCAGCGCCAGCAGCAGGTGGACCGCGAAAAAGCAGCCGCCCACCAGGGCGAGGAGCACCGCCCTGCACGCACCAGCAACTGGCTGATGTTTGCCTGGCTGGGTGGCCACCTCACTGTGCTGGCTGCACTGATCGCGGCGCTGCTGGGCTATCTGAACTTCTCGGTCTTTGTGGCCACGCAGATGGTATGGATCACCGTCGTCGTGCTGGCCACCACCTTGCTGATGAAGTTTGCCGACGACTTCTTCATCTGGCTATGCTCCGCCGAAAGCCGCATCGGCCAAGGCATTGCGCTGGGCACGGGCCTCAAGGCGTCACGTGTGGAGCAGATTGGCGTGCTGCTCTCCGCCCTGATGCGCGTGTGCCTGCTGCTGCTGGGCCTGGTAGCCCTGACCGCACCATTTGGCAATTCCAGCAGCCTGGCGGTGCTGGCCGACTCGTTGACCAACGGCCTGCCCGTAGGCGACGCTGTGCTCAAGCCCATGACCATGGTGCGCGGCCTGGTGGTGCTGATTGCGGGGCTGACCATCTTCCGCACCTTTCAGCACTGGCTGGTCGAAACCTATCTGCCCAAGACCGAGCTGGACATCGGTGCGCGCAACTCCATCAGCACCGTGGCCCGCTATGTGGGCATCATCCTCTCGGGCCTGTGGACGCTGGCGGCTCTGGGCATCGGCTTTGAAAAAGTGGCGCTGCTGGCCAGTGCGCTGTCCGTCGGTATCGGCTTTGGCCTGCAGGCCATCACGCAGAACTTTGTCTCCGGCCTGATCCTGCTGGCCGAGCGTCCTGTCAAGCTCGGCGACCGCGTGCGCATCGGCGATCAGGTGGGTGATATCCGCCGCATCAGCGTGCGTGCCACCGAAATTCAGACGGACGACAAATCCACCGTCATCGTCCCCAACTCCGAGTTCATCACCAAGTCCGTGCAGAACCTGACCATGGATGGATCGCTGGGCCGTATCTCGATCGCTTTTGCCGTGCCGCTGAATACCGACATCGTCAAGCTGCGCGAAGTACTGCTGGGTCTGTATGAAGAGCATGAAAACGTACTCGCCTTGCCTGCGCCTGCCATGTATGTGGACTCCATCAACGGCAGCGTCATCAACATCGCCAGCTTTGGCCATGTGTCCAGCTCCCGCAATGTCTACAGCACCCGCAGCGACTTGCTGTTCGGTCTGCTGCAGCGCTGCGCCGAGCAAGGCATTGCCTTGAGTTCTGCCACCGATATTCACATCATTCAGGACAAGGCTGCACCGGCTGAACCCAAAGAGAATCCCGAGGCCTGAAGCTGCTCACGCAGCTGCAGGCAATCGGCCCAGACTCGTGCGTCAAACAGCAGCTGCATATGGGCCGCATCCTCCACCTGGTGCAACTGCGCACCGGGCAGCGTTGCCAGATTCGGTGGGAACACAATGTTGTCGCTGCTGCTGCACCAGCAGGTGAACTGCACATCCCCCGGCGGCAGCCCCAGCTGCTGCAGCCAGGCACTGCCCTCGCGCATATCCACCGCCGGCAGACCATGCGCAAACCGCCCCAGCCAAGTGCCGCCATGCGGCGTGGCCACCGTCACCACATGGGCCGCGTACTGCGCGCGCTGCTCGGGCGTCAAGGCCTTCAACCAGGCTCTGACCACCAACCCACCCATGCTGTGCGCTACCAATAGAGGAGCACACCCCGTCTTTTGCACCATGGCCTTCACACTGGCATCGAGGTCTGCCACCATGGCATCCACCGGGCTGCCATGTGCAGGCTCCAGCGTCATCGCCGCACAGGGAATGCCCAGAGTCCTGAGCCGTCGCAACCAGCTGTTCCACACGGCCCGGTTGCAGAAGTAGCCATGCACCAGGACCATGCCCACCTGCCCCTGTGCGCCGGTGTCAAAGTCACCCTCCAGATGCTCCTGAAATGGTAGCTGCCAGCCAAATATCCGTATAGACAAGCGCCACTCTGCGATCCAGGCTCGCGCTGCCACAGCGCGCGGCGGCACTGGCAGGGCGCGTTGGCGCAAAACCCTGCGCATCATCAGCATCTGGGCTCCCAGCTGCAATCCCGCTGCGCAGGCAATCAGCACGGCCCCGCCAAGCGCGACCGGTACGGAGCGCGGCCACCAGTAGCCCAGCCACAGGCCTACCGCCAGCCAGCTGCCCCACACCACACAACGCCAGAACCAAGTGTTCACCGCCAGCACCTCCAGGCCACAGCGTAGCAAAGCGGCAATGTCAGCCCGGATACCTGCCTAGGACAAGCCCCGGTAGACCCTGATGGGTGAGATCCGCAGAATCTGCCGCAACAGCAACGCTGGGACTTCTTCCTCAATTCGCGCCTGACCTGCCAGCAGCTAGGCGCTCCATCAAGGTACCGCTATGGAAACCGCAGCACCCTGGTTCAAGAACTATCCACCCAATGTGCCGCACGACGTGCATCCCGAGCAATACCGCTCGCTGGTACATATGCTGGAAGAAGCCTTTACCCAGCATGCAGACCGCCCATTTTCGGTCTGCATGGACCGCTGGATGAGCTATGGTGAGCTGGACAAACTCTCCACCCAGATGGGCGCCTGGCTGCAGAGCCTGGGGCTGGAGCCCGGCGCCCGCGTGGCCATCATGTTGCCCAATGTGCCCCAGTTTGCCGTCACCATGGCTGGCGTGCTGCGCGCCGGCTTTACCTGCGTGAACGTGAACCCGCTCTACACGGCACGCGAGCTGGAGCACCAGCTCAAGGACTCCGGCGCCACGGCCATCATCATTCTGGAAAACTTCGCCCATACCCTCAGCCATGTGCTGGAGCGCACCGCCATCCGCCATATCTGCCTGACCAGCATGGGCGACCTGCTAGGTGGCCTGTTCGGCAGCTGGATCACCTTTGCCGTGCGCAATCTGGCCAAAATGGTGCCTGCGTTTGAACTGCCTCTGGGCTCCGGCAGCCAGTTGCGGCAAGTCACGCCATTCAACAAAGCGCTGGCAGAAGGTGCTGCGCGCAAGCTCACACCCAGCAATGCCACGCTGGATTCCATCGCCTTTCTGCAATACACCGGTGGCACCACGGGCCTGTCCAAAGGCGCGGTGCTGACTCATCGCAATATCGTGGCCGCCACGCTGCAGGCCCACACCTGGTTCACCCCTGCGCTGGAAGGTCAGGTCAAGGCCAATGAAACCCACATCATTGCCGCCCTGCCGCTCTATCACATCTTCGCGCTCACGGTCAGCCTGTTTGCCATGCGCCTGGGCGGCAGCCTGAGCCTGATCCCCAACCCGCGCGATATTCCGAAGTTTGTGAAGGTGCTGCAAAAGCGCCCGTTCAATGTGCTGCCCGCGGTCAACACCTTGTTCAACGCACTGCTCAACAATCAGGAGTTCCGCAAGCTCGACTTTTCCAAACTCTATATCTCGCAAGCGGGCGGCATGGCCGCATCGGAAGGCACTGCAAAGCAGTGGCAGCAGGTCACGGGCTGCGCCATGATTGAAGGCTGGGGCATGAGTGAGACCTGCGCCATCGGCACCAACAATCCTGTCACCAACAAGCACTTCACCGGCAGCATTGGCTTGCCGCTGCCCGGCATCTCTGTCGCCATCAAGGATGATGATGGCAATAATGTCCCAATTGGCCAGGCAGGCGAACTCTGCATCAAGGGCCCGAACGTCATGACCGGCTACTACAACCAGCCCGCAGAAACCGCCAAGGCCTTTACTGCAGACGGCTACATGCGCACCGGCGACATCGGGGTGCTGGACGAGGAGGGCTACACCCGCATCATCGACCGTAAGAAAGACATGATGGTCGTCAGCGGTTTCAACGTCTATCCGAACGAACTGGAAAACGTGATCTCCTTGTGCCCCGGCGTGCTGGAATGCGCAGCAGTGGGCGTCAAAGACGAGCAACAGGGCGAATCCATCAAGGTCTACGTCGTGCGCAGCGACCCTGCACTCACTGAAGACCAGGTCATGCGCTACTGCCAGCAGCAACTCACCGGCTACAAGCGCCCACGCTTCATCGAATTCCGCGAAGAGCTGCCCAAGACCAACGTCGGCAAGATCCTGCGCCGCGAACTGCGTGACAAGGCTTGAAGCGCATGATTTTCAAAAAATTTACGAGTTTTCCCGAAGGCCTCAAAACTTGCTGCTAGAATAACGGTCTTCGGGTGATTAGCTCAGCGGTAGAGCACTGCCTTCACACGGCAGGGGTCACATGTTCGATCCATGTATCACCCACCAAATACAAACCCTCTTAAGTCATTGATTTAAGAGGGTTTTTTCATTTGAACGGTTTCCTGAATCATCCTGAGGCGGCCCGATTGGCATGCGGAGTTCTAACCCCGTGCCAATTTGGCGCCAGTGACTGAGACGTGCTCTGAGGCACTTCATCTTCGCCTCCTCCAGCGACCACCAGCGGCAGCCGATCCAGCGTTTGCAGATGGATCAGCCCAGTCCTACGAATCGCCATGCGCAATTGCCGGCCCTTTGCACAGCCTTGCTCGGTTACGCGGGCGACGATGGGAATGACTCCTTGTCTGTGACAAGCCTCATGCGCATCCTGCCTGCCATAGGCTCCCCCCCGTGATGGCGGGTCACCGTTTCATGATTGAAGGTTTGACCAAGCAACTCAACACCCACTTCATTCATGCTCACAACAATGAGTCAAATCTGCGAAGAAGCAATAAAAAACCCTCTTAAATCAATGACTTAAGAGGGTTTCTATTTGGTGCGCGATACATGGATCGAACATGTGACCCCTGCCGTGTGAAGGCAGTGCTCTACCGCTGAGCTAATCGCGCAAAACTTTATGTAGCCTAGGAAATTGGCACTTGTGAACCCTGACTTGCGGGTTGGAAGAACTGAATCTTCACAAGTATTTCACTTCTGAATTCTTACTAAAAAAGAACTGTGAAATCAACAACTTAGACCATTCGAAAAAGTTCTCAAGAACTCTGTCGATCCCGCAATTCTAACAGCATTCCACCGCCTCTGTCGCAAAATTGACTTGTTTTTAGCATCAGGCGCATATTCGCTCGCGAAGGTCGATTGGCCATCGCTGAACCGGTAGTTCCACCGTCAGCCTGTCTCGGTGTCACGCGGAGACAGGCTGCCCATGAGGTTGCACATTCAACCCATCAACAAGCCTGAAGCCTTTCGCGCATTGCCCGGCGATTGAGCTTGCCAACCGCGGTTTTTGCAATTTCCTGCACGAAGAATATGCGCTGCGGCTTCTTGTATGAGGCCAGTTGTGCAGCCACATGCGCGACCAGCTCACCTTCTTCGATCTGCGCACCCTCTCGCAGAACGACTGCCGCTGTTACTGTTTCGACCCACTTTTCGTCGGGCATGCCAACCACCACGCACTCGCTCACTGCAGGATGCGTCAACAGCGCGTTTTCCACTTCCAACGGGTAGACGTTGTAGCCGCCCGTAATGATCATGTCGGACTTGCGATCCTTGAGATGCAAAAAGCCCTGTTCATCCAATACTCCGATGTCACGCGTGCGAACCCATCCATCCGGTGTGAAGGTTTCTTCGTTGAGTTGCTGAGCGTTGTAATAGCCGCGAACTGCTGATGGAGCCCTGACAGTGATTTCCCCCGCTTCACCGGGCGCAACATCTTTGCCTTGGTCATCAAGCAGACGCAGCTCAACATCTACGCAAGGCTGCCCGCAGGCTGCCCCCACCAGGTGCGGCGTATGGTCTTCTGGCCTGAGAACAGCCAAGCATAGTGGCGCTTCCGTCTGCCCATAGTATTGCCAGAAGCGGTGGGCACCCCATTGGTCCATGGCTCTTTGCAGCACGCTGCGCGGCATGGGCGATGCACCGTAGATCACATACTTGAGCATCGAGACATCCGTCTTGGCGAACTCTGGCTGCTCCAGCAGCATCTGCAACATCGTCGGAACCATATTGATGGCGGTCACACGTTGCGACTCCAATGTCGCCAAAAACTGCTTAGGTTCGAACCCAGAAAGTATGACGGTGCGCCCGCCTCTGAGCCAGAAAGGCAGCACGAAAACGCCGCTGGCGTGAATCATCGAAGCCGCGTGCAACATGGCGTCCTCAGCAGTTGCAGGCAACAAATTGAGAAGCACATTGCGACAGACTGCCGCATAGGATGCCTGCGTATGCTGTGCCGCTTTCAGTGTCCCGGTCGTCCCTGAGGTAAACAGCGTCAACACAATGTCGTCCGGACCCACCTCAATCTCTGGACCATCGCCAGGCTGCATGCTCGCCAGCGCAAACAGATCCAATGCATCATGCGAATCCACGCCCAGCGGCATGCAGCAAAGTTCAGGCAGCTCACGCTGCAGCTCTGCGGCACGTTGCTCCAGCCCATGTCCAAAGACCAGACTCGTGCACTCCGTGTCTTGCAGCATGCGCACATGCTCTGCAAGGGAAAGTCGGGAATTCAGCGGAACACGATTCAAGCCCGCTTTCACGCAGGCAAAGTCCAGCGGAACGCTCAGCAAGCCGTTGTTCATCAGCAAACCGACACGGTCGTTTTGCTTAAGCCCCTGCGCATAAAGAGCATGTGCAAGCTGGCTGCTCAAACGGTCCACCTGGGCAAAACTCAGACTCTGCTCTCCAAACACAATGGCAGTGCGCACGCCGTGCTGTCGCGCTCCACGGCGAATCAATTCAAGATAGGTTGGCTGACGTGCATGCATCCCGCCAAACTGGTAAGTCGTCATCTGTCTGTCTCCATGAAATGTGTTTAAACCGTCAGTCCGAAAACTTGCCGTGCCGACCAGCGCCCTGTGCAAAATGCGCCGCCCCGAAAGCACCCTCGGCCCCAACGACTGGAGCGCCCTTGCTTCCTTCTGATTGCAAAGCTTCGGCCATGCTCATGTCCCACTGGGCATAGGCCGACGCTCGGTCAACGTTCATGCATTGCTGAGGAAAGGCTGCGAGTTGTTTGGCGATAGCAAGGGCTTCAGACAAGGCCTGACCTTCCGAGACCACACGGTTGGCCAGCCCCATGGATAGGGCTTCATCCGCTTTGACGGGGCGACCCGTCAGAATCATGTCCAGCGCCCGCCCCATACCGATGATTCGTGGCAAACGCACCGTGCCACCGTCGATCAGTGGCACCCCCCAGCGTCGACAGAAAACACCGAAAACCGCTGAGGTATCAACCACCCGCAAATCCGCCAACAAGGCCAGTTCCAGCCCCCCAGCAACCGCATAACCGCTGATGGCGGCGATGACGGGTTTGCTCAATTCAAGTCGCGTCGCTCCCATGGGGCCGCTGCCCTTGCCTTCCGGGTCCAGTTCATTGCGCAAGTCGGGATCCGCCACAGCAGCCAGATCCGCACCTGCACAGAAATGACCTCCGTTTCCGCTAAACACGGCCACACGCAATTTCTCGTCTTGGTCAAAGCGAGAAAAGGCTTCGCGCAACTCCTCTGCCATAGGCCGATGAACAGCATTGCGCTTATCTGGCCGATTCATGGTGATGGTGCAAATGGGTCCATCAACTTCAAACTGTACGAACTGCATATAGCATCCCCTTGGTGATTGACGGGGCATGCTATTGAAGCTTTCAATGTTTCTCCATCATGGACAAATCTTGTAATGTTCTACCCAGGCGCCCTTCTGCTACAGACTTGATACTGGACTTGCTTGTTGCGCGTGGCATGCCGCTGTCAGCGCCAGCCATTGCTCGCGCAGCAGCCTTGTTTGACATAGGGGAAAATGCGGTTCGGGTGTGCCTGAGTCGCCTCGTCAGCGCCGAGAAAATAGAGCGGACTGCACGTGGCGTGTACCGGGCCAAATTGCAACCACAGCACTTGGCTTACACCGTAGAGAATTGGCACAAGCGTGAGTTGTTGCGCCAGCCTTGGAATGGAGGCTGGATTGCTATTCAAGATGCGTCTATTTCACGATCAGACAAGACGCTCTGGCGGCGTCACCAACGCGCATTAGGCTTGCGCGGTTTCGCATCGCTGAGTCCCCATTTGCACATTCGCCCAGACAACCTGAAAGTCGGTTTCGGCGCCATGGCGTCCGAGATGGCATCGTTTGGCGTGGCTCCCGGAAGCTGCCTGATGAAAATCCATCAAATGGATTCTCTACATGAGACGAAAGCCCGCTCCCTGTGGAATATTCGCGCGCTAGGCGCTGCGCATCAGCACTGGATGGAAATGGTCGTCAACAGTCAGCAGCGACTTGGCACTCTGCCTCTGGCCAGTGCCGTACGCGAGACGCTGCTGCTGGGTCGCTCGGCAATCGCTCACCTTCTGCGTGACCCTTTGTTGCCCGAGGAGCTGATGTCATCTGAAATACGTCATGCACTACGCGCACAACTTCAAACCTATCAGCAGCAGGCTCTCGAGCTGTGGCTGACGTGGCTCTCACAGCACGACTAGAAAGGCCGCTCGAGTCACCCTTTGCCACAGGTTGATTGCAGCGTCCCGTCTTCCCCAAGCTTGCTTTACCAAAGACTGCTTAAACCGCAGGTCCACAGTGCGGCCAGGCCAGTCATTTCATGGCGGCCTCTTTCAGAGATTTGACCCATCCCTCGTCGCAGGAACAGGGCAACAGCAATGTTGTTTTGCCAACGGGATAGCGTTTTTCCGCAAGGGAAAGCACCGAGGAAAAGTGCTGCTTTCCTTCTTGAATTAATTATTGAAAATAAACAAAATCCATCGGAAATTAATTATAAAAAATATCCAAATAAGTGCCAATGGAAAGCAGCGCATGACATGCACAGATTCTGCTTCAGTGGCTTCCTGAGCATGAAAAGACTTTGCTGTGTCGACTGAATGGCTGCAGCACATGCAGTGGTCAGACAAGCGCGGGCCGTTAGCTGCGCTGTTTTCTGAGCATGGATTTTTGCGGGTGGTTGCAGGAGCTCGGATCGCAATTTCGCCCCCTGTTGCCTACCCAGGCTTGACGCGGCATCAGCAAAGGAGGACTGCGCCAAAGACATCAAAAAGCTCGAAGACATCCTGAAATTCAAAGACTCAAACGAGGGAGACAAGCAATGCTGAAAAAAATAGCCAGCGCTATCGCGCTCATGGCCCTGGGAGGGCTCACACACGCGCAATCATCCGTTCAGATCTACGGGATCATGGACACGGCCGTCGAAACCATGAACAACGTGGGGGCGAGCAAGTCCAGCCTGACGCGCATGCCCAATTTGTCGGGCAGCGTTCCATCACGCCTGGGATTTCGCGGCCGTGAGGATCTGGGTGGAGGTCTGAGCGCATCCTTCACGCTGGAGATGGGTATCGGCCCCGACAGCGGAGGTCTCAACCAAGGGGGACGAGGCTTTGGTCGCCAGTCCTTCGTCAGCCTCAACGGCCCATGGGGATCGCTGGGCCTCGGCCGCCAATACACCATGCTGTTCTGGTCCGTACTGGATGCCGATGTGATCGGCCCAAGCCTGCACAGCATGGGTAACCTGGATAACTATTTTCCCAATGCACGCGCCGATAACGCGATCTCCTATAAAGGGACGTTCTCCGGCCTGACCGTCGGCGCAACCTATAGCTTTGGTCGTGATGCCGTCAACGCGGGGCCCAGCCCTGCTGGCACCAACTGCGCGGGAGAAAGCAGCACCGACTCCAAAACCTGCCGCGAATGGTCGGCCATGCTCAAGTACGACACGGCCACCTGGGGCGCTGCGCTGGCGCATGATGAACTGCGCGGGGGCCCTGGCGCTTTCGCGGGTCTGACCAGCAGCGACAAGCGTGACAAGCGCACCCTGCTCAATGGTTACGTGAAGTTGGGCGGCGCAAAGATTGGCGCTGGCTATATGCGTCGCAAGAACGATGGTTACGTGGCTTCTCCACGCAATGACCTGTGGTTTGTGGGTGTGACCTATCCCATGGGTCCATGGACGTTCGATGCCCAGTACAACCAGCTCAAGTACAAGGACAACGCGGACAAGGGGCAACTGGTGGTGCTGCGTGGCACTTACAACCTGTCCAAGCGTACGGCGGCATATGCTTCTTTGGGCTATGTGAAGAACAGCGGAAACGCCGCCTTTGGAGCCAGCGGCGCCCAGGCCGGTGGAACTCCCATGCCGGGCGTCAACCAGACGGGCTTTGGCGTGGGTCTGCGCCACGTGTTCTAAGGTCGCCAGCGCATGCGTAGAGCGGGTGGGGTGCCTGGTGGTCCCACTCGCTTTTTTGTCGTTTCAGCACTCAACCATTCGATCCATCGATCACGCACCCACTGGATGCTTGGCGGCCCCTGCAACACTTGCTTGCTGACCTCCACGCAGGGTAGCCCTGCAGGAACCGCTGGATCAGTTCGCCATCTCTATCTGTTTCCCAGGCAGGCCACGCTGTTCAGAAACACACGCACAAGCTCGGTCTGACTGCGAACATTGAGCTTGGCGAAAATGGAGCGCAAATGCGACCGCGCTGTGTTGTAGCGCGTGTTGAGTGCTTCGGCGGCCTCGTCCAGAGACAGGCCATTGGCCAGGTGAATCGACAACGAAGTCTCCGCCGGCGTGAGCTGAAAAAGCTGCCGAACCAGCCGCACGGGAGGACTGGCTTGACTCTCGGTGTCGCGCACAAACACGGCAACGCAGGGACGCGGCTTGTCGTCCGTCCATTCATTGGCTGCAATGCTCTGCACCACGACGCCCCAGTTGAGTTCTCCAGACTGGCGACTGATGCACAGGCCTTCGGTTCTCGAAAGCCGGGACACCTTGCTGTGCATCAGCGTGCTGCCAATCAGCCGCTGCAGCTTGCGATTATCGATTCCATAGCAGGCGCGCAGCCTGCCATCTCTGACCATCAGACCGTCCTCCGCCTTCAGCAGCCGGGTTGCCGAAGGATTGGTTTCTATGACGGCCCCACTCTGGTCGAGGACGATTACAGCCACCATCAACTGCGCCAGCGAACGGCTGTAGAGCGAGATGACCTGCCGATCCTGATGAATCCCCAGATGCAGATTGAGCACGCGCTGCACATGCGGCAGCAGCATGGCAAGGAATGCCCGCTCCTGCGGACCGAAATCCGGCGTCCCCTGAGGTCTGGTGATGCGCAGACCATAAAGACAGCCATCGCTGGTGGCCACATCTGCAGCCATGGCGTGGAACACTTGCTGCGGCTTGCAACTGGCGTTGTAGTAGTCCGATTTGCGCCAATCCGTCTCCGGCATGAAGTCGCTGATGGTCGCGACTTGCCCCGGTGTCAAACCGGAAAACGGACTCAGGCTTCCGCCGGAATCCGCCGTCACCATGTCCCGATGGTCTCCACAGGCCGAGACCACCAGCCCTCCACAATCCGCGTTGTGCTGGCGTACGATCAACGAGGCATAGTTGCCCCCAATCTGCCTGCGGATCGCTTCAAGGCAGAGCTTCCAGTTCTGGGGTTCGCCCGCTGCTTCATACAGCAGGCTGATGATCTGGCTGAACTGCTCCAGCGGCGAAAGGTCCTGATCCCGAAGCAGTGCCGCGCTGCTGGCGGCCAGACTCCAGCGAGCTGGCTGATTGCTGAGCGGGACATTTCTGAATAAAGCCGTGGTGCGATGCACATGGTGAGCCGTTCCACATGCCCGCTTGAAACTTCTATCCATCTGTCTGCTCCGTACGCTTCATGAGGAAAGTGAGCCACAGCCGCGAGCGACACGGCTATGGCTCTTGAATGGAGCGCCGCCAGAACAAGGCAGCGCTCATGTTCAGGCGGGTTGCGCCTGCGCAGCCAGCACCTGGGCAACGGCTTCGCGCACGGCGTGCTCCACATCATTGCGGCGATAGCGCAGGCGCTCCATCTCCTGCGCCGCAGGCTGATAGCTGACCGGCTTGCCGCGTCCCGCGTAGATGACTTCATCAGGCATCAGCGGATGGTTCTGGTCTTTCTCAGGCACCGCCACATCGCTGCCAACCGCCTTGAAAAACAGCGAGAAGAACTCTGCAAAGCGCAGGTTTTCATCGCCCACCAGATAGGCCTTGCCCGATTCCCCGTGCTCCAGCGCTGCTGCAATGGCCTCGGACAGCGAACGCACCGACATGAAGTTGGTCCCACCCGTCGGGCCAAACACGGGCATGCCTTCAAGCTGGCCCTTGGCATATGCGGTATAGGCCTCGAAGATGGGACTGGGCAGGCCCGCAACCGTGCCCACCATGAACGGGGCATTCAGACTGCAGACATCAAACCCAACCGCCGCCTGGGCGCGCGCGCCGGTGCAGGCCAGATGACGGGAACGCACATAGGGGTCCTTGTCGATCAGGCTTGCATCGACCTGCGGATAAAAGCTGCCGATCAGCACCGCCTTGCGAATGCCCGCCTCACGCGCCAGCGCAAAGAAGGCGGGCACCGCTTCGCCATTGGCATGCAGCCAGTGAGCGGCGGCATCGGCATCCGGCGGAACATGGCGAATGTCATTGCCTGCCGCAAACACCAGCGCATCAAAGCCCTGCAGCGCTTGCTTGCGGGTAGAGCCGCTGACATAGTCCACCGCCAGAAACGGCAGCTTGCTCATGGGCGTTGCAGCCGGCGCTGGCTTGCGTGCGGCAATGGTGACCTCATGACCCAGAGACTGTAGATGCAGTGCTGCGTGACCACCCAGAAGACCAGTGCCACCGATAACAAGAATTTTCATAACAATCGAATCAATAGGTTGAAGATCAGCTGCGGTCAAACAGCGCAGGCGTCGCGTCTGCATTGGCGCTGGCGTCGACAAATCCGGTGCCTGTAATCACGGGAATATTGGTCCACACGCCACCAGGCGCCTGCATCCAGCCTGCGGCCGCCAGCGCGCCACCATCGACGCTGAGCGTGGTCCCCGTGACCCATGCGGCCAACGGGCTGGCCAGATAAAGCGCAGCGCCAGCGCAATCATTGGGATGACCGAAACGACCCAGAGGAATCCAGCGCGGGATGTGATGTTTGTTCGCGTCCGGAATGGCCAGGCTCACGGGAACCTGCGGCGTTTCCGTGGTCTCCGGGGCAATCACGTTGACGCGGATGCCTTCGGGTGCAAGCTCCAGCGCCAGCGTGCGGGAAAAGCCGCAGATCGCCGCCTTGAACGCCGAATAGACCGAGCAGGTGGGTGCGCCGCGCAGCGCTTCGATGGAGGAGATGCTGATGATGCTTGAGCCATGACCGCGCTTGCGCAGCAGTGGCAGCATGGCACGGGTGACGCTGAAGATATGACCGATATTCAGACTGTAGATGCGCGCAATTTCGGCCTCGTCAAACGCTTCAAAACGTTTGGCCACCAGAAAGTCGCCCACGTTGTTGATCAGCACGTCCAGGCCGCCATATTTTTGATCAATCGCCTGAGCCAGGGCCTGTACATCGGCCTCGCGGGTGACATCGGCCTGCACGACCAAGCTGTCCACATCCTGCTCCGTGAGCACCTGCCGGGTTTCCTCAACCAGCTCCGGTTTGATTTCCGCCACCACGACACGGGCGCCTGCCGCACCGAACGCCTCAGCGATGCCACGGCCTATGCCTGCACCGCCGCCAGTCACCAAGACTGTCTTGCCTTTGAAGTCGATCATCCATTCCCCCTTGAAGGTGGTTTATTTATGAAATATGGAAGCGCTGATCCAGGCCTGAAAGCCTTGAACGGTCGTTTCAGGCCATGGTCAGCTATGACTTTTGAACGGCAGGACTTGCGCTGCCACAGGCAGCGGCAACCCTTGAACAGAGCACGGCGTTTGTCTCGTCACCCGCTCGGCCCATGAGCAGAAAAATCTGATCGCACCGCAAAAGTCCTGATCAGTATTGGATGCCCCAAAGCGCAAAAACATACTCTGTTTGGACGATCAATATTGAATGTATAGACCTGCGCCGAGAGCCGATGCAGCTTGCATAATCTGCAGCAGAGACACGCAACGCACACCGAGAACAAGAAACCACTATGAGCCACACCGCCACTCTGGTCTGGGGAGACCATCTGCTCATGGGCCATGCGCCCATGGATGCGCTGCATGAAGAATTCGTGGAGCTGATTGCGCTGCTGCAGACCGCTGAAGACAGCGAGCTGCCCCGGCTGCTGCAAGCCATGCAGACCCATTTGCAGCATCACTTTGCCGAGGAAGACCAGTGGATGCTGAGCACCTCGTTTCCGCCGCGTGACTGCCATATCGACGAGCATGCAGCCGTGCTCAAGTCCGTGGCCGAGGTGCGCGAAAAGCTGGCCCAGGGCGATGTGGCGATCTGCCACGATCTGGTGCGGGCGCTGGCGAACTGGTTTCCGGGTCACGCCACGCATCTGGACTCAGCCCTGGCCCACTGGATGAGCAAGCAGCGCTTTGGCGGCAAGCCGGTGGTGATCCGGCGCAATATTCAGACCTCATCGGTGGACTGAGCGGGCTGCGTCTCTGCTAGGCTTGTGAAATCACACAAGAACAGAGACGAGACAAGCGCGATGACCCCCCATTTGATTTCCTTGCCGCCCGGCCTCACGGTGCTGGAGCGCGGCTGGCTGTCGGCCAACAATATGGTGTTTGCGGCAGCGCCTGATGATGCCGAAGGCTCGGCCGTGGTGGATACCGGCTATGTCACGCATTCGGCGCAGACGCTGGCCCTGATCGAAAACGCTTTGCAGGGCCAGCCGCTGGCGCGCATTCTGAACACCCATCTGCACAGCGACCACTGCGGCGGCAATGCGGCGCTGCAGGCCGCCTATCCACAGGTGCAGACCTGGATTGCGCCCGGTCAGGCCGACGATGTGCGCCACTGGAACGAGGCCGCGCTCAGCTACCTGTCCACAGGGCAGGAATGCCCGCGCTTTGCCATCACCGGCGTGCTGCAGCCGGACAGCACGGTGCGCCTGTCGGGGCTTGACTGGCAGATTCATGCGGCCCCCGGTCACGACCCGCACTCGGTGATTCTGTTCGAGCCCGCCAGCCGCACGCTGATCTCGGCAGATGCGCTGTGGGAAAACGGTTTTGGCGTGGTCTTCCCCGAAATCGAAGGCGTGGATGCTTTTGACGAAGTGGCTGCCACGCTGGATGTGATCGAGCAGCTGCGCCCGCAGACCATCATTCCCGGCCATGGCGCGGTGTTCGGCGATGTAGATGCGGCTCTGGCCATTGCCCGCAGGCGACTGGATGGCTTTGTGCAATCGCCCGAGCGTCATGCCAGTTATGCGGCCAAGGTGCTGCTCAAATACAAGCTGCTGGAGTGGCAACAGGTCAGCCTGCCCGCGCTCAGCGCCTGGATGCAGGCCGCCCCCTATTTCGGGCTGCTGCACCAGCGCTACTTCAGCGCACAAGGCACGCAGGAGTGGATAGACGCCCTGGTGCAAAGTCTGGTGGCCAGTGGTGCGGCGCGGCTGCAGACCCATCCAGATCAGGACGACATGCTCATCAATCTATAGTCAGCGCTCCACCGTGGCGGCGACCAGCTTTGTCACCAGCGGGCGCAGCAACAGCACGCAGCAAAACGCGATGGGCATGGCCAGTGAATAGGCCTTGAAGACGCGCGCCGCATAGCCTGCCGAAAAGCCGGTGCTGACCGCGACGATGGTGCTGCACATCAGCAGCCCCATGATGGCCGCCATGTAAAAAGCAAAAGCAAACGGCGTAAAGCGTTTGGGAATCTTGAAGCGCCGGGCTGCGGCGCTGGTGCTGGAAGGTTTCATGGGTTTGGCAACTGGCAACCGTTCATCAAACGATTGCTATATAAAAAAGAGCATCCTGCGTATATATTTTCGGGACACTGCTTGGATTTGGCTTAAAAATCGGTCTGCCTGACTTCCCCAAACCATCAATCGCTGGCGCTCAACTCTTCGTGGTGACCCGACTCGCCCTGCTTCCAATACGAGGCAACGCGCATGCGCTTGGGGTTGGCGCCGGGCTTGGCCAAAATGCGTTTGCGCAGCTCGGCCATGGCGCGGTTCTCGCCAGCCGCCCAGACAAAGCCCTCGCCCGGAGGCAATTCCAGCGCATCCACCGCATCAGCCAGCGAAGCCACCCATTGCAGGTCCAGTGCGGAAGCGCTGCTCCAGGCGCGCTGGTCGGCGGGGTTGGCCAGTTGCACGCGCACAATGGCGCGGCTGCCTGCGGGCAACTCGGTCAGTCGGCGCTCAATGGCGGGCACTGCGGTCTCATCGCCCAGCAGCACATGCCAGTCCAGATCGGCCCGAATCACCAGACTGCCGCGCGGGCCGGCCAGACCCAGCCACTGGCCCATGGGCGCGCTCTGCGCCCATTCCACGGCCGGGCCCGTTCCATGCACGGCAAAGTCCATCCGCAGCGTGTTGGTGGCGGCATCGTATTGGAGCGGCGTGTAGTCGCGCATGGTGGGGCGCTCGCCATCGATATGCGGCTTGCCGTCGATGATTTGGGGCAGATTGGGCTTGTCCAGACCCGCCTGGGGCAGGATGAGCTTGGTGTGGTCGTCAAAACCGGCGCTGACAAAGCCTTGCAGCTCGGGCCCGCCCAGTGTCAGACGCACAAAGCCGGGGCTGATCTGCTCACGCGCCAGCAATTGCACATGGCGGGCGCGGAAATCGTGACGAACTCGCTGCATGATTGGGTTTGTATCGGTGTTGGACATCATCTTGATTCAGTTGATAAAGTCCACAATTATTGAACTTATAAGTTGACTTTGTCAACAATAAACCCATGATCCCTTCCGTCTCCGTCGAAATCTTCGAGGTGTTGCATGAGCTGCTGCACCGGTTCCGTGCCCGCATGCGCCAGTCCATGGAAAGCGTGCATCCCAGCCTGACCTTCAACGAGGTCCGTATCCTGATGCACACAGGCCGCCGCCCGGGCATCACCCAGAAGGATCTGGTCGAGCACAGCCATACCGACAAGGCGCAGATGGCGCGCATGCTGGCCCAGTTGCAGGAAAAAGGCTGGCTGGAGCGCTCGGCCAGTGCCGCCGACAAACGCGTGCGCTGCCTGCAGCTGAGCCCGGCGGGCGAGCAGCTTTTTGAGCAGCTCAAGGCGCAGCGCGAGCGGGTAGCCACCCAGCTTTTGAAGGACTTCCCAGCGACTCAGAAGGATGAGCTGCTGCAACTATTGAAGCAAGCCCTGGCCAGCACCAGCGCGATGGACTGAACATGGGTTGAGCCAGACCGCAGCACGGCCCTGCGGAACCCATCAGGCAAAAAAACAGTGAAATCCGCCTCAGGTCCTTTATATATTTAGACCAAAAGCTATCAAAACAATAGCAAACAATCCGCGAATGTTGTCTCAATTTGTTGCCGCATCACGACAAATTCGCGCTCTTCTGCTTATTTTTGCAAATCTCATATTAAGAATCATTATCATTCGCAGCGCTTCGTATTTCTTTACATACGACATCAGCCAGCCATGGACTCCGCCTGCGCCCACCGGTCGCAACCGTGCAAGACAGCCCTCGCCAGCCAGCAGTCTTCACCCAGTTCGTCACCATGGCCAAACTCAACACATACATACAAAGCCGCAAGCACACCCATTCCGGGCTCGGCGCTCCGCTCGGTCTTTTCGCCGCCGCCACTGCGGCTGCCGCTCTGGGCCTACCCGCCCAGGCGCAGACCACCGACACCGCTCCCACCCTCAAGGAAGTGAAGGTTGAAGGCGCTGCCGACACGGGCTACACGCCCGGCACACTTTCCTCGCCCAAGTTCACCCAGCCGCTGGTCAACACCACGCAGACGGTCAACATCATCAAGGAGCAGCTGCTGCAGGAACAAGGCGCCACCACGCTGACCGAGGCGCTGCGCAACGTGCCCGGCGCTGGCACCTTCTACGCGGGTGAAAACGGCAACACCAGCACCGGGGACGCGGTGTACATGCGCGGCTTTGACAGCTCCAGCAGCATCTATGTGGATGGCGTGCGCGACATCGGCACCATCTCGCGCGATATGTTCAATATCGATCAGGTCGAAGTCACCAAGGGCCCTGCTGGCACCGACTATGGTCGCAGCGCTCCCACGGGCGCTATCAATCTGGTGAGCAAGCAGGCCAACCTGACCAATAGCTTTGGCGGCTCGCTGGGCCTGGGCTCGGCCAGCTACAAGCGCGCCAATGTGGACCTGAACCGCGTTATCAATGCCGAAACAGGCACTGCCGTGCGCCTCAATGCAATGGTGCAGGACTCCGATGTGGCTGGCCGCAATCGCGTGGAAAACGACCGCTGGGGCATTGCACCTTCGTTCGCCTTCGGCCTGAACTCGCCCACCCGCGTGTTTGTGAACCTGCTGCACGTCAAGCAGAGCAATGTGCCGGACGGCGGCGTGCTGACCATGGGCCTGCCCGGCTATTCTTCGCCAGACCCTGCCAAGCGCCCGTCGCTGAGCAGCGCTGCCCGCGTCAACAGCAAGAACTTCTATGGCACCGCCTCCGATCACGACGATGTGACGGCGAATATGGCCACGCTGAAGGTGGAGCATGATTTCACCTCCACCACCAAGCTGCGCAACACCACGCGCTGGGGCGAAACCAAGCAGGACTATATGCTGAGCTCCTTCATGGCGGGCACTTCACAGCTGGTCACGCCCAATCTGGCCGACCCGTCCACCTGGACCATCAGCCGCAGCATCAACACCAAGGATCAGGTCAACCGCATTCTGACCAACCAGACCAATCTGAGCACCAGCTTTGGCACCGGATCGGTCCAGCATGACTTGAGCGCCGGTCTGGAGCTGACCCGCGAAGAGCAGACCAACTACGGTCTGGCCACCACGGGCACAGTGCCCACGGTCAATGTCTACAACCCCGACTCCAGCGTTTTGCTGCCCAGCTACCAGCGCAACGGCGCGGACAGCAAGGGCAAAACCGACACCGTGGCGCTTTATGCCTTTGACACGCTGAAGTTCAACGACCAGTGGCAAGCCAATCTGGGCCTGCGTCTGGACCGCTACAAGACCTCGTACAACGCCTCTGCCGTCTGCACGGCCACCTCGACCACGCAGCCCTGCGGCAGCAACCCCGTGGGTACCGTGGTGCGTACCACCTCGGACGGCCTGAGCAAGTCCGGTACCTTGCTGAGCTGGAAGGCTGGCGTGCTCTACAAACCCGCTCCCAACGGCAGCGTGTACCTGAACTACGCCCTGTCGCAGCAGCCCCCAGGAGGCAGCAACTTTGCGCTGTCAGCCGCTGTCAACAACGCCGCCAACCCCAATATGGACCCGCAAAAAGCCAAGACGCTGGAGCTGGGCACCAAGTGGGAGCTGATGGACAAAAACCTGATGCTGAGCGCTGCGCTGTTCCGCACCAATGTGACCAATGAAATCGTCACCAACTCCGACGGCACCGTGGGCCAGACGGGCAAGAAGGTCGTACAAGGTCTGGAGCTGGGCGTGATCGGCCAGATCAACAAGGCCTGGGGCGTGAGCGCGGGCTACACCATCCAGAACACCAAGGTGGATACCGGTGCACTCGTCGCCGCCGATGGCAGCAACGGCCTGACCTATACGCCCAAGGATGCCTTCAGCCTGTGGAGCACCTACCAGTTGCCGTTCGGTCTGACTATTGGTGGTGGCGCACGCTATGCCGGTGGCCTCAAGCGCGGCACGGATGGCGCGGTGGGCACGCCCAACCATACGGACTCCTACTGGGTCGTCGATGCCATGGCCAGCTACCGCGTGAACAAGAACCTGGATATTCAGTTCAATATCTTCAATCTGTTCGACAAGGACTATGTGGCAGCCATCAACAAGAGCGGCTACCGCTACTTCCCCGGCGTGGCACGCTCGGCACGTCTGACGGCGAATTTCCGCTTCTAAGCTCCCCCTGAGGCGCTGCGCGCCTTCCCCCTCTCTCGCTTCGCGGGAGGGGGACACAGCCATCGCTGCGGGACGGCCCTTGCTTGGCTGCCCTCGTCTGGAGCGCGCTCTTTCAAGCCTTGCGCTCCATATCAGTCCAACGGCGTGAACCCTGCCCTGCATCTGCGGGGCATTTCCAATTAGAAAGATCTCTCCATGATGCTGCACATCCCCAACGTTCTAAGCCGCGAGCAGGTCGCCAGCATGCGCGCGGCCATTGACGCAGCCGACTGGATCGATGGCCGCGCCACCGTGGGCAGCCAGGGCGCGCAGGTCAAGCGCAACCGGCAACTGCCGGAGAATTCAGTGGCGGCCATCGAACAAGGTCGCATCATCTTGCAGGCGCTGGCGGCCAACCCGCTGTTTTTCAGCGCCGCGCTGCCCGCACGCACCATGCCGCCGTTGTTCAATCGCTATAGCGACAGCGAAACCTATGGCCTTCATGTGGACGGCTCAGCACGCCGCGTGCCGGGCTCTGAGCAATGGCTGCGCACCGATGTATCGTGCACGCTGTTTCTCTGCGACCCCGAGGACTATGAGGGCGGCGAGCTGGTGGTGGTGGACACCTATGGCACGCATGAGGTCAAGCTGCCTGCGGGCGACCTCATCCTCTACCCCTCCACCAGTCTGCACCGGGTGGAACCGGTTACCACCGGTGAGCGCGTGTGCTCCTTCTTCTGGGCGCAAAGCATGATCCGCGACGATGCCAAACGCGCGCTGCTGTTCGAGATGGATCAGTCCATCACCCGATTGCGCGCGCAACTGGGCGAGACGCCCGAGACCGTGGGCCTGACGGGCAACTATCACAACCTGCTGCGCATGTGGGCTGAGACCTGAGGCCCGGAATCAGGCTCAGGGCCTGTGCTTTTCCGCGCAGCCCAGCAGATGGTTGTTCATGCTGGTCATGCACTGGTACATATCGCGCGAGCGGCCCGTGGCGGCCTTGCAGTCGCTGACCGTGGCCTGGTAGCGCAGATTCTTGAAGTGGCCCACCGAGCTGTCGTACTGCGCCTGCGTGATGTAGCCGCCCTTGAGGTTTTTCTGGCCGTTTTCCAGCATGGTCTCGATCTGGCTGCGGATATTGTCCACGGCCAGCGCGCAGTTCAGCGGCACGCTCTTGTCATCGACTTTTTTCAGGCTGTTGACCAGACCATCGGCCATCTCCTGCGCGCCCTTGGGCAGTTTCTTCGTGCCATCGGGGTTGCGCAGTTCACGCGATTCGCCAAAACGCCCCGCTCCGGCCCCGGAGCTGCCATTGGGCGAGACTTTGAGCTGCGACGATTCGGCCTGCTGCGGCGGCAGTTGTGAGCTGTAGTGCGTCTGCCCCTGCGCATCCACCCATTTGTAGACGGACTGCGCCGCGCTGGCGCCCGCCCATAGACAGCCCAGCGCAAGCAGCGCCGCGCGAATTCCTGTTGCTGACATGGCTTCCCTCTCTCTGGCGTGTGGACTGCATCAGGCAGCAACACATCTTGTTACATAAGTGTAATCAATCCCGAAGAGGCATCAAAAACAGGAGCTGCATGTGCTGGAGATGTTTTGACTTCAGGCAGATATTACCTTTGGTTCAATACACAACCAGCACTTGCAGCTCCCGATTCAGAAGCATTCAAGCAATAGCTTCAGACGCGCATCAGAACTTCATATTCGCCGTCACCCAGAAAGTGCGGCCTGCCTGCGTCACGCCGGACACCGACGAGCCGCCCTGGAAGTAGCTGTTGACCCAGGTGGGCGTGCCATTGACGCTGACCTGGCTGTATTTGCGGAAGTCCTTGTCGAACAGGTTGAAGATGCTGGCGTTGATGCTCAGGTTCTTGTTGACCTGATAGCTGCCGCCCAAGTGGAACAGCGCATAGCCCTTGATATCGCCCACGGCGTCAAACACGGCCTTGTTGGCGGCGCTCAGGTTGTCGTAGGAGCCGCTGAAGCGCGGGCTCTTGCTACGGTACTCGCCACGCGCCCACAGTCGCCACTGGCTGGTTGGCGTCCAGTCCAGCTGCACATTGGCGATGTGCTTGGCGGTGTTGGCCAGCTGGCCGTTCTTCACGCCGCCTTCGATCACCTCGCTGTTCGTCCAGGTGTAGCCACCCTTGATAGCCCAGTCCTTGGCCAGTTGGGCGCGGCTGCTCAGCTCCAGGCCCCAGGTCTTGGCCTTGTCCACGTTGATGGCGTAATCGGCCGTGGGGTTGTAAGCGCAGCTGGAGATGAGGGATGTCAGGCAGGAGCCGCCCGACGCAATCTTGTCCTTCACATCGTTGTGGAAGAACGTGGCGGAACTGGTCCAGCCCGCCTTGTTGTCGAACAGGGCCGACAGCTCCACATTGGTGCTGGTCTCGGGCTTGAGGTTGGGGTTGCCGATGCTGATCGTCGTCCCCTGACCGCCAACGCCGCTGACGCCGTCGATCAGCTGATTCAGGCGCGGCGCCTTGAAGCCCTGGCTCACACCGCCCTTGAAGGTCCAGTTCGTCGTCGCATCCCAGACCAGATAGCCCCGCGGGCTGAACTGGCCGCCGAAGGCGTCATGGTGGTCGTAACGACCGCCGAGCGTGGCCGTCAGCCCCTGCGCCAGACGCCATTCATCTTCGGCAAACAGTGACCACATGGTCTGCTTGTGGCTTTGCGGCAGCAGCCCGTCCTTGAGCTTGGCATCCCAGAACTGGCCGCCCACGGTCAGCATATGGGCATCGCCCACGGGCGCCACCAGCTTGCTGTCCAGCACCAGATTGGTCGTCTTCAATTCACGATCAGTGCCTGCCCGTGGATCGCCAGATGGCACTGCGGCACCCGGGATGGTTCGACCTATGGTCTCGGTCTCGGTATGCATCAGGCTGCTTTCCAGCGTGCCAAAACCCAGGCGGCCGGTATGACCGATGCTGATCTGGTCGCGGTTGAAACGCAGCGCATCGCGATAACCGGGCTGCGACCCAGGCCTGGCAACTGCATCACGGTTGCCCAGACGGCCATCTTCGTTGTTGTACCAGGTGCGGCCCTGGTCCACGTCCAGCCAGATATCGTGATAGCGGTTGGGCGTCAGCGTCAGGCGCGCGCCCAGATTGTGCTGGCGGCTTTGCGCAGGTGCAGGGTTGCGTGCACCGGCGGGCTGGGCCGCGCCAGGTGCCAGCACCCAGTCCGAGGCCTCACGCCCATAGGTGCTGCCGCGCACGGCCAGACCCAGCAGATCCTGCTTGATGGGGCCGTTGAGGTAGAAGTTGCCACGGTGCTGGTTGCCCCAGTCGCTGTCTTGCGGAATGCCCACGCCGACGCTGACTTCACCACCCCACTCCTTGCTGACCTTGCGCGTGATGATGTTGATCACGCCGCCCATCGCGTCCGAGCCGTAGAGCGTAGACATGGGGCCGCGAATGACTTCGATGCGCTCGATGGCCGAAATCGGCGGCATGAAGCTGGTCAGCGCCGCGCCAAAACCGTTGGGCGTCACGTCACCGGCCACGTTCTGGCGGCGCCCGTCGATCAGGATCAGCGTGTAGTCGCTGGGCATGCCGCGAATGCTGATATCGAGGCCGCCGGTCTTGCCCGTGCCGCCCATCACATCGATGCCTTCCACGCCCTGCAGCGCCTCGGCCAGATCACGGAAGTTCTTGGTTTCCAGCTCCTGGCGGGTGACGACGGAAATCGAGGCCGGTGCGTTTTTCAGCTCCTGCTCGAAGCCCGAAGCGGAGACCACCACCTCCTCCATGGTGGACTCCTTGGACTGCGCAAAAGCGGCAGAGCTGGCACAGACGGCGGCTGCGGCCAGCGCCAGTAGACGGGGTTGCCAAGAAGCTTGGCGGGTGCTGCATTGAGCGGCGTTGGACATGATGACTCCTGACCCCGGTTGCCAGGGCCATTGATAGCGGTAAGTGAGAGTGCGACGGCCCGTGGGACCTGCGTGACGGCTGGTGCGCCAGCCTGGGAGACAAAGCCGGAGATATGTTTGGATGTATAGGCTTTGACGGTTGCAATTATGTATTTATGTAAATGCAAACCAATCTCATTCTCTATCAATTTGTAGGTTATTTGTCTACATAGAGCCTGGCGTGCTATCTCGCGCGGGCAGGTGTGCGTGGCGCGCGAATAGCATGAAAAAAGCGCTTACTCCCTAAAAGGAATAAGCGCTTTCAGCTATCAATTGCAGAGCAATCAACGCGTCATGGCAGGTCTTTCATCGGCTCTGGCTCATTGCCAGGGCGTGGGCCAATGGTGCCCAGGCGGCTCTTGAGCGACTGGGGCTGGCCCGTGATCAGCGCCGCATAGTTGGTGGTGTTGGAGAGCACTTTTTTCACATAGTCACGCGTCTCGCTGAAGGGCACGTTTTCGGCCCAGATGGCGGCGTCCAGCGTGGGACCGTTGCGCCAGTTGCGCGGGCGGCCCGGGCCTGCGTTGTAGCCCGCAGCGGCCATGGCCATGGAGCCGTCGAAATCATCAAGCGCCAGCTTCAGATACGCCGTGCCGATGGTGATATTCGTGTCGCGGTCGTTGATCATGCCGGGCGTGAAGTCCGTCATGCCGATCTTGCGCGCTGTCCAGCGCGCCGTGGCGGGCATGACCTGCATCAGACCCGAGGCACCGACGCCCGAGCGCGCGTCCATGATGAAGCGGCTTTCCTGGCGGATCAGGCCATAGACATAGGCCGGGTCCAGCCCGATATTGCGCGACTTGACCAGTACGGTATCGCGGTAGGGCATGGGAAAGCGCTGGCTCCAGTCCGCAAAGGTCTTGGTGCGCTCGCTGGTGTTGATGCAACGGTCCCAGACCTGGCGCTCGCAGGCCAGATCGGCGGCTGCGTACAGCTCGCGGTCCTGCATGCCGCCGGGCTGGTGCAGATTGGTGGAATAGTTCCACTCGCGCACGCCTTCGCTGCGCAGGCCGATCTGGATGGCATACAGCGCACGCTGCAAGCCCGGATTGGCTCTGGCACCGGCTTTTTCCTGCGCCGTCAGCGGCGCAGGTGTCGGCGGCACGGTGATGCGCTGGCCGATTTCTTCCAGCGCCAGCTGCTCGTAGAAGCTGGCACTGCCTGCCGTGTCTTCCAGCAACTGGCGGGCTTCAGCCTTGTCCTCGGCATTGGGGCGGCCTGCCAGCATGGCGCGGGCCTTCCAGTAGCTCCAGGTCGGGTCGGTACGCTCGGGGCCCATGGCGTCGATAGCGCGGCGCACGCTCTTCCAGTCGCCAGCGCGCATGGCGGCGCGGGCCTTCCAGCCCAGCAGGTCGTCGCTCAGGTCTTCGTTGCGGCGCACCTTGCCAAAGTAGGTGTTGGCATCCATGGACAGCTTGAACGCGGCCTGCTTGCCGGCCACGGCCCAGGCCCAGTTGCGCTCCTCGCCGCTGAGCTGCGCGCCCCAGCCGCCTTCGATTTGCGCAGCAGCCGCATCGGGGTCGCTGGCCGCCATGCGGATCAGCGCCAGCAGCGCCAGCTCCTTGCGCTCGCGGCCGCGCACCTTGCTTTGCCCGGCCAGATATTTGGCAGGC
The DNA here is from genome assembly GCF_003569915.1 of Comamonas testosteroni. GTDB lineage: Bacteria > Pseudomonadota > Gammaproteobacteria > Burkholderiales > Burkholderiaceae_C > Comamonas > Comamonas testosteroni_D. The sequence goes on along the minus strand of NZ_KZ984443.1, from coordinate 5,815 downwards.
GAGGCAAACACCTGCGCCACCTGGTCTGCAGACTCTGGCGCAACGATGGCCACCGCCGCGCGTGCGGCCGACTGGCGGTTGTTTTCCGCCGCGATGCGGGCGCGGCGCCAGACATCGGCTTCGGTGATCAGCTTGCTGGCATACATCTGGCCTGCGGCCGTGGTGCAGCCGTCGTCCGCATCTTTTTGCGCCAGCCACAGATCGCGCACCTGCTGGCCCACATTGGGCGCGCCACGGCCTTGCACGGCGTCGGCCAGCAAGGCGTAGCAGGTGACGGATTTGTCGTCGCGCATGCGGAACTGGGAGTAGACGCGGCTGAAATTGCTCCAGTCGCGCTGCTTGCCCAGGAGCAGCAGCCAGTCGTTGCGCAGCCGGTCTTCCTGGTAGGTGCCGGCGTAGCGGGTCAGAAAGCCCTGAATCTCATCGGGCGCAGCGGTTTCAAGACGGTTCTTGAGTTCCCAGTAGGCGGCCCAAGGTTCCAGGGGGTGACCGCTGGCCTGTGGCAGCAGTTGGGTCAGCGCGGCCTGATTGCGGCCACGGAATGCTTTTTGCATATCCTGGATGACGCTATCACCCGCGTTTTGCGCCTGCGCAAGCGGAGCAGCTACAGTCAGTAGGGAAGCCGCACAAAGCGGTGTCAAAATCTTCAGCCAGTGCATGGAGGAAATTATCCGATGGACAAAGCAGCGTTACGCCGCAAGTTGATTGACCAGCGCCTCAACCTTCCAGATCGTCTGCAGCGCGCAGATGCGCTGCAGCAGGTGATGCGTTTTTGGCTGACCGAGCGAACCGATACCGTGATTGGTGCCTACTGGCCCATCAAGGGAGAGTTCGACCCGCTGCCAGCCTTGCACCGATGGAAAGAAGATGGCGAGCTACAGGGTACTCCACAACGGCGCAAGATTGGGCTGCCCGTAATTGACAAGCAGCGTAAGACACTGAGCTTTCACGCCTGGTACCCCGGTTGCCCCATGGAGGAGGACGCCTATGGCATTCCCAAGCCCAAGGATACCGAACTGCTGGTGCCCACGCTGCTGTTTGTCCCCTGCGTGGGTTATGCCGCAGGTGGCTACCGCCTCGGTTATGGTGGCGGCTTCTATGACCGCACCCTGGCCGAGCTGACACCGCGCCCCTTCACCGTGGGTCTGGGCTATACGCAGGGCTATGTGGATGAGTTCACGCCCGAGGCGCATGACCTGCCCCTGGACGCCATCCTCAACGACAACGGTGTGGTCTGGCCCGTTTAAGCATTTCTCGCATGTCCCGTTCCCGCAAAAACATTCCCCAGCGCCAATACCGCCCTCGCCCACCGCTGACCGTGATGCAGCTACCACTCACCCACGCCGAGGTGCAGCGCCTGCAAGCCCATATGCGCCGCCACGGCGCGCTCAGCCTCACGCCGCGCCAGCATGATGCGATCTGGGATTTTCTGTTTGAGCAGCCGGAAAGCCAGGCCTGGCTAGGCCATATGACAGACCAGATTCAGGCCGGCCAGCAAGGTCTGCGCCCTGGCATCAAGCCATGAAGCCGCCGCTGAGCGAGCAGGAGCAAACCCTGCTGACCCAGTACCAGCGCCAGCCCACCGGGCGCTGGTATTTTCTGAATCTGCTGGCGGTGGAGATCGTGCCGCCCGCCATCTTTGTGGCGCTTTGGGCCTGGACGGGCCGTGAGCTGTTTTTACTTGTGCTGATCGCCCTGCTGGTTGGCTTCAATGTGCTGCGCGTGCTGCGGCAACGCAGAATACGGGCGTTGCTGGCGTCGATTTCTGCAAAGCTGCAAGCTGATGCGGGCGAGTGATTGGCGCTCTTAAAAGCGCAGCTGTTGCCGCAATCAAACAAAAGGGTTCAAGGTCAAAACACCTTGAACCCTTTTTCTATTCAGCGCAAGCAGCTATCAAACTCAGAGTGCAGCCTGGCTGGCACGCCAGTTCTTCCAGCCCGACGCACGCAGCTCACAGGCCGGGCAAGTGCCGCAGCCATAGCCCCAGTCATGCAGCACTGTGCGGTCGCCCTGGTAGCAGGTATGGGTCTCGGTGCGAATCAGCTCCACCAGTTCGCTGCCGCCCAGGTCGTGCGCCAGTTGCCAGGTCTGGGCCTTGTCCAGCCACATCAGCGGCGTGTCGATGCGCAAACGGCGCTCCAGCCCCAGATTCAGCGCCAGTTGCTGGGCCTTCATGGTGTCGTCACGGCAGTCGGGGTATCCGGAATAGTCGGTTTCGCAAACGCCGGTGACGATCACCGTCAGCCCACGTCGATAGGCCAGCGCGCCTGCCAGTGTGAGAAACAGCAGATTACGCCCTGGCACAAAAGTATTGGGCAGACCATCGGCCTGCATGGCGAAGGCCACATCGTCGGTCAGGGACGAGCCACCAATCTGCTTGAGCACATCGAGCGAGAGCACATGGTCCTTACCCAGACGCGGTGCCCATTGGGGAAAGCGCTTTGCCAGTTGCTCACGCACATTCAGGCGCACCTGCATTTCCACGCTGTGGCGCTGGCCGTAGTCAAAGCCCAGCGTCTCCACGCGCTCGAACAGGGACAGCGCCTGCGCCAGACAGGTGGTGGAGTCCTGACCGCCAGAAAACAACACCAGCGCAGTCTTGTGATGCCCGGCGCCAGCCACGTTGGGCGATGCATTCGAAGTATTTGCCGTATTTGCCATATAGGGCGCGATTACATCACCAGCCGCGCAGCCCTGCTGGCACAGCGCCATTGCCCGGCTCGCTCCAAAGCTACAGACCGTAACATGCAAGCTTGATAAGCTGCCTCCAGAGACATACGAGGACACCATGCTCAAGCTCTATATCGGCAACAAAAACTACTCCTCCTGGTCCATGCGCCCCTGGGTGCTGATGCGACAAGCCGGCATCAATTTCGAAGAGGTGGTGCTGCGCTTTGACAGCTTCGAGCCCGAGTCCAGCTTCAAGCAGCAGGCGCTAGCCCTCTCGCCCACGGGCAAAGTACCGCTGCTGGTCGATGAGGGGCTGGTGATCTGGGACAGTCTGGCCATCTGCGAATATCTGGCCGAGCGCTTCCCCGACAAGCACCTATGGCCACAAACCGTGGCCCAGCGCGCCCGCGCCCGCTCACTGGTCGCGGAGATGCACAGCAGCTTCACGGCGCTGCGCCGCCACTGCCCCATGAACATCGAAGCCCAGTTGCATGAAGTGGGTGCCCGGCTCTGGGCCGACCACGCCGACCTGCGCGCCGATGTGCAGCGACTTGAAGCACTGTGGACGCCCCAGCTCACCGCCGCCGCAGGCCCCATGCTGTTTGGCCAGTTCAGCATTGCCGACGCCTTCTTCGCTCCGGTCTGCATGCGCCTGAACAGCTACGGCCTTCCCGCATCGAACGCCGTGCGCGCCTATGTGCAGCGCATCTGCCTGCTGCCCGCCACGCAGGAATGGATCAAGGGCGCCCTGGCCGAGCAGGACTTCTTGCCGTTTGAAGAGCCTTATCGACAGCATCGCTAAGCCTTTCGCAGCCACTACCATTGCAGCATGAGTGAATTCAAGGTCTACAAGGTAGGCGGCGCTGTGCGCGATCAGTTGCTGGGCCTGCCCGTCAATGACACCGACTGGGTCGTGGTCGGTGCCACGCCCGAGCAGATGACGGCGCGCGGCTTTGTGCCCGTGGGGCGCGACTTTCCGGTGTTTCTGCACCCTCGGACCCATGAGGAATACGCGCTGGCCCGCACCGAGCGCAAGAACGGCGTGGGCTATCGCGGCTTTGTGGTGCACACGGCAGCGGATGTGACGCTGGAGGAAGATCTGGCGCGGCGCGACCTTACTATCAATGCAATAGCAGGCCCCGCAGATTGGACCAAGACTAGCGAGCTATTTGACCCTTATCACGGCCAAAAAGACCTGCACAACAAGGTGCTGCGCCATGTCACCGACGCCTTCCGCGAAGACCCGGTGCGCATTCTGCGTCTGGCCCGTTTTGCGGCCCGCTTTACCGATTTCACCGTCGCCCCCGAAACCCTGCAGCTCATGCGCGAGATGGTGGACGCGGGCGAGGTTGATGCCCTGGTGCCCGAGCGCGTCTGGCAGGAAATCAGCCGCGGGCTGATGGAAGCCCAGCCCTCGCGCATGTTCAATCTGCTGCGCGACTGCGGGGCGCTGCAGCGGCTGCTGCCCGAGCTGGACAGGCTCTGGGGCGTGCCCCAGCGTGCCGAATACCACCCCGAAGTCGATACCGGCGTGCACGCCATGATGGTGCTGGATATGTCCGCCCGGCTGCAAACCCCGCTGGCCGTGCGCTTTGCCTGCCTGTGCCATGACTTTGGCAAGGGCACGACGCCCGCCGACGTGCTGCCCCGCCATATCGGCCACGAACAGCGCAGCGCCAGACTGCTGCTGCAGGTCTGCGACCGCTGGCGCGTGCCCAATGACTGCAAGGAACTGGCCGAAGTCGTGGCGCGCGAGCACGGCAATATCCACCGCAGCGGCGAACTCAACCCCGCAGCCCTGCTGCGCCTGCTGGAGCGCTGCGACGCCATCCGCAAGCCCGAGCGCTTTGAAGAAGCCCTGCTGGCCTGCGAATGCGATGCCCGTGGTCGCCTGGGCTTTGAAGAAGTCGCCTACCCCCAGCGCCAGCGCCTGAGCGGCGCACTGCAAGCCGCGCTGGCCGTGGAAACCGCCCCAGTCGCCCAGGCTGCCGCCCAGCGCGGGCTCAAAGGCAAGGCGATTGGCGATGCGGTGAGCAAGGCGCGCGAGCAAGCGGTAGCAGACTGGCTAGCCCATACCCACGGCGCATAAACAGACACGACTCCTACTAGAGACGCCAAACGAAGGAAAGCCGTGGCGGCGCTCAGGGGGAGTCAGATCACCGACTGCACCCAGCGCACGATTTCGCCTGCAGGCAATGCGCCGGAAATACGCGCCAGCTCCTTGCCTTCCTTGAAGACCACCATGGTCGGAATGCTGCGAATGCCAAACGGCGCGGAGACCTGTGGATAAGCCTCGGTGTCGAGCTTGGCCAGCTGTGCCTGCCCTGCCAGTTGCTGCGCCGCCTGGGCAAAACCGGGGGCCATCATGCGGCAGGGGCCACACCAGGGGGCCCAGAAGTCCACCACCACGGGCAACTGGCTGCGGCCCGTGTGCTTGGCAAAGCTGTCGGCATCCAGCGCCACGGGCTCGCCGGTCACCAGAGGCTGGTGGCAGTTGCCGCAGTCCGGGTGGTTGGAGAGCTGCTCACGCGCAATACGGTTGGTGGTGTGGCAGTGGGGGCAGACGTAGTGCAGGGTTTCGGACATGATCGGACTTTCTGTAGCAGTACAGGCGCGTCGTCATTGTGCTGGGGCCTGTTTCACCGCCATATTTGCAGCCAGCGGGCGCAAATTCAAGCCCTGGTTTGCAGGGCTTACCGCTTCACTACAGCTTCACAAAGCGCGCAATCAGCGCGGCAATCAGGCTCAGCATCACGGTGCTGGCTATGGGCAAAAAGAACTCCCGCCCGAAGAGTTTGAAGCGGAAATCACCCGGCAGACGACCCAGCCCGATGCGCTGCAGCCAGCTGTGCAGGCCGTTGATGAGCAGCAGGGCCAGAAAAATGACGATCAACCAGCGAATCATGGCGGCAAGTGTACGACGCAAGCCTGCGCTGCCCATGACGTCAGGGCTTCAGTCTCCCAAGACGACGAGTCCAGATATTGAACGCCAAAAATCAGATATTTTCAGCCTCTAGTCGGCTTTGTTGCATAAATCGGCCATAGGCCAAGGCATCCCCAATCCCAAATAGATTTACGCAGCAGCGACTGTCTGGGGCGTGCCCAGAGCGGTAAATTGATTGAGGATTGAAGCTCGGATGTGCAG